>NZ_JBITLY010000029.1:0-1127 GCF_044465725.1 Streptomyces sp. NPDC049541 | reverse complement strand
ATGCAGCTCACCGGTGACCGTTTCACCTCGGAGACCGCGTCCTTCGGGAACGATCTGTCCACTCTTCCGAACTTCCCCGCCGAGATCCGGGCCCCTGCCGGGACCCTGCCGGGTGTGTCGTCCTTCCAGCTGCACTTCGCCGACCACGACATCCTCACGCCGGGCGACGCGCCCAATGTGCTGGTCGCGATGAACCCCGCCGCCCTCAAGGCCAACATCGCCGACCTGCCGCGCGGCGCGGAGATCATCGTCAACACGGACGAGTTCACCAAACGGGCGATGCAGAAGGTCGGGTACGCCGCCTCCCCGCTGGAGGACGGCTCGCTCGACGGCTACAGCCTGCACGAGGTGCCGCTGACGACGCTGACGGTGGAGGCGCTCAAGGAGTTCGATCTCTCCCGCAAGGAGGCCGAGCGCAGCAAGAACATGTTCGCGCTGGGCCTGCTGTCCTGGATGTACCACCGGCCCACCGAGGGCACCGAGAAGTTCCTGCGGTCCAAGTTCGCCAAGAAGCCGGCCATCGCCGAGGCGAACCTCGCCGCGTTCCGCGCGGGCTGGAACTTCGGCGAGACGACCGAGGACTTCGCGGTCTCCTATGAGATCGCCCCGGCCACGACCGCCTTCCCGACCGGGACCTACCGCAACATCTCCGGGAACCTGGCTCTCGCCTACGGCCTGATCGCCGCCTCGCGCCAGGCCGATCTGCCGCTGTTCCTGGGCTCGTACCCGATCACTCCGGCCTCGGACATCCTGCACGAGCTGAGCCGGCACAAGAACTTCGGCGTACGGACCTTCCAGGCGGAGGACGAGATCGCCGGCATCGGGGCGGCGCTGGGCGCGGCCTTCGGGGGTTCGCTGGGGGTGACGACGACCTCCGGCCCGGGGGTGGCGCTCAAGTCGGAGACCATCGGGCTCGCCGTCTCCCTCGAACTCCCGCTCCTCGTCGTCGACATCCAGCGCGGCGGGCCGTCCACCGGTCTGCCGACCAAGACCGAACAGGCGGACCTGCTGCAGGCGATGTTCGGGCGCAACGGCGAAGCGCCGGTGCCGATCGTCGCCCCGTGCACCCCGGCCGACTGCTTCGACGCCGCCATGGAGGCGGCGCGGATCGCGCTGACCTACCGCAC
>NZ_JBITLY010000028.1:0-1399 GCF_044465725.1 Streptomyces sp. NPDC049541 | reverse complement strand
TAGTAGTGCTTCGTTAGGTTCTGGTTCTGCTTGTGGTGAGGGGGCGGCCGCAGGTGGTGCAGGTTCCGTCCCAGCAGCGCAGCAGGTCCTGTAACGCGTCGAGGACTTGGTAGAGGCTCAGGCTGCTGTGAGGGCTTTTGGGTCGTAGCGCCGCAGGGTGAGGAAGGCCTGGGCGGCGGTGACCAGGGTGACGTGGTGGTGCCAGCCGCGCCAGGTGCGGCCCTCGAAGTGGTCCAGACCCAGCCCGTGTTTGAGTTCGCGGTAGTCGTGCTCGATGCGCCAGCGCATCTTCGCGAAGCGCACCAGATCGGCGATGGGGGTGGTGGCGGGCAGGTTGCTCATCCAGTAGCCGGTGGGCTCGGCCGCTGTCTCGGGCTGTTCCACCAGCAGCGTCCGCAGCGGCAGCACCCCGTCCCACCGGCCGCGTCCACCGGCCTGTTCCTGCGCGGTGCGGGTGGCTTCCTTGCCCGAGGGCCGCACCTCGAGCACCGCAAAGCGTGAGGTCATCGAGCCCTTGCTGCCCTGGCGCCAGTTGACGGTCTCGAAGCAGGCGTCCGCGTCGACCAGCTGATGCAGGGGGCGGGCCGGATCGCGGTAGCGGGGCAAAGTGGGCGGTCCCAGGCCCTGGTAGGGCGGCAGATACGGAACGGCGCCGGCCGGGCGGGCGATCTCCTTGGGCTCGACGGCCATGACGTAGGACCAGCCGCGGTCCTCCAGGGCCAGGCGGAAGGAGACACTGCGGCCGTAGCCGGCATCGGCCACGAGCACCGGCACCGAACCCAGCCAGCCTGTCAGCTTCTCCAGCAGTCCCAGAGCCAGGCGGGTCTTGGGCGTGTGCCCGACCTCGTCGGGCACACCCGCTGCCGTGCGGCGCGGGAGGTCGCGGGCCCATTCCTCGGGCAGGAACAGCTCCCACTCCAGCGGGCAGGAAGCAAGATCGGTGGCCGCGTGCACGCTGACCGCGACCTGGCAGTTGGCCCGCTTGCCCAGCGCCCCGCAGTACTGCCGGGCCACCCCCACCGAGGCCCGCCCGCACTTGGGGAACGACACATCGTCGATGACCCACACCTCGGGCCTAACCACCTCGACCAGCCGCTCGGCGATCCGCCGCCGCACCGGCTCCCACTGCCACGGCGACTGGTTGACGAACTGCTGCAGGGCCTGCATGTTCCCGTCCGGCAGCCGCTGGGCCATCGGCTGGATCGATTTACGCCGCCCGTCCAGCATCAGCCCCCGCAGATAGCACTCACCCTTGGCCCGCTGATCCTTGCGCGGCACCGAGGCGAACACATCCTCCACAAACAGTCCCAACGCAGCCCGTAATCGGTTCACTTCATGCGTGTCCACACACCCAACATGCTCTTGATCAGCGAAAACGCATAGACCTAACGAAGCACTA
>NZ_JBITLY010000027.1:0-1986 GCF_044465725.1 Streptomyces sp. NPDC049541 | reverse complement strand
GAGGACTTCGCCTGGTTCGTGCAGGAGGCACGCGGCCACGGTCTGGAGATCGCGCTGGACTTCGCCCTGCAGTGCTCCCCCGACCACCCCTGGGTACACAAACACCCCGAGTGGTTCCACCACCGCCCCGACGGCACCATCGCCTACGCCGAGAACCCGCCCAAGAAGTACCAGGACATCTACCCCCTCGCCTTCGACGCCGACCTGGACGGCCTGGTCACCGAGACCCTGCGGGTCCTCAGGCTCTGGATGGACCTGGGCGTGCGGATCTTCCGCGTCGACAACCCCCACACCAAACCGGTCCTCTTCTGGGAGAAGGTCATCGCGGAGATCAACGCCGCCGACCCCGACGTGATCTTCCTGGCCGAGGCCTTCACCCGCCCGGCCATGATGCACACCCTGGCCCAGATCGGCTTCCAGCAGTCCTACACGTACTACACCTGGCGCAACAGCAAGCAGGAACTGACCGAGTACCTCACCGAACTGTCCGGCGAGGCGGCCGCCTACATGCGGCCGAACTTCTTCGTCAACACCCCCGACATCCTCCACGCCTTCCTGCAGCACGGCGGCCGCCCCGCCTTCGAACTGCGCGCCGTCCTGGCCGCCACCCTCTCCCCCACCTGGGGCATCTACTCCGGCTACGAACTGTGCGAGAACACCCCCCTCAGGGAGGGCAGCGAGGAATACCTCGACTCGGAGAAGTACCAGCTGCGCCCCCGCGACTGGGAGACGGCCGAACGCGAAGGCCGCACCATCACCCCCCTCATCACCCGGCTCAACACGATCCGGCGACGTCATCCCGCTCTTCAGCGCCTCAGGAACCTACGCTTCCACCACACCGACAACGACATGGTCATCGCGTACAGCAAGACCACGGGCCGGGACACGGTCCTCGTCGTCGTCAACCTCGACCCGCACCACACCCAGGAGGCCACGGTCTCGTTGGACATGCCGCAACTCGGTCTGGAATGGCACGCATTCATGTCCGCGCACGACGAACTGACGGGTGAGACCTATCACTGGGGCAGAACCAACTATGTGCGCCTGGATCCCGGGCGGGCCCCGGCACACGTGCTCCACGTCCAGCAGTCGTCCGCGTAGCCACCGATCGGAGATTCAGAGCGACATGACCGTCAACCAGCCCGTCCCGGACACCTTCGAGGACACTCCCGCCAAGGACCGGGACCCGGAGTGGTTCAAGCGTGCCGTCTTCTACGAGGTCCTCGTCCGTTCCTTCCAGGACAGCAACGGCGACGGCATCGGCGACCTCAAGGGCATCACCGCCAAGCTCGACTATCTGCAGTGGCTGGGCGTCGACTGCCTGTGGCTGCCGCCCTTCTTCAAGTCACCGCTCCGCGACGGCGGCTACGACGTCTCCGACTACACCTCGGTCCTGCCCGAATTCGGTGACCTCGCCGACTTCGTCGAGTTCGTCGACGCCGCCCACCAGCGCGGCATGCGCGTCATCATCGACTTCGTCATGAACCACACCAGCGACCAGCACCCGTGGTTCCAGGAGTCGAGAAAAGACCCGGACGGCCCCTACGGCGACTATTACATGTGGGCCGACGACGACAAGCAGTATGCCGACGCCCGGATCATCTTCGTCGACACCGAGGCCTCCAACTGGACCTTCGATCCCGTCCGCGGTCAGTACTTCTTCCACCGCTTCTTCTCCCACCAGCCGGACCTCAACTACGAGAACCCGGCGGTGCAGGAGGAGATCCTGGCCGCCCTGCGCTTCTGGCTGGACCTGGGCATCGACGGCTTCCGCCTGGACGCCGTGCCCTATCTGTACGCGGCCGAGGGCACCAACTGCGAGAACCTGCCCGCCACCCACGCGTTCCTCAGGCGTGTCCGCCGCGAGATCGACGCGATGTATCCGGACACCGTGCTGCTGGCCGAGGCCAACCAGTGGCCCGAGGACGTCGTCGACTACTTCGGCGATTTCCAGAGCGGCGGCGACGAATGCCACATGGCATTCCA
>NZ_JBITLY010000026.1:3220-4425 GCF_044465725.1 Streptomyces sp. NPDC049541 | reverse complement strand
CTCAGAACTAACACAGTGGACGCGAGCAACTGAGGACAAGCCCTCGGCCTATTAGTACCGGTCACCTCCACACCTTGCGGTGCTTCCAGATCCGGCCTATCAACCCAGTCGTCTACTGGGAGCCTTACCCCATCAAGTGGGTGGGAGTCCTCATCTCGAAGCAGGCTTCCCGCTTAGATGCTTTCAGCGGTTATCCCTCCCGAACGTAGCCAACCAGCCATGCCCTTGGCAGAACAACTGGCACACCAGAGGTTCGTCCGTCCCGGTCCTCTCGTACTAGGGACAGCCCTTCTCAAGACTCCTACGCGCACAGCGGATAGGGACCGAACTGTCTCACGACGTTCTAAACCCAGCTCGCGTACCGCTTTAATGGGCGAACAGCCCAACCCTTGGGACCGACTCCAGCCCCAGGATGCGACGAGCCGACATCGAGGTGCCAAACCATCCCGTCGATATGGACTCTTGGGGAAGATCAGCCTGTTATCCCCGGGGTACCTTTTATCCGTTGAGCGACGGCGCTTCCACAAGCCACCGCCGGATCACTAGTCCCGACTTTCGTCCCTGCTCGACCCGTCGGTCTCACAGTCAAGCTCCCTTGTGCACTTACACTCAACACCTGATTGCCAACCAGGCTGAGGGAACCTTTGGGCGCCTCCGTTACCCTTTAGGAGGCAACCGCCCCAGTTAAACTACCCATCAGACACTGTCCCTGATCCGGATCACGGACCCAGGTTAGACATCCAGCACGACCAGACTGGTATTTCAACGACGACTCCACCCGAACTGGCGTCCGAGCTTCACAGTCTCCCAGCTATCCTACACAAGCCGAACCGAACACCAATATCAAACTGTAGTAAAGGTCCCGGGGTCTTTCCGTCCTGCTGCGCGAAACGAGCATCTTTACTCGTAGTGCAATTTCACCGGGCCTATGGTTGAGACAGTCGAGAAGTCGTTACGCCATTCGTGCAGGTCGGAACTTACCCGACAAGGAATTTCGCTACCTTAGGATGGTTATAGTTACCACCGCCGTTTACTGGCGCTTAAGTTCTCAGCTTCGCCCCACCGAAATGGAGCTAACCGGTCCCCTTAACGTTCCAGCACCGGGCAGGCGTCAGTCCGTATACATCGCCTTACGGCTTCGCACGGACCTGTGTTTTTAGTAAACAGTCGCTTCTCGCTGGTCTCTGCGGCCACCCCCAGCTCAG
>NZ_JBITLY010000026.1:1751-3126 GCF_044465725.1 Streptomyces sp. NPDC049541 | reverse complement strand
GTATGAATGACACGACTTCGGCGGTACGCTTGAGCCCCGCTACATTGTCGGCGCGGAATCACTAGACCAGTGAGCTATTACGCACTCTTTCAAGGGTGGCTGCTTCTAAGCCAACCTCCTGGTTGTCTCTGCGACTCCACATCCTTTCCCACTTAGCGTACGCTTAGGGGCCTTAGTCGATGCTCTGGGCTGTTTCCCTCTCGACCATGGAGCTTATCCCCCACAGTCTCACTGCCGCGCTCTCACTTACCGGCATTCGGAGTTTGGCTAAGGTCAGTAACCCGGTAGGGCCCATCGCCTATCCAGTGCTCTACCTCCGGCAAGAAACACACGACGCTGCACCTAAATGCATTTCGGGGAGAACCAGCTATCACGGAGTTTGATTGGCCTTTCACCCCTAACCACAGGTCATCCCCCAGGTTTTCAACCCTGGTGGGTTCGGTCCTCCACGAAGTCTTACCTCCGCTTCAACCTGCCCATGGCTAGATCACTCCGCTTCGGGTCTTGAGCGTGCTACTACAGCGCCCTGTTCGGACTCGCTTTCGCTACGGCTACCCCACCCGGGTTAACCTCGCAACACACCGCAAACTCGCAGGCTCATTCTTCAAAAGGCACGCAGTCACGAGACGAAGACAAGTCTCCGTCCGACGCTCCCACGGCTTGTAGGCACACGGTTTCAGGTACTATTTCACTCCCCTCCCGGGGTACTTTTCACCATTCCCTCACGGTACTATCCGCTATCGGTCACCAGGGAATATTTAGGCTTAGCGGGTGGTCCCGCCAGATTCACACGGGATTTCTCGGGCCCCGTGCTACTTGGGTGTCTCTCAAACGAGCCGCTGACGTTTCGACTACGGGGGTCTTACCCTCTACGCCGGACCTTTCGCATGTCCTTCGCCTACATCAACGGTTTCTGACTCGTCCCACGGCCGGCAGACCGTGGAAGAGAGATCCCACAACCCCCACGACGCAACCCCTGCCGGGTCTCACACGTCGTAGGTTTAGCCTCATCCGGTTTCGCTCGCCACTACTCCCGGAATCACGGTTGTTTTCTCTTCCTGCGGGTACTGAGATGTTTCACTTCCCCGCGTTCCCTCCACTTGCCCTATGTGTTCAGGCAAGGGTGACAGCCCATGACGACTGCCGGGTTTCCCCATTCGGACACCCCCGGATCAAAGCCTGGTTGACGACTCCCCGGGGCCTATCGTGGCCTCCCACGTCCTTCATCGGTTCCTGGTGCCAAGGCATCCACCGTGCGCCCTTAAAAACTTGGCCACAGATGCTCGCGTCCACTGTGCAGTTCTCAAACAACGACCAGTACACCGTCACACACCACTACGTGATGCTTCACCGGCGCCGGCAACTGAAGGAAGTT
>NZ_JBITLY010000025.1:0-29597 GCF_044465725.1 Streptomyces sp. NPDC049541 | reverse complement strand
GCGCGGTGGCGCTGCCGATGGGCCTCGCCCACGCCCCGCCGGTGGCCGTACCGGCCGGGACCGGCGAACGGGGGGGGGCGGGGGGGGGTGCCCGGGGGGGGGGGGGGGGGGGGGGGGGCCGGGGGGGGGGGCCCCCGCGGCCCCGGGCCCCCCCCCCCGGCGGGCGCCCCCCCCCCCCCGCGGGCGGGGGGGGGGGGGCGCGGCGCGCGGCCCCCCCCCCCCCCCCCCCCCCGCGGGGCCCGGCCCCCCCCCCCCCCCCCCCCCCCCCCCCCCCCCCCCCGCGGAGGGTGCTGTGGAGCGCTGTAAAAGATACCTTGGCGAAGGTATTCTTGTGCTGGGTCCGTCGGAGTGCACACAGGCTCTGCGGCCCCTGACCGGCAGCGGCAGGTGTGGCTGAGGAGTGGTCGACCGTGGCAGACAGCGAAGCAGTGCTCCAACGACGGGACGCACGCGTTCACCCACCGGATCGCGTGGACGCCGAGGCGGGGTACGCCGGTTCGGACGCCGGCCCGGAAACGGAATGGATACCCATTGCGGACCTCGATCTGTCCCACTCGCCGCGCTCCGCGGGGGAGAACGGCGAGCACATACGAATCCTGGCGGAATCGCAGGCCGATCTGCCGCCCATCGTCGTGCAGCGCGGCACCAACCGGGTCGTCGACGGCGTGCACCGGGTCCGCGCGGCCCGGTTACGCGGGCAGGAGGTCATTCAGGCGCGCTGGTTCGACGGCGACGACGCGAGCGCCTTCGTCCTGGCGGTCCGGCTGAACGTACGGCACGGACTGCCGCTGTCGCTGGTCGACCGAAAGGCGGCGGCCACCCGCATCCTGTGCGAGCAGGAAGGCTGGTCGAACCGGGCCATAGCGTCGGCCGTCGGGCTCTCGCCCAAGACGATCGCCGCGCTGCGCGAGGCGATCGGGCGGCCCGGCGGCCAGACCAGGCTCGGCAGGGACGGCCGCGTGCGGCCCGTCAGCACCGCCGCCGGGCGGGCGCGCGCCAAGGAGATGCTCCTGCGTGAACCCGCCGCCTCCCTGCGTGCGGTGAGCGCGGTGGCCGGCGTGTCCCCGGGCACCGTCCGCGACGTGCGCGACCAGCTCCACCGGGAGACCAGGGCGGTGATCCCCGATCGGCGCCGTCTCCCGGCCGCGCGCCAGGTGGAGACCGGGCGCGCGCCGGCCGCGCCCTCGGGGCAGGGCAAGCTCGACCGGTCCACCGCGCTGCTGCGCTCCCTGCGCACCGATCCGTCCCTGCGGTTCAACCAGTCCGGCCGCCTGCTGCTGAGCATCCTCGCGGTGGCCGCCATCGACCCGCAGGCGCAGGAGGGGCTCGTCCTCGACCTACCCGACCACTGTCTCGACTTCGTCGCGGAACTCGCGCAGGCGAGCGTGCAGGCGTGGCAGGGCCTTGCCGCGCGCGTGTCGCAGCGCCGGGCGCAGCCGCCCGAGCAGAAGTAGCCTGCGCCACACACTGAAAAGCGAGAAAATGCGGGGCTTGACGGACAGGTGAATTCCTTGGTTTGGTCGTTGAGGCAACACCGGAAACACCGCAGAAAAACTTCCGCAGAAAGCGTGTCGAATGCGCACCGGATAACTGAGCTGGTCATCCGGGCTTGGGACGGGGTGTTGATAAAATGACCGATGCATACGGCTGGACCGGAAAGGATCGCCGGGTTCAGCGAATTGTCCACTCGACTTCCGGGACGACGTTCCTGGTCCCGCTCGACCACTCGCTGGCAGACGGCCCGGTGGCTTCCGCTGCCGGATTCGCGAAACTCGTCGAGGAAATGGCCGCCAACGAGGTGGACGGGATCATCGTCCACAAGGGGCGCGTGAGGTTCCTGCCGGCCGACGCGCTCGGCCGGATGGCACTGATCGTCCACCTCAACGGCAGCACCCAGCACGCGCCGGACAAGGACGCGAAGATCCTGGTGGGCGCCGTGGAAGAGGCGGTCGCCCTGGGCGCCGACGGCGTCAGCGTGCACATCAACCTCGGGTCGGACACCGAGGCCGCCCAGCTCACCGACCTCGGCGCGGTCGCCGGACAGTGCGCCCGCTACGGCCTGCCGCTGCTCGCGATGGTCTATCCGCGCGGCCCCCGCATCACCGACCCGAGGGACCCGGTCCTGCTGGCCCACGCTGCGAACGTCGCGGCGGACCTCGGCGCCGACATCGTGAAGCTGCCGTACACCGGCTCGCCCCTGACGATGCGGGAGGTCGTCGCGGCCAGCCCTCTCCCGGTCGTCACCGCCGGCGGCGGCGTACTGGAGGACACCGGGAAGTTCCTCGACCTCATCGACAGCACGATGGAGTCCGGCGTGCTCGGCGTCGCCGTCGGACGCAACGTCTTCCAGGCGGCGGACCCGGGCGGACTGGCCCGCTCAGTGGCCCGCCGGGTGCACGCCGGACCCCGCTCGCTCGAGGACCTGGCCGTCCTGCGCCAGGAACTGTCCGAGGCGACCGTCTGACAGGCGCACCCACCCGGCCGTCCTTACCGGGCCGGCCATCCACCGCACATCGTGACGACCCGTCACCGACAGCCAGGCGCGACCACGACAGCAAGCCACCCACAATCAAAGGTGCGAACATGAAATCCGCTTGGATCGACCTCCGCGGCACCGCTTCCGAACTCGCCACCGCCATCGTCGAGGAAAGCACCCACATCGGCATCGAGACCGTGGTGCTGGACGACCCCGAACTGGCCGGCAAGGTCCCGCCGAACGTGCAGAAGGCCGCCGTCGTCACGGGGGAGACACCCACCACCCTGATCGACCAGCTCGTCGACGTGGTCGACATCCTGATCGCCGACCACAGCATCGCCGAGAAGTTCGAGGGACTTCGTCCCGGCCTGCGCTCCGGTGTCCTGGTCAAGGTGCTGGACGAGCAGACCCTCGACCTCGCCTGCCGGATCGCCAACGAGGCGGACCTGACCCTCGTCGAGTTCCGCCAGGACCCCAGCAAGATCCCGCTGGAGATCCTGCTGGCCGCGGCAGACAAGGCCAAGGGCTCCATCGTCACCGTCGTCGAGGACGTCGAGGACGCGGCCACCACCCTCGGCGTGCTGGAGCGCGGCTCGGACGCGGTGCTCCTGGCCCCCAAGCGGGTCGGCGACGCCACCGAGCTGATGCAGGTCACCCGGGGTGAGGCTGCCTCCCTGGAGATGGAGGAGCTGGAGATCGTCCAGCTCACCCACCTCGGCCTGGGCGACCGGGTCTGCGTCGACACCTGCTCCCACCTGCGGCCCAACGAGGGCATCCTGGTCGGCTCGTACTCCACCGGCCTGGTCCTCGTCAGCAGCGAGACCCACCCGCTGCCGTACATGCCCACCCGCCCGTTCCGGGTGAACGCCGCAGCCCTGTCCTCCTACACCCTGACGCCCGGCAACCGCACCCAGTACCTGTCCGAGCTGCACTGCGGTTCGGAGATCCTGGCCGTCAGCACCGACGGCAGCGTGCGCACGGTGGTCGTGGGCCGGATCAAGATGGAGTCCCGCCCCATGCTGCGGATCGAGGCCCGTACCCGCAGCGGCCAGCTCGTGGACATGGTCGGTCAGGACGACTGGCACGTGCGGGCGCTCGGCCCCGGCGGCAGCGTGCACAACTTCACCGAGCTGCGGCCCGGCGACGTCATCCTCGGCCACACCATGACCGACCAGCGCCACGTCGGCTACGCGATCCGGGAGTTCCTCCACGAGCAGTGAAGGCCGCGCCGGTCACGTGACCGCCTGTGGAGTACGGCGGTCACCGCGGCGCTCGGGCCACGTCCTCCACGTCCCACGGATTTGAAGGAAGAGAGTGCGTGAGATGGCGCTCATAGTTCAGAAATACGGCGGAACGTCGGTCGCCACACCTGACAAGGTCATCGAAGCTGCACGGCAGATCCGGGCGGCGCGCGAGGACGGCAACCAGGTCGTCGTGGTCGTGTCCGCCATGGGCGGGGCCACCGACGAACTGCTGCGGCTGGCCTCCGCGGTGACCGCCCGCCCCGACGCACGCGAACTCGACGCCCTGCTGTGCACGGGCGAGGCCGCGTCCGCCGGACTGGTCTCGCTCGCGCTGGGCCACCAGGGCGTCGCGAGCCGTTCGTTCAGCGGTCCCGAGGCGGGCATCCGCACCGACCACCGCCACGGCCGGGCCACGATCGTGGAAGTGGACCCGCGCAGGCTGCGGGAGGAGCTCGCCCGCGGAGCCGTCCCCGTCGTCGCGGGATTCCAGGGCGAGTCGATCGCCACCGGGGCCCGCACCACCCTCGGCCGCGGCGGCTCCGACACCACCGGTGTCGCCCTGGCCGCCGCGCTCGGCGCGGACCACTGCGAGATCGTCACCGACGTCGCCGGCGTCTACACGGCGGACCCCCGCACGGTCGCCGGCGCCCGCCGCCACAGCACCCTGCTGTACGAGGAGATGGCCGAACTGGCCGTCAGTGGTGCCAAGGTGCTCGCCTCCGACTCGGTCGACTACGCGCGCACCCACGGCGTCGACCTGAAGGTGCGCTCCAACAGCGCCGCGACCGGCCCGCAGACCTGGGTGGGCGACGGCCGCCGTGCGGCCGGGGCGGCGTCCGGGGAGTTCTGGACGCCCGCGGGCCGCCTCCGCCCGATCGCCGGGGTCGCCGGGCGCTCCGGCCTGGTCCGCTGCGTGCTGCGGCGGATCACCTCCGACCACGTCCTGCGCCTGCTCGGCGAACTGGTCGAGCGCGAGACCGAGGTCGAGCTGCGCCGCTACGGCAACCTCGGCACCGAGGACGCCGGCGACATCGCGCTCACGCTGCCCGAGGACAGCGTGGAGGAGATGCGGGAACTGCTCGCCGACACCGACCGGGGCATCCGCCTCGACGAGGCGCACTGGACGTCGAACCTGGCCCGGCTGTCCGTCGTCGGCCTGGGCATCGGCCGGCAGCCGTACGCACCGCTGCGACTGCTGGAAGCCCTGCGCTCGGTCGGCGCCGCACGCACCGACCTCCACGTCACCTCCAACCGGCTCAGCGTGCTGACCGGTCGCAGCGACCTGGCCGCGGCCACCCAGATCGTCCACGACACCTTCCTGTCCGAACCGGCAACGCCCCTGGTCCACCCGGCGGACCCGGACCACGGCCGCGCCCTCTGGCCACTGGCCGCCGGGCCGGGGCAGCTCGACGTGGCGATGCCCGCCCTGGCCGCCGCCGAGTGACCCGGCCCCCACACCTCGAGGGAGAACACCGATGTCCGTCATCCCACTCGACCCCGGCCGTCCGGGCGGCCCGGCCGCCAGGCCCGGGCCGGAGGGCCTTCGATGACCGCCACGCCGACCTTCGACCCCACCTCCGACGAGCAACTGGCCGACCCCTACCCCGTCTACGCGCAGATGCGCGCGCAGTGCCCGGTGCTCCACGACCCCGGCCGGGACATCTGGATCCTCACCCGCCACGAGGACGTGGCGCGCGTCGTCCACGACCCCGAGACCTTCTCCTCCGAGAGCGCGGTGCGGATCACCGCGGGACCCGAGTCCGACGAGGTCAAGCAGGTCCTTGCCGAAGGCTGGGCGCTGACACCGAACCTGACCGAGAGCGACGGCGAGGAGCACACCCGGCTGCGTGTGGCCGTCAACCGCGTCTTCACACCGCGGCGCGTGGCGGCGCTGGAACCCTTCGTCCTGGACACCGCCGAGGAGCTGATCGGCCGGTTCGCCGCAAACGGCCGGGCCGACATCATCGAGGGCTACGCCTGGCCCCTGCCGCTGATCGTCATGGCACGGATCCTGGGCGTGCCGTCCCATGACGTGCCGCTGTTGCGGCAGTGGAGCTCCAATTGGCTGAAGCTGTCCGTCGGCACCGGCGAGCCGGCCGAACGGGTCGAGTGGGCCCGCGACGTCGTCACCATGCAGCACTACGTGATGGGACTGCTGGACGACACCGACCGGGCCGGCGAGGACTCGCTCGTCTCCTCGCTGGCGCAGTACGGCGTCGAGCACGGGCTCGACGACGTGGAACTGATGCGCATCGTGATGAACCTGATCATCGCCGGGCACGTCACGGTCACCCGCGCCATCGGCAACGGCCTGGTCACCCTGCTGGAGAACCCCGGCCAGCTCGCCGCCCTGCGCGCGGGCGAGGCGTCCGCCGAGGCGATGGTCGAGGAGATCCTGCGCTTCGAGTCCCCGGTGCAGGGCCTGTTCCGCACCGTGACACGCGAGACGGAACTCGGCGGCAGGCACCTCGTGCCGGGCGACCGCGTGATGGTCCACTGGGGCTCCGCCAACCGGGACGGGTGCGTCTTCGACAACCCGGACGAGTTCGCTCTCACCGGCAGGCCCCGCCGACACCAGATGGCCTTCGGCCGCGGCGTCCACGCCTGCCTCGGCGCCTCCCTGGCACGACTGCAGCTGCGCGTCGCCATCCCGCTGCTCTTCGACCGGCTCCCCGGGCTGCGCCTGGGCCCCGCCGGCTCCCGAACCCGCGAACGCCTCGTCATCGCGCGGGGCTTCGAGGAACTGCACCTCCACTGGAACGTCCCACCCCTGCGAGAGGCGGCACCATGACCGCATCAGCGCTCGGCCCGCGAAGCGTCGCCGGCCGGCCCGGGACCGTGTAGGCGACCGCCATGACCTACGACGTGATCGTGATCGGCGGCGGATCCGCCGGCTGCGTCCTCGCCAACCGGCTCAGTGCCGACCCGCGGCGCTCGGTCCTCCTCCTGGAGGCGGGCCCCGACTTCGCCACCACCGACGACACACCGTCGGACATCAAGGACGCGACCTACGCCCCGTACAGCTACGACTGGGGCTACCGCTCCGTCCCGGACGCCTTCGGCAACGAGGTGCCCGTTCCGCGGGGCCGCGTCATCGGCGGCAGCTCGGCCGTCAACGTCTGCGTCGCCATG
Source organism: Streptomyces sp. NPDC049541 (assembly GCF_044465725.1). Classification (NCBI taxonomy): domain Bacteria; kingdom Bacillati; phylum Actinomycetota; class Actinomycetes; order Kitasatosporales; family Streptomycetaceae; genus Streptomyces; species Streptomyces sp. NPDC049541. The sequence continues at coordinate 22,745 of NZ_JBITLY010000025.1, read as the reverse complement.
CGGGCCCGCCCCGCCGACCACGACGCGTGGGCCGCCGCGGCCGGCCCCGCCTGGGGCTACCCGCAGATGCTCCCCCTCTACCGGCGGATGGAGCACTACCCGTACGGCGAGGAGAAGTACCACGGCCTGGGCGGCCCCTACCGCATGACGCTGCCCGCCCCGCAGGACCTGGGGCAGCACGCCGTCGCAGCCCAGCGGGCCGGAGTGCGCCTCGGGCACGCGGAGGTCGCCGACTTCAACGCGCCCGGTGTGCCGGGATTCGCCCGCACCCCGCTCAGCGCGGCCGACGGCATACGGCTGAGCACCGCCATCGGCTACCTCAACCCCGTGCGCGACCGGCCCAACCTTCAGGTGCGCGGCGAGACGCTGGTCGACCGGGTGCTGTTCCGCGGCACCCGGGCCCATGGCGTGCGGCTGGACACCGGGGAGGAGATCCCCGCCCGGCACGTCGTGCTCAGCGCCGGCGCCTACAACTCGCCTGCCATCGCCCTGCGTTCGGGCATAGGCGACCGCGGCGACCTGACAGCGCTCGGCATCGACGTGGTGGCCGAACTGCCCGGGGTGGGACGCAACCTCACCGAGCACCCCGCCTACTGGAACGTCCATGCGGCCAAGCCGCCCGAGGCCGAGGCCCGGTCGGTGTTCGGCAGCGTCCTCAGCGTGGCCACCGGGCCGAGCGAGCCCGACTTCGACGTACAGATCCTGCCCTCGGCGGCCGTACCGGCAGGCAGCCTGCCCGAACAGTTCGTGCCGCGGGCCGAGAACCACCCCACCGGCTGGGACATGGTCTTCTTCGTCTCCTGCGTCCAGCCCCGCTCCCGCGGGAGCGTACGGCTGGCGTCACGCGACCCCCGGGACGCGCCGACGATCGACCTCGGCCTGTACACCGCCGCCGACGACGCCGAACGGGTCGCCGACGGGGTACGTCTGGCCCGCCGCCTGGCCCGCACCCGCCCGCTGGCCGACCTGCTGGCCGACGAGCGGATACCGGGCCCGGACATCGGCGACCGGGAACTGGCCGACGCCGTGCGCCGCGCCCCGGCGCACTACAACCACGGCAGCACCACGATGCGCATGGGCCGCCCCGACGACCCGGGCGCCGTGGTCCACGCCGACGGCGCCGTGCGCGGCGTCGAGGGACTGACCGTCGCGGACGCCTCGGTGTTCCCGGCGATGCCCCGCGTCGCGACGAACGTCCCCGCCATCGTGGTCGCCGAGCGGATCGCCTCGGTGCTGTGCGAACGACTCGCCCCGCGCACCTGATCCCCCACCACCAGCCCCAGCCGGACCCGCCCGGCGCACTACCAGGAGGAACCCGTGTCCACGACCGTCGAAGCCGTACAAGTCCTGCGCACCCGCTGGTCGTCCGAGAACGAAGCCGACCGCTTCACCGTGGACGACCCGGCCACCGGCCGACCCCTTACGGTCATCCAGGGGGCCGACGCCGACCGGGTGGACCAGGCCGTCAGGACCGCCCACGAGGCCCACCACGCGTGGAAGGCCCGCACCCCACGCGAGCGAGGCCGCTGGCTGTACAAGGTCGCCCAGGTCATCCGCGAGCACGCCGACGAGATCGCCGCCCTGGAGTCCAGCGACAACGGCAAGCCGTTCACCCAGGCACGCCAGTTCGACCTGGAGGGCGCGGTCACCATCTTCGAGATGTTCGCCGGCCTGTGCGAGGCGATGCCCGGCCAGGTCCGCGACGCGGGCAGCATGCTCGACGTCACGGTGCGCGAGCCGTTCGGTGTCGTGGGCGCGATCGTGCCGTTCAACTGGCCCCCGCTGCACACCGCGGGCAAGCTCGCCCCCGCCCTGGCCGCGGGCAACGCCGTGGTCATGAAGCCGCCGGAGCAGGCGCCCCTGTCCGTGCTGCGTATCGCCGAGCTGGTCCAGTCCGTGCTGCCGGACGACGTCGTGCACATCGTGCCCGGCGGCGGCGAGGTCGGCGCCCACCTGGCCGGCCACCAGCTGGTCGGCAAGATCTCCTTCACGGGCGCGCCCACCACGGGCCGATCCGTGATCAAGACGGCCGCCGACAACCTGACGCCGACCTTGCTGGAGCTCGGCGGCAAGAACGCCCTGATGATCTTCGACGACGCGGATGTGGACTCGGCGCTGCGCTGGGCCGTCGAGGGCGGCTACTTCAACCAGGGCGAGGCGTGCACCGCCTCCTCCCGCGTCCTGGTCCACGCCGACCTGCACGACGAGGTGGCCCGCCGCCTCGCCTCCGCCGTCCGGCGGCTGAAGGTCGGCGCCGGCTCCGACGCGGACACCCACGTCGGCCCGCTGGTCAGCCCCGCACAGCGGCAGCGGGTGCTGGACTACCTGGACATCGGCGTCGGCGAGGGCGCCACCATCGCCGCGCAGGCACCCCTGCCCACCGATCCCGAGCTGGCCGACGGCTACTACGTGCCGCCGACCCTGTTCACCGGCGTCACCCCCGACATGCGGATCGCGCAGGAGGAGATCTTCGGGCCCGTCGTGTGCCTGATTCCCTTCCGTGACGAGGCGGAGGCCGTCCGCATCGCCAATGGCACCGAGTTCGGTCTGGTCGCCGGCGTGTTCACCCGCGACTCCGAGCGCGCCCTGCGGGTCAGCCGCGAGCTGCGGGCCGGCATCGTGTTCGTCAACCACTACAACCGCGCGTTCACCGGCACCCCGTTCGGAGGCGTGGGCGCCAGCGGGTACGGCCGCGAGCACGCCCTGGAGACCTTGCAGGAGTACAGCTTCAGCCGCAGCCTGCGCCTGCCCTCCGGCCGCGAGGCGATCCCCCGCTGGGCCCCCTCCCTCGACGTCGTCGACGAAGCCTGACCGGGATCCGGACATCCGCAGAGGTGGTTGCCTGTGAGTACGACGATGCGCGCGGCGGTCTGCGTGGAGGCGGGCGGTCCCGAGGTCCTGCATCTCCGCGACCTGCCCGTGCCCGAGGTCCGCGAGGGCTGGAGCCTCGTACGCGTGGAGGGTGCGGGCCTGAACCGTTCCGAACTGAGGACCCGTCAGGGGCATTCCCCGAGCGTCTCCTTCCCCCGCGTGCTCGGCATCGAGTGCGTGGGTACCGTGGCCGACTCCACCGATCCCCGGCTGCCCGTCGGGACCACGGTCGCGGCGGTGATGGGGGAGATGGGCCGCCAATTCGACGGCGGCTACGCGCAGTACGCGCTGCTGCCGAACGCCCTGCTGATGCCGGTGACCACCACCCTGCCGTGGGAGGTCCTGGCCGCGCTGCCCGAGACCTACCTGACCGCGCACGGCGCCCTGGACGCCCTGGGCATCCTGCCCGGCGGGGGACGGCTGCTGATCCGCGGCGGGACCTCCTCGGTGGGGCTGGCCGCAGCACAGATCGCCGCCGCCCACGGCATCGAGACCGCGGCAAGCACCCGCAACAGGGGCAAGACCGACGCACTGAAGGCGGCCGGCGTCGACCACGTCCTCCTGGACGAGGGCCGGCCGCCGGCCGACGCCGTGCACGCGCTGTGGCCCGACGGACCGGATCACGTCCTGGACCTGGTGGGGACCCACACCGTGCCGGACTCGCTGCGGCTGGTGCGCCGCGGCGGGACGGTATGCGTGGCGGGTTCGCTCAGCGGCTGGCTGATCCCCGACTTCGAACCGATCGCCATGATCCCGACCGGGACCAGGCTCACCGCCTTCCACAGCGACACCCTCAAGGGCAGCAGCGGCCAGGGTCTGCTGCAGCGGATCGTCGACGCGGTCCAGGCGGGCGTCTACCGCCCCCACCTCGACCGCGTCTTCGCACTGGACGACATCGTGACCGCCCACCGCCGCATGGAGGCCGACCAGGCCACCGGCAAGACGGTCGTGCTGCCCTGGGCCGACGCCACCGGCGGGCGAACCGGCCGATGACGCACCACCGCGCGAGCAGACACCACATCCCCAGCGGATCAGGAGCGCAGCCATGATGACCGAGTTCGTCGAGACCGCCGTCGTCGGAGGGGGCCAGCAAGGGTGCTCGGTCGCGGGCTCCCTCGCCCGGCTCGGCTACCGGGCGGTGGTCTTCGAGAGGGGGGAGATCGGCCAGGCCTGGGCGAAGGAGCGCTGGGAGAGCCTGCGCGTCAACACGCCCAACCGGACCGTCACCTTCCCCGGCATGCCCTACGACGGCGACGACCCCGAGGGCTACATGCCCGCCCGCGAGGTCGCCTCGCGGCTGCGGCGCTACGTGGCCCAGGCGGGCATCGACGTGCGTGAGCACACGCCCGTGCGGTCCGTGGAGTCGCCCGTCGACGCCCCCACCCACCCCGACGCACGCTTCCGGCTCCACCTGGAGAACGGCCAAAGCGTCGAGGCCCGCAACGTCGTCGCCGCCCTCGGCGGCTACTGCGCGCCGCGCCTGCCCGAACTGACCGCCCGTATCGACCCGTCGATCACCCAGCTGCACACCCGCTACTACCGCACCCCCGGGGCCCTGCCGCCCGGCGCGGTGCTCGTCGTCGGCTCGGGCAACAGCGGCCAGCAGATCGCCGAGGACCTGAGCGACGCCGGCCGGCAGGTGTACCTGGCGGTCGGCCGCCACAAGACCTCGCCGCGCCGCTACCGGGGCGCCCAGGTCCTGGACTGGCTGCAACTGCTGCCGCTGGAGGGCAACTTGGAGTCCGCGTCCGGCGGGCGCGGCAACTCTCCGGTCCTGCCCGGGGTGTCGGTGCTCACCGGCAAGGCCGGCGGCCGTGACCTCAACCTCGGTGTGCTGGCCCGCAAGGGCGTCACCCTCGTCGGCACCGTCCGCGGTGCGCAGGGCGACGTCCTGCACCTGGAGGACAACGTCCGCGCCATCGCGCGGGCCGCGGCCCGCGCGGAGTCCGAGCTCCTCACGGCGATCGACACCGCTATAGCGCGGCACGGCCTGGTCGTGCCCGAGCGCACGCCTGTAGCTCCCTTCGACGACTCGCTGTTCGCGGACTTCGGGGACAGGCTGGACCTGGCCGCCCAGAACATCACGTCGATCGTCTGGGCCACGGGATTCGTGCCCGACTACCGCATCCTGCCCCCGGCCGCCCTGGACGACAGCGGCATGCCGGTGCACCGTGCGGGGGCGGGCACCCTGCCGGGGCTGTACTACGCGGGCCTGCCCGAGGGCGGTTCTGTGATGCCGCTGCTCATCGCCTCCACCCGGATCCAGGCGGAGCGGGTCGCGCGCGGCATCCAGCTCGACAACACGCTGCGCCACCGCTCACCGGCGGCGCTCGGCCGGCTCTGGGCCTGAACCGCAGCCGCCTTCGGCACCCAGCACGACGCGGGCAGCGGCGCCCGGCGGGAAGCCCCGCCGGGCGCCGCCGTGTTGCCCGCGCGCCGGCACCGCAACAGCCGTCCGGGGCTGCTGCGTCGCCGGCGTGTCGCCTCCACCCGGCCGTGCCGCACCGCGGTGTGCCGCACCGCCTCGTCGTCGCCGGTGCGCGGTGGCGCTGCCGATGGGCCTCGCCCACGCCCCGCCGGTGGCCGTACCGGCCGGGACCGGCGAACGGCGCCGGCCGGGACGTGATCCCGGTCGGCGCCGTGTGTGGGGAGCGGCCCTGGCCGTCGGGCCGACGAGGCCGCGGACACGCCGCCCCGGGTTCCCGGCAGGCGGCGCCGGCGGCGCGGGCACGTCAGGCCGGTCGCGGTACGACGTCCAGGCGCTGGGGGCCGTTGATGATGAAGGACTCCACGCGCGGGGGCTGCTGGCCGGGGTGTGCCAGGGCGAGCTCGGGCAGCCGGCTGAAGAGCGTGCTCAGGGCGACGTCCGCCTCGAGGCGGGCCAGGTGCGCGCCGAGGCAGAAGTGGGGTCCGTGACCGAACGCGAGGTGTTCCTTGCTTGACCGTGTGGGGTCGAAGCGTTCGGGGCACTGCGGGTGCAGTTCCGGGTCGCGTCCGGCGGCCGCGAAGGCGACGGTGATCGCGTCGCCCTTGCGGATGACGACGCCTTCGCCCAGGTCGATGTCCTCCAGGGCGCAGCGCATCGGTATGTGCATGATCGGGCCCTCGATGCGCAGCGTCTCCTCGATGACGTCCTTCCACTCGATGGTCCCCTCGTGGATGCGGGTGAGGGTCCCGGGGTGGTCGAGCACGGCGTGGACGGCGCTGGTGATGAGGTTGACGGTGGTCTCGTAACCGGCGCCGATCATGAGGAACAACGTGCCGAGCAGTACGTCCTCCGACAGCGGCTCCTGGCCGGGGTCGGAGGGCAGCAGCAGGTCGCTGGTCAGGTCGGCGGCCGGGTGCTCCCGCTTGTAGCGCAGCAGTTCGCCGAGCCGCTCGTACAGGGTGTCGTTGGCGGCCCGTGCCTCCTCCGGGCCGAGGGAGGAGTTCAGCACCGCGTCGATCCCGGTGCCGATCTTGGTGCGCAGGTGGTCGGGGACGCCGAACAGGTCGCAGATGACGGTGATGGTCAGGGGCAGGGCCAGGGCCTGGCGGATGTCGGCGACGGACCCCGGGGGCAGTGCGGCCAGCGCGTCGATCAGCCGGTCGGCGGTCGCCTGGACCTGCGGACGCATACGTTCGACCTGCCGCGGTGAGAACGTCCCGGCGACGCGGCGCCGGGACGTGCGGTGCTCCTCGCCGTAGAAGTTGAAGAAGCTCTGTTGCAGGGCGAGGGCGGCCAGCGGCCAGCCGTCGGGCATGTGGGCCAGGTCGGGCCAGTGCTGTCGTATGTCGCGCGAGACGCGCGGGTCGTTGGTGAGCGCCTGGATGACGCTGTGCCGGGTGACCGCCCAGGCGCGGACGGGTCCCGGAAGCTCCACCAGCACGGCGGGTGCCTCGCGCAGCGAGGTGGCTTCCGCGTGCATCGCCCGGCCGGTGGGGTCGAGGACGGGGCAACGGGTGACGGACAGGGCTGTCATGGGGGACTTCCTGACTTCGGATCGGAGGGCGGGTTGCGTCGGCTTCCGCTCAGCCGCCGGCGGTGGCGACGTCGGCGGGCGCGGCCACCGGCCGTGCGGCAGCGGCAGGTTGGGCGGGTGGGCCAGCGGCACGCTCGCGCAGGAACAGCGACGCGGCCAGGCCGATGACGCCGGTGGCGGCCATGTACAGGGCGATCGGCGTCCAGCTGTGGTACGTGCCGAGCAGGGAGGTGGCGATGAGCGGGCTGACGGCGCCGCCGAGCAGACCGCCCACGTTGTAGCTGATGGACATCCCTGAGTAGCGCAGCGCCGTGGGGAACAGCTGCGGGTAGAACGCGCCCTGCACGCCGTAGTTCGCGGCGAACCCGGCGAACAGCGCCAGGAATCCGAGCGCCATCAGCGGCAGGGACCTGGTCTCCAGCAGCGGGAACCAGGCGAAGGGGCCCACCGTCATGACGGCGATGCCGCCGACGAAGACCGCCTTGCGGCCGCGGCGGTCCCCGAGCCGGCCGAAGAACGGCATGGCGACGATCAGGAAGACGCACGACCCGGCGAGCAGCGTCAGCATCTGCGAGCGGCTCACGTGGAGGGTCGCGGCGTATTTCAGCGAGAACACCGACCCGAGGTAGAACACCAGGAACATCGGCAGCGCCGACAGCGACGCGCACAGGGTGAGCAGGCCGTGCCGCCCCACGATCTCGAGCGCCGGTACGGATCTGACGGCGCCCTCGGACTTGACCTGCTCGAACTCGGGGGTCTCCGCGAGCCGCAGCCGCACGCGCAGCGCGAAGGCCACGAGCACCGCGCTGAACAGGAACGGCAGCCGCCACCCCCACGCCAGCACCTGACGGTCCGGCAGGAGGGTGACGAGCAGCAGGACGGCGTTGGCCAGCAGCAGCCCCCAGGCGTTGCCGGTGCCGACGATCGCGGTGAGCAGGCCCCGCCGGTTCGGCCGGGCGTTCTCCAGCGCCATCAGGAAGCCGCCGCTGGACTCCCCGCCGAGCGAGCATCCCTGGACGAACCGCAGGACGGTCAGCAGGATCGGGGCGGCGACTCCGATCGTCCGGTAGGTGGGCAGCAGGCCGATCAGGACCGTCGCGCCGCCCATCACGGTGAGCGTGGTGACCAGCGTCGTCCTGCGGCCCAGCCGGTCCCCGAGGTGCCCGAAGACGAGGGCACCGAGCGGCCTGCCCACGAACGCGACCGCGAACGTCGACAGCGACAGCAGGGTCGCGGTGGTGGGGGCGAAGGAGGGGAAGAACAGGGTGCCGAAGTACAGGGACGAGAACGACCCGTAGACGAGGAACTCGTAGAACTCGATGCTGTTGCCGATGAGGCTGCTCAGTACGGCTCTTCTGCGCTGCCCCTCGGATGTGAGGACGGGAATCATGGCGTCTCCGAGGCTCAATGGTCGACGGTGCCGGTGAGGTGGCCGGGCCGAGGGCCGGGCGAGCGGGCTGCGCCGGTGAAACGCGCAGTCCGCTCACCCGGGGCACGACGTGCGGCGGGCACGCCACCGCCGCGGCAACCCCCGGTCGAAGGCGGGGCGTCAGGCGGGGAAGTCCTCCTCCCACCACTCCTGCGGCGAGCGCGTGAGCCGCTGCTCCTCGCGCCGGCGCAGCTCGGCCCGCTGGGTCTTGCCGGAGATGGTCTTGGGCAGCTCGGCGAACTCGATCCGGCGTATCCGCTTGTAGGGGGCGAGATGCTCGCGGGCGTGGGCGAGGATCTGCTGCGCGGTCCGCGCCTCCGGCCGGTAGTCGGCGGCGAGTGCGACGTACGCCTTGGGCACGGCCAGGCGCAGCGGCTCGGGTGAGGGCACCACCGCGGCGTCGGCGACGGCCGCGTGCCGCAGCAGCACGCTCTCCAGTTCGAAGGGGGAGATGCGGTAGTCGGACGCCTTGAAGACGTCGTCGCCGCGACCCAGGTAGCGGAAGAGGCCCTCGGCGTCGCGGGTGGCGAAGTCGCCGGTGTGGTAGAGGCCGCCGTGCAGGGCGCGCGCGGTCGCCTCGGGATCGCCGAGGTAGCCGCTCATCAGGCCCAGGGGCCGGCCGGCCAGCGGCAGGCAGATCTCGCCCTCCGCCGAGCCGTCCAGGACGGGGGTGTTGGTCCGCGCGTCGAGCAGGGCCACGTCGTAGCCGGGCAGCGCCCAGCCCAACGCGCCCTCCACCGCTGGCATCCCCGGCGGGGTGCCGATCTGGGCGGTCGTCTCGGTCTGGCCGTAGCCGTCCCGAACCGTGACGCCCCAGGCGTCGCGGATGCGGTGCACGACCTCCGCGTTGAGCGGTTCCCCGGCGGCCACAGCCTCGCGCAGCCGCACCGGCCACCGGGTCAGGTCCTCCTGGATGAGGCTGCGCCACACGGTGGGCGGCGCGCAGAAGGAGGTCGCCGCGCAGCGCGACATCATCTCCAGCAGCGGACGGGCCGCGAACCGGGGCTGGTTGACGACCAGGACCGTCGCCTGCGCGTTCCAGGGGGCGAACAGACAGCTCCAGGCGTGTTTCGCCCACCCGGGCGAGGAGATGTTCAGGTGCACGTCACCGGGGCGCAGACCGAGCCAGTACATGGTCGACAGGTGACCGACCGGATAGCTCAGCCCGGTGTGCCCGACCATCTTGGGACGGGCCGTGGTGCCCGAGGTGAAGTAGATGAGCGACGGCTCCTCGGGCCGTGGCCGTACCGCCTCCCGCAGCGGTGCGGCAGCGTAGGCCCGCTGGTAGTCCTGCCAGCCCGCCACCCGTTCCCCGACGGCGACACGCGTCCAGCCGCCGCGCAGGCCGTCGAGCCTGGGGGTGAGGTCGGACTGCACGATGACGTGCCGCACCGCGCCGCGCTCCAGCCGTTCGGCCAGGTCGTCGGGGGTCAGCTGGACGGCCGCGGGGATGACCGCGGCGCCCAGCCGGAACGCGGCCAGCACGCACTCCCACAGCTCCACGCGGTTGCCGAGCATGAGCAGGACGCGGTCACCGCGCCGCACGCCGATCGACCGCAGCCATCCGGCGACCCGCCGGGACCGTTCGGCCAGTTCGGCGAAGCTCAGCGCCGTGTCGGCGAGGACCGCGCCCTGCCGGTCCAGGTCGACCACGCGCAGCGCGGTGGCGTCGTTGCCGTCGGAGATGACGTCGAACCAGTCCGCGACCCAGCTGAACGTCTCGCCGAGTGCGGGCCGGGGGAAGGCGCGGGCACGCGGCAGGTCCCCGTAGGAGGACAGCAGGTGGTCGCGGGCGCGCCGGAACGCTTCGGTCGCTTCACGCATGACGGCTACCTCCCGTTGAAGGTGGCGCGGCCGGGCCCGTCGGCGGCGAAGGTCCGCATGCCGGTCAGCCGGTCCTCGGTGGCGAACAGGGCGGCGAACACCGACCGTTCGATGGCCAGTCCCGAGGCCAGGTCGGTCGCCAGACCCTGGTCCACGGCCGTCTTGGCGGCGTGCAGGGCCAGTGCGGGACCCTTCTCGAAGCGCCGCGCCCATTGCAGCGCGCTCTGCAGCACCTGGCCGGTCGGCACGACCTGGTCCACCAGGCCCAGCTCCAGGGCCTCCTGCGCACCGACCTGGCGGCCGGTGAAGATGAGCTCCTTGGCCTTGGCCGGGCCGATCAGCCGCGGCAGCCGCTGGGTGCCGCCGGCTCCGGGGATGACGCCGAGCAGGACCTCGGGCAGCCCCAGGCGGGCCTCGGTGCCGCAGATGCGGGCGTCCGCGGTCAGCGCCAGCTCGCAGCCGCCGCCGAGGGCGGGCCCGTTGATCGCGGCCACCACCGGTTTGGGGATGGCGGCCACCGCGTCGAAGGCGCCCTGGAGGACGGGCGCGTGCCGCACCATCTCGGCGTGCGTCATCGCGGCCATCTCCTTGATGTCGCCGCCGGCCGAGAAGGCCGTGGGCCCGCCGTACAGGACCACCGCGCGGATCCGCTCGTCGCCGGCGGCCTGCTCGGCCGCGGCGCGCAGTGCCGACTGGGCCGCACGGTCGAGCACGTTCAGCGGCGGCCGGTCCAGGCGCAGGATGCCCACCGCTCCGTCGAGGTCCAGCCACGCGGAGAGGCGTTCCACCGTGGGTGCGCTCGTCATGACCACAGCAGACCTCCGTTCACTTCGAGGACGTGCCCGTTGACGTAGCTCGATTCGGGACCGGCCAGGAACAGGGCCGCGTCGGCGGCCTCGTCGGCGCCGCCGGGCCGGCCGAGCGCCAGCCGGGTCTTGTAGCGCGCCCAGATCTTGTCGTTCTCGGTGAGCTGCTGGCCCATGCCCTCGTCGAGGATGCCCGGGGCCAGGGAGTTGACCAGGATGCCGCGGGGGCCGAGCTCGATGGCGCTGACGCGGGTGAACATCTCCACCGCGGCCTTGGTGGCGCAGTATCCGGCCGCTCCGACGGCGACCCGGGTGGCCATGCTGGAGGAGACGTTGACGATGCGGGCGGCCCGGCTGCGTTCCAGGTAGGGAATCGCCGCCTGGGTGCACAGGAACACCCCGGTCAGGTTGGTGGCCACCATGTCCTGCCAGTCGGTGACCGGCAGCCGGTCCACCCGCCCGTCCCGGCTCACACCGGCGTTGGCGACCAGGATGTCCACGCCGCCGAAGCGCTCGGCGGTCTCGGCCATCAGTGCGGCGACCGAGTCGGGACTGGTGACGTCGACCGGGACGTAGGCGCCGCGGCCGGGGGAGAGGTCGAGGACCTCCTTGATGTCGTACGGGTTGCGTGCGGCGCACACCACCTGCGCGCCCTCGAGCAGGTAGCGCTCGGCGATCGCGCGGCCCAGTCCCCGGGAGCCCCCGGTGATCACGGCTGTCTTTCCGGCGAGCCTCATCATGATCCTCCTTGCCTGACGTCGGGGACCGGGAGCACGGCGCAGCAGCCGGCCGTACCGATCACATCGAAGGGCGATCCGCAGCCGCGGCAGTCGTAGGGCACCTTGCAGACCGCGCCGCCGAAGCGGCCTGCCCGTACGACGTCGTCGCCGGCGCAGTAGGGGCATCGGGGCGTGGTGCCCGCCACGCGGTAGCCGGCGGTGCGCAGGGCGTCATGTCCGGCGGCGGTCACCGCGGCGGGCTGCCACGTGCCGCGCTCCCACACGATCTCGATTCCGTGCCCGGGCGCGGCGTCGGTGAGAGCGGAGCGCACCCGCCGGGCGATCTCGCCGCGGGCGGGGCAGCTGAGCCGGGTGGGGGCGAGATGGACCACGATCCGGCCGTCGGTCCGGGACACCGAGCGCACCACTCCGAGGTCGCCCAGGTTCACGTCGATCTCCGGATCGCGCACGTCGGCGACGACGCCGGTGAGCGGGTCGGGGGGCGGGGTGGCGGCGGCCGCAGGGGCGCTCACAGGAACACCTCCGGGGCGTAGTGCTCGCGCACGAGGCGGCCGCGTGCGAGGCAGTCGGACAGGACGCTGCCGCCCGTCCCCGCGGCTCGCGGCACCGGCAGGTGCGGCAGGCGTGAGCCGGGGACGCCGCTGTCGCCGACCAGGGCGGCCAGACGCGCGTGGAGCGCGTCCGTCACGGCGTCCTGCGGGCCGGCGCCGAACAGGTCGCCGGCGCAGTGCGTCACCTCGGTGAACGCCCGCGTGAACTCGTCACTCGTCTCGGGCCAGGCGGCCAGCGCCCGTGCCCATCGCCGCCAGTGGTCCAGGTGGACCAGCTGTTCGTCGCGAATGGCGGCGAACGCGGGCTCGTCGTCGGCGCGACCCTCGGCGAGCACGCTGACGGCCGCGGCGATCACCAGCCCGCACACCACGGTGGACGGCCAGTCGCCGAGCCGCCCGATGACACGGGACACCCGCCACTGTTCCTGCGGCCGCTCGAAGAAGTGGGCGTCGGCGGCGGACGCGTCGAATGCGTGCAGCGTCAGGATCGTCTCGGCGTGCGCCAGCGCCTCCTGTCCGATCGAGCCGACCGCCAGTGACTCCTCCAGATCGATGTAGTCGACGATGCGTTCGCCCAGCCGGTTGCCCAGCACGAACAGGTCCTCGGCAAGTGCCAGCCACAAGCGGCTCGGGGCGGAGTCGGTGGCCCCGCGCGTGTCGTCGGAGCGGTCGGACGCGGCGCCCGCGGGCTGCTGCGGCGGGGCGGCGGTGTCCGGGGCGGCGGAGCGGTCGCGGCGGCGGGTGGTGGGGAAGCCGGGCTGGCGGTGCGGCATCCGGGTCTTGGCGGCGAGCAGGCCGCGGTCACCGGCGCTGGAGACGATCAGGTCGGTGCGCCGTACGACCCAGAGCCGGAAGAGGTCGTCGCGGCGCCCGTAGGTCTCCTTGGCCAGGTGCCAGGCGGCGTCCCGGTGCGGCGCGACGAGGGAGCCGACGTGGTTGAGCGGCGATCCGCTGCCGGTCTGTGCGAACACCTCGTAGACGTCGGTGTCGGTGGGAACGTGCGGCATCACGCCACCCCCCGCAGTGCGCGCCGGTATCGCGCGTTGCGGTCCAGGGCACCGCGCACCCAGTCCAGCCGGCGCTGCGACGCGGGGCCGCCGCCTGCGATGACCTTCTTCACCTCGGCCCAGTCGGGCATGGCGAACTCCCACTCGCCCGAGGGCAGTTGACGGGCCAGTGCGGGATCCACGTGCACACCGAGCTTCTCGAAGACCGGAATGATCTTGCTGAGCCAGGCCTGGCGCAGTTCGTCGTTGCCGTCGGGCTTCAGGCCGATCTGGTGCATGCGGTTGGCCTGCAGGGTGTCGGTGTCCGGCGGGCCGAGGTAGGCCAGCACCCGCGGCAGCCACGTCTCGAACCCCTCCTGCACGCGGCGGCGCTGGTCGGCGTCGCCGTGCGTCAGCACCTCGTGGGTCAGGTCCAGGGCGTGCTGGTAGTGGAAGGACTCCTCGCGCTCGATCTTCCGCAGCGCCCGGCCGTAGGGCAGGTAGACGCCCTTCATCAGCGACCGGAACTGGAAGATCGCCGCCGAGTTCATCAGGAGCAGCCCCGGGCCGAACTCCTCCCAGGAGGCGAAGGAGTAGTGGAAGATGTTGTGCACCTTCGAGCGGCCCTCCAGGTAGTCCACCAGGATCCGCTCGCGTGGCATGCCCAGGTCCTCGGCGACCCGTGCGGCCACATGTCCGTGGCCCACCTCGTCCTGGACCTTGGCCATCAGCATCTGCCGCCGGGTGCAGCTGGGTGCGCGGTCCAGCCACTCGGCGAACGGCAGCACGCCCACCAGCTCGTTGAGAGCCTGGACGGTGGCGAACCGCCTGGCACCATCCCGCACTTCGTCGGGCATCGGGTCCCACAGTTCGTAGCAGCGGAGTCCCGCCGCTGTCGCGGTCGGCATGTCGTGTTCCTTTCGCAGCGCTTGCATGGTTGGCAGCGGTGTCGCGGGGGAGGGCTCAGTACCAGCGGACGACCACGGCCCCCGCGGTCATGCCGCCGCCCACTCCGGCCAGCACCAGGCGCTCGCCCCGGCGAAACGGCCGCAGTTCGTTCTCCGCGCGCAGGGTGAGGGGGATGGAGGCGGTGGCGGTGTTGCCGAACTGCGGTGCGGTCAGCGGCACTCGGTCGGGGTCGACGCCGAGCTCGCGCGTACACGCCTCCACCAGGCGGGTGTTGGCCTGGTGCAGGATGAAGCGGTCCACGTCCGCCAGCCGCACCCCGGCCGAGTCGAGCGCCTCGCCGATCACCTTGGGCAGCACGCCTAGCGCGTAGTCGCGCACCTCGCGGCCCCGCATGCGGAACAGGTGCTCGCCGGCTTCCCGGCTGCGGGCGTCCAGCGGCGTACGGGTGCCGCCGGCGGGCACCTCGACCAGTTCGCGGTGCTCGCCGTGGGCGACCAGCCGCCAGCCCAGCACGCCGTACCCGTCGGGCACCGGACCGAGCAGCACCGCGCCGGCCCCGTCGCCGAAGAGGCTGACGGTGCGCCGGTCGGAGCGGTTCATCAGCGAGGAGTACATGTCGGTGCCGACCACCAGGGCGTGGTCGCCGCCCTCACCGGCCAGTCGTGCCGAGAGCATCGAGTCGGCGACGGCGAGCGCGTAGAGGAAGCCCGAGCACACCGCGTTGACGTCGAACGCCGGGACGTCGGACAGGCCGAGCTTGTTCTGGAGGATCGCCCCGGTGGAGGGCTGCGGCTGGTCCGGCGTGGACGTGGCCACGACCATCACACCGAGCCGGGCCACCGCCTCCGGCAGGCTGCCCAGCGCCTCGCGAGCGGCGTGCAGCGCCAGGTCGGAGGTGGCGGTGCCGGGTTCCCGGTACCTGCGCTCCAGGATGCCGGTCCGCTCGACGATCCAGCTCTCCTCCGCGCCCGTCCACTCGGCGACCTGGGCGTTGTCTATGACCAGCGGCGGGACGTGACCGCCGAGGCCGAGGAATCCGAAGCCCATCACACACCCTTCGCCGAAGCCCGGTCGTGCGACGGACCGTCCGGTACCTGGACGACGGCGCAGGCCCAGGTCCAGGCCGCCCCACCGCTGATCACCAGCGCGACGTCACCCGGCTCGAGCGGCACCCGGTCCCGCATGTCGACGAGATTGGAGAAGAAGTCGCCGCACCCGAGGTGGCCGGTGGCGGAGCCGAACCGCAGGGCCTCGGCCTTGAGCAGTTCGTCGAGCACCGGGCCGTAGATGGAGTCCAGCAGGCTCGCCCCGAGCCGGGGCAGCGCGATGTACTTGATCCGCGGGTCGTCGGGCGCCAGCCCCGCGTCGTGCAGGCTGTCCGTGATCACCTTGCGGATGTTGCGGCCGGCGATGGTCTCGAACTTCTCCTTGCCGTACGCCGCCATGTAGGACTTCTTGGGAGTGCGCAGGTCGATGAAGCCGTCGTGCCACATGGGAGCCGGGCTGAAGTCGTTGCCGTGCCGCATCATCAGCTCGAACTGGGCATCGGTCGCGGTGGCCAGGGACAGCAGGGCGTAGTCGTCGGGCTCCGCGTCGCCTCGGTGCACCAGGGCCGCGGTCCCCGCGTCACCGAAGCCGAGCCCGTAGTCGGAGGTCCAGCGGTCCATGCCGGGAGGGCAGAACCGGTCGCCTGTCGTGACGAGCACGGCACCGAGCCCGGGGTCCGCCTCCAGGTGCATCCCGGCCAGCTGGAGGGCCAACGAGCCGGCGTTGCAGCCTTGTTGGACGCCGTAGGGCGTGGCGTTGCCGGCGCCCACCGCTTGGGCCACGTAGTGCGGCGGCGACCACATGTCATGGCCCTGGTGGTAGATCCAGGTGTGCAGGACCAGGCCGATGGCGGAGGGGCTCCAGCCCGCCCTGCTCAGTGCGGCGCGTCCGGCCTCCGCCGCCATCTCGGGAGCGGACAGGGTGGCCGAGAACGGCAGGTGGCTGACGCCGAGCCGCTCCGCGTCCGAGTCGGTCAGCTTCCCGGTCGCCACGGCGTCCTCGACGTTCTCGCGGTCCGGTGGAAACCATGAGGTCACGGTCTTGATCCGCAGATCGTTTCCGAATTTCATGCAGGCTCCTTCGAAAGCTCGGGATCCGTGTCGAGTGCGGGTCGCCGGCCGACGAGCGGGGCCGGGTGAGTGCTCGGCGGTTCGTCCGGCCGGGAAGAGGGGGACGCCGTTCAGGCGCAGTGCGATACGCAGGTCCTTGACCACCGGGATGGTCATCGGCGCACCGGGCCACCGGTGGCTTCCGGCTCACCTTCGCATACCTTCGCAGAGGTATGTAACTGTTACGGGCTGTGGCACCCGAGAGCGAGCACCGGACCGCACCGGCCCTGCGGGTGTCACCCATGGTGCCTGCACCGTCGCGTGCCGTCGGAGTCGCGCGGCGGTCTCCGCCCTTGTGCAAGTGAGGACCGTCCTCACTTGCACAAGGGGGTCCGGCCCCCTGTGCGGCCCGTGCCGCGGCCGGGAGGGTGTGCCTCAACTTGGTGATCCCGACGTGAAGTTGGCCGATCCCGGCCCCCGCTCCAGATTTACATACCTTCACGAAGGGATTATTCTCGGGCGCAGAACCCACCTCGGGCGGCCACCGCCCCGCTCACCCCGAAGGAAGAAGCCACCCCATGGCCAGCACAGACTCCCGATCGCCACGGTGGGCCGGGTACACACTCGCCCTGCTGGCGTTCACCCAGTTCATCGTCACCATCGACTACAACATCGTCTACGTGGCGCTGCCGGACATCGGCAGCCAGCTCGGCTTCTCCGCGCAGTCGCTGCAGTGGGTCGTCAGCGCCTACGCGGTCGCGCTCGGCGGACTGCTGCTGTTCGGAGGCCGCGCGGCCGACCGGATCGGCCCGCGACGCATGCTGGTGACCGGACTCGTCATCTACGCGCTCTCCTCCCTCACCGGCGGACTCGCCCAGAACGCCGGACTCCTGGTGGCCGCCCGCGCGCTCCAGGGTGTGGGCGGCGCGCTGCTGACGCCGGCGACGCTGATGCTCATCTTCACGACGTTCGCCCCGGGCCCGGAGCGGAACCGGGCCACGTCCGTGTGGGGCGCCGTCGGCAGCGCGGGCCTGGCGGCAGGCTCACTGTTCGGCGGGGTGCTGACCAGTGCCTTCGGCTGGAGCTGGGTCTTCTTCGTCAACGTCCCCCTCGCGCTGATCGCGGCGTTCGCCGCCACCCGGATCCTGCCGCCCGACCGCCCGCTCGGCACCGGCCGCAGCTTCGACGCCCTCGGTGCCGCAGTCGCCACCATCGGTTCGACGCTGCTGGTGTTCGGCCTGGTCAGCGGCCCGGACAAGGGCTGGGGCTCACTGGAGGGCCTCGGCGCACTGACGGCCGGCACGCTGCTGCTGGCGGTCTTCGTGCTGATCGAGAAGCGCTCCGCCGACCCCCTGGTGCCCCTGAAACTGTTCCGCCTGCGGGGCCTGAACGTCCCCATGCTGGCGCTGATCGTCTTCCAGGCATCTCTGGGCGGTACGTACTACCTGCTCACCACCTACCTGCAGTCCGTGCTGAACTACAGCCCGTTCGCCGCCGGGATCGCCTTCCTGCCGCCGACCGTGATCTGCATGGTCGTGGCGATGAAGCTCAACGCCCGCGTACTGGGTCTGCTGGGGGTCCGCACGACGCTCTTCCTCGGCACCGTCGGCACCGCCGTCGGACTGGCCGCGATCATCGCCGGCATGTCCACGCACGGCTCCTACTGGGCACTGGTTCCGGGTATCGCGGTCTGGGGCGCCGGCGGCGGCTTCGCCTTCCCGTCGCTCTTCGTCGCGGTGGCGTCCTCGGGCGCCGAACCGGCCCAGCAGGGAGTCGCCTCGGCACTCGCCTCCACATGCCGTCAGATCGGCGGCGCCCTCGGCCTCGCGGCTCTGGTCGCGGTGGCCAACGCCCACGCCGGCCACAACCCCGACCCGCACGCGCTGGTCGGCGGACTGCGGATGGCGGGGTGGGTCGCGGCCGTAGGGACGCTCGGCGGCGCGTTCATCGGACTCGGCCTGAAGAAGCAGCCCCGGCCGGCCCCCACGCCCGCCACCGCCCCGACGTCGACGCCGGACGTCACCGACGCCGCCACGCAGGCGGGCTGACGCCACCCCGACCCAGCGAGTGACCCGGGCTCCCGCACCCCGACCGGTACGGGCGCCCGGAACAGGGACACCGCGGCGTGTGCACGACGCGGACCACCGATGGCACGGACGGCGCCTACGAGTGCCCACCGCCGCAACGGCGGCCGCGGCACCACTCGCCGACCGTGCCTCGGCCGTGGCGAAGCCCCTGTCCCGACGGCCGGACAGACGGCGCAGGACGGCGACCCGCCCCCGGCCACCCTCTGCACGGTCGGCAAAGGGGCAGCCGCTGCCCCCTCTCCCACGGGGGCGACGACCACGCACGGAGTCCTTCGGCACCGCGATCCGCGAGATCAAGGACGACAGGAGCTTCTCGATGTTTGTCCAGACCAACCCATCCGCCGAGGCCGAGGCACCTCCCGCGAAGGAGGTTCGCCGGCTGGACCGGGTGATCATCCGGTTCGCGGGGGACTCCGGCGACGGCATGCAACTGACAGGCGATCGCTTCACGTCGGAGACCGCGTCGTTCGGAAACGACCTGTCGACCCTGCCGAACTTCCCGGCCGAGATCCGCGCGCCTGCCGGGACCCTGCCGGGTGTGTCGTCCTTCCAGTTGCACTTCGCCGACCACGACATCCTCACTCCCGGGGATGCGCCGGACGTGCTGGTGGCGATGAACCCGGCCGCGCTGAAGGCGAACATCGCCGATCTGCCGCGCGGCGCGGAGATCATCGTCAACACGGACGAGTTCACCGAACGTGCACTGACCAAGGCCGGATACCCGACAAGCCCGCTCGCGGACGGCTCGCTGGACGGCTACAGCGTGCACCCGGTACCGCTGGGGACCCTGACGGTGGAGGCACTGAAGGAGCACGGACTGTCCCGCAAGGAGGCCGAGCGCAGCAAGAACATGTTCGCGCTGGGCCTGCTGTCGTGGATGTACCACCGGCCCACCGAGGGCACCGAGAAGTTCCTGCGGTCCAAGTTCGCGAAGAAGCCGGCCATCGCCGAGGCGAACCTCGCCGCGTTCCGCGCGGGCTGGAACTTCGGGGAGACGACGGAGGACTTCGCGGTCTCGTATGAGATCGCCCCGGCGACTGCCGCCTTCCCGGCCGGGACCTACCGCAACATCTCCGGGAACCTGGCTCTCGCCTACGGCCTGGTCGCGGCCTCGCGCCAGGCCGATCTGCCGCTGTTCCTGGGCTCGTACCCGATCACTCCGGCCTCGGACATCCTGCATGAGCTGAGCCGGCACAAGAACTTCGGTGTGCGGACCTTCCAGGCGGAGGACGAGATCGCCGGCGTCGGTGCGGCGCTGGGCGCGGCGTTCGGGGGTTCGCTGGGGGTGACGACGACGTCGGGTCCGGGGGTGGCGCTGAAGTCGGAGACGATCGGCCTGGCGGTGTCGGTGGAGTTGCCGCTGCTGCTGATCGACATCCAGAGGGGCGGGCCGTCGACGGGTCTGCCGACCAAGACCGAGCAGGCGGACCTGCTGCAGGCGATGTTCGGGCGTAACGGCGAGGCGCCGGTCCCGGTCGTCGCCCCGTGCACGCCGGCGGACTGCTTCGACGCCGCCATGGAGGCGGCGCGGATCGCGCTGACGTACCGCACGCCGGTGTTCCTGCTGTCGGACGGTTACCTGGCCAACGGCTCCGAGCCGTGGCGGATCCCGGACACCGGTGAACTCCCCGACCTGCGCGTTCAGTTAGCACAGCACCCCAATCACACTCTGGATGACGGCAGTGAGGTGTTCTGGCCGTACAAGCGCGACGAACACACCCTGGCGCGACCGTGGGCCATCCCCGGCACCCCAGGCCTCGAGCACCGCATCGGCGGCATCGAGAAGCAGGACGGCTCGGGCAACATCTCCTACGACCCGGCCAATCACGATTTCATGGTCCGCACCCGCCAGGCGAAGATCGACGGCATCGATGTCCCCGATCTGGACGTGGACGACCCGCACGGCGCGTCCACGGTGGTACTGGGGTGGGGCTCGACGTACGGCCCGATCACCGCGGCGGTTCGCCGGCTGCGCGCAGCCGGCGAGTCGGTGGCGCAGGCGCACCTGCGCCATCTCAACCCCTTCCCGCGCAACCTCGGCGAGATCCTGGCCCGTTACGAGCGCGTGGTCGTGCCCGAGATGAACCTCGGTCAGCTTGCCACGCTCCTGCGCGCGAAGTTCCTGGTGGACGTCCGCTCCTACAACCAGGTCAACGGCATGCCGTTCAAGGCCGGGCAGCTTGCCGACGTACTGGAGGAAGTCATCCATGCCGACTGAACTCAAGCTCACCGTCAAGGACTTCAAGTCCGATCAGGAGGTGCGCTGGTGCCCCGGCTGCGGTGACTACGCGATCCTGGCGGCCGTCCAGGGCTTCATGCCGGAGCTGGGTCTGGCCAGGGAGAACATCGTCTTCGTCTCGGGCATCGGCTGCTCCTCCCGCTTCCCGTACTACATGAACACCTACGGCATGCACTCGATCCACGGCCGGGCACCCGCCATCGCGACCGGGCTCGCCGCCAGCCGGCGGGACCTGTCCGTGTGGGTGGTCACCGGTGACGGCGATGCCCTGTCCATCGGCGGCAACCACCTCATCCACGCGCTGCGCCGCAATGTGAACCTGAAGATCCTGCTGTTCAACAACCGGATCTACGGCCTGACCAAGGGGCAGTACTCGCCGACCTCGGAGGTCGGCAAGATCACCAAGTCGACGCCGATGGGTTCGCTGGACGCGCCCTTCAACCCGGTGTCGCTGGCGATCGGCGCGGAGGCCTCCTTCGTCGCCCGCACCATCGACTCCGACCGCAAGCACCTGACCGAGGTACTCCGTGCGGCCGCCGCCCATCCGGGCACCGCGCTGATCGAGATCTATCAGAACTGCAACATCTTCAACGACGGCGCCTTCGAGGCCCTGAAGGACAAGCAGCAGGCCGAGGAGGCGGTGATCCGGCTGGAGCACGGGCAGCCGATCCGCTTCGGCAGACCCCTCGCGGACAACAAGGGCGCCAAGGGTGTCGCGCGGGACCCCGCCACCGGCGACCTGCAGATCGTCGACGTCACCCCGGACAACGAGGAGCGAATCCTCGTCCATGACGCCCACGCGGCATCCCCAGCCACGGCTTTCGCCCTCTCCCGCCTCGCCGACCCGGCCACTTTGCACCACACCCCCATCGGCGTGCTGCGCTCGGTCGACCGCCCGGTCTACGACACCGAGATGGCCCTGCAGCTCGACACGGCCGTTGAGTTGCAGGGCGAGGGCGACCTCACCGCCCTCCTCGCCGGCGGCGACACCTGGACTGTGCCGCCGGCTCCGGGCAGCCACCCGCTATGACAACCCGTCAAAATGTGCGATCGGCACCGGCGGCAGAGTCGTCTCCGTCGACCTGGATGCGCAATCGCCGCACATCCTGGTCAACGCCAGCACCGGCGGCGGCAAGTCGGTCACGTGAGACAGCAATGAGCGACAGCAATGAGCCTATGTCGGAACGGAGTTGACGGTTCCAGTCGTACGCAAGGCCGTCACTGTGACGGTTCCGCATACGTTTTGGCCCGGCGTCTCCAGGCCCGGCAACGTGCTGCTCTGACAACCCCTGGTGACTCGCTGCCGGACTCAGCGGTCCTCACCGCATGCGCCCACAATGTCGCCTGCTCCCTGACCCACCAACCGGGTGCCAGCCCGGCTCGGGCCGACTGCCCCTCGGGGTCACCACGCCCAGCACTGCCACGACGGGCGGACCAGCTCGAATACAACAACACCTACAACCAGTTGCCCCAGCACCTCGTCGCCGAGGGCCATGGCCAGCAGCAAGGGGGTGGTAAATGAGCACCTGATTTGGCGAGTGAGCGTGTCAGTTGGCGGCACCGACGCCCGAGTGGACGGTCGCGGAGTAGTCCAGTCCTGGCAGTCGGCGGGTGCGGCCAGGTAGGCCCCGGGTGTCCACAGCTGTACAGGGGCCGACGACAGGGCGCGATCGTCCTCACGTGAGCTTCGTCGAACTCTTGAGCACCGGTGTCGTAGCCGTTGTTGCGGGCGTCATCGTTGACCTGACCGGCTGGTTGGGGCGCCAGTGGCGCGTACGTTCCTTGGCGCTACCACCGGCGTCACCACCGCACTCGGAGGAGGATCCGCCCATGGGACGACCCCGTCAATTCAGCAAGCCCGATCTGCCTTTCGGGATCCCATCGGACTCTCATCGATCTGCTCCATGGCCTCCACCTCAAGGGCGGCGGCAAAATGTCCTTACGGAGCATCGCCGAGCGAGCCCGCCAGCCGCACAACACCGTGCACAAGGCGCTGACCGGGACGGAACTCCCGACCTCCACGTGGCCATCCAGCTCGAGGCGGTTGCTGCCCTTGTGCGCGGTCTCGATGTCCCGGCGGACGGTAGTCCCCTTTCGCGGAATGCAGGGCGCAATCTTAAAAGAATGTCTCGGTGGCTAGGGTATCCGTATGGTGCTGTCTGATCCCAGATTCTACACAGTGCATCAAGGTGAGCATAATCGCGTGCAAGGCCGAACTATCCAGGGTGACAAACGGTCAGCCTGC
>NZ_JBITLY010000024.1:0-34876 GCF_044465725.1 Streptomyces sp. NPDC049541 | reverse complement strand
CCGCCTGGTCCCACCCGGGTGTCACCAGCCAGCCCACCTGCCCCGCCTGCTCGTGCGACACCCACACCAAGGGCAGCAGAAGGACCCCCACCAGTCCCGCCGCCCGCCCCCAGCCCAGCCACACCCGCTTCGGCACCCGCATGAGCGCCAGCGTCAGCGCATGCGCGCACAGCACCAGGACGACCAGTTCGTGCAGCACACAGGTCATGGCGAGGACACCGCCGTACCAGCGCCAACCGTGCCGCGAGCGCCCCTCCACCGCGCGCACCAGCAGCAGTGTCGCCGCCGCCACGCCCGCCGCGACAAGTGCGTACGAGCGACCTTCCTGGGCGTAGTGGCCGGTCATCGGGGTGATGGCGTACAGCAGCCCGGCCCACAGCCCGACCCGCGGACGGACCAGCCGTACCCCGAGCGCCGCGACCAGACCGGCGGCCGCGGCGGCCCCGAGCACGGACGGCAGCCGGAGGACGACCTCACCGGGGTGGACGGCGAGGACGACGTGCATGAACAGGTAGTAGAGGCCGTGCACGGCGTCCAGACCGTGCAGCAGCTGCCAGATCTGCGGCACCGTGCGCCGCCCGACCAGGAAGGTGACGCTCTCGTCGCCCCACATGCCGCCGCGGTCGAGTCCCCACAGGCCGATCGCGAGTATGACGACGGCGGGAACCGCCACGGCCACGATCTCCGCACGCACCCACCGACGGTTCGCCCGCCCCGCGTCCTCGCTCAGCACACGGCTGATTTTCTCCCGTGAAGAGGCTCTTACCGAGCATTGACGGTGTATTAGCAGGCATACACCATACGCCCGGCTTACGATCCGCCGTGATGAACGCCGTGACGAAAGCCGTGATGTCCACCGCCGGAAAGCGCCGGCTCCTCGCCCTCGCCGCCGCCTGGCTCGCCACCCGGGCCCTGATGCTGTGGCTGCTCGCCCACGACGCGGCGCCCCGGCTGGGCGGGGGCTCGGTCGCACGGGAGGTGTGGCACCTGTACCACGACTGGTACGGCACCCTCGCGCACGGCGCCTTTCCCGCCCACGACCCGCTGTGGCAGTACCCGCCCGGGGCCGGCGCGGTGCTGCTGTCGCCCGCGCTGCTGCCGGGCCTGACCTATTTCCAGGCGTTCGTCGCGCTCACCCTCGCCGCCGACGCGGGGATCACGCTGGCGCTGGCCGTCGCGGGCAACCGCCCCGGCCGCAGGCTCCTCGGGGCGGCGCTGTGGGTGGGCGGCCTCCCGCTTCTCCTGCACGTCCCGCTCGCCCGCTACGACGTGCAGGTCACGGCCTTCGCCGTCATCTCTCTGTTGACGTTGCCGCGCTCCACGCGCGCGTGCGGGGTGTTCGCGGCGCTCGGCGCCCTGGTGAAGGTGTGGCCGGCGCTGGTGCTGCTGGGCACGCCGAGGGGGCGTACGACGCGTTCGGCGTGGGCGTGGGCCGCCGTCACCGGGGCGGGGTCGCTCGCGGTCCTCGCGGCGCTGTTCGCCAACCCCTTCGCCTTCCTGCGCCAGCAGGGCGGGCGGGGTGTGCAGATCGAGTCGCTCGGCGGTACGGCGCTCGCCTTCGCGACACACGCCGGGTGGCCGGGGAAGGTGCGCTACCAGTACGGCGCCATGGAGTTCACCGGCCCGCACGTGCGGACCGTCGCGCACCTCTCCCTCGCGCTCACAGCGGTCGCCTTCGCACTGCTGCTCCTGTGGCGGCTGCGGGCCCGGCGCTGGACGCCCGCGACGCCGTACGACGCCGCGCTGAGCGCCGTCCTGCTCTTCACCGTCACCAGCAGGGTGATCAGCCCGCAGTACATGATCTGGCTGCTCGGCCTGGCCGCCGTGTGCCTGACCTCGCGGCACACCGTGCAGCGCCCCGTGGCCGCCCTGGTGCTGGCCGCGACCGCGCTCAGTGCCGTCGCCTACCCGGCCCTGTACGGCCAGGTCATGGCCTGCACCTGGACGGGCTGCGCGCTGATGCTCGCCCGCAACGGGCTGCTCGCCGCGGCCGCCGTGCTCTCCCTGGTCCGGCTGTGGCGCTCCACCCGCCCGGCGTCCGTGACGCCCGCACCCGCGCCCGGACCGGACGCGGTCACCCGCCGCCTCCCACAGCACTCCGGCGCCTAGCACGTACCGGCGGGACTCCACCGCCTGCTGCACCGACTCCGCACCACCACGGGCCAACTGACGAAGGGGACGGCCGCACATGACCTGGCTGATCACCGGCGGCGCCGGATACATCGGGGCGCACGTCGTCCGGGCGATGATCGAGGCGGGCGAGCGGACCGTGGTCTACGACGACCTCTCGACGGGCGTCGCCGAGCGCGTGCCGCGGGGCGTGCAACTGGTGGTGGGATCGACGCTGGACGGCGAGCGGGTCGCACGCGCCCTCGCGGTCCACGACGTCAGCGGGGTCATCCACCTGGCGGCGAAGAAGCAGGTGGGCGAGTCGATGGACCTGCCGCTGCACTACTACCGGGAGAACGTCGAGGGCCTGCGCGTCCTCCTGGAGGGGGTGACCGGCGCCGGCGTCCCGTCCTTCGTGTTCTCGTCCTCGGCGGCGGTGTACGGCATGCCGGACGAGCCCCTGGTGACGGAGGAGACCCCCTGTCGGCCCATGTCGCCGTACGGCGAGACGAAGCTGGTCGGCGAATGGCTGGTCAGCGCGACGGCTCGCGCGACGGGCCTCTCCACCGCCTCCCTCCGCTACTTCAACGTGGCGGGCGCCGCGACCCCCGAACTCGCGGACACGGGCGTCTCCAACCTGATCCCCATGGTCTTCGAGAAGCTCACGGACGACGAACCCCCGCGCATCTTCGGCGACGACTACGAAACCCCTGACGGAACCTGCGTCCGCGACTACATCCACGTCGTCGACCTGGCCGAAGCCCACGTGGCAGCCGCCCGCACGCTCCAGTCCTCGCCGGGCCGCCACCTCACCCTCAACATCGGCCGCGGCGAGGGCGTCTCGGTCCGCGAAATGATCGACCACATCAACGCCATCACCGGCTACAACCGCCCCCCGACGACGACCCCCCGCCGCCCGGGCGACCCGGCCCGAGTAGTCGCCTCCGCAGACCGCGCCACCACCGAACTGGCCTGGAAGTCCAAACACGACGTCCAGGACATGATCACATCAGCCTGGGAAGGCTGGCTACGAACCCACCCGGAGGCGGCGCGGGACTGAACACCGCGCGGGAGTGCGCGCCCTGAAGGCACGGGCTGTGCCGATCGACTGCTGGGCGCGCG
This sequence comes from Streptomyces sp. NPDC049541, assembly GCF_044465725.1. Lineage (NCBI taxonomy): Bacteria > Bacillati > Actinomycetota > Actinomycetes > Kitasatosporales > Streptomycetaceae > Streptomyces > Streptomyces sp. NPDC049541. The sequence continues at coordinate 31,645 of NZ_JBITLY010000024.1, read as the reverse complement.
ACCGCGACCAGCCACCACACACACGACCGCCGGCCCTCGGCCATCAGCGCCAGCACCTCCCGCTCGCGCGGCGTGAGCGAGTCGAGCGGTGAGTCCTTGCGGCAGATGAGGAGTTCGGCGACGACATCGGGGTCGAGCGCCGTAACGCCGGCGGCAACCCGCTCCAGCGCGTCGAGGAACTCGTCGACCCGGCCCACCCGGTCCTCGATCAGATAGCCGAGCCCGCTCGTACCCCCGGCCGCCAGCTCGCGGCGTACGACTCCTCGACGTACTGCGAGAGCACCGCGTCGGGACGGTGCTCCAGGAGCGCGGGCAGGACCTCGGGCCCGGTGCCGGCCACGACCTCGTGTCCGGCGGAGGTCAGCAGCAGGGCGTCGTCCTCGGCGATCACGACTCTCACGGTTCCGCCTCAACTCCGGTCACCGCAGGCCGCGGCTCGCTTTCGGACACCGGCGGTCAGGGCCGCAGCTCACAGCGCCTTGAGGGCCTCCGCGGTGGCCCGCGCCAGTCCCGCCAGGTAGTCCTTCGGCAGCTTCGGGCTGCGGATCACCACCGAGCGCCAGTAGAGGGGCCCCGAGATCAGGTCGAGCGCCAGGTCCTCGTTCAGCCCGCCACTGACCTCACCGCGCTGCGCCGCCGCCAGGATGATCTTGAGGGCCACGCTTTCCTGCCCCTCACGCAGCGTCTTCTGCACGGCCTCGGCGATCTCCGGGTTGCGGGCCGCCTCGGCCTGCAGGTCCGGGATGATCTGCGAGGCCACCGGGTGCCGCAAGGCGCGCGAGGTGACCTCGTAGAGCAGCCGCAGATCACCCTCCAGGGAGCCGGTGTCGGGCGTCGGCAGGCCCAGTACCGCGAGCGCCGAGACGACGTCGAGGACCAGGTGCAGCTTGGAGCGCCAGCGGCGGTAGACCGCGGTCTTGCCGACACCCGCGCGGCGCGCGATCCCCTCGATGGACATCCGCGCATAGCCGACGGCCGCGAGCTCCTCGAAGACGGCCGCACGGATGGCTTCCGTCACGTCCTCCCGCAGTACGGCCGCCCCCGCGGGGGTCCGGCGGCGCGGACGCGTCTGGGGCTCCTCGGCGTTCGTCGTCATGCGGACCAGCATAGGGGCGTTACGACGAAACGGTTGCGTCGTGACGGCCCGGCTCGACGAGCACGTTACGACGAAACGGTTGCGTTCCGACGTCGACGTGTCCTACGCTCACGTTGCGACGATACGGTCCCGTCCCGACGTAAGAAAACGTGAAGAGAAACGTAAGGAAACGCCGGACACCGGACCGTCCGGCCGACGGGCCCGGACGACGCCAGCACCCCTCCCCCGAGTGAAAGCAGCGGATGTGAGCCAGGTCCTCGACACACCGCCCCCGACGCCGGCCCCGGCCGACGACGACCTCGCGGCCCTCGCCGCCCGCCACGGCCTCTCGGTCAGCGGCGCCCGCCCCTCCCTGCCCGAGTACGTGCGGCAGCTGTGGGCCCGGCGGCACTTCATCACGGCGTTCGCCACGGCCAAGCTCACCGCCCAGTACGCCCAGGCGAAGCTCGGCCAGGTCTGGCAGGTCATGACCCCGCTGCTGAACGCGGCGGTGTACTACTTCATCTTCGGTGTCCTGCTCAACACCAAGCGGCACGTGCCGGACTACATCCCGTTCCTGGTCACGGGCGTGTTCATCTGGACGTTCACGCAGAGCTCGATCATGGCGGGCACCCGCGCGATCTCCGGCAACCTCGGCCTGGTCCGGGCGCTGCACTTCCCGCGGGCCGCGCTGCCGATCTCCTTCTGCCTCCAGCAGCTGCAGCAGCTGCTGTTCTCGATGGCCGCGCTCGTCGTGATCCTGCTCTCCTTCGGCGTGCCCCCCGCCTTCTCCTGGTTCCTCGCGATCCCCGCCCTGGTACTGCAGTTCACCTTCAACACCGGCGTCTCCATGATCATGGCGCGACTGGGTGCGAAGACCCCCGACATCGCCCAGCTGATGCCGTTCGTGCTGCGCACCTGGATGTATGTGTCGGGCGTCATGTGGAGCATCGACAAGCTGACCAAGAGCGACCACATGCCCCACGGAGTGACGCTCGCCCTGCAGACCCAGCCCGCCGCCGTCTACATCGACCTGATGCGCTACGCCCTGATCGACAGCTTCCACGCCAAGCAGCTGCCGCCCCACGTGTGGGCGTTCGCGGCCGGCTGGGCGCTGCTCGCCGGGGTCGGCGGCTTCATCTACTTCTGGAAGGCTGAGGAGACGTACGGCCGTGGCTGAGCACACCAGCGAACGCATCCCCACCGTCATCGCCGACGGCGTCGACATCGTCTACCGGGTCAACGGCACCGGCGCCGGGCGCGGCTCCGCGACCGCCGCCCTCAACCGCATGCTGCGCCGTCGGCAGGCCGAGAAGGCGGCCGGCGTCCGCACGGTGCACGCCGTCAAGAACGTGTCCTTCGTCGCCTACAAGGGCGAGGCGGTCGGTCTGATCGGCACCAACGGCTCCGGCAAGTCGACCCTGCTGAAGGCGGTCGCGGGCCTGCTGCCGGTCGAGAACGGCCACATCTACACCGACGGCCAGCCCTCCCTGCTCGGCGTCAACGCGGCCCTGATGGGCGACCTGACCGGCGAGAAGAACGTCTACCTCGGCGGCCTCGCCATGGGCATGTCCCGCGAGGAGATCAGGGACCGCTACGAGGGCATCGTCGACTTCTCCGGCATCAACGAGAAGGGCGACTTCATCACCCTGCCCATGCGGACGTACTCCTCCGGCATGGGCGCCCGGCTGCGCTTCTCCATCGCCGCCGCCAAGGACCACGACGTGCTCCTCATCGACGAGGCGCTCGCCACCGGCGACCGGTCCTTCCAGAAGCGCTCCGAGGGACGCATCCGTGAACTGCGCCAGCAGGCGGGCACGGTGTTCCTGGTCAGCCACAACAACAAGTCCATCCGCGACACCTGCGAGCGCGTGCTGTGGCTGGAGCGCGGCGAACTGCGCATGGACGGTCCGACCGAGGAGGTCATGGCGGCGTACGAGGAGTTCACCGGCGGCGCGGACAAGCCGAAGGCCGCCTGAACACCGCCACCGAAGCGAGGTGCCCCCGAGCCGGCCGGCTCGGGGGCACCTCGCTTTCGTACCGACTGCTACGAGTGCGTCCGCAGCAGGGTGCGCATGGTGCGCATCGCCACCGACAGGTTGGCGAGGTCGAACGTCTCCGAGCCCTGGATCTCCTCCAGCGTCGTGCGCGCCCGGCCCAGGATCGCCGCGTTCTTCTCCTCCCAGGCCTTGAAGCGCTGCTCGGGAGTCGAGGTGCCGTTGCCCACCGCCAGGACGTCCGCGGTGAGCGCCGCGTGCGCCGCGTACAGGTCCTCACGGATGGAGGCGCGGGCCATGGACTGCCAGCGGTCGGCACGCGGCAGTTCGATGATGCGGTCCATGAGCTGGGTGATGTGCAGACGGTCGGCGAGGTCGTAGTACACCTCGGCGACGTCCAGCGGCTCCTTGCCCATGCGGTCGGCCACCGAGACGATGTCGAGCGCCGGGAAAGCGGAGGAGAACCCGGCCACGCGGGTGGCGAGCTCGTCCGGGACGCCGGCGCCGGTCAGCTCGTCGTGGATCTGCTGCCACCACTCGAGGTCCGCGCCGCGCAGCAGCTTGGTGAGCTGCTGCCAGACCTGCTCCACGCGCTCGGCGAAGAAGTCGACCGTCTCGGCGAGCTGCAGTGGCTGCGGCCGGTTGTTGAGCAGCCAGCGCGTGCCGCGCTCCACCAGTCGGCGCGAGTGCAGCCGGATACGGGTCTGGACGGCGGCCTCGACCCGGTTGTCCAGGCCCTCGACCGCGTCCCACACCGGTGCCGAGCAGAAGATCGCCCGGGCCGCGGTCTGCGCCCGCACGATCTCCTCGAGGGAGGCGCCGGTCTCCTCGCGCAGCCGGTGCAGATAGGTCGTACCGCCCGTGTTGACCGTGTCGTTGACCAGGACGGTCGTGGTGATCTCGCGGTGCAGCGGGTGGCTGTCGATGCGGTCGGCGAACTGCTCGCGCAGCGCCGTCGGGAAGTACGCGTGCAGCAGACCGCGCAGATACGGGTCGTCCGGCAGCGAGGTGTGCAGCAGCTCCTCGGCGACCGTGATCTTCGTGTACGCCAGCAGGACGGCCGTCTCGGGGCCGGTGAGGCCCTGGCCGGCGCTGAGGCGCTCGCGGATCTGGCGGTCGGTCGGCAGGAACTCCAGCGCCCGGTCGAGGTGTCCCTCGCGCACCATGTGGCGGATGAACCGCTGCTGGGCGTGGAGCATGTCCTTGGACTGGGCCAGGGCGTTGGCGAGCGCCGTGTTCTGCGCGTAGTTGTTGCGCAGGACCAGCGCGCCGACCTCGTCGGTCATCTCGGCGAGCAGCTTGTTGCGCTGCTTGACGGTCATGTCGCCGTCGGCGACCAGGCCGTTGAGCAGGATCTTGATGTTCACCTCGTGGTCGGAGGTGTCCACGCCCGCGCTGTTGTCGATCGCGTCCGTGTTGATCTTGCCGCCGTGCCGTGCGAACTCGATCCGGCCGAGCTGGGTCAGCCCCAGGTTGCCGCCTTCGCCGACGACCTTGACGCGCAGGTCGGCGCCGTCGACCCGGATCGGGTCGTTGGCCTTGTCGCCGACGTCCGCGTGGCTCTCCGTGCTGGCCTTCACATAGGTACCGATGCCGCCGTTCCACAGCAGGTCCACCGGGGCCTGGAGGATGGCCTTCATCAGGTCGGCCGGGGTCATCTTGGAGACCTTGCCCTCGATGCCGAGGGCCTCGCGGATGTGCGAGTTGAGCTGGATGGCCTTGGCGGTGCGCGGGAACACGCCACCGCCCGCGGAGATGAGCTCGGTGTTGTAGTCGGCCCAACTGGAGCGCGGCAGCTCGAAGATACGGCGCCGCTCGGCGTACGAGGTCTCCGCGACCGGGTTCGGGTCGATGAAGATGTGCCGGTGGTCGAAGGCGGCGACCAGGCGGATGTGCTCGCTCAGCAGCATGCCGTTGCCGAACACGTCACCGGACATGTCGCCGATGCCGACGACGGTGAAGTCCTCGCTCTGCGTGTCGACGCCCAGCTCCCGGAAGTGCCGCTTGACGGACTCCCAGGCGCCGCGGGCGGTGATGCCCATGCCCTTGTGGTCGTAACCGGCCGAGCCACCGGAGGCGAAGGCGTCACCGAGCCAGAAGTTGTACGTCTGGGCGACCCCGTTGGCGATGTCCGAGAACGTCGCGGTGCCCTTGTCGGCGGCGACCACGAGGTAGGTGTCGTCCTCGTCGTGCCGCACGACGTCCGCCGGGGGCACGACCTCGCCGGCCACCATGTTGTCGGTGATGTCGAGCAGCGCCGAGATGAACGTCTTGTAGCTGGCGATGCCCTCGGCCAGCCACGCGTCCCGGTCCACGCCCGGGTCCGGCAGCTGCTTGGCGACGAAACCGCCCTTGGCGCCGACCGGCACGATGACGGTGTTCTTCACCATCTGCGCCTTGACCAGGCCGAGGATCTCGGTGCGGAAGTCCTCACGCCGGTCGGACCAGCGCAGACCGCCTCGGGCGACCTTGCCGAAGCGCAGGTGCACGCCCTCGACACGCGGCGAGTACACCCAGATCTCGTACGCCGGGCGCGGCGCCGGCAGATCGGGGATCGCCTGCGGGTCGAACTTCATGGACACGTACGCGTGCGGCTTGCCGCCCGCCGCCTCCTGGAAGAAGTTCGTCCGCAGGGTCGCCTTGATGACGGTCAGGAAGGACCGCAGGATCCGGTCCTCGTCGAGGGAGGCCACCTGGTCGAGGGCCGCGTCGACCTCTTCCAGCAGCGCGTCGACGATCTCGTGCCCGGCGCGCTGCCGGTCCGGCGACATCCGCGCCTCGAACAGCGAGACGAGAAGCCGGGTGGTGTGGACGTTGTTGCGGAGGGTGTCCTCCATGTAGTCCTGGCTGAAGGTGGAACCGGCCTGGCGCAGGTACTTGGCGTACGCCCGCAGCACCATCGCCTGCCGCCAGGTCAGTCCGGCGCTGAGCACCAGGGCGTTGAAGCCATCGTTCTCCGCCTTGCCGGTCCAGGTGGCGGCGAAGGCGTCCTGGAAGCGCTCGCGGGCGTCGTCGCCGAGGTAGTCGCCGCCGTTCTGCGACCTGGGCATGCGCAGACCGAAGTCGTAGATCCACGCGGTGGTGCGGTCGGTGCAGCGCAGCTCGTACGGCCGCTCGTCCGTCACCTCGACACCGAGCCGGCTGAGGGCAGGCAGCACCGCGGACAGGGAGACCGCCTCGCCCTTGCGGTAGATCTTGAACCGGCGCTCCTCGGGGGCGGCGCCGACGGGCTCGTACAGACTCAGCGAGAAGTCCTGCCCGCTGTCGGCCTGTGCCTCGCTGAGCTGCTCCAGGTGGACCAGGTCCGCGACCGCGGCACGCGGGGTGTGGTCGGCCTTGTAGCCCTCGGGGAAGGCGTTGTTGTAGCGGCGCAGCAGTTCGGCGGCGCGCTCCTCGCCGCATTCGGCGTTCAGCGCCTCGGCGAAGCCGTCGGCCCAGGAGCGGGCGGCCTCCACCAGGCGGGCCTCGATGCGCTCCTTGTCGGCGTCCGACAGCTGCGGCAGCTCGGTGCCCTGCGGGACGCGCACCACGAAGTGCAGCCGGGACAGGATCGACTCGGTGTTCCACGCCGTGAAGTCGACGCTGGTGCCGCCGAGTTCCTCCTTCAGGATGTCGATGATCCTCAGGCGCACACCGGTGGTGTAGCGGTCGCGCGGGAGGTAGACGAGGGCGGAGTAGTAGCGCCCGTACTCGTCCTGCCGCAGGTAGAGGCGCAGCCGCCGGCGCTCCTGCAGATACAGGACGGAGGTGGCGATGGACTCCAGCTCGCTGGCCGGCGTCTGGAAGAGCTCGTCGCGCGGGTAGGTCTCCAGGATCTGCAGCAGGTCACGCCCGTCGTGGCTGTTGGGCGAGAAGCCGGCGCGCTCCAGGACCTCCTCGACCTTGCGGCGGATGACCGGGACCCGGCGCACCGACTCGGTGTAGGCGGCGGAGGAGAACAGTCCGAGGAAGCGGCGCTCGCCGACGACGTTGCCGTCCGCGTCGAACTTCTTGACGCCGATGTAGTCCAGGTACGAGGGCCGGTGCACGGTGGCCCGGCTGTTCGCCTTGGTCAGGACGAGGAGCTTGTGCTCGCGGGCCTTGGCGCGCGCGTCGGCGGGCAGCCGCTCGAAGGAGGGGCTCACCGGGTGGCTGTCGTCCCCGGCGTGGTGCGGGTCGGAGCGCAGGATGCCGAGGCCGGTGCCGGGCACGGCGGCCAGCGAGTCGTCCTCACGCAGCTGGTACTCGCGGTAGCCGAGGAAGGTGAAGTGATCGGCGGACAGCCAGCGCAGCAGCTCGCGGGCCTCCTCGATGTCCTGCTCGCGCAGGTCGGCGGCGACGGGCTCCTCGGGCAGTTCGTCGGCCATGCGCAGCGCCGCGTCCCGCATCTTGTCCCAGTCCTCGACGGCCTCGCGGACGTCGGACAGCACACGCAGCAGGTCGGCGGTGATCTGCTTGAGGTCGCCACGGTCGGTCTCGCGGTCGATCTCGACGTGGATCCAGGACTCGGTGTGCGCGTCGTGCGGCAGTTCGCCGCCCGGCGGCACTCTGAGCACCTCGATGAGCTTGCCGGTGACATCCCGGCGGACGACGATCTGCGGGTGGATGACGACGTGGATCCCACGTCCCTGGCGCGTCAGCTCATTGGTGACGGAGTCGACCAGGAAGGGCATGTCGTCGGTGACGACCTCGACCACGGAGTGGCTGCACGTCCACCCGTTCTCCTCCACCGTGGGGGTGTGGACCCGCACGTTGGCCGTGCCCTGGGGGCGATTCTCGGCCAGCCGGTAGTGCGAGAGCGCGGCTCCGAAGATGTCGACCGGGTCGCGGCCGGTGAGGTCCTCCGGGGCGGTGTGCAGGTAGTAGCGCTGGAGGAACGCGAGCACGGTGTCCCGGTCCGGGGTGCTCCCGTCCGTCGTCCCGGTCGGTAGATGCCCCCCGACCGGGCTGTTCTCAGCTACCCGGGCGGCCCTCTCGAGCAGCTCGGCCTTGGCTTCGTCCAGCTTGGTCTGCATTGTCCTCTGGCTCCTGTCGCGCGCCGTTGCGTGACGTAGAAGGAAGTACGGTCTCTTCCCCTGCGGCTCGACGCCACGGCCCGGGTTCTCCGGTCTGCTCCGACGCTATGCCGCAAGGTGAGATGAGCGGGAAGATATGAGCCATATTTGAGCCGCCCCGAAGGTGTGACGCTGCTCTCCGCAGCGGCCGCGTCCAGGGGGCGAATGGCATCCCGGGAGCCCTTTGGGCCCCCTCCTGCCCGCGAAGACCAGCGACCGCCGCCCGGTCACGGAGGTGGTCCGTGCTCGCCGGGCGCAGGGCAGGGGCAACGGTGCCCCCGCGAGCTATCGCGCTGATCACGCCATAAGGCTATCGCTCAGTACGGGGGGCCCGTCATGAGCCGTATGTGTACAAAACCGGGGGTGGAACTTTGACACTCTGCACAGCGGCAAAGGCCCCACTGTCGTGCGGGCCGACGAAACGAAGCCCTCATCTGATCCCCCCTTGCTCGAATACGACCGGCCCCCTTGGCAAGGCCACCCCCCAGGGGGCACGTTGCCCATGACAGCGCACACCCGCCCGAGGGGAGCCGCCCGACATGACCGCGAAAATCCTCATCGTCACCGGCGACGCAGCAGAGTCACTCGAGGTCCTGTACCCCTACCAGCGCCTCCGCGAGGAGGGCTACGACGTCCATATCGCGGCCCCCGCCCGCAAGAAGCTCCAGTTCGTCGTCCACGACTTCGAACCCGGCTTCGACACCTACACCGAGAAGCCCGGCTACACCTGGCCCGCCGATCTCGCCTTCGCCGAGGTAGACCCCGGCCAGTACGCCGCCCTCGTCATCCCGGGCGGCCGCGCCCCCGAGTACCTCCGCAACGACCCCGAACTCCGCAAGATCCTCAAGTCCTTCTTCGACGCGGACAAACCGGTCGCCCAGATCTGCCACGGCCCCCTGCTCACCGCGGCGGTCGACGGCCTGCGCGGCCGCCGCGTCACGGCGTACCCCGCCCTGGAACCCGACATGCAGGCCGCCGGCGCCATCTTCCAGGACACCGAGGCCGTGGTCGACGGCACCCTGGTCTCGTCCCGTGCATGGCCGGACCACTCGGCGTGGATGCGGGAGTTCCTGACGGTGCTAAGGGCAAAGGCCCCGGTGACCTGACCATTGGCCGCCTGCGGGCAGCAGTGCCCCACCATGCCGTGCCGTCCCGCCTGCGGGCAGTCGTGCCGCTGGGGCGGCACGGGTGGGCGCAGGCGGCACCCCGCACGCGCGGGCAAGCGCCCCCCCCGGCCGAGCCCCAGCGCCGGGCGCCACGAAACCAGCCCCGCCCCGCAGCCCCCTCCTACGCAGCCAACCGCTCCGCCTCAGCAACCGCCTCCCCCAGGGTGTCCACCACCGGCACCCCCACCACCTCAAGACTCGCCCGCCCATGCGACCCCCCGGTGTACAGCACCGCCCGCGCCCCCACATACCGCGCGGCCACCGCGTCATCGGCGGCATCCCCGATCACCACCGTGCGAGCCGGGTCCACACCGACCAGTGAGCCAAGGTGCCGCACCATGTGCTCCGCCTTGCTGCCCCCCGAGGGCCCGGTCCGCCCGTCGACGCGTATGAAGTGCGCCTCTATCCCGAACCCCCGCACCAACGGGACGAGTTCGTCATGCGTGTACATGCTCAGGATCGACTGGCTGCGTCCCGCCGACCGCCACTTCGCGAGCAGCTCCGCCGCCCCCTCGGTCAGCCCGCAGCCGATCCGGTGCTCGGCGTAGTACCGGTGGAAGGTCTCGTCCATGACCTCCCATTCGGCGTCCGTCGGCAGCCGGCCCATGAGCCGCTCGTAGAACTTGGGCACCGGCACGCAGTACAGCGCCCGGTACCGCTCCAGCGTGATCGGCTCGAGGCCGAGCTCGGCGAAGGCCGCGTTCGTCGCCCCGATGATCGCGTCATTGTCGTGGAACAGCGTCCCGTTCCAGTCCCAGACAATGTGCGCCCCTGTCTGCTTCCCCATGCCAAAAACGTACCCGCCGCCACTGACAATCAAGAGACGGTGGGCTCAGTCCCCCAGCCCGACCAGGTGGGGGATCTCCTGCGTCGCGTACCACAGCAGTTCGTGGTCCTCGGCGCCGTCCACCACGAACTGGGCGTCGTCATCCCCGCGGTCCGCCGCTTCGAGCGCCTCGGCCGCGGCGGCCACGTCCTCCTCCGCGTCGTCGAGGTCGACGTGCACGGCGGCGGCCTTCGCCAGCGCCACGGCCCCGGCCACCCGCACCTCGCCGAGCGCGGCCGGGTCGAGGCCCCGGTCCGGGTCGGCGGACGCGGCACCGTCGGGCACGTCGACGGCGACCACGACCCGGCGCCGTGCCGCCCCGGGGTCCGCGGCCAGCAGCCGGAGCGAGGCCAGCGCGGCGCGGTTGAGGGCCGCGTACTCCAGTTCCTCGATGTCGTCGGAGAGGTACCACTCGCGCAGGGCGGGCGTGACGGCGTACGCCACGAGCGGCCCTGCCCCCAGCTCTCCCGTCTTGTACGCCTCGGCGAGACCGGAGAGGGTCAGGGGGACGTAGACGCGCATGGCTGGCCGCTTTCGTGGTCGGTGGCTGGGCGCGCTCACGCGCCTTGTGAAGGGCCTTCAGGATACGTGCGGGAGTCCCCTTTCGAGTCCCTGCCCGCAAGCCCGGAGGCGTCCACTTCAGGCCCCTGAATTCACCCGGCGCATCCCCGTGATCACACGGTTCCACACCCCCTCCATCACCCTGATAGGTGAAGATTCCGACCCCTGCGGCCCGGCTCCCCGTGTGCTTGCTGCGGTCACCCGTGGCCCCGTACAAGATCCCCGACACCAAGTTACCGACGGGTATCGACCCGTCTCGCCGAACGGGGACACACATGCACAAGATCATGACCAGGGCACAGCACCAGCCAGGCGCCCGCCCACCCGGCCGTCGCGACTCCCGCCGCCCCGGCGGCGCCCCGCCCCGCACCCCGGGCGGAACCCCGACCCGCACCGCCCCGGGCGGCGGCCGCCCACCGGGCTCCCGGACCGAAGCCCTCTCGCCGAGCACAAGGCCCGCCGACAACCGCCCGCCGACAGCCCCTGCCGCCACGGCCAGGAACACGACCGGCGCCCTCACGGGTCCGGGGCGCCCACCGGGCACGGCCACGCCGCCCAAGGACACCACCACGAGGCACGCACATACCGCCCCCGCAGCCCGCACCACCCTTGCGCCGTCCAGCACGGCTCCCGCACCGGAAGAAACCGCCTGCCCCACCGGACACACCCGGCCGATCCCCCAGCCCCGCCCCACCGACGTCTTCGCCGACCTCCTCCTCGCCGTGCTGAGCGGTCAGCGGCCCGTGCACTCGATGCTGCGGCACACCGCGGGCCGGGCCTACGACGAACTGGCCTGGCTCGCCGAACGCGGCCCCCTGCGCACCCGCGGCACACGCCCCGTCGTCCGCGACATCGGCTACTACGAAGCCCGTCCCGGCGCCGTAGAGGCCTTCGCCCGCATCGGCGCCGGTGACCAGCTGCGGGCCATGGCCTTCCGCCTGGAACGGGGCCAGGACCTGCGCTGGCGCTGCACGGCGGTGGAACTCGGCGGCCCCCGCCCACCGCGCCCCACCGGCGACGACTAGGCCTCCACCCAGCCCGCACCGCGGTACGCGAAGGGGCCGGGCCACCCCGAGGTGACCCGGCCCCTTCAAGCCGCTACGACGCGCCGCTCACTTCTTGCGGCGACGCCCGCTCCGGGACTGCTTGCGCCGCTCCGCGCGCGTGAGACCGTCGGCCTCCGAGCGCACCGGCTCGTCGTCGCCCATGAAGTCGCCCTCGATGGTGCCGCCCTCGCCGTCCACGGTCGGCGCGGAGAAGTGCAGGTTCCGGCGCTGCGGGGCGTCCAGTCCCTTGGCGCGGATCTCCGGGCGGCCGCCCGACTGCGCCGGCACCACGTCCTGCTTCTCCATGTCGACCGGCGCGGCGTCCTCGACCGGGACCTCCTCGACCTGCTGCTCGACCTGGACCTCCAGGTTGAACAGGTAGCCGACGGACTCCTCCTTGATGCCCTCCATCATGGCGGTGAACATGTCGAAGCCCTCGCGCTGGTACTCGACCAGCGGGTCCTTCTGCGCCATCGCGCGCAGGCCGATGCCCTCCTGGAGGTAGTCCATCTCGTAGAGGTGCTCGCGCCACTTGCGGTCCAGGACCGACAGCACGACCCGGCGCTCCAGCTCACGCATGATCTCGGAGCCGAGCTGCGCCTCGCGTGCCTCGTACTGCTGGTGGATGTCGTCCTTGATGGACTCGGAGATGAACTCGGCGGTCAGACCGGCCCGGTCACCGGCCGCCTCCTCCAGCTCCTCGACGGTCACCTTCACCGGGTAGAGCTGCTTGAAGGCACCCCACAGCCGGTCGAGGTCCCAGTCCTCCGCGAAGCCCTCGGCGGTCTCCGCGGCGATGTACGCGTCGATCGTGTCGTCCATGAAGTGGCCGATCTGCTCCTGCAGATCCTCGCCCTCCAGGACGCGGCGCCGCTCGCCGTAGATGACCTCACGCTGGCGGTTGAGGACCTCGTCGTACTTCAGGACGTTCTTACGGGTCTCGAAGTTCTGCTGCTCGACCTGCGACTGCGCGGACGCGATCGCGCGCGTGACCATCTTGTTCTCGATGGGTACGTCGTCCGGGACGTTCGCCATCGACATCACGCGCTCGACCATCTGGGCCTTGAAGAGCCGCATCAGGTCGTCGCCGAGCGAGAGGTAGAAGCGGGACTCGCCCGGGTCGCCCTGACGGCCGGAGCGACCACGCAGCTGGTTGTCGATACGCCGCGACTCGTGTCGCTCGGTGCCCAGGACGTAGAGCCCGCCGAGTTCCTTGACCTCTTCGAACTCCGCCTTCACGGCCTTCTCGGCACGCTCCAGGGCCTCGGGCAGGTAGTGCGCCCACTCCTCGATGTGCTCCTCGGGGTCAAGCCCGCGCTGGCGCAGCTCCGCCTCGGCAAGGTCGTCGGGGTTGCCACCCAGCTTGATGTCCGTACCACGGCCGGCCATGTTGGTGGCGACGGTCACCGCGCCCTTGCGGCCGGCCTGGGCGACGATCGTCGCCTCACGGTCGTGCTGCTTCGCGTTCAGCACCTCGTGCTGGATGCCGCGCTTGGAGAGCTGCTGCGAGAGGTATTCGGACTTCTCGACCGACGTCGTACCGACGAGGATCGGCTGGCCCTTCTCGTGCTTCTCGGCGATGTCGTCGACGACCGCCTCGAACTTGGCCACCTCGGTGCGGTAGATCAGGTCCGACTGGTCCTTGCGGATCATCGGCTTGTTGGTGGGGATCGGGACGACGCCGAGCTTGTAGATCTGGTGGAACTCGGCCGCCTCGGTCATCGCCGTACCGGTCATGCCGGAGAGCTTCTTGTAGAGGCGGAAGAAGTTCTGCAGGGTGATCGTGGCGAGCGTCTGGTTCTCGTCCTTGATGTCCACCCCTTCCTTCGCCTCGATCGCCTGGTGCATGCCCTCGTTGTAGCGGCGGCCGGCGAGGATACGGCCGGTGTGCTCGTCGACGATCATGACCTCGCCGTCGATGACGACGTAGTCCTTGTCCTTCTTGAAGAGCTCCTTGGCCTTGATGGCGTTGTTCAGGTAGCCCACCAGAGGCGTGTTCACCGACTCGTAGAGGTTGTCGATGCCCAGCCAGTCCTCGACCTTGCTGACGCCGGACTCGTGGATGGCGACCGTGCGCTTCTTCTCGTCGACGTCGTAGTCGCCGGTCTCCTCGATGCCCTTGAGCGGGTTGCCCGCCTCGCCCCTCTTCAGGCGCGTGACCAGCTTGGCGAAGTCGCCGTACCACTTGGTGGCCTGGTCGGCCGGCCCGGAGATGATCAGCGGTGTACGGGCCTCGTCGACCAGGATGGAGTCGACCTCGTCGACGATGGCGAAGTTGTGGCCGCGCTGCACCAGTTCGTCCTTCGACCACGCCATGTTGTCACGGAGGTAGTCGAAGCCGAACTCGTTGTTCGTGCCGTAGGTGATGTCGCACTCGTACTGCTGGCGGCGCTCGGCCGGCGTCATGTTGGCGAGGATGCAGCCGACGCTCAGGCCCAGGAACTTGTGGACGCGGCCCATCATCTCGGAGTCGCGCTCGGCCAGGTAGTCGTTGACCGTGATCAGGTGGACGCCGTCCCCGGACAGGGCGTTCAGATACGCCGGCAGCGTGCCCACCAGGGTCTTGCCCTCACCGGTCTTCATCTCGGCGACATAGCCGAGGTGGAGCGCCGCGCCACCCATCATCTGCACGTCGTAGTGACGCTGCCCGAGGACGCGCTTGGCGGCCTCGCGCACGGTGGCGAACGCTTCGGGGAGCAGGTCGTCCAGGCTCTCGCCGTCGGCGTACCGCTGCTTGTACTCATCGGTCAGGGCCCGCAGCTCGGCGTCGGAGAGGTCGACGAAATCCTCTTCGATGGAGTTGACCTGGTCCGCGATGCGGTGCAGCTTGCGCAGGATTTTGCCTTCGCCTGCACGCATGATCTTCGAGAGGACGGACACGGGGGTTGGTCTCCTTGCCGGTCGGGCCTGGGACGGTCGGTTTCCATTTGACTTGCTGAGCAACGGCCATCGTATGCGAGGACCCCACCAAGCCGGGAGGCCTGCCGGTCCTACGACCGCCGAAGGGTTCGGGCACCGCTTCAAATCTTCTTCAAAGGGGACAACGGACGGGCCCTGCGGATGGTGCCGCATGACGCCCACGAATTGCGCGAATTGTGATCACGCGCTCACGCACCGCAAAAGGATGGCGTCCGTGTCGCGCCTGCGAGGAGAATCAGCCGATGGAACCCGTCACGCTCATGACCTCCCGGCTGCTCCTGCGCACGGTCGGCCCCGAGGACACCGACGCGGTGTACGCCGCGGCCCAGGATCCCGACATCCAGCGCTGGACGACGATTCCCTCGCCCTACCTCGCCGAGCACGCGCGGACTTTCACCGAGGAACTCGCGCCCAAGGGGTGGGCGAACGGTTCCATACTCACCTTCGCTCTGTTCCTCCCCGAAGGGGAGGAACTCGTGGGCATGCTCAGCCTCACCATGCATTCCCTGAGCATGGCCGAGATCGGCTTCTGGGGCACGAAGGAGCACCGCGGCAACGGCTATGTCACCGAGGCCGTCGTCGAGGTCTCCCGCTGGGCCTTCACCCAACTGTCGGTGGACCGGGTGGAATGGCGTGCGGAAGTCGGCAACAACGCCTCCCGCGCGGTGGCGGAGCGCGCCGGCTTCGTCATCGAGGGCGTCCTGCGCTCCGCGATCATCCACCGGGGCGTGCGCCGGGACTCCTGGGTGGGTGCCCTGCTGCCCTCGGACCTGGGGCTGGCCTCGACGGCGCCGTATCTCCCCGCCCCCGCCTCAACACCGGGCGTCCAGTGACGAATTCGCAGGTCATCCCGCGTTGTCAGTGCCGCCGTCTATCGTGCCGACCATGACGTCCCCACGCCCCTCCACCGATCTCTCGGCAGACGAAGCCCGCCGCATCGTCCTCCGCGCCCAAGGCCTGCTCGGCGCACCCGACCGCAGAGCCGGCGTCCGAGGTGTCCTGCGCCATCTCGGCGCGGTCCAGCTGGACACGATCTCGGTGCTGGCGCGTTCCCACGAGCTCATCGCGTACGCCCGCCTCGGCGCGGTGGGCCGCGCAACGGTGGAGGACGCGTACTGGAAGGCGCCGTCCGCCGCCCCGCACGCCTTCGAGTACTGGTCGCACGCCGCGTGCATCCTCCCCGTCGAGGAGTGGCCCCACTTCGCCTTCCGCCGCCGCGCCTACCGAAGCCGCCCGCATTGGAACCACGAGCTCCCGGACGGCACCTACGACCAGGTCATCAAGCAGCTCCGCGCCGAAGGCCCCCTCACGGCGACGGAGTTGGGCGGGGCGAAGCGCACCAGTGAGTGGTGGGACTGGTCCGGTGCCAAGGTCGCCGTGGAGCGTGCGCTGATGTACGGGGAGGTGGTGTGCGTGGAGCGCCGCGGCTGGAAGCGCGTGTACGACCTCGCCGAGCGCGCCATCCCGGATTCGCTGCTGCACGACGAGCTGGATGACACGGAGTGCCTGCGCCGTCTGGTCCGCCTGGCGGGCCAGTCGCTGGGCGTCGGCACGCGCGCGGACATCGCCGACTACCACCGCCTCAAGGGCGAGCAGGTCGACGCGGTGATCGCCGACTCGGGCCTGGTCCCGGTCACGGTCGAGGGCTGGTCCAAACCCGCCTGGGCCGACCCGGCCGCCCTGGACACGCCCCCGCGCGGCCGCCACCGCACCACACTCCTTTCCCCCTTCGACTCCCTGATCTGGGAGAGGGCGCGCACGGAGCGGATCTTCGGCTTCACCCACCGGCTGGAGGCCTATGTGCCGAAGCCGAAGCGCGTGTACGGCTACTTCGCGATGCCGGTGCTCGCCGGCGGCCGCCTCGTCGGCCGGGTGGACCCGGCCCGGGACGGCGCCACGCTGGTCGCCAAGCAGGTCACCCTGGACGGTCCCAAGGTGGTCCCGGCCGTGGCGGAGGCGCTGGTCGAGGCGGCCAGTTGGGTGAACTGCAGCAGCGTACGCGTGGAGCGCGTGGACGCCCCGGAGCTGCACGAGCCGCTCACCAGGGAGGTGACCCGGGCACTCGCCACGGCATTGCGCTGACCGGTGGCCCACCGGCCCGTCAGCGGATCTCGAGGATCTTCTCCCGCATCGCGTACACCACCGCCTCCATCCTGGAGTGCAGCTGCAGCTTCTCCAGGATGTTGCGGACGTGGTTCTTCACGGTGTTCTCGGAGATGAACAGCTCCTTGGCGATGTCCCGGTTGTTCATCCCGGTGGCGACGAGCTTGAGGACCTCCAGCTCGCGGTCCGTCAGCCGCGGTGCGGGCACCAGCCGGCGCTCGTCGGTCCGCTGGATCATCGACTTGAACTCGGTGAGCAGCTTCGACGCCATGGAGGGGCTGATCTGGGACTGCCCGTCGGCCACCGCGCGGATGGCGGTGGCCACCTCGTCCGTGGAGATCTCCTTGAGGAGATAACCGGTCGCGCCCGCCTTGATCGCGTCGTAGAGGTCGGCTTCCTCGTCGCTGATCGTCAGCATGATGATCTTGGCGCTGGGGGCGACCTCCTTGATGGAGGTGCAGGCCTCGATCCCGCCCCGCTTCGGCATCCGGACGTCCATCAGGACGATGTCCGGGAGCAGGTCGGCCGCCTTGTCGACGGCCTCCGCACCGTCCCCGGCCTCCCCGACGACCTGGATGTCCTCCTCGGCCGCGAGCACGATCTCCAGGCCCCGGCGGAAGAGGGCGTGGTCGTCCACGACAAGGACTCTGATCGGCTCCTTGCGCGCAGAGCCCGCCTCCGGGCCCATGCCGACGACGCCGCCGTCGGCATCCTCGTCATGCATCGGTCCGAAGCTGTCCGCCATCGTTCCTCCCCCTGAAGGCTGTGGCCTGTGGTGCTGTGCCATCGCCAACCCAAGGCAACGACCCACCGGTTGGGCCATTGCCGCCATGATTCCATGCCTGGGCGACAACGCGGTGACATAGCTGCTCGTGAAGGGGTCGCACACCGATGCCCCTGGGGGCGCACGGGCGCTCCAGGGGCACCGGCTCAGCCATCAGCCGCGCGGGTCAGCCACCCAGGGGGCCGCCGGGCGCGGGAGACTGCGCCTGGGCGACCATCGGGTCGGTGCTGAGGTGGATGACGCCGTAGTCGTAGGCGTGCCGCCGGTAGACGACACTGGGTTCCTTCGTCTCGGAGTCGACGAACAGGTAGAAGTCGTGTCCGACCAGTTCCATCTCGTAGAGGGCCTGGTCGAGGGTCATGGGGGAGGCGACGTGGGTCTTCTCGCGGACGATGAGGGGGCCTTCGCCCTTGACCTCCAGTGAGCCGATCTTCTTGGTGGGCACTCCGTCCTGGTCTTCCTCGTGGACGGGGTGGCCGTTCCCGTTGAGCGTCGCCGCGCCCGGAACGTGGTCGGGGACCTCGGCGGCCGAGATCCTGCGCGCGCCGCGGCGAGAGAACCGCTTGTCGTGCTGCTTGCGCAGCCGGGCATCCAGCTTCTCCGCTGCCAGGTCCAGCGCCGCGTAGGGGTCGCTGGCCGCTGCCTCCGCCCGGATCACCGGACCCCGGGAGCGGAGCGTGATCTCCACTCGGTCACAACGGTCGGCCTGTCGGGGGTTGGGCTCCTTGGACACCTCGACGTCGAGGCTGATCACCTTGCCGTCGAGCTTCTGGATCTTCTCCAGCTTCAGCTTCTCGGCCACGTGCTTGCGGAACCGCTCGGGCACCTCGGTCTTGCGGCCCTTGACGACGATGTCCACGCAGAACTCCGTTCCCGGATCACTCCGCTCCACTGGCGGAGCATCTCCCTTTTGCACCAGGTTCCGGCGAGCTCCGGAACCTACGGACTCGGTGACTTCCACCTCCTCCCCCGCGGACAAGATCTCCACTCCACCGCGACGGGTGATTGTGAAAAACCCGCAGCACGGCATTCGGGTACGAGAGCGATGGCCTGCGCCTTTCTCTCACAACCGAACATATCTCGCCCGGACGGATGTCGTCACCCTCTACCGCGGCGTACCTCCGTTCAGGTGAATTGACCCTCTCATTACCTGCAACGATGCAAGTTGGCAGTCAGTTCCGGTTTATTTCGAAAGAATCTGGAGGCGCCGCGACCACGGCTGCGCAGATGACGTCACCTGCGCCGCCCGCACCCGCCATTCCTGGCACTGAGTGCATACGACCGGGCGACCCGACCGCCGAGCCGGCGATCTGTTCTCCTGTGCCTTCCCGAACGGCCGCCGTGTACACGGCCCCAGTTGCTTCGCCGTACGAAACCAGCCCCGGGAACTGCCGTTGCGGGGCCGCCTGTTGCTCTCTGCTCCCGCAGGCGCCCGCCCTTTCTTCCGGCTCCGTCGCCGCCCGCACGGCACGCGCCGCTTCGGCCAGGGATGCGCCGGTGGTCATCAGGTCGTCGACGAGCACGACCGAACCGCCGCGCAGCAGCCGGTCTGCGCCGGGAGCCACCGCCAGGGCGCCCGAGAGATTGTCCAGCCGTTGTTGGGAGTTGAGCCCCGACTGATCGGCCACGGAGCGCCGCTGCCGCAGCACGGCAAGGACTCGGGCCACGGTCCCGGTCCGCCGCAGCTCGCCCGCCGCCGCGAGCGCGATTCGCCGTGCCGGGTCGTGGCCGCGCGCCCGCACCGCCGCACGCGCGGACGGAACGGGAACCAGCAGCACGGGCGCTCCACCGCCCGCAGCCGTAGGGCCGGCCGCCTCCCTGAGCGCCGCCTGCACGGCACCTGCCAGTGCCGTGCCGAGCGGTGCCGCGAGGGCCAGCGCGCCCCGTTCCTTGTGGGCCAGCAGCGTGGCCCGCACCTCGTCGGCGTACCGGGCGGCCGCGTGCACCACGGGCAGCCCGGGCGGCTCCGGCACCGGTCGCACCCGGCTCGGTGCGGTCCCGCTCAGGACGGCACGGCACTCAGGGCAGAGCACCGTGCGAGGCCTCCCGCAGCCTCCGCACTCGGCCGGCAGCACCAGGTCGGTGAGGTCCTGCCACCACCCCCGCATGCCCACCACTCTGCCAACGCCCGAGCTCCCCGGCCAGCCCTGTGGACAACTCCCTGTGGACAAGTCGTCCCCGGTGCACACCGCCCCTTCGACGCCACTCCCCAGGGCAATCCACCGGCTCCCCCGCCCGACAGCGTCACCCCGGATAGACCGGCGCCACCCCGTCCGTGACCTTCTGCCACTGGCCGCCGGACGGCAGTCGTACGATCCCGTCCTCCGAGCCGGCCACCAACGGCAGCCGGTCGGACCCGGCCGCGGTGATCTCCTTGATCCCGGACAGGGCCGCGGGTGCCGGTCCCTCGGGTGTGGACCCGTCGACCTGCGCGTACCGCATGGTCTGCAGTCCGCCCTGTTCACGCCCGACCACCACGAGCCGGCTGTCCCCGGCCCACGACATGGCCGTGACGTCCTCAAAATCCGGTGTCGCTGAGTGCAGTCCGAGCACCGAGACGGTGGGCCGGCCCTCCGCGGCTTCCTGCCGCCGCTCGATCCGCCCGATGAGCAGGGACTTCGTGCTGCCCTTCGCCACCACGAGCGCTATGCGCACTCCGTCGGCGGCCACCCGGACATCCCTGATACGGCCGTCCAGCTCCGGAATCTTCACCACGAGCGGTTCGCCCCTGCCCTGTTCCAGCAGGAGCAACCGGGGATTGCCGGGGTCGCGGTCGGCCACCCAGAGGTCGCCGTGGACATCCCAGCTGGGTGCCGTCAGCCGGTCCTGATCCGACTTGGCGTGGCTGGTCAGTACGGGGGTGCCGAGTGAATCGCCGGACATCAGCGACGCGACGAACAACTCCTTGCCGTCGCCGGAAACGGCGGCCGCTTTGCTTTCATCGTGCGAAACGGCGACCGAGCGCAGCTCCTTGTCGCCCTCGCCGAGCGCCCCGGCCACCGGTTCGGCCTTGGGGCTGGGGTTGTTGCCGGTTCCCATCCGTACGAGCCGGTTCTTGCTGTCGATGAAATACAGGTAGCCGGGCTGCTGCACCGAGCCGCGCGCGGTGGCGGCGTCGGCCTCACGGAGCGAGCACAGCCGCGCGTTGCCGGACTGCAGGTCGACCTGGTCCACCGCGGGGGTGAGGTTCTGCACGGTGAACAGGAGCTGGGCGGCCATCTCCTTGCACTGGCCCTGGCCGACCCGACGGGCTTTCTCGTTCAGCGGCACGGTCAGCGTGTTCTGGTCGTCGGGCGTCAGCGCGGTGACGCCGGCCTTCAGCGCCGTACCCCTCGGAAAACTCGTCCGCACCACGCGATCGAGCCAGTTCGTGGGCCCGTTGAGCAGCGAGCGGATCATCTGCGTCATGGGGTCGACGCGTCGGCGCACATACACGGGATCGGCGACGGCCGCCGGCTGCGTCGTGCTCCCGGCCGCGGCGTTCGAGGCGAAGTAGTACTTGTTGACGGACATGTAGTTGCGCTGGAAGTCCGACTTCCCCATGACGACGCCCTGCGGCAGCCTGTCGATGCGCCACTGCTTGGTCTTCTTGTCGCGCGTGAGATGCACCGGCGCGTCATAGGGCCCGTCGGCGGGCGAGTACGCCTGCTGCTCGTCCACATTCGCGACCCGCGTGCCGGTCAGGGTGAACGAGAGGTCGTCGGCACCCTCCCGGCTGCCCAGACGGTTGGGGTCGATGCCGGGCCCGTTGGCGAGGACCGTGCTGGACTGCCCCGGTTTCCACGTCTGCGACGCCGTCTTGGTCAGGTATTGCCGCGCCGTCGAATAGTTGGGATCGTCGCTGGTCAGCGCCTCGAGGAAACCGGAGACGATGTCCGAGGGCTGGGCGTCCTCCTGGGGCGGCATGGCGAAGACCCGCACCTGGGTGTCCTGCCGCGGTGTGGAGTCGACACCGCTCAGGTCGCCGCTGTCGGGCATCGAGGCGCATCCCGCCAGCAGCACGGCACCACAGGCTGCGTACGTCGCCGCGCGCATCGGTCTGCGCCCTGCGCCCCCCTTGCGCTCAGCGCCCACGGAATGCCTCCCCTTGCTTCTTCGACTCCTCCGGCCCGGTGTCCGGACGGTTCGAGGTCTCGGTCCCGTCCTCGCCGACCGTCCCGTTCTGTCGTCTGGCTCCGGAAGCCGGACGGGGCACCACGCGCGCGCCGTTCCCGGGCAGTGCCGTCGGGTCGGCTGTGGCGGCCGCACCGCCCAGTCTGGGCGCCATGGGCGGTATCTGGTCCGCGACCGGCTGCGCGGGCACGGTGGCGGCTTTGTCGCCGCGCGGCAGCCCGGCGTCGTTGAGTCCTCGGTTGCGCCGCGAGTCCTTGGGCTCCAGGGGGATCGGCGAGCCCCGCAGCGGCTCGTCCGCCGTCCGCGGCAGCGTCAGCCGGAACTGCGAGCCGCCGCCGGGTTCCCCCCAGGCCTGCAGCCAGCCGCCGTGCAGCCGCGCGTCCTCCAGGGCGATGGACAGCCCAAGGCCCGTACCACCGGTCGTACGCGCGCGTGCCGGGTCGGCCCGCCAGAAGCGGCTGAACACCCGCGTGGCCTCACCGGGCTTGAGTCCGACGCCGTAGTCGCGCACCGCGACGGCGACCGCTCCTCCGGCCGAGGCGAGCTTGACGAGGACGTCCTTGCCCTCGCCGTGCTCCACGGCGTTGACGACGAGGTTGCGCAGCACCCGCTCCACGCGCCGCGCGTCCGCCTCGGCGACGACGGGCTGCTGGTCGCCCAGCACACGTATGTGGGTGCCCTTGCGCTCGGCAAGCGGCTCGGCCCCGCTGACGACGCGCCGTACGACCTCCCTGAGGTCTATCGGCTCCGCCTCCAGCGCCGCCGCGCCCGCGTCGAACCGGCTGATCTCCAGCAGATCGGCGAGCAGCGACTCGAACCGGTCCAGCTGGTCGGCAAGCAGCTCCGCCGACCGCGCGGTCACCGGATCGAAGTCCTCGCGCGCCTCGTGGATGACGTCCGCCGCCATCCGTACGGTCGTCAGCGGTGTCCGCAGTTCGTGCGACACGTCCGACACGAACCGCCGCTGCATCCGCGACAGGTCCTCCAGCTGCTGGATCTTCAACTGCAGGTTCTGTGCCATCTTGTTGAAGGCCTCGCCGAGGCGGGCGATGTCGTCCTCGCCGGTGACCTTCATACGTTCCTGCAGCCGCCCGGCGGACAGCCGTTCGGCGATCCCGGCAGCCATGCGCACGGGTGTGACCACCTGCCGTACCACCAGCCAGGCGATGGCCCCGAGCAGTACGACGACGAAGAGTCCCGCGGTCGCCAGCGTGCCCTTGACCAGGCTCAGTGACTTCTCCTCCTGGGTGAGCGGGAAGAGGTAGTAGAGCTGGTACGGCTCGCCGTTGGGGTCGTTGACCTGCTTGCCGATGACGAGCGCCGGCTGCGACTCCTTGTTGTTGCTGTACAGAATGCGGGTGTAACTCTGGGCGGCCGCCGTGTCGCCGTTGATCCGCGCACGCAGGTCCTCGGGCACGCTGGCCGTCGGATCGACGAACCCCGA
This sequence comes from Streptomyces sp. NPDC049541, assembly GCF_044465725.1. Lineage (NCBI taxonomy): Bacteria > Bacillati > Actinomycetota > Actinomycetes > Kitasatosporales > Streptomycetaceae > Streptomyces > Streptomyces sp. NPDC049541. The sequence goes on along the minus strand of NZ_JBITLY010000024.1, from coordinate 8,578 downwards.
GGCACGGGGCCCGCGCCCGCCGCCGCTGTTGTCGTCGCCCGCGGGCAGCGTCACCACGTCGAAGGCGCCTTGGCCACCACTGGACAGGGACTCCACGAGGTCGCTCATCCACGAGGTGAGGTTCTGCGACTGCCGCTGGTCCGCGGCCGTGCCGTCGTCGCTGGTCCCGACAGCTGCCTCGTCGGCCTTCTGCTTGGCCACCGCGAACCCACCGGTGGCCTGGCTCTGCGACGCCTTCACCTTGGCGTCCAGCAGCCCGTTGCGCACCTGCCCGATGACGACGAATCCGAGCAGCAGCACCACGCCCAAGGACATCAGCAGCGTGGTGACGACGACCTTGAGCTGGATGTTCCGCCGCCACAGCCGCATGACGGGCAGCAACGGCCGGCGGACCCAGCGCATGAACAAGCGGAGCACCGGGCTGCCCTGGACTCCGCCCTGCAGCAGACCGCCCTCCAGCAGCCGGCCCCAGCGCGATCCTGTCGTCCTCCGGCCGACAGGCCGCCCCGCGCTGGCCCTGTCCGGCCCCGGCGCCGAAGCGGCACTGTCACCGGACATGTCAGCTGGGCCCTGCCTTGTAACCGACGCCCCTGACGGTCACCACGATCTCCGGCCGCTCCGGGTCCTTCTCGACCTTGGAGCGCAGCCGCTGCACGTGAACATTCACAAGCCGGGTGTCCGCAGCGTGCCGGTATCCCCACACCTGCTCGAGCAGCACCTCACGCGTGAACACCTGCCACGGCTTGCGTGCCAGCGCCACCAGCAGATCGAACTCCAGCGGCGTCAACGCGATCGACTGCCCGTCCCGCTTCACCGAGTGACCGGCCACGTCGATGACGAGGTCACCTATGGCCAACTGCTCGGGCGCCGGCTCCTCCGACCTCCGCAGCCGCGCCCGGATCCGGGCGACCAGTTCCTTCGGCTTGAACGGCTTCACGATGTAGTCGTCGGCACCCGACTCCAGCCCGACCACCACGTCGACGGTGTCGCTCTTGGCCGTGAGCATCACGATCGGCACGCCCGACTCCGCCCTGATCAGGCGGCACACCTCGATGCCGTCCCGCCCGGGCAGCATCAGGTCGAGCAGCACCAGGTCGGGTTTGCTCTCCCGGAATGCGGCCAGCGCCTTGTCGCCGTCGGCTACGAAAGACGGCTCAAAACCTTCACCACGCAGCACGATGCCGAGCATCTCGGCCAGTGCCGTGTCGTCGTCGACGACAAGGACTCGTCCCTTCATAAACGACATCATCCCATTCTCATAACGGTGGCGAAGGTGCAGGTGAGCAGCGTCACTGGCCCGTGACGATAGTCGTACCCGGCCGTCACTGTCTGCCCCTGTCCCGCGACGTCGATCTCAGACACGGATGTCAGCTACCCAGGGTATGCGCAGGCTGACCATACGGTCGGCCCAGTGCCTCCTGGCCGCACTGCTTCGACACCGCCACGAACGAGCTCGCCCCTCAGTTGATCGTCGCCTCGCGGGACCTGGCACAGAGCTCCGCAAGGGCCTCAGCTGTCACCGGCGAGACGGCACCCTCTTCCGTGACGATCGCGGTCACCAGCTCGGGCGGCGTCACATCGAACGCCGGGTTGTAGGCCTGGGTCCCCAGGGGCGCCACCGGAACCCCGCCTCCCGCTTCCGCTCCTGCCACCGGCACCTGAGGTGCGGTGAGCTCGGTCACCTCATGGCCGGGGCGCTGCTCGACCTCGATGGAGGCCCCGTCGGGGGTGTCCGGATCCACCGTCGTCAGCGGTGCCACCACGATGAACGGCACATGGTGGTACCGCGCGAGCACCGCGAGCGGATAGCTCCCGACCTTGTTCGCCACCGAACCGTCGGCCGCGATGCGGTCCGCCCCGATCAGCACCGCGTCCACCTCACCGGCCGCGAAGAGCGAGCCCGCCGCATTGTCCGTGAGCAAGGTGTACGCCATGCCGCTGCGGGCCGCCTCATAAGCGGTCAGACGAGCGCCTTGCAGCAACGGACGCGTCTCGTCCACCCACAGCCGCCGCAACCTCTTCGCGCGGTGCGCCGCGAGCGCCACCGCGAAGGCGGTCCCCTCCCCGCCCGACACCAGCGAACCGGTGTTGCAGTGGGTGAGGATCCGGTGCCCGCCACCGGGCAGCAGCTCGTCCAGCAGTGCCAGCCCGCACTCGGCCATACGGGCACTGGCCTCGGCGTCCTCCTTGTGCAGCCGACGGGCCGCGGCAAGCGCTGCCGCCGCGGCCTGCCCGGCATCACCACTCGTGGCGAACTCGGTCCGGTAGGCGGTCTGAGCCCTGCGCACACCGACAGCAAGGTTCACCGCAGTGGGCCGGGCACCCGCCAGCGCGTTTGCGGACTCGTCCACGTCGAAGCCGCGCGCGGCGGCGAGCGCGACACCGTACGCTCCGGCGATGCCGAGCAGCGGCGCCCCGCGCACAGCCAGCGAACGGATCGCCTCCACCAGCGCGGGCGCGTCCGTGCAAACCCGCTCGACTTCCTCGGCCGGCAATCTCGTCTGGTCGAGAAGTACCAGTACGGGCCCTTCTGGTGGCTCCTCCCAGCGGATCGCCGGTATCTCGGTCGGACTGCTGTCTTCGCCGGATTGCACGTACTGATCAGCCATGCGATCAGTCTGCCCCGTATCCCGCGGACAATTGAAGGTGTGCAGCCCATACCGCGGCCGGTACCTCGGCGACCACCCCATGGCACGATGGCTGCCAACCTGCCGCCGCGACCGCGGACGGGCACCGTGAAGGAGCGACGATGAAAGACACTCCGGGCTGGGCCTCGCCCGGATCTGCCCCGTCCGACGGGCAGGAGCCCGGCACGTCCGGCCCTGCCGGGCCCACCGACCGCCCCGGCCCCGCGAAGCCCGCGGACCAGCCCGGTTCCGCCCCGCAGGACACCCCTGACCCGCAGGGCTCCGGCCCGCAGTGGTCCAAGCAGCAGCCGCCACCCGGCCAGTGGTCCGCGCCCGCCGATCCGGCAGGCTCCGGCCGGCCTGCTCCGCCACCCCCACCGCCCGGCCCCGGCTGGGGCACACAGCCTCCCCCCGGCCCCGGAGGCCACGCTCCCGGCGGCTTCCAGGCCCACGGCACTCCTGGATACCCCGCATGGGGCGGCGGCTGGGGCGGACCCCCGCCCGCCGCCAAGCCCGGCGTCATCCCGCTCCGCCCGCTCGGCGTGGGCGAGATCCTCGACGGCGCCGTCTCCACCATGCGCACCTACTGGCGCACAGTGCTGGGCATCTCCCTGACCGTTGCGGTGGTCACCGAGGTCCTCGTCATCCTGCTCCAGGGCCTGGTACTCAACGACACCAGCACCGCGGCCCTCGACGACCCGAGCGCCACCGCGAGCGAACTGGCCCGCGCCATGGGCGAGGTCATGCTCAGCTCCGGCGCGGTGTTCCTGATCTCTCTGATCGCCACAGTCGCCGCGACCGCCCTGCTCACCACCGTCACCAGCCGCGCGGTCCTCGGCCGCCCCGTGACCACGGGCGAGGCCTGGCGCGATGCCCGCCCTCAGGTCGTGAAGCTGTTCGGCCTGATCCTGCTGCTGCCTCTCATCGCCGTCACCATCGTCTTCGTGGGTGCGCTGCCCGGCATCCTCGTGGCGGTCTTCGGGAACGCCGACGGGGGTGTCGCCCTCGCTGTCCTCGGCGGCCTCGCCGCCGGCGTCGTCGCCCTGTGGCTGATGATCCGCTTCTCCCTGGCCTCGCCCGCACTGATGCTGGAGAAGCAGGGCGTCGTGAAGTCGATGAGCCGATCCGCGAAGCTGGTCCGCGGCTCGTGGTGGCGTGTCCTCGGCATCCAGTTGCTCGCCGGAATCATCGCGAACATCATCTCGGCGATCGTCGTCGTCCCCTTCACTTTCCTCGCCGCAGCGCTCGGCGGCGAAGGCGTCGTCGGCTTCCTCAACGGTGAGGGCAACAACCTCGGCTGGACCTTCCTCATCATCAGCGGGATCGGCTCGGTGATCGGCTCCATGATCACTTTCCCGATCAACGCCGGCGTCACCGTGCTCCTCTACATCGACCAGCGCATCCGCCGCGAAGCGCTGGATCTCGAATTGGCCCGCGCCGCCGGCGTCCAGGGCTACGGGGCCGACGCCGGCTCGGGGGGCTGATGCGGTGAGCATGACGGGGGGAGTTCTCACAGCGGTGCCGACGGTCCTGCCACGCGCCGCGGAATCGGCCGTACGTACGCTGCTGCGCGCCGGCAACACATCTGTCCTGTCGTCGGTGCACTCCGGCGACGAGCCGCCGGTGACGATCCCTCGGGATCCCGCACGCGAGGCAGCCCGCCGCGAACTGTCGAAGCGCATGTACCACGAGAACGACCCCAGCCTGTTCCAGCGCGCCCTGAACGCCTTCTGGGACTGGGTCGACAAGCTGTTCGGCTCGGCGGCGGCCTCGACCCCCGGAGGCACACTCGGCCTGGTCGTCGTCATCGTGGCCGTCCTCGCACTGCTGGGCGCGCTGTGGTGGCGGCTGGGCACACCACGGCGTGAACCCGCCTCGTCCGCCGCCCTGTTCGACGATCGCCCCCGCAGCGCCGCCGAACACCGCGCGGCCGCCGAGGCGCACGCCGCCCAGGGCCACTGGAACCAAGCGGTCCAGGAACGTATGCGCGGCATCGTCCGCTCCCTCGAGGAACGCGCGCTCCTGGACATCCGCCCCGGCCGCACCGCGGACGAGGCAGCCGCCGAAGCAGGCCGCGCACTGCCCGACCACCGAGACCGGCTGCACGCCGCGGCCCGGGACTTCGACGACGTGACATACGGCGGCCGAAGGGCGAGCGAGCAGTCGTACCACCGCATGGCCGAACTCGACCGCGACCTCGAACGCACCAAGCCCCAGCTCGCGAGCAGCAGCCGCAGCACAGCCCACAGCACCCGCCGGGGAGCCGCCGGATGACGACCGAGGTCATGCTCCCGTCCACCTCGGCCTCGCCCACCGCCCGCCAGGTATGGACCCGCGCACGCGGCATCGCACTCGCCGTGGTGCTCCTCCTGGCGGCTGCCGTCGTGATCGCAGTGATCCGCTCCGACACCCGGCACGGCGAACTCGACCCACGCTCCGTCGACCCCCACGGCAGCCGCGCCCTCGCCGAACTGCTCGCCGACCGCGGTGTGTCCACACGCGTGGTCACCACTCTGGACGGGGCGCGCGCAGCAGCCGCTCCGGACACAACCCTCCTGGTCGCCGTCCCCGACCTGTTGACACACCGTCAACAGACCGGGCTGCACACCGCGATCGCGCACTCCGGTGGCCGCACCGTCCTCATCGCCCCAGGCGGCTCGTCGGTCGAGAAGCTTGCCCCCGGCGTCACCGCGGACCCCGCGACCAGCCTCGACTCGACGCTGCCACCCGACTGCCGACTGCCTGCCGCCCGCCGCGCGGGCACCGCGGACACGGGCGGCATCCGCTACACGACCACACGCCTCGGCGCCGACGAGTGCTACCGCAGCGAGCGCCTGGCCACCCTGCTGCGCGTCCCGGAGGCCTCCGGAAACGGTGACACCGTCGTCCTCGGTGCGCCCGACATCCTCTTCAACGACCGCCTCGACAAGGAGGGCAACGCCTCGCTCGCCCTCCAACTCCTCGGCTCGCGCCCCCATCTGGTCTGGTACCTCCCCTCGCTTTCCGACAACTCCGCCGCCGACGCAGGCGACGAAAAAGGCTTCTTCGACCTGCTCCCCTCCGGCTGGCGCTGGGGCACGCTGCAACTCTTCGTCGCGGCAGCCCTCGCCGCCTTCTGGCGGGCACGCCGACTGGGCCCCCTCGTGCCCGAAAAACTCCCCGTGGCGATCCGCGCCTCCGAAACCGTCGAAGGCCGCGCCCTCCTCTACCGCAAGGCAAACGCCCGCGACCGCGCGGCCGCCGCTCTTCGCTCCACCACCCGCACCCGCCTCGCCCCCCTCGTCGGCGTCCCCGTCACCCAGGCGCACTCGCCCGAGGCCCTGCTCCCGGCCCTGTCCGCCCACCTCCACGGCGACGGCCAGGCCCTGCAACCCCTCCTCTTCGGCCCGCCGCCAGGCGACGACGCGGCCCTCATCGCCCTCGCCGACCAACTCGACGCCCTCGAAAGAGAGGTACGCCGTCCATGATGGACCCGACCACTGACAACGCCGGGCACACCGGAGACCCGGGCGAAGCCCGAGCCTCCCTGGAAGCCCTGCGCGCCGAGATCGCCAAAGCCGTGGTCGGCCAGGACCCTGCCGTGACCGGTCTTGTCGTCGCCCTCCTCTGCCGCGGGCATGTACTACTGGAAGGAGTCCCTGGAGTCGCCAAAACGTTGCTCGTACGCGCCCTCGCCTCCGCACTCGAACTCGACACCAAGCGCGTGCAGTTCACCCCCGACCTGATGCCGAGCGACGTGACGGGCTCCCTGGTCTACGACACTCGCTCCGCCGAGTTCTCGTTCCAGCCCGGTCCGGTCTTCACCAACCTCCTGCTGGCCGACGAGATCAACCGCACGCCCCCGAAAACCCAGTCGTCCCTCCTGGAAGCCATGGAGGAACGCCAGGTCACGGTCGACGGCACCCCGCGCCCGCTCCCCGACCCCTTCCTGGTCGCCGCTACCCAGAACCCCGTCGAGTACGAGGGCACGTACCCGCTCCCCGAAGCCCAACTGGACCGTTTCCTGCTCAAACTGACGGTCCCTCTCCCCTCCCGCCAGGACGAGATCGACGTCCTCACCCGACACGCCGAGGGCTTCAATCCGCGCGACCTGCACGCCGCCGGCGTACGCCCCGTGGCCGGCGGGGCCGACCTGGAGGCCGCCCGCGCCGCGGTCGCCAAGACGACCATCTCTCCGGAAATCACCGCCTACGTGGTGGACATCTGCCGGGCCACCCGCGAGTCGCCGTCCCTCACCCTGGGCGTCTCCCCACGCGGCGCCACGGCCCTCCTTTCCACCTCGCGCGCATGGGCATGGCTCACGGGCCGTGACTACGTCATCCCCGACGACGTCAAAGCCCTGGCCCTCCCCACTCTCCGACATCGCGTGCAACTCCGCCCCGAGGCGGAGATGGAAGGCGTCACGGCCGACTCCGTCATCAACGCGATCCTCGCCCACGTCCCGGTCCCCCGCTGATGCCACTCACCGGACGCGCCGCGCTTCTCGCGGCCCTCGGCTCCCTCCCCGTCGGTATCTGGGACCCCGGCTGGACGGGCATCCTCGCCGTGAACGGCCCCCTGGCTTTGGCGTGCGCCTGCGACTTCGCCCTCGCAGCGCCGGTACGGCGCCTCGGCCTGACCCGCTCCGGCGACACGTCCGTCCGTCTGGGCGAGGCCGCCGAAGTGACCCTCACCGTCACCAACCCATCGGGTCGTCTCCTCCGTGCCCGCCTGCGTGACGCCTGGCCCCCCAGCAGCTGGCAGTCCGGCACTGAAATCGCGGCCTCGCGCCACCGCCTGACCGTGCCTGCAGGCGAACGCCGCCGCGCCACCACCCGTCTGCGCCCCAGTCGCCGCGGCGACCGTCAAGCGGACCGCGTGACGATCCGCTCCTACGGCCCCCTCGGCCTGTTCTCACGCCAAGGCAGCCACCAGGTTCCCTGGACGGTACGCGTCCTGCCGCCCTTCACCAGCCGCAAGCACCTGCCCTCAAAACTCGCCCGGCTCCGCGAGCTCGACGGCCGCACCAGCGTGCTCACCCGCGGCGAAGGCACAGAATTCGACAGCCTGCGCGAGTACGTACCAGGCGACGACACCCGCTCCATCGACTGGCGCGCCACGGCACGCCAGTCCGCGGTGGCCGTGCGCACGTGGCGTCCCGAACGAGACCGTCACATCCTGATCGTCCTGGACACCGGCCGCACCTCAGCAGGCCGCGTGGGCGATGCCCCACGCCTCGACGCCTCTATGGACGCGGCCCTGCTCCTGGCAGCACTCGCTTCACGCGCCGGCGATCGGGTGGACCTTCTCGCCTACGACCGCCGGGTGCGCGCCCTCGTCCAGGGCCGCACAGCACGCGACGTCCTCCCGTCCCTGGTCAACGCGATGGCCACGCTCGAACCCGAACTGGTCGAACTGGATGCCCGAGGCCTGACAGCGGCCGCACTCCGCACGGCCCCCCGCCGCTCACTCATCGTGCTGCTCACAAGCCTGGATACGGCACCCGTCGAGGAAGGCCTGCTTCCCGTGCTGTCCCAACTCACCCAGCGCCACACAGTTCTGATGGCATCAGTAGCGGATCCATACATCGCCCGTATGGCGAACGCCCGTGGAAACACGGAGTCCGTCTACGAGGCCGCAGCCGCTGCCCAGGCCCAGGGTGAACGCCACCGCACGGCGGAGCAGCTCCGTCGTCACGGAGTCACAGTCGTCGACGAGACGCCGGAAGAACTGGCGCCGGCACTGGCGGATGCGTATCTGGCGCTGAAGGCGGCGGGGCGTCTTTGAAAGAAGGACCCTCCTTGAAGGGCCCGAGACGTAGGCCCTGAAACGCAGAAAACCCCCGCACCGAATGGTGCGGGGGTTTTCTCAATAATTGTTCGGCGGCGTCCTACTCTCCCACAGGGTCCCCCCTGCAGTACCATCGGCGCTGTAAGGCTTAGCTTCCGGGTTCGGAATGTAACCGGGCGTTT
>NZ_JBITLY010000023.1:0-42138 GCF_044465725.1 Streptomyces sp. NPDC049541 | reverse complement strand
CGCCCCCCCCCCCGCGGCCCCCCCCCCCCCCCGCGCCCCCCCCCCCCCCCCCGCCGCCCCCCCCCCCCCCCCCCCCCCGCCGCGCCCCCTACGGCTCCCTCCCGGCCGGTGTCCGGCGGTGCGGTGGGCGCCAGGGGCCCGTGCCGTCAGTCGTGCCAGGCGCCGAAGTCCTCCAGGAGGCGCTGGAGGGGCTCGAAGACGCCCGGGGTGCCGGCGATCGTCAGGGCGTGTGCGGGGCGCTCTCCTGGGCGTCCACCGGTCAGGGCGCCCGCCTCCCGGGCGATGAGGTCGCCGGCCGCGAGGTCCCACGGGTGCAGGCCGCGCTCGTAGTAGCCGTCGAGGCGGCCCGCCGCGAGGTCACACAGGTCGACGGCGGCCGAGCCGCCGCGCCGGATGTCGCGCAGCAGCGGGATCAGCTTCTGCGCGACCTCCGCCTGGTGGGTGCGGACCGCGGTGACGTAGTTGAAGCCCGTGGAGACCAGGGCCTGGTCGAGGGGCGGCGCGGGGCGGCAGGCCAGCTCGCGCTCCCCCTCCCAGGCGCCCGTGGCGCGGGCTCCGCCGCCGCGGACCGCGTGGAACGTCTCGCCGCGCATCGGGACGGCGACGACCCCGACGACGGTCTCGCCGTCCTGCTCGGCCGCGATGGAGACGGCCCAAGTGGGCAGTCCGTAGAGGTAGTTGACCGTGCCGTCGAGCGGGTCGATCACCCAGCGGATCCCGCTGGTGCCCTCGGTGGAGGCGCCCTCCTCGCCGAGGAAGCCGTCGTGCGGGCGGTGCTCGGAGATCAGGTCCGTGATCAGCTTCTCCGCCGCGATGTCCATCTCGGTGACCACGTCGATCGGGCTCGACTTGGTCGCGGCGACCGCGAGGTCGGCCGGGCGGCCGTCCCGCAGCAGCGCCCCGGCGCGGCGGGCGGCCTCCTGGGCCAGTGCGAGCAGTTCCTGGTGCAGGGGGTCGGTCACGGGGCTCCTCACGCGTAGGGGCTGTCGACGCCCGCGGCGGCCGGGCGCGGGGCACGGGCCGGGCAGCAGCCGACCGGGCAGACGTTGTGGCTCGCACCCAGCGTGCCCAGGGCGCAGGGCGTGACCTCCTCGCCGCGCTCCACGGACGCCCGCTCCAGGACGAGGTCGCGGATCGCGGCGGCGAAGCGGGGGTCGGCGCCGACGGTGGCCGAGCGGCGCATCGGCAGCCCCAGCTCCTCGGCCTTCGCCTTGGCCTCCGTGTCGAGGTCGTAGAGGACCTCCATGTGGTCGGAGACGAAGCCGACAGGGGCGATGACGACCGCCGGGACGCCGGCCGCGTGCCGCTCCTCCAGGTGGTCGCAGATGTCGGGCTCGAGCCACGGGATGTGCGGGGCGCCGGAACGCGACTGGTAGACGAGCTGCCAGGGGTGGTCGATGCCGGTGCGCTCGCGGACCGCGTCGGCGATCAGCTGGGCGACCTCCAGGTGCTGCTCGACGTACGCGCCGCCGTCGCCGTGGTCCTCGACCGGGCCGGAGGTGTCCGCGGACGCGGTGGGGATCGAGTGCGTCGAGAACGCGAGGTGCGCGCCGTCCCGGACGTCCTCGGGCAGGTCGGCCAGGGACTGCAGGACGCCCTCGATCATGGGCTCCAGGAAGCCCTCGTGGTTGAAGTAGTGCCGGAGCTTGTCGATCTTCGGCAGCTCCAGGCCCTCGGCCGCCAGCTCGGCGAGCGAGTCGGCGAGGTTCTCGCGGTACTGGCGGCAGCCCGAGTACGAGGCGTAGGCGCTGGTGGTGAGGACCAGGATGCGGCGGTGGCCGGCGGAGACCATCTCGCGCAGGGTGTCCGTCAGATAGGGCGCCCAGTTGCGGTTGCCCCAGTGGATCGGAAGGTCCAGGCCGTGGTCCGCGAAGTCCTTGCGGAGGGCGTCCAGCAGGGCGCGGTTCTGGTCGTTGATGGGGCTGACCCCGCCGAACAGGAAGTAGTGCTGCCCGACTTCCTTCAGGCGTTCCTTGGGGATGCCTCGCCCGCGCGTCACGTTCTCCAGGAACGGGACCACGTCGTCCGGGCCCTCCGGGCCGCCGAACGAGAGCAGGAGCAGGGCGTCGTAGGGGGTGGCATCGAGCGCGTCTGACATGGGTCGATCCTGCCACCCGGCACTGACAGCCGGGAAACGGCGGGGTGACGAGCGGGGGCGGGCCGCATTCCGGACGAGTTCACCCGCCGAATTACCGGGTGCATTAGGGTGACCCCGCTCGTAAGCTGTATCAGCTGTATTCGCACCTTACTGAGCTCCAGACAGCACCTTTCCGTCGTCAGCACCGTCGCCAGCACCTTTTGAGCCGTAGCCATCGGAGACCCCGTGCCCAGCCCCTACCGCGCCCTGTTCGCCGCCCCCGGCACCAAGGGCTTCTCCGCCGCGGGCCTTCTCGGCCGGATGCCGCTGTCGATGATGGGCATCGGTGTGGTCACGATGATCTCCCAGCTCACCGGGCGCTACGGGCTCGCCGGCGGCCTGTCGGCGACCATCGCGCTCGCGGCCGCGGCGATCGGGCCGCAGATCTCGCGGCTGGTGGACCAGTACGGGCAGCGCAGGGTGCTGCGGCCCGCGACGCTCGTCGCGCTCACCTCGGCGGCCGGGCTGCTGCTCGCCGCGCACTTGCGGTGGCCGGACTGGGTGCTGTTCGTGTGCGCCGCCGGCATCGGCTCGGTGCCGAGCCTCGGCGCGATGGTCCGCGCCCGCTGGGCCGCCCTGTACCGGGGCACCCCGCAACTGCACACCGCGTACTCCTTCGAGTCGGTGGTGGACGAGGTGTGCTTCATCTTCGGGCCGATCATCTCCATCGGTCTGTCCACGGCCTGGTTCCCGGAGGCGGGGCCGCTGCTCGCCGCCTGCTTCCTGGCGACCGGCGTCTTCTGGCTGACCTCGCAGCGTGCCACTGAGCCCGAACCGCATCCCCGGGAGAAGCACGGCGGCGGTACGGCACTACGCGCGCGTGGCCTGCAAGTACTGGTGGCCACCTTCGTGGCGACCGGGACGATCTTCGGTTCCGTCGACGTGGTCACCGTGGCCTTCGCCGACGAGCGGGGACACAAGGCCGCCGCGAGCCTTGTGCTCGCGCTGTATGCGGCGGGTTCCTGCGTGGCGGGGGTCGTGTTCGGGCTGCTGCACTTCAAGGGGGCGCCCGCACGCCGCTGGCTGCTGGGCATATGCGCGACGGCCGTGAGTATGATCCCCCTCCTACTGGTCGGAAACTTGCCGTTTCTGGCCGTGGCGCTGTTCGTTGCGGGTCTGTCCATCGCTCCCACGATGATCACGACGATGTCCCTCATCGAAGAGCACGTACCACGCGCACAGTTGACCGAGGGCATGACCTGGGTGAGCACCGGCCTCGCGGTCGGCGTCGCGCTCGGCTCCTCGGTCGCCGGCTGGGTCATCGACGCGGCGGGCGCACGTGCCGGGTACGGGGTTCCGGCGGTGTCCGGGGCCGTCGCGGTCACGGTCGGTTTCCTGGGGTACCGCCGGCTCAGCAGGCCGGCTCCGCGTCGGGGAGGCACCGTTGAGCAGCACAGCGAGCGGGAAGAACGGCACGTGGCGTAACTGGGGCGGCAACGTCACGGCCCGGCCCGCCCGGGAGGTCGAGCCGGCTTCCGTGGAGGAACTGTCGGCGGCCGTTCGGCAGGCCGCCGAGGACGGGCTGACGGTGAAGGCCGTCGGCACCGGACACTCCTTCACGTCCATCGCCGCCACCGACGGTGTGTTGATCCGCCCTCAACTGTTGACCGGCATCCGCAAGATTGATCGCGACGCCATGACGGTCACGGTGGAGGCCGGCACCCCGCTCAAGAGGCTCAACATGGCGCTGGCCCGCGAGGGTCTGTCGCTGACCAACATGGGCGACATCATGGAGCAGACGGTCTCCGGCGCCACCAGCACCGGCACCCACGGCACCGGCCGCGAGTCGGCCTCGATAGCCGCCCAGATCAAGGGACTTGAGCTGGTCACGGCCGACGGTTCGGTGCTCACCTGCTCCGAGAAGGAGAATGCGGACGTCTTCGCGGCCGCCCGGATCGGCCTCGGCGCCCTCGGCATCGTCACCGCGATCACCTTCGCCGTGGAGCCGATCTTCCTGCTCACCGCGCGCGAGGAACCGATGCCGTTCGACAGGGTGCTCGCCGAGTTCGACCAACTGTGGGCCGAGAACGAGCACTTCGAGTTCTACTGGTTCCCGCACACCGGATCCACCAACACCAAGCGCAACAACCGCAGCGCGGGCCCCGAGAAGCCGGTGAGCCGGATCGCGGGCTGGTTCGAGGACGAGTTCCTCTCCAACGGCGTCTTCCAGGTCGCCCAGTGGGTCGGCCGGGCGGCGCCCGCGACCGTCCCGACGATCGCCCGGATATCCAGCAAGGCCCTGTCCGCGCGCACTTACACCGACATTCCGTACAAGGTCTTCACGTCACCGCGCCGGGTGCGCTTCGTGGAGATGGAGTACGCCGTCCCGCGCGAGGCCCTCGGCGAGACGCTGCGCGAACTGAAGACGACGGTGGACCGCTCCGGTCTGCGGATCAGCTTCCCCGTCGAGGTGCGCACGGCGCCCGCCGACGACATCACCCTGTCCACGGCATCGGGCCGCGACAGCGCGTACGTCGCCGTGCACATGTTCCGGGGGACGCCCTATCAGGCGTACTTCACCGCCGCCGAGCGCATCTTCACCGCGCACGAGGGCCGGCCGCACTGGGGCAAGGTGCACACCCGGGACGCCGAGTACTTCTCCGGCGTCTATCCGCGCTTCGGCGAGTTCACCGCGCTGCGGGACCGGCTCGATCCGGACCGGCGCTTCCAGAACGACTACCTGCGGCGGGTGTTGGGGCCGTAGCCATTGGTTCCGTTTCTGCCGATTCCGTGAAGTACGCCACGTTCAAGATCCCAAAACCCCGCAACGGGTGGCCGGGTCCGGTCCGTTGCCAGAAGTTGGGCGGCGCGCCGATCCACGCACGTGGCCCGAATGGAGTACTGTTGCGAGCCCTGGGTCCGGTCTCCCGCCAGGGCGTCCGTGACCTTCAAGGACCGCCGGGAGGGGGCTAGTTGCACAGGGTGACGGAGTTGGTCACTTAGCGTTGCGAATAGGTAACCGTGCCATAACGGCGATCCAGGGCCCTGGCCCGACACGCCGGGCAACTCGGCAAGGTTGTGGCAGGCTGCACCCGGGCAGGCCACACTCGACTAGCGGAAGCAGCGACGCACGTGACGTCGGCAGGCACCACCCGGGAGGTCCCCATGCCCGAACTGCGTGTCGTGGCCGTCTCGAATGACGGCACACGGCTGGTGCTGAAGGCTGCCGACGCAACGGAGTACACGCTTCCGATCGACGAACGGCTGCGCGCCGCCGTCCGCGGCGACCGGCCCCGCCTCGGCCAGATCGAGATCGAGGTGGAGAGCCATCTCCGCCCCCGTGACATCCAGGCGCGTATACGCGCCGGTGCCTCCGCGGAAGAAGTCGCCCAGCTCGCCGGCATCCCCGTCGACCGCGTACGGCGCTTCGAGGGCCCGGTGCTCGCGGAGCGGGCGTTCATGGCGGAGCGGGCCCGCAAGACGCCCGTCCGCCGGCCCGGTGAGAACGCCGGACCGCAGCTCGGCGAGGCCGTCCAGGAGCGGCTGCTGCTGCGCGGTGCCGAGAAGGACACCGTGCAGTGGGACTCGTGGCGCCGCGACGACGGCACCTGGGAGGTCCTGCTGGTCTACCGGGTCGCGGGCGAACCGCACTCGGCGAGCTGGACGTACGACCCGCCCCGGCGGCTCGTCCAGGCCGTCGACGAGGAGGCGCGCTCGCTGATCGGCGAGTCCGAGGACCTCGCCGCGCCGGAGCCCAGCTTTCCGTTCGTGCCGCGCATCGCACGGCTGCCGCGCGACCGTCCGCTGGACCGTGCCCTCGACCGGCCGAGCCTGCCGGCGCAGGCCTCCGAACCCGCGGAGGAGAGCACGGGTGAACGGGACTCGCTGACCAGCCTGCTGGAGGCGGTGCCGAGCTTCCGCGGCGACCTGGTGGTCCCGGAGCGCCCCGCAGAAGCGTCTCCTCCGCCGCCACCGCCGGAGGAGCCCGCCGCCGCCGAAGCCGAGGAGGAGGAGCCCCCGGCTCCCGCCGCCTCTGCCGGTTCCGCCTACGCGGACGTCCTCATGCCCCGCTCCGTCACCAGCCACCGCGACCGCCTCGTCGGCGCCACGGACCGCCAGGCCGAGGCCGACGGCGTCCGCCCGGGCCGCCGCGCGGCGGTCCCCAGCTGGGACGAGATCGTGTTCGGGACGCGCCGCAAGAAGCAGGAGTAGTCGGTCGTACGGCCGTGCAGACGGCCGTACGTGCATGGGGGCCGCGCCGACAGCGCGCGGCCCTCACTCATGCACCCTCTACGTAGCCTGCCGCCATGGGTGCCGCCTGGGGCGGCTCCCGACGAGGCCTGCGCGCAGTCGTACCGCCTCGGGCGACATCCAACCCTGCGTGGCCTGCGGGCATGCGTGCCGCCCAGGGCGGCACGGGTGGGCGCAGCCGGCGGCCGCCGGGGTCGGCAAGCTCCCCCACCCCGCGCCGCACCCAAGGGCTACTGAGGATCAGCGCCCACAGCAACAGGGCGAGTCGGATCCGATGACCACTCCGACCACGAGCCCACGTACAGCGCCGCATCGATCCCCGCGACCGCCAGCGCCAGCACCTCGTGCGCCCCGGAGACACCCGAGCCGCAGTACACGCCGACCGGCGTACCGTCGGCCGCGCCAAGCGCCTTGAAACGCTCGGCGAGTTCCTCTGCCGGCAGGAAGCGGCCGTCCGCTCCCACGTTCTCGTTCGTGGGCGCCGACACCGCCCCGGGAATGTGCCCGCCGACCCGGTCGATCGGCTCCACCTCGCCGCGGTACCGCTCCCCCGCCCGCGCGTCGAACAGCACCCCGGCCCGCGCCAGCGCAGCGGCGCCGTCGGCGTCCAGCAGCCCCGCCGCGCCCGCGACCGGCTCGAAGTCGCCCTCCGCCGGCGCGGGTGCCGACGTCTCCAGGAGCCCCTCCCAGGACGGCAACCCGCCGTCGAGGACCCGCACGTCCGGGTGACCCGTCCAGCGCAGCAGCCACCAGGCACGGGCCGCCGCCCAGCCCTGTCCGCCGTCGTACACGATCACCGGCGTCCCGGCCGAGACGCCCGCGCGGCGCATCGCGGCGCCGAAGACCCCGAGATCGGGCAGCGGGTGGCGGCCGCGTTCGCCGGGTGCGGAGGCGAGCTCCGAGTCCAGGTCGACGTAGACGGCACCGGGGATGTGGCCGGCCGCGTACTCGGCCCGGCCGTCGAAGGGCGGCTCGCCGGCTGCCCGGGCCACACTGAGCTGCCAGCGGACGTCGAGCAGCACGGGCGGGCGCGGCCCCGCGAGAGCGCTCGCGAGTTCGGAAGCGGAGATGATGGCGTTCATGGCCCCCATCCTTGCGCACGGGGTGGCCGCACCATCCATGTCCGGCTACTCTGCTCGGCCGGACAGGCCCGATCACGAGGCGTACGGGTTCGGGCACATGCTGTACAGCTGATCGACACCCGTCGGCAATCGCACAGAAACGGACACAAAACCGCACACCGGGCATCCTCCTGGCATGCGGCGCGCCCGGAGCGCGCGGTCGCATCTGTGGTGCGAGCATCTGCACGGAGATCCGGAGTGCGGAAGCGACACGGCGACCGCGAGGGGTCGAGGAGAGAGTTGACGATGACTCAGGCACGGGGGTCGGCCGGCCCGAACAGCGAGACGCACAGTAGGCACGCGCCCGGCACGCCCTGCTGGGTGAGCCTGATGGTGCACGGTCTGGCCGCGACCCAGGACTTCTACGGTGCGCTGTTCGGCTGGGAGTTCCAGCCGGGCCCCCAGCAGCTCGGCCCGTACGCGCGCGCCCTGCTCGACGGCTACGAGGTGGCCGGCATCGGCCAGCTGCCGCCGGACCGCCATCTGCCGATCGCCTGGACGCCCTACCTCGCCTCGGACGACGTGGACCTGACCGCGGAGACGGTACGGCTGTGCGGCGGCACCATCGGGGTGGGGCCCCTGGACGCCGGCGAGGCCGGCCGGCTCGCGATCGGTTCGGACCCCGTCGGCGCCGTCTTCGGCATCTGGCAGGCGGCCGAGCACCTCGGCACGGCGCTCACGGGCGTACCCGGCACCCCGGCCTGGAACGAGCTGCTGACCTTCGAGTCGGCGAGCGTGGCCAAGTTCTACGAGACGGTCTTCGGCTACGAGGAGGAGCCCGTCGTCTCCGCCGACTTCGACTACGTGGGCCTGCACATCGAGGGCCGCCCGGTCGCCGGCATCCACGGCGTGGGCACCGCCCTGCCGCGCGACCGGGGCCCGCACTGGATCACGTACTTCGAAGTCGCCGACACGGACGAGGCCGTGGTCCGCCTCGTGGATCTGGGCGGCCACGTCCTCAAGCCCCCGAGGGACAGCGCCCACGGGCGCGTGGCCACGGTCGCCGACCCGGAGGGCGCCCGCTTCTCACTGATCCAGAGCCCGCAGCAGGGCGGGCAGTCCTTCTAGCTCTGCGACACCGGCAGCACGTCCGGGGACAGGGCCGCCGAGCCCGACGTCGCCGCCGTCATGCGGCGGCGGTGGTGGCGGCGGCACAGCACCTCGTAGCCGACGGCCTCCGGCTGGTTGACGTCGCCGACGACGACCTGGGCGCCCTCGACGACCATGGCGCCGCCCACCGTGCGGGCGTTGTGCGTGGCGCGGGCACCGCACCAGCACAGGGCCTCCACCTGGAGGACCTCGACGCGGTCGGCCAGCTCGACCAGCCGCTGGGAACCGGGGAACAGCTTGGTGCGGAAGTCGGTCGTGATGCCGAAGGCGTAGACGTCCAGGCCCAGGTCGTCGACCACGCGCGCGAGTTGGTCTATCTGCTCCGGTGCCAGGAACTGCGCCTCGTCCGCGATGACATAGTCCGCGCGGCCGCCCTTCGAGAGGTGGTCGACGAGGTAGGCGTACAGGTCCTGTCCGTCCTCGACCTCCACCGCGTCCGTGACGAGGCCGAGGCGGGAGGAGAGCTTGCCCTCGCCCGCGCGGTCGTCACGGGTGAAGATCATCCCTGCCAGACCGCGTGCCGAACGGTTGTGCTCGATCTGCAGAGCCAGCGTCGACTTCCCGCAGTCCATGGTTCCGGAGAAGAACACCAGCTCGGGCATGGGGAGTTGAGCACCTTTCGGTGGAGGGGATCGGAGGGGTGGGCGTCAGGAGCGTACTTCGAGCAGGGGGACCAGTTGTTCGGAAGGGGTCATCGAGCCGTGGTTGCCGACCATCACCGACTCCTTGGGCTCCCGCTCGGAGGCGATGATCAGGACGTCGTCGCGGGCGGCCGCGACGACGTCGCCGATGCGGGCGTACACACGCTCGTCGATGTGCGGTCCGAACCAGCCCGCCGCGATCGCCTCGTCCCGCGAGGCCACCCAGAACTGCTCGCCGAGCACCTCGCGCCAGACGGTGAGTACGTCGTTCTCGGCGCCCGGCACCGCGTACACGTGCCGGGCGCGGCCCTCGCCGCCCAGCAGGGCGACGCCGGCGCGCAGTTCCCAGTCCTCGTCGAAGTCGATGCGGTGCTCTTCGTCGAAGGGGATGTCGACCATGCCGTGGTCGGCGGTGACGTACAGCGCGGTGCGCGGCGGGAGTTGCTCGGCGAGGCGCTGGACGAGGCGGTCGACGTGCATGAGCTGGCCGCGCCAGGTGTCCGACGCGACGCCGTAGCGATGGCCGGCGCCGTCCAGTTCGGCGTAGTACGTGTAGACCAAGGAGCGGTCGCCTGCGGCCAGTTGCGCGGCCGTGAGGTCCATGCGGTCCTCGCCGGACAGCCGGCCGTGGAACGTTCCGCCGCTGAGGGCCACCTGGGTCAGCGGGGTGTTCTCGAAGGTCGGCGACGTCACCTGGGCCGCGTGCACCCCGGCCTGTTCGGCCAGCTGGAAGACCGTGGGGTACGGCTGCCAGGCGCGCGGCGACGTCCACGGCCGCCAGCGCAGCTGGTTCATCAGCTCGCCGGTCTCGGGGTTGCGCACGGTGTAGCCGGGCAGGCCGTGCGCGCCGGGCGGCAGACCGGTGCCGACGGAGGCGAGGGAGGTCGCGGTGGTCGCCGGGTAGCCGGTGGTCAGCGGGCGGCCGGTGCCGCCGCGCGAGGTGCCGAGGAGCGAGGTCATGAAGGGCGCCTCGTCCGGGTGTGCCTTCAGCTGCTCCCAGCCGAGCCCGTCGATCAGGAACACGCAGTTCCGGTCGGCGGGGGTCAGCTCGGTGATCGCGGCGGTCATGTCCGGTACGGCCATGCCGGCGGCCAGTGTGGGCAGCAGGTCGGCGAGGGAGCCGCTGCCGTACTCGGGCTGTGGCGCGGAGTCGACGGCGAGCGGTTCCGGGTGGGTGTCCCAGGGAGCGGACTGCGACATCAGCGGGTGGTGTCCGCGGTGGCCTCGGAGAGCGACTGGGCGAAGGCGAGTGCCTGGCGGACGGTCTCCGGTCCGTCACCGGCCTCGCTGACGCGCAGGCTGAGGTCGTCCGCCGTCGAGTTGCCCGTGTATCCGTGGTCGGCCTCGCAGTTGGGGTCGCCGCAGGCGGCCGGCTCGAGGTCGATGCGCGAGACGGCGCCCCAGCCGATGGTGAGGACGACCTCGCGGGGCAGGGTGCCCGGCTGGTACTGCTCCGGGTTGGCGACCACGCGGCTGACCACGACCGAGGAGATCCGGCCGAGCTTCACGGACTCCGTGGAGGTCGTGGCGTAGGGCGTCGGGGAGGTGGTGTCCGCGGCCTGCTCGTCGGTGTGGCTGACGATGAAGCGGTTGCCGGTGAGGACGAGCACCGTGACGTGCCGCCGCACCTCGTTCGCGTCGAACGTGGTCTCCTGGTGGACCAGGTACGACCGGATGGGCTCGCCGCCCACGGCGGCCTCCACCGCCTCGGCCACGAGGGCCGGGTAGTAGCCGCTGCGCTCGATCGCCGCGCGCAGCCCCTGGGTCGTCGTACTGGTCTTGGCCATGACGTCCATCCTACGGGGGTGCACTGACTGCGAGGCACCGGTCAGCGCTGTCCCGGCGCACGTCTCAGTAGACGGGAAGGGTGCGCGGCCCGAGGTCGTCGCGGGCCGGTGGCGGCGCGAGGCGGACGGAGGCGCCGAGGACGGTCAGACCTCGGGGTGCGACGACGACCGGCTCCAGGGTCACCGCGACGACCTCGGGGTGGTCGTCGACCAGTCTGGACACCCTCAGCAGCAGCTCTTCCAGTGCGGGGGTGTCGACCGGGGTGGAGCCGCGCCAGCCGAACAGGAGCGGGGCCGTCCGGATCGACCGGACCAGGGAGGTGGCCTCCCGGTCGGTGACCGGGACCAGCCGGTGCGCCATGTCGCCGAGCAGCTGGGAGGCGGCTCCGGCGAGCCCGAAGGACAGGACGGCCCCGGCCGCCGGGTCGATGACGGCCCGAACCACCGTGTCCACGCCGCGTGGCGCCATCCCCTGCACCACCGGCCGGAGCTCCTCCGGCTTCCCGAACAGCTCGCTCAACTCGGCGTATGCGCGCCGCAGTTGCTCCTCGTCCGCGAGATCCAGGCGTACGCCGCCGAGGTCGGCGCGGTGGCGCAGGTGCGGGGCGGTGGCCTTCAGGGCGACGGGGTAGCCGAGGGTCTCGGCGGCCCGGACGGCGTCGTCCGGGGTGAAGGCGGGAACCGCCCTGCGCACGGGGATGCCGTACTGGCCGAGCAGTTCGCAGGTGTCCTCGGTGCCGAGCGTGAGCCCCTGCCCGCGCGCGAGCATCCGGCCGATGAGCCGGGCGGCGCCCTTCTCGTCGATGTCCTCGTACTCGGGCACCTTGCCGGGGTCGGCGCTGTCGCGGCGCCATTGCGCGTACTTCACGGCCTCACCGAGGGCACGGACGGCGCGCTCGGCGGCGGGGTAGGCGGGGATGAGGCGGGAGCAGCCGGCGGGGGCCGCGGGCTCCTGTGCGCGTGCCGTAGGGGGCAGTTGCTGTGAGGGGCGCAGTCGGCGGGTGGCGGTCGCCGTGGTGTCCGGCTGCGGTGCGGTGCTGGTCGCGGCCGACAGGGCCTCCGCGAGGCCGCCGAGCTCCACGTGCACCACGAGTACCGGCTTGCCCGGAACGGACTCGGCGGCCGATCGCAGCGCCTCCGCCAGCTCGGCATCCCCCGGCGACCCCTCGCCGATCGCCGGGATCGCGGTCACCACCACCGCATCGCACGAGTCGTCCCCGAGAGCCCGCAGCAGCGCCTGGTGGAAGTCCTCCGCCGAGGCCCCGGTGGTCAGGTCCAGCGGCCTGAGGGGCCTGAGCCCCTCGGAGAGGCAGGCGTCGTACGTGAGCAGCCCGAGGGACTCGGAGTTCCCCAGGATCGCCACCCGTGGGCCGGCCGGCAGAGGCTGCCGCGCGAGCAGCAGGCCCGCGTCGACCAGCTCGGTGATCGTGTCCACGCGGATCAGGCCGGCCTGCCCGAGCAGCGCGGACACCGTCGCGTGCGGCAACCGGGTGGCCCGTACGGCGTGTCCCTGGGGGGCGGATCCGGCGCCCTGGACCACGACCAGGGGCTTGGCGGCGGCCGTGCGACGGGCGAGGCGGGTGAACTTGCGCGGGTTGCCGATGGACTCCAGGTACATGAGGACGACATCGGTGTCCGGGTCGTCGTACCAGTACTGGATCAGGTCGTTGCCGGACACGTCCGCGCGGTTGCCGGACGACACGAAGGTGGACACGCCCGTGACTCCGGTGACACCGCCGCCGCGGCGCTGCAGCCGGGACAGCAGCGCGATGCCGATGGCGCCGGACTGGGCGAACAGGCCGATCCGGCCGGGGCGGGGCATCTCGGGGGCGAGTGAGGCGTTCAGCCGTACCTCGGAGGACGTGTTGATGATCCCGAAGGCGTTCGGCCCGATGATCCGCATGCCGTACGTGCGCGCGTGCCGTACGAGTTCGCGCTGGCGCTCGCGCCCCTCGGGCCCGCTCTCGGCGTACCCGGCGGAGACGACGACGAGTCCCTGCACGCCGTGCTCTCCGCACTCGGTGACGGCCTCGGGGACGTGTTCGGCCGGCACGGCGACGACCGCGAGGTCGACGGGGCCGTCGATGTCCCGGACGGAGCGGTGCGCGGGGACGCCGGCGAGCTCCTTGACGTCTTCGGGGAGCGCCTTGTTCACGGCGTACAGCGCCCCGGTGAAGCCCGAGTCACGGATGTTGTCGAGGATGCTGCGGCCCACCCCTCCGGGGGTGCGGCCGGCGCCGACGACGGCGACCGAGCCGGGCACCAGCAGCCGTCGTACGGACCGGGCCTCGGCGCGCTGCTCACGCGCGCGCTGGACGGCGAGGGAGCGGTCGGTGGGTTCGAGGTCGAACTCCAGGCGTACGACGCCGTCCTCGAAGCTGCGCTGCTGGGTGTACCCGGCGTCCGTGAACACCTTGATCATCTTGTTGTTGGCCGGCAGCACCTCGGCGGCGAAGCGGCGGATGCCGCGCTCCCGGGCGACCGCACCGATGTGTTCGAGGAGGGCGGAGGCGACGCCGCGCCCCTGGTGGGCGTCCTGCACGAGGAAGGCGACCTCGGCCTCGTCGGCCGGAGCTGACGCGGGCATGCCGTCGGCGCCGATGCGGTCATAGCGTACGGTGGCGATGAACTCGCCGCCGACCGTGGCCGCGAGTCCCACCCGGTCCACAAAGTCGTGGTGCGTGAAGCGGTGGACGTCCTTGGCGGACAGACGAGGGTAGGGCGCGAAGAAGCGGTAGTACTTCGACTCGTCCGAAACCTGCTCGTAGAAGCTGACCAGGCGCTCGGCGTCATCAACGGTGATGGGGCGGATGCGCGCGGTGCCGCCGTCGCGCAGCACCACGTCGGCCTCCCAGTGGGCGGGGTACTCGTGCCGGTCCGGCGAGGTCTGCATGGGCCCCAGAGTACGGCTCGCGTCCGACAACGGCGCGAGGCAGTCTGTGGAGAACACGGCAGTCCGTTGAGAAGAGAACAAGGACGGAAGTCGGGCCGAGGCCGCGGTCCGACTGCCCACCCCGGACGGGCACAGGACCGCTCCGGAGACGTTTCACGTGTGGGAAACTGGTCTAGACAACCCTGAGACACTGAAGGGCAGCATCACATGGCTGAGCGCCGCGTCAACGTCGGCTGGGCCGAGGGCCTCCACGCCCGCCCCGCTTCCATCTTCGTCCGGGCCGCCACGGCCGCAGGTATCCCGGTGACGATCGCCAAGGCCGACGGCAACCCCGTCAACGCGGCCTCCATGCTGGCCGTTCTCGGCCTGGGCGCCCAGGGCGGCGAGGAGATCGTGCTCGCCTCCGAGGCAGAGGGTGCGGACGTCGCCCTCGACCGGCTGGCGAAGCTGGTCTCCGAGGGGCTCGAGGAGCTTCCCGAGACCGTCTGATCACGGCACCACAGAAGGGCTCGTCCGAATTGCCGGGCGAGCCCTTTGCTTTTCCCGCGCAGGGGCGACTGAATTACCGGTCGCGGGCAGCAGAAATAATGCCCCGCGAATTGTTCCCTCTTTGTATACGGCGCCCGTGTTAATGCCGCAGGCCCGACATGTTTACGGCATGTTGCGAGTTCCTCACACCGTTCGCCCGCTCCGGGCCGCCGAACCGCAGCCGGTGCGCCGCGCTCGAACGCTCGGTGTGCAGCGTGGTGACCGCCCGCGCGCGCTCGCTGTCGCCGCGGGCCACAGCGTCGACGATCGCGCCGTGCTCCGCCCAGGACTCCACGGGGTTGGCGGGCGCCTCCACGGCGTACATCCAGGCGATCTTGTGGCGCAGCTGGGTCAGCATCGAGGTCAGCGCGGGGCTGCCGGAGGCCTGGGCGAGCGTCTCGTGGAACCAGCCCCCCAGGGAGCGCAGATCCTCGCTGTTGCCCCGCCTGGCCCGCTCCTGGCCCAGTCTGACCAGGCCGCGCAGCACCTTGAGATGGGCGTCGGTGCGCCGCTGGGCGGCCCGGGAGGCGCCGAGCGGTTCCAGCAGCATGCGCATCTCCAGCAGGTCGGCGGCCTCCTGCTCGGTCGGTTCCGCGACGCACGCGCCCGCGTGCCGCCGCGTCACCACGAAGCCCTCGGCCTCCAGGGTGCGCAGGGCCTCGCGCACGGGGACGCGTGAGACGCCGTAGCGGCGCGCGAGGA
This sequence comes from Streptomyces sp. NPDC049541, assembly GCF_044465725.1. Lineage (NCBI taxonomy): Bacteria > Bacillati > Actinomycetota > Actinomycetes > Kitasatosporales > Streptomycetaceae > Streptomyces > Streptomyces sp. NPDC049541. Next base: position 27,028 of record NZ_JBITLY010000023.1, on the reverse strand, counting down.
GTTCCTCGGTGAGCCGGCTGCCACGCTCGTAGACACCGGCGACGATGTCGTCCCGGATCGCCGTGCACACCGAGTGCGCCGGAATACGCATGACCGACCTCCGACTTAATCCCCGTGAAACGTCGATGATTGACGTGTATCGGTGACTCTATTGCACCGGGCCGGAATTTCCGACGGCGGGCCGGAATCCATGGATATTTTTTGGACAGCAGGGTGGCAGAAACACCGAAAGCCCCGGCTCGGGAGCCGGGGCTTCAGCAGATCCTGCGATCCGTCGTCAGACGTTCACGCCGTGCGAGCGCAGGTAGGCGACGGGGTCGATGTCCGAGCCGTACTCGGGGGTCGTACGGGCCTCGAAGTGCAGATGCGGTCCGGTGGTGTTGCCGGTCGCGCCGGAGAGGCCTATCGGCTGGCCCGGGGTGACCGTCTGGCCCACCGAGACGCCGATGGACGACAGATGGCCGTACTGGGTGTACGTGCCGTCGTTCATCTTGATCACGATCTGGTTGCCGTAGGCGCCGCCCCAGCCGGTCTGGACGACGGTGCCGGCGCCGACCGCGTGGACGGTCGTGCCGCTCGCGGCGTGGAAGTCGATGCCGGTGTGACTGCCGGAGGACCACAGGGAGCTGCTGGCCCGGTAGCCGGTGGAGACGTACGAGTCCGATATCGGCGCCACGAACGTGTTGAGGCGCTTGCGCTCGGCCTCGCGGGCGGCGCGCTCCTTGGCCTCGCGCTCCTGCTTGGCCTGGGCGGCGGCCTTCTCGCGTGCCGCCTCCAGGGCGGCCTTCTTGAGCGCGGCCTCCTCGGCGGCCTGCTTCTGGGCGTCGGCCTGGGCGTCGATCTTGTCGGCGATGGTGTCGCCGATGGTGATGACGGGGGTGAGGCCGGTCTGCTCGACGGCGGTGTCGGCGGCCAGCGCGGGCGCCGCGAGGGTGCCGATGACGCCGGTGGCGGCGAGGGCCGCGACCCCGGCGGCGCGGGTGGTGGTGCGGTGCATCCGCGTGGGACGACGGTGCTTCCCGGTGGCGCGCGTGAACGCCATGTGGTGGCTGATCCTTTCCTTCCCTCTCGCCTACCGGGTTAGCTGACGGGTTCGGAGCAGGAAGGTCTCCTACGGACCCCCTCGCTGTATGCGCGGGCGTCCGATTCACCCCAGGGACTGCGGTGGGTCCCCGGCTCCCCTGGCTCGCGCCGTACGGGGACTCGGCGATGGCTGTCCGGTGCCGCGGATGCGGCGCGGTGCCTGACGGACAGCCCGAAAGACGCTAAGCGGGGCCGCTTTCAATCCCCAAACGGATCACGGTGTTTGTAGCGCATCCCACAGGGCAGACAGGCAACTCTCCTTCGATTCTCCGCTAATTCGGACATAAGAGGGCCCTGGTGACGCATCCGTCACCAGGGCCGCGTCACGCGCGCGTGCCGCTACTCGGCCGACACCACCGTGACTTCACCGATCCCGAGCGCCTCGACGGGCTCCTTGATCTGCGCCGCGTCGCCGACGAGAACCGTCACCAGACGGTCCACCGGGAAGGCGCTCACGACCGCCGCGGTGGCCTCCACGGTGCCGGTCGCGGCGAGCTGCTGGTACAGCGTGGCCTGGTAGTCGTCGGGCAGGTGCTGCTCGACCTGGTCGGCCAGAGTGCTCGCCACGGCCGCCGCGGTCTCGTACTTCAGCGGCGCCACACCGACGAGGTTCTGTACGGCGACATCGCGCTCGGCGTCGGTGAGGCCGCCCTCGGCGAGGGTCCGGAGCACCTTCCAGAGGTCGTCGAGCGCCGGGCCGGTGTTCGGGGTGTCGACGGAGCCGCTGATGGCGAGCATCGCGGCACCGGAGCCGTCCGGGGCGGACCTGAGGACCTGGCCGAACGCGCGCACACCGTAGGTGTAGCCCTTCTCCTCGCGCAGGACGCGGTCCAGGCGCGAGGTCAGGGTGCCGCCGAGGCAGTACGTGCCGAGCACCTGCGCGGGCCACACGCGGTCGTGCCGGTCGGCGCCGACGCGGCCGATGAGCAGCTGCGTCTGGACGGCGCCGGGACGGTCGACGATGATCACGCGCCCGGTGTCGTCCGCGGTCACCGGGGGCACGGGGCGGGGTTCGGCCTTGGAGCCGGTCCAGGCGCCCAGGGTGTCGCCGAGCAGCGCGTCCAGGTCGATGCCGGTGAGGTCGCCGACGATGACGGCGGTGGCGGTGGCGGGCCGGACATGGCGGTCGTAGAAGGCGCGTACGGCCGCCGCGTCGATCTTCTCGACAGTCTCCTCGGTGCCCTGGCGCGGGCGCGACATGCGCGAGGTCGCCGGGAACAGCTCCTTGGAGAGCTCCTTCGCGGCACGGCGCGAGGGGTTGGCCAGCTCGTGCGGGATCTCGTCCAGGCGGTTGCGTACCAGCCGCTCGACCTCGCTGTCGGCGAACGCGGGCGCCCTGAGGGCGTCGGCGAGCAGACCGAGGGCCTTGGCGAGACGGGAGGCCGGGACCTCGAGGCTCAGACGTACGCCCGGGTGGTCGGCGTGCGAGTCGAGGGTGGCGCCGCAGCGCTCCAGCTCGGCGGCGAAGTCCTCCGCGGAGTGCTTGTCGGTGCCCTCCGAGAAGGCCCGCGCCATGATCGTGGCGACGCCTTCGAATCCGGCCGGCTCGGCCTCCAGGGGTGCGTCCAGGAGCACCTCGACGGCGACGACCTGCTGGCCGGGGCGGTGGCAGCGCAGGACGGTCAGGCCGTTGTCGAGCGCGCCGCGCTCGGGGGACGGGAACGCCCACGGCCTGGCCTCGCCCGCCCGGGGCTGCGGGTGGAACTGCATCGTGGCGAGCTCGGTCACTTGGCCGCCTCCTCGTTCTGGTCGGTGGCTTCCACCGTGGCTTCGGACTCGGGGTCTTCGGGGAAGTCCTCGTCCTGGGTGTGCTCCGCGGACTCGGGCGAGAGCGGCTCGTAGACGAGCACCGCGCGGTTGTCGGGGCGCAGACGGGCCTTGGCGACCTCTTGGACCTCCTCGGCCGTCACCTCCAGGACGCGCTGGACGGCGGTGAGGGCGAGCTGCGGGTCGCCGAAGAGGACGGCGTACCGGCACAGTTCGTCGGCGCGGCCCGCGACCGTGCCGAGCCGGTCCAGCCACTCGCGCTCCAACTGGGCCTGGGCGCGCTCCATTTCCTCGGCCGTGGGGCCCTCCGCGGCGAACCGGGCGAGTTCCTCGTCGATGGCGGCCTCGATGACCGGCACCTCGACGTCACCGGAGGTCTTCACGTCCAGCCAGCCGAGGGAGGGCGCCCCGGCCAGCCGCAGCAGCCCGAATCCGGCCGCGACGGCCGTGCGGTCGCGCCGCACCAGCCGGTTGTAGAGGCGGGAGGACTCGCCGCCGCCGAGGACGGTGAGCGCCAGGTCGGCGGCGTCGGCCTCGCGCGTGCCGTCCTGCGGCAGCCGGTAGGCCGCCATCAGGGCGCGCGCCGGGACCTCCTCCTCGATGACCTCGCGCAGCTGCTCACCGATGATCTCGGGTAGCGAGCCGTCACGCGGCTCCGGCTTCCCGTCGTGCGGGGCGATGGACCCGAAGTACTTCTCGATCCAGGCGAGCGTCTGTTCCGGGTCGATGTCGCCGACGACCGAGAGGACGGCGTTGTTGGGCGCGTAGTAGGTGCGGAAGAACGCGCGCGCGTCCTCCAGGGTCGCCGCGTCCAGGTCGGCCATCGAGCCGATCGGCGTGTGGTGGTAGGGGTGGCCCTCCGGGTAGACGAGAGCGGTCAGCCTCTCGAACGCCGTGCCGTACGGCACGTTGTCGTAGCGCTGCCTGCGCTCGTTCTTTACGACGTCCCGCTGGTTTTCCATGGACTCGTCGTCGAGGGCGGCGAGCAGGGAGCCCATCCGGTCGGCCTCCAGCCAGAGGGCGAGCTCCAACTGGTGGGCGGGCATGGTCTCGAAGTAGTTGGTGCGCTCGAAGCTGGTGGTGCCGTTCAGCGAGCCGCCGGCGCCCTGCACCAGCTCGAAGTGCCCGTTGCCCTTGACCTGACCGGAGCCCTGGAACATCAGGTGCTCGAAAAGGTGAGCCAGGCCGGTACGTCCCTTGACTTCGTGGCGCGAGCCGACGTCGTACCAGAGGCACACCGCCGCGACCGGGGTCAGGTGATCCTCCGAGAGCACCACGCGCAGGCCGTTGGCCAGGCGGTGCTCGGTCGCTGTCAGGCCCCCGGTGCCTGCCTGGTCTGTGGCCGTGTGACCCATGGGCATGTACGTCCCTTCGCCTCGCGGATGCGGTGGTTCGAACCGCGGTTTTCCTGCCGGTCCTGCCACTGTATGCAAGCGTGCAGATCGTCGGCGAAGTTCCCGGGCGACGTACGCCCACAGCGGATCGCGTAGCCTTCCGCCACGCCGGGAACCTACGTCGACGCCAGGTCCTCGTCCGCGTTGTCAGTGCCGCGGTCCACAATGGTCGCGTCAGAACCCGTTCACGCTTCAGCGCGAGCAGCCAGAAAAGAGGAGCCGGCAGCGATGGCCCGCCGCAGCACGAAGACCCCGCCGCCCGACGACTCGTTCGAGGAGCGCATCCTCGACATCGACGTCGTCGACGAGATGCAGGGCTCCTTCCTCGAGTACGCGTACTCGGTCATCTACTCCCGAGCCCTGCCCGACGCCCGCGACGGCCTCAAGCCGGTCCACCGCCGCATCGTCTACCAGATGAACGAGATGGGACTGCGCCCGGACCGCGGCTATGTGAAGTGCGCGCGCGTGGTCGGCGAGGTGATGGGCAAGCTGCACCCGCACGGCGACGCGTCGATCTACGACGCCCTGGTGCGCATGGCCCAGCCCTTCTCCATGCGCGTGCCGCTCGTCGACGGCCACGGCAACTTCGGCTCGCTGGGCAACGACGACCCGCCGGCCGCCATGCGGTACACCGAGTGCCGCCAGGCGCAGGCGACGAGCCTGATGACGGAGTCGATCGACGAGGACACGGTCGACTTCGCGCCCAATTACGACGGCCAGGAGCAGGAGCCGGTCGCCCTGCCCGCGGCGTTCCCGAACCTGCTGGTGAACGGCTCGTCGGGCATCGCGGTCGGCATGGCGACGAACATGCCGCCGCACAACCTCGCCGAGGTCATCGCGGCCGCCCGGCATCTGATCCGCTACCCGGGCGCGGACCTCGACGCCCTGATGAAGCACGTTCCCGGCCCGGACCTGCCCACCGGCGGCCGCATCGTCGGCCTCTCCGGCATCCGGGACGCGTACGAGACGGGCCGCGGTACCTTCAGGATCCGTGCCACGGTCGAGATCGAGACCGTCACCGCCCGCCGCAAGGGCCTGGTCGTCACCGAACTGCCCTTCGCGGTCGGCCCGGAGAAGGTGATCGCCAAGATCAAGGACCTGGTCGGTTCGAAGAAGATCCAGGGCATCGCCGACGTCAAGGACCTCACCGACCGCGAGCACGGTCTGCGCCTGGTCATCGAGATCAAGAACGGCTTCGTGCCGGAGGCCGTCCTGGAGCAGCTGTACAAGCTGACGCCGATGGAGGAGTCGTTCGGCATCAACAACGTCGCACTGGTGGACGGCCAGCCGCTCACCCTGGGCCTCAAGGAGCTCCTGGAGGTCTACCTCGACCACCGCTTCGAGGTCGTGCGCCGCCGCAGCGAGTTCCGACGCACCAAGCGCCGCGACCGGCTGCACCTGGTGGAGGGCCTGCTGACGGCTCTCGTCGACATCGACGAGGTCATCCGGCTGATCCGCTCCAGCGAGAACAGCGCGCAGGCGAAGGAACGCCTGATGGAACGCTTCTCGCTCTCGGAGATCCAGACCCAGTACATCCTCGACACGCCGCTGCGCCGCCTCACCAAGTACGACCGCATCGAGCTGGAGTCGGAGAAGGAGAAGCTGAACGCGGAGATCGCGGAGCTGACCCGGATCCTGGAGTCGGACGCGGAGCTGCGCAAGCTGGTCTCCTCGGAACTGGCCGCGGTGGCCAAGAAGTTCGGCACCGAGCGGCGTACGGTCCTGCTGGAGGCCTCCGGCGCCCCGGCGGCCGCCGTACCGCTGCAGGTCGCGGACGACCCGTGCCGGGTGCTGCTCTCCTCCACGGGCCTGCTGGCCCGCACGTCGAACGGGGAGCCCTTCCCGGAGGACGCCGACGCCCGGCGCACCAAGCACGACGTGATCGTGTCGGCGGTCCCGGCGACGGCACGCGGCGAGATCGGCGCGGTGACCTCCTCGGGCCGCCTCCTGCGGATCAACGTCGTCGACCTTCCCCAGCTGCCGGAGACGGCGTCGGCGCCGAACCTCTCCGGCGGTGCGCCCCTGTCGGAGTTCCTCTCCCTGGAGGACGACGAGACGGTGGTCTGCCTCACCACGCTGGACGAGTCCTCCCCCGGTCTCGCCCTCGGCACCGAACAGGGCGTCGTCAAGCGTGTGGTCCCCGACTACCCGTCCAACAAGGAGGAGTTGGAGGTCATCACGCTCAAGGAGGGCGACCGGATCGTCGGCGCGGTCGAGCTGCGCACCGGTGAGGAAGACCTGGTCTTCATCACGGACGACGCACAGCTGCTGCGCTACCAGGCCTCGCAGGTCCGGCCCCAGGGCCGGCCGGCGGGCGGTATGGCGGGCATCAAGCTCACCGAGGGCGCGAAGGTCATCTCCTTCACTGCGGTGGACCCGGCGGCGGACGCGGTCGTGTTCACGGTCGCGGGCTCGCGCGGCACGCTCGACGACTCGGTCCAGACGACGGCCAAGCTGACCCCGTTCGACCAGTACCCGCGCAAGGGCCGCGCCACCGGCGGCGTGCGCTGCCAGCGCTTCCTGAAGGGCGAGGACTGTCTGTCCCTGGCCTGGGCGGGTGCCGTCCCGGCCAAGGCGGCCCAGAAGAACGGCACCCCGGCCGAGCTCCCGGAGCTCGACCCGCGCCGCGACGGCTCGGGCGTGTCCCTGCCGAAGACGGTGGCGGTGGTGGCGGGCCCCGTCTAGGCCGGCGGCTCCACGAGATCCGCTTCCGGATCCTGTACGTAGCGCAGGACGCCCCACATACCGTGCTCATCGGCGGTGTGCGGGGCGTCGCTTTTGCACGCCTCCAGTTCCTTGCCGAGGGCGGGCGCGTCGATGCCGGAGCCGATGAGAACCAGCTGGGTGAGGCGGGCATCGCCCGGTGCCCAGGGCTGCGGGTAGAACCGGAGGAAGCGCCCCACCGCGTGCACGGCGTAGCGGTTGTGGACGTCGTACGCCCCGAAGTCGACGTACCCCTTGATCCGGTACAGCCCCTCGGGCCTGCTGTCGAGGAACTCCATCAACCGGCGTGGATCCAGGGGCACTTCGGAGCTGAAGGACAGGCTGTCGTAGGCCGTGTGCAGATGACCGGCGTGGCCGTGCTCGCCGTGTTCCTCATGTGCACCGCCTTCGCCCTCTTCGCCGTGTTCATGCAGGTCGTCGAAGGACAACTGCCCGATGCGCTCCTCGCTGGGCCTGCAGTCGAAGAGGAACTCGGGATCGATGCGGCCGTAAGTGGCCGGGACGACCGCTGCACGGTCGACGAGGGAGCGGACGAGCCCGAGGACGCGTTCCGCGTCCGGTGCCCGGTCGAGCTTGTTGACGACGACGAGGTCGGCGAGGGCGAGGTGCCGGTCGATCTCTGGGTGCTTCACGCGCGTGTCGTCGAACTCGGCGGCGTCGACGACCTCGACGAGTCCGCCGTACACGATCCCCGGTTGCTCACTGGCGAGCACCATGCGGACGAGTTCCTGGGGCTCGGCGAGGCCGCTGGCCTCGATCACGATGACGTCGATGCCGGCGGAGGGCCGGGCGAGCCGCTCGAGGTAGAGGTCGAGCTCGCTGACGTCCACGGCACAGCACAGACAGCCGTTCCCGAGCGAGACGGTGGAGTCGCCGAGCGCTCCGGCCACGGCCATGGCGTCGATCTCGATGGCACCGAAGTCATTGACGACGGCACCGATACGGCTGCCACCGCTGCGATGGAGGAGGTGGTTGAGGAGGGTGGTCTTGCCGGAGCCCAGGAATCCGGCGAGCACGACGACCGGGATCTGCCGGGGGCTGTGGCTCGGCTGACTCAACGTGCGACCTCTCTGACACCGACGCGTGCACCGGATCGCGCTCCCGGCGCACGCACGAGGATTGAATGCCGGACCAGGATACGAGCCGGAATAATCCCCGCGAAGTGAACGATTGTTAGCAGCACTTGCGGGGCAGACGTTGGGCAAGGCGCCTGAGCGTGCGACCCTCGCTTCCCTCCGTGCGCCTCCTCTCCGCCTCCCTGCCGACCAGAGCCGCTCGGCACCCTGGGAGACGGCAAGCGCCGCCCACCGCTCGCCGGTCCCCATCAGTCGACCCGCACCCCGACGACCGGCGGACGGCCGCCTGACTCGGGGGTTGACATGGCCACACAGAAATCTGGGACGCGGGGGTTCGGTGCCGCCGCAGCCGCGGGGGCCGCCTTCGCCTTGGGAGCCCTCACCGTCGTCGCCGCGTACCAGCGCTGGTACGCGGACCCGCGCTCACGCACCGAACAACTCGATGCGCAACGAGCGCGGCTTGTCGACTATCAGCGCCTTCAGCTCCGCTTGCTCGACAAGGCCATGGACGATCCTCAACTGGCCGCCGTGCTGAGCACCGTCGAAACGGACTCGCCTGCGCAGCGGCGGCAGTACCTCTTCGCGAACGCCCTCTACGCCAATGCCGTCTTCGGCTACCGCATCGGCATCGCCGATCTGGAAGAGCTGCGGGGGCACCTTCGGGTACTGGTCCGCAATGCCGTCTTCCGCGCGTACTGGGAAGCCACCCGCCCGCACCGGGCCAGCCTGCAGAACGACTCGGAAGAGGGACGTGTCGGCATGATGGTGGACACCCTCATTCGCAATCTGGATGAGGCCGACACGGACGAATGGTGGGTGGTGGGTGAACCTCCTGCTGAATGAAGGCGGTGCAAACAAAGGGTCAACACGCTACCGGATGCGGCCAGTTGGCCCACTGGTACGGCCGTCCGAGTGGTAACGTCTGCTGTATTCTCCGTCCCCATGAGTCACAGTGAGTAACAACCGACGCATGAGGACCTGATCCCCCTTGAAAATCGTGCGCCGGATCGGCGCCTCCCCACGCGAGCGCGGCAGCATGTCAGGTGAGACCTGCCCGGACATCTTCGAGCTGAGCGACGGCAACTTCGCGGTCATCGGAACCGAGGCCACCGCAGAGCTCGACGACCTGCTCCCTTCCGACGCGGCCCGCGCCGACCATGAGCGGATCGTGATTGTGAGCAGGGAAACCCTGGTCCGCGCCAAAACGGACATCCCTGACGCCTGACCCCCTCGGGCGACGAGCCACCCTCGCCTCGTTGCCCGTCCCGTCGCCCCGCCGCGCCCCATCGAGGAGCGGTACGGGCCGTCCCGAGCAGTTCGACACCTCGGCCACTGCTCTGTCCTCAGCGTAGGCCCGGCGCCAGAAGCACCGGGCCGCACGTATGTCTCAGACCGCCCTGGGCACCGCCACCGGCGCCCCCGGCCCCACATACCGCGCCACCGGCCGGATGATCTTCGAGTCCTCCGCCTGTTCCAGGATGTTCGCGCTCCAGCCCACCACCCGCGCCGCCGCGAACGTCGGGGTGAACATCTCTCGGGGCAGGCCGCACAGTTCCATGACCACGCCCGCGTAGAACTCGACGTTCGTGTGGAGTTCGCGGCCGGGCTTCAGTTCCGCCAGGATGCTCTCGACGTGACGCTCGACCTCCACGGCGAACTCCACGCGCGGCCCGCCGAAACTCTGGGCCACCTCGCGCAGCATCCGGGAACGAGGGTCCTCGGTGCGGTACACGGGGTGGCCGAAGCCCATGATGCGGTCACCGGCGAGGACGCGTTCACGGATCCAGGGGTCGATGCGGTCCGGGGTGCCGATCGCGTCCAGAGTGTCCAGCGCGCGGCTGGGCGCACCACCGTGCAGCGGACCGGAGAGCGCCCCCACGGCTCCGACCAGACAGGCGGCGACATCCGCTCCCGTCGAGGCGATGACCCGCGCCGTGAAGGTTGATGCATTGAAGCCGTGATCAATGGTTGAGATCAAGTACTGCTCGACCGCCCGGGCCCGCTTCGGCTCCGGCACCGAACCCGTCAGCATGTAGAGGTAGTTGGCCGCACAGGAGAGGTCCTCCCGGGGTTCCACCGGTTCGAGACCGCGACCCAGCCGGTACAGCGCCGTGAGCAGGGTCGGCACGGCCGAGGCCGCCACGAGGGTGTCCTGACGGCGGGCGGCCGCGTCGACGTCGTACACCGGCCGGAAGCCCTTCGCCGCACCGAGCAGCGACAGCGCGGTGCGCATACCGGCCAACGGGCCCGACCGCCCGCTCGCCGCCGCTATGGCGGGCAGTGCCGCCCGCACCTCGTCGGGCAGCCGCCGCAGGGCGGCCGTTTCGGAGATGAACGCCGCACGCTGTGCCTCGTCCGGCAGCTCGCCGTGGACCAGGAGATACCAGACGTCCTCGAAGCCGCGAGTCTGCGCGAGCTCGACGGCCGAGTACTGGCGGTAGTGGTAGAAGCCCTCGAACCCCCGGACGTCCCCGATCTCGGTGTCGGTGACGACGACGCCGGCGAGCCCCCGCGGCACGTCGACGGTGGCGGCGGCTGACCTGTTGACGGACATTGATTCCTCCCTGGACTTGAGTCAACTGTCGATGCTTGACTAATTCCCTGTCAATATTGATTGAATCAATGCTTTGCATCCATGCGTCGTGATGTGGATACGGTGACCCCATGCGCGATCAAGACCCTTCCGCCGGTCACGCCGAACGCCGGCTGACCACCAAGGAAGCCGCCGAACTGCTGGGCGTGAAGCCCGAGACCGTGTACGCGTACGTGAGCCGCGGCCAGCTCGGCAGCCGCCGCGTCCCCGGCGGCCGGGGCAGCACCTTCGACGCCAAGGAGGTGGAGGCACTCGCCCGGCGCAACAGGCGGGAGAGCAGCGGGAGTTCATCCTCGGGCGGGGAACTCTCCGTGCGGACGCGCATCACCCTCATCGAGGCGGACCGCTACTTCTTCCGCGGCGTCGACGCCACCGAACTGGCCACGCGCCACTCCTACGAAGAGGTCGCCGAGTGGCTCTGGACCGGCCGGCTGCGCCCCGGCATGGTGTTCACCGCACCCGAGGTCCCCGTCGCGCTGGCCCGCCGTGCCGTCGACGCGCTGCCCGAACACACCGGACCGACCGACCGGCTGCGGGTTGCGGCGATCGCCGCCGCGGTGGCGGACCCGCTGCGCTTCGACCTCTCCGAGGAGGCCGTGCTCGGCACCGCGCGCACGCTCATCCCCACCCTGGTCGCGGCCCTGCCGCCGGCCCGGCGTGGCCACCGTGACGAGGGCCCGCTGGCCCGCCGCCTGTGGTCGCGGCTGACCGGAGTCGACCCCGACGAGGCCTCGCTGCGCGTGCTGGACACCGCGCTCGCCCTGCTCGTCGACCACGACCTCGCCGCCTCGACGCTCGCCGTGCGCGTCGCCGCCTCGGCCCGCGCCCACGCCTACGCGGCCGTCTCCGCCGGGCTCGGCGTGCTGGAAGGCCCCCTGCACGGAGCGGCCAGCGGCCTCGCCCACCGGCTGCTGCTCGACGTGCTCGACGAGGGCAGTGCGGCCCCCGTCATCGCGGAAGAGCTGCGGGCGGGCCGCCGCATCCCGGGGCTCGGCCACCGGCTCTATCCCGGCGAGGACCCACGCGCGCGGGTCCTGTTCGGCCTCCTGGAGGAGATCCCCCGCGCGGCGCCCGCCCTGGCCGCGGCCCGCGACATCGTGGCCACCACCGCCCGCCACACTCCGCTGCACGCCAATGTCGACCTGGCCCTGGCCGTGCTCACCGCGTCCTCGGGGATGCCCTCCACCGCGGGCGAGACCGTCTTCGCCGTGGCGCGCACGGCGGGCTGGATCGCCCATGCGCTCGAGGAGTACGGGGAACGCCCGCTGCGCATGCGGCCCAGTGGACACTACGTCGGCCCGAAGCCGCCCCAGCCGCTGCCGTAGCGGGATCACCCCGGTCGGCGCAGGACATGGACGCGGCCGGAAGTCACGGTGCACCAAGTCAGGTTAGGCTCACCTCTGTGAGTACGTGCTCAACCGTCTCCCGGGAGCTCGACGAGCCCCTTTCGGGAACCGCGGCCACCGCGAGGACCTGGCTGCTGCTGGAGCAGCCAGGCCCCTGGGGTGCCAAGGCGCTCACTTCGAGCCACCTCGATCCGGCGCTCGGCCGCGCCCTGGAGGCGGCCGCCAAGGGCACGGGCGTACGTATCGCGCTGATCCGCCGCCCGGGACGGCACGCCGACTGCGGCACTCCCACCATGCGACAGGTGTACGCGGCCCACACCGCACCCGGCAACGCATGGCTGCACTCGGCAACGGTCCGCGATCCGCGGGCTCTGCTCGACCTCGACTTCACCGCGCTCGGCAGAGGCGCGCACCACACCTTCGACACGGCGCTCGATGCCCGACCGCACGCCGGTGCTCCGCTCGCCCTCGTCTGCACCAACGGCAAGCGGGACCGCTGCTGCGCGCTGCTCGGTCGCCCGCTCGCGGCTGAGCTCGCCACCACCGAGCTGGAGGGGGTCTGGGAGGTCACCCATCTGGGTGGCCATCGCTTCTCGCCCACACTGCTCGTCCTTCCGTACGGGTACGCGTACGGCCGCGCAGAGGCCGACGCGGTCAAGGAGGTCCTGCACGGCGTCCGGGAGGGACGGATCGTCGTGGCGGGCTGCCGCGGGCGCTCCGCCTGGGAGCGGCCCGGCCAGGCGGCCGAGCTGGCCGTGCGCTCGGCCGTACGCGAGTACGCGGCGGACGCCCTGAGCGTCGTACGAACGGACGGGGCCGCTCCGCGCTGGCAGGTGATCGTCGCTCACGTGGACGGACGCCGGTGGCGCGTCGAGGTGGCCCAGGGCGCGGCCCTGCCGCCCCGCCCGGAGAGCTGTGGGACGTCGATTCTCGGTTCACCTGCGCGGATGGAGGTCTTGGCGGTGCACGAGCTCAGCATGACCGCGCTCGCGAGTTGACCGGTCCGATCAATGCTTCGGCCGCTCGGCTCAGCATTGATCAAGAGATGCATGCCACAACCCCCTACGGCAGCTCCGCGGCGCCCACGTACCGTCGTGGGTATGAGCCCCACTCCCCCCACCCGCCGCCTGCGCCTCGGTCTGCCGAAGCGGGTGTTCTCGCAAGTGCTGTTGATGCAGGTGGCGATCGCCGCGGGAGTCGCGGTGCTCGCGACCGGACTGTTCCTGGCTCCGCTGAGCAAGCAGCTCGACGAGGAGGCGATGCGCCGGGCACTGGCCATCGCCGAGACCACGGCGCAGAACCCGCAGATCGCCGAGGGGGTCCTGCACACCCCGCCGACCAGGGACGGCCCAGTGCAGAAGGAAGCCGAGCGGATCCGGCGCGCCACTCATGCCGAGTACATCGTGGTGCTGGACGACCGTTGGATCCGCTGGTCGCATCCCACGCCGAGCGAGATCGGCCACCAGGTCTCCACCAGCCCGAAGGAAGCTCTGGCCGGCAACGAGGTCATGGAGATCGACAAGGGCACCCTGGGCCGCTCGGCCCGGGGCAAGGTGCCCCTGCGGGACTCCCACGGCAAGATCATCGGGGCGGTCTCGGTCGGGATCAAGTACGACAGCGTGCGGGCCGACCTCATCGGCGCGATCCCTGGGCTGCTCGCCTACGCCGGCGGCGCACTGGCGGTCGGCGCACTGGCCGCCTGGCTGATCTCACGGCGGGTCCAGCGGCAGACCCGCGACCTGGCCTTCTCGGACATCTCGGCGCTGCTCGCGGAGCGCGAGGCGATGCTGCACGGCATCCGGGAGGGCGTCGTCGCCCTCGACCGGGCCGGTCGGATACGCCTCCTGAACGACGAGGCACACCGGCTGCTGAGCATCGAGGCAGATGCCGTCGGACGGTCCCCCGACGAGGCGCTCGGCGAAGGGCGCACGGCCGACATCCTGGCCGGCCGGGTGACGGGCACCGACCTGCTCACCGTGCGCGGCCAGCGCGTCCTGGTCGCCAACCGCATGCCCACCGACGACGGCGGCGCGGTGGCCACCCTGCGCGACCGCACCGAACTCGAGCAACTCGGCCGGGAACTCGACTCGACACGCGGCCTGATCGACGCCCTGCGCGCCCAGGACCACGAGCACGCCAACCGTATGCACACCCTCCTGGGGCTGCTCGAACTGGAGATGTACGACGATGCCGTGGAGTTCGTCGGAGAGGTGGTCGGAGACCACCGGGTCACGGCCGAACAGGTCACCGAGAAGATCCAGGACCCGCTGATCGCCGCTCTGCTGGTCGGCAAGGCGACCGTCGCGGCCGAGCGCGGTGTCGCCCTGTGGGTCTCGGACCAGACGCGGCTCCCGGACCGGCTGATCGACCCCAGGGGGCTCGTCACGATCGTCGGGAACCTGGTGGACAACGCGCTCGACGCGGTCGCCGGCACCCTCCACGCGCGCGTGGAGGTCGAGTTGCGCACCGAAGGGCGGACCGCCGTCCTCAGGGTGCGCGACACCGGGCCCGGAATCCCGGCGGAACAACACGAGTTGATCTTCACTGACGGGTGGTCCACGAAGGAACCACCCGCACACCGCAAGCGCGGCATCGGCCTGTCCATGGTGCGCAGGCTCGCGGAGCGGCAGGGCGGCAGCGCGACGGTGGGCGAAGCGGGCGGTGGCGGCGCGGAGTTCACCGTCGTCCTGCCGGAGGCGCTGACCGAGCCGGCGCCGGAGCCTGCCCTCACGGCGACCGCGGACACGACCGCCAAGGAGGAGTCGCGATGATCGAGGTCCTGGTCGTGGACGACGACACCAGGGTCGCCCAGGTCAACGCCGCCTACGTCGGGAAGGTGCCGGGTTTCCACGTGGCAGGCGAGGCGCACAGCGCCGCCGAGGCGCTGCGTCAACTGGAGACGCTGCCCCGTCTCGACCTGGTCCTCATGGACCACTACCTGCCCGACGACACGGGTCTCGCGGTCGTCCAGGAGATGCGCCGTCGCGGCCACCAGACCGACGTGATCATGGTGACGGCGGCCCGTGACGTGTCGACCGTGCAGGCCGCGATGCGGCACGGCGCGCTGCAGTACCTGGTCAAGCCGTTCGCCTTCGCGGGACTTCGCGCCAAGCTGGAGGCGTACGCGGAGCTGCGCCGCACGCTCGACGGCGGCGGCGAGGCGGAGCAGGCCGAGGTGGACCGCATCTTCGGTGCCCTGTCGGCCTCTGCGGAGCCGGGGCTGCCCAAGGGCCACTCCCCGACCACCGCGGAGCTCGTACGTCAGTCCCTGATGAGCGCCGAAGGGCCGCTGTCGGCCCAGGAGATCGCCGACCGTACGGGAGTGAGCCGGCAGACCGCCCAGCGCTATCTGAAGCTCCTGGAGCGCACGGGACGGGCCCGGCTCACCCTGAAATACGGCGACGCGGGCCGCCCTGAACACCGTTACGTGTGGGCGACCCGCGCCTGAGGGCACGGCCGGTGGGGGCGGGGGAAGGGGCCGTGCCCTTTCCCTACATACGGATTCAGCCCGTGGCCTTCTCCACGAACTCGGTGGTGAACGTCTTGCCCAGATCCACCTTGGCGTTCTTGATGTTGGGGTTGAACGCCTTGAGGACCTTCTCGACGGTCTCGGGGCCGTCCTTGGGCATGACGCCGTCCTTGGTAAACATCGGCAGCGTGCTCTTGATGGCCGCCGCGTAGAGGACCTTGTTGCCCTGCGAGTAGTCGGCGGGCATCTTGTCGGCGATCTGCGTCGAGCTGTGGGTGGACATCCACTTGAGCGTCTTGACGAATGCATTGGCCAACTTCTGGACGGTGTCCTTGTGACTGTTGACCCAGTCCGTCTGCATGTACAGGCTTGACGACGGGTACGGGCCGCCGAGCGCCTCCTGGGAGCCCTCCGGTGTCCGCATGTCGAGGAGGACCTTGCCCGCCTTCTTGTCGAGGATGGTGGCGACGGTCGGGTCGGTTGTCATGCCACCGTCGATGGCCCCCTTCTGGAGCGCAGAGATGAAGGTCGGTCCCGCGCCGACGGCGACCGGCGTGAAGTCGCTGACGTTCACTCCGTTCTTGACGGCGAGGTACTTGGTGAGGAAGTCGGTCGACGAGCCGAGACCGGTGATCCCGAGCTTCTTCCCCTTGAAGTCCTTGGGCGTCTTGATGTCTCCCGCCGCCTTGCTGGAGACGATCTCGACCTCGCCGGGCGCGTGCGAGAACTGCACCACGGACTCCACCGACTTGCCCTTGGTCTGCAGGTCGAGGGTGTGGTCGTAGAAGCCGACGGCCCCCTGGACCTGCCCGGAGACGAGCGCGGTCTCGGCCTGGACACCGGCGGGCTCGCTCAGCATCTCCACATCGAGGCCCTCCGCGTCGAAGTAGCCGAGGCGCTGGGTGAGCATCGCGGGCAGGTAGATGACCTTGTCGAGGCCACCGACCATGATCTTGACCTTCGTGCCCTTGCCGTCGCCCTTGCTGGTGGTGGCGGTACTGGCCGCCTCGTTCGCACAGGCGGTGAGGGCGGAGAGGGTGAGCAGGCCGGCGGCGGCCAGGGTGGTGTATCTGGCGGACTTGCGCATGGAGGGTTCACGTCCTTGTGAGAGGGCGGTGCGGGAAAGACGGGGGGTGGCTTGTGAGGGTGGTCAGCTGTCGGAACCCGACGGCTTCCACCGGAAGATGCGGCGCTCGGCGAAGGTCAGCAGCCCCTCGGCGGCGAGTGCGACGACGGCGAGGATGACCATGGCCGCGTAGACACCCGCGGTGTTGAAGGTCCCCTGCGACTGCGAGATGAGCAGGCCGACGCCCTTGGTCGCGCCGATGTACTCGCCGACGATGGCGCCGATGAGGGCGAACCCGAAGCTGACATGGAGGCTGGTGAAGATCCACGAGGTGGCGGACGGGACGACCACCTGAAGCGTCACCCTGCGGTCACTCGCGCCGAGGATCCGGGCGTTGGAGACAAGGTTGCGGTCGACCTCGCGGGCGCCCTGGAACGCGTTGAAGAAGACCGGGAAGAAGACCAGGACGACCGCCGACGCGACCTTGGAGGCGGGACCGAGCCCGAACCAGATCATGAAGATCGGAGCAAGGACGATCCTGGGTATCGAGTTGAGCACCTTGATGTATGGACCAAGAACGTCGGCGAGGAAGGTGATCCGCCCCAGGGTGATGCCGAACAGCACACCGGCGATCACACCGAGGACCCAGCCGAGCAGCGCCTCGTACAGCGTGTACCAGATCTGCTCGCCCAGGGACCCGATGGCGGTCCCGTGCGTCACCCAGGTGTAGATCTGGTCCCAGACCCTCGAGGGCATTGAGAAGTTGAACGGGTCGATGACCTCGGTCCGGGCGAGCAGCTCCCACAGGCCGAGCACGGCGACCAGGAGCAGTACGCGGGTGACCGTGACGACGATCTTGCGTCTACGGGCGGCACGCGCGCGTGACTGCGCCCGGTCCGTCTTGTTTCCGGGCTCGGCCATGGTCAGCGCGACCTGTGCCTCGGGCATGACGTCAGGCGACATGGGCGGCACCCCTCTCACGGGTGATGCGGACCTCTTCGCCGAGGGACTCCCAGATCTCGCGGTAGATCTCGATGAACCGCGACTCCAGACGCACCGACTCGACCTTGCGCGGCCGCGGCAGGTCGATGTCGAAGACCTGCTTCACAGTGGCCGGGCCTGCCGTCATGACGACGACCTTGTCGGCCAGCGCGATCGACTCCTCCAAGTCGTGTGTGACGAAGACCACGGAGGCACCCGTGCCCTCCCACAGCTCGAGCAACTCGTCCGACATGAGCGCCCTGGTCTGCACGTCGAGCGCCGAGAACGGCTCGTCCATCAGCAGGATCTCGGGGTCGTTGACGAAGGTCGCGGCGAGCGCGACACGCTTGCGCTGGCCGCCGGAGAGCTGGTGCGGGTAGCGGTCCTCGAAGGCGGCGAGCCCGACCCGGGCCAGCCACTCACGCGCCTTCTCCTTCGCCTCCGCCTTGGGCACACCGCGAAAACGCGGGCCCGCCATGACATTCGACAGCACGGTGCGCCAGGGGAAGGTGGCGTCCTGCTGGAAGACGAAACCGACCTTGTCGCCGACGCCGCGAACCGGCTCCCCGGCAACCAGAACCTCGCCCTCGGTGGGCTCCTCCAACCCGCTGACCAGCGTCAACGTGGTCGACTTGCCGCACCCCGTGGGGCCGACGACCGCCACGAACTCGCCACGCCCGACCGTGAGGTCCAGCTCCCTGACGGCCGTGTGCAGACCCCCCGACGGGGTCCTGAAGATCTTGCTCGCGCCCCGCAGCTGGATGGCGGGGCTGGTGTCTGCGCTCATGGCCGGGGACGGTAGATGTGGCCCGGGCCACAGCAGCAGCCTTGTGAGCGCATGCCGTTCTTTTGCTTGCAACAGCCTGTTGTGCTCGTTTTGCGCGCGCTACAACAGCGGAGCCGAAACACGGGCTTAACGCTCGCCAGGCCTTGACAGAAAGAGGCCCGATGATTGACGTCCTGGTCGTGGACGACGACTTCCGCGTCGCCGAGATCAACGCCAAGTACGTGGGAAAGGTTCCCGGCTTCCGGGTCGCCGCCCGCGCACACAGTGCTGCCCAGGCCCTGGCCGGTGTGCAGCGCGGGACCATCGACCTGGTCCTGCTCGACCACTACCTGCCCGACCAGACGGGCCTCGAACTCGTCCACCGCATGCGGGAACAGGGCCTCGGCACGGATGTCATCATGATCACCGCGGCTGGCGACGTGGCGACCGTGCAGGCCGCGATGCGCCTCGGCGCGCTGCACTATCTGGTCAAGCCGTTCACCTTCGCCGCCCTGCGCACCCGCCTCGACTCCTACGCCGCGCTGCGCCGCACCGTCGACCGCGTCGGCGGCCGCGGCATCACAGGCCAGGAACAGGTGGACCGGATCTTCGGCGCCCTGCGCACCACGCCGGCGCAGTCGTCACCAGGCCTGCCGAGCGGCCACTCGGAACCGACGACCGACCTGATCTGCCGGGTCCTGTACCACGCCGAACACCCGCTCTCGGCCCACGAGGTGGCCGCGGAGACCGGCCTGAGCCGTTCCACCGCCCAGCGCTACCTCCGCCACCTCGAACAGGCCGGCCGCCTCCGCCTCTCCCTCAAGTACGGCGACACGGGACGCCCGGAACACCGGTACGCATGGGTGACGCCGTAGCCCGAAGCCGGCGCCGTACGCATACGAAACCGCAGCAGGTGTACGACCACGATCAGGCGTGTGTCCTACGACGATGAGGGCGGCGGAGTTCCCTAGGCGGCCCCCGCCCCCGTCAGCGCCCGCACCTCGGTCTCCGCGTGCTTGGCCTCGTCGGGGACCTCGTCGGAGGTGACCGTGCCGAGCCAGCCCGCGAGGAAGCCCATCGGGATCGACACGAGACCGGGGTTCTGCAGCGGGAAGTACTGGAAGTCGACGGCCGGGAACAGCGATTCCGGACTGCCCGAGACCACCGGCGACAGCACGACCAGGGCCAGGGCCGGGACCAGCCCGCCGTACACGGCCCACACGGCACCGCGGGTGGTGAAGCCGCGCCAGAACAGTGAGTAGAGCAGTACCGGGAGGTTCGCGGACGCGGCGACCGCGAAGGCGAGGCCCACCAGGAAGGCGATATTGAGGTCACGGGCCAGCAGGCCGAGGGCGATCGCGACCGCGCCGATGCCGACCGAGGCGACGCGCGCCACGGCCACTTCGCTGCGCGGCTCGGCGCGGCCGCGCCGCAGTGACGCGTACAGGTCGTGGGCCACGGACGCCGAGGAGGCGAGTGTGAGTCCGGCGACCACCGCAAGGATCGTGGCGAAGGCGACGGCGGCGACGATCGCGAAGAGAACCGTTCCTGCGGTGGAGTTCGCGCCACCGCCCAGAGCGAGCGCCAGGAGCGGGACGGCTGTGTTCCCGGCCGCGCTCGACTCGCGTACCGCATCCGGCCCCACGATCGCGGCCGCCCCGAAGCCGAGGACGATCGTCATCAGGTAGAAGCCGCCGATGAGCCCGATCGACCAGAGCACCGAGCACCGCGCCGCCCGGGCGGTGGGCACCGTGTAGAAGCGGGACAGAATGTGCGGCAGCCCTGCGGTGCCCAGCACCAGGGCCAGCCCCAGGCTGATGAAGTCCAGGCGGGCGGTCCAGTCCCCGCCGTACTTCAGCCCCGGGGCCAGGAACGCGTCGCCGTGCCCACTGCGCGCGGCCGCCGTCAGCAGCAGCCGGTCGAAGTCGCCGTGGAACCGCAGCAGGACGAGCACGGTCAACGCGACCGTACCGGCGAGCAGCAGCACCGCCTTGACGATCTGGATCCAGGTGGTGGCCCGCATCCCCCCCAGCGACACATAGATCACCATGAGCGCACCGACACCGATGACAGTCCAGGCCCGCGCAGCCGTGCTCGTATCCCCGAGCAGCAGCGCGACCAGGCTGCCCGCCCCCACCATCTGCGCCACCAGATACAGGACGGACACGGTGATCGAGGACGTTCCCGCCGCGATCCGCACGGGCCGCTCGCTCATGCGTGCCGCGACCACGTCGGCGAGCGTGAACCGCCCGCAGTTGCGCACGAGTTCGGCGACGAGGAAGAGCACCACCAGCCAGGCGACGAGGAAGCCGACCACGTACAGCAGTCCGTCGTATCCGAACAGCGCGATGAGCCCTGTGACGCCCAGGAAGGAAGCGGCCGACATGTAGTCGCCCGCGATGGCAAAACCATTCTCCATGGGAGAGAAAAGTCGCCCGCCCGCGTAGAACTCCTCCGCCGAGCCCTGCCGGTTGCGGCTCACCCACGTCGTGATCGCCAGGGTGATGGCGACGAACACGCTGAACAGAAGCAGCGCAAGCGTCTGATGGCCGCCCGTCACAGCGCACCACCCCCGACTCCGCGGGTCAACTCCTGTGTGTTCCATCGCAGTTCGAGCGCGGCCCGGTCGCGGCGCAGCCGCGCATGCCGGGCGTAGGCCCACGCGAACAGGAAGGTGCTGAGGAACTGCCCGAGCCCGGCGAGCATCGCCACGTTCATGGCGCCGGCCACGCGATGCGCCATCAGAGCGGGCGCGGCGGTGGCGGTCACGAGGTAGGCCACGTACCAGACGAGGAAGACAGCGACTCCCGGCACGGCGAACCTGAGGTATCTGCTGCGCACCTCCTGGAACTCCGCGCTGCGCTGCACCTCGAGATACACGTCGGCCGCAGCGGCCGTCTCGTCCTCGTTCGGCCGGCTTGCGGGCCCGGCCTCGGCTACGGCACCTCCGACGCCGTCCGCCTCGCCCCATCCGGAGGCAAGTGCGTCGTACCACGGGTCGTCGTACCTCGCACCTCCGGAAGCCTCTGCAGGGGACGAGTCGTGATCGCGGTGCCCGGCCGAACCATCGGCGCCACCCCCGCCTCCGCAGGGACGGCCATTGCTTGACTGCATGCCCAAGGATGGACAGAACGGATGGATCCCGGACTCTGCTTCTCCGCGCTCTTCACCCCATCAGGTGACTCATCCCGCCGGTGGCCGTGCGAGCCCCTTCGCATAGGCGTAACGCACCGCCTGGGCACGGTCCTTGAGCCCCGTCTTGGCGAAGAGGTTGTTGATGTGAGTCTTCACGGTCGCGGTGGAGACATGCAGCTTGCGGGCGATCTCCTGGTTGCTGAGGCCGTCGGCGATCAGCAGCAGCACCTCGGTCTCGCGCGCGGTGAGCCCGTCCGGCGCTTCCGACACAGCCGGCGGCTGCGGCTCCGGGCCGGACAGCCGTTCCAGCAGCCGCCGCTGGATGCTCGGCGACAGCCCGGCGTCCCCGGACAGCACGCTGTGCACGGCCCGTACGATCTCGTCCCCGCCCGCGTCCTTGGTGAGATAGCCCCGTGCCCCCGCCCGCAACGCCGGGAACAGCGACTCGTCATCCGCGTACGTCGTGAGCACCACGACCTGCGTCCCGGGGTACTCCGCGCGAATGCGCCGGGTCGCCTCCACACCGTCGCAGCGCGGCATGCGCAGGTCCATCAGCACCACGTCCGGGGCGAGTTCCGCGACGAGTTGCACGGCCTCGTCCCCGTCCCCCGCGGCCCCGACGACCTCGACCCCGGGCAACAGGCCCAGCAGCATCACGATGCCCTCACGCACCACGGTCTGGTCGTCCGCGACCACCACGCGCGCGGGCCGCTGCTCCGCCCCTTCCGTCATACGGGCACCTTCAGCGTCACCGCGAACCCCTCCTCGTCCGGCCCGGCCTCCAGCGAGCCACCCAACAGCTCGGCACGCTCGCGCATGCCCAGCAGACCGTACCCGGCGCCGGCCCCCGCGAGTTCGCCTGGCGTACCGCCGGAGTCCCGTACATCCAGCGTCACTTGATGGTCGCTGTAGTCCAGCCGCACCCGCACCTTGGCCCCTGGCGCGTGCTTGCGCACGTTCGTCAGGGCTTCCTGCGCGACCCTGCGCACGGCCTGCGACGCCTCCGCGGGCAGTTGTCTGCGCTCACCCGTAATGGTGACCTCGGCACCGGCCGACGTACCGACGAGCTGCGAGAGGAAGTCCTCCAGCGGAGTCAGCTCCCCGCGCAGCGCCGAGAGCGCCTGCCGCGTCTCGTCGAGACCGTCACGGGCCATCCCCCTGGCCGCCACCACCCGCTCCAGGATCTGGTCCCGGCCGGCGCCCCGCTCGATGAGCAGCCGGGCTGCCTCGAGGTGTACGAGCTGGGCCGAGAGGCTGTGCGCCAGCACGTCATGGATCTCCCGTGCGATCCGGGCCCGCTCCGCGAGCGCCGCCGACTCCGCCTCAGCGGCCCGGGCGGCACGCTCCTGGGCGAGCAGGCGCTGGGCGCTGCCGCGGGCTTCGGCGTCGAGGCGCAGGACGTAGCCGGCCAGGGCCAGGCCCGCCGTCGTGGCCGCCGTGGTCAGCCACACGTCGTTGTTGACCGCGGCGTAGGACGCGAGGGCCACGGAGGCCGTCGGCCAGGCGACCGCCAGCGGCAGCCGTTCCAGTGCGGTGACGGCGCACCCGCACCACAGGACGAGCGCCGGTGCCCGGAAGCCCACGGCCTGGGCGCCGACGGCCAGTCCCAGAAGCGCAAGCATGATGCCGAGGGAGGGCCACAGCCTGTGCTCGAACGTGGTCCGGTAAAGGGCCCAGGCGAGTACCCCGGCCACGACCACACCGAGGCCACCCACGACCGTCACCCAGCCGTGGACCCGGCTGCTGTTGAAGGCGCCCCACAGCAGGATGGCGAGGGCGAACAACCTCACGACCCAGGCGAGCATGCGCCGAGGTCGCGAGATACCTGCCCGCCCGAGCGCCTCCCGCGAGGGCCAGCGCATCCAGGCGTTCTGCGTCACACGCGCTCCTTCCGCGCGGGGCGGACCATGAAGTCACCGTACGCCGTGCCCCCACCGTCCGCGGGAGCCACGGACTGCGCCCGCCAGACCAGGATCCCGGAGCGGACCAGCAGGGTGGCCGCGAGGGCGACGAGCAGGGCCGAGCTGTCCTGACGGACGCCGAAGGCCGCACCGAGCGCGAAGAGGCCGACGCGCAGGGCGATACCGACGATCCAGACCGTCACGCTCGCCTTGGTGCTCTTGCTCCACACGGTGCCGTCCGGCTCCGCCCATATTCGGGTCGTCCAGGCCCATCCCGCCCCGGTGGCAAGGCCGACCAGCAGTTCGGCGCCCAGCAGGACGACCGACTCCGTGCGGTGGTGGGCGTCGAGGATGCCGGGCTCGCGGAGCGCCACGACGGCGAGGATCACAGGCAACAGCCACCAACGCCTGCCCGTCCCGATCTGCTGCGCGCGGAACTGGCGCACGACGACGAGCACGACGACAGCCGCGATCGCCAGCGCGTTGACGAGCCCGGACATCAGAGCCTCCGTGAGCGAAGAGGGGAGTCGGCAGCGAGTGCTGTCGGCTCCTTCGACGCTACGGAAGTCCGCAGGTCAGCAGATCGGAGCAGGGGTGGATCGTGGGTGGATCCGCAAACGGCTGTCGGCTCCACCCACGGGTGGAGCCGACGTACGACGACCATGGTCGACCCGGCCAAGCCCTTCGGCCCGGGCCCAACGGCTATGCGTCGATGCGCGACCGGTCCAGCGTCGCCGCCGAGCTGGAGATGAACTCCTTGCGCGGTGCCACGTCGTTGCCCATCAGCAGATCGAAGACCGTCTCCGCGGAGTCCAGGTCGGAGAGGTTGATCCGGCGCAGGGTGCGGTGCCGCGGGTCCATGGTGGTCTCGGCCAGTTGGTCGGCGTCCATCTCGCCGAGGCCCTTGTACCGCTGGATGGAGTCCTTGTAGCGGATGCCCTTGCTCTGGAACTCCAGCAGCTTGTCGCGCAATTCACGGTCCGAGTACGTGTAGACGTACTTGTCCTGGCCCTTCTTCGGCTGGACGATCTCGATGCGGTGCAGCGGCGGCACGGCGGCGAAGACCCGGCCCGCCTCGACCATGGGCCGCATGTACCGGTGGAAGAGCGTCAGCAGCAGGGTGCGGATGTGCGAGCCGTCCACATCGGCGTCGGTCATCATGATGATCTTGCCGTAGCGGGCCGCGTCGATGTCGAACGTCCGGCCCGAGCCGGCTCCTATGACCTGGATGATCGCGCCGCACTCGGCGTTCTTGAGCATGTCGGTCACGGACGACTTCTGGACGTTGAGGATCTTGCCGCGGATCGGCAGCAGCGCCTGGAACTCGGAGTTCCGCGCGAGCTTGGCGGTGCCGAGCGCGGAGTCCCCCTCGACGATGAACAGCTCGCTGCGGTCCACGTCGTCACTGCGGCAGTCGGCGAGCTTCGCGGGCAGCGACGAGGACTCCAGGGCCGTCTTCCGGCGCTGGGCGTCCTTGTGCTGGCGGGCCGCGATGCGCGTCCGGGCGGCGGCAACGGCCTTCTCCATGACCACACGGGCCTGCGCTGCGGCATCCCGCTTCGTGGAGGTCAGGAACGCCTTGAGTTCCTTGGAGATCACGGTGTTCACGATGCGCCGGGCCGCCGAGGTGCCGAGGACCTCCTTGGTCTGGCCCTCGAACTGGGGCTCGGCAAGGCGGACGGTGACCACCGCGGTGAGGCCCTCGAGGGCGTCGTCCTTGACGATGTCGTCCTCGGCGACGCGCAGCAGCTTCTTCGCGCGCAGCACCTCGTTCATCGTCTTGGTGACCGCCTGCTCGAAGCCGGCGACGTGGGTGCCTCCCTTGGGGGTGGCGATGATGTTGACGAACGACTTCAGGGTCGTGTCGTAGCCGGTGCCCCAGCGCATCGCGACGTCGACGCCGAGTTCACGGGTGACCTCGGTGGGCGTCATCTGGCCGTGGTCGTCCAGGACCGGGACCGTCTCCTTGAAGGTGCCCTGGCCGGAGAAGCGGAGGACGTCGTTGACCGGCTTGTCGCTCGCCAGGTACTCGCAGAACTCACTGATGCCGCCGTCGAAGCGGAAGGACTCCTCACCCTTGCTGCCGCCCTCGCCGAGCCCGAACTCGTCCCGGACGACGATGCTCAGGCCGGGCACCAGGAACGCCGTCTGACGGGCGCGCTGGTGCAGGTTCTCCAGGGAGAGCTTGGCGTCCTTGAGGAAGATCTGGCGGTCGGCCCAGTACCGCACGCGCGTTCCGCTGCGGGTCTTGGGGATCCGCTTGGCCTTGCGCAGCCCACTGGTGGCCTCGAACTTGGCATCGGGGCCGTTCGCGCCGAAGGCACCCGGCACGCCACGGCGGAAGCTGATCGCGTGGGTGTGGCCGCCGCGGTCCACCTCGACGTCCAGACGCGCCGACAGGGCGTTCACCACGGAGGCGCCCACACCGTGCAGACCGCCGGAGGCCGCGTAGGAGCCACCGCCGAACTTGCCGCCGGCGTGCAGCTTGGTCATGACGACCTCGACGCCGGAAAGACCGGTCTTGGGCTCGACGTCGACCGGGATGCCCCGGCCGTTGTCCCGGACCTCCACCGAACCGTCGTCGTGGAGGATCACCTCGATGTGGTCGCAGTAGCCCCCGAGGGCCTCGTCGACGGAGTTGTCGATGATCTCCCACAGGCAGTGCATCAGACCGCGGCTGTCGGTGGACCCGATGTACATGCCCGGGCGCTTGCGCACGGCCTCGAGCCCCTCAAGGACGAGCAGGTGCCGCGCGGTGTAGTTGGAACCGTCCCGGTCTGCTCCTGCCAGCAGCGCTGTGGACGGCACGGACGTCTCGGCGGTCACGCGGTTCGCTCCTCGCTGAATTTCAGGTGGGGTCCTGGTGGGTAAGGACCCGGCTTCGGTCGCCGTCAAGAGGGTACCGAGGCCTGGTAGAGCCGTTGTAACGCCACCCTCGTCTGGAGTTAAGACTAGTCCAGAGTCGCATACATGTTCGATCCCTCGATGGAGTGAAGTACATATCACGTTCCCTTCGAGGCATGAACCATTTAGGCTCCGGGCACGTCCTCATGAACAACCGGCAAGCCAGCCGGGAGGACCTGACATTGACAGACTGCGCGAACCCGTACGACACACAGACACGCAATACGGCACATTCGCCGCCAACCGGCAGCAGACAGCCGGCCTCGAAAGATTTTTTCGAGGAAAAGCCCGGGGCGGGAACGTTTTAGGGCTGGTTGGATGTTGACCCTGGTACGACAGCTCGTCGAGCTAGAGAAGAGGCGACGTGACTACTGTTCTGACCCCCGCGAGCCCACTGACGGCCGCCGATCGCTGCGACCGCTGTGGCGCGCAGGCCTACGTGCGCGTTGTCCTGCTCAGCGGCGGAGAACTGCTCTTCTGCGCCCACCACGGCCGCAAGTTCGAGCCGGAACTCAAGAAGATCGCCGCTGAGATACAGGACGAGACGGAGCGGCTGACGTCCGTTCCGGCATCCGCCTCCGAAGAAGAGCGCTGATACCTCGCACATACGACGAGCCAGCTCCGGCACAGGCCGGTACGGGCGGGGGGGGGGGGGGGGGGGGGGGGGGGGGGGGGGGGCGCGCCCGCCCCCCCCCCCCCCCCCCCCCCCCCCCCCCCCCCCCCCCCCCTCGCCGAGGGGACCCGCTGTACTGGCGCGTCGCGACAAAGCTGCTCGGCGAGTTGCGCGACGGCACCGTCCCGCCCGGTGAACGGCTGCCGGGCG
>NZ_JBITLY010000022.1:0-59026 GCF_044465725.1 Streptomyces sp. NPDC049541 | reverse complement strand
CGGCGAGGTTGTCCTCGGCGAGGGCGTGCAGGGGCAGACTGTCGGGTGCGGTCATCGTGCTGATCTCCTTCGAGCTTCGACACCTCGAAGATCAGACGGTGGCCGTTCATCTATGCGGGCACCATCCCGACGCCGGAGCAAACCCCCGGATCAGGGGGTAGGTCTTGTCGCCGGGGAGCGTGTAGCTGGTGGGCAGGTGACCTCGGTGGTGCGGGAGGGGCGTGTGAGGCAGGTCGCCGCCGGGGGCGGCGAGGGCCTGGGCGGCGCCGCCCAGGACGAGAAGCGAGGCCACCGCGACGGCTGCGGCACGGGTACGGCGAAGACGGACTGACATGGCAAGTCTTCCTGAGTGCACGGGAGTTGGGAGGGGGAGTGGATGCTCAGTGACCGGTGCCGAACAGGGACCGGTTGGCGATGTCGATGATGAACGGGCCGACGTGGGAGGGGTAGCGGTCCACGATCGCCTTCTTGTACGCCTCGCCGTCGTCGCCGAGCAGTTCGCGGGCGTCGGCGAGGTACTGGCGGATCCCGGCGTAGACCTCCGGCCCGGCGGGCAGGCCGTGGCCGGCGAGGATCGTGTCGTAGCCGGTCTCGGCGGCCAGGGTGTCGACGGCCTGCTGCCAGCCCGTGATGTCGTTGTTGCCCAGGTAGAGGTGGACGTCGTTGTAGACGAGGTCCTGGGCGATCAGGACGCCCTGTTCGGGCAGCTTGACGAGGAGTTCGTCGGCGGCCTCACCGCCGGAGACGGCCTCGAAGACGAACCGGATGCCGCCGATGACCTCGGTGCCCGGGGTGATGTCCACGCTGGAGGGCAGGTCGGTGGCCGGGACGGCCAGGCCGCTCGGCAGCTGGGCCGCGGGGCGTGCGGCGATCTGTTCACGCACCTGGGGCAGTACGTGGACGGGGACGCCGAAGCGGTCGGCGCCGTTGTAGTGGTCGGGGTGGGCGTGGGTGATGATCAGGCGGTCCAGCGGCTTGCCGAGCCCCTTGGCGTAGGCGACGGTCTCGTCGGCGTAGGCGGGGTTCAGCTGGGCGTCGATCACGACGATCCGGGCCGGGGTCTCGATCAGCTGCGTGGTGGCGTGGAAGGTGTCCGCGGGGGACATGTAGCTGTGGATGCGGATCGCGCCCTTGTCGAGGACCGTGACCGTGCCATTCATGCGGATGCTCCTTGCGGTGGAGGCGGCCTTGCGTCGCCTTGATGACCTCCACTCTCGCCGCGAAACCGCAGGCAGACGAGATACGCTGAAGACCCCGCATGGTAAATCGAGGACATCTGGAGAGTGTGATGGTTCCCCCGGGCCTGGAAGGGGGTGATCCCTCCCGGGGCGGTGCGATCCCCCGGCTCGACTTCAATCCGCCCGAGGAGCGGATCCCCGGCTTCGAAATCGTCGACCTGGCGACCCTGCACGAACGGCGCCGACGACGGGACCACCGTCCCGACGCGGTCCATCGGGTGGACTTCCACACCCTCACCCTGATCACCGAGGGCAGCGGGGCGCACGCGATCGACTTCGTCACGCATCCCTGCCGCCCAGGGACGCTGATGTGGATCCGGCCCGGGCAGGTGCAGCGTTTCGTCGACCCCGGAACCACCAACGGCACGCACCTCCTCTTCACGCCCGCCTTTCCGCCGCACTTCAGCAGCGCCGAAAAGCTGGTGAACGAGTGGTACGGCCCCGCGTGCTGGCAACTCGGCGCCGACCCCTCGTACGCCGTCCTGTCCGCCCTGCTGGGCCAGCTGCGCGCCGAGTACGACCGCACCGGGCAAGCCGTGTCGGCGGAGATCCTCCAACTCCTGCTGGCCACCGTGCTGTTGCAGATCGACCGGCTGCCTCACCCCGACGGCGGCACCGACCCGCACGCCGGCGGCGAGGTGTATGCCCGCTTCCGCGCCGAGCTGGAACGCTCCTACGCCACCACCCGCCGCGCCGCCGACTACGCCCACCGCCTCGGCTACACCGTCAAGACCCTCACCCGCGCCTGCACGGCCGCGACCGGACAACCCGTCAAGCACGTCATCGACGGCCGGGTCGCCCTGGAGGCCAGGCGGCTGCTCGCGCACACCGACGAGCCGGTGGCGACCATCGCGCGCCGCCTCGGTTTCCCCGAGCCCACCAACTTCGGCAAGTTCTTCACCCGCCACACCGGTGCGACGCCCGGCGCGTTCCGGCTCGCCCAGGGCCGGTAGCCAAGTCGGCAGACCCGCCGCTCAGCCGGTGCGGCATGATCGGTGGGCGAATGGAAGCAGGAATGGGAAGGGGCGTCAGGAGCGTGGACGAGCATGCGGAGATCTCGACGTCGAGCGACGCCGCGAACAACGCGCTGATCCTGGCGTTCGGGCGCTTGCAGGGGGCCGCGAACCGGCTGGAGTACATCCTGGGGCGGGCTCTGGAAGTGGACTGCGGTATCAGCCACCTGATGTTCGAGGTGCTGCTCATCCTGGGCAGGGCGGGGGAGCCGGGGCTGTCGATGCGGGCCGTCGCCCAGGAGCAGGTCCTGACGACAGGTGGCGCCACGCGTCTGGTGGACCGTATGGAGGCGGCCGGCCTGGTCCAACGCGTCGAGGATCCCGGTGACCGGCGCGGGCGGCTGGTGCGCCTGACGCCGCTTGGCGAGGAGACCACGGTCTCCGCGTCCCGGATCCATGTCGAGAACATCAGGCGCTACTTCCTGGCGCCCCTCCCGGTGGAGGACCGGGACCGGTTCGCCGAAGACCTTCGCATCCTGAGTCACGCGGCACGGGACACACTGCCCAGGCTTCCCTGAGGGTTGTGGGCCATCCCGGAGGCCCCTCCCCGCATGCGTCGCTGCACCGGCGACGACCTCCAAGCCGCGCAGCACCTCATCGACCTGAGCCCCCGCGTCATGGCGCACGCCAGCCTGGCTGCGGGCCTGCTCCCGGCGATCTCCCCCGCGCGGACAGCGCGCCCCAAGGCGAGATGCGTCCGAATGATCGCAAGGTTTGTCACTCCTTGACTCCGCGTTCGTGCTGGTGGATTCATGAGCTGCGCCGACACGTGGAGCAAGGTGAATCGCCTGACAGCCGAACACCGGAATACCTGACTAGTCAGATACTGTTGTCCTCGGTGAACCGCTCGCACCCGGCGAGCACCCCACCCCGATGCCGAGGTTCTCGATGCAGCTCGTCTATGCCTTCGACGCCTACTGCGGCTGGTCGCACGGGTTCTCCCCCACCCTGCGCGAGGTCGTCTCCCGCCACCCGGACATGCCGGTGGAGGTCATCTCCGGCGGTTTGTTCACCGGCTCGCGCCGGGTCCCGATCCGCGAATTCGGCTACGTCCAGGGCGCCAACGCCCAGATCGCCGAGCTGACCGGCGCCGAGTTCGGTGAGGGGTACAACCGGCTGATCGCCGACGGCTCGTTCGTAATGGATTCCGAAGACGCGGCGCGCGGCGTCGCCGCCCTGCGCCGGGTGGCCCCCGACCGGGCGGCCGAGCTGGCCGGTGCCCTGCAGCGGGCCTTCTACGTCGACGGCCTCAGCCTGTCCGAGCCCGCCACGTACCGCAAGGTCGCCGAAGAGGCCGGCCTTGACGCCGACGCTGTCGTTTCCGCCTTCGACTCCCCCGAGGCGTACGACGCGGCGGCGGACGACTTCCGGCGCTGTGCCGAGTTGGGCGTCACCGGCTTCCCCACCCTGCTCGGCGTCGACGGCGACCGCGTCGCTGTCCTGGCTCACGGCCGCGCCACCGTCGACGAGGTCGATAGGCGACTGGCCGCTCTCTCCTGACTGTGCCATCCCCTTCCCCGCAAGGAGCACCAAGCATGAGCACCCTCGATTTCAAAATCTTCGATCTGGACTTTCCGGTCGGCAGCAAGAACAAGACGGCCACCCTCGTCACCGGGGAGAGTGAGGCACTGTTGGTCGACGCCGCCTTCACTCGCGCCGACGGCCACCGCCTGGCCGCGGAGATCCTCGACTCGGGCAAGACTCTGACCACCGTCTTCGTCTCCCACGCCGACCCTGACTTCTACTTCGGCGCCGAGGTGATCGCCGACGCCTTCCCCGACGCGAAGTTCGTCGCGACCCCGATCGTCATCGAGCACATCCAGCACTCCTACCAGGGCAAGCTCAAGGCATGGGAGGCCCTCGGCCCGAACCTGCCCACGCGCCTGGTCGACCTGGAGCCCCTGACCGGCGACCTCACCCTTGAAGGACACCGCTTCGAGCTCAAGGGCGGCCCTGCTGGACTGCCCGACCGCCACTACCTGTGGCAGGCCGAGCACCGCGCCCTCCTCGGCGGTGTCCTGCTCTTCCAGCAGGAGCACGTCTGGGTCGCCGACACCCCCACCCCCGACGACCGCGCCGCCTGGGTCACCCTGCTGGACGAGATGGCCGCCCTCCAGCCGGAACTGGTCGTCCCCGGCCACCGCCTGCCCAACGCCCCGGCCAACGCCTCCGCGATCTCCGCCACCCGCGACTATCTGCTCGCCTTCGAGGAGGAGCTCGGCAAGGCCGCCGACGGCGCCGCGCTGACCGAGGCTCTGGTCGCCCGCTACCCGGACAACGGCATGCTCATCGCCGCCCAGATCGGCGCCAAGGTCGCCAAGGGCGAAATGAAGTGGGGCTGACCATGACCGACTTCGCAACGTCCACAGCCCCCGCCGACGTCGTGCGCCGCCAGTACCTGGCCTCCGCGGCCGGTGACCTGGAGGCCCTGCGCGCCACCCTCGCCCCCGACGTGGAGTGGACCGAGATGGCCGGCTTCCCCCTGGCCGGCACCTACCGCACCCCCGACGGGGTCACCACCAACGTGATGGAGCAGCTGGGCAAGGAGTGGGACGGCTGGACCGCCCACGACGACACCTACGTCGTCGACGGCGAGAACGTCGTCGTCCTCGCCCGCTACACGGCGGCCAACAAGGCCACCGGCAAGAACATCGACGTCCGGGTCGCCCACCATTTCGTCGTGCGCGGCGGCCTGATCGTCCGTTTCGAACAGTTCGTGGACACCGCGCTGGTCCGCGACGCCATGACCGACTGACCCTCCGCTACTTGAGGACGGCTCAGATGAACCCCACTGTCGTTCTCGTGCACGGAGCGATGCACACCCCGTGGATCTTCGAACCCCTGCGTGAGAGGCTCAGCGCCCGCGGCATCGCCTCCCGAGCCGTCCAACTGCCCAGCAGCAGTCCAGACAGCGCGGCCGCCCAGGGGCTGGCCGAGGACGTCGAGGTGGTGCGCGCCGCCGTCGCGGCTGTCGACGGACCTGTGGTGCTCGCCGCGCACTCCTACGGCGGAGTGCCGGCGACCTGGGCCGCCGCAGAGTCGGATCAGGTGACGGAGCTCGTCTACATCGCCGCCTTCGCCCTCGAAGCGGGCACCTCGATGATGGAGTGGATGGGCGGCGACTTCCCGCCCACCTGGAACCACTCGCCCGACGGCCTGGCCGTCAAGGCGGGAGACGCCGAGGAGTCCATCTTCAGCGGAGTCGACCCCGCCCTGACCGCCGAGGCCGTCAAACGCCTCAACTGGCAGGGCATGCGCGCCTTCACCGAGAAGCTGGGCGCCGCGCCCGCCCAGGTGCCCCTGACGTACGTCGTGGCCACCGAGGATCCGGCACTGCCGCCCGCGGTACAGGAACAGTGGGCTGCGCGTGCTGCCCACAGCGTTCGTGTTCCCTCCGGGCACTCTCCGCACCTGTCCCATGCCGACGAGGTAGCCGACGTTCTCGCCAAGGCCGTCGCGCGGGCCTCGTCCAACAGGTCCTAGTGATCCACACGGCTGGCTCCTGGCGTTCACCGCCAGGAGCCAGCCTTTCGTCATGAGACCGGCTTTGACCCCTGGGGCAGGGCCGGTGGATCTTCTCAGCGTCGACATCGCCACGAGCCGTTTCCCGCGTCCCCCGGCACTGCCGGGGCACAGACGCCGATCAAGATTGTTGAACGATGGACAGTGGGGGGAAGCCCGTGACAAGGGACGAGGACCACCGAGCACCCGCCTCCTTGGATGTCGTGCGTGCTTGTGCCATCCGAGCCAAGCAGGGTGGCACCGCTCTCATCAGTGCCTCGGACGCCGAGATCGACTCGGCGCTGCGTGGCATGGCGGAGCGTCTGGGATCGGCACGGTCGGCTCTCATAGCCGCCAACGGGAAGGACCTCGCGGCTGCTGTCTCCGCGGGCATGTCGTCCGCGCTTCAGGATCGCTTGCGACTGACCTCGACGCGGTTGGAGGCCATGGCGGCGGAGCTGCGCACACTGGCGGATACCTCGCATGAGCCGAGGGACAAGGC
Source organism: Streptomyces sp. NPDC049541 (assembly GCF_044465725.1). Lineage (NCBI taxonomy): Bacteria > Bacillati > Actinomycetota > Actinomycetes > Kitasatosporales > Streptomycetaceae > Streptomyces > Streptomyces sp. NPDC049541. The sequence goes on along the minus strand of NZ_JBITLY010000022.1, from coordinate 52,772 downwards.
CGTCGAGGTGCGCCCGGACGGCCTCACTCTGTTGGAACGCAGGCGTCCGGTCGGGGTCATCGGCGCCAACTTCGAGGCTCGTCCGAACGTCACGCTCGATATCGCGTCCCAGTTCCTCAAGTCGCGCAACGCGGGTGTGCTGCGCACCGGATCGGCGGCGCTCGGCTCGTCCCGGGCCTTGGTGGATCAAGTGATCGCGCCGGCGCTCGCCGAGGCGGGGCAGGATCCGGACGCCATCCAGCTGGTGTCCAGCGAAGACCGCTCTGCGGCCTACGCGCTGGTGGCCCTGCCCGAGCTGATCCCGCTGGCTATCCTTCGCGGGAGTGGCGACAGCACCCGCGACCTCAGCCAGGAAGGCGCACGTCACGGTGTGCGGACCCTCGCCCATGCCGACGGCGGCGGAGTCCTGTACGTGGACTCGGCCGCCACCGAAACAACAGCACACCGGCTGATCACCGACAGCCTCGACCGCCTGGGCGTGTGCAACCGACTCAATCTGCTGCTCATCGACCGGCCTGTCTACGAAGAGCGGCTGCCCGGCATTCTTCAGCTCCGGCACCGTCTGGGCATCACCGCATCTCTTCCCCCGCACACCCATCCGCGCGGATTCGAGTGGGCACTCGACTCGGAGCGTGCGGCAACCGTGACGATCGACGCCACCGACGGTCCGTCGGACGCGGCGCGGAGCGCGAATGAGGAGACGTCCGGGCTGGCCGCCGCCATCGCGACCGACGACCCTGCCGCCGCTGCCCGGTTCATTGAGGCCCCGCCATCCTGATTCCTGCTGGTCAGCGGTGCTGGCGTGGTGTTTCGATGGTGTTCCCATACTGGTCGGTGCGGAGATCGGTAGCACGTGATTGTCCGTCAGGGGCGTCTTCAGTGGTTCCCGGGTGCGGGCTTCGGTCTGCCGCATAGCTTCGGCCGCGGGAGGGACCGTCATCGTGGACGTGCTGACGTGGACTGTCGAGCGGCGGATGTACCTGGCCGAGCGGGCTGAACTGCTGCGCAAGGAACTGGTGGGGATCGAGGTGGAGGTGGCCCGGCTGGAGGCCGCAGAGGTCGTCTTCGGGCAGTGGGCGGAGGCGACCGACGGCGGACGACAGCCGTCCGGCATCATCGAGCCGGAGCCGGAGCCGGAGCCGGAGCCGGAGCCGGAGCCGGAGCCGGAGCCGGAGCCGGTGGTGGTGGCTGGTCCGGGTGCGGGTGGGATGCGGCTGGTGCCGGACCGTGTCGAGGGCATGGGGGTGGAGGTCCTCACCCCGGAGTACCGGCGGGTCATGGAGATCGTGGCCGGTGCGGATGGTCCGGTGATGGCCAAGGACGTCGCGGTCGCGCTGGGCAGAAAGACGACACCGGCGAAGGTGGAGCCCGTCCGCGGGCAGCTGCGCAAACTCGCCGACCGGGGCTGGATCTCGCGGACCGGCGCGGGACGCCATCAGGTGCGCTGACCGTCAGGGCAGTGACGGAGGGACCGATTCCGGCCGTAACGCGACGGCCTCCGGCGGGAGTTGGTGAATCTGTGACGAAAAACCAGCCCGCCGAAGGCCCTCAGCATGTTGTCTACCAGGTCCGCCTCCCGCTGTCGAAGCGGACCATCGATCTCGTCGCCGGCCTGATACGCCGTCGACGCAACCAGCTGGGCACCCGGTGGCGCAAGCTCGCCCCGGGCGCCCAGGCGGTGATCGTGCTCGCCGTGCTCCGTCACGACCAGCGCCTGGCCGACATGGCCGGCGGCAACCACGTCTCCGCCTCCACCGTGCGCCGCTGGGTGCTGGAAGTCCTCACCCTGCTGTCCGCCCGGGCCCCGCAGCTGGCCGGGCGCTGAAGAAGCTCGCCCGCAGCGGCGGGGTCGTAGTGCTGCTGGACGGCACCCTCGTGCGCACTCGCCGTCGCACCGGGGCAGAGAACCGGAAGAACTTCTCCGGCAAGCACAAAGCCCATGGCCTGCTGTTTCTCGCGCTGACGGACGAGAAGGGCAACCTGATCTGGGTCTCCGCGGCCAGGCCCGGCCGGTCCAGCGAGATCACCGCGGCCCGCCACGACAAGATCACCGGTCATCTGCGCGAGGCCGGACTCGGGGCCCTGGCCGACCTCGGCTTCGTCGGCCTGGACGACGACCCCGACGACCCGGTGATCATCACCGGCCGCAAGGCCACCCGCAACCACCGTCTCACCGGCGCGGAGAAGGAAGCCAACCGCCTGCTCAACCGCGAACGCGCCGCCGTCGAGCACGGCTTCGCCAACCTGAAGACCTGGCGCTTCCTGACCAAGATCCGCATGGACGCCCGGCACGCCACCACCCTCCTGCGCGCCCTGCTCGTCCTCGCAAACACCGAAGTCCACAGGTGACAGACGATCTCCCGAAGAAGATCACCCAGACCCGGGCGAGTACATCACCGCAACCTCACACCATCCCCGCGACCTGCGGAATCAGGATGAAAGCATTTCATTGGGGCGGCGGAAAGTCCGCGAACGCGGTGATGTCTCCGCAACTCGGCCGGTGATTACCACTTGGTGGGGCACAATCAGCTCGAACGTTGCCCTGCGTGCCAGATCCCTTGGATGTGAAGGTGCTGCCCGGATGTGCCGTCGATCAGAGCTTGGTGGTCCATCGGCTTCGGAAGAGTGACCTGAACCGGCAACCACCTGGCGTCCGTAGGGCATGGCGGACCTGACCGGGTAATTCCCTGCAATTTCAGAATCACCTCTCCGGCTCTTTCTGTGGCCGACAGGCGTACGTCTCTCTGACAGCCTCCTGCATACCCTTGGGTATGCAGGACGCGGCCGTCAGCGGACTCGGTGACTGGGTGATCAATCCTTTGTTGCGTTACCACTGGGGTCGTTGAGGCTCTGGCTGATCCACTTTGTCCGGACTGCGTTGTGGTCGTGCTACCGCAGCCGGCCAGCACGAGCAGGCATGCGGTCACCACGATTGCGCCGCCGAGTCTCACAGTCGTCATACCCCTTCGATGTGCAGTGGCGCTGTCCGGTTCCGCTACGCGCCTCGGTTGACCGCAATGAACCGCCGCACTCCCAGGGCTCTCTTGTGGATTGCGGCGTCTGGAGACGGCTGCTGGTGGGGCTGGACTCCAAAGAGGCAACCGGTTGAGACCCCCAAAAGCAGGCTCGGTGTGAAGGGTACCGCTTCATTCCCGCCCCTCCCCTGTAGCGCTGATCATTCTTTCCCAATTCATGATCACTGACCGCGTATCCGGCCCTAAGCTCTCCATCGCTCACAGCTCCGCCGCGCACTCAATCCCCTTATGGTGCGCGCAAATATTGGTGAACAATCTAATCAAGGAAGGGCACCTTGAAGGTAAAATCCAGAACGATGCAGCTGCTCGCCGCCTGTGGCACAACCGTTGTCATATCGGCCGGAATGGCCATACCGAGCGCCCATGCGGCAGTTGGTGACCGCTCCGCAGGGCAAGCTCGCTTGACACTCGCTCAGATCGCCGCCCTGCCGCTGGCAGCTCAGAGCCGCATCCTGGACCCGCTTCGCGCGCTGGCAGCCGCACTGGACACCGCCGGCAAGAGAACCGAGCCTGACACCTACGCCACCGTGCGCATCGATGCTCCCCACGACACCGTCCACGTCGCGCTGACCGATCCCGCTCAGGCCGATAAGCTCATCCAGGCGGCCCGGAAGATCAACCCGCGCATCGACACCCGTCGAGTGACGGTCGACAAGGCGGCGTACACGCTGCGCCAACTCCACGCAGCTCGCACGCAACTGCTCGCTCAGGCCGCCGCGCATAAACTTCCCTATCACGTCTACAGCGTCGCGGTTGCGACCGATGGCTCATCGCTCCAGGTCGGCGTGGACCAACCCACACAGGCTAGTATCCGTACCCCCATGGCCCCAGCAGCCACGGGGCAAGTACAGAAGAACCTGTTGGACGGAGTTACCGTCGCCTTCCAGCAGGGGTACCAAGCTCGACCCACCGACCAGGCACAAGTCAAGTGGGAGGACAGCTCGCCACAGATCGGCGGTGACGTGCTCTCCGACGGGCATGCTGACTGCACCGCGGGTATACCGGCGGTGAAAACCAGTGACAACTCGCCTGTGATGATCACCGCGAACCACTGCTTCACCAACGGTGACGAGGTCTTCACCGAAGGGGGAACTCACCCCGCCTTCGGCGCCTACTACACCACCCCACGCAACAGCGTCGGCAACTACGTCGGTACGGTCACGGGCACCTCCCCAGCGTGGGATGCCGAGGAACTGACCGGTGGCAAGAACAACGCCGACGTCCAGCTCAGCGACACCTGGCACCCGGTGACCTCCGACGCGTACAGCTACGCGGGAGACCTGGTATGCCAGTCCGGAGGCGCCTCGTACTTCATGGGCTACGGCAACGTGTGCGGCATCGCGGTCACCAACCAGGACATAACCTGGAGTTCAACGGACTGGAGCGGCACCCACAATGTCCGTGGCGTTGAGGGTACTCGCATGCAGTCCAACCAGCCCTGGGCTGTGGCGGAGGGCGACAGCGGCGCCCTCGTGTACACGGTCAGCGGTTCCACCTACCAGGCTCGCGGCGTCAATTCCGCCGGTGTAGGCCCCTGCTGCTACTCCTACAACGGCAGCGACGTGGCGTTCAACTACATCCTCTGGACCGAAGCGCCCGACATCCTGGGCCATTTCGGTCTCAAGCTGAACCCGACCACCTGACACGCCAGGCCTGAGACGGTCCGCCGTTCTGCGCGGCGGGCCGTTTTGCATATTTGGTTTGCCGACAGGCAGCCGCGTGGTGACTCTGGTGGTTCGCTGGCCAGGTCGGCGTCGGATCGCTCTGACCCGCGAGGCGCTGTTGGTGCGGAAGAAGCTGAAGGACCTGCGCAGTAGGCGGTGGACATCCGTAAGGCCGAGACGCGGGCGTGCGCACGACAACGCCGCCGGTATCGCCTTGCTGGACAAGGTCGCCGCCGACACCGACATGGTGCAGAAGGCCCTGGTGGACCAGGGGTTCAAGACCACCGTCATCGACCATGGGTAGAAGGTGGGCATCGACGTCGAAGTCGTCGAGCGCAACCCGGCAGCCAGCGGGTTCGTTCCCCAGCCCAAGAGGTGGGTGGTGGAGCAGGTGAACGGGATCACGATGCTGCACCGCACCTGGTAAGGGACTACGAGCACCGGCCCGCCTCCGCCGAGTCGAGGGTGTACTGGGCCATAAGCGACTGGATGGCCCGGATGCTCAACGCGACCTCCATCCTGGCGCGGCGCGTGAGCGGCAGCGAGTTGACCTTGGGAGCGGTGCTGGCACGCCTGGAGGAGCAAGAGCGCGAGATCGCCGCGCAGGCCGAGGCCACGCGGGACGCATCGCGGAACTCACCGCGCAGTTGGAGGAGTTCGACCGCATCGCCGAGAAGGTCCGCATGACCCTGCTGGCGCTGCCTGATCCGTCCCCGCCGACGCCGACGCCGACGCCGACGCCGCCGGCCCCGGAGCTGCCGGACCATCCGGCCTACCGGCAGATCATGCCGCAACCACCGGCTCCGGCTCCGGCTCCGGCTCCGGCTCGATGATGCCGGACGGCTGTCGTCCGCCGTCGGTCGCCTCCGCCCACTGCCCGAAGACGACCTCTGCGGCCTCCAGCCGGGCCACCTCCACCTCGATCCCCGCCAGTTCCTTGCGCAGCAGTTCAGCCCGCTCGGCCAGGTACATCCGCCGCTCGACAGTCCACGTCAGCACGTCCACGATGACGGTCCCTCCCGCGGCCGAAGCTATGCGGCAGACCGAAGCCCGCACCCGGGAACCACTGAAGACGCCCCTGACGGACAATCACGTGCTACCGATCTCCGCACCGACCAGTATGGGAACACCATCGAAACACCACGCCAGCACCGCTGACCAGCAGGAATCAGGATGGCGGGGCCTCATTGATGCTTATGGCGGCTCCGGGGTCTTCTGGAATTCCCCCACGCGACTTCTCGACGGCTCAAGCTGTTGCGACTGCCGGAGACCGGTATCAACATCGACAGGGTCCCGGTCCGCGTGGGCCGGTGAGCTTCCGCGACCTGTACCTGCGGCAGTACGTGGTCGTGCCCAGTTCAAAGAATCTCGGCTAGAACCCTGGCTGCCGGAATGCTGGCCGCTCGGTGGGTGACAGGCTCTGAGGGTCCGTCGGGTTTGTCGTCCCGGTCATGCTCGGGCGTCCTGTCCTGTGGTGCCCGCGTCCTGGCCCAGGGAGGCCGGCCTCCGACGTCGTAGTGCCTCAGCCAGCATCTGGTGTCCGGACTGCTCGGCGTGCACGACTCTGTCGCTGGGCAGGGCGTGCTGCCACCACTCGCCGGCTGCGGTGTCGGGGATGATGGCGATATTTGAAATCGGCTCTGTCCGCAGTTCCGTGAATGATGTTGGTGCTGCGGCAGGCTGCCGCCGAATCGGTCTCACCTCTCAATCGTGCTGCCGAAGTGGCACGTCGTCGGCACAGCCCTCAGCCCGGTGTTTTCCCCCCGTGACGGTGCGGGTGCAGGCTGCTTTACGCCTTGTGTTTCCGGAGCGGCAGCGCGGGCGGGCGCCGGATTACCGATGAGGCGGTTGCCTTCGGCAGGATGGGCGCATGACCGAGATCCGCACACCCCGCCTCCTCCTCCGTAGCTGGCACGACGACGACCTCGTGCCAATGGCGGACATCAACGCGGACCCACGGGTCATGCGCTGGATCGACGACGGCTCGGTGCGCGACCTGGACCACACGGCCGAGGCCATCGAGCGATGGGAGGAGGAGTGGGACGAGGAGGGCTTCGGGCTCTCCGCAGTCGAGCTGCTGGCCTCTGGCGAACTGATCGGCTTCACGGGACTGTCCGTGCCCGAGTTCCTGCCGGAGGTGATGCCCGCCGTGGCGATCAGCTGGCGGCTGGGTTCACAGTTCTGGGACCAGGGGTACGCGTCCGAAGCCGCGCACGCCACGCTGGAGTTCGCGCTTCAGGACCGCGGCCTGGACCGCGTCATCAGCATCAACCGGGTGGGGGACAACGCCTCCGAGAACGTCGCCCGCAAGCTCGGCATGGTGCCCGAGCGGGAGACGGTGCACCCGGTGTACGGCTACCCTCTGCGCGTTCACGCCATCGACCTCACTGAGTTCCAGGCGTAAATCGGCCGAACCATCGATCATCGCAAGACAGCCGACCAATGTCCCTACGCCCCCGAGCTCATTGATCGCGACGGTATGGACACGAGGGACAGATAGTGTCTTCCCGTCGTTGACCTGCGCTTTCACGGAACTGCGGACAGAGCCCTGGAGGCTCTGTCCGCAGTTCCGTGAGCCCTGTTCAGAAGGACCGGTAGATCCCTTCGGGATCATCGTGAGCCCGTGCGGCGTACTCCTCGAAGGCCAGGTTGCCGATGCTCAGGTTGGCGTGGACGTCGTGGACTCCTGCGGGGACGGTGCGGAACTCACGACCGAACTCGGTCAGCTGCTCGTAGTCTTGTTCGTCGACGCACTCCTCCCGCGTCAGCGTGGTGACCGCCAGCAACGCGTGGCTCTCGGCCTGCATGGTCCTCCGGTCGGCGAGGAAGACAACGGCCAGGTTCTCGTCGGCGCGGACCGCATTCAGGGCCTCGTCAACGGTCGCTCCTGTCCAGGCCGGGTCGTCTATGAAGTGGACGTGTGCCTCGTACTGCCTGTCCCCCCAGGGCTCCAGCAGCGCCGCCGTCACGTCCCGCCACGCCTGGTCATCGTCGTAGTCGGTCCTGACGACAAGGACGTCGAACTCATCACGGCCGGTGACGGCGGGCAACGCTCTCATGGATCGTTCTCCTCGGTGACGATCGGTGAGCTGTCCCCGACTGTCTCACGGGCCGCTCCGCGCTGGTGGCGGACCAGGTCGGCGAAGGCCGCGGGCGAGGTCGCAGGCCGGGTGATGTCCTGGCAGGCGAGGCGGACCTGAAGGAGGCGCTCGTTCTGGCTCTCGGTGAGAGTCTCGCGGGGCCGCATGATCCAGGAGGTGATCTTGCACGGGCTTGGAATATCGGCCCGCTCCGGTTCTGCGGTGCCCGTGCGCAGGGCGGCGAGGTGTTTGCGGACAACCCGACGGCTGCCGCGGTAGCCGCGGTCTTCAACCTCACCACCAGCGACCCGGGCAATCCCAGGGTGTCGGTCCCGATGAGCGGTACCGGGACGTAGGCATCCGCCGCAACTGAGTAGTTGACGCGGTTAAGCACCCGGCCGCCACTCGGCGATCTCGGCCCGCGACTGGCGCGTCATCCGCCACACCGAGCGGCAAAGCAGCGAATACCAGCGCCATCTCCTCGGCTACGCCGCGGCCAACCTCGACGCGGCCACCTGGGTCGGGCCAGGTGCCGGACCCGAGCCAACTCAGTCTGGTCGCCGACCTCGTAGTGTCAGAGCCAGGCATGACACCTTGAGGGGAATTTCGCTGCAGGTCAGGCGACCAGTTCCCACCACCATGCGATTTCCGGCAGTGCCGATGACACCAAAGGATCTGGCTGCGGGGCAGTAACGACCCGAAACGGCACGGCGTTTCCTTGCACGTCATACCGAGGCGCTCGGAGTCCCCAGTCAAGGTTTCCCCGCACCAGGTGCTCAAGTTGTCCCAGGTATCGCAACAGTTCAGCGCTCGCGTCCTCACGTGCCTGTCGGATCAACTGCATGAAGACCGCCATCACCGTGTTCCGCAGCTCGAACGCTTTCCTCGCGGCGTAGCCGGCTGAGTGCCCTTCTTGCATCAGAGCTGACACGACGTTCATCTCCAGCGTGCCTTCCAGGGCCTCCTTCTTGTAGGAGTACAGATCGCTGTCCACAGTCACCAGCAGATACGCTGCTTCCGTCACCGCCCTTACCAGCGGCGTTTCCAACTCGGCGTTCGGCAGCACTGTCCCTTCCGCGATCTGGATCACGACCACGCAATACCGGATGGCCCGGTCCATATGGCCGAGGTTCAGATAGTCCCGGAACCCCAGCACCTTGCCCATCTGCCGGTGCGCCACCACCGTCAGCGCACCTACGTACCACTCGACCATCGAGTCGATCCATCTCCGCACCGTGTCCGGCCGGCACTTGGCTCTGATCTCCGCGGAACACGCACGTTGCGCGGCGACCGCACGGTCGAGTCTGGCGAAACCGCTCGGCAGCGGCTCTGCTTCGGGCGACACCAAGGAACGGATCAGTCGACCGACCAGCAACGACACTCGGTCAGGACTCCGACAGATTGGCCCGCTGTCGAAGAGCAGGTCATCCAGTGCGAAGGTCACGTACGCGTGACGCGTCGCCACGTCGAGCAGTTCTCGGTCCCCATCAGGAGCCCATCGGCACACCATCTGGCCGTAGTCGCTCCTCTCCTGTCGCGTACCCGTCCCGATCCCCATCTCTCTTGCCCAGCGCCGCGCTGCCTCGTCAACCTCACCCGCTTCCGGATGAACTGCAGGTGCGATCGGGCAGTAGAAGCAAAAGTCATCAAACTCGACAGATGCCATGATTCCCCCGGAACCTCTGTAGGCCCTTCAGCAGGGCCCTGGGAGGAAGATTCCCTTTCGCGGCGTAGGGGAAGCCCGGAGAGGCTGCACATGCTGCTGTGCCTTCGGTGGCAAGGGCACGGAATCAGGCCACGGCGGCCTCGAACCTCTCCAGCAGAAGTTGCTTCTGCCGGGCTCCAAGCCCTTGGCCCCGCCGGCTGGCGGCGATGTCGCGTGCGGTCACGAGCTGACCGGCGCGGACCCTTCCGATTCCCGGGAGCACCTCCAGCAGTCGGCGCACATGGGTCCGTCGGACGACAGCGCTGTCGCTGTCCAGGAGTTCACGCAGGGAACGGCCTCCCTGGTTGAGCTCGGTGAGGACGAGGGCGCACGTTCTGCGCGAGGCCACGGCCTTCTCCAGGGCGGCGGTCCGCTGTTCCGGCGTTAGCGAGGGCAAGGGCATGACGCCTCCTCAGGGGCGGTCGCCCAGCAATGGGTGATCCTGGGGCGCGCCGGGCTCCTGGCCGTGGGCGAGCCCGACCCCACTGGCCGGCGTGCCGTCCGCGTCACCACCGACGGCCGCCACGCCCTGGCCGTGTGGAAGCGGTGGCGGGCCCGGCCGGTCGACGAACATCGCCGCCGCGACCGACCACTATCGGTCACGGACCGACCACGCCCTCCGACTACTCGGCCTTGAAGCCTGAGAACCCATCAACCCTGCTCCTCGACCCTGCCGACATCGCTCAGCTCCAGCACCGTGACGAGCACGCGATCGCCCCGTGAGTGGTGCGGAATGCTGGCCTCCCGTCTGCTGTGGGCTTAACCTGCGGCCATGTGGGGGCAGGGATCTTCATGGAACAAGAACAAGGCGTTCCTCGCGGTGCAACGCTGTCGGCTCAACCGGCACATGCGTCGTTCGCGGCGAAAGCTGCCGCCCGCCCCGGTGGACCCTCGGTCTGCCCGTCGCCGCATGCGGCTGGGGCTGGGGATCGTGGGCGCGGCATGGGCGACGGTCGTCCTCGCGGATGCGGGGCTGATCCGAACCCATGTGTTGAAGGCGACGGACACCGGGATCGCCACCGCGGCCGGATTCGTCGCTGGAGTGCTGGCATACCTGATCTGGTTCGGGGATGCGGGCACGGCGCACGTCTCCACCGTCGAGGGGAGACGGCTCATGTCTGCCCGCACGCTCACCGGCGTCCGCACGATTGAACTGGACGCTCTGGCCAGTGTCCGCCGGTTCGCTGCGATGGGCCGAGGCGGCACAATCGATGAGTTGCGCCTGCGGGACCGCCAGGGGCTGCGCTTGACGATCGGCCGTGACACACGGGCGGAGGACTCCATACGCCGCGCCGTCCTGAGGGCGGATGCCCAACCGTCCAGCGCAACGGTCAAGGTGACCAGGCATGCCCGTAGCCGCCTGGACCTGGATCCGCGATCATCCGTTCCCCGCTTCGTGCACTTGTTCTTCGGTATGTGGGTCATGCTTGCGGCGCTCCTGCTGCCCGCGCTGGGCAGCTACACCGTCGCCTGTTTCTTGGCGGGAACCAGCGCGTGGGTTTCGACGTCGGGTCATTGACCGCAACTGACACCGAATACCAGCCGCCTTGACCCGAGCACGCGCCCACGAAGCTTCATCTCAGCAAATGAGAACGCAGCACCCCTGGGAGGACACTCAGCACCGTTTCGACGCTCTGCATTTCGCATACCTCCCGATTCTGTGGTGTCCAATCACCTGGCCCCCTTCGCCCGATGCGAACGGCTTTCCCGTTCTCCTTGGCCGGTCGTGACTCCGGCGACTACTACGGGGCCTCCGTCGCCGTAGGAAGATCTCCTCCCGTAGGCGATCCCATGTTCGTCCTTGTCGTACGTACTAGCGTGACGTAGGCGCCCCACTCATACCCTTGAATGCCCTCATTGGGCATCGCTCCGTTCCCCGAAGGTTGCCCCAGGCGTGGCACTGGCCCGAGGCAGGGGGCGGCACCGGTTCCAGATGTCTTTCCGGTGGATTTGACCTTCAATCTTCTGGGCATTGGGGTTCAGGCAATCCAGCTTTCGCCATATCACGCGGGTCCCCCGACGCGCCGTTTCTGACATCTGAACCCGGCCGTCGGTTCTCTGGCATGCTGTTTTCCCCTTCACCGTTTCCGGGTTGGGTGAGCCATCGGACCCAGGGACCTCCCTTCAATTCCTCCCGGCTGAGCCGGGGATACGACAAGGCGCCTCATGGCGCACTGCCAGCGATCCGCGACTTCGAGGGCATTGGGGGCGGCTTCCTTGACTGCCTTGGTGTGGGCAGTGGCCCGGTCCCGGCAGATGATCTCGACTCCGGGATGCTCGGTGAGCCAGGTCGCGAACGTCTCGGAGGTGCGGTCCGGCAGTACGTCCACGACCCGGCCGGACTCGACGTCGACCAGCACGGTGCCGTAGGTGCAGCCCTTTCGGAAGGCGAACTCGTCCACCCCCAGCACCCGCGGGGCACGGTCCGCCACCGTCGGCGCCTTCAGCAGCCTGAGCAGCCGGGTTCGACCCGCGACGTCGCTGAAGCCGATGGGAGCCGGCCTTCGAGGCCGCACTCGCACACCCCGTCGGTGACCTGCTCGTCATGGACCGGGTCATCCTGGAACCAGCATGGCGCGGACTGGGGCTGGCCCCGGTACTGGCAGGCTCCGCCATCCGCCGCCTCTCGCAGGACTGTGTAGCGGTGGCGTGCGAGCCCGGATCTGCCGACGGCGGCGAGTTGACCGAAGAACAGCATCGCGAAGCCGCCGCCAAACTGAGCCGCGTATGGGTGCGGATCGGCTTCGAACCTTTCCAGGACGGCGTGCACATCCTGGACTGCCACCTGCAACGGCCCCAGGACCTCCTTGCCGAACGGCAGGAGGAGTTCAACGCACTGTGCCGCGCCTGGCGGGAGCACCACAGGCCCTAGTGCTGTCAGTGCCCGTTGATAACGTGCTTCGTCCAGTCGTGGAGTGCAGGAAGGGACGGGGCGCGTGCGGGATGTGGCATGCCATCAGGTCGGCGAGCTGCGGTTGGCCGAGGCGCTCGACGACATCGAGGGGCGGGCCTACGCGCGGTGGCACTCGCTGCGGTATGACAGCATCTCGCCGACGCTGATCCGGGCCATGGCGGACGAACTGCTCGACCATGTCGCCGCCCGGGCGGTGACGGAGCCGGGGCTCGACGCCGCGGCCGGCACGGTCGCCGTCACCGCCGCGGAGTGTGTGCACGGAGTGCTGAGCATCATGTGCTTCCCGGACGGGGACCAGGAGATCCGGTTCCCCCTCGTCGGGGAGCGGATCAGCACGGACCGGACGACGACGAGTTCGAGGACGGGTCCATCACCTTCGGGGACGTCGTCGAGGAGGCGCCCACCGCGCGGACCTGGCTCGACATGTTCGAGATGTGTGTCGTCAGCGGGCATGTGTGGGACTGGGAGCGGGTCATCGGGCTGCTGCTGCGCGGCGACTACGCGCCCGCCATCCGTGACGGCGTGCCCTACAACCGGTACACCTCTGTCTCCGCCCCCGCCGACCTCGCCGCGATGGACGCCCTGTGCCCCTATCTCACCGAGGCGGCCGGGCATCTGCCCCGCGACTGGCCGACGGTTCCGCTGCGCAAGCCCGATGCCGGGGAGCGCGCGGAGGCCGCCCGGCGGCTCGACGAGGTCGGCGACGCGCTGAGCGCGGACCAGCGGCTGCTCCGCGTACTCCTCGACGACGACCAGCACGCCTTCGAGGACGCCCTCGTCGCGCGGCTGGTCGCGTACCGGGAGAGCGTCGAGGCCGATGCCGGTGATCTTGCGCCTCGGTCCCTCCTCCCCCTCGGCACCCTCGCCCTGGCCTGCCTCGCCGTCCAGGTCCATGGGTGGGAGCTCGGCGTCCGGTCCGGGTATCTGCCGTACGGTCTGCTGGGATCGCCGGACGCGCTGCGCCGGGCGGCGGAGGGGAACCAGAACAACTTGGGCTACTGGGCCGCCAAGTAGGTCACCCGGGGGGCGGGAAGCTCGGGGAGTGGTCATCCGTGCTGGGCAGCACGGAAACTCCTCGTCAGCTCTCCGACTGGGTCTCGACGCGGGTGACGTGATCAGGGCCGGGATGATCGACGCCGGGCACCATCGGGTTCTCGTAGTCGAATACCACCTTGCCGAAGGAGTCGCTGGTGATGGGTGGGGGGTCGTTGTCGGCGATGATCAGTTGGAGGCGTTCGCCGTACGCGTCAGCCAATGTCCTGAAGCGGCTGTAGATCTCGGTGGCGCGTTGCCGGTCGGAGGCGTTGTTACCGAAGGCCTTGCGCGGTGAATCGATCACGAGGAGAGACGGGACCAGGACGTCGGCGTGGTCGAGTCCGAAAGTGAGGAGAGTGAGGCTGTAGGCCAGGTTGACGGAGGTGACGATGCCGCCGCCGGATGCCTGCAGGCTCTCGAAGGGCTGCCCGTCCACGACGGGCAGGTAGGTGTCGCGGTCGATGACAGCCGTGCTGATCCAGGGCAGACCCCAGCTGGTGAGCAGCCGGCCGAATTCGGTGCTGAGGTCACCGAGCAGTGTCTGGCGGGCCTTGAGTTGCTCGGACTTCTCCTTGATGGCCTTGTTGACCTGCCGGCGTTCGGCTTTGAGTGACCGGATGTCCCTGCGGGAATCCTGGGCCCGGGTGCGCGCCATCGACGCGGCCGTCCTCGACGACCCGGGCGGCCAGGGACTGCATGCACCGCGGGCAGACGACGAACTCGAACGGGGAGAGCTGGTCGATGGCCGTGGCTGCGGTCAAGACGGGAGAGATCGAGTTGAACCTGGGCGACGACGGCTTGCCGCGCCTCCACAAGATCGCTGGCCGCCACCTCCTCTTCGGCCTGCCGGGCGGCCCTGATGGCGCTCTGCAGCTCCTCCCGCAAAGCCGTGTCGGCGGCGGTCTGCTCCTCGAGCTCAGTACGGAGGCCGGTCAGTGCGGACTCGGCCCGCTCAAGCGTGTCGCGCAGCTGCGTGAGTTCGGCCCGCAGTTCGTCGTCGCTGCGAGGATCGGAGGCCGCCAGGAAGGCGCTGACGTTGTCGTGCTCAGTATCTCTGGCGTTCAGCCTGTCAGTGAGCTCGTTCTTGGTGCGCTTGAGCTCCATGAGCGCACTGTCGGTCAGCGCGAACATCAGGCGGAAGAACTCTTTGCGCTTGGGCTCGAACCAACTGTCCAGGTGGCCGACGACCTGGCGGTCAATCTCGCGCGCCTGGAGGTAGACGTAGGCATACAGGTCGTTGAAGGTGAGGTTCTGCGGCCGCGCGGCTCCCTCTCGCCGTGCAGCGATCTGTTCACGCGGGAAGCCGAGGGCATCCAGCAGGTGGTCGGAGAGCGTGGTCACGCCGTCCCCGGCCCGCAGAGACAGCGAGCGCTCCAGGGTGAGGGAGTGGGGGTCGAGGAGATCCACGGTGTCCGCGGCGTCTCCTTCGATGGCGCGCCTGAGGACGACATGCTCGTCGCCGGCCACGACCTCGGCCTGGACGGACAGGACGTTTTCACGGACCGCCGGGGTGAGCATGGCGCTGCCGCCGAGGACGTGCTTGAAGAGCATCAGCAGGCTGGACTTGCCGGTGCCGATGGGGCCGGTGATCACGGTGGCGGGCCGGTCGAAGCGGTAGGTCTGTTCCGTCTCGGCGGTCGTGACGGTCAGAGAGATGATGCGCAGGTTGACGGCCATGTCAGATCTCCGTCCGCCAGGGCCGGTCGACGGCGTCGGGCAGGCGGTCGTAGATGAGATTCTTCAAGGCCGATCCTGATTTGTTGAAATGTCTCTTGAGTACCTTGATCCGGCTGGCGACGACGTCCCATTCGGGTGCGGCGGCGAGGGAGGCCGCGGCGGCGACGCCCTGCGGTGTGGCGTGGAAATCGGCTCGGGTGCTGTCGCCGTAGGTGATCAGGCCTCGGGCGGCGAGGGACCCGAGGATGCTGTAGTAGCGCTGATCCCAGGGCCCGTACTTGTAGCGGGTCATGCGGCTTTCGACCGCGAGGCGCTCGGGCTCTGTGGGGGCGGTTCCCTCTGGCCATGACGCGGGCCCAGCGGGCAGAAGGCGCTCCAGCATGGCTGGGTAGCGCAGCAGGAAGTCGAGTTTGGCGAGCTTGGTGAGGCCGGTGAGGCCGCTCTTGGGGGTGGTGAACTGCGAGATGAGCAGGAGGATGCGCGCCTCGTGGTAGTGGGCCTCGCGCTGTTCGGCCTGCCGGCGTTGCATCCGCAGGCGCGCTGCGGCGGTCTCGAAGTCGGCGCTGTGGGTCATGAGGCTTCCTCGTCCGCGTTGAAAGGCTCGGAGAAGAAGAAGTGGCACTCGTCGCACAACTGGTAGGCCAGCCCCCGCAGGTGCAGGTTGTTGAGCTGGAACGGCGGCGGCGAGGGCAGCGCATCGACTTTCAGTCGCTCGGCCAACAGGTCGTTCATCTTGCGGCCGAACCCGCTGTCTTCGGCGGCTGCCGCGCGCGCATGGCGGCGGCACTCGAAGGCCACCTCCATGACGTCCGTAGACAGGTTCAACAGGTCTGATTCGTCCCGGCCAGGCCGGAGCGGCGTTCGGACCAGGTCGCGAACCACGCGGAGCGGAGCCGTTCGGCGAAGGCCGTCTCGTCCGCGGGCACCAGGCCCTGGCGCAGCTTGCGACTGAGCTTGACGCCTCCTGGTGCCACCACGGGCACTTGACCGGGCCGGAACGTGGGCAGCTGTACCGTCGTGTACGCGATCTGCTGTCGGATGGTCTCGCGGGTGAGTGTGCGCCGGCCGATGCGCTGCTGCATCCGGGTGCTGTGACGGACTCGGCTCGGATCGGCGATGTACGCGGCGAGTTGACTGCGGTCGCTCTCGTCACGGTTGGCCTGCTCGATCCGATCCACGATGGCCCGGTAGGTGCCCTCAAGGTCGACGTGCGCCAGCTGCAGTTGCTCGACGGCAGGCACCAGAAGCCTCTGGATGTTGACGTCGGTGATGTCTCCACGCTGCGGTGGTTCGCACGAGATTTCCAGGACCGCGAGGAAACGCAGGACCTTCTCCACGAAGCCCGTTGGCATCTGGATGTCTGCGAGCGTGCGCACCTGAGGGGTATCCGGGATGTTGGGATAAGGCTGCTTCCAGCGGACCTTCAGCATTTGACGCGCGATCTTCTCTGCCATGGCGAGCCGCCCGTCCGTTACCTCCGGCTCCGGGCCACACATCCGAGCCAACGTGCCGGCGTTCCCCTTGGCCGGGTTCAGCGCAGCGTTCGTCGCCAGTCTCAGGCGGACATTTGCGGCACACTCGCACGCGCACCAACGGTCGAAGAGGTGGGTCAGGCCTCCGCTCTTACACAACTCAGGAAGTGACCACGTGCCCTGCGTTTCTTCTCGGTGCTTGACCGATACCAGCTCCACTGACCCGTCTGCGAGTGCCACGACGAAGTTCTCGTGCCACTCGCAGACGACGAACTCGATGGCGTCCTGGGTGAGCATGGCCAGACAGTCCCGCGCCGCCACCTCCGCCTGAAACCGGTACCGGCCAAGCGTGTCCGAGCCGCTGTCTTCTTCCGGTGCCAGTTCGAAGATTGTGAGCGCTGAACCGTTCGGACTGTCCGGTTCGGTGGACCTCTCGACGCCCTCGGCCCCGGCGCCCATGCCCGCTGCATCGACCATCGACGCCCCCCGCTCCGGCCCTGCTTGAGAGCACGTCCCCACCGCGTCCGTTGCAACGGCGGTTTTGAAGATCTCTACCCGTATCACACTCCAGCACCAACGCGTAACGGTGCGTCGCGCTCGCTATGCATTTGAAGTGCCGCTGGACGAGTCGTCTGTCTCACCGGGTCGGGCCCGGCCGACGCGAGAGGCTCAGGCCCTTCCCGTTGTCCGGCACCGAGCCTTCAGCAGCTGCCGAGGACGCAGATCCGGCCGTGCTTGCCCCGGCAGGTCTCGGTGACATCTATTGATGCGAAACGGTAGGAGTTCTGGGTCGTTGAACCAGAATAGAACCTGTGGTTGCCGCCGTCATCGCCGCTGCTGTACGTGAGGGTTGGGACGCGGAACAGGTCGTCACATTTACCGCGATCATGCTCATCCTCATCGCACTGATCACCTCTGCCGGTGAAGGAGGTAGCTGACCGCAGTGGGCGATCACCCTCGCGGAACACGGCATTCGCCTCCCGACGGCGCCCGCGGAACGCTACGGTCTGTCGCACGATCGAGGGGACGTGAGGGCATGGCAGCACACCGGACCTTCTGCACCTTCATTCCGCCTCACATCCTCATGCGCCTGGCCACCCACGCGGACCCGGCGCTCGCGTACGCGGCCCGCAGGACCCTGGAGCTCGACGCCTACGAGCGCACCCATCGGGATCTGACCACCCTTCTCCAGCTCGATGCGATCCTGGTGATCGGCCAGTCAGGCGCGGACCTTGCGGGAGCGGTGGGCGGAGTGGCCGTCCACGACGAGGTGCACTTTGTGGTCGAAGTGGCCCGCGAGCCGGTTCAGGAAGCGGCATATGACGTCGGCGTCGAAGGTCTCGGTGAAGACCATGAAGTGCATGCGTCCCTTGGTGCTGATCGCGGACATCACGTTGACCGAGAACCGGTTGCCCGTGCGGCGGACGACCGGGGTGCGCCCCTTGGCGCCCCAGGTGCGGCCGGTGACCTGGTCCGAGCGGATGCCGACCTGGTCGGCGAAGAGCACCTCCCCGCCCTCGGCCTTCGCCCGCGCGCGGATGGCCGGCCAGGTCTCCTCCCGCCAGACGCGGACCGCTTCGGCGTCCTGCTCGACGGCCCGCTTGTCCGGGCGCTGGAAGGACAGGCCCCAGCGGCGCAGGTACTTGCCCACCCCCTG
This sequence comes from Streptomyces sp. NPDC049541, assembly GCF_044465725.1. Lineage (NCBI taxonomy): Bacteria > Bacillati > Actinomycetota > Actinomycetes > Kitasatosporales > Streptomycetaceae > Streptomyces > Streptomyces sp. NPDC049541. The sequence continues at coordinate 34,533 of NZ_JBITLY010000022.1, read as the reverse complement.
CTCGGTCAGCCGCACCCTGTACAGCTTCGCGATCAGGTCTCCCACCCCGGCGCGCGTCCACAGCTGCCCCGCCAGTCCCAGGTCGCAGGGACGGTGATCCAGCACGGCCTGCCGGACCGCCTGCTGCTCGACAGCATCGAGAACCTGATGTTCGCCGACCCGGCGCCCACGCGGCTGGGCCACGAGTGCTTCGCGCCCGCCGGCCAGCCACTTCGCCCACCAGTTGTCCACCGCTTTGAGCGAGACCTGGAACACCGCCGCGACAGCCTCGCGAGTCCGGCCCGCCACCAACGCGGCCACCGCCCTCAGCCGAAGGGCCTCCTGCGCCGCAGGCGACAACTGCCGTGCGTCCCCCACCAGTTCACTCACGCATGGATCAACGACCCAGAACACCTACCGTTTCGGATCAATAGATCGCGGCATCGTGACCTCTGAGAGCGTTGAAGACGCCTCAGGCGGTCGCGGATGAGCCCTGCGGGGCGGCCTCCTGAGGTGGTGCATCGGACGTGGTGCCGGGCACGTTGGTGGCTGCTTGGACGAAGCCGTCAACCACGCGCCCAAGGGCAGCGGTTTGTTCGGGCCCGTCAAGTCGCCTGGCGAGGTGTTCGGCCGCCAAGAGGTAACCGCCTGCGAGGGGCTCGCGGAAGTAGAAGCGGGCTTGTTCGACGGAGACGCGGTAGGTGGCGAGGAGGGTTGAGGATACGTAGCCGCCCAAGGCGGAGATGAAGGCGGTCAACGATCCCAGAGTGATGGCCGTGGTGGTGTTCTGTGAGACGACCACGGCACCGGCGCCGACGAGGATGAGAACTGCGGCTGATGCCATGACCCAGATCGCGAGCCTGAAGGCCGAGCGAGCCTGGCTGGTCGACAACCGGTGATACTCCCGTAGGAGCTCGCGGTTGGCGGACAACGGTGCGTCTGCATCTTGCACGAAGTCCAGCTCGACCAGGCGGACACCGAGTTCTTCCTCGCGTACGACTTCTTCGTATGCGGCCGATCTGTCGGCAGCACGCACGCTCCAGACAACGCTCAGAATGAAACTGAGCGTCAAGGTTCCGACAGGCCACCAGCCGCTGATCTGCGGTTGCTCGGAGTCCTTCTGCCCAAGAAGCCAAAAACAGAAGCACAAAGCGGCAGCCGTAGCGGATAGGCCCGCGAGAACGAGAATCCAAGCTTCTTTCCGAGCAGAGGTCTCTCGGTGTCTCCGCGCCTTCTCGATTTGAGAGTCGGCTTGTGCTCTCGCTGCCCTGACTTCTAGTCGCTCTTCTCGTTTATCGGTTGCAGCGGCGTCGCGGGCCTGCGACTCAGACGTTTGCGTTTCAGGAGTCACCGGGTGGGGTGATTCACTCATGCTCTACCTCGTCGAACAGTCCGGCCTTCTGGCCGCGCTTGGCAGGCCGCAGGGCGCCGACGTCCTCTTCTGGGTGGCTGGGTGCTTCGGGCGGTGGGCATACTGGTAGTGCGCGCTTCGCGTACAGGTGCAGAAGGCCCCGGCAATCCCGCCGGGGCCTTGCTGCGTTACGGGGCGTTGCTAGGCAACGGACCTCAGGCCGCCCTTGCCGGGCTTGGGGGGCCGTTTGGTGTAGCCGGGCACCTTGATCGGAGGCGGTCCGCCCAGGGAGAGCTGCTGGGTCATTTCCTTCTCCAGCTCGTGCTGCGACTCGTAGCCGGCCACGGCCGGGTTGAGGGCGTAGCGGTGGCCGCGGCCGCCGCCGGAGCGCAGCACGATGCCGCGATCGACCAGCAGTCCCATGGCGCGGCTCATGGAGGCCTGGCCGACGCCGAGGATCTCGTCGATCTCGGATTGCTTCATGCCGACAGAGCCTCCAGGGTCCTGGTGCGCGACCATGACCGAGAGGACGTCGATCGCCGTAGGGGTGAGCTGCAGCTGGTGCAGCATGCCCAGCAAGTCCGTGGTGGTCATCATGGCGATGGGATCCCTTCGGTCAGCCGAGCTCTTGCCGGGAGAACAGCGTGAGCTCGGGGGCGAGTTCGTCGGGGAACTTGGAGTCGAGGGCGAGTGCTCGCAGCTCGGCGAGGAAGTCGTGCTGCTCCTGGCCGTTTCCGTTATACGCGACGCGAGGGTTGAGCTGGTAGCAGGACCTCTTGACCTTGCGGATGAGGTTTTTCTCGCAGAGCGCGTCGAGGGCGTGGCCGATGCTGGTCCGCTTCACGCCGAGCTCGCCTGCGATCTCCGCGTGGGTGCACTCGATCTTGCCCTTCTTCTGCCTGCCGATCATGTTTGACAGGACGGCGGCCTGCAGCTTGCTGATGATGTTGTGCATCAGGCAGTAGGGCAGGACGCGCCGCAGGAAGTAGTTGCTGACGAGCGAGTAGCCGGCCTCGCCGAGCATGTCGTGAGGAGGGCGCCGATAGACGACGGTCTTGACCTCGTGGACAGGGCCCTTGCCGAACTGCTCGGCGATCCGGCGCGCGAGATCGGTGCCACCGTCCCTCTCAACAGGCCTTACAGGCTTGGGCGGTTGAGGTCGAGGGCTCGCGCGCCATGCGCGCAGGCCCTCTGCCGCTGCGTCCATGTAGATGATCCTTTCGCGTACAGGTGCTGCGCACTGTACGGCAAAAGTTGCGACCATCCGCATGTTACACGCGGGAGAGTTGCTACTCGCCGCAAGTTTGTGTCGGCAGTCGCCGACATCGGCGCAGAGCCAGCCTGTGCGGCCTCATGCGATGGGACATCGGTAGGCGCGGCCAGGTGCTGACACGGCGTCTGTATGCAACTCGCCGGGTAGTGATCCGGCGATGGAAGTCCTCTCGACCGTGCGCGCTGCGGAGCGTTGAGCCTGGAGGGCAATACTTGCGTCTATTCGCATGTCTCAGCGGAGAGTTGTGGATAGGCGCAAGTTTCTAGGCTGAGTGTGGGCACGGACCGACATCCGAGCACCCCTAATGTCGGTGGTCGCCGACATTAGGTTTCACAAACCCGCAGGTCGGAGGCCATTTTTCTCGAACGTCTCTTAGACCGTGTCCTACGTGGCGAGGCGGACGAGGCGCTTGTAGCAGCACAAGGCCGCAGCGAGACCGAGAAAGGCCAGGTAATTGCGGGGATCGCGTTCGTAGCGGGGGCTGAGTCTGCGGTATCCGGACAACCACGACATCGTCCTTTCGATCACCCACCTGCGGCGGCCCAGCCGTTCGCTGGACTCGATGCCTTTGCGGGCGATCCGGACTCCAATGCGCTTGCCGCGTAACCATTTCCGCAGGTCCGGGCGGTCGTAGGCTTGTCCGCGTGGAGGCGCTGGGGCTTGAAGTACCGGCCGCGATGGGGGTCGTGTCTCGTTTGGTGACCCGCCACCATCGGCTTCAGACCTTCGCTGTCGTGGGTGTTGCCGGCCGAGACGTCGACGACCAGGGGCAGTCCGTTCGCGTCCGACAGGACGTGCATCTTGGAACCCGGCTTGCCCCGGTCCACGGGGCTCGGACCTGTGTGTTCGCCCCCTTTTTAGCCCTGACGTGGGCGGTGTCGAGGACGACACGGGTCACATCGACCAGGCCGACGTCGTCGAGCCGGTGCAGCACGGCCTCGTGCAAGCGGCCCCAGACGCCGGCTCTGGACCAGATCAGGAAGCGGCGGTGAGCGGTCGACTTCGATATGCCGAAGCAGGGCGGCAGAGCCCGCCAGGCACAACCACTGACCAGCACGTAGATGATCGCCGCGAACAGCGTCTCATCAGGCGTGTCCTGCGTCCCGCCGCCCTGTGGCCGCACCCTCGACGGAGGGATCAGCGGCTTCGCAATCTCCCACAGCCCGTCCGGAACAATCCAACTCCACGTACCCCGCCCCATGAACGGACCAACGTCCGCCTCGCCACGTAGGACACGGTCTAAGAACACCAACAGAAAGAAGACCACCCAGCAGAAGACCAGACCCCTCCCTCCGTGCGACCACGACGTCGCACGGAGGCCCGGAGGGACGGACCAGCCCGGCACCACACCGCCCTTGGCGCCCACGCTGTTGGCGGATGACATGCACCCGGGGATCCGGCTGCTGCTCGAGATCGGGGCGGCCCGCCCCGGGCTGCTGCTCACCGGACAGGCGCTGACCGATCAAGGCCGCGTCGTGACCGTGATGCTGGAGGCCGGCTGGAGCCGCGAGCAGCTACAGCACGTCATCGCCGCGAGGCCTCTGCCGAACCCGGTGCGCACCACGGTCGGCGCGATCATCGCCGCCCGTCTGCGCGCCGCCCAGGCCTACCCGCCGCCCGCCCTCGCGGCCAGCCACCGCGACGCGCCCGCATGGGACGACCCGCCGCCGCAGTCGGCGTGTGGCTCCGCCGCCGCCCGCTCGGTGAGCGAGGCCCTGACCTACCGCGCCCTCGTCGAATGCGCCGGCTGCGGCCATCCCGGAACCGCCCCCGGCGAGGACCTCTGCCCGGCCTGCCTGGGCTGGCCGCTGTGCCGCACCTGCCCGGGCCCCACCCCCCGGCGCGCCCACCCGGACGGCGACGGCCGCTGCACCACCTGCACCTCCGCCTTCACCGACCACCTGGAAGGACGCACCTTGTGACGGACACGCTCCACACACCGCCGCCGACCGCGGCCGCGCACCACGAGCGCCCCTTCACCGGCCACCCGAGGCGATGGGAGAAGGAACGCGCCCGAGCCCTGCGCACCGGCCACGTCCGCGACCACACCTGCTCGGCCGACTGCGAACCCGTGCTCGTCCACGAGCGCACGCGGTGGGGTTGGCTCGCCTGGACGGTCCCCGGCGACGGCAGCCCGCCCGCGATTCCCCACCAGATCGGGGTGCTCACCCCGGCCGCGACCCGTGCGCAACGGTTGGCCCTCCGCTGGCTTACCCGGCGTCATGCCCAGCACATCGCCCTGGCCACCATCCCCGGGTCCCTGCGCCTCTCCACTGCGTGCGTCGCCCTCATCAGCCTGCTCGCCGGAGTGTTCGCCGCCCGCCACGGCACCCCCGTCGACATCGTGCTCCCTGCGGTCCTCCTCGTCCCCGTGCTTGCCGAGCACCTGCCCGACCGGCTGGACGCCCGCGCGTTCGAGCACGTCCGCATCGTCGAGGGCGACGTGCCCTGCCGCTACCTGCAGCGGCTCGCCGCCCTGCACACCTCGCTCGTCCAGGCCGCCGCCGGCAGCGACCGCTACGAGCTGCGCCGCTCGGCCGAGATCGGCCAGCACCTGCTGTGGGACGCCGCAGACCTGCTCCAGACCCGCGACGCCCGCTCGGCCTCAGCCGAACTCATCGCCCGCGAGCGGCTGATGCTCCAACTTGCCCACCAGGTCACCCAGGTCCTCAAGCGCACCGCGGACGGCAACGCACCCGGCACGAATCAGGTCTGCGCTCCCGCACGGCCCCTGAACCCGTATTCGTCTGGCGCCCGGCCGACGACCCATCCGGGCCCCCGTCATGCACCGACCCCACCGCTTCCGAAGGGAACCTTCCCCATGCCCCAGGCCGAACTCAGCCAGGACATCCCCACCCTGGATGTCTACCTCCTGTTCGCGCACGAGGCTTACTACCCGGCCGCCGCCCAGGAGATCAACACCACCGTCGTGGCCGCAGCCTCTCTGCTGTACCCCCGCGTACGGCAGCCCGACGGCGCTCGCATCCACGACCGCCTTGTCCACGGTCGCCGACCTGGCGAGATCGTGCCGCTGTCCACGCTCACCCACGAACTCAACGAAGGCGCCGACTGGCCGGCCGTCGGCGACTGGGAGCGCGTCACCACCGACCTGCTCCACCTCGTCCGCTCCGAAGACTGCGATGCCCTCAGCCTCGGTCTGCCCGAGATCGCGCGCGCCCTCGTCTGCACCGGCCCGCACAGCCACGTACGCGCCTATGACGCTGCAGCAGACGACTTCATCGCCTACGGGCCCACCGACCGCGCCGCTGTGCTGGCCGAGATCGACAAGTTTCTCACCAGCCTCGTGGCCGAACAGGATCTGTGGCCCGGGGACGGCCTGCTGCCCCCGATCAACTCTGCGGATGCCAGGTGATGTTCGGCTACGAGGCCTACGAAGTCTGGGCGGAGCTGCGTCGGCTGCTGGCCGGGCGACGGCATCGGAAGCGCCGCGATCGCGGCGGTCTCTGGAGCCGTTGGCAGGAAGGCGTCAGATGGTGTGGATTGGGGGTTCGTCTGGGGCGGCGTTGTTCGCGGCTTCGAGCGCGGCGGTCAGTGCAGCGGCTGCGGCGGCTTCGCCGACAGGAGCGTTGTTTGCCGCTGGGGCAGCAAGGTAGGCCAGTACCTCGTCGCCGCTGGTGAAGGTGCGGAACTCTTGTAGCGCGCGCAGGCACTCGTCGGCGTGTTCGACCCGGGCGACGTACTCCTCCAGGGCGGCGGCCCATTGGTTGATGACAGCCCGGGTCGGGTGGGGGCTGCCGTCGCGCAGTGCCTTGGCGATCTGCCACTCCTGTGCCCGCGCAATCTTGACGCCGTGCGGGTCGATCAGCCCGTGGGCGTACACGGCGGAGGCGGGGATCGTCATCATGGGGCGGTGCAGTCGGTTCATGATGACGACGGCGTCGCGGGGCAGTTCATCGTCGGTGATGTACCGGTCCCGGGCATCGCGGAGGAGTTGCAGGCGGCGCCGCTCCCGGCGGGCCCACCAAGGCACCGCTGAGGGATCGGGGCGGGACAGATTGCGGGGTTCACCGTCGAAGAGGAGGCTCCATACCTCTTCCGGAAGGTCCGGGGTCGAGTACGGCTATCGCCAGCATGAAAACCCCTGTGGTGGAGGGACGTCCGTCGTGAGTGCCCATCGTCCTACAACGCACTGACAGCGCCCCTGCAGCGTCCTGCGTGCCGGGCGCCCCTCAGCACGCTCAACAGACGAGGATCCGTAGCGATGGCCGGTTCCGCGAAGCCGTGTGGCTTCGCGGTGGAGGGGTGGCTGGCCTCTCCGTACCGGCCATCGTGCGGCGTCTGGCCCGCCGGGAGTTCGTCGATCCCTTAAACCAGAGGCCGCGGTCTTACGGTATCCCGCCTGCGACGCGGTTGGTCGAGGTGCAGTCAGGACGGTGAGGAGCGGCGGGCGGCCAGGTCCTCGAGGCGGGAGCGTTTCCAGCGCTGCTGACGGGGACGGCCCGCGCTGCCGCGCCGGTACTCGTACCCGTCGGGCTGCTCAAGGTCGGGCAGGAGTCCGTGCCCGAGCGCGCTGATGAAGCTGTCGGCGTTGTTGTATCCGAGGATCCGGGCTGCCTCGGCGGCGCCGACCAGGTCCTCGTTCTCGTCCTGGTCGGCCGGCGGCAGCACACCGCGCTTGCGGGCGACGGCGACGACGGTGGCCCGTCGCCACTTCTTGCGCGCCGGGCCGCGGCTTCCTTCCTCCTTCACCTGGGCGTCCGGCTCAGGCAGTTCAGGGATGCGCCCCTGGTAGAGGGCGCTGGAGAAGGAAGCCGGGCTGCCGTAGCCGAGCAGCGCAGCGACCTCGGCTGTACCGAGCAGCTCGTCGGGGTCGCCGTCCGCCGAGACCTCAGGCCGCGCTGCCGCCGGAGCGGAGCTGCGCCGGCCCTTGCCGGGGCGGCTGGCGACCCAGGCCACGATCGTGCCGCGGCGCCACATGGGGCCGTCGACGTCCTCGTCGGGCTCCGGGAAGTATCCGGGCCGGTCGCGGAAGTAGCCGTCGATGGTCGACGTGCGGGTGTAGCCGAGAAGCTGGGCCACTTCCCGCTTGGTCAGCAGCTCGTCCTGGTCGGCCTCGAGGACCGCGGCCGGCAGCGCCTTCTTCTTCGGGGCGCGCTGAGCGAAGAATGCGGCGACCTCGTCGTGGCGCCAGAACCGCTTGCGGCCCTCCGTGTGCGCGACCGCGGGGAAGCCGCTGTCCGGGTTGTTGCTCCAGTCGCTGATGCGGGGCTTGCTCGTGCCGAACTCGGACACGATCTGCGCGGTGTCCACGAGCCGGTCGGCGGAAGACATCAGGGCCCCTTTGGAAGGATCAGCACGGCGGTGCCGGCACTCGGACGAGCGCGACATGTTCGATAATGCCAAAAGAGGGGTTTGCTGTCCAGCCTGACGCCAGACCGGCCTACAGTACTTCCTCGCCCAGCAGGCACACCCCGAACCGGGCCGCACGCTCTGCCAGCTCCGTGTAGGCCATCGCGGCCGGCGCGGCATCCCACGTCATGAAAGCAAGAGCGGCGACCGCCTCGCCGCGCGTCATCCCCTCCTCCCACGGCACGCACGCATCGGCGCACCGCTCGGCAAGCTCGGCGTCGGACAGGCTCGCGGTCTCCCGGTCCACGCCGGCCCGGACGTCGGCGACGCCCTCGCACCAGGCGCGGTGGCCCTTGGACAGCAAGTCGCGCAGCCTGTCCGGGGCGCTCACACGCTGGGCCTGAGCGGCGAGTTCAAGCAGTAGGGCGGTGGGGTTCGTCTCCATGGTCATCTCCTCCATCCACTGTAGGGGCGCCCGCTGCGCAGGAGTACAGCGGACGGTGGCCATCAGCTGCGCACGGTGCACCGTCGCACAGCGCGCGGCGGGCCTTCGGGTTCCTTGCGGGGCTTCTTCTCCAGCGCCGCCCGTACCTGCTCTTCATGAGGCCGGTGAACTTCGGGCCGTCGTTCGGGCAGACGATGCCCAGGTCGGGCGCCCCGCGCTGCTCGGCGTGCCGGATCAGGTCAGTAATGCGCCAGTCTGTGCGGGCGCTGTCGCCCGCACCCGCTCAACCTCGGCGTACAGGTCGGCCAGCCGCGATTGCCCGACCAATGGAGAGGAGTCCATGACCGCGCTGTGCTTGGACGGGCAGCAGTCGGAGAACTCGGGTGCGGCCTTTTCGGAAAGGCAGGGTTCGTCATCACGCAGGCGAGGCTCGGCTCGCCATCGTTACCCGACACCGTGATCGCCATCTTGTCCTGCCTCCTGTTGCCAGTGAGCGAGGTCGTGCCGGGCGTGAAGGGTGTCGGGGTGGTCTGAGCCGAGTACCCGCTCCTGGTCGGCGAGAAGTCTCGCTAGGGCCGCCGTGGCACCCGCTGGATCCCCAGACTCCCCTCGATACCAGGCGAGGTTGTGCCGGGTGGCGAGGGTGCGGGGGTCGTCAGGGCCGAGTATCCGCTCCTGGTCGGCGAGAAGCTGGGCGAACCCAGCGACGGCACCCGCCGGATCTCCCGCCTCTCCGCGCCAGTACGCCAGGCTACCCCGGGTGGAGAGGGTGTCGGGGGCGTCGGGGCCCAGTAGCCGTTCCTGGTCGGCCAGCAGATCGGTGAAGCGGGCCACTGCACCCGCGGCATCCCCAACTTCCGCGCGCCAGTAGACGAGGTCTCGGCGGGTAGCGAGGGTGTGAGGGTGGTCGGGGCCCAGCACCCGCTCCCGGTCGGCCAGCAGATCGGTGAAGCGGGCCACTGCACCCGCGGCATCCCCGGCCTCTCCCCAATACCAGGCGAGTTCGTGCCGGGCTTCCAGGGTTTCGTGGTGGTCCGGGCCCAAGTGGCGGTCGCGGGTCTTCCTGAGGTGGTGGAAGCGGACGATGGCTGCGTTGATCTCGACTACCTCTGCCGCGGACTCCAAGGCCGCTGGCAACTGGTCGTCGCAGTGAGAAAGCACCCCGGCGAGCATCTTTACCGCTGGGGCCAGGTCTGATTCGCGAGTGTGCGGATCCTCGTCGGTCAGTCGCTGGAGGATGGCCAGGGCCTCGAGGAGGGTGTTGCCAGCGTCGACAAAGCGCCGCAGTTCTACGAGCGGAATGCTGAGGATCATTAGGAGCTCGGCCAGTGTCGGCCCGAGGTCGTCAGGGGTGGCATCGGCCTTGCGGCGGGTGAGGGCGATCGCCTCGCCGATCGCACCCGCAGCCTCCTCATGGCGCTGCTGGGCTATCAGGCATTTCCCCAGGGCTGCGAACGCCGCCGCTGCGCGACTGGCATTGCCCGCCTCCTTGGAGAGCTCGGCAGCCTGCTGGAACGAGAGGCTTGCCCGGTGGTGCTGTTCGTCCTCCTCAAGGATCATTGCCAGGAAAAACGACGCCGCCGCTGCAGTCTCAGTTTCCCAGCGTCCGCCTGCTTCCAGAGCACGCACCATTGCCTGTTGGAGGGTGCTGATGGCTTCTGCCCGCCGCCCGACGCCGTCCAATGCTTCAGCGAGGTTTATCAGTGCGATAGATTCCACGCTACGACTGGTCTGGGATAGCACAGCCAGAGCATCCTGCAAGGCATCGATAGCCTCGCTATACCTTTCGACGTCCAGCAGTTCAGCGCCGTAATTCATGAGGGCTACGGCTGCGATGTGCTGGTTGGAACCTTTTCGCAGCAGAGGGATGGCTTGCTGGGACATCCGGAGCGACTCCTCGTGGCGCCCAGCGCGCCCTAGGGCCATAGCGAGGGCACGCAGGGCCGAACCCTGACCTGGTCGGTCATCAAGGCCGCGGAATATTTCCGCAGCCGTGCGCGCCTCATCGATCGCTTCATCGATGGCATTCATCTCGCGCAGCGCGTCGCTGAGCGCCACGCCAGCGCGTGCTGCTCCGCGCTGGTCGTTCAAGTCGCGCGCTGCACGGACGGCGAGCGCGGCATTTGCACGCCACTCTTCTAGGTAGCCACGCGTGGAGAGGTACTTCTCAACGGCCATGGGTAGGTCCCGGGCAATGTCGGAGTGTCCCTTTTTTTCCGCCAGCGTTGCTGCAGCGAGCAGATTGTCTCGTTCTGTGTCCAGCCATGCGAGGGCCCGGGTTCGATCTGGGAAGCCGCTAGGCGTTACGTTCGTCAGGTCGAGTACGTAGTCGTTGGCTCTCGTTGCCCGTTCCAGGTAGTACGTGAGAAGCCGCCTGACGTCATCTGCTGTCGCGGGCTCCTCGTCGGCGCGTTCACTCGCGTAGATACGCACTAGGTCGTGCAGGCGCCAGCGTTCCCAGACAGCTCCGGGTTCGACCAAGTGGGCCCGGGCGAGATCCTGTAGTAGTTGCTGGGTGTGAAGGTGGTCGGCGGAGGCCAGGTGAGCGGCTGTCTCCGTGGACAGTTCGGGGCCGGGGTTGAGGGCGACGAGTCGCAACATCCTGGCCTGGGGCTGGCTCAGGTGCTTATAGGACATGTCCAAGGCGGCGCGGACAGCGCGGTCCTCGCGCGTGAGTTGGTCCAGTCGGTGATGGACGTCGGACAGGGACTGGCTCAGGGAGGCAAGGGGACGGCTGGGGGTGTCGGCAAGGAGGGCGGCGGCGATCTGCAGGGCCAGGGGCAAGTATCCGCACAGGTGGGCGATCTGCCGTGCGTGATGGGGGCCTTGGTCGAAGCGGGGGTCGCTCGCGTCGTGAACCTGCTGCGACGACTTGCGGATCAGGTCGACGGCGGCCTCGGGGGACAGCAGGTTGAGCTCAATGCGTTGTCCGAGAGCCAGGTTGTGGCGCGAAGTGATCAGAACTGCGGTGCTTCCATCGGAGGGTATCAGTGGCTGGACCTGTGCGACGGTCGCGGCGTTGTCGAGGATCACCAGCATGCGCTGGTTCTGGCGGGCGTATGTGCTCAGCACTGACCGGTACTTCGCGGCTCGGTCATCGAGGTCACTGGGTATGTGTTTGCTGGGGATGCCAAGGGCGCGCAGCAGACTGTCCAGCGCCGCGTTGGGGGAGACGCGGCGGCGGGCATCGTATCCGTGCAGGTCGCGAAAGAGCACTCCACCGGGGAACCAGCCGGGTTTCAACAGCGCGCACCGGGCGGTCTGCAAGGCAAGTTCGGTCTTGCCGATGCCGGCCAGTCCAGTGACTGCCGCCACCAGCACTGGCCGCTGGCTGTGGCCTGGCCTCAGCAGCTCCAGCAGCCGCTGCTTGTCGTTTTCGCGGCCGGTAAACAGCGCCGGGTCGACGTGCGCAGGCAACTGCCCGGAGATGATCGCCTCGCCAGGTCCCTCGAAGGCGGTCGGTTGGGCCGCGGTCCGCTGCAGCTCCAGCAGTTCCCCTGTCGACAGCGCCAGCGCGCGGGCCACCGCCGCTACTGTCTCAGCCGACGGCACCGGTCCACCGGGCTGGAAGGCTTGCTGCACGGTTGTACGCCCCAGCTTTGCTTTTGCAGCGAGCTGCGTCTTGGTCAGTCGGGCACAGGCCAGTCCCTCACTCAGTCTCCGGCGTAGTTCGGTGAGTGCCGGATTGTGTTGGGTGTGCTCGTCGTGCACCTTGCTCGCCCCCGAGTCGTGATGTGTTCGCCAGTGTTCATCTTCGTTCCGGCGAACCCCGGCGAACACTCATTGCGCAACCTTCGGTTACGTCAACACGCCACCGTGTACAGGGAGCTTGCCGTGTTCGTCGTAGTCGTTCTGCTCACTACCGCACTGGTGATCGTCCTCGCGCTGCTGGCTGCCGCCGGCGCGGCCACACTCGCCCGCCTGGACGGCGCCACCTACCCCGCTTCGCTGAAGCAGGCCGCTGTGACCTTCGCCTCGGTGCTCACTCTTGCGGCCGCCGTCACCGCCGCCCTCGCCGCGGTCTGCTCATACTGACCTTGGCAGGGCCTTGCCGGTGGCCATGTACAGGACGGGGGTGCGTTCCAGGTCGGTGCCGTGTGCGTCGGGTCGGTGAGGATCCGTGCGAGGTAGGCGGTGGAGTCGGCGCCGAGGCCCCAGTTGATGACGGTGTCGAGGTCGTCGGTGGTGCTCAGGCCGGGCAGCGACGGCGTGTACGCGGTGCGGGGCATGGCCTCCGTCACTCCTTCCGGGGGCCGTGCCCGGCCGGACAGCCGGGCACGGAAAGGCGGTTGGGCAGGTCAGCGAAGTTCGGCGAGCGCGTGCGCGGGGTCGGGGACCAGGACGGCGCGCTGCTCGGCGAGCAGGCGGACGTTGCCGTCGGCGCGCACGTCGCCAGTGGGGGGCGAGACGAGCACGGGCCGGTTCAGGTCGACGGCGACCTCGGCGGTGTGCATCGCCGCCTCGGCGTGGTCCAGGGCCTCGACGAGCACCACCGCCCGCACGAGCGCGGCGAGCAGGGCGGCGCTGGCCCGGAGCGTTGCTCCGCTGGCCGGGGTGCCGGGCCGGAACAGGCTGACCACCGCGCCGCCGCTGGCGGGGATGGAGCTCAGCAGCTGGGCGTGGTCGTGCGGATGGGCGCGGTCCAGGCCACGCGGCAGGACGGCGAGCGTCGGGTGCCCGGCCTGGGCGGCGGCCCTGTGGGCTGCTGAGTCGACGCCGTAGGCGAGAGTGGCGGTGACCGTGTGACCGGCCTCGGCGACGGCGGTGGCGAAGGCCTTCGTGCGGGTGAGGGCCTCGGCGGTGGCGGCCCGGTTACCGGTCACGGCAACTGCCCGGGCGGTCAGCTCGGGCAGCTGCTCGTGTCCGCGAACCCAAAGACCGAGCGGGCGGTCGGAGCCGAGGTCGGCGAGGGCGGCGGGTCACGCGTCGTCTGACGGGATGACGAACTGGCACGTCAGCTGGGCGTTGGCGAGTTCCTCGCGCGGCTTGTACTGGGCCAGGCGGCCGCTGGCGTCGTGGTCGACGCCGTATTGCCAGACCTCCTGGGCGGGGTGATGGGCGAGATGGGCGGCGACCTGGTGGGGCGGGAAGTGGGCGGCGAGCGCGGCGCGGGCGGCGCGCTCGGACAGGGCGGTGCTGGGCACGGTGTACCTCCGTGAAGGGCGGCCGGCGGGCATGCCGGTGCCGTGATGGGCGGTGCAGGATCGAGTGGTGGGGTCAGCGGCCGGTGCGGCTGGGCGCGGTGACCGCGTCCCAGGAGCGGCGCGGCGGCGACTGCCACCAGTCGTCAGCTGGTGCGGGGGCGGGAACTGCGGCCGGGGGTTCAGCGCGGGGCGCGGGCCCGGGGGCCGCCGCGGCCGCACGCGGTGCCGGGGCGGGCGCACGTCCGGCGAGGACGGCGGGCAGGGTTGTCATCGATGTAGGCGACGTGGTGGGCGAGGTCCACGCCGACCTGGGCGGAGTCGAGGTGGAGCAGGCCCGCGCGCAGGGCCAGGTTCCCGGTGGCGATCACGTGCACGTCGTCGGTGAGGCACTCGGCGGCGTGCTGGGCCAACGGCCCGGTGACGGTGCAGATGACCGGGACCGGCTCGCCGTCGCGCCACTGCCCGCGGGCACGGTCGTACTCGCGCGGCACCTGCAACACGGTGAACCGGGCGGCGGGTGTGCCGCCTTCGGTGTGGCGCAGCTGCACGGTCCCGTACACGCGGCCGCGGATGACAGCGGCGGTCTCTCCGCTCATGGAGGTACTCCTCGATGCGACGAACGGTCTGGCGGTGCCCGGCAGCCAGCCAAGCAAGTTCCATAATGCCAATAACGGAGCGGGGTGTCATCCCCTTTTTCTTCACCGTGGAGACACCCCTCCCGTAGGGGTCGGCTTCGGCCTACGGCTCGCTCGTCCTCGCCTGGGCGTCATCCCGCGAACGCGCCGTCGGTCGCCGCGCCGCCCTCGACCCTGGTCGGGTGCGCGCCCGTCCCTGTCGACAACTCGTGACATCCGGATCGCGGGGGCCGGGGAACCGCGCTCCGGGCACGGCCGTCTGGGCTGACAACAGACCGCGACAGGCGGGTGACTTTCTGTGGGGGGGCCATGAAGAAGTTCGCGGTACTGGTGGCGTTGCTGGCGATCGCGCTGTTCGCGTACGCCAACAGCGACGTACGGCAGTGGATCGACGACGTGACCGATGACTTCAAGTCCTCGTCGAACGCCGGAGGTTCGTCGGGCGGCGGATCGAGCGGCGGCAGCACGGGCGGCGGCAAGCAGAGCACCCCGAAACCGGGCACCACTCCCGGCAAACCCAAGCCCGGCGGCAACACGGACGACGCCAAGTACGGCGGCCAGCTCCGGGTCACCGACGACGGCGCAGAGAACAACAACTACCCCAACGCGCCGTACATCAACTGCGGGCAGATCGACCTGAACCTCACGCTCGGCACGTACGACAACCGCCAGTACAACGCGTACAAGTGGAAGCTCGGCGCGGTCTCCCCAGGGGTACAGGTCAGCCCGTCAGGCGGCACGGTGGAAGCCGGCCAGTCCCAGTCCGTACACGTCACCGGCTCCTACAGCGGCGCCCGCGTCAGCGTGGCGTTCGTCGCGGTCGGTGGCGGCTCGACGGTGGAGTACAACTGCCGCTGACTCCAAGCTGGCTGATGCATTCGAGGCGTCTGGCCAGGGAGTACGAGCCGCTGCCGGCGACCAGTGAGGCGATGATCCAGCGGTCGATGATCACGCGGATGGGCCGCCGCCTGGCGAGGCCACGCGCCTGCGGCTGGCACTGAAAGCGCCCGACGCCTCCTGGAGCAACCACCCCCATGAGCCGGGCTGGACCAGAGCGGCCGCGATCACCTCCATGACCTCCTGGTGGCCCTGCTCGGGAAGGTCCTTCAGAGCCTCCTCTACCGCGACCGCCAGATCCACCTCGTACGGCATACGAACCCCCGTGCTCGTGATCAAACCGAGCAGCAGCACACGGTGCAGCGGCGATCGCGTAGCGGCCTGTGGATAACGCGCCGTACCGCCTAAACGCTCGCAGTGCTTGCATCTCTCGTCCTTGCCGAACTGCCCAGAGGTCCTCAAGTGTGCAGTGCAGGCCCCCCATGGGCCTGCACTGGCGCTGGCACCCTGAGCCGGGCGCCGGGACACCCCAAAGAGTTGGGGTTCCGGAGCCGACTTGGTGCGCCGAGGATTTTCCGTATGGACACCATTGAGCAGAACAAGCAGACCGTGACCGCTTTCATCGACGCGCTGTTCACCAGGGGCGACCTGTCGGCCGTCGACGTCTACCTCGCCGAGGACTTCGTCAACCACGACCCGCCGGTCGGCGTCGGCCCGGGCCGGGAGGGCATGCGGGCGGCAGGCGCCCTGTTCCGGCAGGGGTTCCCGGACTGGCATTCCGACCTGGGTCTCCTGGTCGGCGAGGGAGACCTGGTGGTCGAACAGTTCACCGCCTCCGGCACCCACCAGGGCGAGGTGATGGGCGTCGTGGGTGACGGGCGCACCGTGGTCCTGAAGGGGATCAACATCTTCCGGGTCCGGGGCGGCCGGATCGTGGAGCGCTGGGGCCGTCTGGACGATCTCGGACTGTTGCGCCGGCTCGGGCTCGTGCCGACGCCGGCCTCGGCGTAGCGTCGATGTCATGGCCACCGGCATCCGGGAGCGACGCGTCGAGCGGCTGATCGACCGCTGCTACGCAGGCCTGGCCCTGCCCGAGCTCACCCTCGAGGTGCTGCACCGGTTGCCGGACATCCTCCCTCTGGAGGCCGTCTTCTTCGCGTCCGTCGATCCTGCGACCCTGCTGTTCACCTCGGTGGCGGCCCAGGAGCCCTTGGACGGCGCCGGGTCCCTCTTCCTGGACAACGAGTACGGGCGCGAAGACGTCAACAAGTTCACCGCGCTCGCCCGCGGGCCCGACACGGTCATGTCGTTGGACCGGGCCACTCGTGGTCAGCGCTCCGAGAGCGCCCGCTACCGGGAGATCATGGCGGGCCTGGGCCTGGGGGACGAGCTGCGGGCCGCCCTGATCGCCGGACACGACTGCTGGGGCGTGCTGTGCCTGCATCGGGCCGACGGGCGGGCCGGCTTCTGCGGCCAGGACCTCGAGGTGCTGAGGAAGATCGCCCCGCACCTGGCCGAGGGCCTGCGCCGTACCGTCGTCCAGGAGGCGCTGAGGCGAGAGGGGCCCGCCACACCGGGCACCCCCGGCGTGATCGTGCTCGACCAGGAGCTCGCCCTCGTCTCGATCAGCCCGGACGCAGAGCAGTGGCTCGCCCGGCTGCCCGGCCCCCGGATCGTGGGACTTCCCCTGCCCGTGTACTCCGTCGCCGCGCACCTGGCCACACCCGAGGAGGTGCCGGGATCGGCCGCGGCGGACCGCCAGGGATCTGTCCGGCTGCCGACGGGCGACGGTCAGTGGCTGTCTCTGCACGCCACCCGGCTGCGAGGCCCTGCGGGGGAGCAGATCGCAGTGATCGTCGAACCTGCCCCCGCCACCGAGATCGGATCCCTCGTCCTGGCCGCGCACGGCCTCACCCCGGCGCAGAACCGGGTGACCGCCCTTGTGCTGGAGGGCTGCTCGACCCGGGAGATCGTGGAGCGGCTCCACGTTTCCGCCTACACCGTCCAGGAGCACCTGACAGCCGTCTTCGCCCGGTTCGGAGTCCACAGCCGCCGGGAGCTCATCGCCGCGCTCCTCTCCTCGCACCGCCCGAGCCAGGAGGAGTGAACGACCGGACGGGAATTGCTGCGCCCTCAGTCTGCAGGTGTCCGCAGCACGACAGCCACGTAGGCTGAGAAGGGCCGAACCCGAGGTGCCGTGTCAGTAGCCCGGGATGTTCCCCGCTGACTTTCTCACGGTGCGGGAACCCTGGGACGGCCCAAGCAATTGCGCTGAATGGCAGGCGATTAACTGCCGAGCCGCACGGGGGGAAGCGATCAAAGGATCCACCATGACGAATGCGAATGCTGAACTGATCGGACGGGGTTACCGTGCCTTCGCCGAAGGCGACATCCCCGCTGTCCTTGAGCTCTTCGACCCCGACATCACGTGGCACGTCCCCGGGCACAGCCCGCTGTCCGGCGACTACCACGGCCCCGACGGCGTCTTGAAGTTCTTCGGCCTGTGCATGGAGCTTTCCGGCGGGACCCTCAAGGTCCTGGCCGACGAGATCCTCGCCGACGGGGAGCGGGTCGTGGTCCTCAGTGAGGTGTCGGCCGAGCGGCACGGCAAGTCCTGGTCCTCCCCGGAGGTCCACGTCTGGCGGGTCGTCGCTGGGAAGGCCGTGGAGTTCCGCGAGTTCCAGGGCGACCAGGAGGCCGAGGACGCCTTCTGGTCCTCGTGAACCTCCAGCTGGCCCCGGGCGCGGCCCTTCCAGCCCGGCAGGGATGATCGCGCCCGCGCCAACGGCCCACACACGGAGAGCCCTGGCCCTGCATCGGAGCCGCCGCCTCGCCGAACGGACTCCCCAACCGGGGCGACTGGCACCGCATCCGAGGAGCGGTGGCAGTCGCGAGTGCAGCAGTCGCGGTCAGGAGGTGACGACGTTGAACGCGGGATAGATCTTCGGCTGAACGTCCGGGGCACCAACCTCCTTGAGCATCGGCATGAGAACCTCCCCGAACTTTTGGAAGGCGTCCTCCGACTCCCAGACGTCCACGACCAGCCAGCCGTTCGGCGTGGGGCCGGCCGCGTGTGAGATCAGGCCCGGGACGGGCCAGTCGGACGCCTTCTTGACGCCCCCGCGACCGCCGGTGATGTGGTTGGTGCCCTGCTCGTACATGGCCTGCGTCATGCCAGGCATATCGAATACGGCGATGATCGCCACAGCGGACTCCTGTGCGGGAATGCGGAATCGGACGAGCACCAGTCGAGCATCCCCCGGGAACCGTCGCGCGCTGGTCTAGGGCGGACGAGTGAAGCCGTCCTGGGAGGCGATCGAAAGGCCAGGCGACTGATCCATCGTGCCCGCCATGGTCGCTCCCGGAGAGCTTCACCATCGTTGGCTCCCTGACCCAACACGGAGTCTGCGGCGGCTGCGCTCCTAAGGGCGTGTCCGACGGGTCAGGTGGCAAAGACGCCAGCCATGTGTAAGGAGCGGGTCTCTCTGGGCGCGTGGCGCCTTCGAACAGAAGGATGGTGGATCGATACAGCAAACCCACATGGGGGAGACAGAGCGTGCGGATCGTCACCCGTGGAAAGGCATAGCTCAGCCAAGGTCCCTTAAATGAAGGGGAGTTTATGCGTCGCACCGTTGCTGTCGCCGTTGGAGCCATCGTGTTCCTCGGGGTGGTGGTCACCCCTGCTAGTGCCGCCTCTGCGCCCTCCGCCGCACCCAGGAGTATCGGAGACGCCTTGACCTGTGTGGTGGGTTCCTTCAGCGACCCCATGACTCTTCTCGC
The DNA here is from genome assembly GCF_044465725.1 of Streptomyces sp. NPDC049541. Lineage (NCBI taxonomy): Bacteria > Bacillati > Actinomycetota > Actinomycetes > Kitasatosporales > Streptomycetaceae > Streptomyces > Streptomyces sp. NPDC049541. Next base: position 15,779 of record NZ_JBITLY010000022.1, on the reverse strand, counting down.
CACACTCCCCGGGTGCCTACCGAAGCTGTTGCAGTGACTGCCAACTGGTCAATGGTGGAGCCATAACCGGACAGCGGCGACGGTGACCGTGCCGTGGAAGGTGTAGGCCCGCCTGTCGAAGCGGGTCGCCACCGCGCGGAAACTCTTGAGCTGGTTGATCGTTCGTTCTACCTCGTTGCGGCGCTGCTCAGTCACCAGACCCATCGGACACTGCCTAGGGCTGCTCCAGTCCCAGGGCGGCGCGCAGCAGGTCGAGCAGGGCGGCGTGGTCGGCGGGCAGGACGGCCTCACGCAGGAGGCGTGTGCGCAGGATGGGAACGTTCAGGCTGATCCCGACCGGGACGTCAGGCGCGTCCGGACGGAACACCAGCTGGTAGTTCCGGGTAGCGATCATCCATGCCTCGAACCGGTCGGCGGGACGTCCGCTGCGGGCGGTGTGCCCCTTGTCCGGCGTCAGCTCGGGGCACGGGCACGACGGGTCGGGGCAGGGGCGGGCGGCGGGATGGGAGGAGAGCACCGGGCGGGAGCGGTAGTGGGTGGCGGTGCCGTTGAGCATCGGGCAGTTCGCCGCGGTGTAGGGGTGGCACTCCGGGTGGAGCGCGGGTTCGGGAGAGTGGCCCTGCTGCTGGTCGGCGGGGCGGACGATGACGAAGAACCGATCTTCGAGCGGCTGGGAGCAGATCTGGCACAGGCGCTGGAGGAAGGCGTGCCGGGCACGGTCGGCGTCGAGGCTGCCGAATACGGCGTGCCCGTTGTGGATCAGGGATACGTACGGCACGACCAGTCGGCCGGCCAGCGGCCGGGCCAGGCAGCGCACGGGGATTGCGCGGCTCATGGAATTCACGCCCCCTTCGTGGGAGTTGCGGGCAAGGACGGGATGGCGGGGCCTGGGCCGGGGGCAGCGCTCGGCGCGCTGCCCCCGAGTCTCCGGGGCGGTCAGGAGTCGGCCGGGGTGTCGGTGAGCTCGATGCAGGAGGCCGGGAGTTTCGGGATGCGGTAGCGCTTCTCGCCCTCGGGGACGGTGAAGCGGGTGTTGTGCGGGTCCCGGCGCAACTGCGCGGTGGACTCCTCGTCCAGGACGAAGTCGAAGCGGCTGCCCGTCTTGTTGGGCTTGCCGACGGTGCCGCTCAGGCGGCGCAGGCAGGCCGGGGTGATCGTGGTGTTGATGCGTCCGATGCGGCCCGGGAAGATTTCCGGGCGCCTGGCAGCGTCGAGTTCGACCAGGCGGGCGGCGGCTGCCTCCTGGACGGCGACCAGGGCGCCGACTTCGGACAGCCCGCCGACGAACGCGCGGATCTCGGCAAGGGTGGGCATGGGTGTGTCCCCTCTTCTGTTCGGTGGGGTGGTCCGGGCGTCTCGTGCGCCCGGTGGAGGAATCCGGCCGCCGGACGGCGGGCCGGGTGGGGGCCGGTCAGCCGAGTGGATAGAGCACCAGCGCGGCGACGGCGTTTGGGGGGATCTGCGGGTAGAGCCTGCGCAGTTCCGCGTCCCGGGCGAGTTCGCTCTCCAGCGGGTAGATCTCGCCGCGCAGCTCTTCGGCTTCGGGGGCGTAGCGAGCGTGCGTGTACGTGCTGAACGGCGAGTAGCCGTTGCCCTCGGGGTCGATGGAGAGCACGACCAGGGTGCTGCCGGGAAGGCGTGCCCAGTCGTTGCCGACCAGGCGGCGCAGCACAGCAAGGGTGAGCGGCTGGTCTCGCTGACTCGGCGCGGGTTCCGCAGGACCGGAGGTGGACATGAGGGACTCCGTGTGGTCGTGAGTGAGCGTCGGGTGCGGGGCCGGGCACCGTCGGTGCCCGGCCGTCCTGCGTGCGTGGTCTGGCTGTGCGGCTCAGGCCTCGTCGGTGGCGTCGGCGTCCTCGCCCCGGTGGGCGGCGACTGCCTGTTCCTCGACCTCGGACAGCCGGTAGGAGCCCTTGTCGTCCTGACCGAGCTTCTCCAGGAGCAGCAGGTAGGCGGCCTGCTGGGGGGTGAGGTCCTCCCACAGGAAGCGGACGGTCATCCGGGCGTCGTTCCAGCCCTTCGGTTCGCGCATGTCGCGCTCGAATGCGGCGGCGACGTGCGCGAACAGCACGTGCGGCAGCCGGGCCTTGGAGACGGTGACCAGCTCCGACAGGCGCACCCGCTCGAACGGTGTCTCGGGCAGCTTCACGCCGAGCAGCGCCGCGACGTCCTCGGCCTCCTGCAGCCCTGCCCACTTGCCGTAGAAGCGGGGCAGGTCCAGCAGCACCGAGGCGGCGAACTTCCAGGCCTCCTCCGGCAGGGCCTTGCTGCCGCGCACCAGCCGGGAGACGAACTCCTGCCTGGGTCCGGCTGCGGCCTTCCAGGCCCGGTTGCACGCGGTGGTGCGGGCCCGCTCGGCGGCCTTGGCCTCGTCCTCGGCCGTCTTGTCCGGCTTCGGCTTGGGGCGCACCTTGTGCCCGTGGGCGGCCGGGTCGGCGCAGTACCACACCGGCTGGTGCTCGTCGTCGAGCCGGGCGCTGTGGCCGGGGCAGCCCTTGTGGTTGTCCTCGGTCAGCGGGTTACCCAGACCGGTGGTCAGGTCCGTGAGCAGCCGGGCGGTGTCCTTCTCCCCGTACGCCAGCCGGGTGGGCAGCAGGGGGATCCCCGCCTGCTCCAGCGCGGTGATGGCCTCCTTGCGGGCGGCGCGGTCGGCCTGGTCGGCCTTGAGCAGGGCGAGTTCCTGGTCCCAGTGGCCGCGCCCGCCGTCCTCGGCGGCCTGGTCCCGGGCCAGGGCCCGCGACAGCCGGTTCTCCGCGTCGGGGACGTCGGCGACCTCGGCGAGGGTGGCCATCTGTTCCAGGTCCATCCCTCCGGCCGACGCGCGGCGCAGGGTGGCGTCGTCGAGCTGCTGGGCGGTCCGAGCCGCTTGCCGGTGCCGCGCTTGAGCCCCAGGGCGCGCGCGGCGGCCTTCTGCTCGACCTCGTCCATGCCGATCAGGGAGAGTTCGGCGGCCTTGAGGGTGTCCTTGGCCGACATGCCCTCGCGCTGGTGGTTCTCGATCAGGGACAGAAACCGCGTCCATGCGTCCCGGCCGACCAGGTCGGCGCGGACGAACGCCTTGATCTGCCGCCGGTCGTGGCCTTCCGCCTCGGCGCTGGCGTTGGCGATCTGCGCGGCCTGGGTGCGCCGCCAGCCTTTGAACGCGCCGTAGGTGCCGTCCGGTCGGGGCCGGACGCTGACGGGGTCCTGGACACCGACGGCCTTGACGGAGTTGATCAGGTCGTCGTCGGGCTCGCGGTCGTGCTCGCGGGCGTTGCAGTCGTCGCGGACGATGGTGTCCGGGTCGAGCAGGACCGCGGTCAGGTCCGCTTCGTCGGTGTCGGCGGGGACGGCGTCGGCCCTCTGGGCGGTGGCGCTGGTCGTGGCTGTGGCCATCTCTGGCCTCCTTTTGCTGGTTGACGGACGTTCAGCGGTGCCGGGAGGGAGCCACCCTCTCGTCAGGTTCCATAATACGGTATTCGCGATGTGGGGCAACTGAGTTTCTGAGCGCTGCCTCAGCGCCAAATGGCAGGTCAGGGCGCCTGACGGCGTCGGGCCGCGTGCACGGAACAGGCGTACACTCCGCGTCTTCCGCCCTGGAGGAGGGGGATGGATGGCATGGCTTTGTTCACGAGATTGGGCAGCAGATGTCGACCACTTTGGGAGGCACGAGAGTCTGGCGCTGTTCGATTGCCAGACGGCTAGAAGAGGTCGGCCGAAGCGCCCTGCGTGACGTTCTCGAGGATCGTGCGCAGCCACGGGTTGCGCACGGCTGGTAGCCGGACCAGGGCGTGCTGGAACGTTCCCCGGTCGGCCCGGAACAGGTAGTTGGGGAGCAGCGGGAGCGGGTCGTCGCGGAGTACATCTGGGGGCATGCGGCCTGACGCGGGAACCGGCAAGTACGGCTGGGGAGAGACCAGCCACAGCCAAATTCCCAGCGGCAGGGGCACCAGGCATGCCGACGTAGCCGGGCTGGTGGGGGTCCAGGTCTGACCTGTCTGGGGATGGACCGGTACGAGGAGGATGTCGACGCCCGCCTCCGGGGAGGGCTGTCCCGGTCCGGCCAGGACGGCGCGCCGCTTCGGGGGGCCTGCGGGCAGCAGGGCGTCGAGCGCGCGTTGGAACACGTCCGCGGTCAGACCGCACGGGACCTTCACCGGCTGCCCTTGGGAGGCAACCAGCAGGTGGGCGAGCGCCAGGCCGGCTGCCGCCTCCCACTGCGGGCTCCACGACCAGCAGTGGTTCGACCCCAGCCGTCCTCCCCACGTAGCAATCGGCTCGAATGGGGGCGTTTTCTCCCCTTTATCTGCCAGTTCCGCCCAGGAGAGGGACGCGGCGTGGATACCGTCAACGGGGACGCGATGCACGGCGTCCGAGCTGAGCCTCACTGCCTGCCAGAGCGAGCAGTCGTCGACCCTGGTCGCCACGGGGAGGTCGCATGCCTCGCATGCCATGTTGGGGCCGTCGGCTCCGTCGAGGCCGCAGCAGGCACCGCCGCGCTTCTCAGGAATCAGCCGGGTTCCACGAATGTCACCGGGCGCGATGACGCTCGCCCCAGGCGTGCTGTCGGACAGGGCGTAGACCGGCGCGTAGAGGCCGCGTGCCTCCGCTTCACCCGGATCGATCTCGTCCCACATCCGCCACGGCCCTCCCCAGGGGTCCGGGTCCACGGCAAACGTCCCGGACTGCATGAGCACCGGAAGCTGGGTCCCGTTCCCGTACTTCTGACGGGCGTGGACTGGCAGTGAGACCTGAGACAGCGGCGTGGTCAAATTGGCGCCGCATCCTGCACACACGAAAACGAACAAACGTCCTCCGCCTGGGAAACAGAAGCATCGTCGCAGCTCGCTGGCAGCTGGCCAACATGTTTTCTCATCCGCTGCGGGAACGGCGCCTGTCACCGTCGTGGCGTACCAACGCAGCGCGGGCAAGCGTTAGCCGCCGCCCCTGATTACAGCAAGCGACTCACGCAGCGTTCGAAATTCCCGGTGTGCTGCAGCGCCTCCCGAACTGGTGAACATCTGCTGAGCGAAGGCAGATGTCACTTGCTCGGTGCAGGGCACGCCGCAGTCGACGCACCTGCGCTCATCGTCAGGTGCGGGGCCGACGCGGACGGCGGACACTCGGCGGAACGTGAAGGTCAGTCATCGTCTGCTGCGGGCGGAATCCCATTGTCACGACGCCGAGCCCTCCACGCGGAGATCGACGACAGGACGAGCGCGAATCCACCGCTCAGCACAGAAATGATGCCGTCCACGCTGGCCACTCCTGCAGCGACTGCGACGGAGACGAAGCCCCCCACCGAGGTTGCTACCAACGCCAGGTATGCCGCCCAACGCTCACGCTCACGCATAGGTCTTCACCCCTGCCACGACGGACGACAGCAATACAACGAGTCCGACGGCGTCCGCACACACCACGTGAAGCCATCCCTTGATGGTGCCATTGCCGTTGTAACAGAGCATTCGCACCCCATAGGGCATGAAAGTGAGCCCCATGACCAAGACACCCAGAGCGGTGAAGACGGTTGTCGTGGCGATGGGTTTGTGATCAAGACTAGCCGCAACCAGTGCTCCGCAGAGTGCCACGGCGGCAGTAACGATCCAATCGATCCAGAAGACTGCGTCATCCAAGACAAGAGCGTGGCGCTTGGGATGTACCGGCTCTCTGGACACTAGCTTCAGCCATGTCTGCAGAGCAGCAACACCAAAGGCCAGCCCCAGCGTTAGTAGCCAGGCCAATCCGCCCCCCAAGGTCGTGCGGCTAGCGGAGGCATCATGCCAGGACAGCGGGGGCCGAGTCAGCGGAATGCCGGAGCGGGTCTCCGGGACCTCGCGGCGTATGAGGAGAACCGCGAGGGCTTCGGCCAGTCCGGAGATGATCTCGCTGGCCGAGGCCGTGCCGGGGCCCGTCAGGCACGGCGATGTCGAAGGTGCACATGTAGTCCTTGTAGGCAGGGCTGTTGGGGTGTCGCCTGGGCGCCCGGGTCCGCCTGCGCGGTGTCTGGGGGTAGCACGGCCCGGAACGGGCAGTGCCAGATGGGGCCTGGGCCCGGGCCAGGGGCGATGGTACCGACGTCGTCGGCGCAGTCGCCCTCGTAGCGCAGCGAGTCCCGGGTCTCGGGGGCGTCTCCCGTCCAGGCGACCAGGTTGCTGAGGCGGTCGAGCATCGTCAACGAGTAGACGGACGAGTCGTGCACGCGCACCTGCTTGATACGCTTGGCACGGCCCTTGATGGCGGTGCCGCTGGCGGGACCGGGGACGAGCACCCGCTTCCTTCGCCGGGTGGGTCAGCGCGTCCAACTCCTGCTCGATCTTGCTTCGCCTCTTGCAAGCGAGCCTGACCTGGTGATGATTTCGTCGACGCTAGTGCCGCATCAGGCAACGTTCGCCTCGTCGTGATGTGTCGCCCGGATGCTGTGCCGGGCGGCGCTGGACCGTCAGAATGATCACGTGGCTGAACGCGTGCAGGTCCGTGAGATCGATGACGACGAGGGCAGGCGGCTGCTACGGATCGTCCGACGGGGCACCGGGTCGGTGGTGACCTGGCGGCGAGCCCAGATGGTGCTGCTGTCCGCCCAGCGCATCCCCGTGGCGAAGATCGCTGAGGTCACGTTCACCAGCGCGGACCGGGTCCGTGACGTGATCCACAACTTCAACGCCGACGGCTTCGACTCGCTCTACACGAAGTACAAGGGCGGGCGGCCGAGGACGTTCACGCTGCCCGAGCGCCGGGAGATCAAGAGATCGCCAAGTCCAAGCCGGTCGAGCACGGCCTGCCGTTCTCGACCTGGAGCCTGGCCAAGCTGGCCGACTTCCTGGTCGCCGAGGGGGTGGTCGACGACATCAGCGATGAGGGCCTTCGGGTCCTGCTCCGCGAGGAGGGCGTCTCGTTTCAACGCGTGAAGACCTGGAAGACCTCCCGCGACCCTGACTACGCGGCCAAGAAGGCCCGCGTCGAACACCTCTACGCGATCGCCGATGGCGAGGTCATACCCGAGGAGGGCGAGCCCGAAGTCGTTTTCTGCATGGACGAGTTCGGACCGCTCAACCTCCAGCCCCACCCCGGCCGGCAGTGGGCCGAATGCGGCGGCAAGGGCAAGGACCCTGACCGAGAGCCCCGGCCCCGGCGGCGCGCGACCTACACCCGACCGCACGGGGTCCGGCACCTGTTCGCCGCCTACGACCTCGCCAAGGATCAGCTCTACGGCCACATCAAGAAGACCAAGAACTGCTCCAAGTTCCTGGAGTTCTGCCGCTACCTGCGCTCGCTGCACCCGGCTGACGTGCGCATTGCGATCGTCTGCGACAACTACTCGCCGCACCTGACGACGAAGCGGTGCCAGCGAGTCGCAACCTGGGCCGCTGCGAACAACGTGGAGATCGCCTACACCCCGACCAACAGCTCCTGGCTCAACCGGATCGAGGCCCAGTTCACCGCCCTGCGCTACTTCGCCCTCGACGGCACCGATCATCCCAGCCACAAGGCCCAGGGCAGCATGATCCGCCGCTACATCATCTGGCGGAACAAGCACGCCGCCGACGAGCGCCTACGCCAAGTCGTCACCAGGGCGAACGTCGCTTGACGCAGCGCCAACTCCGCATCGTGCGCCGCCACCGGTCAGCTACTGCGTACTGCCGTCGTCGAGTCCGGCGATGACTCTGACGTCCGCTTCGGACATGTCCAGGATCCCGGCGATCAGGCGGGCCTGCAGCAAGTTCGGATTGTGTCCGCGGCGGAGCATGTGGATAGTGGACATCGACAGTCCGGCGGCCCTAGCCATGTCCCTGACCGGAATCCCGCGCTGGTCCATCAACCCGGTGAGTATCCGTCCGAACGGATGGGGCTCCGACCGCCCGGCAGGGGCAACGGCCGGGCCGATGACAACGTCACCGATCTTGGCCTGGAAGCACATGAGTTGGTCGCCCGTGAACCCGACTTTCGCGACGAACGGCAGGCTCTCGCCGTTGTCGGAGGCGACCGTTCCCGGGATCGACACCTCGGTGAACCTCACAGCGGGATCGCAGCGGTAATCTCCGGTCTCTACAGGATGTCCAGGCTGGACGCGGTCGACTCTCCAGTCGCGGTTCCACCACGGAAGGTCTTGCAGCGTCTGGTTGAAGAAGGGCGGCAGGACGGTCATGTCCACCGGGTCCGGAGGATTCTTCTGACCTCCCCATATGACACCGGGCCAGTACCTCAGTGCCGCGATCACGTCCGCCGTCAGCGCGCGGTCGGCAGTCTCCACGGCCACACTCTCCCCCAGTCGACGGAGCAGTCTCCCACGACGGGGCGAACGTTGCCTGATGCGGCACTAGCTGCGTGTGGACGCGGGAACACGTGGGCATCGCGTCGACCATGACGGTCACACAGTCCTCCGGGCGCCCGGATGAGGCGGAGCAGGCATGCACACCGGGTAAGGAGCCTGAAGTTATGGCGCTGTTGCTGGAGGAGTACAGGGTGCTGCGTACCGAGTTCGCGCAGCGAGTTGCGGTCCGCGTGCAGTTACTCGGCTTCGTCGGAATCTTGGCCGCCGTCCTGGTCTCGGCGGGCGGATTCCGGCTCGACGAGCCGTACCTGTACGTCGGGTCGGGCATCGGAGTGATCGGGCTGTGGGCGTGGCGTACAACGAATGGCGCCGCTCAACGCCTTGGTATTCATCTGTATGAGGTCGAGAAGCGTCTGAACAAGCTGGCGTCTCAGGCGTACGGCGCTCAGGCGCCGCTGTTTAGGTGGGAGGGGGTGCGGCAACGTCACCGGGCCGACGCTCCCCGGCCGGTGCAGCTACTTCGGCGCACCATCGGGTGAGTGCAGTCCTGTGCTGAACGGCCGCGGCAACATCTGTAGAAAGGCGGCCTTCGCCACGCTGCCCCACCTGAAACCGCAGATCAGGGCCCGGGTGATGGATCGCTGAACGTCACCTGGATGCCGTCCAGTTGGACGGCCACGGTCTGGCCCGGGCCGTTCAGGAGCCTCGCGTAGGCCTCCAGTTCCGTGTCGTAGCGCTCGACCTCGTGCTTCGGCGCCTCGAAGCGGGCTCCGGGCCGGATCGCCCCCCAGGGCTCCAGCAGCCGCGCCACGCGCACCATGCTGGGCTGCGGTCCGGGGTAGATGAAGAATCCGGGTGTCTGCGTGTAGTCGACGTCGACCAGGCCGTACGGCATGTGCCCGGCCATGGCCAACTCGACGGCCAGAGCGCGGACTTGCTCCACCTCGATCAGGTCGTCCGACAGGCCGGGCAGATCCGCTGAGGGGGTCCCGGCGCGCCGGGCGGCCTCGTCTTCGCTGCTCGCGCTCTCGGCGATCCGCTGGGCCCACTGGGCGTCGTCGTAGGTGCGCACGACTGCCCCGGTGAACTGGTCCACGAGATCCCACCCGTCACGCCGGGAGGCCGGCGCGACGTGAAACCGTGCGTCGGGCTGCTGGGCGGGCGGATCGGCGAAGAACACGTGCGCGCTGCCATGCGGCTCTGTCGTCGCCAGTCCGGCCCGGCGCAGGAGGTCGGCGAGGAACGAGGCGACGGCGCGGGACTCCCCGGCGGGCGTGTGCCACCAGGCGATGTGGCACCACCGGTCCAGGCCGAGCGGGTGGGGGACGGGCAGGTCGGAGACAGCCCATCGCTGTTCGGGGCGGTCGGGGAGGGCGGACAGAGCGGTCCGCGCGCGCTCGACGGTGGCTGACAGCCGCGAAGCAACGGCGGTCTGCTGCGGCAGGAGGCGTCGACGGATGTGGTCGGCGGTGTGCCGGGCGGTGGCCTTGTCCTGGGTCTCGCTGGGGCGCGGGCGGGGCAGGGCGGTCACGGTGATGGGCTCGATTGCCAGGTCCTGCGCGGCGGCTTCGGCGGGCAGAACTGCGGTGATGGTGATCCGGGTCCGGGGGCGGTTGGGGACGAGTTCGAGGGTGCGGCCGTCGGCGAAGATGATCCGTACCCGGTCCGGGGCGCCGTCCTGCTCGGTGCGGTGCGCGCCGAGCAGCTCGGCGACGTCGCGGGCGAGGGTCTCCAGACCGGCGGGGGTGGACAGGTCCATCACGGGCTCTCCTTCTGGGCGGTGCGCCTGCGGCGCGAGGGCTGGTCAGCGGGGTGGTCGGCGTGGCGCTGGGTGTCGGCGCGGTAGTCGTCGGCGGTGTATCCGGTGTCGCACCAGGGGCGGCAGAGCTGCCCGGGCGCGGCCCCGCAGGTCTCGCACTTCTCGTCGAAGTCCTCGGGGCTGAACGGCGGCAGGCTCACGGAGCGGTCTTGATCTGCTCGGTCACCTTGCGGGCGGACAGGACGGGGGTGGTCGTCGTCGGTTCGCCGCAGCTGGCCTCCCAGATCTGCGCCGCATTCGACGTGGAGATCTGGAAGTTGGTGGCCGGGCTGATCCGCCACGTGCGGCCGTGCGGGTCGGTCACGGTGTAGGTGAGGTACTGCGGGGCGTCCTGGCGGCCGTTGTCGCTCCAGGTGAGGCCGGCGGCCGTGAGAGCGCGGCCGAGCTCGGCGCAGCGCTCCGGGGTGGCGTGGTCGAACGATGCCACGGGGTGTCTCCTCGCTCGCACTCGATCTGACATGTTCCATAATACTTAATTCATGGGGCGGGGCAACTGGGTTTCCCGGGGCTACCCCACCCCTCCCGTGCCGGTGCGCCTACGGGGGCGTGAGCATGTTCGTCCTGGGCGGTGAGTGCCTGAGCGCCGTTTCCTAAACCGGCCGTAGGGGCCGGTCGAGAACAATGCCTTGAAACCCGGCGTTTGAAGCCGGTTCCACAAGGGGTAGTCAGGCAGCAAGAACCCGTCCCGAGGGCGCGCCTGCAATGCGGCGGTTCGAGCAACACCCCTTGTCAGTTGCTGGATGCCAGATGGATCAAAGGGCCTTCGTGCGATCCCGCCCAACCGAGGAACCCGATTCGGTGTTTCGCCAGTTGATCTCGCGGTCGTGGGAAAGGTACCGGCTTACTGGTTCAGGAAAGCACGACAGCAAGGATCTTGGACATTTCGATGTCCGGGACCCTTGCATGCCGTACAGGTGAGGTCACGGGTCCCGGAGAAGGGACCCTTTTTCATGATCCGCCAGTCAACACGGCTACTCGCCCTCGCCTGCGTGATCCTCTCAGCACTCCTCGTTGCTGTACTTGCTGGTGTCCTATCCTGGACGATCAAGCGGTCCATACCTGAGGCGCTTGTTGCCGCTGGGGGCGGGTTTGTAGGTTGGACAGTTTTGTGCGCCACTGTGATCACTACGTTCGGTCTACTAGGCCCATAGCCGTTGAACAGGCGCGGTAGCCGGACACCTTCACGTAGCCACCCGGCATCGTGTCCAGCCGCAGCTGGTCGGGCCCCAGCTCTCGATCACCTCCGGGGAGAAGATTCTCGACGTCGTCCGCCTCAACCTGGCTGGCCCAACCGGTCAGCTCGTCGCCGAACAGCCGCCGCCACTCCAGCAGGACGGGGAACAACTGCCCGACGTCGTCGACCAGGGCGACGGCGCGGGCCTCGTGCGGGCCGGGGCACTCGGCGAAGCTGGGAGCGTCGGGACGGGTGCGCTCGCCCAAGGTCATCAGCCAGCGCATGATCACACCTTCTCCTTGGTGGTCGGGTATCCCTGGGCTGTCCTGCGGCGGGTGCGGCCGCGCTGCTGCTGGGCGCGCAGTGACGTGACCTCGCCTCGGTACTTGTCCGCGCGGGCCCGCTCCTCGGCGGCTCGCTCGCGGTAGTAGGGGCCTGCCCACTCGAGTACGTGGATGTGGCGGGCCAGCGAACCTTCGTCGTCGGCCAGCATCGGCAGCAGTACGGGGTGCGGGTGGGCCGCGAACAAGCGCGCGATCGTCCACCACAAGGCCACGGCGGCCTTCAGCTCTCGGCGGGCGGTCTCCGACTCTGCCGCGCACCGGACGGCGTCGGCGTCGGCACGCGGGATGGCCCAGTTGAGGAACCGCAGCAGTCCGGGCGTCTTGCGCAGCCTGGACGCATCCAGGATCAGGGGCAGGTCGTCCCGTTGGGCGACGCTTTCAGCGCACGCGCGCAGAACGGCGGTGAGCGTCGCGGCCGTCTTCGGCGACGGTTCGTTCCCGGCGACGGTCGACAGCGGATAGACGGACTCCTCGGGCCGGTCGCCGTACTCGTGGGGATAGCGGGTAAGGCTGCCGTGGTAGCCGGTGCGACCACGGGCCAGCCGGGGAAGGGCGTTGTCGGGGGCGGTCGTCTCGAAGGCGTCGACCGGGCCGAGACAGGCGCGGACGGCGGTGAACTGGTCCCAGTGGCGTGGGTGTTGGGTTCCGGTGACGTGCACGCTGCCGCGCATCGCTCCCTGCAGCTCGAACACGACGCAGTCCGTGCGCCGGGGGCCGGCGGTGGCACGCACGATGCCGGTGGGCGTCTCGATCGTGAGGACGTCGGTGGTGGACATGGGCGGTTCCTCTCGCGGTAGGGCGGACAGCGGGTGCGGGGAGCTGCGGTGCTGGCCGGGGCGGCCGTCCGCCCGGTGGGGCGGACGGCGTCGGCGGGCTACTCCTGCGGCTGCTTGTGGCGGCGGAGGTTGCCCGGTCGGTGAGGGAGGTCTCCTTGCCGCAGGGGCACTTGGCGTAGCGGCGGCCGGTCAGATGGAAGAACTTCGGACCTGCCGCGTTGCCGTTGATGGTGCGGATGGTGCCGGGGACCGGCTCCTTGTTCGTGCAGTAGCCGTCCGGCGTGGCGGCGGGCTTGTCACTCATGGGCGTATGCCTCGGTGGGCTCGTCGGGGTGGTGCAAGGTGGGGGCGGGGTAGACCAGGCGCAGCGGCTCGGTGCTGCCCGGGCAGGGCCTGACCGCTTCCTGGGGTTCGCGGGCTTCCATCGGGTGCAGCCATCCGGCCCGTACGGTCCAGCCGCACGCGCGCGGGCAGGGCTCATCGGCGGTCGTGGCTACCAGGACGGCGTGCCGCACGGTGCTGTACTCCAGGGCGAACGTCAGCAGCGCGAGGAACCGCAGGTACTCCTCTGCGCAGTGGGTCACGCGCAGCGGCGCAGCTCCGACGGACAGGGACAGGTCGGCGATGGCGGTCGTGCCGTTTGTGCACTCGGCAACGATGCTGAGCTGGTGGCTGCCCTCGTCCAGGGCCAGCAGCAGAGCGGCGAGCACGTGGACGGCGCGGCCCACGGCGGACGCCGTGACAGCGTCACCGCTGCGGGTGGCCTGGGGCTCAGACATGGGCGGCCTGCCTGAAGTACTCGAGGGCGAGCTCGTGGGTGTACGCGACGTCGCGCGCGGCCTCGCCGTCGAGGGCGGCCACGACCAGGACGCTGCCCGCGAGCTCCTCGGCGCGGCGCGCGGCGGCGGTGGCCTGCTCCTGGCGCTTGTCCTTGTCGTCCGGCACGCGCAGCACTCGGTGAATGCTCCGCTCCCTGGTGAAGATCACGACGTAGCGGCGGAAGTCCTCGATCCTCGACGGACGGGCCGGGCCGGTCGTCGTGTCGGCCAGCGTCGCGCGGGCCTCGGCGAGCACCTTCGCCACTTCCTCGGTCGCCTTCACACCCGTGTCCCGCAGACTCCCGTTGCGGCCGTAGAAGACTCGGGCCCTGTCGCGGACCGGCGCGAACTCCACCGGGGCGTAGAGGCTGATCACCCGGCGCGCGTACGCGTCGCGCTGGTCCCGCTCGGCCTGGGCGACGCGCGCGGCGTCCGTCACCTTGCCGTGCGTCCAGCCCAGCGCGGCCGCAGCGCAGGACGTGCCGTAGTACGCGACGTCTTCGGCGGTGCCCTCCTCGTTGCCGTCGGCGTCCATCGGCATGAGCGCGACGGTGCGCTTGAGTCCGCGGCGGCCGCAGCAACCGCACTCGGTGAAGTCGTCGGTGACACCGAGGATTTTCCACTTCGGGGTGCGCATGAAGTGCCTTCCGTGGGGCGGTGGGTGGGGTGGTGCTCGTCCGCCGGCCTCGGGGCGCGCGCAGCACGGGGCGGAGGTGTCCTTTGCGCGCGGTCTGCTCCGCAGACGCGACGCGCTGCCGCTACGCGGCAGGGGCCGACGGGGGAGCGCTCCGCGCCCCTGGCACGGGGGTGAGCGCTCCGCGCTCGGGGCCCGTGCGGCCTCTGCTGGCCGGTGGGGGCCGGGCGGGCACCCGTGGGGGAGTTGGGGTGCCCACCCGGCGGTCAGGGGGTCAGACCGTGGTGAGGGCGAATGCCTTCTCCATCAGGTCGCTCGCCGCTCCGCTGATCACCCGCTCTGCGCGGGCTGCGGCCTTGTCGGCGTCGGTCTTGCCCCGGGCCGGTGCGACGTGGTTCGCGTACTCGGTGAGCGCGTTGTATCCGGCCCACCGCGTGCCCCGGATACCGGCCTGCGTGTCGGCGTGCTCGAACAGGTTGGAGATCGCCCCCCACCGCTGGCGCTGATTGGTCTTGGCGCGGGCGTGGTCGCTGTCCTTGACCGGCCACAGCTCATCTACCACCGACTTCAGCTCACTGAGCATCATCTCGGCTTCGATCATGCGCTGCCCGGTTTCGCTGTCGTGGATGAAGTGGAACTCAAACCCCTGAGCGACCGGCAGAAGAATCCGGATCGGACCGGCCGTCGTGTCGAAGCGAATCGACGTGGTGTGCTCGTCCTGATCGTGCACGATTACGGCGTCCCGAAGCAGTTCCGGACGCGGGAAGAAATTCGCGATCCCGCGCGCCCTTTTCGCCTGTGGGGTGTTGATCTCCCCCGGCTCCGACGTCACCTTGCCGTCGATGATGACGATTTCCACGCTTACGCCCTTCTGTTGACGAACATTCGGCGGTGTCGGGAGGGAGCCACCCTCCGACGTGTTCCATAATACAGGAATGAGAGATCTGCTGCACTACCTCACGCGCAAACTCCTGCACTATCTCCTGCACCATCCCCTGACCTCGACCGGCGGCCGGCCTCGCCAACTACCCAGGTCAGGGCACTGGTTGTACGTGGTCAGGGCAGCTGACATCCCCTCTGCTGCCGCTCTCCCTGCCCGAATGAGAAAGAAGGTGGGGGCGGGCAAGGGCGGCGCGGCGGCCTCGGGGATCGGGGCCGGGGTTTCAGGTTGCGCGTCGGCGGGTGCCTCCGCGCTCGGGCGCTGGCGCGCCCGAACCGGCACAGCGGGCTCCTGCGTTGGGCCCGTGCCCTGGTCTGGCTTGCCGAAAGCGGGAGTCACGAGCATCCTTCGCGAGGAAATCGAGATGAGGGTAGGCAGATCGGATGCGAACTGAAACAGCATCAATTCCTTTCGGACAAAACCAACATGGCGTGTCTGTTGTGGGTTGGTTGTTTCGCCGTCCGACCCTGGGGGCCGTTCGGCTCAGGTGCCTCCGTTCGTCACATTCCGGCGTTCTGAATTCGGGGGTTCTTTCCTGTGGCAGGGTATTCGGTGTCTGTAATTCGGAATTCTGGGGGGTGGTCCTCTTTGTTCTGTGCTCTGCGCCCAATCGCTACACAGCTCATATGTTTGATGCATCTCGAAGGTAGCGCTCTCCCGTGCCGGGTTGATGCATCGTCATACCGCCTCATTGGTGGTGATTGGCTGTAGGGTGGCAGCGTAGCGAAGCCCGTTACGGTGTCGGGGTGTGCGGGGTTCGCGCTGATGGTCCGTCAACTCTCTTAGGGTAGTGGACTGGAACTCCAATCGCTACACAGTTCCGCACGTGATGCACGCGCCCCTTGCTGCCAGCCTGGGGCGACCGCGCTTGCGCGGGTGCCTTCAATTCCCGCTTGCGGGAATTGTATTGTGTTTAGAATTCCGTTTACGGAATTCAATTCCCGCGCTTGCGCGGGAATTTGGCGGAGCGTCAGCGAAGCCTTTTCGCTTTGCAGCGGCTTGCCGCTGCAATACCCGCTCCGCGGG
>NZ_JBITLY010000021.1:57878-61307 GCF_044465725.1 Streptomyces sp. NPDC049541 | reverse complement strand
GGGGCCCGGATCTCGGCGGGGAAGTTCGGAAGAGTGGACAGATCGTTCCCGAAGGACGCGGTCTCCGAGGTGAAACGGTCACCGGTGAGCTGCATCCCGTCACCCGAGTCCCCCGCGAACCGGATGATCACCCGGTCCAGACGCCGCACGTCCTTCGCGGGTGCCGTCCCCGTCTCGGGCGGCCCGGTCATTTCCACAGACATGTGTAGGTCGGCTCCTGTCGGTCCGTGACTGGTCTCGCGGCGGCACCGGAGTGCGCACACCTGAGCCGGAGGCTAGGGACGGCCGTTAGAGGGGCACTCGCATCCGCCCAGGCCGCCCCGGACTCGACGGGGCATCAGCAAGGTGCCGCTCGTCGCGTTCCGTCGCGGCTGTATCGCCACGTGCCATACTCCTGCACCCCGACAACGCGGGCCGGACCCGCAGTTGCATCGGCCGGCTGCCGCTGCGCGGGGTCGCCGGACAGCGGCACGGGACGTATCCGGCTCCCGATCTGCTCAAGGACCTCTTCCCGTGCGGCGGCAGCCCGCCGACGAGGCCCTGCGGATCGGGCCCGACACCGTTTCCGAATCGATCCGCCCAGAGCCTGCCCGGCCCGCATGACCCGAAGGGGACCACCGACATGACAGCTTTCACGACGTCCACGAACGCGGGGACGGGCGCCTGGGTACGGCGCTTCCACCCCGCCCCAGAGGCCCCGCACCGCATGGTGTGCTTCCCGCACGGGGGCGGCTCGGCGTCCTTCTACTTTCCGGTCGCCCGAGCCCTCGCGCCGGACGTCGACGTGCTCGCGATCCAGTACCCGGGGCGCCAGGACCGGCGCCACGAACCCTGTGTCGACAGCGTCCACGGGCTCGCCGACGCGCTGGTGGAGGAGTTGCGGGACTGGTTCGACCGGCCGGTGTCGTTCTTCGGGCACAGCCTGGGCGCCTCGGTGGCCTACGAGGTGGCGCGGCGCTTCGAACAGCGCGGCCAGGTGCTGCACCACCTGTTCGTCTCCGGGCGGCGGGCCCCGTCCATCGTGCGGGACGAGCGGGTGCACCTGCTGGACGACGAGGGCCTGATCGAGGACATCACCCGGCTCAGCGGTACCGACAGCCGGGTGCTGGGTGATCCGCACATCCTGCGCATGGTCCTGCCGTCGATCCGCGCCGACTACCGGGCCGCGGAGACCTATCGCCCGGCGCCGGGCCCGCTGTTGTCCTGCCCGCTGACCGCGCTCACCGGTGACGACGATCCCCGGGTCACGCTGGACGAGGCGCGGGCCTGGGCGGAACACAGCGCGGGACCGTTCGACCTGAAGGTGTTCTCCGGCGGCCACTTCTACCTCAACGCGCAGGCACCGGCCGTCCTTTCCGCCCTGAGGGCGCGGCTGGGATGACCGCACCGCGAGAACCCGGGTCACGGATCCCCCAGCCCCCGTGACCCGGGTTCTCGCCTGTCCGCTCATGTGCCCCGGCAAGTCGATTGCTCCGAGCGGCACTTCCCGTCGGCCGCCGACCGCTCACGCCCCGGGCTGGAGCCGGCTGGTGTGTGACGGGTCGTCGGACACCAGGGTCAGATGCCCTCGCCCGGCCACTCGCCGGCTCGGGGTCCGGACCGCGGCCGACACGGACGGCATGAACGGCACGGTGTGCAACGCCGGTGCGGTGAACGGCGGACGCGGGACGTGGGCGGACCGCGGGCGCCCCTCGGCCACGGCGTCCTGGAGAGCGTCGGCGAACAACTCGATGTCCTCGGCGCGGTTGTCGGGGTGGACGGATGCGCGTACGGCCGTGACGACACCGCGTCCGGGCAGGTACAGCGGGGTCTCCTGGGCGACCGTCTTCCACACGACGATTCCGCGGTCCGCGAGGCGACGGCGCAGCAGTGCGGCCGGCAGTTCCTCGTGCGTGAAGGTGGCGATGCCGGACTGGACCCGGCCGGGGACGATCAGCCCGGTGCCGGGCGTGTTCTCCACGGCCGCGCGCAGGCGTGCCCCGAGGTCCTCGGTGACGGGCGCGAGCCGGGTCAGGGCCGCGTTCAGCGCGGCGACGGCGGCGCCGTGCGGCGGCATGAGCGGCAGGCCGCCGTGCGGGGCCAGGGCCTGGCGCAGCTGCGGCGCCGCATAGGCGAACCCGACGGACTGCGGCCCGCGCAGGAAGCGCCAGCCGTCCCCGGTGAGCAGGTGGCAGCCGATGCGGGCGACGTCCACGGGGAGCTGTCCGACGGCGTAGGAGGCATCGACGGCGTACAGGCAGCGGTGCGGGGCCAGGATGCGGCCGATCTCCTCCACCGGGTTGACGATGCCGCAGCCCGCCGGGACATGCGTCACCGAGACCAGGGCCAGGTCGTCGCCGGCGTGGGAGGCCATCCACTCCAGATCCAGGTCCCCGTCCGGGCGCAGCGGTACGACGTCCAGCCGGCAGCCGGTGCGGGCGCGCAGGGCGAACAGGGCGGTGAGATGGGCGGCCGACTCGTAGGGAGTCGTCCAGACGCGGTCGCGCGGGCCGAGCGGGAGCCGGGGCAGAACGGCGGCGAAGACGTCGGCGGCCCCGGTGCACAGAGCGGTGTCGCCGCTCGGCGCGCCGAGCAGGGCGGCCAGTCGCTCGTGGATCTCCCGGTTCACGACATCGTCGAGGCGTTCCTCCAGCTCGTACGGCCCGTACCGGTCCTCGAAGCGCGTCCATTCGGTGAGGACCTCGAGCACGGCGGCCGGCATGCGGCCGAGACCGGCCGAGTTCAGATGGACCCTCTGGTCACCTTGGGACTTCGCGTTCACTTTCGGGGCCTCCCCCCGTCACTGAGACAGCCGAGGCAATTTGTTGCCTGATGCTTGGCAACACATTGCCTCCATGGACCGGAAGTTGGCAACGTGGGCTCAGGCGGCGCTCAAGTGGAGGTGACACCCCCTGGCTCCGAACTCGGCTGTGCCCGGGTCTCTTTCCTAGGAATTGCCTAGCGTTGCCAGAGGGTCCGGGGTTCTGCCAAGACTTGGCATCCTTGCAGGTCAGACGTCTTCCATTCAGGCAAGCCAGTAGTGTGCGCAGGGGTTCTGGGGCGCATCTCGCGACCCTCTTGAGCACGGTTCGACCAATTCCCGAGCGATTCCCGAGATTCCCTTGCCAATCTCTAGGCAAGAGGTTGCCAAGCAACGAACACGGAATTGACACCGAGGAGCCCGCCATGAACCGCATCGCCCGGATCGCCACCGTCGCCGCCGCCGTCGCCGCCGCCGCGTTCTCCACCGCTGGTGCCGCCTCCGCCGCGGACTCGATCGGCTGGCCGACCACGACGAAGACGGTGTCCGCGACGGACTCCATCGGCTGGCCGAAGACCACCACCGTCGCCACCGCCAACCCCGCCGACATCGGCTGGCCGAAGACCGCCACCGTCGCCACCGCCAACCCCGCCGACATCGGCTGGCCGAAGACCACCACCACCGTCGCC
>NZ_JBITLY010000021.1:0-57781 GCF_044465725.1 Streptomyces sp. NPDC049541 | reverse complement strand
TCCACCGCCAACCCCGCCGACATCGGCTGGCCCAAGACCGCCACCGTCGCCACCGCCAACCCCGCCGACATCGGCTGGCCCAAGACCGCCACCGTCGCCACCGCCAACCCCGCCGACATCGGCTGGCCCAAGACCGCCACCGTCTGATACGCGCCCGGGCATCCGCGCCCGCCCCGTGACGCCCCCGCAGGCCGCCGTGCCTCTGCGGGGGCTTCGGCGTTCCCCGGGGTGTTTGCATCTCCGTCCCCGCTCCACCTCGCTTAGAGGCGCTGCTTCGATGCTGAGCCCGACCAGCGCGGCTTCGGGCGAAGGGGCGGTTTCATGACGGAGGCGGACAGAACATCGGTGGCCGGAGCTCTGGAGACGGTCCTCACCGCCTGCACGGCGGGACGCTCCCGGGTGGTACTGATCGAGGGTGGCGCCGGCTGCGGCAAGACCCACCTGTTGAACGCCGTGGCCGAACGGGCGGCCGCCGCGGGAGCGCTACTGCTCACCGCTGCCGCCACCGAGTCCGAGCGCGGGGCGCCCCTCGGAGTGCTGCGCCAACTGGTCGGCGGTGCACCGGTGCTCGCACTCCCCCGCACCGGAGCCGACGACGCCGTACCCTCCGAGGAGGCGATGCGGACGTTCTGCGCGCAGTTGTGCACTCCCGCTCTGGACCGGCCGGTGGTGCTCTGCGTGGACGACGTCCAGTACGCCGACGCGCAGTCCCTGCATCATCTGCGCCATCTCGCCCGGCACGCCCGCCCGGCCCGGGTCCTGCTGGTCGCCACCGTCTCCGCGTACGCCGCACACATCCAGGAGCCGCTTTTCACCCCGGAGCCGGCCGGTCGGCACGTGCGGCGGATCCGGCTCGGTCCGCTCGCCCCGGAAGAGACGGCCCGCGCCGCCGCGGCCCCGCCCCAGGGGTGGCCGGCACCGGGCCGCCCCGGCCGCCCGCCGTCCGAACTGCATGGCATCACCGGCGGAAACCCGCTCCTGCTGCGCGCCCTGCTGCAGGAGGACGGCGCCGCCGTACAGCCCCCGGCGCCCGCGCCCGACGGCCCGTTCGCCGAGGCCGTCCTCGACTGTCTGCGCCGGAGCGGGCCAGGGGCCGAGGCGGTCGCCCGCGCGGTGGCGGCACTGGCCGCCTGGGCCACCGAACCCCTCGTCGCACGCATGCTGCACCGCCCCGGGACCGATGTCCCGTCGCCCGCAGGCCACGACGTCCCGGGCGCGCTGAACGCTCTGCGTGCCTGTGGGCTGCTCGAAGGCCTCCGGTTCCGCCACCCGTCCGTCCCGACCGCCGTCCTGGCCGGTGTTCCCCCGCGCATGCGCGGCGACCTCCGTCGAAGGGCGGCCCACGCGCTGCACGAGGCGGGGGCCCCGGCCGAAGCGGTGGCCGGCCATCTGCTCGCCCCGCCGGCGGACGGCAGGCGCTCCCCCGCCCGCCCCGAGGACTTCACGTTGCTCGTCGAGACGGCCCACGCCCTGCTGGCGCCCGGCCCCGCCGACGGCCCCGACCTGGCTCCGCGCGCGGACACCACCGCCGACGCCGAGCGTCTCCTCGAACTCGCGCACGGTGTCTGCCCCGACGAGGACGAGCGTGCCGCCGTGGCCCTGTCGCTCGTGCGGACCGGCGCCCGCCGGCATCCGGCGGTCGGCGAGGCACGGCTGACCGCATGGGTCACCGGCCCGCGTTCGGCCCGGCCTTCGGGCTGGGACCCGCGGGAGCCCGCCGCGCTGCTGCTCGCCCAGGGCCGGATCGCCGAGGCCTGCGCACTGCTGCGGACGGAGGATCCGGGCGCGGAGGACCGCTGGGTCGTCGGCACCCTGCTCGACGCTCCAGCCGGTGAGTGCGAGACGTTGCTGGGGACGGTGCCGCTGACGGACACCTCCTTCGCCCGTCTCGTCAACGCCGTGCGTGCGCTGCTGTACTCGGACCGGTCCGAGCGCGCGGTGTCCCCGAGCAGAGGGCTGCTCGCGCAGGCGGAGAGGAGCGGCGCGCCCGGCTGGCGCGCGGTCTGCGCGGCGCTGTACGCCGAGGCGCTGCTGCGGACCGGCGACGCACACGGGGCCCGCAGGCACGCGACGGCGGCGCTCGACGCGCTGCCCACCTGCGGTGGCGGAGCGTTCCCTTACGGCCCGGCCGCCACACTCGTCCAGGCCTGTGCCGCCCTCGGCCACCACGACGAGGCGACCCGGCACGCCCAGCGCCCGGTGACCCGGCAGGCGCTGACCAGTCTGTACGGCGTGCAGTACCTGCGCGCCCGCGGGCTGCACCGGTTGTCCCTGGGGCAGCCGCACACCGCGCTCGCCGACTTCCGCACGGCGGGCCGTGTGGTGCAGTCGTGGCAGGCGGACCGGCCGGCGTTCCTGCCGTGGCGCACGGACGCCGCGCAGGCGCTGCTGCGGATGGGCCGGCTCGGACGGGCCCGGGCGCTGGCGGAGGAACAGCTCGCCCTGCCGGACGCGGCGCACCCCCGGGTACGGGGTGCCTGCCTGCGCCTGCTGGCCGCGACGGGCTCGCCCGGTCGGCGCACCGCTCTGCTGGGCGAGGCCGTCGACGAACTGCGGCGCGCGGGCGACGGATTGGAGACCGTCCGGGCGCTGGCCGAGCTCGGGCATGCCCTGCACGGCGACGGCCGCGCCGCACAGGGGGCCGCCGCTCTTCGGGCCGCCTGGAATCTGGCACAGCAGCTGGGCGCGGTGGGCTTTCCGGAGGAGCTGTTGCCCGTGGCCGGCCGTCCCGCTGTCGAAGTCGCCGCCGGGGAGGTGCCCTTGAACGACGCCGAGCGGCGGGTGGCGGAGCTGCCCGGCCGGCCGGCCGGTACCGCGCCCGTGCGCACCTGACCGAGGGACGGCCCCGGCCGTCCCCGCGCCTGGAGCGGCTGTGCCGCGGAGGACCCTCACCTCCGCGGCACAGCCGCTTTCGCATGCCGGACAAGCCCGCCCCCGCAGCGCACTTGGCAACCTTCCGCTTCTCGAAGCGGCCGCAATCCACCCGCACGACCTGCGACTCCATTGCCGCTCGACCGTAGCGAGACACCTCCTCAGGCAGATGTTGCCAATATTCAGGCAACGTTTTGCCAACCCGGAACGCGCTGTCGTAAGGAGCGAGTGCTGATGTCGGTCTTGTCGGTCTCCGGCCTCATCGAGCAGCAGGTCCAGGAGCGTCCCCACGCGATCGCGGTCCACTACCCCCGGCACGCCGACGGCCGCGACGCCCGCCTCACCTACCTGGAGCTGAGCCGCGCGGCCAACCGTCTCGCCGCCCACCTGCGGGCCCGCGGGGTCGGCCGCGGCGACCGGGTGGTGACCTCGCTGCGGCCGGGCCCGGAGCTGGTGACCGCGTTCCTCGGGATCGTGCGGGCCGGCGCCGCCTACGTCCCGGTCGACCCCGCCGACCCGGCCGAACGGCGCCGGCTGATCGTGCGCGACAGCGCGGCCGCCGTGGTGCTGACCGAGAGCGCGGACGCGCCGGACTACGCGGACCCGCACACGGCGGTCGTCGCCCTGGACGCCGAGGCCTCCGAGATCGCCCGGCGCTGCGACGCCCTGCCCGAGCAGACGACCGGCCCGGACGACGCCGTCTACGTCTGCTACGCCTCCGGCACCACCGGCACCCCCAAGGGCGTCGTCGTACCGCACCGCGCGGTGCTGGACTTCGTCACCTCCACCGACTACCTGCGGCTGACCCCCGCCGACGTGGTGGCCCAGGCCGCCGGCCCCGCCTTCGACGCGGTCACCTTCGAGGTGTGGACGACGCTCACCGCGGGCGCCCGGCTGGTCGGCCTCGGCAAGGCCACCGTCACCGACCCGGACCGCTTCCAGGACGCGGTCCGCGCCCACGGCATCTCCGTGGTCTTCCTGACGACCGCCCGGTTCCACCAGATCGCCCGGGAGCGGCCGGCCGCCTTCGCGCCGCTCGGCACCGTCCTGTTCGGCGGCGAGACCTGCGACCCGCGCCGGGTCCGCGAGGTGTTCGCCGCCGGCGCGCCCGAGCGGCTGCTGCACGTGTACGGGCCGACCGAGACCACGACGTTCGCCACCTGGCACCGGGTCACCGAACCCGCCGAGGGCGACCGTACGATCCCGATCGGCCGGCCGATCGGCGCCACCACGGCCGTGGTCGTGGACACCGACGGCACCCCGGTCGCCCCGGGCGGCACCGGTGAACTCCTGCTCGGCGGAGCGGGCGTGGCCACCGGCTACCTGCACCGGCCGGAGCTGACCGCGCAGCGGTTCGTCGAGGACCGCCTCACCGGCACCGACGGCCCGCTGTACCGCACCGGCGACCTGGTGCGCACGGGCGAGGACGGCGCGCTGGAGTTCGTCGGCCGGGTGGACGGCCAGATCAAGCTGCACGGTTTCCGCATCGAACTCGGCGAGATCGAGTCGGTGCTGACCGCTCACCCGGCCGTGTCCGCCGCCGCGGTGTCACTGCACGAGACCGAGGACGGCGACAAACGCCTGGTGGCACATGTGGTCCCGGCTGCCCCGGCCTCGGCGGCCGCCGAGGAGGACACACAGGTCACCGAGTGGAAGGAGATCTACGAGGCGCTCTACGACCACGCCGACGCCGCCGGGCCGGGCGACGACTTCACCGGCTGGAACAGCAGTTACGACGCCCTGCCGATCCCGCTGGAGCAGATGCGGGAGTGGCGGGACGCCACCCTCGACCGGATCCGCGAGCTGCCGCGCCGCCGGGTCCTGGAGATCGGTGCGGGCACCGGACTGCTGATGGCCCACCTCGCCCGCGACGAGGAGGTCCACGAATACTGGGCCACCGACTTCTCCCCCGCCGCCGTCGCCGCGCTCACCGCGCAGGTGGAGGCCGACCCGGTCCTGAAGGGCAAGGTCCGGCTCGACTGCCGGGGCGCCGAGCACACCCACGGACTGCCCGCCGGGCACTTCGACACGATCGTCGTCAACTCGGTGATCCAGTACTTCCCGAGCCTCGCCTACCTGCGCACCGTCGTCGAGCGGGCCCTGCCGCTGCTCGCCCCGGGCGGTTCGCTGCTCCTCGGCGACCTGCGCAACCTGGACCTCGCCCGCTGCTTGAGGACCGGCATCGCGCTGGCCCGGCCGGGCGGCGCCCGCGGCGACCGGGAGGCGCTGCTCCGCGCCATCGACCAGCAGGTCGCCACGGAGACCGAACTGCTGCTCTCCCCCGCCCTGTTCGACGCCCTCGCCCGGGACCTGCCCGCCGTGCGCGCGGTCGACGTGCGCACCAAGCGGGGCCTGCACCACAACGAGCTGACCCGCTACCGCTACGACGTGGTGCTCTCCACGGCCGAGCCGGTCGCCGACCTCGCCGCCGCGCCCGCCCTCCGCTGGGGCCGGGACATCGCCGGCACCGCCGAGGCCGAACACCACCTGACGACGGCGCGCCCCGCCGTGCTGCGCCTGGCCGGGGTGCCCAACCGCCGGGTGCACGACGAGTACACGGCCATGCAGTCCCTCTTCGACCCCCGCGACAGCATCGACCTGGAGCCGCAGGACGCGCCCGCCCCCGCCCCGGAGGCGCTGTGCGAGGCCGCCGAGCGCCTGGGCTACCGGGCCCTGCCCACCTGGGGCGAGAGCCCGGACCTCCTCGACATCGTCCTCCTCGACCCCGAGCAGGTCCCCGCGGGCCGGCTGACCGGCGTGTACGCGGCACCCGTCGCCGACGCCGAGAGCTGCGCCAACACCCCGACCACCTTCGACCGCACCGTCGACCTGGAAGTCGTCCTGCGCACCCATCTCCAGGAGCGGCTGCCGCACCACATGATCCCGTCCGCACTGACGATCATGGAAGCCCTGCCGTTGAACGCCAACGGCGAGGTGGACCGCGAGGCCCTGCCGGCGCCCTCGTTCACCGCCGACCGCCCCGGCACCCAGCCCGGCACGCCGATCCAGGAGATCGTCCGTGACCTGTTCGCCGAGGTGCTGGGCCTGCCGCGGCACAAGGTGCACGCCGACTCCGACTTCTTCCGCACCGGTGGCCACTCGCCGGCAGCGGCCCGGCTGCTGTCCCGGGCCCGCGAGACGCTGGGCGCCGACCCGGGCAGCCGGGCGCTGTACGAGGCGCCGACCCCGGCCGCGTTCGCCGCGCTCGTCGGCGACGCCCCCGCCGCGGTGACCGGACCGGGCGCCACCGCCGGCGACAGCTCGGAGTTCTCGGTACGGCTGCGCGGCGCGCTGGACACCCGCGCCCTGGAAGCCGCCCTGGAGGACCTCGGCCGGAGCCATCCGTCGCTGCGCAACTCCCGGCTCGGCGTGGCCGGCACCCGGCTGCGCGCCCTGGCCGCCGACGACCACCTGCTGACACTGTCGCTGCCCGCCGACTCGGTCGACGCGTGGTCCCATCTGCCGCTGACCGCCGAACTCGCCCGGGCCTACGGGGCGCGGGCCACCGGGCACATCCCGCACCACTGCCCCGCCGAACCGGACGCGGCTCCCCGCGCGGTCTTCGGCGACCTGCCGCCCACCCCGCTGCCCGGCGGCGCGCCGCATGCCGGCCACGCCTCCCACGGCAGCCTGGAGAGCGAACTGGACGCGGAACTGCACGCGCGGCTCACCCGGTTGGCCGCCGATCACGGCACCACCCTGTTCATGGTGGTGCACGCCGCGCTCGCCGCCCTGCTGAACCGGCTCGGCGCGGCCGGCCCGGTCACCGTGGCCGCCCCGGTCCCGGCCCGGGACACCGCCGCACTGCGCGCGGCCGTCGGCCCGTACGGGCGGGTCCTGGCCCTGACCGTGGACACCTCCGGCGACCCGGCCTTCACCGAACTGCTGCGCCGGGTCCGCGAGCGGGACCTGGCCGCCTACCGGGACGGCGAGGCGGCACTGGCGGCGCTGCCCGGCGGGATCGGGCTGACCGTTCTCCAGGAGTGCGTGGGCCGGTTCGAGGCGGCCGGACTGTCCGTGCAGGCCGAGCACTGCACCCCTCCGGTCCCGGCCACGGATCTGGGGCTGACGCTGACGGAGCGGCAGAACCCCGCGGGTGCCCCGGCCGGCATCACCGTCACCGCCGCCTTCCGCCACGAGACGGTCGGCGAGAGGGTCGCTGCCTCCCTCACCGGTCAGCTCACCGCCGTACTGCGGTCGGCCCTCGAAGCGCCCGCGACCCCGCTCAGCCGGCTGCGGCTGCTGCCCGGCCCTGCCGCCGGGGACGGGGTGTGGGCGGGTGCGGACGTGCCGCTCATGGAGCGGGACATGGCATCGCTGTTCGCCGCGCAGGTGGCGCGGGCCCCCGAGGCGCCCGCGCTGGCCGGCCTGGACTACGCCGAACTCGACGCCCGCTCCGACCTGTTGGCGCACGCCCTCATCGAGCACCGGGCCGGTCCCGGCACCTGTGTGCTCACCGCCCTGTCCTCCCCGACCGGGTTCGCGGTGGCCGCGATCGCCGTGGCGAAGACGGGAGCCGCGCTGCTGCCGGTCGACCCCTCACTGGATCTCGCCGAGTCACTGCGTCCCGCGGTACTGCTTCTCGACGAGACCGCGGACCTGCTGCTGCCCGCCGTGCCCGGTGCGGCCCGGCTGGTCCGCGAGGACGCCGCCGACCGGCTGCCGCCGACCGGGCGCTGGCCGGTGACGGAGGCCGACCGCACCCGGCCGCTGCGCGGTGACGACCCGCTCCTGCTGCTG
This sequence comes from Streptomyces sp. NPDC049541, assembly GCF_044465725.1. NCBI lineage: Bacteria > Bacillati > Actinomycetota > Actinomycetes > Kitasatosporales > Streptomycetaceae > Streptomyces > Streptomyces sp. NPDC049541. Next base: position 50,170 of record NZ_JBITLY010000021.1, on the reverse strand, counting down.
CCCGGCGAGGACGGCACCGTGGCGATGGGCAGCGAGGCCGTCACCGCGGCGGCGCTGGCCGCACCGGCAGACGCGGCCTGGCTGGTGCACGGCTACCCGGACGGCGACGCGGCGGTGGGGCTGCTGACCACCTTGGCCTGCGGCGGCCGCGTGCACGTCCCGGACGGCTCACTCACCCAGGACGTGCCGCACGAGGTGCTGGGCTGGCTGCGCCGACAGGGCGCCCGAGTGGTGCTGGGCGGCGCCGACGACGTGCTGTGCGCGCTGGTGTCGCTCGCCCGGACCGAGGGCGCCGAGCTGACCGTGAGCGGCGGCTGGGCCGAGGGCAGGCTCGTCGTCGAGCGGGTGCCCGGCGCCCCGGCCCGGCCCGCCCCCGGCTACCGGGCCTACCTCCTCGACTCGCTGCTGCGCCCGGTTGGCCCGGGCGAGACCGGGTCCCTGTACATCGCGGGCGTCGGCACGGCCCGGGGCTACATCGGGGCGCCAGGGGCCAGCGGCGAGCGGTTCCTGCCCGACCCGTTCGGCCGCCCGGACGGCACCACCGCCCGGATGTGGCGCACCGGGCGCGCCGCCCACCTGGACGAGTACGGCAATCTGCGGGTGCTGGACGTCCCGGCCCACGACGACCCGTTCGCCGACGAGTTCGCCACCTTCGTGGTGCTGGCCGACTCGACCGGTCACCGTGCGCTGTGGCCCGCGACGGCCGCCGTCCCCGTGGGCTGGTACGAGACCCACGCCGAGGACCTGTACGAGCTGTGCCTCGACCACATCAACGACCAGCTCGGCGACCCGTTCTAGGCCGGCGGCCGGAGGGCCGAACCGTTCTGCATGCCGCGTCGCTCCCCCTGCCGATGCTGCCCGGGCCCGCAACGGGGGCTCGCGGCCCCGGCCCACGCCCGGCCGGCGGTCCACGCCCAAGCAGCAGCCACCCCACCCGGCGGGCCGTCGGCGACCTGGCCGGGAATCTTCGTGAACCGGGCGAACCGGTCCGTCACACCCCGGACGCCGCGGAACCCCGCTCCAGCGCGGACTGGGCCAGGGACTCGGCGAGGACGCGCCAGATCTCCGCGGCCAGGTCGATGTTGGCGTCGGCCTGCGCCTGCTCGGCGAGGGCCCGCAGCCCCTGGAGGCCGCTCTCGTCGCCGGAGCGGATGCGCAGCTGGTGGCGGAGGATGTCCAGCCGTACCCGGTCCCGGTAGGTCATCCTGGGCTCCACCTCGGCGAGTTCGCCGAGCAGGACGCGGGCGTCGTCGTACCGGGCGGTGAGGAAGGCGAGGTCGGCCTTGAGCGCGGTCAGTTCCTGGCGCAGGCCGGGGGTGCCGACGAACGCGAGGGCCGGCTCGGCGGCCACGACGCACCGCTCGGCGGCCTCGGGGTCCGGCGGCACCTTCTGCAGGTGCAGCCGGCCGGCGGCGAGCCGCAGCCGCAGCCACAGTACGAGGTCCTCGCCGCTGCCGAACTTCTCCAGCGCCTCCTCCAGATGGGCCTGCGCGGCCGCATGGTCGCCCTGCCGCAGACGCACCGCCGCGGCGGTCCACATCGCCTCCGCCCACAACGCGTCCGACCTGCCCGCGACCAGTTCGACCAGCTCGTCGGTGTGGGCCCGTGCGTCCGGCGTCCGGCCCGCCTCCGCCTCCACCGAGATCAGGGCCAGCAGCACCGCGGCACGGTCCTCGACGTCCAGGTCGTCCTCGCGGGCGAGATGGTGGGCCGTCATCGCGGCGTCGAGGGCGTCCGTGATCTCACCCAGCGAGCGCAGACAGCGGGCGAGCCGGGTCAGGCCGCGCACCCGCAGCGCGACCAGTCCGACCGCGTCGCTGAGCCGTACCAGTTCCTCGAGGTCCTCCCGCTCACCCTCGTGGTCGCCCTGGACCCGCCGCTGCCGGGCCAGTTGCCACAGCGCCTGCCAGCGCAGCACCGGCGCCTCGTGGCCCTCGGCCGCCAGGGCCTCGCGGAGGGTTTCCATCGCCGCCTCGGAGCCGGTGGAGGCGACCAGCGTCAGCGCGTTGGCGAGGGAACCGCCGGCGGGCTCCTCGAAGTCCGCCGCCTCCAGGCCGAGTCGGTCGGCGAGATAGGCGACGGCCCGCTCGGTGGGCTGGCGTGCGCCGGACTCCAGACGGGAGAGGTATCCCGTCGACATGCCGTCACCGGCCAGCGCGGTCTGGGACAGCCCACGAGCCTGTCGCAGTTTGCGGAGACGACGGCCGAACGCGGGCTGCTGCGGCATGTGACCATTCCCTGGGACGGACGGGTGGGGGGCGGCCGGGGGCGGGATGGGCGAGCCATCGTCCGAAGGCCACCGAAAGCCGCAACGAGCGTAGGCCGCCGGGCAAGTGCCGGGCAATGTTTTGCCAGACGCCGTGCCCTGGTCCTCGTGCGAACCTCACGGGACTCTCGTGCGTTTCTCGAGCGATCCTTTAGCGAATACGAGGAGCATCTCAAGCGCCGGTGGCGTCACCTGCGCACCGGCCCGTTTTCGATCACGGGAACTGTTCTCGTTCGCGTCCACGGGAGTCGTTCATGAAGCCCTCGGTTCCTGACCGCCGCGCTGCCCGTGAGGGCCGCGCCGGCCGACCGGGACCGATGCGCGGTACATCGTCCGACGACGACATCGGCTGGCCCAAGAGATGATCTTGCCCACGGCTGTACCGGGCAAGGCACCTGAATGACGCAGGCACCACGCTTCAGTGCCGGCAAGCCGACGCGCTCGCCCTCTGCAGAGCGTTCGCCAGACTCCGGGGCCCGTCCGGATCGTCGCAGGCGCCGCCGACCACGACCAGGGGCGGGCGCACCCCTGGCCCCGTGACCTGCCGGGCCAGTTCACAGGCGAGGGCACCGGCGCCGGAGTACCCACCGAGCACCAGCCGGCCGGGCGAACGGGCCAGCGTGCCGAGGGGCCCGGCCTGGGCGGCCTCCTCGCCGGCGGTGAGCCGGAGCGCGGTCAGCGCCTCCGGCCCGCGGTAGTGCCGCACCAGCTCCCAGTGGCCCGTGCGCGGCGCGCCCGGGACGTCGAGCAGGCACACGGTCGCCGCCGCGGGCTCCGACGCACCGCGCAGCACGAGCGGCGCCGCGTCCCGGGCGGGGGGACCGTCCGGTACCCGGGGTGTGACGGCGTCCGGCAGCCAGGCCAGGACGTCCCCGACGGTGGTTCCCGCGGTCGCCGCGCCGGGCAGCAGGCGCAACAGCCGCTCGGTGTGCGCCAGCAGAGTGCGGGCGGCGCCGCCGCCGACGAGGTCACGGTCGTAGGCGCAGGTGAGCACGAGACCACGGCGGGCATCGTGACCGGCGCGCAGCCGCAGGGCTGACCCGGCGGGGGCCCCGGCGGCCTCCTGCTCCTCGAGGCGTATCCCTTGCGCGGCGAGTTCCTTGTTGTGGGCGGCCTCGGCACGCGGGCCGCAGTCGAAGGCGAGCAGGCCGCCTGCCCGTGACCCGGCGTCGCGGCCGACGGCCGGTCCGCCGGCCGCGACCCATTCGTACGCGGCCATGTCCATCACCAGGTCACGCAGTTCGCGCAGCAGTCCGGACAGGGGTTGCGTCGCGTCGACGGCGACCGTGAGGGGCAGCGCGTTCTCGAACGGGCCGGGGACACCCTCGATGCCCTCCAGGAGCAGCCCCCGCCCTGGAAAGTCCAGGCCGAAGCCTACGGTTGCCGGCCCGGGGGCGGCATCGGACGCACGGTACAGAAGCATCGCCCACACCGCCTGGAGCACGCTGCTCTCCGTGACGCCCCAGCGCGCCGCCCAGTGGGCCAGGAGTGTGCTGTCGTCCGGGGTCAGGGCGGTGCGGAGCACGCCGGTGCCTCCGCTGCCGGCACGGCCGACCGGGCCGGGCCGGGGTGCGGCGGGCGCGGGCGGCCGGTGGGCGGGCCCGCGCCAGAAGTCGTCGGCCGGGCCGAGGCCCTGGGCGCCGAGCCAGCGGGCGCAGTCGCCCAGGTCGGGTCGGCGTTCGCCGCCGGGCAGCACCCCGTCGGCGAGGTAGGCGCGGCAGCACTCGCGCATCAGCAGCCGGACACTCCAACTGTCCAGCAGGGCACGGTGATAGGTCACGAGTACGTCGGTGAAGGGCGCTGCCGCGTCCGCGGGGCCGCTGTCCAGCAGCGCCACCCGCACCGATTCGGGGCGGCGCAGGTCGAAGGCACGGGCACGCTCGCGGGCCAGCAGCGCCGCGCGCCGGACCACCGTGCCGTGCGGGTGGCGGACGACTTCCGTGGCGCCGTGGTCGAGGACGACGGCGCGCGGCCGCGGGTCCCATACGAAGGCGGTGCGCAGCACGCTCTCGCGCTCGCCGACGGCCTGCCAGGCCGCCTCGAAGCGTGCGGTGTCGAGGGGGCCGTACCAGCGCCAGACGACCTGCTCGACCTGGTGGTCGGGCCAGGCCAGGGCATCGGCGAGCCGCTGCTGCTGCAGGGGGGTGAGCGGTTGGGTGCGCGGCAGCGTCCCGCAGGGCAGGCCGGCCGGCCCCGCGCAGGCCCCGGCGCCGTGCCGGCCGCCGGGATCGGGCGCGGCGGCGGTGAGCAGGTCGGCGAGCAGTCCGACGGGATAGGGCGCCGACACCCCGTCGCCGCCGGGGAGTTCGACGGTGTGCAGGTCGGGGCCGTGCCGCAGCAACCTGGGCCCCGGATTCCGGGCGCCCGGACGGATCTCCGCGATGCGGTGCAGGGCCCGGTGGTAGCAGTCCGTGTGCAGTGGCCCGTGCAGTTCCAGGGCGCCGTGGGCACCCCGCTCGGGGTCGATCACCGCGTATACACCGGCAGGCCGGCCGTCGTTCATCGCCTCCCCCTCTCGGACAACCCCGTACGGAACGGACGTCTGCCCCCGGCTCAGCGAATCGGCCCCCGTGCTCCGGCCGACGAGGCGGGGCGCACGGCACGGACGCGCCGCCGCAGGAGCGGCCCGAGAGCCTGCTCCCCGTCCCGGAACGGCGCGGCAGTGGCACCGCAAGGGCGGGACACCGGGCGGACCCGGCCGGCAGGGGACGACCCAGGCGCACACGCGGCGCCCCGCCGCACCGCACAGCACACACCACCGGCCCAGGCCCACCGCACATCGGTGACCTGGGCATCCGACAGGCACACGGCTCCGGTACGTGCCGGCCGATGTGGCGCTCATCCATGGCCGCCCCCTCACACTCGGCCTTCCCACGCTAGCCCCGCCACGTCCCGTCCGTCCGTTTTCTCCAGCGACCCCCGAACCATCCCCGACCTGCATTCGTCCGCCCTGAACGCCCGCAACACCGCAAGGTCAGGCAGAGGTCCGACTCCCGGTCCCGGGGAGACTCCCGGCCAAGGACCGGCCGATGGCTCGCTCGAAGTCCTCCTCGTGGCAATGGAGTTGCTGCCGATTCGAGGCCCGGGTCAGCTCGCCGTCGTCCTCGGAACGAACACGTCGTGGCACTGCTCGACCCGCCCCGCCGCGTCGAAACGGAGCTCGGCGACCAGCGACCAGGCCGCCCTTCCGGCGCGCGCGGTCGCCCGCAGCACGACGCTGTCACCGTCGGCGAGGAGGCTCTCGACCGTCAGTCCCAGCCCGTCGGGCAGCGCTCGCCGGCCTGTGCCGGCGGGGCCCGCCCAGTGGCGGGTGAGCTGGTTGACCTCGCCCCGGTTGCCTGCCGCGACCAGCGCGAGGACGAGTTCCTTGTTACGTTCGCGCAGGCTGCGAGCGGTGAGGAGTTCGTGCAGCGCCCCGCTGAGGGGCTCAGTCAACGTGGGCACCATGACGAGGGGTCCTTCCTCATGGTTCGTCATCCCGTACAGCCGTCCCGGAAACCATGACCGCCCGCACTGGAGCGGTGATGGAGCGCGGAAGTGCTTTCGGCTGGAATCGCGCCGACCTCGCGTGTGCCGCGTTCCGCCACGGCTCCACCACCCCTGTAGGGGGCGTGGCCAGGCTGGTCCAGGTCAGGGGTGGACCAACCGAGACGGTGCGACTATGACGTTGGTCGGCAGGACCACGGCGATCAAGACCTTGACGGATGCCTTCACGGACTGTGCCGAGGGGTGCTTCCGCACCGTTGTGGTGGAAGGGCCCACCGGGTGCGGCAAGAGCGCGCTCGTGCACCTGCTGATCGAACGGGCCGCGACCGCGGGAGCCGTGGTGCTGTGCGCAACCGGCTTCCCGGCCGAGCGCCGAACCGCGTGGAGCGTGGTCCGCCGGCTGCTGGCCGACCGTCCCGGGCCGCCCCTGCGGGAGAGCACCGCGGACCGGGCACCGCGTATCGGGGACATGCCGGCGCTGTGCGCCGAACTGCGCGCGCTGAGCGAGCGCAGACCGCTGGTGCTGTGTGTGGACGACGTCCACCACGCCGACGCCGAGTCCCGCGCCTTCGTCCAGTACCTGTCCCGCTCCGCACGTCCCGCCCGCATGCTCCTGGTCGTGGCCGGCACGGTCCACCACGAGCAGGGCGACCCGGCGTTCGCGACCGAGCTGATGCGCCGTCCGACGTCTCGCCGGGTCCGGCTGGAGCGGCTCGGACCGGCCGAGGTGGCCGCGCTGGCCGAACGCGCCGGCTGCAGCGAACACCCCGCGTTCCTCCACGAGTCCAGCGGTGGCAACCCCCTGCTGCTGCGCGCCCTCCTGGAGGAATACGCTCTGGCCGACCGGCGCCGGCCGACGGCATCCGCGCCGCGCACCCCGGACGTCGACGGCCCCTTCGCCCAGGCCGTCCGCGCCTGTCTGTACCGCGCCGGCGCCACCGCCGCGAGGGTCGCCCGGGCCGCCGCGCTGCTGGACGACGCGGCCACGCCGGAGCGCATCGCGGAGCTGACGGGCATCGCGCCGCCCGCGGTACGGCAGCGCCTGGCCGGCCTGCACGGAGCGGGTCTGCTGAGCGGCACCGGCTTCTCGCATCCCGCCGTACGGGCCGCGGCCCTCGGCGCCCTGCCCGCCACCGACCTGGTCGCCCTGCTGCCGCGGCCCGGGCGATTGCATGCGTCGGCCAGGCCCGGCAGTGCACCGCGAGTTCCGGACCAGCGGGCGCGGCGATCTTCCGTGGCGTCATGACCACGACTTCCCTCAACGATCCGACGACAGGCAAAGGGTGAGGTCAGCAATGGCTTGGGACAAGAACTTCGAGGAACTGCTGCGTGGCTACCTGCCGTTCCTCGACGCGTCCGAACCGCTGGAGGCCGACACGGACCTCAGGATCTCGGGTCTGGACTCGCTGGGCGCGGTGGAGTTGCTGGGCTCGCTGGAGGGCGCCTACGGCATCCACTTCGTGAACGAGGCCCTCTCCCTGGACACCTTCGCCACGCCGGCCGTCCTGTGGGAGACGGTGACCCGGTTGCAGGCGGCCGCCTGAGCCCCGTACGGAAAACGCCGAAACCGCCGTCCCGGATGGCGGATCGGCGGTTTCGGCGTTTCGGCAGTACGGCTACGGGCCGGTGGCGGGGCGGTGCGGGGTGCGGCAGGCCGCCGGTCGTGGGCCGGGCGGTGCCGGCCGTCACGCAGCGAACAGGTCGAACGTCGAGGAGCGGCGCGACCCCGCCAGCACGTCCAGCTGCGGGTCGACGGCCAGCATGGCCTGGTGCATGCGCTGCAACTGCGGCGAGGGCTCCACGCCCAGTTCGTCGATGAGCCGCATGCGCAGCCGGCGGTAGACCTCCAGCGCGGTCGCCTGCCGGCCCGACCGGTACATCGCCACCATGGCCTGCGAGTGCAGTCCCTCGTGGTGCGGATGGCGGGCGGTCAGTTCGGTCAGCTCGGCGATCAGCTCCGAGTGGCGGCCGAGCCGCAGATCGGCGTCGATGCGCCGCTCCACGGTGACCAGTCTGCTCTCCTGCAGGCGCATCACCTCGATGTCGAGGACCGGCCCGAGTTTCACGTCGACCAGCGGTGCGCCGGTCCACAGATCGAGTGCCGCACGGAACCGCGCCGCGGACACCTCGTCGTCCCCCGTCTCGAACGCCGACTGTCCCTGCCGGACCAGTTCCTCGTATTGGTGCACGTCGACACAGCTTCTGTCGATCTGCAGCAGGTATCCGCCGTGCCGCGTGGCGAGAATGTCCTTCGCCCCGGTCGGCACGCCCGGACCCATGGCCGTACCGAGCCGCCTGCGCAGTTGAAGTATGTATGTCTGCAGGGTCGTCAGCGCGCTCGTCGGAGGTGCGGTTCCCCAGAGTTCCTCCATAAGCGTGGGAACGGGCATGACCCGCCCCGGATAAAGCGCCAGCAGCGACAGAATCTGCCGCGGCTTACCGGCCGTCGGAACGATTGATCCCCCGTTGACCTCGGCACTCAACGGACCCAGAACCTGAATCTGCATGGTGGCCTCCCCACCTCGTCGAGTCCTTGTCCAGTTCCTTTCGGCGGCCAGAAATCTCCGCCGCTACGCAAGCTAGCCGTATCCGTGCCCCTCAAGCGATTTCCTGTAGCGGTCCTCCAGCGGTGCTCCAATTGGGGTGTTGCACGGAGCCTGCGCGGCACTCAAGAACACATGTACCAATAATGGAAATGAACTTTTGATTCCGGTACGGCTTTCGGGACGGCGATAACCTTGCGCCGGGTACGCCCTTTTCCCGCCCGCCGACGCGAACGGAAACGCGGCGGAGGTGCCGTGGAGGCGGATTTCGGTCACGGTCACCGAATCGGACCTTCGGCCGGCGCGGCCGGCCTCGGCGAGGCCGCCGCGCTGCCGGTCGCCGCGGGCACCGCGCCGCGGGCGCTCGACCAGGCGGGGGCGCTGCTGGTCCGCCGGGTGCTGGTGACCGGGGCCTCCGGCGGGGTGGGCGGGTTCGCGGTACAGCTCGCGCGGCTCGGCGGGGCGCATGTCGTGGCGGTGGCTGGGTCCGAGGACGGACGGCGGTGGGTCGCCGAACTCGGGGCGGACGAGGTGGTGGGCGAGGTCGCTGAGGTGACCGGCCCGCTCGACGTGGTCGTCGACACCGGAGGGCATGCCGGCGTCGCGAGGGGGCGTGGCCGGCGTCGCGAGGGACCGAACGTTGCCTGCAGAGGCACTAGTCCTGGGGTGCGCCCACGGGTTCGGGCAGGGCGATGGTGTGCGGTGCGGCCCGGTCCCAGGGGAATCCGTGGTGCAGTTCGAGGTGCTGGGCGGAGCCTTCGTCCGCGGGTACGGCCACCGCGACCAGCACGTCGGGTACCGGCTCCAGTTCCAGGAACCGCCAGCGCCCGGCCAGGTCGTCGGCGGGCGGCCGGAAGGCGAGCACCCCCCGGTCGTCGGCCAGGGAGAAGGAGAACTCGTCGAAGGGCAGCCCGAGTCCCAGTCCACGGGCCTTGGAGTACGCCTCCTTCAGGGTCCACAGCCGGAGCACCCGGCGGTCCCGCTGCCGTCCCACGGGCGCACCCGACGCCCACAGCTGCTCCTCGGGGGTGAAGGTGCTCAGGATCGTCTCCAGGGCCCGTGCCTCCCGCTCGAGACTTTCGACATCGACTCCGATGCGCTGCCTGCGGACGATTCCCAGCAGGCTGTAACCGCCTGCGTGGGAGAGGTTGAAGTCCAGGTGGTCGCCGCCTCTCGGCAGGCCGCCGGGCAGCGGCTGCAGGAAGGGCCGCCCGCGCGAGGAACGCCAGATGGCCAGCTCGGCCTCGGCGAGGCCGGCCTCCAGCGCCAGCGCCCGGCGGACCAGGGTGTGGGCGACGAGGTACTGCCGGCGGTCGCGTTCGAAGAGAAACCGGGCCGCGGTCTTGTTCTCACGCTCGTCGAGCCAGCGCGATGCCAGGACTGCGGCGATGGCGGGCGGGAGGGCGTCGTTGGGGCACAGCCACAGCTTCACCGGGGGCACCGTCTCGTGACGCGGTGCGGGCCCGGCGCTGAGGGACTCCGGTGCGGTGAGGGTCATGATGTCGTTTCGTCCGTCTCGGTTCACCGTCCCACTGCGGACGGCGCGGCGTCGCGGCGCAAAGGCCGCCGGGACCGAAGCAGGCGGGGAGCCGCCGGTGCTCCACGGGTGGTGCTCCCGTTCAGGCGGAACGGTCCGACAGGAGTGCGGCGGCCTCGTCGACGCCGATCCGGTCGCCGCGCACCGCGTCGAGGAGCGCGACCACCTCGTCCTGGGACAGCGGGGGCCGCTTCGCGGCCGCGGCGGCCGGCGGCTCCTGCCCCGTACCGGCCGGGGCAGGAGCGGGGCGGGTGTCGGCGTCCGGCGCCGCGGGAGTCACCGTGCCCCGGGTGCGGGAGGTGACGTAGGCGGCCATGGCGGCGAGGCTTGGATGCTCGTGGACGGTGACGGGACGTTCGCTCAGGCCGTAGGCGCGGTTGACTCCGGCGACGAAGTCGGCCGCCAGGATGGAGTCGATGCCCAGCTCCGCGAAGGCGGCGCCGCCGTCGATCTCCCACGGGTCGCAGTGCAGGATCCGGGCCAGCTGCCGGCGCAGCACCTGCAGCACCTCGGTCGAGTCACCGGGGCCTTGACCGGCGGGAGCCTCGCCGGCACCACGGCGCAGGGCGGCCAGGTGGCGGGCGAGAAGGGCCGGCGTGGTGTGTTCGTAGAGTGCCGCGCCGGTGATGCGGACGCCGAAGTGCTCGGCGACGGCCGCGACGAATTCGACGGTGACCAGGGAGTCCAGGCCGAGGACGGGGAAGGGCTGTTCGGGGTCGATCCGGTCGGGATCGGCGTGTACGACACCGGCCAGCACGGCCATGAGCTCGGCAAGGATGTCTCCGTGGCCATCGGAAGGTGCCGTCGGCTCACTGGTCATGGTGGATGCCTCCAAGGACCGGCCCCTCGGGCCGGAGGGTCAGTGGGTCGGTGCCAGGGGCCCGGCGTGCGCGGCTCGGGCGGCGTGGTCCGGCGCCGCCGGGCCCATTGCGGTCTCGGGTGCGGCCATCAGAATCGAGTGCTGGAGCCGACGCAGCCGCGGTGACGGTTCCAGGCCCAGGTCGCGCCCGAGGGTGGTGCGCAGTTTCAGGTAGGCGTCCAGCGCCTCACCGCGCCGCCCCGAACGGTGCAGCGCGATCATGAACTGGGCGTGCAGGTTCTCATGAGTGCGGTAACGGCTCGTCAGCACCGTCAGCTCGGCGAGCACTTCGCGGTGCCGGCCGAGCCGCAGGTCCGCCTCGATGCGCTGATCGAGGGCGCACAGCCGGCTCTCGTCGAGGCGCTTGGCCTCCATGGCGAGCTGGCCCCCGGTCTGCACGTCCGCGAAGGCGGATCCCGACCACAGGTCCAGGGCGGCGGTGAGGGTGCGCGAGGCACCCGCGAGGTCACCGGCGTCCATGGCCCGGTAGCCCAGTCCCGCCAGCCGCTCGAACTCCTTGACGTCGCTGGTGCCGCCGCCGGAGGAGAGCAGGTATCCGCCCGGCAGGGTGAGCAGCACGTCCTTGGCGGTACGGCGCTCCGGCTCGGCGCCGGACTGCTGTCCGGTGCCGCGGGCCAGCGCCGCCGCGATGAGTTCGCGCAGCTGCAGCACATAGGTCTGCAGGGTGGTGCGTGCGCTGCGCGGTGGCCGGTCCGACCACAGTTCCTCGATGAGTGAGGCGACCGGCACCACCCGGTCGGCGTGCAGCGCCAGCAGCGCCAGAACCTGGCGTGGCTTCGGCGCCGTAGGGGCGACGGACACCCCGTTCTCCCTCACGTCCAGTGCGCCCAGTACGTCGATGTCCACGCCGTCTCCCCTAGTCCACGTGCGCTGCTGGCACCTTCCCGATTAAAAAACAGCACGAGCGGTATGTCAATATCAAACCGCTCACCCTGTTTCTGGCAAGCTTCAAGTGCCAGTGCAGCAGGCCTCGAAGAACAGCCGCCCACCTGCCAACTCACCCACTCTGTGGCCACCTTGGCGGCCCGCACCCGCCGCTACGGACCGGCATGCACCCCAGGGAAGAGGAGGAATCGCCCTCCACCCTCCGAGAGGAACCGACCACATGCCACCTCTGATTCCTCATCAAACAGACCGACAGGTTTCGTATTTCCTCCGGGCTGCCACGCCGGACGGCGACGCAGGGCCAGCAGTACGACGGTCAGTGCGGCCAGTTCCTCTGCGGTCGCTGTGCCGCGCTCGACGCGCAGAGCCAGTTCCCCGCGGTCCGTGTCGCCCATGCCGCCTCCCTCTTTCGGCCACCGTCGGCCATCGCGCTCGACAGGAACTCATGGCCCGCTGGAAGCGCGGTCGGCGCCCCACCGGTCAGATGCTGCGCTCCCGCACGGCCCGCAGGGCCCGGGACAACGCCTCCGCGCTCTCCGCAGCACCGCCGACCCCGGTCATGACCACGGCCGGAGCCTCACCCGTCTGCTCCGCCGTTCGGCGGGCGATCTCGTGGGCGACCCGGCCGGCCGGACCGGCACCGCACAGGGTCAACCGCCGCCCGTCGCCGCGCAGTTCACGGAGGGGATCGGGTGGCATCCGCCGGCCCGTCACGCTGAGCGACACGATGCGTTCCGGCCCCTCGTGCTCGTGCACGAGCGTGTCGTACGCACCCGGCGTGACGCCGGGGACGGTGACCAGGCACACGACGTCCTCCCCGGGTTCCCCGGCCCGCAGTACTGCCAGCGCGAGCCGGCTGCCATCGGGTTCGGGCGATGCCATGCGGGGCACCTGGGAGGTGCTCAGCAGCCGCAGGGCGTCGCCTACGGTGAACCCCTCGTCCGGGTGCTCGGGCAGACTGCGCAGCAGCTGCAGGCACTGCGAGAGCGTGCCGGAGGCGTCGGTGTCGGTGAACCTGGCCCGGTCGTACAGGGCGGTCAGTACGAGGGCGCCGTCGGTGTCGTGGTGCGCGACGAGGGTGACCGGCAGAGTCGTGTCACCACCGGCACTCTGCGGCACGCCCACCCGGATGCCCTGCGCCGCGAGTTCGGCCCGCAGGTTCTGAGGCAGTTCGGGGTGGCTGTCGAAGCGGACGGTGGTCTCGGTGAGGTCGGATCCGGGGGCGCGCCCGCTCCACTCCCGGATCCGGTCGCCGCAGACCCAGGCGTAGGAGGTGAGGTCGAGCGCGGCATCCCGCACCTGCAGCAGCAGGTCCACCAGCGGCGCGGCGGGGTCCACGGTGACCGTCAGCGGCAGCGGGTTGCCCAGCAGTCCGGGGATGTCGGCCGCGGCCCGCAGCGACATGTCCCGCCCGGACAGGTGCACGCCGAAGGCCACCGGCAGCGGTCCCTCGGCCCCGGCCGCCCGGTACAGGAGCAGGGCCCACACCACGTGCAGGGCGCTGCTCTCCCCCGCGCCACGGCCCGCGGCCCAGGAGCGCAGCCGGGAGGTCCGGGGCGGCATGAGCCGGCGCTGGATGCGGCCCCGCCCCTCGGTGCGCCGCGGCGGCCCGCCGGGGCGGCCCGGACTGACGGCTGCGTCGGCAGGCGGTGCGGCCGCCGACCAGAACTCCCGGGCCCCGGCCGGATCCTGGCGGGTCAGCCACTGGGCGTGGTCCCGGATGTCGGGCCGCCGCTCCCCGCCGGGCAGCACGCCGCCGGCGAGGTAGGACCGGTAGAACTGCCGCACCAGCAGACGCGCCCCGCGCTCGTCGAGCAGAGCCCGGTGATACGTCACCAGCAGGCGGGTGGGCGACTGCCCGGCGCCGCTGCCGGTCGTGCCCGGCAGTCCGTCGAGCAGGGACACCCGCAACAGACCCGGCCGGTACAGCTCGAAGCCGCGGGCCCGGTCCTGCCGGCGCAGTTCGCTCCAGCCGACGTCGGCGTGCACATGACGTATGACCTCCACGACCGCGCGGTCGTGGAGCACCAGGCGGGCGGTGCCGGCCCAGTCGAAGGACGCCCGTAGCACCGCCTCCCGCTCGGCGACGGACTGCCAGGCGGTAATGAACCGGCTGAGGTCCAGCGGCCCCGTCCAGTCCCAGAAGATCTGCTCCACGTACCGGCCGGGGCCGCCCTGCCCGTCCACCGCCGCCGCGAGCAGCGCCCGCTGCTCCCCGGTCACGGCGATCGTGCCCGCCGCGAGCGGCGCCACCAGGTCGGCCAGCAGGTCGTCGGTGAGCGGCTCGCCGGGTGCGGCCGGGCCGCGGAGGGTGAGCCGCAGGAGATGGCGGCCGAGGCGCCCGGCGTCCGGCACGGCGTCGTCCAGTTCGACGTCGTACTCCCGATGGCGCTCGGCGACGCGGGCGGCGACGGCCTCGGCATCCGTGCGGGCGAGTCCGCACAGCTCGAAGACGAGCGACGACCAGGCCTGGGTGCCGAACGGTTCATGCACCACAGCAAAGACAGCGCCCGTGTGCGAGTGATGACTGCTCATCCGCTCCCCGGGGTGGCCGACACCGCTGCCGCAGCAGCCGTCTCCGGCACCCCGCCCTCCTTTTCGAATCGTTTCTGCACAGCACCTCCGGCCAGGACCCGGCAGCCCCGCCCGACGCGTCCGCTCACCACTTCCCGGGGCCCGGCCCGCCCGGGAAGCCGATGACCCCGGTGCCTTGCGACGGCTCCGCCGAGGGCAGCCGCCCCGGTTCGTCCGCGAGCAACGGGGCTCGTGTTCCGCCCGGCCCCGCCGGCGCGGCTTCCTGCCGATGCGCCTCGCTCACGAGGAAGCGCTCCTCGACGAGATGGGTGGCAAAGGCCCACTCCCCGGCCGTGTCCTCGCTGAGCCGGGCGGTTCCCGTCGCGTCCCACCCGAAGCCGACCGCCGAGAACCGGCGCCGCATGCCGTGCCCGAGTGCCTTGGTGTACGCCTCCTTCAGCGTCCACAGGCGCAGAAACCGGTCGGTGCGCTCCTTCTCGGGCAGGGCCGCGAGCAGTTCTGCCTCCCCGGGGGTGCACACGAGGTCACGCAGCGCCTCGAAGGAGATCCGGCGCCCGGCGGGCTCGGCGTCCACGCCGATCGGCCCGGCGCGGCTGACGCCGACCACGATCAGCTCGTCGGTGTGGGTGAGGCTCACCTGCAGGTCCGCGCCGAGTCCGCGCAGTACGGGCCGCCCGCCCGGCAGATAGGCGAGGTCGAGCCGGTCGGCGGGGACCTGGAGAGCAGCAGCGGCCGTGTGCTTGAGCACCAGCCGGGAGACGGCGAGGATCAGCCGGCCGACCGGGGCCGGATGCTGCCGGTAGCGGGGCCAGTCGCGGCCGAGCAGCGTGCGCAGCCCGGGATCGAGCAGGGCAGGTGTCAGCCACTGGCCCCAGGTTGTGTGCACCACCGCTCGGCCCGTCTGTTCGATCTGCTCCTGGATCTCCTCCCACGGCCCGTCCGGCCCGGGAACATGGCAGGGCGGCGGGAGGGCCACTGCCGCTGTGCGGCCGCGCGCCGCGCCGGCGTCGCTCACCACAGCAGCCTCGTCGCATGAAGGTCGCAGTCCACGCCGTTCGCCGCGCGCCGGGCCAGCTCGTCCCACACACCCGGTTGCGGGTCGGGGGTGCGGTCGGGCAGCGGCAGCGGCAGCGGCAGCCCGAGCCGCCTGGTGATCCGTCCGAGCGCCAGCAGAGCCCAGCCGGCTCCGCCGAGGAAGGGCAGCCGCGCCCCGGCCGCCGCTTCCCGCACTCCCAGCGCGGCGGCGGCCAGCACCAGGAGGGCCTGACGGTCCGCCAGGGCACGTGCCGCCGGGTCGGCGGGGTCGTGCACGGCGGTGGCCGCGCAGGCGACGCGCAGCGCCCGCTGCTCGATGACCAGCCTGCGGCCGACGCGGGCGAGCTCCGTGGTGTCGGCATCGTCGGCCCCGGCGAGCCGGTCGGTGGCACCGGCCAGCGTCGCCGCGACGGCCTGCGGGCAGTCGGTGCCCGGTGCCAGGGCGGACGGCGCCTCGGTGACACGGAACAGCGCGGCAAGTTCCGTGCCGTCGCCCGGCCGCGAGCCGCCGGCTGCGTTCAGCCCGCGCACGATGCGGGCCTGAGCGGCACTGGCGGCCGTCCAGTCGGCCCGGGCGAACGCCCTGTCCCCAAGGATCTTGGCCAGCGTGCGCCGTTCGGGGGTGTCGTCGCCGAAACCGCACTCGTTCAGCACCAGTTCGAGATCGCCCAGCAGCTCACCGACCAGCTGGGGCACGAGGTACCCCACGACGGCGGCGAGCGACTCCCCGGGCTGCTGAGGCGGGCCCTGGCCGTCCGTGGCCGGCCCGGCCGTGCCCGGATCCCGGTCAGGGCAGGACCGCAGGGCCACGGCCGTCAGGCTCTCGCAGGCCAGCAAGTCCGCGAAGACCGAGGCCAGGACCGGCCGCCACTGCCTGGCACCGCGTTCGTACCTGCTCAGGCCGTCCACGATGCGGGTCGCGCCGCGCAGGACGCCACTTGCCGAGGCGAGCAGCGCAGCCGGTCCGAGCAGCGCAGCCGCCGGATGCGGCATCGGCGCGCTCAGCAGCGGACGGATGCTCCAGGCATGGGCCAGGGCGAGATCCCGGCGGAAGAGCGGGCGCAGGGCGCGGGCGAGCTGATCGGCGGCCGGCTGCACCTCCCCGGCACCGGGCAGACCGGCGGGAGGGGCGGGCAGACCGTCGTGGCCCGCGGCCCGCAGGGCGGACCGGCCGTAGGGGTTGCCGGGGTCCCGGGGGTCGCCGAGCAGCGCTTCGAGGCGCGCCGCGTACTGCGTCGCGCCGTCCGGTTCATCCGCGGGGCGAGGGGGGATCGGGGTCGTCGGGGGCCGCCCGGCACGCGGGACCGGCCGGGTCAGGGCCATCGCGGATCTCCTCGTCGTCGTGGTGCTGATCGCCGCACGGTCTGCGGCGGGCTCATCGCAGTCGGCGTACGGCGCTTTCGGCGTGCCACCGCGCCAGGCTCAGGGCCTCCGCGCTCGACCGGCCGAGCCACTCGCGCACGTACCGGCGGGCGTCCACGAGAAGAGCGCCCGGGCCCAGGACGGCCTCCACCGCGCTCTCCCGGAGCATCACATGGTGGGCGGAGACGACTCGCACTCCGGTCTCGTCGGGCTCCAGGTACCACTCGCCGTAGTGCGCGGCGAGGGGATCGGACGTCACGGTCTCCTTGTGGACGATCCGCCCTGCGGCCGGGAAGCACAGCCGTACGGCCTCGGACACCAGCGTCTCCCCCGTCTCCGGGGCGCAGGTGTGCAGGACCGTCGCCTGCACGCCCGGTTGGTCCTCGGTGACCTCGGCCCGTTCGACGTGGGGAACCAGTTCGGCCCAGTCCTCGATGCGGTAGAGGAAGTCGTAGACGAGTTCCGGGGAGCCGGAGACGTACGTGCTGTCCTCGAAGGACAGCAGCAGTTCGTCCAGCCGGTCCCAGCGCTCGGCCGCCTCGCGCAGTGCCACCAACTCCGTCTTCACGTCCCTCTCGAGGGTCTCGGGCATCTCCCCGGGCCCGGCCGGGCGCTCGTGGCGCAGGGTCAGCAGGCATCGGTCGGCACCGTCGGGTTCCACGCTCCAGGTGCCGGACGTCGGCGCACCGGGCAGCAGGACGTCCTGCAGTTCGAACTCGACACAGCGCTCCCGTGGCCGTGGCACCCGGCGGGCGAGCGCGGAACACACCTGGCCGTGCCGCAGGTGCCACAGCCGCAGGTTCTCCTCGGCACCGTCGAAGTCGATGCGTTCGACATGGACGAAGGAGGGCAGCAGGACCGGCCAGCGCGGGGCGTCGGCGAGCAGGCCGTAGACGACACCGGCGGGCGCCGCGACCGGGACCGTGTGCTGGGCGGAGTGCACTCGGTGCGACGACATGCGCGACCCCCTCCTCCAGATGTGATCAACGCTGCACGGCCGGGCCTGAGCGGTGCTCGATTCCTGGTGGAGGGGGCACAAAGTGACGTGGAGTCAGCCTACGTGGGCCACGGACGCGCTCCTCGCGGGGCGGGCCGGGAGCGTGTCGGGGCCGGACATCAGGATGGAGCGCTGCAGCTTGGCCAGCACGGGGGACGGTTCGAGGCCCATGGTGCGCACCAGGGTGGCGCGCAGCCGCTGGTAGGCGTCGAGCGCCTCGCCGCGGCGGCCGGAGCGGTACAGCGCGAGCATGTACTGGCCGCACAGGCTCTCGTGCGTGGGGTACTGATTGACCAGCACGGTCAGTTCGGCGAGCAGCTCACGGTGCCGGCCGAGCCGCAGGTCCGCCTCGACACGCTGGTCCAGCGCGCACAGCCGGCTCTCCTCCAGCCGCTTGGCCTCGGTCTTCAGATGGGGGCCGGTGTGGACGTCGGCGAGCGCGGGTCCGGTCCACAGATCGAGCGCCTCGCGCAGCAGCCGGGCCGCCTGGGGGTAGTCCTCGGCGTCCATGGCCCGGTACCCCGAGCCGGCCAGCCGCTCGAACTCCCGTGCGTCACTGATGCCGTCGCCGCTCTTGAGCAGATAGCCGCCGGGGACGGTCAGCAGCACGTCCTTGGCCTGGCAGCGCTGTCCGGCGTTGTCCCCGGTGCTGTTCTCCAGGGCGGCGGAGATGAGTTCGCGCAGCTGCAGGATGTAGGTCTGAAGGGTGGCGCGGGCGCTGCGCGGGGGCTTGGCGCCCCACAGCTCCTCGGTCAGGACGCCTACCGGGACGACCTGGCCGGCCCGCAGCGCCAGAAGGGCGAGGACCTGCCGAGGCTTCGGTGCGGTCGGGGCGATCGAGACCCCGTTCACCCTGACGTCCAGTGCGCCCAGTACGTCGATGTCCACGCCGTCTCCCCCTACTCCATTGCGGTGTCCGGCACCGCCAGTAAAAAACAGCAAGGGCGGTTTGTCAATATCAAACCGTCCAAGCTGTTTTATTTGGAGCCGCTAGACTGCCTCTCAAGCGCGGGTGGATCGCTTCTACCAGGGATAACAGCGAGTATCGCAGCCGCCGCGAGAGGCTGGGCCATCGATCGCGGAGACGGAACCCGGGAAGATTCAACCCGGAATCTAGTGACCTTGTGGCAGAAAAACAGACCGTCTTAGCTGTTTACGTCCGGGTGGACACCGCCCCCTGCGTCCCGCTGGACACCAGCCGTCCCAGCGCGTCGGCCGAAGCCAGTCGGGGCAGCAGCAGGTCCCAGAACTGGACGAGCGTCGCCGCCGACATCCACGTACGGTCGTCCGCACCGAGCTGCTCGAAACCGACCGTCGCCGCCACCACCGTGATCGAGGCCTCGGCCGCGGACACGCCCTCGGCGAGGATGCCCTCGCGCTCGGCGTCCTTGAGCACCTCCTCGACCCAGCTCTGCCACTGTCCACGCAGATCCGCGGCGCCGTCCCGGCGCGGCGGACCGCTGCCCAGCTCGAAGCCGGCCCGGACCACGACGTCCTGGTCCAGCCGCCCCATCAGGTCATGGGTGGCGTCGATGAGCCGCTGCAGCGCGTCCGGGCCACCGGCCTGCGCCGGCACGGCGATCGCGCGGACGACGGCATTCGCCTCGTCCTCCACCGCGCGAGCCAGGGCCTGCTTGCTCTCGAAGTGGAAGTGCAGCGCCCCGTTGCTCACCCCGGCCTTCTTGCTGATGGAGGTGAGCGACGCCAGGACGAATCCGTCTTGTGCGAACACCTCGGCCGCCGCTTGCACCAAGGCTTTGCGCGTGCGCGCGGCACGCTCCTGTTTCACCATGACGTTCTCCTGATTGGGGGCCGGCCCGTGGCGGGACCGGCCGGCCCTCGTGTCTTCGCCTCCAGGCCGAACCCGGTCGCCCGATGCCTGCGCACCGGCTCGACCTCCTGGAACGACCCCGCGTCCAGCAGCAGTCCGATGCGCTCCCGGGCGGTCGGCCTGCCCTTGGCGTGCTGCGCCTCGGTCGCCTTCTCGCTGGGCCCAGCCAGCGTCTGCGCGCGGATCGCGCGCAGTTCGGCCAGCCGTCCGTGCAGGTCCGCAGGCCTCGCCTGGGTGGGGACCGGGGCAGGGGTCTTCGCCATGCTGGGGTCCTTCCTGGGCGAGACCGATGGAGTCCGGTCCCGGCTCCACCAAACAACATTAACAAACCGCTCGTGCGGTTTTAGTGTTCAGGCTACAAGTTTTTTGGACGGATTCGCGTCACCGCCAACTGGAGGGCGCCTTGTAGCCGCGTGACGCCCGCCACCAGCTGGAGCGCGGCGCCTCCTCCGCCTCCGGCGCCTGCTGACCACCGCGCAGGGCGAGAAGTACGACGGTGAGCGCGGCAAGCTCTTCGGCGCCGGCCTGCCCGCGTTCGACGCACAAGGAGGCTTCCACGTTGCCCATGCCCCTACTTCCCTTCTCAGGCCTGAGGACACGGTCGGCCGGGCGGCTCAAGAGCCCCTCGCGTTCTGCTTGAAGTCCGCTGCACGGTTGCTGCTGCATCTCCTGGGCGACCTTGAGCGAAAACACAAGACTCCGCATCCGTGGCGGACTGCGGAGTCTGCGTCCCGGGCAGGCTGGGCGCCGGTGGGGGCTCACCCCAGCAGTACGGGCAGCTCCTGGTAGCCGTTGATCATGAAGGAGGGGACGGGGGCCAGGTCCGCCGTCCCGACAGCCATGTGCATCTTCGGGAAGCGCTCGAAGAGTGCCTGCAGCGCGATCACGGTCTGCACCTTGGCCAGCGGGGCGCCCAGGCAGCGGTGCACGCCGTGCCCGAAGCCGAAACCCTCACCCCGGTCGGTGCGCAGGAGGTCGAACTCGGCCGCGTCGTCCCCGTACTCCTCGGGATCCAGACCGGCCGCGGCGAACGAAACGAGGATCGGGTCGCCCTTCTTGATCCGGACACCGTCCAGGTCGATGTCCTCGACCGCGAAGCGCATGGGCGAGTAGGCACCGGGGCTGTGCTGGCGCATTGTCTCGGCCATCACATCGTCCCAGCTCGCCCGCCCCGACCAGACGTGCTGGAGCTGATCGGGGTTCGTCAGCAGCGCCGCGACGGCGTTGGTGATCAGTGTGGAGGTGGTCTCCTGCCCGCCGGCTATCAGCAGGTTCAGGCTGCCGAGCAGCTCCTCCTCGGTGAGCCGGTCGCCCTCGTCCCGCGCGGCGATCAGCGCGGAGGTCAGGTCGTCACCGGGCCGGTTCCGCTTGGCCACCACGAGCTGCGCAAGCAGTTCGAAGACCCTCATCTGGGCCGCAGCCATCTCCTGTGCCGGAACGTTTGTACTGAACACGGTCTCCATGGCGCTGCACACCGGTGCGCGGTCGTCCCGGTCGATGCCGAACAGCTCGCAGATCACCCGCATCGGCAGCAGCTTGGCGAACTCGGCGCGCACGTCGACCGGTTGCCCCTGCGGGCGGGCCGCCAGCTCGTCGAGCAGTTCCGCCGTGAACTCCGCGATCCGGGGGCGCAGCAGTTCCGCGCGCCGTGCGGTGAAGGCCCCGGCGACCAGTCGCCGCAGCCGGGCGCGCTTCTCGCCGTAGGTGAAGAGCATGTTCTCGTTGGCCACCCATGCGTACAGCGGCCAGTCCTCGGTGATCTTCCCCTCGATGAACGCCGGCCAGTGCAGCCGGGCGTCCTTGGAGACCCGCGGGTCCACCAGCAGCTGCTTGGCCTGCTGTTTGCGGACGACTGCCCATGCGATGACTCCGCCGGGCAGCTCCACTTGCACAGCAGCGCCTCGGGCCCGCAGCATCGCGTTCTCGCCGGCGAGGTCACGCGCCGTTACGTCCAGCCGATAAGGGCAGACGGCAGTTCCCATTCATGCGCTCCATCCACTCAGTTGCCGTTCTGACATCTGCAAAGAGGCGGCTGTACGCCCCTTTCACCCCCGCGATGGACCGCTGCGAGGTCCTCCTCAGGCGGTCATGGCTGATTCCTCGTCCGCGGCGTGCTGTTGCGCCATGACCGCTTCATACACTTTTTTCCCCCGTGCGAGCGAGAAGTCGAGCTGCACCAGCACTCCCGGGACCGCCACGGCCGTCAGGAAGTACGTGTACAGGTCCGACACCCGCTTCAGCATGTCGGCACGGCCGACCATGATGTTCGACAACATCTGAACGCCGGTGAACGCGCCCGTGGACAGCAAGGCACAGTCGTCCACGTCCACGTGCGGCAGCAGTTCCCCGGCTGCCTTCGCGTCGGCGAACAGCGACCTGGTGTACTCGATCCACAGGCGCATGGGGACCTTCTGGTCCAGCCCCGCTGCCCCGACCGCGGGATCGATGGTCAGGCTCACGCTGCCGCGGACGATCGGATCGCCCGATTCCCGCTGCAACAGCTGGGTGAGCAACATCGCCTCGTCCACCAGCTGCTGCAGCTTCAACGACGGCACCGGGACCGGCGGCAGAGCATTGACCTGCTCCGCCAGCACCGCCTGGGCAAGTTCATCTTTCGAAGCGAAGTGGAAGTAGAGGGCGCCCTTCGTCACTCCGGACCTCTTGAGGATCTCGGAGATGGTCGCTGCTTCGTATCCGACCTCGTCGAAGACTTCCGCAGCGGCGACCAGGATCGCCTGTCGTGTCCGGACAGCTCGGACCTGCCGCGCCACAACGCACCTCCACACCGCCCTGACGGGCTACGCATTCCGTTCACCCTGCCGAGAAAAGAAACCGGCAGGTTCGAATCTTAGTGACTTCCCTCCCGTTGCGGACGGTCAACTTCGGCTTCGTTCGGTACAAGCTGCGTCTCTGCATCCCCTACGAGGACAATAAAACCAGCTATCCGGTTTTTCAAGGGGCAACGCACCCTCACCCTCCCCGCCCATGCATCCACCTACGGTGACCGTCATGGCGGCGGTTCACCGCGCAACTCCCCGTCTCGCCTGGAATGCGCCCGTCCGGATCACGTCGGTCAAACATTGGCCAAGGGGCTTGAGAAAGAAACCGGGTAGTATGTATTTTGCTGAATCTGCGCGCCTCTCCCCCCACATCCAAACCCCACATGTGGAGAGGGTTATGACCCTGCTGACGATGCAGACTCAGGCTCCCCGCCCCACCGGCGCGGCGGACGGCACCTCGAACGCAGCCACCATCAGCGAGTTGACGCACCAACTGTTCGACGGCCACGACCGCGGTCGGCTGCACGGCTCCTGGCGCAATCTCATCCGTGGTGAGAAGTTCCGCTTCCACCCCGGCCTCTCTCCGCAGCAGCGCACCGAGCTCTCCTACGAGCGCCTGCGGATCGTCAACGACAGCGTCGACAGCGCCGTCGCCCTGGCCCGCGACCCGCGGCAGCTGGCGAGTCTCCATGAGTGGACCGGCCTGGTGGACGGGGCTCTCGGCACACTCGCGGGCATCCACTACAACCTGTTCCTCGGCAGCCTGCTGGACCAGGACCGGCCCAAGTGGCACCAGTTGTCCGAGTTTCTGTCGATGCAACGTACAGGAACGTTTCTGTGCACCGAGCTCGACCACGGCAACGACGCGGCGGCCCTCCAGACCACCTGCCAACTGGACCGTGAGACCGACGAGTTCGTCCTGCACACGCCCACGGTCGGGGCCAGCAAGTTCATGCCGAACACCAGCAGCATCGGCGGGCCCAAGAGCGCCGTGGTGGCGGCCCGCCTCCTGGTCGACGGGAGGGACGAGGGGGTCTTCCTGTTCCTGACCCCGCTGCACGACGAGACCGGCCCCCGCCCGGGTGTCCGAATACGCCCGCTGCCCGAGCGGGTCGGCAGCCCGGTCGACCACTGCCTGACCAGCTTCGACCAGGTGCGGCTGCCCCGCGAGGCGCTGCTGGAGGGCGAGCACGGACGCCTCGGCCCGGACGTGGAGCTCAGCAGCAGCCTGGGCAATCCGCGCAAACGGTTCCTGCACTCCATACGCCGGGTCACCTGGGGCAAGATCTGCATGAGCGCGGCCGGGATCGGCAACACCAGGGCCGCACTGTCCATCGCCGTGCACCGCGCCCACCACCGCACCATCAGCGGCACCAAGCCCGGCACCCGCGTCCCCCTGGTCGCCCACCGCAGCCATCACGGCAGGCTCCTGAAGGGCGTCGCCTCCGCGTACGCCATGACGTTCCTGCACCGGTCGGTGGTCGCCCGCTGCCTGGACGCCCCCGAAGCCGAGCAGACCGAGGTCGAACGGCTCATCGCCATCACCAAGGGGTGGATCACCTGGATGAGCCGCGAGGTCACCCTCGAATGCCGGGAGCGCTGCGGCGCCCTGGGCCTGTTCGTCGTCAACGGTCTGGCCGAGCTCCACCAGAACATGGAGGGGGCCATCACGGCGGAGGGCGACAACCTGGTGATCTGGGCCAAGGCCGCCGCGGAGATGCTCTTCTCGCACCAGACCGAAGCGCCCCGCACTCCTGAACTGCCGCTGGACGAGCAGCCCTTGACCGACCTGCGCGGACTGCTGGCCGGAGTCGAGCACATATGGCAGCTCAGGGCCCGGGCGGCACTGCGCCAGGGACCGGCCGGGAACCCGCTGGGCCGTTGGAACGGGGCGTCCACGGCCGGTATCGAGATGGTCTCCGCGCACGCCCGGCTGCAGGCCGCGGACGCCTTCCTCGCCGCGATCGAGCACACGGCGGAGCCCGGGGCACGCGCGCTGCTCCAAGACCTGTGCCGGCTGTTCCTGCTGCAGGAACTCTCCCGGCACACCGGCGACCTGCTGGCGGAGGGCCATCTGACCGGCGCGCACGTACGTGACCTGCCGGCCGCCGTCGATGCCCTCGCCGAGCGGCTGGCACCTCATCTGATGACGCTGGTCGAGGCGTTCGACCTGCCGGAGGAGTACCTGGCCGGCATTCCCCTCGCCAACAGCGGCCACACGGTCCTGCTGGACGCGCTGGCACCCGAGATCGAGATCGAGCCGTCCAACGCCCTGGTACCGCCGCTGCCCGGCCAGCGGCGCCCGGTGCAGGAGGACATCTTCGACGCCCTCACGGCGGTGCTCTGAACCGTACGCCCGGACCGGCACGGCCGGGGCGCGACACCAGAAGCCGTCGCGCCCCGGTCTGCCCGCGCATGAAAACAAACGGCAGTGGCGGTTCGACGCAAGCATCTGAACGCCTGACGGACGACTCCCGGCCTCAGAGCGGCAGCGTGATCCCCAGTTCCCGCATCGCCGACGACGGCGGCCCGCCCTCCGAACGCTCGGTCTTGCGCCCCTTGCTGCCGGGCTCGAGGGTGCGCGGATCGACGGCCTCGGCGGGCGCCCCTGATGCGTACAGCCCGTTGGGGGCGGTGTCGCGGTCGTGCGGCAGCAGCCAGAACACCCTGCGCCGGAAGGTGCCGGAGGAGCGGGACGGTTTGGCGCCGGGACCCAGCAGCGCGTAGCCGACCATGCGGCCGTCGCGGTGGTAGGCGGGCTTGCCTCGGCGCGTCGGCAGCCGGTCCAGGCTCTGTCGTACGTAGTCGAGCGTGTCGATGTCCTCGAGCCAGACCAAGTCGGCCTCGTGAACGAGCTCATCCTCGGCGATGAGAGCGCTCATGCTGTCTCCTCGTCGGCGACCAGTCCGATGCCCGGGTAGTACTTGCGCTGATTGGACAGGATCATCTCCTTGGGCGACGCCAGTCCCACCACTTCGCGGACCCGGGCTGCGAAAGCGCGTGACGAGACGGCCGGGGCCCCCTCATTCTGGCACCACGTCTTGTAGACCGCGTAGAGCTGCGCTTGTTCCGCTCTGAGGTCAGCCTCCAGCCGGCACGACTCGGCGAGGAAGCGTCCGGTGTGGTCCTCGGTCTCCGCGTATGCGGTCGTGGCGATGCGGACGCGTTCGGGCCCTGCGAGGTCTCTGGCACCGCTCAGGTAGCGACGGGCGCCCTGGATCAGCCAGTTGAGGATGCCGGGCCCTTCCTCGGTGACAAGGATGTCCGCCAGATTGTCGATCTTGCGGTCGTCGGGGACCACCCGCTCGAACGGGATCAGCCGCATCCGCCGCCAGAACGCGAAACCGCCTGTGCCGACCTCGGGACGGTGGTTGCCCAGCAGCCACAGCTTGTGGGTGGGCTGGAAGCTGAAGAAGTCCTGCCGCATGCGGCGCGCCTTGATGCGGTCGCCGCCGGTCAGCAGCTTCACCCGGGCCTCGTCGAAACGGTCGCCAGGCTTGACCTCGCTGCACACGATGACGCGCCGACCGTGCAGTTCGGCCAGGTCGGTGGGGTGTCCCTCGTAGGGGCGGGCCATCAGGAAGCCGGGCGGCGCGGCGTCGGCGTAGTCCCCCACCAGCTTCATCAGCACGTCCAGCAGCACCGACTTTCCGTTCTTGCCGGAGCCGAACAGGAACGGCATGACCTGAGCGCCGACGTCCCCGGTGATGGAGTAGCCGAGCAGCAGTTGGAGGAAGCCGATCATCTCGGCGCCCTCGGGCCCTTCGCCGAAGGTGTCGGCGAGGAAGCGGTCCCAGCGGGGGGTGGGCATCGGCTGCGGGGCCGCGGTGGTGGAACGGGAGTGGAAGTCCTTGTCGGGCTGGGGCCTGCGGATCAGCCCGGTGCGCAGGTCGACGATGCCGATCGGGGTGCACAGGGCGTACGGGTCGGCGTCCAGGCGTGCGGCGTTGAGCACCATGCCGGGTGCGGTGCGGGCCTGGGCCAGCATGGCGTTCATGCCGCTGGTGCTCAGCGCCCGGCGCCGGTGCTGCTCCAGCGCGGTGGAGGAGAACACCCCGCGGGGATCGGTGCTCGCCAGCGACTCCGCGAGGTCGCCGGCGGCCCACATCACCGTGTCGTCCTCGTCGATCTGCCAGCGGGTGGAGTCCCAGCGGAACCAGCCCAGCCCGGGCACGTGCTGGTAGTCGTTGGAGTACAGCTTCACGAACAGCTTGGCGTTGCCCCGGTCGCTGAGGGTGTCGGGCAGCAGTCCGTGGGCGGTGGCCTGCCCCTCCCCCGAGGACTTCTCTTCGTCCTGCCGGGGCTGGGGCGGCGACGGCTGGGCGAGGATCTGCGCGGCCACCGCCCGGGCATCGAAGAGGGTGCCGTCCTGGCGGGGCGTCATACGTGCTCTCCCAGCGCCAGCGGCCGCAGCAGGCCCGCGTTCAGGCCGCTGCGGATGATGGCGGCGTAACGCCGCTCCTGGCCGGGCCTGGCGTCCTCGGCGGCCCTGCGCAGCATCCGCTCGGCCTCGTCCGTGGGGAGATGCCCGCCGGCCACCAGGCCGCCCGCGGTGTAGGCGGCACGATTCAGTTTCTCGGAGAACGCGGCCCCCTCGGACACGGCGGCGCAGCCCGCCACTTCGGCCAGCAACACTCCCAGCACCCGGTGCGCGGCGCTGCCTCCCCCGCCGGCGGCGAGCACGGCCTGCCGGGCGCGCGGCGGCACCGGCCGGGGCGCGGGCAGGTGGGCCGGCGGCAGGTGCTTGGTGCGCTCCAACTCCCCCGCCAGCCAGTCCGGCAGCGGCGCCGGCTCTCGTACGGCGCCCACCGCCTCGTACACGCCGGCCTCGGTCACGGTCCCGGGCGCGACGATGTACCCGCCGTGCGCCCGTATGTCGACCTGCCAGGCCAGCGCACGGCCGCCGGAACCGGTGGAGCACTGCCAGCGGTGCCCCGCCCGTGCCCGGTACCAGACGTGCAGACCGCCAGACGGGGTGCGCACCCGCAGGGTCGTCTCGTCGTCTGCGGGGCTCTCCTGGCCCCGCAGAGCGGCCAGCACGCCCAGGGTGTGGAAGCCGCTCGCGAGCCCGGTCAGGTCGATGTCGTCGGCGATCCGGACACCCGGCAACAGACTCTCCCGTCCGGGGAGCCTGCGCTCGTGGGCGTCGATGTCGACGACGACGACCCCCGCGGGCCCGCACGAGACCCCGACGCCCAGGCCGGGGTTCGCGCCCCACCACTGCCTGATCCTGCTGAAGTCGAGGGTGGCGGCATGGAACCCGTGACACCAGCGACCCGCGGCCGCGCACGCGCAGTCCCGGCGGCTGTGCCCGGGCAGGCGGCACGACTCGCAGTTGCCTGCCGGTGTCTTGCGACCGGGAGCCAGCGGATGGACAGGCCAGCCCATGGCGGCGCACCGCAGGGCCGTGGTCAGCGTCCCTGCGGCAGAAACGGACAGGGTTGAGTAGCTACCCGAGTTCCGCAGCTCAGAGGCCATGCGCACCCCCGTCCAGCGACTGAAGCGACTGAGCGACCGAATCAGCCTAGCGAAGCATGTGGGGAGGGTGCGCCCCATGAGGAAACAAAGATTCGAGCCAGGCCGGGGACCCAGCGACCGAGCGACTCAAGCCCAGCGACCGGACTCCCACCCCTCGCCCTTCAGTCGCTCGACAAAAACCGCAGCTCAAAGCGCTGAACAGCCCGAAACAGCGACTGAAGCGACTCAAGTCCCCTATATATGACGCCCACAGGCGCACGCACGCGCACGCGCCAATGTCTTCATATACCCGAGGCTTGAGTCGCTTCAGTCGCTGTTCGCCCACGGAAAACGCGCTGAACTGGGCTTTTGCCGTAGCGACTGACAGCTACTCAAGTGACCTTCGATCGCTGATCCTCAGTCGCTCCCCCGTTGCGGGCCCTTTTGACGACAGCGACTGAAACAAACCCCTCCCCCACCCCAGCGACCGAAGCGACTCAAGCGACTCTGGAGCGACTCTGGAGCGCGGGTTCGATGCCGTCGAAGGTGAGTCGCTTCAGTCGCTGCCCACCCTGGCCCACACCGATCTCCCACACGTACGGCGCCACGGGCAGGTCACGCGGCTGGCGGCCGCGCGCGGGACTGACCTGGTTCCCAGCGGGGCCGGTACAAGTACCTCATCAACGTGGGCTTCGCGGCCTCGCAGGACTCTCCAGCCCCTGGTGCACCGGCTGCTCCGTCGCCGCATACTCCTCGCCACCTGACGTCCGCCCAGGGGCCCCTGAACGCCCCAGGCCAGGTTGCTCCCATGCGCCTCACTCCCGATGACGAGATACGCACACGCGATGAGCTGGTGGCATTCGTCCGCGAGCTGCACCAGGACTATCTCCGGCAAGGACACGACTGGGAGAACCGCACCCTCGACAGCTTCCTCGAAGCCCTCGCCGCGTGGATAGCCGACTCGGACGGCTGGTACCGGAACTTCGACAAGGAACTTCCACCCAAAGGCGACTGGACCTTCATCGCACGCGCCCTCAGCGCAGCCACCGTTTACGAGTAGGCGATCAGGGTCCAGAGCGGCCGGCAGGAATACCAAGATCACCCCCGAGTTGCTGCTCTCGGACGGCCCACGCGGGGAGGTCGTCACGATGAGGGGAGCGCCGGATGCGGGCAGTCGGATTCCGGGCCAACGGGGGCGTCGAGGTACTGGAGGAGCTGGATCTGCCCGAGCCGGCACCGGCCGCCGGCCAGATCGCGTTGGTCAGAGGTTGGTGACGTTGGGACGTTCATCGAGAAGCCCTGACGAGAGGCTACCGATCTTGATCACCTGGCGGGGAGAGGGCTGGCTCATCGGCGACTCCCGAAATCCTGTTAGGAGTTCTGAGTGCGATCCCCCCTGGGCTGGCCGCTCGGAGACGCCCCGCCCCGAATTCGAAGATCCAAAACCACTGTGCGCCGTTCTGACGGCCTGCCAGCAACTCCAAGGTCTCGCCATACCGGCGATGCCGAGTCAGGCCATGGAAGGGCCCATTCTGTCGGCCCATTTTCGGCTGCTCTCCCGAAAACTCACCACGTCCCGTGATCATGACGTCACCACCTGTAACACACCACGGATGGGTTGTAGGACCGCGACGGCTTCAGATGGCTGGCCTCCAGAAGGTGCCGGCCGTCTGAAGCCGAGTAGATCCTGCTGCGGTCAAGTGCCTCGCACTGCCGCCTGTTCGGCCAAGGACCGCGCGAGATTCCCGAGCCTGGCCGAGCCCGCTCCCTCGCATGGGCCCCGGTGGGCCCGCCGTCGTAGCGTGCTGCACCTCATGGAGACTTCAGGATTCCGATCTCCAGTTTTGAGCATCGGTGTGCCGCCGTTCAGGTGCCCGGCGGTGATTACGCCGTAATCACCGCTCCCCGGTGAACGCGTCGATCTGGCACTGCCTCAACAGGCGCGACACGTCCGGCGAGGGTTCAGGAACATCCGAGCCCGCCTGCTCTGCCCGACCCGGGTTCCCTGCCCTCGCGGCGGGTGACCGCCCGGTCGACGAGGTCGTGCTCCACCCCGGCTATCTCTATGACAGCCAGCTATCTCCATGACAGACCGCTGTCCCAACTGCGTTGGCCGGCACCCGCCGGCTGGAGGCCCGGGTGATTACGTCGTAATCACCCGGGCCTCGAGCTCGCTGCCGCCGAATGGGCACCGAGGCCACCTCCCCTACCAGATCCTCGTCTGGCTGGGATGCGAAGGGATTGTTTCCAAATGCGAGAAGCCAACTCTCATGGAGGGCTGGCCGTGGTGTGCCCACAGGTCAACCGGAGGAGACGGACTGGTCCTCCTTGTACTTGATGAGCGTGTCCAGCATCTTGTCGAACTCAGCTGGTGGCATCCGGCGGATCAGGAGTTCCGCGACGAGCCAACCGTCCTCATAGGGGAACCGCTTCGGCTGCTGCTCTTCCCCCGCAGCCGCTGTCTCGGCAGGGGCAGCCTGTGCGGGAACGGACGGCATGCCGTCCCCTGACTTGTCGGCAGGTGGTTCATCCTGCGCAGCGCTCGGCCGGTGCACCGGAGGCTGCGTGGCATCCGCTCCCTCGGGAGC
Source organism: Streptomyces sp. NPDC049541 (assembly GCF_044465725.1). Classification (NCBI taxonomy): domain Bacteria; kingdom Bacillati; phylum Actinomycetota; class Actinomycetes; order Kitasatosporales; family Streptomycetaceae; genus Streptomyces; species Streptomyces sp. NPDC049541. The sequence continues at coordinate 19,988 of NZ_JBITLY010000021.1, read as the reverse complement.
CGAGTTGGATTCCGGCTCTGCTGGAGTGTCCGGAGCCGTCTCTCGGCTGCGCGACTCCCCCGTTTCCGGTGCCTGTGGCTTCGGGGTGCCCTTCGACGCGCGAGCCTGCTCTTCCTTGCGCGCTCGCTCCGCCTTGAGCTCTTCCAGGGCGGCTTCCTGCTGGTCGGCCGGCTTGTTGCCGACCGCGCGCAGCAGGTCGATGGGTTCCTCGCCGATGCGGGCCTGGAGTTCGGGGGTCAGGTTGAGGAGGGCGAGGCGCTGAGAGATCCAGCCTTGGGAGCGGTGCAGGCGTTTGGCCAGAGCTCGCTGGCTGCCCTGGATCTCCAGGAGGCGCTGGAGAGCGCGGGCTTCGTCGAGTTCTTCGAGGTCCTGGCGGTGGATGTTGGCGACGAGGGCGGATTCGAGGATCTCTTCGGGCGTGGAGCCCTCGTCGTCGCTGACCATGACCTTGATGGTGGCGAGGCCGCCTTCGCGGGCGGCAGCCAGACGGCTGCTGCCGTCGACCACGACGTGGGTGGTTTCGGGTTCGAGGTCGGCTTCGCGCTGGGGGTTGGCCTTGATGTAGGCGTCGCGGTTCATGACCGTGATCGCCTGCTTCTGGCCGTGGGTCTTGAGGCTGCCCGCGAGATCGGTGAGGTCTCCGAGGCTCGAGCGAGGGTTGTCCGGGTTGAGGCTTACCCGGTGGACGGGGAGTTCTGTGGGCGGGGCGATGCCCTCGGTGGGGACGCCCGTGGCGGCGGCGACGGCCTGGCGTCGTGCGCTGATCGGGCGCACTCCCCCGCCGAACCGGCCGGCGCCCAGCTGATCGGCCTTGCTCACGAGACCTCCCTTGCCAGGGCTCGCATGCCGACTGCCTGCTGTGACTTAGGGGCGTAGGACAGCAGGGGTTTCTTCACTCGGACCGCTTCCTTCTGTTCCTTGAGGTCCCCGATGAGTCCGACGACTTTCGGATCCTTTATGTCCACCCACCCTTGGAGCGACGAGGTGGCGATGTATCCGCGGCGGGAGTCGTAGAGGTTGACGACGATGCCGAGGTAGTCGATGTCGACTTGGAGGTCGCCGCGCAGGTCGTCGATCTGTGTGGTGAGCAGCTCGTAGGCGTCGGCGGAGCTGTCCTCGGCCTGGACGACGATCAGGGCTCCGGACTGGCCGGGCTTTTCGCCGTCGCGGCGGCGGCCGTAGTAGACGGCGGCGTCCATGCTGAGGCCGAGGCTGGGCGGACAGTCGACGATGATTACGTCGTAATCAGCTTCGAGGGGAGCCAGGGCCCGCTCGAGAGCGGCCTCCCTCGCACGTACGGCGGACAGGCGTACGTCGAGCAGGAACGCGTCGTTGCAGGCGGGCAGGAGGTGGAGGCGGCCGTCGAAGGTGTCGTCGTCGACGGAGAGGATGAGGTCGCGGAGGTCGCCCTTGGGGTCGCCAGCCATGTGGTTGGTGAGGCTGTCGCCGTCCATGGGCAGTGGGCTGCCGCCGAGTTGGTTGGTGAGGTGGCACTGGGGGTCGAAGTCCACGAGGAGCACCCGCAGTCCGAGTCCCGGCAGGTTCTCGATGTCGAGCGGGTCGTCTTCCGCTTCGGTTTCGTCGTTGTGCGTTTCACTCGCGCGCAAGGCTTTGGTGAGGGCCTTGGCGACGCGCACGGGGTGGAGGGTGTTGGGGTCTTCGGCCAGTGCCTCACCGAGGCCGGCGGTGATGGCGGTCTTTCCGACGCCGCCCTTCTGATTGCAGACGATCACGCGACGGGTGATCGCTGGGCGTTCGATGTCCGGGGCGGGGTTGGCGTCGAGCCACAACTGGACGGACTGGGCAAGGCCCTGAATGAGCGAGACGCGCCGGTCGGCGGCAATCTGCCGGAACTCTTCCCACTGGCCGGGGGGCAGGAAGGTGGAGAAGGAGTCGGCGGCGGCGGTGTCGATGGTGGCGGGCGTGGAGGCCAGGTTGCACCAGTCTCTGATGCCTTGTTCGACGGCGGCCTGGATCTCGATGTGATGCTGGGCAGCTCTGATTTTGAGGTTCTGCCGGAGCCATCCCGGCAGCTTGGAGACGACCTTCTCGCGGTCGCTGGAGGTGGCTGGAGAACTCATGACGGACACCATACTAACGTTGTTGATCATTTACACCATCGACACGTTAGTTAGACCAAGTTGATGAGGACCTCCCTCCCGTCCGGCTGATTACGCCGTAATCGCTTCGCTCGACGGGCTGTCAGTCCCCAAGTGATTACGTCGTAATCACTTGGGGACTGGAGACGCCTACGGAACCGGCTGCACCTCTGCTCGCGGCACGGCCCAGCGCCCAGCGCCCCTGCCCAAGAACCCATGGGGTGATTACGCCGTAATCACCGTGAGCGCCTCCAGACGGGCGGACGCGGGTCGGCCCGGCCAGGTCAGCTCGCGCCTCTCAGAAGAATTTGCTTATCGCGACGGAACGTTTCGCATGGACGGCTCCTCTGGAGGGCGACGGATTCCCGAAGTCACCGCAGGAGGACCCATGTCGTATCGGACCAATGCCCCCGCGCCTACCCGCGCCGCCGCGCTCGTCGCCTCGGTACTCACCGTGGATGCCCTGCTCCACCTGTACTGGACGACGGGCGCCACCTGGCCCGCGGCCGACGACGGAAGCCTGTCCCAAGCGGTCCTCGGTACGGACGTACCGTTCACACCGCCGATCCTGCTCCCTCTCGTCGCCCTCCTCCTCACTGCATCCGCCTTGGTCCTCGCCCACTCCCGCCGCCCCCGCAACCTGGTCCTCCGTCTCGGCACCCTGGCCGTGGCCGCGGGCCTCTCGCTGCGCGCTCTCGCGGGGATCTACTGGCTGTTCTCCAAGGAGACCGGCACCGCCTTCTACTGGCTCAACCTCACGCTCTACACCCCGCTGTGCGCCGTCCTGGCCATCGCCGCCCTGCGCGTGGCGCGGTGGAAGGATGAGGCACGTGCCCGATGAGCGACGCGATGACCAGACGGTCCAGCTCGTGCGAGCCGCCCAGCACGGCGACACCCTCGCCATGACCGAACTCCTGGACCTCCTTGCTCCGTACGTGGGTCGCGTCTGCGCGCCCATCGCCCTGAACCAGGGGGCGGACGCGGCGCAGGAGGCTCTGATGGCTGTATTCAAGTCACTGCGCACCCTGAAGGACCCGGCTGCCCTGCACGGCTGGGTTCGCGCCATCGCCGTGCGCGAAGCGGTCCGCACCGCGCACCTCGCCGCCCGCACCGTACCGGCCGATCTCAGCGCGCTCCCGGCCCGCGGCGACCCCCAACTTTCCACCGACATCAGGGACGTACTGGAGCGACTCTCCCCCGAACACCGCGCGGTGCTGATGCTGCGCGACGTGGAGGGCCTGGACGAGCGCACTGCCGCGTCCTTGCTCGGTGTGCGCACGGGCACCGTCAAGTCGCGGCTGCACCGGGCCCGCGACACCTTCCGGAAGGCGTGGACGTCATGAATGAGCTCTGGCCCACCACCGATCTCGACCCCGTGCGCCGCCTGCGAGCCCTGGCCGCCGGCATCCGCGGCGCCCACGTGACCGAGGCACACGTCGACGCACCCTTCGAGCGTGTCTGGACTCTGCTGAGCGACCTGGAGGGCGGGTTCGGACAGGTGGTGACCGACATGGAGCGCTTGCGCGTCGTCCGCCGACAGGGCGAACACGTCGAGGCGCTAGCCCGCAGCAGGTACGGAATGCGGGCCCGGCTGCGCGGGGTGCAGCGGCCGGGCTGGTGCTGGCTGCAGAGCCGGTTCCTGCTGATCGGCGTGGCGGCGACGCCCGAAGGCCCGGGCACGCGGGTGGCGTTCACCGGCGGGGTGCGGCTGCCGTCCCGCGCCGCCCTGATCCCCCTGGGCGTACGTCGTGAGGGCAGCCGCAGCGTGGAGAACCTGACGGCCCTGCTGTGAACCGGACGCGTCCTCCTGTTCACTGAGCGCGGTGATTCACCGGAGACCAGGTCGGCACGCCGAGAGTTTGTACAGGGCTTGCCGGGAGATCACGTGGCGCATCTGCCCAGGGTCGCCCCTGGAGTGATTACGGCGTAATCACCCGAGCTTCAAGACATCGGAGAGTCTGCTTCCTGCCGGACCAACTGCGTCAGCTTCTCCGAAACCAGACACCAGCTCGCAGGGGCGAGTGGCCGGACTCAGCAAAGTTATCCGGCCGCGTTCCGCTGACCTGCGCGGACTGAATCGGGCGCGGCGCGTGAGCTCGGTTTTCTGAGACAAACGGCAGGTCTTGGCCTTGAGAGGGGTTGGGGGCGCCTTTATCCCGGTGCGCTGATGGCGTGGTTGATCGCGGAGGCGACGTCGTCAGCGACATGGGTGGGCTGGTAGGCGTCCTGAGTCCACGCACACGCGTCTGTGACCACGCTTCGAAGCCCGAGCGTGGTAGCGCCCGCGATGTGTGGGGTGAATCGCCAATGACCCACGCGCCCAGCAGGGGGAGTCTGACGGTAGCGGCTGCTCCCTGGAAGAACTCCGGTTCCGGCTTCCTGTGGCCGATGCACGGCCGTGCCCGATCCAGCCGGTAAGCCAGCACCTGCGCTGGCGCAACGCCAACGCCCGCCACCATGACGTCCTGACCGCCGAACGACGTGAACGAACCCGCATCCGCAGCGGGAAAGGCATCCGCTGGGACGGACGTCCCGTCAAGACCGCAGCGTGACCGCACTTCCCACCCAGTGCACGGCTCCTCGTGAAAGGCTGGGAGCATGATGGGTGGACCGTCTGAGAACCCAGAACTCTGGGCCTTCCTGGAGTCACTGCACCGCGGCGAGTTCCTTTCCGGCACCGTCACAGCGATCGAACGGTTCGGTGTGTTCGTGGCGCTGGACGACGGACCCGACCATCCGGTCTTCCCCGGCGTCGGGTTCATCTCCTTCGCTGAACTGTCTTGGCGTCGCTTCGAGGCAGCCACCGACGTCGTGCAGGTCGGGGAGCGCGTCTCATGCGAGTTCCTCCAGTTCGACACGTGGAACCTGGAGGCCAGACTGTCCTTGAAAGCCACACAGCCCGACCCCTTTCAGGTATTCGCCGACACCATCGCGGTGGGGCAGAAACTGCCTGGCCAGGTCACCAAGCTGATCCCGTTCGGTGTCTTCGTCCAGGTCGCCGACGGAATCGAGGGACTGGTACACCTGCGCGAGCTCGCCCGGACACCGATGGAGACCCCAGCAGATGTCGTCCAGGTCGGCGACGAGATCACGGTGGTCGTCACCGAGATCGACCGAGAGCGACGCAGGCTGTCCCTCTCCCTACGGCAAAGCTCATCCGCCGGCGTGTGACGCACTGCGTTCCTGCGACGGTTCCCTTGCCCGAGTGCTCCTGAACGTCTGCTCAGCCAAAGGAAGACACACGCCCCGGCGGCGGGGGATGGCCTCCTGCCGAGGGTCAGGCGGTGGTTATGGCGGCGGGGCCGTGCTGGGAGCGGGGGGTTTTCGCGCCGGGCTTCTTGGGTTCGATGGTGCGGGGGTCGACGGCTTCACCGGGGGCGCCTTCGCGATAGACGCCGTCGGGGTGGCTGTCGCGATCGTGCGGCAGGACGAACAGGACGCGCCGCTTGTACAGGCCGCTGTCGGGGTCGGGTTCGGCCTGGGCGTCGAGAACGGCGTAGCCGACCATGCGGCCGTCGCGGGCGTAGGGAGGTTTGGTGTTGCGGCGTTTGGTCTTGTCCAGGGCCTGGCGGACGTAGTCGAAGTGGGTGGGGTCCTCCAGCCACACCACGTCTTGTTCGTGGGTGAGGTCGCTTTCAGTCAACAGCGAGCTCATGGCTGTAGCCCCTCCTTCTTCGGCCGGCCTGCCCTCTGGGGTGCCGGGCGTGTGGGTCCATCGTAGAACGGTGGCAGGGCACGGCGTAGGGCGTGCGAGCCGGTGCGGGTGGTGGCGGGGTGTGGTGTGGAGGTGGTCATTCGGTGTCCAGCAGAGCGAGGCCGGGGTAGTACTTGCGGCCGTTGGATTTGATCATGTCGGCGGGTGAGCCGAGATTGAGTTCCTGCCGCACCCGGGTGGCGAAGGCGCGGGCGGTGGCGGCGCGGACGCCTTCGCCGGCGTTGCACCAGGCGGTGTACGCGGCGTAGAGCAGGCCTTGTTCGACCCGTAGTTCGGTGTCGGTGGTGTGGTCGGTGGTACGGGTGCAGCATTCGGTCAGGAAGCGGCCGATGTGATCTTCGGTGGTGGCGTAGGCGCTGGTGGCGATGCGGACGCGGCCGGGGCCTTCGAGGGGGTCGCGGGTGGCGAGGTAGCGGCGGGCTCCTTCGATGAGCCAGTGCAGGATGCCGGGGCCCTCGTCACGGACGAGTTCGAAGGCCAGGTTGTCGATGCGGCGGTCTGCGGGGACGGTGCGCGTGAAGGGGATCAGGCGGATACGGCGCCAGAACGCGAAGCCACCGGTGGAGACCTCGGGGCGGTGGTTGCCCAGCAGCCACAGGTGGTGGGTGGGGGTGAAGGAGAAGTAGTCCTGCCGCATCCGGCGGGCTTTGATCTTGTCACCGCCGGTGAGGAGGCGTACCCGGGCCTCGTCGAACTTGTCGTTGGGTTTGAGCTCGCTGCACACGATGAGGCGGCGGCCGTGGAGTTCGGTGAGTTCGGTGGAGTGCTCGGAGAAGGCTCCGCGGTCCATGAGGAAGCCGGGCGGGGCGGCGTCGGCGTAGTCCCCCAGGATCTGGATCATGGTGTCGAGCAGGACGGATTTCCCGTTCTTGCCCTCGCCGTGGAGGAAGGGCAGGACCTGGGCGCCGACGTCGCCGGTGACGGAGTAGCCGAGCATCAGGTGCAGGAAGTCGATCATCTCGGCGCCTTCGGCGTCGTCGCCGAAGGTGTCCGCGAGGAAGGTGTGCCAGCGGGGGGTGTCCATCGCCAGGGGGGCGACGCTGGTGGCGCGGGAGTGGAAGTCGCGTGCCGGGTCGGGTTTGCGCAGCTGCCCGGTGTGCAGGTCGACGACGCCGGCCGGGGTGCACAGGGCGTAGGGGTCGCCGTCGAGGACGTCGGGGTCGACCGACAGGTCCGGGGAGGCCTTGGCCTGGGTCAGCAGTGCCTTCATTCCGGTCGTGGAGAGGGTTCGTCGTTTGTGGTGGGCCAGTTCGCGGTCGCTGAAGATGCCTCGGGGATCACTGGTGGGCATGTCTTCGGCCATCTCCCCCGCGGCCCACAGGGCGGCTTTCTCGCCGCCGGAGCGTTTCCAGCGGTAGCCGTCCCAGGTGAACCAGCCCAGGCCCTCGACGTGGCGGAACTGGTCGCGGTAGAGCTGGACGAACAGGCGGGCGTTGCCGCGGTCGCTCAAAGACGGCGGCAGCGGGGCGGGCTGCGCCGTCCACGCCGCGGGCGCCGCACTGTGGCCACTGCCGGCGGAGGAAGAACCCCCGCTGGCTTGGGCGGGCAGCAGGGCAGGAGCGGGCTCGGCCTGCTCGAGGTCGAGCATCTGCTGAGCGGCGGCCTGCGGATCGAACCGGGGCGTGCTCTCGGCGGTGCTCATGGACGTCCTTCGGGGTGGAACGGCCGGGCGGATCCCGCGGCCAGGCCATCGTCAGTGATCTGCTCGTTGCGGGCGCCCTGCCACGGCCGTGCCTGATTCGCGACGTGCAGCAGGTTCTCGCGGACGGTGTCGCGGTCCACGTGCCCGGCTGCGGCCAGGCCACCGGCGGTGTATGCGGCGCGGTTGAGCTTCTCGGTGAATCCAGTGCCCTCCGGGGCGCTTGCGCATTGTTCGACGGCCTGCAGAAGGGGTTCCAGCAGCCGCTGCGCCGCCACCGGGCGGCGTCGGACACCCGACCGGGACGCCGGGGCGGGCGGGCGGCGAGGAGGCGGGGGTGCGATGACGTGACCGGTGCGTACGAGTTCGGCGTACAGCCACTCGGGCATCGGGGCGGGTGTCCGGGCCGGGCCTTGGGGCTCGTAGCGACCCTGACTGGTGCGGGTGGTGGGGGCGATGATGTAGCCGCCCTCCGCCCGTATGTCCACCTGCCAGGCCAGTGCCACCTTGGGGCTGGAGCCGGTCGAGCAGCGCAGCCTGACCTCGGGGTGAGGGTTCTGGTACCAGATATGCAGGCCGCCCGACGGGGTGCGTACCCGCAGGGTGGTCTCATCGTGGGCGGGGTCTGGCTGGCGGCGGTAGGCCGCCAATAGGGCGAGAGTGTCGAAGCCGGAGGCCAGACCGGTGAGATTGACGCTCTCAGGGATGGCGATGCCCGGCAGCAGTCGGTTGCGGTCAGGGACCGGAGCAGGATGGGCGTCGACGTCGACAACGACCAGACCGGCCGGCCCGCACGCGATGCCCACCCCTGCGGACGGAGTCGTGCTCCACCAGGCGTCGATGACTTGTGTGTCGGTCGTCGCCGCGTGGAAGCCGTGGCAGGCGCGTCCCGCGGGCAAGCAGGGGCAGGACTTCACATCGTGTTTCTGCTCCCGGCACACGCGGCAGTTGGCTGCGGGCGTCTTGCGTCCCGGCGCGAGCGGGTGGACCGGCCAGCCCTGGGCCGCGCACCAGCGGGCCACGGCGTGCGGCGATGCGGCCACGGCAGGGGCGGCAGGCGAGCGGGTCTCACCGGGCGGCACGCTGAATCGTCCTCGTGGTCTTGGAAGTCTCAGTCCCTTTCGGAGAAACACCAGGCCAGACGCAACTGGTGACCTCTCCTCAGGGACTGAAGGGACTGTGGTTCGGGACGAGTGTAGAGGCAACACCCCCCACCGGGCGGAAGATGCCCCGCGTGCCGTTCTATCAGTTTCTTCAGTCCCTTGAGTCCCTGCCGACGGGCGGACAGGGCACGGCACTCACATAGGACGGGTGTTTTGCGCCGTATTGCGAGGGGGCTGGAGGGACCTGCAGTACAGCTCAACCTGAGGGACCGTGCAGCACACGCCGGCGCCACGACTGGGGCCGGACGCCGGAGGAGCGGCGGAACAGGAAGGCGCCGAGTTGGCAGACATCCCTCGGCGGGGACAGTGCCTCAGGGACCAAGTGGCAACAGCACTCGGTCCCTGCGTGTTTTCGCAGGTCAGCACCACCTCGAAGCGCGATTGAGGGACTGAAGGGACTGAAATCCCTAGTTATGAGCTAGACAAGGTGATGTTTTCGTACGCGCGGGCGCATACGAGGAATATGCTTGTGCAGCTCATAACTAGGAAGTTGAGTCCCTACAGTCCCTCACTTGAGTCGCCAAGGGGCTCTGACCTGGGGAAATACACAGGGACCGAAGCCGAGGGACCAACAGCAGGATTCTCCGTCGGTCTCTGCCGGTCTCTGTCCGGCGGTTTCTCGATGCGATGAGCGGCGGCCCAGACAAGGGACCGAGCGGCTCGCGTGCCGGAACGGCCTCAGTCCCTGGTGCAGCAACTGCGCTTGACCGATCGGTGTGAGAGTCCTGGCTGGAGCGGCACAGCACTCGACGCCGTGTGCCGGACATCCAGCCGGTCCCTACCCGCATGTTCCTGACGGCCGCCTCGACGACGGGGATGGTCCGGGCAGGTTCCTTCCCCCCGGGCCTGAGATCCCGTTACGGCCGATGCAGGGTGCCGCTGTGAGTGACCCGCGAGGCCGTTGCCCTCGTGCTCAGGGGCCGGGCCGTGCTTGGCCCATCAGCCGTCGGACGGGCTTCGACCAGGGCGCCCTGTTTGCCCTGCGCAAGGGCCACCACGACGGCACGATTCTGATCGACCCCGAGAGCCGCCGCCCCGTCGAGGTGTCACCAGACCGGTCCGCCGACGCCCTGGCCGACTGGCGCCCCGGACATCCCGGTGTCGAGGCCGTCTGCCACGACCGAGACCGTGATCCCGCCGGTCCCCAGGCTCGGGAGGTGACCAGGCTGATCCTCCCCCACCCGGACAACGCCCCAAGGCCGACCGGGTCCTACTGAAGGCACTGCGGGATCTGCTGGCGCGGGTTGGGCGATGCTTGTGGCCTCCTCGCGCGGTATGCGTCGGTCCTCGTCAATCACCGCGGCCAGGAGGACATGCACTCCTCGCAGTCTCAAGATCACCGCGCTTCCGCGTCACCAATACCGCCGCTCAGCGCAGTTTCCAGGTTGCGGCTCATGCGTTCCAGGACGTCGACGGCAGTGCGGTACTCGTCCAGGGAGATACCGCTCGTGGACAACTCGCGGAACACGTCGACGCGCGCAGCGACGTGGCTCAGACGCTGGCCACCACCACGGGTGAGGGCGAGCCGGCCCGGTGCAGGACGGTCCGCCCAGCCGCCGGCGAGAACGGTGTCGATGGCAGCGGTCGGCGTGGCGCTGTCGGCGTTGCCGACGAGAGCCGACAGGACTTCTGTGTCGTGAACCTCGGGGGTGTCGTGAATGACGTTGAGGACCTGCCAGGCGATTCGTGTGAGGCCGAACTCCTCCAGCATGTGGTTCATGTACCGGGTGAGGGCCTTGTCGGTGCGGTTGAGCCAGTAGCCGATCGGCTTCACGAGTGTGTTCCTTCAGGAGTGGGGGCGAGTGCTGTACGGCGTCATCCGGGCGAGGCCTTGGTCCGTGGCCCGGCGTGGCGACGTGGCGAGTTGATGCACGACGCGAGGGTGTTGCTGTACAACCGCGGTCGGAGTGTCACTGATGCGAAGGCGTCGTGGGCAGGAGCGCGGGCCAGTTCTGGGCCAGAGCCCAGTCGTTGAAGCTGTGCCAGCCGACTTCGGGGTAGTCGCGTCGCAGCGACGCGACGTCGACGTCAAGACCGATGGTGGTGAAGTATTCGAACATGGCGGCCAGGTCGGCAGACCAAGTCCTGACATGGGCTAGCGGCACCTGTTGGTGGGCGACTTGGCGACCGATGGCGTTTGCGAGGATCTCCGCCATCTGGCTCGGGGTGCGCTCGTCGGAGGCGATGTCGATGCGACGGCCGGTGAATTCGTCAGGGCGCTGAAAGATCAGCGCTGCGAACGTGCCGATGTCCGATGCAGGGATGAGTGTGAGGGGCCGGTCACCAGGCATGGGCCAGGCGAAAGAGCCGTCGCGTAGCCCGTCGAGGGTCCAGCCGCTGGCGTAGTTGTCCATGAACGCCGCCGGGGCGATCACTGTCCAGGGCATTCCGGCCGTGTGCAGGTGCTGCTCGACCAGGTGCTTGCTCTCGTAGTGCGGGATGCCGGTGCCCCGGTCGGCGTGGGCGGCGGAGGTGAACACGATATGCCCGAGGCGGACCTCTGCCGCGGCATCGACGAGGGCCTTGCCCTGCCGGACTTCGGTGGCAGTGTCGGTGCCGAACGGGGTTGTGACCGCGAAAAGGGAGTCTGCTCCGGTGAGGGCGGCCTCAAGCGAGGGACGGTCGTCGAAGTCGGCGTGGCGCACCCCGGCGCCGAGGCTGCGCAGGGCGGCGGCGGGTGAGTCGGGATGACGGGTGAGCGCACGCACCCGGTGGCCGGCTGCGAGCAGGGCACGGGCGGTGGCACCACCTTGGGCTCCGGTGGCTCCGGTGACGGCGACGGTGAGCATGGTTCTCCAATGGGTACTGTCACTGCGTGAGACATTAACTGCGTCACGCAGAAGACTACAGGGATATTGCTGCGCCGCGCAGTAATTTTGGAGTGCGATCCAGAGGACGGACGCACGTCGACCCGGTCCGAGGAACTGTCGAGGGAGTCCCGCCGCTACCTGGCGGCCTACGTGCTGTTCAACCAAGCCATGGACGGCCGCCTCGGCCCGCACCCGACCGACGTGCAGTGGTTGGCGTACCGCAACACACGAGGCTCCTGAGCCGTCGAGAGAGGTGTGCGACGCCTCAACTCATCGGCGTAGAAGCCTCGTTGGCGTCCTCTCGACCACTACGCGCTTTGACCCCACGCACAGTGGATCAAGCGGTCACGGTTCCGCTTGTCAGAATTCGAAATCCATGTAGTCGATGTCGTTGATGGCGACGTCCGAGAGATCCATAGCGCGGCTGCCGCCGTCCTGGAAGTAGATTTCCTTGAATCCTTCGGCGATGATCCCGCGCATCTGCCGGTCGCCGGCACCTGCGTCGCGGGCCTCGAACAGGCGGCGCGCGTACTCCGGGGGGAGGTGCACGGTCAGCCGCCGGAAGCGGCCGTCGTCGGTCGTGCCGACCGGTGCGGTGTACCCGAAGCGGGCCCTCGTCTCCACCGTGATCCCACCGGTGGCGGCAGCCTGTTTCCGGCGGCGCCTGCGGACCAGGGGCTGCCACCGGGACCTCACTGCCGCGTCGATCTTGTCGGCGATGTGCTTGGGCGGGTGCTTGCGCTCCCCCTTGCGGTAACGCTCCACCGACCGCTGGCTGACTCCGAGCTCCTGGGCGACGGCCTTGGTCGTCTTGAGCTGCTTCATCAGGAAGTTGATACGGCCCTGGAGGGTCTTGGGCGGCTCCCGGGTGAACGACTCCTGGTCAGCCCGTTCGATGGCGTCGTCGATCTCTCCGGCCATGGCCTACTCACCTTCGTCCAGGACCGCGTCGCCGCCCTTGATGTGGCGGGCCGGGTTGTAGCCCTTCTCCATCAGGTCGACCGCCCAGAGCAGCTCCTGGACGCCCTCCAGCTTGGCCAGGCCCGGGGTGGGGCCGAGGCGGAAGCCGCCGGGCTGGGGCTTGCCGGAGGCCGCGTACGGCAGGAAGTCCAGCGGCGAGGGGCCGGGGCTCGGGTAGACGACGCAGTCGGACAGCACGGCGAGCGGGTACAGGCCGGTCATCTTGGCCATGTTGTTGAGCTTGCGGTGCATGTTGACCCGGGCCTTGCTGATGACGGCGGCGCGGATGTCGGGGCGCCAGGTCGGGCGTTCCAGGGCCGGCCACCGTTCGCCGTCCCGGTAGTTCTTGCCTTGCGGGCGCTCGCGCAGTTTGCCGATGCCCCCCTTGACGGTGGCCTTGATGGCGGCGAGGACGGCCGCAAGGGCTGGGTCGACGTCCTTGTGCCGCTCCATCGCCTCGAGGAACGCGCGGTCGTCCAGGTCCTTGGTGACGCCGAGGTCGGCGAGCGTGTCGACGTAGGCGTTCTTGAGCCGGTCGTGCCACGGGTCCAGGTACGCGCCGGTCTCCCGCCGCAGGTACCCCTCGAGGGGAGCCACGTTGTAGCCGAGTTCCTGGGCGTAGGCGACGGTGTGCGGCTGGTACCAGGCCGGTCCCGTCGGACGCTCGCCGGTCGGCGTGAACGGGCTGGGCAGGCGCGGGTCCAGCTCGATGGGGGAAAGGTCGACCAGCCAGGAGCCGGGGATCTTCGGGTTGAAGGCCGGGGCGTGGAAGTGGTCGGGCTCGGACAGGCCGACCACCAGGCGGGCGGCCGCGGCGAGGAACGCCGTGTTGAGGTCCAGGCCGACCGCGTACGGCAGGGTGCACTCCTCGTCGGTCAGCAGGTCCACCGGCCGCACCCATTGGTACGCCTCTTCGTTGAGGAACCCGCCGGTCCAGCCGGAGCCCACGACGACGGGGTGCTCGGGGGTGGCCTCCGGTGGGGCCGGGTCCATCGGCTGCGTGCCGAGGCTGCCGGGGTTGTGGCCGGGCACCCAGTTCCCGGTCGCGTCGTCCCGGAGCGCGCGGGTGGGCGGGCGCAGCGCCGTCATCAGCTCCAGCCCGGACACGGCCGTCGACCCGCGCGGGGTGATGACCCGCTGCGCGTACACCCCGAGGACGCGGGCGATGTCGGCCGGCTCCATCTCCGAGACCCCGGGCCACGACCGGGGATCGAGCGCGTCCCAGGACAGGACCGCGAGTTGCACGCACTGGCGCTGGCTGCCCTGCGCCTTGCGGTACACCCTGGCCCAGGGGCCGAACCCGCGCTGGGTGAGCTGCCACTTGGCCTTCGTCACCTGCTTGACGACCGGGTGGTCCTCGGGCAGTCGTAGGGAGCGGCGCTGTTCGTGGCCCGCCAGGCGCTCGGGGAGTCCGAGCTTCACGGCGGCCGCCGCGGTGAGCACGATCAGCGGGTCGGCGTCCTTGCCGTTGCGGTGCAGGCGCGGCGCACCGAGTCCGGACTCGCGCAGGGTCCACTCCACCAGCTCGGGGATGGTGCGGGCGGGGCAGTCCAGCACGATGCCGTCGACGCCGTACGCGGAGCCGTCACCGTCCAGAACAGCGAGCGGACCGTGCGGGAACCGCGGGTCGGCAGCGGGCCTGGCCGCCTTCTTCGCCGCCGGGCGGCGCGATGTCACCGCCCGGGCGGCCGGGCGTTCCGGGACGGTCGGGGCGGCGGAAGCCGTGGTCGTTCGGGGCGCGGGGTCGGTCGGTCCGGCGGACGTCTGTGGAACGGGCACGGGCTCCGGCTGGGGCGCGGGCGCCGCAGCCGGAGCGGCGGCGGGGGCTCCATGAGCCGGGTACTTCGCCGCCCAGCCGTTCAGCAGCCGCTGGTACGCCTCCAGCCGCGGCGACTTCGGCTCGGAGCGGCCGTTCTCATAGTTCTTGACCGACTGAGTCGTGGTCTTCAACGCGGCGGCGAGGCGGGCCTGCGTGATACCGGCGGCCTCACGCAGCCGAGCACGCTCCGCCGGGGGCGGAAGCTGCGGCTCCTCCTCCAGCAGCGCGTCGACCGACGCGAACAGCTCTTCCTGGGATGCCATATGTGCCTACCTCCACCCGGCGACACTAGCACCTCTTACCCTTTCATTTAACCCATTCCTTTAACCCGATTGGATCTTTCTGGCGCGGCAGGACGGAGCAACTCGCGTACGGCAGGCGCGTCCCGCCAGCCGACCGCAACCTGAGTGCTGATACGGCCTTCGACGGCCTCGCGGATGACCGCATCGGCACTCTGCTGCGCCCGCGGGCCGCCGCTGTGGTGGGATCAGGGCTTCCAGGTGCGGAGCATGGAAGCGATGCTTGCGGCGGTGGAACGCGGACTGTTCAACTCGTGGGCGAGCGCGGTCAGTTGCTCGCGGGTCGGGTTGACGGGGACGTTGCTGGCCTCGAGGTACATGACGGCGACCGCGCAGGCGACGGTGAGGTTCGAGCGCTCCAGCCAGCGGCAGCGGCCCAGGGTGTGGACCAGGGCGGCGGCACGCGCGTAGGGGCCGTCGTAGACCGGGGTGTCGAGGAGTTCGCCGCGGTGGCGGGCGACGGCGGCGATGGGCACGCCGTAGTCGTCGGCGGCCGGGTCGCGCTGCCCGGCGCGCTCGGCGGCTTCGAGGATCCAGGACTCGTCGATGTGCAGGATCACGCGGCCGCACCCGGCTGCGGACGGGCGTAGGAGGCGTCGAACTGCTGCTCCAGGTCGTCGAGGAAGGCACCATGCTGGTCGATAAGACGCTGCGCGGCGTCCATGCCGGCGGCGCGGGCGCCGGTGGTGTCCTCGATGATGAGCCGCTCGACGTAACGGTTGAAGTCCAGCCCGCGGGCGGCCGCGGCGTCCTTGCCGGCGGCGAGGATCTCGGGTTCCAGCCGGACCTGGGTCTGCTTCTTCCGTACGGTCACACCTCTAAGGTAGCAGGGTGGTAGCAGTCTGCGCTGAACCGCTGGCCCAGCGGCTCTGGTGTTCCGGCAGCAGCATCCCCAGGTCTCATCGGCGATTGCGAGCGCGACTGGCGACCCGTTGTGCCTGCTCCACCCGGCACGCAACCGTGGTCGTCACCATGCGATCACTCCTGGCCAACGAGTTCACGGCTGAGAGCACTCGCCCCACCGGGTGCTTCAGACGAAATCCGCATTCCGTGACCCACGGGCATCCGGCCTTGTCATCTTGTTCATCACCGGAGGGTCACCGTGCGCTATTGGCGAAGGACAGCAAGAGGTGAGCGGACTCCGGGGGGAAGAAGTCGGAATGCGCGCGGACGAAGAGTCTTTTCGCGGTGTAGAGCTTGCTGGCGTCGACGTTGATGAGTCGCTTGTCCAGTGCGAAGACGTAGCGGCTGGTGACGTCCTGCAGGATGATCTGCGTGATGTGATCCTTTGGGGCGCTGGCTCCCAGGAGGCCGATGGTGACCTGGTCCTCTTTCTTGGCGTGGAGTTGTCCCAGGGCGGTGTCGGCGGGCGAGTACGTCATGGCTACGGGTGCGTAGAGCAAGTGCGGTTGAGGATCTTTGTGAACCGCGCCGCCGCGCGAGCGGCACGCGAACCGGGTTGGGCGTCACACTTCGGACAGGCGTGCTGTTCGACGTCGTCGGCGTCCGACCGGGCGGTCGGGGAAGGCCGCTGAGGGCCGGGCATTGGCCCGGATTTTCGCACAATGCAAGTCTCTGAAGGGGGGCCGTCCCGCTTTCGAGTGAGAACGGGTTCTGCCAACGAATCCGGGTCCAGCGGGCGCCAGGCGGCCTGTGGTTGATCTTGCTCGCGCAAGGACCGTTTATGCGAGGACCGCACGAAGCTCCGGTCAGCTCGGCCGCGCAGTCCGGCCACAAGAGCCCGACCAGTCGGCGTGCGTCGTACCCACCTCGGTGTCCAGGTCGACGAGCGCGCGGGTTCAGCCGGTGGAGGACACCAGCCCGACCCGGTAGGCGAGGACGACGGCCTGGACTCGGTCGCGCAGGCCGAGTTTGGCCAGGATCCTCGACACGTAGGTCTTGACCGTCTCGGGGGTGATGAAGAGCTCCGCGGCGATCTCCGCGTTCGACAGCCCCTCAGCGATCTGCCGGAGTACCTCCAGCTCGCGCGGGGTCAGTGCCCGTACCACGTCCTCCCTGGCCGGCCGAGAAGTATCGGCCGGGCGCAGGTGTTCGGCGAAGTGGCCGATGAGGTGGCGGGTGACGGCGGGGGCCAGCAGGGCCTCGCCCCTGGCGACCGTCCGAATACCGTTGACCAGCTCCGCCGGGGGCGCGTCCTTGAGAAGGAAGCCGCTGGCCCCAGCACGCAGCGCGTCGTAGACGTAGGCGTCAACGTTGAAGGTGGTAACGACCAGCACCTTCGGTGGCGCCTCGGCGTCGGGACCGGCCAGTTGCCGGGTCGCCTGGATGCCGCCGAGCAGGGGCATCCGGATGTCCATCACCACCACGTCGGGACGCAGGCGCCCTGCGGCCTGGACTGCCTCGTGCCCGTTCTCGGCCTCTCCGACGACCTCCATGTCGGGCTGGGCGGAGAAGATGGTGACGTAGCCGGTGCGCACCAGTGCCTGGTCATCGCAGACGAGCACACGGATCGGTGGCGGCGCATCGCTCACGAGGTCACTCCGATGCGGGCTTGGACGGAATTGTGGCGTGGACCTCGAACCCGCCTTCTGGCCGGGGTCCGGCCTCCAGTTCACCATCGACCATCCGCGCCCGTGCACGCAGCCCCGCCAGTCCACGCCCGCCCGCATGGTCCGGCTTCCGCACGGCAGGTGCGGCCATCGGGGAGGCGGTGGGCCCGTCGGTGGTCACCTTGATCTCGATGCGCTCCTGGCCGTGCCGGACCAGGACCCGCGTCGTCTGCCCGGCGGCGTACTTCATCGCATTGGTGAGCGCCTCTTGCACCACTCGGTACGCGGCCAGCTCCACGTCCACGGACTGCGCTCGCCGCTCGCCCTGCTCGCTGAACTCGACTGGCTGCCCCGACCTGCGGGCCTGTTCGACCAGGTCCCCGAGCCGTCCCAGGGTGGGTGCCCGGTCCGCGCGCGCCGGGTCCGCGGACGCCGACTCGCCGGTCGCCTCCAGCACGCCGAGCAGGTATCGCAGCTCTGTCAGCGCCCGACGGCCGGTGTCGCTGACGGCCGAGAGTCCCTCGCCGGCTTTGTCCGGTGCGGAGGTGAGCAGGAACTGTGCCGCGTCCGCCTGGACCACCATGGCCGTCACATGATGGGTGACCACGTCGTGCAGCTCGCTGGCGATTCGTGCCCGCTCTGCGGCCGTGGCCACTTCAGCGGCCAGCCGCCGCCGCTGCGCCTCTTCCGCCCTCCGTGTGCGCACGGTGCTCCCCACCAGCCAGAACGCGGCCAGAGTCAGATAGAACGCGAGATAGTCCGCCATGCCCTGCGGTGAGCCGAGGCGGTCCAGGACGAGGGCCAGCACGGCATAGCCCGCACTGACCACGCCCGCCACGCCATGGCGGAAGCGGACCTGGTGGGCCCCGGCCGAGTACAGGGCCAGATACAGCCCCAGACTCCCGAACGTCGTCGCGAAGCCCAGCGCCTGGTACGCGGCGAACGCGCCGGCGACGACAGCCAGACAGCCCGCGGGCCACCGCTGGCGGGCCGCCAGCGGCAGGGTCTGGGCCAGGACCAGCCCGACGCTCAGCGCGCTCGCCGGCCGCTCGGGCTGATCCCCGATCTGCGCTCCGATGTTGGACAGGGTAGGCACGAAGGCCAACAGGGCCAGCACCAGGGCAAGGACGCCGTCTTTGAGGAAGGCTTCCCGCTCCTCCCACCAGTCGAGCGGCGCCCGGAGCATCGCACGGCTCCAGGGCGCCTGAGGGGACATCACTACCGTTTCCTCCGGTCAGCCGGCCTGAGTGTGTCGTGCGGATCGACGGGACAGCAGACGCCCGCCACGGCGGGCGAGGACGAACATTCGGACGGCGAGCAGCACACCGATGACGACGGGCACCAGCGCCGCCTCCAGGCCGAAGCCACCGCCGGTCAGCACAGCGGAGCCATGCACGTCGACGGTGAACAGGCCCTCGGAGGTGTGCCCGGAGACCGGGATGCCGAGCAGCTGCTCGGAGGTGTTCCAGGCGAAGTGCACACCCGCGACGAACCAGATGTTACGCCGCCAAAGGAACGCGGCGCCGAGCATCACGCCCGCCTCCAAAGCGATCGCCAGCGCACTCCACGCACTGGCCTCCGGAGCGCCCAGATGGGCGATGCCGAAGAACAGCCCGGTGATCACGAGGGCGGCCCGGCTGCCCCACAGCTGCTCCAGAGCCTGCAGCGCGAGACCGCGGAACAACAACTCCTCGGTGACCGCGGCGCCGATCTGCACCATGACCGCGGACCAGACGACCGCCATGAAGCCATGGCCCGCCCAGGAGAACGAATAGCCCCCGAACGCCGTGATCAGCAAGGCGGACACCAGAACGAAGCCCAGGCCGATCGCGCCGCCCAGCAGCGCCTCCCAGCCGGCTCCCCGCCGGGCGATCTCCGGAGTCGAGCGTCCGGCGACACGGCGCATGACCAGCCAGTACACGGCCACCGCGGCCACCGCGCCCAGCGCCGGAACCGGACCAGGACCCGTGGCGGTCAGGCCCGAGACCAGGCCGACGCCGACCAGGCCCGTCAGCATCCAGCCGAGCGGAGGGCGGACGATCCGGTTGAGACGACCGCCGCGAGCATCGTGACCGTCGCGGCCCGTGTCCGGGCCGGGGCCTCCGGCGTGCCGTGCGGTGGACGTTGTACTCATCGTGGCCTCCCCTGTAGTGGTCGCACAGGCTGCGACCTGACAACCACGCTAGGAATCCGGCGCCGTCCGCGAATCACCCGCACATGGACAGCTCCTGTAGCTCTCGCGGGGGATGCGCCCCGAAAAAGGGCGGGGTCGATGTCCGCGTCTTCCGGGTTCTCGCCCTCCTCGGCAGGAAGCCGGTACCCGTTGATCTCTCCGTCGAAGCGGGCGAGGAAGTTACGGGCGGATACGGCCAGTTGGTCGTAGACGGCCAGCCGCCGGGCGGGGGCGTCGCGCGGGGGCCGGGCAGGTATGCAGGGCGCAATCTTGAAAGAATGTCTCGGTGGCTAGGGTATCCGGGTGGTGCTGTCTGATCCCAGATTCTACACAGTGCATCAAGGTGAGCATAATCGCGTGCAAGGCCGAACTATCCAGGGTGACAAACGGTCAGCCTGCACCCCTCAACGGCTGATTTCCGAGTACGCTGATGAGATGGTTCGGGGCTTGACAGTACGCCGTCCTGCGGGCAGGGGAGAGGGATCGGGCGGAGCCAGCGGAGTCCGTCTCCATGGTGAGGCCGGCGCCCACCTACCGGACGATCCGTCAACTCCCTTCCCAGGATGCGGTACAGGATCCCAGAGCCTACACAGTGCCGCACGCGATGCACCCGCCTCCTATCTGCCAGCCCTGAGAGTCCCGCTTGCGGGACTCGTGTCAATCCGCGCTTGCGCGGATTGACACCCTTTCAGAATTCCGCTTGCGGAATTCGATTCCCCCGCTTGCGGGGGAATTTGGCGGAGCGTCAGCGGAGCCGTTCACTGCCACGCGGCTTGCCGCGTGGTGTCCCGCTCCGCGGGG
>NZ_JBITLY010000020.1:0-95848 GCF_044465725.1 Streptomyces sp. NPDC049541 | reverse complement strand
CGGTTACATTCCGAACCCGGAAGCTAAGCCTTACAGCGCCGATGGTACTGCAGGGGGGACCCTGTGGGAGAGTAGGACGCCGCCGAACAATTATTCAAAGGGTTGGATCCTGAACTTCGGTTCGGGGTCCAACCCTTTTTTGTTCTCCGTCACTTGAAGTTCACGTTGCGCAACAACCATCCGAAGCATGGGTACTGCTGCAATGCTCAGGGCCGCCGGCGTCGGAGTCGGTGACGAGGTCGTCGTGCCGGCCTTCGGGAACTCCGAGGTCGCCGGGGCCGTCGCCCTCGCCGGCGCGCTGCCGGTGTTCGCCGACATAGATCCGCTGACGTACTGCCTCGACCCGGCCGCTGTCGAAGCAGCCATAACTCCCCGGACGGCGGCGGTCGTTGTCGTACACCGCTTCGGCCGGCCGGCCGACATCGCGCGGCTGCACGGGGTGGGCCAGCGGCACGGGCTTCTGGTGCTGGAGCACGGGGAGTCCGAGGTGCCGTACGACGAAGTTGCTCAGCGCAGGGAGCGGGCCGCCTATCTAGACGCCAAGTTGAGGGGTGTGCGGACACCCGACGGCGGTGACGGGCACACCTATCAGCAGTACGTGGTGCGGGTGCCGGGGAACGGTCGGCCGGATCGGGATGCCTTCGCTCGGGCCGTACGCGCCAGGGGAGTTGAGTGCCGGGTGCCGGTGAAGACGCCTGTGCACCGGTTGCCGGAATTCCGCCGGTGCGTGTCGCTGCCGGAGACCGAGCGGGCCGCCGACGAGACCCTCGCGCTTCCTGTCGACGCCGCATTGACCAAGCGGGACATGCAGCGGATCGTGGGCGCGTGCAATGCACTGGGCGGATTGCTTCAGCCTGCTTTCTGAACGGCGGTCGGCACTGCACGACATGGTTGGGAGCACGTGTCTGTTCGGGGTATGATCTATTCCGTTGCCGCGGGGAAAACTCCTCAGGGTGACAGGCCCCTATAGCTCAGTCGGCAGAGCGTCTCCATGGTAAGGAGAAGGTCAACGGTTCGATTCCGTTTGGGGGCTCCAGCACGAAAGGCCCCGCCCAATTGGGCGGGGCCTTTTTTTCGTGTGTGTGGGTCCCTCAGTCCTTGTGGAGGCCCGGGACCCGCATCGCCAGGATCGCCATGTCGTCGGACGGGGCGTCGGACGCAAAGCGTTCCACGGCGCGCATGATGCGCGCAGCAACCGCTCCCGCCGTCAGGCCGGTGCAGGTGGTCAGGACGTCGGTGAGGCCGTCGTCGCCGAGCATGCGGGTGCCCTCACGGCGCTCGGTGACGCCGTCGGTGACGCACAGGAGGACGTCGCCCGGGTCGAGGGTGACCGTCTGCTCGTAGAGCTCCAGATCCTCCATGACACCCAGGAGCGGCTGCGGCTCGGCGGCCGGTTCGACCGTGCCGTCCTGGCGCAGACGGAGCGGGAGGGGGTGGCCGGCGCAGACCACCTTCAGTTCGGCACTGCCGTCCTCCTGCGGCCGCAGCTCGCCGTACAGGAGGGTCAGGAAGCGGCTGCGGGCGCCCTCGTCGAGGATCGCTGAGTTCAGTCGCTCCAGGACCGCCGGGCCGCTGAGGCCCTCGCGGGCCAGGAGACGGAGCGCGTGCCGGGCCAGGCCCGTGACCGCCGCCGCGTTGGGGCCCGTACCGCAGACGTCGCCGATGGCGAAGCCGTAGGCGCCGTCGCTGATCGGGAAGAGGTCGTAGAAGTCGCCGCCGACCTCGTTGCCCTCGCCGGCCGCGCGATAGATGACCTCGACCTCCACGCCGTCGATCTCCGGGAGTTCTGGGGGCAGGAGGCTGCGCTGGAGGGACTGGCTGATGGCCGTGCGCTCCGAGTACAGGCGGGCGTTGTCGAGGGCCAGGGCGGCCCGTCGGCTCAGGTCCTCGGCCAGTTCCAGGATCTCCTGGCGGAAGTGTTCGTCGGTGGGCTTGCCGAGGGTCAGCATGCCGATGACTCGGTTGCGTGCCACCAAGGGGAGTACGACGGTTTCGCCGCCGACCGCGGAGGCGGTGGCGAGCGTGGGGCCGATGCCCGAGGCCATCTGGTGGGTCGGGCCGCCGGTCAGGCCCAGGCTCCGCATGGAGCTGCGGAGGGCTGCCCGGTGGGCGACCTCACCGGGGGCGGACCAGACACGGGCGCCTGGGGTCGGTACCGGGTCGGGCGGCGGGACCTTCGACAGCAGCGCCTTGATGCCGTCGATCAGCTCCTCGTCCTCGTGCAGGACGTACGACAGATACGGCTCGGAGGCCTGGTCGGCGATCGTGTAGACGGCACACCAGGTGGCGAGGGTGGGGACCGTCATCTGGGCCATCAGGGCCAGGGTCTGGTCGCGGTCCAGGGTGCCTGCCAGGAGGTCGGAGGCCTCGACGAGGAAGCTGAGTGAGCCTCGGCGCAGGCGTTCCAGTTCGCCGAGGCGGGCCGACTCGACGGCCAACGCGATGCGGTCGGCGGCGAATTGGAGGCGCAGGGCTTCCTCGTTCGAGTATCTGCCGGGGCTCTCGGCCGCCACGCCGAGGGAGCCGGTGAGGCGGCCCTCGACCTTCAGGGGGACCGTGACGACCGAGCGCATGCCCGTGCCACTGAGGAGCGGGACGGCGCCCGGCACGGCCGTGAGGTCGTCGTGGACGGCGGGCATGCGGGCCGAGCCGTAGCGGCCGGGGCCTGCCTCGACGGGCACGCGCGCGAAGCGCTGCCGAGCGGAGGGCAGGCCGGTGGAGGCGCGTACCTCCAGCTCCGTCTCGTCGTCGGTCGCGAGCAGCAGGAAGGCGGAGTCGGCGTCGAGCATGTCGCGGGCGCGTTCCACCGTGCGCTGGAGGAGGCCGTCGAGGTCGTCCGGGGCCGGAGAGCCGATGAACACCTCGAAGGGGTCGGTGCTCTGGCCGTCGACGGTGGGTGCCGTGTCGGAGGCCGGGATGCGCAGCGGGGTCTGCAGGACGGCCCGTTCGTGGTCCCGGACGAGGAGGCACACGGTGGACGGCTCACCGCCCGTGTCGCGGACTCGGAGGTGGGAGGCGTACACGGGGGTGACGCGGCCGTTGGCGCCCCTTATGCCGTAGCTGCCCTCCCAGCGGGAGAGCTGGAGGGCCTCGGCGATGCCGGTGCTGGTGCCCGGGGTGTGCGGCCACGCGGCGAGATCGGTAAGGGGCTTTCCGATCACCTGTTCGGCGGGGTAACCGAAGAGCTCCTCTGCGTCCTCGTTCCACGAAGTGATGGTGCCGCCGCGGTCGATCTGGACGACCGCGACGCGGACCCGCCCGTCGGCGAGGGGGAGGAGGTCGGGGGGGAGGGACGGGCCGGCGGCGCGGGTTCCCACGGCGCGCTCGGGGAGGTCGAGCTGGAACCAGACCTGTTTGTGGGTGGGCGTGTACTCGACACCCCAGCGGGCCGCGAGTGCGGCGCACAGCTGGAGCCCGCGGCCGCCCTCGCGGTCCGGGCTGCCCATGTTGACGGGGTGACCCTGGAGAGGGATCTCGCGCTCCGGGTACCGGTCGGCCACCTCGATCCGTACGCCTTCGTCGCTGCGCAGACACAGGACGTCCGCGGAGGTGCCCGCGTGGACGACGGCGTTGGTGACCAGCTCGCTGGTGAGGACCACGGCGTCGTCGACGATGTCGGCGAAGCCCCAGCCCTGGAGGGTGTCGCGGACGAAGGAGCGGGCGGTCGCTACCGATCGTCCGACGGGCTCGAAGCTGGCGGCCGCGCGCGCGGTGATCACAGAACTCCTCGGCCGGTTGTCGACGGGCAGGGCTGCCTGGCCGACCGGCTCGTGCCGCTGATGCGGCAGACCGCCCGTCGGCCGGGGGTCCGGGGGCTGTCCCCCCGGGATCAGTCCGGTGGTCATGTGTGCGGCCGCCCCTCCGATGCCCGCTCGTTCTCGTGCCACCGCCCAGGCCGGACGGACCGGCGCGGCTGGACAGCCGCATGCAAGGTTACTTACCTTCGACGGCCATGCGGATGCCGGTCTGCAGTGTTTCCGCCCAGAGGGTGTGCGGACGATGTGCGAAGCTGCCGAACTGTTATGGCCGGGTTCAGGCAGGGTGAAACACTGGGCAAGCTTCTTGTGAAGGTCCGGACAGGCCGAGTGGCTTCCGCGTGCAGTGGGCAGCAGCCCGTGGTGCGGCCTGGTACACGGGCAGAAACAGTCAGCAGTAACTGGTACGTCAGCGGCAGTACCGGAGCACAGCAGTAACGGTCGACCCCTGCGGGAGGGACACAGTGGAGTCTGGCGCAGCGACGCGGGGCACTAAGACGCGCGCGAAAGGCGGACAGTCCCTGAACAACCAGCGCAAACCGCGCGGCGGGACGACCGCAGTGGACACGGCTTCTCTGAACAGGCTGCTGGCGGCTCTCGTGGCGATGCGCGACGGGAACTTCCGCAAGCGGCTCACGGTGTCCGGAGACGGCGTGATGTCGGAGATCGCGGCGGTCTTCAACGAGGTGGCCGACCGGAATCTCCATCTGACGGGTGAGCTGTCGCGGGTACGGCGCATGGTGGGCCGTGAGGGCAAGCTCACCGAACGGCTGGAGACGGGCGCCTACGAGGGCTCCTGGGTGACCGCCATCGAGGCGTCCAACGCGCTCGTGGACGACCTCGTACGGCCCGTCTCCGAGGTCGGCCGGGTGCTGTCCGCGGTCGCGGAGGGCGATCTCTCGCCCCGTATGGAGCTGCGGACGCAGGCGCCGGACGGGACCGGCCATCCGCTGCGCGGGGAGTTCCTCAAGGTCGGGCGGACTGTAAACAACCTTGTCGACCAGCTGTCGACCTTCACCGACGAGGTCACGCGTGTGGCCAGCGAGGTGGGCACCGAGGGCAAGCTGGGCGGGCAGGCACGCGTGCGTGGCATGTCGGGTTCGTGGAAGGACCTCACGGACTCCGTCAACACGATGGCGTACCGGCTGACGGCCCAGGTGCGGGACATCGCCCTGGTGACGACCGCGGTGGCCAAGGGTGATCTGTCGCGGAAGGTCACCGTTCATGTCGCGGGCGAAATGCTGGAGCTGAAGAACACCGTCAACACGATGGTGGACCAGCTGTCGTCCTTCTCCTCCGAGGTGACGCGAGTCGCGCGCGAGGTGGGCACCGAGGGCGAGCTCGGCGGGCAGGCGCAGGTGCCGGGCGTGGCCGGCGTGTGGAAGGACCTCACCGATTCGGTGAACCTGATGGCCGGCAACCTGACGGCCCAGGTGCGTGGAATCGCCCAGGTCACCACGGCGGTCGCCAACGGTGACCTGTCGCAGAAGGTCACCGTCTCCGCACGCGGCGAGGTCGCGCAGCTCGCGGACACGATCAACCAGATGACGGAGACGCTGCGGATCTTCGCGGACGAGGTCACGCGTGTGGCCAACGAGGTCGGCGCCGCGGGACAGCTGGGCGGCCAGGCGAACGTGCCGGGCGCGGCGGGTACGTGGAAGGACCTGACGGACTCGGTCAACACGGTGTTCCGGAATCTGACCATTCAGGTGAGGGACATCGCGGCCGTCACCACGGCGGTCGCCAACGGCGACCTCTCCCAGAAGGTCACCGTCGACGTGGCCGGCGAGATGCTCGAGCTGAAGAACACCGTCAACGGCATGGTGGACCAGCTGTCGTCGTTCGGTTCCGAGGTCACCCGCGTGGCACGTGAGGTCGGTGTCGAGGGTGAGCTGGGCGGACAGGCGCAGGTGCCGGGCGCGGCCGGCACCTGGAAGGACCTGACCGACTCGGTCAACACCGCATTCCGCAACCTCACCGGGCAGGTGCGCAACATCGCCCAGGTGACGACGGCGGTCGCCAACGGTGATCTGTCGCAGAAGGTCACCGTGGACGTCTCCGGCGAGATGCTCCAGCTGAAGAACACCGTGAACACGATGGTGGACCAGCTGTCGTCCTTCGCCGACCAGGTGACGCGGATGGCCCGAGACGTGGGCACGGAGGGTCGGCTGGGTGGCCAGGCGGTCGTACCGGGTGTGGCCGGTACGTGGAAGGAGCTCACCGACTCCGTCAACGGCATGGCCGGCAACCTGACCGCTCAGGTGCGCAACATCGCGCAGGTGACCACCGCGGTCGCCCAGGGCGACCTGTCGCAGAAGATCGACGTGGACGCGCGCGGGGAGATCCTGGAGCTGAAGAACACCATCAACACGATGGTCGACCAGCTTTCCGGCTTCGCCGACCAGGTGACCCGGGTGGCCCGCGAGGTGGGCACCGAGGGCCGTCTGGGCGGTCAGGCGCAGGTGCCCGGCGTGGCAGGCGTGTGGCGGGACCTGACCGACTCAGTGAACGGAATGGCAGGAAACCTTACGGCCCAGGTGCGCAACATCGCCCAGGTCGCCACCGCGGTCGCCCGCGGTGACCTCTCCCAGAAGATCACCGTGGACGCGCGCGGGGAGATCCTGGAGCTGAAGAACACCCTGAACACGATGGTTGACCAGCTGTCGTCGTTCGCGGAGGAGGTCACCAGGGTCGCCCGTGAGGTGGGCACGGAGGGGCAGCTCGGCGGTCAGGCCGAGGTGCAGGGTGTCTCCGGCACCTGGAAGGACCTCACCCAGTCCGTGAACTTCATGGCGAACAACCTGACCATCCAGGTGCGCAACATCGCCGAGGTCACGACCGCGGTCGCCAAGGGCGACCTGTCCAAGAAGATCACTGTTGACGCGAAGGGTGAGATTCTCGAGCTCGTCACGACGGTCAACACCATGGTCGACCAGCTGTCCAGCTTCGCCGAGCAGGTGACCCGGGTGGCCCGTGAGGTGGGCACCGAGGGCATCCTGGGCGGCCAGGCGCACGTTCCGGGTGTCACGGGCATCTGGAAGGACCTCAGCGGCAACGTGAACCTGATGGCCAAGAACCTGACCATGCAGGTGCGCAACATCTCCCAGGTCGCGGCGGCCGTCGCCAACGGCGACCTGACGCGTACGGTGACGATCGAGGCGCGCGGCGAGGTGCAGCAGCTTGCCGACACCTTCAACACGATGGTGAAGACGCTGAGTTCGTTCGCCGATCAGGTCACGAAGGTGGCCCGCGAGGTGGGCACGGACGGCATCCTGGGCGGTCAGGCGCATGTGCCGGGAGTGGCGGGCACCTGGAAGGACCTCACCGATTCGGTGAACGGCATGGCGTCCAACCTGACCGGTCAGGTGCGCAACATCGCCATGGTCACCACGGCCATCGCGAAGGGCGACCTGACCAAGAAGATCGACATTGACGCCCGCGGCGAGATCCTCGAGCTCAAGACGACGATCAACACGATGGTCGACCAGCTGTCCAGCTTCGCCGAGGAGGTCACCCGAGTCGCCCGTGAGGTGGGCACGGAAGGACAGCTGGGCGGTCAGGCACGCGTGCGTGACGTCGACGGCACCTGGCGCGACCTCACCGAGTCCGTGAACGAAATGGCAGGAAACCTTACCCGGCAGGTGCGCGCCATCGCGCGCGTGGCGACCGCGGTGACCCGCGGCGACCTGAACCTGAAGATCGACGTCGATGCGTCAGGCGAGATCCAGGAGCTCCAGGACTACATCAACAAGATGATCGCCAACCTGCGCGACACCACGATCGCCAACAAGGAGCAGGACTGGCTGAAGGGCAACCTCGCCCGTATCTCGGCGCTGATGCAGGGCCGCCGCGATCTGCAGGACGTGGCCTCCCTGATCATGAGCGAGCTGACGCCGGTGGTCTCGGCACAGCACGGCGCGTTCTTCGTGGCCATGCCGCTGATGGACGGCAAGGACCTGAACGCCGAGAGCGAGGACGCGTACGAACTGCGCATGCTGGGGTCGTACGGCTACTCGATGGGCTCCATGCCGACGTCGTTCCGGCCGGGCGAGGCGCTGATCGGGACGGCCGCCGAGGAGAAGCGCACGATCCTCGTGGAGAACGCGCCCAGCGGCTACCTGAAGATCTCCTCCGGCCTCGGCGAGGCGCCGCCCGCGCAAGTGATCGTCCTTCCGGTGCTGTTCGAGGGCAAGGTGCTCGGTGTCATCGAGCTGGCCTCCTTCAATCCCTTCACGCAGATCCAGAAGGACTTCCTCAACCAGATCGCCGAGATGATCGCGACCAGCGTCAACACGATCTCCGTCAACACCAAGACGGAGCAGTTGCTGAAGCAGTCGCAGGAGCTGACCGAGCAACTCCGTGAGCGCTCGGCCGAGTTGGAGAACCGGCAGAAGGCCCTCCAGGCGTCCAACGCCGAACTCGAGGAGAAGGCCGAGCTGCTGGCCCAGCAGAACCGCGACATCGAGGTCAAGAACACCGAGATCGAGGAGGCGCGGCAGGTCCTGGAGGAGCGCGCCGAGCAACTCGCCGTATCGATGCGCTACAAGAGCGAGTTCCTCGCCAACATGTCGCACGAGCTGCGCACACCGCTCAACTCGCTGCTGATCCTGGCCAAGTTGCTCGCCGACAACGCGGACTCCAACCTCACCCCGAAGCAGGTCGAGTTCGCCGAGACCATCCACGGCGCCGGATCGGACCTGCTTCAGCTGATCAACGACATCCTCGACCTGTCCAAGGTCGAGGCGGGCAAGATGGATGTCTCCCCGACGCGTATCGCGCTCGTCCAGCTCGTCGACTACGTGGAGGCCACCTTCCGGCCGCTGACCGCGGAGAAGGGCCTCGACCTGTCCGTACGGGTGTCGCCGGAGCTGCCCGCCACGCTGCACACCGATGAACAGCGGCTGCTGCAGGTGCTGCGGAACCTGCTGTCCAACGCGGTGAAGTTCACCGACTCCGGGGCCGTGGAGCTGGTCATCCGGCCGGCCGGCCGTGACGTGCCGCCGGCGATCCGGGAGCAGTTGCTGGAGGCCGGGTCGATGAGCGATCCGGACGCGGACCTGATCGCGTTCTCGGTGACCGACACCGGTATCGGTATCGCCGCCAGCAAGATGCGCGTGATCTTCGAGGCGTTCAAGCAGGCGGACGGCACGACGAGCCGCAAGTACGGCGGTACCGGCCTGGGGCTGTCGATCTCGCGGGAGATCGCGCAGCTGCTCGGCGGTGAGATCCATGCGCAGAGCGAGCCGGGACGCGGCTCGACGTTCACGCTGTATTTGCCGCTGCACCCCAGCGAACTGCCGCCGCAGGGCTACCAGCAGGCCCTGCCCGCCTTGAACGCCGGCGACCTGGTGGCCGCCTCGGACCTCGCTCATCTGTCCGATGCGGAGATCGAGACGCCGGCCGAGGTGAAGTCGTACCGGGAGACGCAGAACGGCGCCGCCGCGCTCTTCAGGCGCCGCCGCAGGCACGGCCTCGACGCCGACCAGCGTCTGGCGACTCAGGAGCCGTGGTCGGCAGCCGAGCAGGACGAGGCACCGCAGGTGCAGCGCGGCATCCGGTTCGGCGGCCAGAAGGTGCTGATCGTCGACGACGACATCCGCAACGTCTTCGCGCTCACCAGCGTGCTCGAGCAGCACGGGCTGTCCGTGCTGTACGCGGAGAACGGCCGCGAGGGCATCGAGGTCCTGGAACAGCACGACGACGTCGCGGTCGTCCTGATGGACATCATGATGCCCGAGATGGACGGCTACGCGACGACCACGGCGATCCGCAGGATGCCGCAGTTCGCGGGCCTGCCGATCATCGCGCTGACCGCGAAGGCCATGAAGGGCGACCGGGAGAAGGCCATCGAGTCGGGTGCCTCCGACTACGTGACGAAGCCGGTCGATCCCGATCACCTGCTGTCGGTGATGGAGCAGTGGATGCGGGGGGAGTGACGGGAACCATCGATGTTCACGCGGAGTTGCTGACTCAGTGTGCGCGAAGCCGTGTAGAAGTACGGGATTCGGGGAACCTTCTGGTCTCCCGCTACGTTTCTGCTACGTGCACAGTGACATCGCGGTGACAGGGTGTGGCGACGGGCGGGGTGCGGCTACGATGACCGGCACAAGGACGGGCGGCGAAAGGGAGTCGTCCCCAGGGGCGGCGCCCGGTGCACATCCGGGGCGAGGAGGGCGGGCCATGGTGCAGAAGGCCAAGATCCTCCTGGTCGATGACCGGCCGGAGAATCTGCTTGCGCTGGAGGCCATCCTCTCTGCGCTCGATCAGACGCTGGTGCGGGCATCGTCCGGGGAGGAAGCGCTCAAAGCACTGCTCACGGACGACTTCGCGGTCATTCTGCTGGACGTCCAGATGCCGGGAATGGACGGTTTCGAAACCGCCGCGCACATCAAGCGGCGAGAGCGGACCCGGGACATCCCGATCATCTTCCTCACCGCGATCAACCACGGTCCGCATCACACCTTCCGTGGGTATGCGGCCGGCGCGGTGGACTACATCTCCAAGCCGTTCGACCCGTGGGTGCTGCGCGCCAAGGTCTCGGTCTTCGTCGAGCTGTACATGAAGAACTGCCAGCTGCGGGAGCAGGCGGCGCTGCTGCGGCTCCAGTTGGAGGGCGGCGGCGGCAAGACCGCGGTCGGCGAGGCCAAGGAGCCCGCCAGCCTGCTCGCCGAGCTGTCGGCGCGGCTCGCGGCGGTCGAGGAGCAGGCCGAGGCGCTGTCGAAGCAGCTCGACGACGAGTCGGCGGATGCGGCGGCCGTGGCGACCGCGGCCCATCTCGAACGCAAACTCACGGGGTTGCGGCGGGCGCTGGACGCCTTGGAACCGGGCGCGGGCAGCGCGTCCTCGGTGTCCTCGCAGAACTGACTTCTGGGCGCGGACCAGTTGTCCATGAGGACGCGTCAGTTCCGCGCCCGCTTCAGGGCGACACGAACGGGTGAAGCAGTAGGCACACGTGTCCGCTGTCTCCTCCACCGGTAACCTCGCCTCTATGGCCTCACGTCCCTCCGCTGCCAAGAAGCAGCCTGCGAAGAAGGCGGCGGCTCCGGCGAAGAAGGCCGCTGCGAAAAAGGCCCCGGCGAAGAAGGCCCCGGCCAGGAAAGCCGCGGCGAAGAAGTCGGCGCCACCGCCGAAGCCTGCGCCGAACCCGACCGGGGGTGTCTACAAGCTCGTCCGCGCCCTCTGGCTCGGTGTCGCGCACGCCGTCGGCGCCGTCTTCCGCGGCATAGGGAACGGCGCCAAGAACCTCGACCCGGCCCACCGCAAGGACGGTGTCGCCCTGCTGCTGCTCGCCATCGCGCTCATCGTGGCCGCGGGCACCTGGGCCGATCTGCGCGGGCCCGTCGGCGACCTCGTCGAGATCCTGGTGACCGGCGCCTTCGGCCGCCTCGACCTGCTCGTGCCGATACTGCTGGCGGTCATCGCCGTGCGCTTCATCCGCCACCCCGAGCAGCCCGAGGCCAACGGCCGCATCGTGATCGGCCTGTCCGCGCTCGTCATCGGTGTGCTCGGCCAGGTCCACATCGCCTGCGGAGCGCCCGCCCGCAGCGACGGCATGCAGGCGATCAGGGATGCCGGCGGCCTCATCGGCTGGGCGGCGGCGACCCCGCTGACGTACACGATGGGCGAGGTCCTCGCCGTACCCCTGCTCGTGCTGCTGACGATCTTCGGTCTGCTCGTCGTCACGGCGACTCCCGTCAACGCCATTCCGCAGCGGCTGCGGCTGCTCGGCGTGAAGCTCGGCGTCCTCCACGATCCGGAGGAGGACGAGTTCACCGATGACGATCAGCGCTACGACGAGCAGTGGCGTGAGGCGCTGCCCGCGCGCACGCGCAGGCGTGGTCCGGCCCCCGAGTCGTACGACCCCGACGGCGCGGAGCAGGAGGCCCTCTCGCGGCGCCGTGGCCGCCCGCGCAGGTCGGCGGTGCCGCAGCCCGACATGCAGCGCCCCATGGACGCCGTGGACGTCGCGGCGGCTGCGGCCGCCGCGCTCGACGGCGCCGTCCTGCACGGGATGCCGCCCTCGCCGATCGTCGCCGATCTCACCCAGGGGGTGAGCGTCGGGGACCGCGAGGAGAGCACACCGACTCCCGCACCGGCGGCACCGAAGGCCGTGCCGGCCGCGCGCCCCAAGCAGGAGAAGCTGAAGGTCGAGGTCGCCGACCTCACCAAGCCCGCCCCGGAGGCGCCGAGCGACCTGCCTGCGCGCGCCGAGCAGCTTCAGCTGTCCGGCGACATCACCTACTCGCTGCCTTCCCTCGACCTCCTCACGCGCGGCGGCCCCGGCAAGGCGCGCAGCGCCGCCAACGACGCCGTGGTCGCGTCACTCACCAACGTCTTCACCGAGTTCAAGGTCGACGCCGCCGTCACCGGCTTCACCCGCGGGCCGACGGTCACGCGCTACGAGGTCGAGCTCGGCCCCGCGGTGAAGGTCGAGCGGATCACCGCGCTGACCAAGAACATCGCGTACGCCGTCGCCAGCCCGGACGTGCGGATCATCAGCCCGATCCCCGGCAAGTCCGCGGTCGGCATCGAAATCCCGAACACCGACCGCGAGATGGTCAACCTCGGAGACGTGCTGCGCCTGGCGGCGGCGGCCGAGGACGACCATCCGATGCTGGTCGCGCTCGGCAAGGACGTCGAGGGCGGCTATGTGATGGCCAACCTCGCGAAGATGCCGCACGTCCTCGTGGCCGGAGCGACCGGTTCCGGTAAATCGTCGTGCATCAACTGCTTGATCACGTCGATCATGGTCCGCGCAACTCCCGAGGACGTCCGTATGGTCCTCGTCGACCCCAAGCGGGTCGAGCTGACCGCCTACGAGGGCATCCCGCACCTGATCACGCCGATCATCACCAATCCGAAGCGGGCCGCCGAGGCGCTCCAGTGGGTCGTACGGGAGATGGACCTCAGGTACGACGACCTGGCGGCGTTCGGATTCCGGCACATCGACGACTTCAACGAGGCCATCCGCAACGGCAAGGTGCAGCTGCCCGAGGGCAGCGAGCGGGAGCTGCAGCCGTATCCGTATCTGCTGGTGATCGTCGACGAGCTCGCCGACCTGATGATGGTGGCGCCGCGGGACGTCGAGGACGCGATCGTGCGCATCACGCAGCTCGCGCGCGCGGCCGGTATCCACCTGGTGCTCGCCACGCAGCGGCCCTCGGTCGACGTCGTCACCGGCCTGATCAAGGCGAACGTGCCCTCGCGGCTCGCGTTCGCCACCTCCTCGCTCGCCGACAGCCGTGTCATCCTCGACCAGCCCGGTGCCGAGAAGCTGATCGGCAAGGGCGACGGGCTGTTCCTGCCGATGGGTGCGAGCAAGCCGACCCGTATGCAGGGCGCCTTCGTGACCGAGGAGGAGGTCGCGGCGATCGTCCGGCACTGCAAGGACCAGATGGCGCCCGTCTTCCGCGACGACGTCACCGTGGGCACCAAGCAGAAGAAGGAGATCGACGAGGAGATCGGCGACGACCTCGACCTGCTCTGCCAGGCCGCCGAGCTGGTGGTCTCCACGCAGTTCGGGTCGACGTCCATGCTTCAGCGCAAGCTGCGCGTCGGCTTCGCCAAGGCCGGGCGGCTCATGGACCTCATGGAGTCCAGGGGCATCGTCGGGCCGAGCGAAGGGTCGAAAGCTCGTGACGTTCTTGTGAAGGCTGACGAGCTGGACGGCGTGCTCGCGGTGATCCGCGGGGAGGCTTGAGAAGAGGCTCGCGCGGGAGGGCCACCGATGTCCGATCGTGACTCACCCGTAAGGGATCATTGAGCAACCGTTTCCCGTTCCCGTACGTCAAGTTGAGGGAGGCGACCATCGCGCACCCACCATCGGCGTGTCCGGCCATTCCGATGGGCTACAAAGTCCGACCGCCCGGTTGCCCCACCCTTTCGCACCCCCCATAGACTGAACCTCCAGCACAGGTGGCTTAAACGCTCGAAAGGCGCCCCCGTGTCCATCGGCAACTCCCCTGAAGACGAGCGTCCGTTCGAAGACGATCGCGCGGAAGCCCACCGCTCCATCGGCCATGCCCTCCGGCAGGCACGTATCGCGGCCGGGCTGACCGTCGACGACGTCACCAACGCCACCCGGGTCCGCATCGCCATCGTGCACGCCATCGAGGCCGACGACTTCGCCCCCTGCGGCGGCGACGTCTACGCCCGCGGCCACATCCGGACCCTGGCCAAGGCTGTCCACCTCGATCCGGCCCCGCTGCTCGCGCAGTACGACGCCCAGCACGGCGGCCGCCCCGCGCCGACCCCCGCGGCCCCCCTCTTCGAGGCGGAACGCATCCGCCCCGAGCGGCGCGGGCCCAACTGGACCGCGGCCATGGTCGCCGCGATCGTCGCCGTGATCGGCTTCGTCGGCTTCACTGCCTTCAAGGGCGGCGACGACAGCGGCGCGAAGACCCAGGTCGCCGAGGGATCCACGCCCTCGACCAGCAAGCCGGCCTCGCCCACGCCCAAGAGCACCAAGTCCGACATCCCGAAGTCCAACCCCTCGGACAGCGCCATCGCGGCCGCGCCCCAGGACAAGGTGACCGTGCAGGTCAGCGCCGCCAACGGCCGCAGCTGGATCTCGGCCAAGGACCACAACGGCCGGCTGCTCTTCGACGGGCTCCTCAAGCAGGGCGACTCCAAGACCTTCCAGGACAGCGAGAAGATCAACCTCGTCCTCGGCGACGCGGGCGCGATCCAGCTCTACGTCAACGGCAAGAAGATCGACGACAACTTCCAGTCCGGTGCGGTGGAGCGCCTCACGTACACCAAGGGTGACCCGCAGGCGGGCTGACAGTCGGCTGCCGGAGGGACAGGGCTCATACGGGGTTGGCCAAGATCGGCCAACCCCGTCGACGTGGGCTGTCGGTGGGACGAAGTAGTCTTGAGCGCATGCCTGAACGCCGTACCGTCGCACTCGTCACCCTTGGCTGCGCCCGTAACGAGGTGGACTCGGAGGAGCTCGCAGGCCGCTTGGAGGCGGACGGCTGGGACCTCGTGGAGGACGCCGCGGAAGCGGACGTCGCCGTCGTCAACACCTGTGGCTTCGTCGAGGCCGCCAAGAAGGACTCCGTCGACGCCCTCCTGGAGGCCAACGACCTCAAGGGCCACAGCAGAACCCAGGCCGTCGTGGCGGTGGGCTGCATGGCCGAGCGGTACGGCAAGGAGCTCGCCGAGGCCCTCCCCGAGGCCGACGGCGTACTCGGCTTCGACGACTACGCGGACATCTCCGACCGACTGCAGACCATCCTGAACGGCGGCATCCACGCCTCCCACACCCCGCGGGACCGGCGCAAGCTGCTGCCGATCAGCCCCGCAAAGCGCCAGGAGTCCGCGACCGAGGTCGCGCTGCCCGGGCACGGCCCGGCGGACCTCCCGGAGGGCCTGGCGCCCGCCTCCGGCCCCCGTGCGCCCCTGCGCCGCCGGCTGGGCGGCTCCCCGGTCGCCTCGGTGAAGCTCGCCTCCGGCTGCGACCGCCGCTGCTCCTTCTGCGCCATCCCGTCCTTCCGCGGCTCGTTCATCTCCCGCCGCCCGAGCGACGTCCTGAACGAGACGCGGTGGCTGGCCGAGCAGGGCGTCAAGGAGATCATGCTGGTCTCCGAGAACAACACTTCGTACGGCAAGGACCTCGGCGACATCCGTCTGCTGGAGTCGCTCCTGCCGGAGCTCGCCGAGGTGGACGGCCTGGAGCGGGTGCGCGTGAGCTACCTCCAGCCGGCCGAGATGCGTCCCGGGCTGATCGACGTCCTGACCTCGACGCCGAAGGTCGCCCCGTACTTCGACCTGTCCTTCCAGCACTCCGCTCCCGGTGTGCTGCGGGCGATGCGCCGCTTCGGTGACACCGACCGCTTCCTGGAGCTGCTCGACACCATCCGGAGCAAGGCCCCCCAGGCGGGCGTGCGCTCCAACTTCATCGTGGGCTTCCCGGGCGAGAGCGCGGACGACCTGGCGGAGCTGGAGCGGTTCCTGAACGGCGCGCGGCTGGATGCCATCGGCGTCTTCGG
Organism: Streptomyces sp. NPDC049541; assembly: GCF_044465725.1. NCBI lineage: Bacteria > Bacillati > Actinomycetota > Actinomycetes > Kitasatosporales > Streptomycetaceae > Streptomyces > Streptomyces sp. NPDC049541. The sequence continues at coordinate 80,100 of NZ_JBITLY010000020.1, read as the reverse complement.
CTACTCCGACGAGGAGGGCACGGAGGCCGCGTCGTACGACAACAAGCTGGCCGAGGACGTCGTCGCGGAGCGACTGGCACGTGTCTCCCGGCTGGCCGAGGAGCTCGTCTCGCAACGGGCCGAGGAGCGCCTGGGCGAGACCGTGCACGTGCTCGTGGAGTCCGTGGACGAGGAGGGCGTGTACGGCCGCGGGGCGCACCAGGCGCCGGAGACGGACGGCCAGGTGCTGCTCACGAGCGGCGAAGGTCTGAGCGTCGGCCGTATGGTCGAGGCGAAGGTGGTCGGTACGGAAGGTGTCGACCTGGTGGCCGAGCCGCTGACGGGCTCGCTCGGGTGTAGTGAGGAGGCGGGCAGATGACCGGAGTACCGGCATCGGCGGCGAACGGCTCCTCCCCGGCGGATTCCTCGTCGGCCGGCCCCGCCGCCTCCGACCGGCAGACCGGGGCGAAGTCCCCGAGGGGCGGGAAGCTGGCCGCCGCAGCCGTCAACCAGGCCAGCGTCTGGAACGTCGCCAACCTGCTCACCATGCTCCGGCTGCTCCTCGTGCCAGGCTTCGTCGCCCTTATGCTGGCCGACGGAGGGTACGACCCGGCATGGCGCTCTTTCGCCTGGGCCGCCTTCGCCATCGCCATGATCACGGACCTCTTCGACGGTCATCTGGCGCGCACCTACGACCTCGTCACCGACTTCGGCAAGATCGCCGACCCCATCGCCGACAAGGCGATCATGGGGGCGGCGCTTATCTGTCTCTCCTCGCTGGGCGACCTGCCGTGGTGGGTGACGATCGTCATCCTGGGCCGGGAACTGGGGATCACGCTGCTGCGTTTCCTCGTCATCCGGTACGGCGTCATCCCGGCGAGCCGTGGCGGCAAGCTGAAGACGCTCACCCAGGGCGTGGCGGTGGGGATGTACGTCCTGGCGCTCACGGGCTGGCTGGCCACCCTGAGGTTCTGGGTGATGGCGGCGGCGGTCGTGCTGACCGTGGCGACCGGACTCGACTATGTAAGACAGGCCATTGTGCTGCGCAGGCGGGGAATCGCCGAGCGCAAGGCCGCGTCGGAGGAGACGGAAGCGTGAATTCTCCGGCCGCCGACGTCGTACGACTACTGACGGTGAGGGGCGAGACCCTCGCGGTCGCCGAGTCGCTCACGGGCGGGCTGGTTGCGGCGGAAATCACAGCCGCCCCAGGAGCGTCCAAGGCGTTCCGCGGCTCGGTGACCGCCTACGCCACCGAGCTGAAGCACGAGATCTTGGGCGTCGACGACACCCTGCTGGCACAGCGCGGAGCGGTGGACCCGCAGGTCGCGGCCCAGATGGCGGTCGGCGTGCGCAAGGCGCTGGGCGCCGACTGGGGCATCGCGACAACCGGTGTCGCGGGCCCGGAACCGCAGGACGGGAAGCCCGTCGGGACGGTTTTCGTGGCTGTGGACGGGCCCTTCGGAGCGGATTCCGGTTCCGCCGGTGGCGGAAAAGTCGAGGCACTGCGGTTGAACGGCGACCGCGCGGAAATTCGTATGGAGAGTGTACGGAGCGTACTCGCACTGCTCCTGAGGGAGCTTGCGAGCGAACAGTCCGGGAATGAGCTGGCACAGGATACGGAACAGAACGGGGGGTTTTGATGTTTGCAGCCCTGAGTGAACACGACATCGCTCCCCGCACGGCCGCAGCGCGAGGCGGTACGGTGGGGCGTGAAGGATGCGGCTACGCGGTCCGAGGAGGGAGCCACCGATGATTCTGCTCCGTCGCCTGCTGGGTGACGTGCTGCGTCGGCAGCGCCAGCGCCAGGGCCGTACTCTGCGCGAAGTCTCCTCGTCCGCCCGAGTCTCACTCGGCTATCTCTCCGAGGTGGAGCGGGGGCAGAAGGAGGCTTCCTCCGAACTGCTCTCCGCGATCTGCGACGCGCTGGACGTACGGATGTCCGAGCTCATGCGAGAAGTGAGCGACGAGCTCGCCCTCGCCGAGCTGGCCCAGTCTGCTGCGGCCACCGAGCCTGTGCCCGCGCCGGTTCGTCCGATGCTGGGTTCCGTTTCGGTGACCGGTGTGCCACCGGAACGGGTGACCATCAAGGCGCCCGCCGAGGCGGTGGACGTGGTCGCCGCGTGAGGTTCACGCGCGTGGCTTGAGCCGACGTGCACGTGCAAGGCCCCGGCCGGGGCTTCTCCAGGGAGAACTGGGGAGGTGCGGTCGGGGTTTTCGTGTCACCAGAGGGTCGAACAACTGTACGGTCCGTTTGCCGGTGTGGTCCGGGGCGGTCATGGTGGATGCCTGCGATGCGTTGCGCCCGTGTGCCGTCGGTGCGCCCTTTCCGGGGCGGTGGCGGCGGTCTAGCTTCGGGGCCGGAGGTGGCGTCCATGGCACGGCCGACAGTGCACTGGGGGGCGTTTCTCGGGCTAGGGGTGCTGTGGTGGTGGGCGGTGCTGCGGCTTGCGTTCGCGCCGGGGGCCGGTGTGCTGGAGGGGGCGGTCGCTGCCGGGGGCTGGGGGCTGGGTCTGCTGCCGGTGCACTGTGTGCCGAAGGGGCGGGCCACGGACGCCGTGGCGGCAGGGCGGTGGCGGGTGGCCTGGCGGACGGGCCGCGTCACCACGGCATCGCCACCCCGCCGTTCGGACGCAGGATCTGGCCCGTCGTGAACGACGAGGCGTCACAGGCCAGATACAGCACGGCGTGAGCGACGTCCTCCGGTTCGCCGACCTGGCCCAGCGGTGACATCCGGGCCATCAGCGCCTCGGTCTGCGCCTGTGCCTCGGCTTCATGGCGGTCGGTCATGGGGGTGCGGATCCAGCCGGGGGCGACCGCGTTGACCCGGATCCCGTGCCGGCCGACCTCGTTCGCCAGGGTCTTCGTCAGCTGGACGACGGCCGCTTTGGCCGCGCCGTAGCAGAGCAGGCCGGGACGGCCGGTGTCGACGGCGCCGGAGGCCATGGTGATGATGCTGCCGCCGGTCTTCCGGTCCAGCATCAGACGGGCGGCCTCCTGGCAGGAGTACAGCACTCCCTTGAAGTTCACGCTCAGCACCCGGTCGAGGTCCTCGTCCCGCGTCTCCAGGACCGGGCTGCTGTGCATGATGCCGGCGACCGCGGCCATCACGTCCAGGCGCTCGCAGGACTCGACGGCCTGTCTGAGCCGGTCCCGGTCGGTGACGTCGAGGTGGTGGACACGGGCGGTGCCGCCGCCGTCCTTGATCAGGGTCGCCGTTTCGTGCAGGCCCTGTTCGTCGCGGTCGGCGCAGTGGACCGTGGCGCCGGCTTCGGCGAGCAGCACGGCCGAGGCGCGGCCGATGCCGCCGGCCGCTCCGGTGACGAATGCGGTGCGTCCGGTGAGGTCGTACGCCTTGACGGGCATGAAGGGACGGTACGGGGGTTTCTGACGGGTCGTCAATTAGTGGTACGGCGTGGAGTTCCGCGGGGCGGCGCGGTACTCGGTGCCGGTCCCCTCTGGCAGTTCGGGCACCAGTAGGTGGGGCGTTCGCGGGAGCCGTCGCCCTGGTCGGCCACGCGGACGGAGGTGTGACAGCGCAGGCAGGGGCGGGGTGCGCGGCCGTACACGAACAGGTCCTGGCCGCGGCGGCCCGTCGTGGTGCGGACCGGGCGGTCGCGGTTGGCCTCGAGGAGCTTCTTGGCGAGCGCGGGCAGCTTCGCCGCGCGGTCGGCGGGCAGCGCCCCGACGGGGAGCCAGGGGGTGACGCCGAGCAGGAAGCAGAGCTCGCTCTTGTAGACATTGCCGATGCCGGCGAGGTTGCGCTGGTCCGGGAGGGCCTCGCCGAGGGGGCGGGCGGGGTCGGAGAGGAGGTTGGCCAGCGCCTGCTGCGGGTCCCAGTCCGGGCCGAGGAGGTCGGGGCCGAGGTGGCCGACGGCGCGCTGTTCGTCGGCGGTGCGCAGGAGGTCCAGGACGGGGAGGCGGTAGCCGACTGCTGTGCGGTCGGCGTTGCTCAGGATCACGCGGATCTGGTGGGACGGGCCGCCGGTCCAGCGCATGCCGTTCCCGTACACCTTCCAGGAGCCGTCCATTCGCAGATGGGAGTGGAGCGTCAGGCCGCCCTCGATACGCGTCAGGAGGTGCTTGCCGCGCGGGGTGACGTCCAGGACGGTGCGGCCCGTGAGATCGGTCGTGGCGTACTGGGGCACCCTGAAGTCGCTACGGATCAGCACCTTGCCGGCGAGGGCGTCGTGCAGGCGTCTCGCCGTCTGCCAGACCGTGTCTCCTTCGGGCATGGGTCAAGGGTGTCACGGGCGGGCGCTCGCGGGCCCGGAGAGCGTGGCCCTTGCGGTCACGCCCGCAGCCGCAGGCCCCGCGGGGTCGCGATGAAGCCTGCTCCTTCCAGAAGAGTGCCGATGGGGGACGTCAGGGCCGAGGCGCCGTTGACCCGCTCCACCGTGACCGTGCCGAGGGAGCCCGCTTTGGCAGCGGCGGCCAGAGCCTGTGCCGCTGCCTGCAGACGGGGGTCCTCGATGGCGGTGCCTCCCGGGTCGGCGGGCCAGGCCAGCAGCGTCTTGCCGCCGCGCTCCATGTAGAGCGTCAGCTCACCGTCGACGAGGACCACCAGGGAGCCCGCCTTGCGCCCCGGCTTGTGCCCCGCGCCGGTCGGGGGCTCCGGCCAGGGCAGCGCCGCGCCGTACGCGTTCGCCGGATCGGCTGCGGCGAGGACGACGGCTCGGGAGTCGGGAGTGGGGCGGGGGCGCCGATCGGGGAAAGCGGAGCCGTACGAGCCGGGGCCGCTTCCGGGGCCGTCTGCGCCTGGGGACGCGAAGTCGCGGGGCGAGACGTACTCGTCCCGTGAGGCGCGGGCGGGCGGGAGGTCGAAGTCGTCCTCGAAGCCGGTGATGTCGAACTCGGGCCGGCCCCGGCCGTCACGGCCCCCGCTCCGGGCGGTGCCGCTCCCCGAGTCGAAGCCTGCCGCCCAGTCGAAGGTGTCGGGATCGTCGGAGCTGTGGGGTGTGTGGCCGTGGGGCGTTCCGGCGCTCGGGTCGCCGGGCGCGGTGAAGGCGTGGGACGAGCCGAAGGGGTCGGCGGGGTGTCCGCTCGGCGTGCCGCCGGCCGCGGGCTGCGGCAGGGTTTCCCCGCGGTCGCGGGCGTTGGACACCGCGCGCAGGCGGTCCACCGCGCCGTCCATCGCGAACTGGGCCGCGCCGAGCCCCTCCACCACATAGCCGCGCCGTGCCTGGCCGCTCTCCTCGAAGGCGGACAGGATGCGGTACGTCGCCGAGAAGCCGCCCTCGATGCCTTCCGCGGAGACGGCGCCCCGGGTGACCACGCCGTGCCGGTCCAGGAGGGTGCGGGCGACGGCGTGCGCGCGCACCGTCGGGTCCGCCTCCCGTGCCGGGAGCAGCGACCAGCGGCCGGCGACGGTCGGCGGGCCGCTGCGGGAGGCGGGGCGGGCCGCGGCGGTCAGGGAGCCGTAACGCCCGCGGGGGACGCTGCGCTTGGCGCGGTGGGCCGTGGAGCCCGCGGTGCGGCCCGAGCCCAGCAGGGAGCGCATGGGGGCCAGTGTGTCGTTCGTGAGGTGTCCGGACCAGGCCAGGTCCCAGACGGTGTCGGCGAGTTGGGGATCGGTGGCGTCGGGGTGGGTGGTCGCGCGGACCTGGTCGGCGATCTGGCGGAAGAACAGTCCGTAGCCCCCGGAGAGGGCGTCCAGTACGGACTGGTGGAGCGCGGTCAGCTCCAGCGGGTGCGGCGGGGGCTGGAGCAGGGGAGCAGCGTCCGCCAGATAGAGGGAGACCCAGCCGTCCTTGCCAGGAAGGGCGCCTGCGCCGGCCCAGACGACCTCTCCGGCGGCGGTGAGCTCGTCGAGCATCGCGGGCGTGTAGTTGACGACACGGGACGGCAGCACCAGCTTCTCCAGGGCCGAGGCCGGCACGGATGCGCCTTGCAACTGCTCGACGGCACGCACCAGTCCGTCGACACCGCGCAAGCCGTGTCCCTTGCCGATGTGCTGCCACTGCGGCAGGAACTGGGCGAGCGCGGCCGGTGCCACCGGTTCCAGCTCGTGCCGCAGCGCGGCCAGGGAACGGCGGCGCAGTCGGCGCAGCACTGCCGCGTCGCACCACTCCTGGCCGATGCCCGCCGGATGGAACTCGCCCTGCACGACACGGCCGTTCGCCGCGAGGCGCTGCAGGGCGCCCTCCGTCACGGCCACGCCCAGGCCGAAGCGGGCCGCCGCGGTGGCCGATGTGAAGGGGCCGTGGGTGCGGGCGTAGCGGGCGAGGAGGTCGCCGAGGGGGTCCTTCACCGGCTCCGTGAAAGCCTCCGGGACACCGACCGGCAGGGCTGTGCCGAGGGCGTCGCGCAGGCGGCCCGCGTCCTCGATCGCCGCCCAGTGGTCCGCGCCGGCGACGCGGACCTTGATCGCGCGGCGGGCGCGGGCGAGCTCCTGCGCCCACTGCGGCTCGGCGCCGCGCTCGGCCAGCTCCGCGTCGGTCAACGGGCCGAGCAGACGCAGCAGGTCGGCGACACCCTCGGCGTCCTTGACGCGCCGGTCCTCGGTGAGCCACTGGAGCTCCCGCTCCAGCTCGGTCAGCACCTCGGCGTCGAGCAGTTCGCGCAGCTCCGCCTGGCCCAGCAGCTCGGCCAGCAGCCGCGAGTCCAGGGACAGCGCGGCGGCGCGACGCTCTGCGAGCGGCGAATCCCCCTCGTAGAGGAACTGGGCGACGTATCCGAAGAGGAGGGAGCGGGCGAAGGGGGAGGGCTCGGGGGTGGTGACCTCGACCAGGCGTACCTTGCGGGACTCCAGGTCGCCCATCAGCTCGACGAGGCCGGGGACGTCGAAGACGTCCTGGAGGCACTCGCGGACCGCTTCCAGGACGATCGGGAAAGAGCCGAACTCGCTGGCCACCTGGAGCAGTTGGGAGGCGCGCTGGCGCTGCTGCCACAACGGGGTGCGCTTGCCCGGGTTGCGGCGCGGCAGCAGCAGCGCGCGGGCCGCGCACTCGCGGAAGCGGGACGCGAACAAGGCGGAGCTGCCCACCTGGTCGGTGACCACCTGGTCGACCTCGCCCTTGTCGAAGACGACGTCCGCGGCGCCGACGGGTGCCTGGTCGGCGTCGTACTCCGTGCCCGCCTTCATCGGCTCCTGGTCGAGCAGGTCCAGGCCCATGAGGTCGGCATCCGGGAGGCGCAGCACGATGCCGTCGTCGGCATGCATGACCTGGGCGTCCATGCCGTACCGCTCGGAGAGCTTGGCGCCGAGGGCGAGTGCCCACGGCGCGTGCACCTGGGCGCCGAAGGGCGAGTGGACGACGACCCGCCAGTCGCCGAGCTCGTCGCGGAAGCGCTCCACGACGATGGTTCGGTCGTCCGGGACATGGCCGCAGGCCTCGCGTTGCTCGTCCAGATAGGACAGGACGTTGTCCGCGGCCCAGGCGTCCAGGCCGGCCGCCAGAAGGCGCAGCCGGGCGTCCTCCTTGGGCAGCGAACCGACCTCGCGCAGGAACTGGCCGACCGCGCGGCCCAGTTCGAGCGGGCGGCCGAGCTGGTCGCCCTTCCAGAAGGGGAGCCGGCCCGGTACGCCCGGAGCGGGGGAGACCAGGACGCGGTCGCGGGTGATGTCCTCGATCCGCCAGGAGCTGGTGCCCAGGGTGAAGACATCGCCCACGCGTGACTCGTAGACCATCTCCTCGTCGAGCTCGCCGACCCGGCCGCCGCCCTTCTTGGGGTCGGCTCCGGCGAGGAAGACCCCGAAGAGCCCGCGGTCGGGGATGGTGCCGCCGGAGGTGACGGCGAGACGCTGGGCGCCGGGGCGGCCGGTGACCGTGCCGGTGACGCGGTCCCACACCACGCGCGGGCGCAGCTCGGCGAACGCGTCGGACGGATAGCGGCCCGCGAGCATGTCGAGGACCGCTGTGAACGCCGACTCCGGGAGTGAGGCGAAGGGCGCGGCCCGGCGGACCGTTGCGAGCAGGTCGTCGACCTGCCAGGTGTCCAGGGCCGTCATCGCCACCAGTTGCTGCGCCAGGACGTCCAGGGGGTTGGCGGGGACCTTCAGGGACTCGATGGAGCCGGTGCGCATGCGTTCGGTGACCACCGCCGCCTGGACGAGGTCGCCTCGGTACTTGGGGAAGACCACGCCGGTGGAGACCGCGCCCACTTGGTGTCCCGCGCGGCCCACCCGCTGCAGACCGGAGGCGACGGACGGCGGGGACTCCACTTGGACGACGAGGTCCACGGCACCCATGTCGATGCCCAGCTCGAGGCTGGAGGTGGCGACCACGGCGGGCAGGCGGCCCGCCTTGAGGTCCTCCTCGACGAGGGCGCGCTGCTCCTTGGAGACCGAGCCGTGGTGGGCGCGGGCGATGACGGGCGGTGCGCCCTGCGCCGCTCCGGAGCCGCCCATGAGCTCGGCCGGGGCGTGGTGCTCGTCCAGGGTCTCGCCCGTGGCCCGCTCGTACGCGATCTCGTTGAGCCTGTTGCACAGGCGCTCCGCGAGGCGACGGGAGTTGGCGAACACGATCGTGGAGCGGTGGGCCTGGACGAGGTCGGTGATCCGCTCCTCGACATGCGGCCAGATCGACGGGCGCTCCGTGCCCTCCGATCCGTCGGCGACCGGGGAGCCGCCCAGCTCTCCCAGGTCCTCGACCGGGACGACGACCGAGAGGTCGAACTCCTTGCCCGACTTCGGCTGGACGATCTCCACCTTGCGGCGCGGAGAGAGGTACCGCGCGATCTCGTCGACCGGGCGGACCGTCGCCGAGAGACCGATGCGGCGGGCCGGCTTCGGCAGGATCTCGTCCAGTCGCTCCAGGGAGAGCGCGAGATGCGCGCCGCGCTTGGTGCCCGCCACCGCGTGCACCTCGTCGAGGATCACCGTCTCGATGCCGGTCAGCGCGTCGCGCGTGGCCGACGTCAGCATCAGGAACAGGGACTCCGGGGTGGTGATCAGGATGTCCGGGGGGCGGGTGGACAGGGCGCGGCGCTCGGCGGCCGGGGTGTCGCCGGAGCGGATGCCCACCTTCACCTCGGGCTCGGGCAGGCCCCGGCGCACGGATTCCTGGCGGATACCGGTCAGGGGGCTGCGGAGGTTGCGCTCGACGTCGACCGCGAGGGCCTTGAGCGGCGACACGTACAGCACGCGGCAGCGCTTCCTGGGGTCGGCGGGCGGCGGTGTGGAGGCCAGCTGGTCCAGAGCGGCGAGGAACGCGGCCAGAGTCTTGCCGGAGCCGGTGGGGGCGACCACCAGCACGTCCGAGCCCTCTCTGATGGCCTGCCACGCGCCCGCCTGGGCCGCGGTGGGCGCGGAGAAGGCCCCCGTGAACCAGCCGCGGGTCGCGGGGGAGAAGCCGTCGAGGGCTCGGTGTGCGGAGCTGACCATGCGTCCATCCTGCACCCGGCCACTGACAATGGCTCTGGCCTGCAGGTTCGCTGCGCTGGGCTGGGGCCGGGCGCGATTCGGTCCGTTGCGGGTCGGGGGCGCGGCGGTGCGGCCAGCCCGCCGCCCGCTGTTCGTCCGCCTGGTGCCTGAGCGGGCCGGTGGTGGTGCCAGGTAAGCGGCGGGCTGCGCACCGCCGCGACCCGCTTCTGTGCGTCGGCGGCTGCGGGTTGCGTGGGGGGCGTCGGGGCTGCCTTGCATCGGCCTGGCGGAGAATTGGCGTATGGCGGGGTCGGGTAAGGAATTGGCTCGGCACTGGCAGTACGCCGAGTTGCCCGGGGTTGATCTGCTGCGGGCCCGGTATATCCGCAAGGAGTTCGTGCGGCATACCCACGAGCACTTCGTCATCGCTGCCATCGCCGACGGGGTCGAGGTCTTTCACCATCGCGGAGCCGATCAGTACGCGGGGGCGGGGGCGCTTGCGCTGGTCAATCCGGACACCCCGCACACGGGGCGGGCCGGTGTGCCCGAGGGGTGGCGGTACGGGGCCGTGTATCCGTCGCCGGAGGTGGTGGCCCAGATCGCGGCCGAGACCACGTTCATCCGGGGGACGCCCGGGTTCGTCAGACCGGTGCTCGACGATCCGTACACCGTGGGACTTGTGCATCAGGTGCTGCGTGCCGCGGAGGACGGCAATGCCCTGGCCGCTGACACGCTGCTGCGGGTCGCAGTGACGAGGCTGCTGCGCCTCAACGGTGGGTCGTTGCCGCAGCGGGAGGTGCGGACGGCGGGTGCCCGGATCGCGGCACGCGCGCGTGCCGTGCTGGAGGAGCGGCTGGCCGGGCCTCCGACCCTGGAGAGGCTTGCGGCCGATCTCGGCACCAGTCCGTTCGCTTTGCTGCGGGCGTTCCGGGACGCCTACGGGATGCCGCCGCATGCCTGGCTCACGGACGCGCGGGTACGGCGGGCGCGGCGGCTGCTGGACGCCGGTACGACGCCCGCGGAGGCTGCCGCCGTCGTCGGGTTCACCGATCAGCCGCACCTGAACCGCCACTTCACCCGGATCGTCGGTGTGCCCCCTGGGGCGTACCGGCGTGAGCGCAGGAACGTACAAGACGCGCGAGCGTGACTGCTTCTACCGTCGGGCGCGTGGCAGAAGAAACAGCTCTCGCAGGCAAACGTCCGGAAGGCGGAGGGAAAGCGGACTCCGCCGTCGTTCGGGATGCGCTCGGAGTCGGCGTCGCCGTAGGACTGTCCGGCTTCGCCTTCGGGGTGACCTCGGCCGGCAGCGGGCTCACGCTGCCGCAGACCTGCGCGCTCAGCCTCCTGGTGTTCACCGGTGCGTCCCAGTTCGCCCTCGTGGGGGCGCTCGCGGCCGGCGGCAATCCGCTCACGGCAGCGGCGGGCGCCTTCTTCCTGGGGGTGCGCAACGCCTTCTACGGGCTCCGTCTGTCCCAGTTGCTTGCCCTCCCGCGCGCGGTGCGGCCGTTCGCCGCCCAGTGGATCATCGACGAGACGACCGCGGTCGCGCTGGCGCAGCCCACTCGGCGGGGCACGCGCATCGGGTTCGCCGTGACCGGGCTCAGTCTGTACCTGCTGTGGAACCTCACCACGTTCCTCGGCGCACTGGGCGCAGACACCGTCGGGGACACCGACGCATGGGGCCTCGACGCCGCCGGGCCGGCCGTTTTCCTCGCTCTGCTCGCGCCGATGCTCAAGACCACCACCGAGCGCGCGGTGGCCGGCCTCGCCCTCCTTCTGGGGCTCGCTCTGCTGCCCGTGCTGCCCGCCGGAGTGCCTGTCCTGGTGGCCGCCCTGGCAGCGCCCGCCGTTCTCTGCCTGGAGGGCCGCCGCCGGGGCCCGACACCCAAGGAAGCACACGAGAACGACGTACCGGAGGAGGACCGTTGAACACGTGGATCGCGATCGGCGCGACCGCCTTCGGCTGTTACGCCGCCAAGCTCGCCGGACTGCTCGTACCCACGGACGCGCTCGAGAAGCCGCTCGTCCGGCGTCTGGCCGCACTGTTGCCGGTGGCCCTGCTCGCCGCCCTCACGGCCCAGCAGACCTTCGCCGACGGGCACGCCCTGCTCCTCGACGCGCGGGTTGCAGGGCTCGCCGCAGCCGTCGTGGCGCTGATCCTGCGCGCCCCGTTCCTGCTCGTCGTGGCGGCGGCCGTCGTGGTGACCGCCGGAGTGCGCGCCATGGGCGGGTGACGGCGTCCGCGTCAGCCGATGGGACGCCCGTGCGCCCTGAGGGTGTGCAGCGCCTCGATCGTCGCCATGGGGCGAGTCTCCAGGGCGGTGCCCGGCGCCCACCGGTGCCGGCGGGAGGGCCAGCCGCCGTCCTCGTGCTGCGCGTCCGCGAGGAAGTCGAGGGAGCGCGTCATCTCGGCATCCGTGAACCACGCGCGTGCCAGAGAACTCGGCGTCTTGGCGTAGTCGTGCGGGAAGTGGTGCTCACCGGGCGCGTAGCCGAGGGCGACCGGGTAGGTGTGGAGGCGGTCGGGCTCCAGAGCCACGAGCCGGTGTTCGCGCACCAGGCGCCCGAGGCGGTCCGCAGCCGCCTCCGCGCGCGGGCGATCGGGAGCGGAGTCCAGGAAGGCCACGGCGGCCTCGATCTCGTAGGGGTGGGACGTCTCGAGCGACTCGACCGCATGCCAGCAGAAGTCCGTGGCCCTGAACAGCCACGCGTGCCACACCTCGTTGCGGTGCAACAGGCCCACCACCGGGCCCGTGGTGAGGAGCTCGCTGGGCGGGTCGTCGACGATCGGCATGAAAGGGGCCGCCGGATAGCCGCGCTGGCTGGGACGGATCGCCGGCAGGGCACCGTCCGTCGTGGACACGGCCGTCAGATAGCGGCACACGCGCTCCACCCGCTGTCCACCACAGCGCCCGATGGCATCCAGCACACGCAGCGCGTGCACCGTGTGCAGCGGCTGACTGACCGGGCCGCGCAGATCGGGCTCCAGCGCGTGGCCGTACCCGCCGTCCTCGTTGCGGTACGCGTCCAGCGCGGTCTCCACCGGGTCGGCGCCCCCGTTCAGGAAGTGGTACGCGAAGAGGCGCTGTTCCAGCACGCGCGCGGTGAGCCAGACGAAGTGCTCCGCGCGGAAGAGCGGGGAGCGTGCCGGGGGCGAGGCAGGGAGTGGGGAAGCTCCTGTTTCGGACATGCGTCAGACCGTAGGGCGGAAAGCGGTCTCGGCAAGGGGTCCCGGCTCAGGCCCACCCTCAGGGGCGGGATACTGGAGTCATGCGGTTGACGGTCTTCTGGCAGCGGATGGCGGATCACTTCGGTCCGGGATACGCCGACACCTTCGCACGCGACCACGTGATGACGGAGCTCGGTGGTCGCACGGTGAACGGAGCGCTGGACGCCGGCTGGGATGCCAAGGACGTGTGGCGCGTGGTCTGCACGGTCATGGACGTTCCGCGGGAGAAACACTGATCGGTCATGAAGATCGCAGGACGGTCGTTGATTGTCAGACCAGTGGGCGAGACTTGATCCGTGGCACCCACTGACGAGATAGGGCAGACGGCCCAGCACGCATCCCCGCTCGGCACGACGCCGCCCGGCAGGCCCCCGGCCGACGCCGCCGGGCCGAGCGTCCGTATGCCGCGCTGGCTGCCGCGCGCCGTGGTGCTCGTCCTCGCCCTCTACGCGGCCTTCCAACTGGGCACTTGGGCGTTCCATCAGCTCACCGGCCTGCTGATCAACATTCTCATCGCGTTCTTCCTGGCTCTGGCCATCGAGCCCGCCGTGAGCTGGATGGCCTCGCGCGGCCTACGCAGGGGGCTGGCCACGGGCCTCGTCTTCCTCGCCGTAATGATCATGGCGGCGGGCTTCGTGACCTTGCTCGGTTCCATGCTCGCGGGCCAGATCATCAAGATCGTCGAGGAGTTCCCGAACTACCTCGACTCCGTCATCAACTGGGTCAACACGCACTTCCACACCGAGCTCAGACGCGTCGACGTCCAGGAGGGCCTGCTCCGCTCCAACTGGCTGCGCAACTACGTGCAGAACAGCGCCACCGGTGTGCTGGACGTGTCCGCGCAGGTCATCGGCGGTCTCTTCCAGTTGCTGACGATCGTGCTGTTCTCGTTCTACTTCGCGGCGGACGGCCCGCGGCTGCGGCGCGCGATCTGCTCCGTACTGCCGCCCGCGCGCCAGGCCGAGGTGCTGCGTGCCTGGGAGATCGCCGTCGACAAGACCGGCGGCTACATCTACTCCCGCGGCCTGATGGCGCTCATCTCCGGCATAGCGCACTACATCCTGCTGCAGATCCTCGGTGTGCCCTACGCGCCCGTGCTCGGCGTCTGGGTGGGCCTGGTCTCCCAGTTCATCCCGACCATCGGCACCTACCTCGCGGGTGCCCTGCCCATGCTGATCGCCTTCACCGTCGATCCCTGGTACGCGCTGTGGGTGCTGATCTTCGTCGTGGTCTACCAGCAGTTCGAGAACTACATGCTGCAGCCCAAGCTGACCGCGAAGACCGTCGACATCCATCCCGCCGTGGCCTTCGGTTCGGTCATCGCCGGCACCGCGCTCCTCGGCGCCGTCGGCGCGCTGATCGCCATCCCCGCCGTCGCCACGCTGCAGGCGTTCCTGGGGGCGTACGTGAAGCGGTACGCCGTCACGGACGACCCCCGCGTCCACGGCCACCGGAGAGGGGGTTCGGGGCCGGGTCTGCTCACGCGCGCGAGGCAGTGGTGGATACGGCGGCCGGGGGTGGTTCAGGACGAAGCGGTGGAGGCCGGGGAGGGGACCTCTTCCTGAGGCGCGGCCTGATGGGCGGGCGCAGCCTGCTAAGCACATACGGCCCGATGGGCGGCACAACCGGCTCAGCCCGTACGGCCCGATGGGCGGGCACATACGGCTCAATACGTGAGGACGGCCCACACCCCGGTGCCGATGGCGGCAGCTCCGTAGCAACCGGTCGCCGCCGCCACGATCCGCCGCCGGGCCGGCTCGCTCCAGGACGTGCCGGACAGCAGCCGCGCCGGCACCGGCAGGACGAGCACCGCGGGCAGGCTTACCCCGTGCAGCGCCGTACGCCGCAGGGAGCAGTCGGACCGGACGCAGGCACGAACGGCGGCCTTACGGCTCGCAGTCCGGCCCGTTGCAGGACCGCGGACGTAGGGTCGGAGGTGTCGCATGGTGCGCTTGACACGAAAATCGAACATCCATTCTTATGGAGGCTCCGGCGAGGCTCTCGACGGGTAATTCGCCGTGGTTTTGACGGAGATGTACCCGAGTTATCCACAGGCCGGACGGGCGTCGGGGCGCATTGTCAGTGGCAGGCGTTAGCGTCTTTGACGTGAAGCGATCGACTCAAGCAAACCGGGTGGAACCCATGGCAGGAACCGACCGCGAGAAGGCGCTCGACGCCGCGCTCGCACAGATTGAACGGCAGTTCGGCAAGGGCGCCGTGATGCGCCTCGGCGAGCGGCCGAACGAGCCCATCGAGGTCATCCCCACCGGGTCGACCGCACTCGACGTCGCCCTGGGCGTCGGCGGCCTGCCGCGTGGCCGTGTCGTGGAGGTGTACGGCCCGGAGTCCTCCGGTAAGACGACCCTGACCCTGCACGCGGTGGCGAACGCGCAGAAGGCAGGCGGCCAGGTCGCCTTCGTGGACGCGGAGCACGCCCTCGACCCCGAGTACGCGAAGAAGCTCGGCGTCGACATCGACAACCTGATCCTCTCCCAGCCGGACAACGGCGAGCAGGCCCTGGAGATCGTGGACATGCTGGTCCGCTCCGGCGCCCTCGACCTCATCGTCATCGACTCCGTCGCCGCGCTCGTCCCACGCGCGGAGATCGAGGGCGAGATGGGCGACAGCCACGTCGGCCTCCAGGCCCGTCTGATGAGCCAGGCCCTGCGGAAGATCACCAGCGCGCTCAACCAGTCCAAGACCACCGCGATCTTCATCAACCAGCTCCGCGAGAAGATCGGCGTGATGTTCGGCTCCCCGGAGACCACGACCGGTGGCCGGGCGCTGAAGTTCTACGCCTCGGTGCGCATCGACATCCGCCGCATCGAGACCCTGAAGGACGGCACCGAGGCGGTCGGCAACCGCACCCGCTGCAAGGTCGTCAAGAACAAGGTCGCCCCGCCCTTCAAGCAGGCCGAGTTCGACATCCTCTATGGCCAGGGCATCAGCCGCGAGGGCGGCCTGATCGACATGGGCGTGGAGCACGGCTTCGTCCGCAAGGCCGGCGCCTGGTACACGTACGAGGGCGACCAGCTCGGTCAGGGCAAGGAGAACGCGCGCAACTTCCTGAAGGACAACCCCGACCTGGCCAACGAGATCGAAAAGAAGATCAAGGAGAAGCTGGGCGTCGGAGTGCGTCCGGAAGAGCCCACCGCTGAGCCGGGCGCGGACGCCGCCGTCTCCACCACCGCGGACGAGGCCGCGAAGGCGGTGCCTGCTCCTGCGGCCAAGGCGGCCAAGACCAAGGCTCCGGCTGCCAAGAGCTGACGTATGACACGGCGAACGGACTGGGCCGAGTACGCCTACCCGGACCCTCCGCGAGGCCGGGACGGGAGAGGCGACGCGGCTCTTGCCGGGCCGGACGGCGATGTGTACGAGGCCGATGCCGGGTACGGCGCGCAGGGGGGACAAGAGCGCGCGAGGTCACGCGGCACGACGGCGTACGGCACCGGGGGGTCGTACGGCGACGAGCCGGGCGGCAGCGAGTGGCCGGACGACGGGGGACCGGATGGTTTCGGCTCGTCCAGTGGTGGTTCGCACCGTGGCGGCCGGGGCCGTGGAGCGGGCGGCTCCCGCGGGCGCCCACAGCGGCGCCGCGGCGAGCCGTCCGGTGAGGACGGGGGCTCCGCCTCCTCGTCGAGGGCCGAGCAGGAAGAGTCCTCGGGGGACCCGGTGGAGCGGGCACGGGCGATCTGCCTGCGCCTGCTCACCGGGACCCCGCGCACGCGCAAGCAGCTCGCCGACGCCCTGCGCAAGCGGGAGATCCCGGACGAGGCCGCCGAGGAGGTGCTGTCACGGTTCGAGGAAGTCGGGCTGATCAACGACAGCGCGTTCGCGGACGCCTGGGTGGAGTCCCGGCACCACGGCCGGGGACTCGCCCGGCGGGCACTGGCCCAGGAGCTGCGGACCAAGGGCGTCGACTCCACGCTGATCGACGCGGCCGTGTCCCAGCTCGACTCGGAGCAGGAGGAGACGACCGCGCGCGAACTCGTCGCCCGCAAGCTGCGCTCCACACGCGGCCTCGACCGTGACAAGCGCCTGCGCCGCCTTGCGGGCATGCTCGCCCGCAAGGGCTACTCCGAGGGCATGGCGCTGCGGGTGGTCCGGCAGGCGCTGGAGGAGGAGGGGGAGGACACGGAATTCCTCGGGGACGAGGGGTTCTGACGGGCAGGAGTCGTGGAGGCGTGGCCTCCGGGATGGGTGCCGCGCTCAGTACGGCGTGACGGTCGAACGTGTGCGGTGCGGTGACTCCTTGTCCGTGCTGTCGTCGTCCGCATCGAAGCCATGTCGGACGGCTACGGCGTACCGGCGTCGGCGCAGAGCGATCACCGACCGCCTATGACGTCACCGGCAGCCCCGCCGCCTTCCACGCCTGGAATCCGCCGACCAGATCGGTGGCCCGTCCCAGCCCCAAACCGTGCAGCGATGCCACCGCGAGGCTCGACGCATAGCCCTCGTTGCAGATCACCACGACCCGCACGTCATGACTCGTGGCCTCGGGCACGCGGTGGCTGCCCTGCGGGTCGAGGCGCCACTCCAGTTCGTTGCGCTCGACGACCAGAGCGCCCGGGATCAGACCGTCCCGCTCGCGCAAGGCGGCGTATCGGATGTCGACCAGGAGTGCGTCGTCGGCGCGAGCAGCGTCGTAAGCCTCCTTCGGCTCGATCCGCTCGTAGCCACTGCGCACGCGCTCCAGCAACTCGTCGATACCGACGGGCTGTGCGCCCGCACCGCCCGCCGGCCCGCCGACCGGACCGTCGCCGCTCACTGCCAGTCCTCCGGGCGCTCGACCTGCTCCAGGCGCAGGACCTGGCCCACGCGGCTGTAGCGGCGGATCTGCGGCAGGGGCGGGTAGTAGGCGTGGACGGAGATCGCGTGTTGGTCGGTGGACTGGTTGAGCACCTCGTGGACATGGTGGCGGCCGAAGGCACGGCCCTTGCCGGCCGGCAGCTCACGCTCCCGGTCCACACCGTCGGTGAGCTCCAGGGTCTTCCAGCCGTCGGCGGGCAGCCGGGCGGCGAGCGAGTTCTCCCTGAGCTCCCCGGACGCCGTCACGAAGGCGCCGACGGACTCGGCGTGGTCGTGCCAGCCGGTGCCCGTGCCGGGCGGCCAGCCGATCAGCCAGGCCTCGCTGCCGCCGGGCCCCTCCAGACGCACCCAGGTGCGGCCCTCGGGGTCGAGCGGGAGTGAGGCGATCAGCTCGGCGTCCGCGGCCGTACGCCGTACGAAGTCGAGGAGGTCCGCCTGTGTCGGAGCCTGGACAGCTGCGACGGCAGAGGGAGGGGCAGAAGGGGAGACAGACACGTGGCACCGTCCTGGAGAAGCGTTCGCGGGGGGCGCGCGGCAGCACTGGAAGGCGCGCGCGGGAAGAGGGGATGCGAATTCAGCAGGACGGACGACACACGCAGCCCGCATAGCGGACGAGGTCCATATGGACCCTCCGCCACAGGCGCACATAGGTGTCGGTCACGTACCGGAGTACACCATTGCCGGTCCGAGCGGTCAACTCACCGTCACTATGTGGACCACAGGGTGACGGTGAGTAGGTTCACTTCGAGGGTGCGCCAGCCGTGGCCTCGGCCTTCGCCGGCCCTCCCAGCGTCGCCTCCGCCGCCGAGTAGAGCTCGGCCGGCCGTACTCCGCCCAGGGCCGTGACCAGGTGGCCGTCCGGGCGTACCAGCAATACGGTGTGGGCCGCCGCGCCGGGGTAGCTCTCCGCGACCAGCAGTTCGGCGGGGTGCGGCAGCGCGGCCACCGCGGCTGCCAGCCGGGGCATGATCCCCGCGGTCATCCAGTGCTTGCGGTCCCACACCGCCGTGCCCGGCGCGACCAGCACCACCAGCAGGGCTCCGCGTCCGAGCCGGTCCCGCAGCTGTACGAAAGTGCCGTCCTCCGCGGTGACTCGCACATCGGTGACCGGCTCGCCGGGCGCCGTGGCCACGGGGACCTCGGCCTCGAGGTGCTGGGGTGCGAGCGGGGAGGCGGCGTACGCCCCCACCGCGCCGAGTGTTCCGCGCCCCAGATGACCGTCCGTGAGCAGCGTGTCGTGGCCGCGGGCCGAGCCGGGCACGTAGGCGCGCAGCCCTCCGCCGCCGCGCAGCAGCGGCAGGGCCTGGTCGGCTGCGCGCAGTCGGCCCGCGACGACCCCGCGCCGCTCCGCCTGGTAGCTGTCGAGCAGTGCCTCGTGCGGCCCGTGGTGCCAGGCGAGGGCCAGCTTCCAGGCCAGGTTGTCGGCGTCCCTGAGTCCTTCGTCGAGGCCCTGCGCGCCCAGCGCGCCGAGCAGGTGCGCCGCGTCCCCGGCGAGGAAGACCCGGCGGACCCGCCAGCGGCGGGCCAGCCGGTGGTGGACCGTGTGGACTCCGGTGTCGAGGAGCTCGTACGGCGGAGTCGGGCCCCCTGTCCAGCCGGCCAGGGTCTCCCGGATACGGGCGAGCAGCAGCTCGGGCGTGACCAGGTCCTTGCCCGGCGGCAGCAGCCAGTCCAGGCGCCACACGCCGTCCGGGAGGGGGCGGGCGGTCACCTCCCCGGCCGAGGGCCCGGACGTCCGCCAGGGCGGCATCCGGTGGAGCAACGCTTCGTTCGCCCACGGAAGTTCCGTGCGCAGGGCGGCCACGGCGTGTCGCTCCACCGCCGTACGGCCCGGGAAGCGGATGTCCTGGAGTTTGCGCACGGTGGAGCGCGGGCCGTCGCAGCCGACCAGGTAACTGCCGCGCCACCAGGTGCCCCTCGGGCCGCGGGTGTGGGCGGTGACCCCGGAGGCCTCCTGTTCGACGGTGTCGAGGCGGCTGTCAACGGCCACCTCGACGAGCGGCTCGGTGGCCAGGGCGGCGCGCAGGGCGCCGGTCAGGACATGCTGGGCGAGGTGCAGCGGGGCGGGTTCGTCGCCGCCGAACGTGATCTCGCGCATCACCTGCTTGCGCCGCATCGACCGCCATCCGGCCCAACGGGCCCCGTACTGCACGAGCGGACGTCCGCTCAGCCGCTCCATCAGGGCGGCGGTGTCCTCGCGCAGGACCACGGTGCGCGCGGGGCGCGGTTCGTCCTTGCCCGGCCCCTCGTCCAGCACGACGCAAGGCACTTCCTGGCGCGCCAACGCCAGGGCGAGCGTGAGTCCGACGGGCCCCGCGCCGACGATGATCACCGGGTCCACGGCGCGGCGCCCCCTGCTCGTGGCGGCGTCCTGACGGACGTATGTGAACAGGAAGTTGGAGCAGGGTGCACGATCACAGAACGTATGCAACCCATTGGCGGGGTTTGCGTCAAGCGACGGAGGCAGTGGCGATCATGCCACTGCCTCCGTGCGGGTCAGACGAGTTGACTGATCATCAGACGCCGCCGAAGCCGCCGCCGAAGCCGCCGCCCACGCCGTCGCCGGTCCCGTAGGTGCCGGCGATCGCGGCGGGGTTGACTTCCACCGTGTCCTCACCGAGGACCGCGCCCGTGCTCTTCTTGCTGCGCCGCAGCCTGCGCTCCAGCCAGCTCGCGAAGCTGGTGAGGAGGAAGTTGACCACGATGAAGATGATCGCCACGCCGACGAAGCTCTGGATGACGTTGGCGTAGTTCGCCGCGAAGGTGCTGCGTGCGCTGAGCAGCTCCGCGTAGCCGATCATGACGCCGCCCAGCGCGGTGTCCTTCACGATGACCACCAGCTGGCTGACGATGGCCGGCAGCATGGCCGTCACCGCCTGCGGGAGCAGGATGCTGGTCATCGTCTGGCCCTTGCGCAGGCCGATCGCGTACGCGGCTTCCGTCTGCCCCTTGGGGAGCGCCAGGATGCCGGCCCGGACGATCTCGGCGAGGACCGAGGCGTTGTAGAGCACCAGGCCGGTGACGACTGCGTACAGGGGCCGGTCGTCCGTGGTGACGTTCGTGTAGCGGGAGTAGAACTCGTTCGCGAACAGCATCAGCAGGAGCACTGGGATCGAGCGGAAGAACTCGACCACCACTCCGGCCGGCACCCGCACCCACCGGTGGTCGGACATGCGCGAGATGCCGAAGAACGCGCCCAACGGGAGGGCGATGATCATGGAGAGCGCGGCGGCCTTCAGGGTGTTGCCGAGGCCGGGCAGCAGATACGTCGTCCACGCTTCGGACGTGGTGTACGGCTTCCACAGGGCCCACTTCAGCTGGCCCTTGTCGTCCATCGTCCGCCAGACCCACCACGCCAGGAGGGCGAGCAGGGCGACGAAGACCACCGAGAAGAGGACGTTGCGCCGCTTGGCCCGGGGGCCGGGGGCGTCGTAGAGGACCGAGGTCATCGCTTCACCGCCAGTCGCTTGCCCAGCCAGCCGAGGATGAGGCCGGTGGGAAGGGTCAGAACCACGAAACCGAAGGCGAAGACCGCGCCGATGAGCAGCGTCTGAGCCTCGTTCTCGATCATCGTCTTCATCAGTGCGGCGGCCTCGGCCACGCCGATCGCGGCCGCCACGGTGGTGTTCTTGGTCAGCGCGATCAGCACGTTGGCCAGCGGGCCGATGACCGCACGGAATGCCTGCGGCAGCACGATGAGCCGGAGGGTCTGGCTGAAGCTCAGCCCGATGGCGCGGGCCGCCTCGGCCTGCCCGAGCGGCACGGTGTTGATGCCGGAGCGCAGCGCCTCACAGACAAAGGCAGAGGTGTAGGCGATGAAGCCGAGCACCGCCAGCCTGAAGCCCTGGATCTTGAAGTCGGAAGCGCCCAGCGTCACGCCGAAGATGTCGGCGAGACCGAGCGAGTTGAAGACGATGATGACCGTCAGGGGGATGTTCCGGACGATGTTGACGTAGGCGGTGCCGAACCCGCGCATCAGCGGGACCGGGCTGACCCGCATCCCGGCCAGCAGGGTGCCCCATACCAGGGAGCCGACAGCGGAGAGGGCGGTGAGTTTCACCGTCATCCAGAACGCCCCTAGGACGTCATAACCATGAAGAAAGTCGAACACGATCTCCCGCGCTTCCGGGTCTGTGGCGTACGAGGAGGGCGTGGCGCGCCGCCGCCGTGATCGCGGCGGGCGACGGCGCGCCCCTGTGGAACCCTGCGTTGGCTGCGGTTTCCTGGATTACTGGACGATGACGCCGATCTTCGGGGCGGGCTCGTACTTGTACTGGGCCGGGCCGAAGTTCTTCTCGACGTCCTTCTTCCAGGTGCCGTCGCTGACCATGGACTTCAGAGCGTCGTTGATCTTGTTGAGGGTCGCCGTGTCACCCTTCTTCACACCGATGCCGTAGTTCTCGTTGCTGAGCTTGAGCCCGAGAAGCTTGAACTGGCCCTTGTACTGGCTCTGCGCGGCGTAGCCCGCGAGGATCGAGTCGTCGGTGGTCAGCGCGTCCACGGCCCCGCTCTGGAGGCTGGCGACGCACTCCGAGTAGCCGCTGTTCTCCTTGAGGTTGACCTTGGGGGCGATCTTCACAATCTTCTGCGCCGAGGTGGAGCCGGTCACGGAGCACAGCTTCTTGCCGTTGAGGTCCGTGCCCTTGGTGATCTTCGAGTCCTTCTTGACCAGCAGGTCCTGGTGAGCCAGGAAGTACGGGCCGGCGAAGTCGACCTTCTGCTTGCGCTCGTCGGTGATCGAGTACGAGGCAACGATGAACTTGACGTCGCCGCGCTGCAGCGCGTTCTCGCGGTCGGCGCTCTTGGTCTCGACGAAATCGATCTGGTTCGGCTTGTAGCCGAGCTTGCCGGCCACGTAGGTCGCCACGTCCACGTCGAAGCCGGAGAAGGTGCCATTCGGTTCCTTCAGGCCGATGCCGGGCTGGTCGTACTTGATGCCGATCTTGATCTTCTTGCCGCCGCCGGACGAACTGCTGTTGCTGTTGCTGTTGCTGTTGTTCGACCCACAAGCCGTGGCACCCACAGCGAGGGCGAGCACGGCGGCCGATGCGGCGGTGACCTTGCGGAGCTTCATGGTGAACATCCTTTGGCTGGTGAAGAGAGAGGGGCCGGCGGTGGCCGGCTGAGCGGGGCGAACCGTCAGTGGTGAAGGATCTTCGACAGGAAGTCCTTGGCGCGGTCGCTGCGCGGATTGCTGAAGAACTGGTCGGGCGCAGCCTCCTCGACGATTCGGCCGTCCGCCATGAAGACCACGCGGTTTGCAGCCGATCGTGCGAAGCCCATCTCATGGGTGACGACGATCATGGTCATGCCGTCGCGGGCGAGCTGCTGCATGACCTCGAGGACCTCGTTGATCATCTCCGGGTCGAGAGCCGACGTCGGCTCGTCGAAGAGCATGACCTTCGGGTCCATGGCCAGCGCCCGCGCGATGGCGACGCGCTGCTGCTGGCCGCCGGAGAGCTGAGCGGGGTACTTGTCCGCCTGGCTGGCCACGCCGACCCGGTCGAGCAGGGCCCGGGCCTTCTCCTCGGCCTTCTTCTTGTCGGCCTTGCGGACCTTGATCTGGCCCAGCATCACGTTCTCGAGCACGGTCTTGTGCGCGAAGAGGTTGAAGGACTGGAAGACCATGCCGACGTCGGCGCGCAGCCGGGCCAGCTCCTTGCCCTCCTGGGGCAGCGCCTTGCCGTCGATCGTGATCGAGCCCGAGTCGACTGTCTCCAGGCGGTTGATGGTGCGGCACAGGGTGGACTTACCGGACCCGGAGGGCCCGATGACCACGACGACCTCGCCGCGGGCGATCGTCAGGTCGATGTCCTGGAGTACGTGCAACGCGCCGAAGTGCTTGTTGACGCTCTTCAGGACGACCAGTTCGCCGGTCGCGGCCACATCTTCCTTGGCCACCGATACTTCGGTCATCGCTATCGGGCTCCGTCCTCCTCGGTTTCGCAGGACAGTAGTAACCCCGTTCCACCAGCGTCATTACATCTGAGGGGAATCTGAGCATCACGATCTGATAGCAATCGGACACATGTCGTAGCAGTTGCGCGAGGGCCGGTATCGGCCGGGTAACTAAAGCGGTCCGCAACCGGAACCCACTTGACGGCGTACTCGTCCATCAGCGTGACTGCCTTGGTGCACACGCGCGTGCCAGGCGTTTTGTACCCATTCTGATCGTACGGCCGATGAACCGAAGGAGGCCCGGATGAGACTGCTCCTCGTCGAGGACGACAACCATGTCGCCGCCGCTCTTTCTGCGGTTCTGGCGCGGCACGGTTTCGACGTCACGCACGCGCGCAGCGGCGAGGAAGCTCTCCAGGCACTCGTTCCGGAGGGCGACGGCTTCGGCGTCGTCCTGCTCGACCTGGGCCTGCCCGACCAGGACGGCTACGAGGTCTGCGGCAAGATCCGCAAGCGCACCAGCACCCCGGTGATCATGGTCACCGCACGCTCCGACGTGCGCTCCCGCATCCACGGCCTCAACCTCGGCGCCGACGACTACGTGGTGAAGCCGTACGACACCGGGGAACTGCTCGCCCGTATCCACGCCGTCAGCCGGCGCAGCATCCACGACGACGCCGGGGCGGCCGGCGACCACGAGCTGCGCCTCGGGTCCATGCTGATCGAACTGCCCACCCGGCAGGTCAGCGTGGACGGTTCGGTTGTCCAACTGACCCGCAAGGAGTTCGATCTCCTCGCCCTCCTCGCGCAGCGCCCCGGGGTCGTCTTCCGCCGGGAGCAGATCATCAGCGAGGTGTGGCGCACCAGCTGGGAGGGGACCGGACGCACCCTGGAGGTGCACGTCGCGTCCCTGCGCGCCAAGCTGCGCATGCCGGCCCTGATCGAGACCGTACGCGGCGTCGGTTACCGGCTTGTCGCCCCGTCCTCGTAGCGTGCACGGGTGCGTACTCGTCTTCTTCCGCTGCTGATCGTCCTGATGGCGGCCGTGCTGCTCGCCCTCGGTATCCCGCTCGCCGTGAGCGTGGCCTCCGCCCAGCAGCAGAAGGTCGTCGTCGACCGGATCGACGACACGGCGCGCTTCGCGTCCCTGGCCCAGTTCGTCACCGACGCGTGCAGTTCCACGCGCACGTCCACGGACGAGCGGCTGGAGACGCTGCGCAGTGAACTCGCCAGCTACTACGGCGTCTACGGCATCCGGGCCGGGGTGTTCTGCCGGACCGACATCCCCATGGCCCAGGCGCCGCAGGACTTCTACCTCCCCGACCAGGGCGAGGTGCGCGACGCCTTCGCCGAGGCCCTGCTCAGCCGCCGCAGCCACGACCCCAAGCAGGTGTGGCCGTGGCAGCGCAACCGTCTGGTCGTCGCCTCACCGGTCATCCGGGACGGCGATGTCGTGGCGGTCGTGGTCACCGACTCGCCCACCGGGGCGCTGCGTTCGCGGATCCTGCACGGCTGGCTGGTCATCGGCGTGGGTGAGATCGCCGCGATGCTGCTGGCCGTCGGCGCCGCGCTGCGGCTGACCGGCTGGGTGCTCAGGCCGGTACGGGTGCTGGACGCCACCACTCACGCGATCGCGAGCGGTCGTCTGAAGTCCCGGGTGGCGGCGGCCGGCGGTCCGCCGGAACTCCGGCGCCTGGCCCATTCGTTCAACGAGATGGCGGACAACGTCGAGGACGTACTGGAGCAGCAGCGCGCCTTCGTCGCCGACGCCTCGCACCAGCTGCGCAACCCCCTCGCGGCGCTGCTGCTGCGCATCGAACTGCTCGCTCTCGAACTGCCGGAGGACAATGAGGAGATCGCATCGGTCCGCACCGAGGGCAAGCGCCT
The DNA here is from genome assembly GCF_044465725.1 of Streptomyces sp. NPDC049541. Classification (NCBI taxonomy): domain Bacteria; kingdom Bacillati; phylum Actinomycetota; class Actinomycetes; order Kitasatosporales; family Streptomycetaceae; genus Streptomyces; species Streptomyces sp. NPDC049541. The sequence continues at coordinate 54,997 of NZ_JBITLY010000020.1, read as the reverse complement.
CGCGGAGGTCCTCGACGACCTGCTCGACCTGGCCCTGGCCGAGCACACCGAGGCCGACCTGCGGATCACCGACATCGGCGCGCTGACCGCCGAGCGCGTCGCGGCCTGGACGCCGACCGCCCAGGCCAAGGGGGTACGGCTGGTGGGGAATTGCCCGCCGACCACTGCCTGGGCCGATCCGGTCACGCTCTCCAGCGCGCTGGACGCGGTGATCGACAACGCGGTCAAGTTCACACCGAAGGACGAGTGCGTCGAGGTCACGGTCGCGGCCGACGGTGACACCTCGACGGTCGTGGTCACCGACAACGGCCCCGGTCTGACCGACGAGGAACTCGCCCGCGTCGGTGACCGCTTCTGGCGCAGCAGCCGCCACCAGAACATCAAGGGCTCCGGTCTCGGCCTGTCCATCTCGCGCACGCTGCTCGCCGCGGGCGGCGGCTCGATCTCGTACGGCCGCAACGAGCCGCACGGGCTCACGGTGACGGTGTCCGTGCCGAGGAACAGCCCTGCGGTCTGACGGCGGTACTACGGCTTGACGGAGCGGTAGTAGCGGCGGGCGCCCTCGTGCAGGGCCAGGGGATCGGTGTAGATCGCGGTGCGCAGGTCGACGAGCTGGGCGGAGTGGACCTTCGTGCCGATGCCGTCCCGGCTCCTGATCACGGTGCGGGTCATCCACTCGGTGAGCCGCGGGTCCATGTCCTTGCGTGTCATCAGCAGGTTGGACACGGCCAGCGTAGGCACGGCGAACCCTCCCTGGATGCTGGGGTAGGCGGACTCCGGCATGTTCGTGGCGCGGTAGTAGCGGGCGGCACGGTCATGGCCGTGCAGATCAGCGACGAGGCGGGGCGTGATCGGCACGAACCGGAAGGTGAAGGTGTCGGCGAGCTTCTGCAGCCCCTCCGTGGGCAGCCCGCCCGACCAGAAGAACGCGTCGATTTTGCCCTGCTTGAGCTGGCCCGGCCCGGTGTCGATGCCGTCGGAGAACGGCGTGATGTCCTTGACCGCGTCGATGCCGGCCGCCTTGAGCACCCGGTCGGCGATCAGGCGTACACCCGAGCTGGGCGGTCCTATGGCCACCCGCTTGCCCCTGAGGTCCGCGACGGACGTGATGGGTGAGTCGCGAGGGACGATGAGCTGCACATAGTCGTCGTACAGGCGGGCGACACCACGCAGTTGGTCGGCACCGGGGTTGTGGGCCGCGAGCTTGTACGTTTCGACCGCGTCGGCCGCGGCAATGGCGAAGTCGGCCTTGCCGGTGGCCACCCGCCTGACGTTCTCCTGAGAGCCGTCGCTGGTCAGCAGCTTCACCTTCAGGTCCGGCATGTCCTTGTCGAGCGCGGTGCGCAGCAGCTTGCCGTACTGGTGGTACACCCCGGCCTGCGTTCCCGTGCTGATCGTGATCGTTCCGCTCGGAGGGGCCTCACCCAGGGGCAGCAGCCACCACAGCAGCAACCCGAAGGCGACGAAGCCGGCAGCCGCGCCCTGCAGGGCCCGGCGTCTGCCGATCCGGGGGAACATCTTGGACATGCCAGGGATCCTGCCAGCCGGAACGCGGTGCTGACCAGGGCTGCTGACCGGGGCAGGGGTCACAACGGGATCACGAACGGACGTTGTCAGTGGCGGTCGATACAGTCGCCGTATGAGCTCATCGCCCGCCGACCTGGTTCGTCAATTCCACCTCGCCGTCGGGCTCGACGCCCGCAGTACGCCCACCGAGGTCGCGCCCTCGCTGGCCGCCCACCGCGGAGAACTGCTCGCGGAGGAGGCCGCGGAGGTCGCCGAGGTCTCGGTCACGGGCCCGCTCGACAGGCTCGCCCACGAACTGGCCGACGTCGTCTACGTGGCCTACGGCACCGCCCTCGTTCACGGCATCGACCTGGACGCGGTGATCGCCGAGATCCACCGCTCCAACATGACCAAGCTGGGCCCCGACGGCCTGGTCACCCGCCGCGCGGACGGCAAGGTCCTCAAGGGCGACCACTACGAGGCCCCGGACGTGTCGGCGGTACTGCGCCGACAGGGGTGGGCGCCCGACGGCACATGAGGCCTTGCCGCACTACCGCCGACGGCCCTGTTCACGGTCCCCCCGGCTGATGGGCGAGCGGCGACGCATCAGCCTCGGGGCGGGGCTGCCGTCCAGCGGCTGGGGGTGCGCGGCGGCGCGGGAGCCTTGCGGTGGTCTGTCGACGAGGCTGGCAGTCGCCCCGAGGGGGCCGGTGCTGCGTGCGTTCCCGCAGATGCCCGTCGCCCGGACCGTCAGCCTGTCCATCGGCCCATAGTCCGGCGACGGCGGGTGATTCGTGCGGCGGCCGTCGACGAGGTTGGCAGTCGCCCCATGGGTCCCCCTTGTTCGGTGGGTGTGCGTTTGCGCATCGGCGGGTCGGCGGCGCGCCGTCAGCCGCCCCTCGGCCGGTCGGTCCGCGACAGCAGTGAGTCGTGCGGCAGCTTGCCCGCGACGCAGTCAATTGCCTTCATGGGTGTCCTGGGTGCTTGCGTTCTGGCACCGGCGGGACAGCGGCGCCGTCAGCCGGTCATCGGTCGGCCCGTGACGGCGGGCGAGTCATGCGGCAACTTGCCGGCGACGCCGTCCTTCGCCTGCATGGGTGTCCGGCGAGCTGGCCCTCGCGCACCGGCGGGTCGACGGGCAGTCAGCCGCCCATCGCCCGATCGACCGCGACGGTGGCCTGGTCATGCGGCAGCTTGCCCGCGACGTCGACAACTGCCAGGCGGCCAGGGCCGTGCCGCCATCCACGGCGGCTGCGCCTGGCGCCGTCCGTGAGCGGTCCGGCGTTCATGCGCTCCCGCAGCCGCCGTCGACGGCGCTGTCCACCGGCCGATCGACCCACGGCGGCGATTGAGCCCGCGCCGGCCCTGCACTCAGGCCCGGCGTTCACCCGCCGTCACGCTCGCCCTTTCGGGTTCCGGGGGATTCGTACGGGCCTTCCGGCGCTCGCTCAGGCGCCGTGCCAGAGGCTCGGTGTAGCGGGCGGTGAGGGGGCCGAGGACGACCAGGATGAGAACGTATGCCGTGGCCAGTGGGCCCAGGGACGGCTCGATGCCGGCGCTCACCGCCAGCCCGGCGATGACGATCGAGAACTCGCCGCGTGCCACGAGGGCGCCGCCCGCGCGCCAGCGGCCCTTGACGGAGATCCCGGCCCGGCGCGCCGCCCAGTAGCCGGTGGCGATCTTCGCCGCCGCGGTGAGCAGGGCCAGCGCCAGGGCGGGCAGCAGGACGGGCGGGATGCTCGCCGGGTCGGTGTGCAGCCCGAAGAACACGAAGAACACCGCGGCGAACAGGTCGCGCAAGGGGCTGAGCAGGGTCTGGGCGCCTTCCGCGACCTCCCCGGACAGTGCGATACCCACCAGGAAGGCACCGACGGCCGCCGACACCTGGAGTTGCTGCGCGACGCCCGCCACCAGGATCGTCAGTCCCAGCACGACCAGCAGCAGCTTCTCCGGGTCGTCACTGGAGACGAACCGCGAGATGACCCGCCCGTAGCGCACGGCCACGAACAGGACCAGCCCCGCTGCCCCCAGCGCCACCGCCAGCGTCACACTCCCGGCCAGCAGCCCGGCGCCGGCCACCAGCGCGGTCACGATGGGCAGGTACACCGCCATCGCCAGGTCCTCCAGCACGAGCACGCTGAGGATCACCGGAGTCTCCCGGTTGCCCACCCGGCCCAGATCACCGAGCACCTTCGCGATCACCCCGGACGACGAGATCCAGGTGACTCCGGCCAGTACCACGGCGGCCACCGGCCCCCAGCCCAGCAGCAGCGCCGCGACCGCGCCCGGCACGGCGTTGAGCGCACAGTCGACCAGGCCCGACGGATAGTGCGCCTTCAGGTTGGTGACCAGGTCACCGGCCGTGTACTCCAGGCCCAGCATCAACAGCAGCAGGATGACGCCGATCTCGGCGCCGATGGCGACGAACTCCTCGCTCGCCCCCAGCGGCAGCAGCCCTCCCTCGCCGAAGGCCAGTCCGGCCAGCAGGTACAGCGGAATGGGGGAGAGCTGAAAGCGGGCGGCGGCCCGGCCGAGCAGGCCGAGGCCGAGCAGGATGGAACCGAACTCGATCAACAACACCGCGGAATGCACCGGTTCACTCCCGCCCGAGTATCGCCGCGGCGGCGTCGACACCCTCGCGCGTGCCGACGACGATCACGATGTCACCGCCCGCCAGCCGGAAGTCCGGCGCCGGCGACGGAATCGCCTCGGCCCGGCGCAGCACCGCCACCACCGACGCACCCGTCTCGGTCCGCATCCGCGTGTCGCCCAGCACCCGCCCGTTCCAGCGCGAGGCCGCGGCCAGCTCGATCCGCTCGGCCACCAGCCCCAGATCGGAGGCGTAGAGCAGGCTCGCGCTGTGGTGGGACGGCTTCAGCGCGTCGATCAGCGCGCCCGCCTCGGAGCCGGACAGCCGCAGCGACTGGGCACAGGAGTCGGGGTCGTCGGCCCGGTACACATTCACCGTGCGCGCGCCGTCGCGGTGTGCCACCACCGACAGTTGGCGTTGGTCGCGGGTCACCAGGTCGTACCGGACCCCGATGCCCGGCAGCGGCGTCGCCCTCAGTCGTGGCGCAGACACGTTTCTCCCTTTGTCCTGGCGGCGTGGTCGTGGTCTGCCGGTGATCAACCCGGCCGCTTCGCATGCTGCCATCCGCCCGTACGGTGGCGACATGGGTGACGTCACGGATATACGCGGCCGGGGGCGGACGGCGAGGCTGGCCGGAGCCACATCGGGAGCATCTGCGGAACCGGGGAGGACCGTGTCACTGTTCTGGCGGATCTTCTCCCTCAACGCCATGGGCCTGGTCGCGGCCGCCGCCCTGCTGCTGGGCCCGGTCACCGTGTCGACCCCCGTCCTGCCGGCCGAGGCGCTGGTCGTCGTGGTGGGCCTGGCCGCGCTGCTGGCAGGCAACGCGATCGTGCTGCGGCTCGGACTTGCTCCGCTACGGCGGCTCGGCCGGGCCATGGCGGCCGCGGACCTGCTGCGTCCCGGCGCCCGAGCGGTCGTCGCCGGTCCGGCGGAGGCGGCCGAGCTGATCACGACGTACAACACGATGCTCGACCGGCTGGAGAGTGAACGCGCGGCCGGAGCGGCCCGCGCTCTGTCCGCTCAGGAGCGCGAGCGGCAGCGCATCGCCCGCGAGCTCCACGACGAGGTGGGCCAGACCCTGACCGCCGTCCTCCTCCAGCTCAAGCGGGTCGCCGACCGCGCACCCGAGGAACTGCGCGGGGAGGTGGGCCAGGCGCAGGAGGCGACCAGGGCAGGTCTGGACGAGATCCGCCGTATCGCCCGTCGGCTGCGCCCCGGCGTCCTGGAGGAACTCGGCCTGGTCAGCGCCCTGCGCTCACTCGCCGCCGAATTCACCACCCACGGGCTGACGGTGCGCCACCGCATCACCGGCGACCTGCCCCCGTTGACCCAGGAGTCGGAGCTGGTGATCTACCGCGTGGCCCAGGAAGGACTCACCAACACGGCCCGGCACGCCGGCGCCGACCGCGCCGAGGTCCGCCTCCGGCCGGTCACGGACGGCGTCGAACTCCTCGTGCGCGACAACGGCAAGGGCCTCGGTACGGCCCCCGAGGGCGCCGGAATCCGCGGCATGCGCGAACGCGCGTTGCTCATAGCAGCCGACCTTTCGCTAGCGCCCGGGCCCGAGGACGGCACCGATGTGCGGCTGCGCGTACCCGTCACCACCGGAGGCCACTGATGGCGCCCCACGCGCGTGTGCTGCTCGCAGACGACCATGCGCTCGTACGCCAGGGCGTGCGGCTCATCCTGGACGGCGAGCCCGATCTGACCGTGGTGGCCGAGGCCGGGGACGGGGCGGAGGCGGTCGGGCTGGCACGCGCGCGTGACGTCGACCTGGCCGTCCTGGACATCGCCATGCCCCGGATGACGGGCCTCCAGGCGGCCCGTGAACTCTCCCGACGCCAGCCCGGCCTGCGCATCCTCATGCTCACCATGTACGACAACGAGGAGTACTTCTTCGAGGCCCTCAGGGCCGGAGCCAGCGGCTACGTCCTCAAGTCCGCCGCCGACCGCGACCTGGTCGGGGCCTGCCGGGCGGCGGTGCGCGACGAGCCGTTCGTGTACCCGGGCGCGGAGCGGGCCCTCGTGCGCTCCTGGCTGGACCGCCTGCGCCGGGGCGACGATCTGCCCGCGCGGCCGGTCACCGAGCGCGAGGAGGAGATCCTCAAACTGGTCGCCGAGGGCCACACCTCGAAGGAGATCGGCGAACTGCTCTTCATCAGCACGAAGACGGTCGAGCGCCACCGCGCGAACCTGCTGCACAAGCTGGGCATGCGCGACCGCCTGGAACTCACCCGCTACGCGATCCGCGCGGGCCTCATCGAGCCCTGAGCCCCCGGTTGTCCACAGGGCGGCGGGAGACACTTCCGGCACCGCCTACCCTTGTCACATGAGCAGCATCGACCGGAGCCAGGCAGTGGGCGTGAAGACCTACGAAGTGCGCACCTACGGGTGCCAGATGAACGTCCACGATTCCGAGCGATTGTCCGGGCTGCTCGAAGAGGCCGGGTACGTGCGGGCGCCCGAGGGCTCCGACGGCGACGCCGACGTCGTCGTCTTCAACACCTGCGCCGTCCGTGAGAACGCCGACAACCGGCTGTACGGCAACCTCGGCCGCCTCGCCCCGAAGAAGGCCTCGCGGCCCGGGATGCAGATCGCGGTCGGCGGCTGCCTCGCGCAGAAGGACCAGGACACCATCGTGAAGAAGGCGCCCTGGGTGGACGTCGTCTTCGGCACGCACAACATCGGCAAGCTCCCGGTGCTGCTGGAACGCGCGCGCGTGCAGGAAGAGGCCCAGGTCGAGATCGCCGAGTCCCTGGAGGCGTTCCCCTCCACCCTGCCGACGCGCCGCGAGAGCGCGTACGCGGCCTGGGTGTCGATCTCCGTCGGCTGCAACAACACCTGCACCTTCTGCATCGTCCCGGCCCTGCGCGGCAAGGAGAAGGACCGCCGTACCGGCGACATCCTCGCCGAGATCGAGGCCCTGGTCGCCGAGGGCGTCTCCGAGATCACGCTGCTCGGGCAGAACGTCAACGCGTACGGCTCCGACATCGGCGACCGCGAGGCCTTCAGCAAGCTCCTGCGGGCCTGCGGCAAGATCGAGGGCCTGGAGCGCGTCCGTTTCACCTCCCCGCACCCGCGCGACTTCACCGACGACGTGATCGCGGCGATGGCCGAGACCCCGAACGTCATGCCGCAGCTGCACATGCCGCTGCAGTCCGGCTCGGACACGATCCTGAAGGCGATGCGCCGCTCCTACCGGCAGGACCGCTACCTCGGGATCATCGAGAAGGTACGGGCCGCGATCCCGCACGCCGCGATCACCACCGACATCATCGTGGGCTTCCCCGGCGAGACGGAGGAGGACTTCGAGCAGACCCTGCACGTCGTCCGTGAGGCGCGGTTCGCGCAGGCCTTCACCTTCCAGTACTCCAAGCGCCCCGGCACCCCGGCCGCGACCATGGAGAACCAGATCCCGAAGGAGGTCGTCCAGGCGCGTTACGAGCGTCTCGTCGCCCTCCAGGAGGAGATCTCCTGGGAGGAGAACAAGAAGCAGGTCGGCCGCACCCTGGAGCTGATGGTCGCCGAGGGTGAGGGCCGCAAGGACGGCGCCACCCACCGCCTCTCCGGCCGCGCCCCGGACAACCGCCTGGTCCACTTCACCAAGCCGGAGCAGGAGGTGCGGCCCGGCGACGTGGTCACGGTCGAGATAACGTACGCCGCCCCGCACCACCTCCTGGCCGAGGGAGCCGTCCTCGACGTGCGCCGAACGCGCGCGGGGGACGCCTGGGAGAAGCGCAACGCGGCAGAGGCGGCGAAGCCCACGGGCGTCCTGTTGGGCCTGCCGAAGATCGGCGTCCCGGAACCGCTGCCGGTGGCGACGGGGAGTGTCTGCGGCTGCGACTGACCGCTCCGCTCGGCGCGGTGTCCGCCGCCGGGCGGCGGGGTTACCCTGCCGATCATGCTTGTCGTCGCCGCAGTCTGTCCCTGCCCGCCGCTGCTCGTGCCCGAGGTCGCCGCGGGTGCCGCCGCCGAGATGGACGTGGCTCGTGCCGCGTGCACGGACGCGGTCGGTGTGCTCGCGGCCGCCCGCCCCGACCGGCTCGTCGTCGTCGGTCCCGCGGAGCAGACCGGCCTGAGGACGTATCCCGAGGGCACGCGTGGCTCCTTCCGCGGGTTCGGCGTCGACGTGGACGTGCGGCTCGGCAGGGCGGAGCATGCCGAGTCCGAAGTCCCGGCTCCGGCGGCCTCGGAGCGGTCGCTTCCACCCTCGCTGGCGGTGGCCGCGTGGCTGCTGCAGCGCACCGGCTGGTCCCACGCCCCGATCGAGGGACTCGCTGTGGGGGAACCTCTGGCGGCCGAGCGGTGTATTCAAACCGGAAGGGAAATCACCGCCGGACCCGAGCGGGTGGCGCTGCTGGTCATGGGCGACGCCAGTGCCTGCCGCACGCTCAAGGCCCCCGGTTACCTCGACGAGCGCGCGGCGCCCTTCGACGCGGGGGTCGCGCGTGCGCTGGGAGCGGCGGACGTGGCGGCCCTCAAGGCGCTGGACACCGAGCTGGCGTCCGAGCTGAAGGCATCAGGCCGGGCTTGCTGGCAGGTCCTCGCGGGCGCGGCCGAGGGCACGGACCTCGCGGGCGCGCTGCTGTATGAGGACGCGCCGTACGGTGTGGGCTACCTGGTCGCTACCTGGTCGTAGAGGCGCGGGGTGAACGGCGGACGGCCGGGAGCCCTAGGGCCCCGCGGCCGTCCGTCGGTGTGCCGTGCAGTTCAGGAAGCAGGCGGCGGGGACTCGGGCGGTGCGGTCGTGCCACCGCCTGGTCCCGTGTCGTTCTTGTGCGCGAGTCGGTCCATGGCGCCCTTGGCCTTGCCCGTCCCGGTGTGGATCTTGTCGCTGTACTTGCCCTTGGTCTTCTCGTCGACGACCTTCGCGGCCTTGTCGAGACCGTGCGTGATCCTGTCCCCGTGCTGCTGCGCGAGGTCGGAGACCTTGTCCTTGGCCGGGTTGAGCTTGGCCTTCAGGTTGTTCAGGAGGCCCATGGTCCACCTTCCGTCGTTCCCGGGCTCGGCACGCCCCTGCGGCTTGCTCGGGCCCGGGGCGGTTACGTGCGGGCGTCCTCGCCGGCGTCCCGGTCTGCCGCCTCCTCGGCGGACTGCTGCTTGGGGATCTCGACGGCCTCGCCGGAGGCGGTCTCGGCGGCCTCCCGTGCCTCCGGTTCGCCCTCCGCCTGCTCCTCGGCCTCGGCCGACCCCTTCGCCTCTGCCGTCTCCTCCGCCGCGGGCTCGGCCGTCGGTGTGTCGGCCTGAGCCTCGGCGGTTGACGCCTCCTCCGTAGCCTTCGACCTCCGCAGAAGTCGTGCGAAAACGCCCATATCCACTCCATACGTTACTCGTGCGGGCGAAATCCCGCGTCGTCCGGTGCGTCCGTTTGCGCCGCCCGGGTCGCCGCCCCCCGAAACCGGCGGCGAGAGCCTCGCAACGGGCAACGACCCGGCACCCGTGCCGTCACGTAACTCGTTCGAGGAGTGCCCTCGAGGTTTGCGAGACTGGTGCGGTGAGCAGCGCACCCCCCGCCCCCCGAGTCATCGCCGTCGTCGGACCGACCGCGGCCGGAAAGTCCGATCTGGGCGTTTTCCTCGCCCGGCAGCTCGGAGGCGAGGTCGTCAATGCCGACTCCATGCAGCTCTACCGCGGGATGGACATCGGCACCGCCAAACTGACGCCCGAGGAGCGCGGCGGCATTCCGCACCACCTCCTCGACATCTGGGACGTGACGGTCACGGCGTCGGTCGCCGAGTACCAGAAGCTGGCCCGCGCCAAGATCGACGCCCTGCTCGCGGAAGGCCGCTGGCCGATCCTGGTCGGCGGCTCCGGCCTGTACGTCCGCGGGGCCGTCGACAACCTGGAGTTCCCCGGCACCGACCCCCAGGTCAGGGCCCGGCTCGAGGGGGAGCTCGCGCTGCGCGGCTCCGGAGCGCTGCACGCCAGACTCGCCGCCGCGGACCCCGAGGCGGCGCAGGCGATCCTGCCCAGCAACGGCCGCCGTATCGTCCGGGCCCTCGAAGTGATCGAGATCACCGGTCAGCCCTTCACCGCCAATCTGCCCGGCCATGACTCGGTCTACGACACCGTCCAGATCGGCGTCGACGTGGCCCGCCCCGAACTCGACGAGCGCATCGCCCGCCGGGTCGACCGGATGTGGGACGCCGGGCTCGTGGACGAGGTGCGTGCGCTGGAGGCGCAGGGCCTGCGTGAGGGCCGTACGGCGGCTCGCGCGCTCGGCTACCAGCAGGTGCTCGCGGCGCTGGCCGGGGAGTGCACCGAGGAGGAGGCGCGGGTCGAGACCGTGCGCGCCACCAAGCGCTTCGCGCGCCGGCAGGATTCCTGGTTCCGGCGCGACCCCCGTGTGCACTGGTTGAGCGGGGCTGCGGCGGATCTCACAGAACTTCCGCAGCGCGCACTGGCGTTGGTCGAACGACCGGTTACAGCCTGATCACGTCATGGCATCGGGACGCTCCGGCCGCCGTTCCGGCATCCGGTGCCGTGCCATCATCGAGCTTCGATCGACCAAGTGGAGTCCTAGTTGGGAGGGCGCGTGGCGATGGAGGCCGGCCCTCGCGACACTGCACAAGGCACCGAGCCCCTCACCGTCGAGAGCGGTGAGCCGGAGCAGGACGAGAACCGTCTGAGCCCCGACGGGCCCGACGACACGCAGGGCGGTGTGACGGCCGACGGCCCCGAGCCGGAGGAGATGTTCGCCGGTGGCCCCGAGGTCGAGGTCGAGCTGCGCCCGCAGCGCCGCCTGCGCATCTGGCAGCTCGCCCCCATCGTGGCCCTCGCCGCGCTCGGCTCTTTGATGTTCGCCTTCCCGCTCGCCTTCGACTTCGGCGACAGCGGGGCCGTGATCGCCATGCTGGGACTGCTGATCTGCTCCTGCGCGGCCGGCTGGGGCATGATGGCCGCCCGCCGGGTGGGTTACACGGGCCCCGGGCTCCCCCCGAGGGGCTCCGGGCGTCGCCCCGACTGGCGGGTCGTCCTGGCGTACGTAGTGGTGGTGGCCGCGGTCGTGGTGCTGGCGGTATGGCGCGTAGCAAGGCTGCGCTGAGGTTTCCAGGCGCGCGAGGCTGTGTCGCCATGCGGCCCCGCCGCGTGGCCGCGACCAGCCCCGACCGGCCCGCAGCCGGACAACGACCGTCACATACCATCGAAGAATGACCCGCATCGCCTTCCTCAAGGGCCACGGCACGGAGAACGACTTCGTGATCGTGCCGGACCCCGAGAACTCCATCGACCTGCCCCCGGCCGCCGTCGCCGCCCTGTGCGACCGCCGCGCGGGCATCGGCGGTGACGGCCTGCTGCACGTGGTGCGGTCCGCCGCGCACCCCGAGGCGCGGCACATGGCGGCCGAGGCCGAGTGGTTCATGGACTACCGCAACGGCGACGGCTCGATCGCGGAGATGTGCGGCAACGGCGTGCGGGTGTTCGCGCACTACCTCCAGCGCGCCGGGCACGTCGCCGAGGGCGACCTCGCGGTGGCCACACGCGGGGGCGTGAAGAGCGTGCACATCGCAAAGACCGCATCCGGCAGCGGCTCCGCCGAGGGCGACATCACTGTCGGCATGGGCAGGGCGCGCCTCCCCGAAGGGGACGTCACGGTGACCGTCGGCGAGCGCAGCTGGCCCGCGCGGAACGTGAACATGGGCAACCCGCACGCGGTCGCTTTCGTCGACGACCTCGCGCACGCCGGAAACCTGTACGCGCCGCCGCCGTTCAGCCCGGCCTCCGCTTACCCGGACGGGGTGAACGTGGAGTTCGTGGTCGACCGCGGCCCCCGGCACGTCGCGCTGCGCGTGTACGAGCGCGGCGCCGGCGAGACCCGCTCGTGCGGCACGGGCGCGTGCGCCGTCGCCGTGGCCGCCGCCCGCCGGGACGGCGCCGACCCGGCCGTCACCGGGAGCCCGGTGACGTACACCGTCGACGTGCCCGGCGGGACCCTTGTCATCACCGAACAGCCCGACGGCGAGATCGAGATGACCGGCCCCGCAGTGATCGTCGCCGAGGGCGAGATCGACTCCGAGTGGCTGGAAACATTCGTTCGCTGAGCAGGATGGCGCTGGGATTCCGAGGCCTGTGTGCCGGGCGGTGTACGGGAGTTGCTCCGGGGCGACGACTGCGCGTTCGAAATCACGGGCGGCTCCCTGTCGCATGGCGCGAAACCGTAAACCTGCAGACCTTCGCTCGAATGGGTGATCCGTTTCACGCTCGGCGAGAGGCGGTCAGCCGCACGTGATGGGCTCGGTAGCATCAAGCACCGGCCCGGACGGGGGACCGTTGCCATCCCCTGAGCCGTGTCCGCCATGGGGCACCCCGTCCGCCGGTCCACGCAGCCGGAGGTGCCCATGAGTGCGGAGGCGACGAATCCCGCGACCCCAGGTCCGGTAACAGGCCCGGCGGCGCGCTGGCGGGCGCGGATCGACCTGCGCCGCCTCGGCCGTGCCGCCCTGCTCGGCCCCGCCTCCCGTGACCGGCTGCCCAGTGCCATCAGCCATGTCGTCGACGCCCACCGCGCCCACTACCCGAGCGCCGACCTCGAACCCCTGCGCCGCGCCTACGTGCTGGCCGAGTCCTCGCACCGCGGCCAGATGCGCAAGAGCGGCGAGCCGTACATCACGCACCCGCTCGCCGTGACGCTGATCCTCGCCGAACTCGGCGCGGAGACCACGACCTTGACGGCCTCTCTGCTCCACGACACCGTCGAGGACACGGACGTGACCCTCGATCAGGTCGGCGAGGAGTTCGGTTCGGAGGTCCGCTATCTCGTCGACGGCGTCACGAAACTGGAGAAGGTCGACTACGGCGCCGCCGCCGAACCCGAGACCTTCCGCAAGATGCTCGTCGCCACCGGCAGCGACGTCCGCGTGATGTCGATCAAACTCGCCGACCGGCTGCACAACATGCGCACCCTCGGCGTGATGCGGCCCGAGAAACAGGCCCGCATCGCCAAGGTCACCCGCGACGTCCTCATCCCGCTCGCCGAGCGGCTCGGCGTCCAGGCGCTGAAGACCGAGCTGGAGGACCTGGTCTTCGCGATTCTCCATCCCGAAGAGTACGAGCACACAAGGGAGTTGATCGTCGACAACGCCTCCCGTGCCGACGACCCGCTCGCCGAGATCGCCGACGAGGTGCGAGGCGTGCTGCGCGAGGCCGACATCCCGGCCGAAGTCGTCATCCGGCCACGGCACTTCGTCTCCGTGCACCGCGTCGCCCGCAAGCGCGGCCAGTTGCGCGGCTGCGACTTCGGCCGCCTGCTGGTACTGGTGAACGAGGATGCGGACTGTTACGGCGTCCTCGGCGAACTGCACACCTGTATGACGCCCGTCGTCTCGGAGTTCAAGGACTTCATCGCCGTCCCCAAGTTCAACCTGTACCAGTCCCTGCACACCGCGGTCGCCCGTGCGGACGGCCAGGTCGCCGAAGTCCTCATCCGCACCCACCAGATGCACAAGGTCGCCGAGGCCGGCGTCGTCGCGCTCGGCAATCCCTACGCCCCGCCTCCTGAGGAGAACGCTCCGGCCGACGGCGAGCGCGTCGACCCCACCCGCCCGGGCTGGCTCTCCCGCCTCCTCGACTGGCAGGAGGCCGCGCCCGACCCGGACACGTTCTGGTCCACCCTCCGCGAGGACCTCGCCCAGGATCGCGAGATCACCGTCTTCCGACCCGACGGCGGCACCCTCGGGCTGCCCGAGGGCGCCACCTGCGTGGACGCCGCGTACGCCCAGTACGGCGAGGACGCGCACGCGTGCATCGGCGCCCGCGTCAACGGCCGCCTGGCGACGCTGAGCACCGTTCTGCGGGACGGCGACACCGTCCAGCTCCTCATGGGCCAGGACCCGGCCTCCGAGCCCTCCAGGGAGTGGCTGGAGCACGCCCACACGCCCGCCGCCCGTATCGCCATCCAGCGGTGGCTCGCGGCCCACCCGACGCACGAGGGGGCGCAGGAAGCGGCGCAGGAGACCGACGAGGAGCCCTCGGTCGCCCTCCGGCCCGCGGCGGAGCAACTGAGCTCACGTCCCACCACCGCCGACATCACGGTCGACCAGCCCGGCGCGACCGTACGCCTCGCCGGCTGCTGCACACCCGTACCGCCCGACGAGGTCACCGGCTTCGCCGTGCGGGGCGGTGTGGTCACCGTCCACCGTGTCGAGTGCACCGCCGTGGAGCGCATGAAGAGCGGGGGGCGCGCGGAGGTCGACGTGCGCTGGGGGGACACCACCGAGTGCCGGGTCACGCTGCTCGCCGAATCGTTCGTCCGCCCCCATCTGCTGGCGGACCTGACGGAGGCCATGGCCCTCGAAGGCGCCGAGATCGTGTCCGCCACGGTCGAGCCTCCCACCCAGCAGCGCGTCCGCCACACGTACACCCTCCAGCTTCCGGACGCGGCCCACCTGCCGGCCCTGATGCGGGCGATGCGCAATGTGCCGGGGGTCTACGACGTGAGCCGGGCGCAGACGCCGGGCGGGTGAGCGCCGGGCCGCGCGCCCCACGGCGCCAGAGCCGCACACCTGCACCCGACCTACCCATTCGGGTGGGCCGAACGCGAGTCGTCGCCGTCGGGCACGCGCGCGCTGATAGCCGTGATCCATGCTGCTCACCCCGCGCTCCCAGGCCCCACGACCGCACGGCCCGCGTCCCGGCACCGCGGCTCGGTTCCGCCGCCCCGCCGGCCGCCTGAAGGCGACCGCGCTGCTCGCCTCCGCCGTCTCCGTCTGCCTCCTGGCCGCGAGCTCGCCCCCGACTCCCCTGGGCATCGGCGACCGCCTCTACCCGGACCTCGGCAACCCCGGATACGACGTGCAGTCGTACGACCTGTCCTTCACCTATCCCGGCACCAACAGCAAGCCCCTCCAGGCCGTCACCACGATCAACGCCTCGACGACCGCGGACCTGGACCGGCTGAACCTCGACTTCGCACATGGCACGGTCGAATCGGTCCAGGTCAACGGTGAGCCGGCCACGTTCGCCAGCGCGGGTGAAGACCTCGTCGTCACGCCCGCCAGGCCGCTGCCCCAGGGCACCTGGACGCGGATCACCGTGCGGCACACCAGCGAACCCGTGGCCGCCAAGGACCAGGACGGCGGCTGGGTGCGCACCCAGGACGGGCTCGCCATGGCCAACCAGGCCGATGCCGCGCACCTGGTGTTCCCCTGCAACGACCACCCCTCCGACAAGGCGCTGTTCACCATCCGGATCACCGCCCCCAACGACTACACAGCGGTGGCCAACGGCCTGCCGACCGGTGTGGAGCGCGGCCCCAAGTCGACCACCTGGACGTATCGCACCCGGCACCCCATGGCCACCGAGCTCACCCAGGTGTCCGTCGGCCGCTCCACCGTGCTGCACCGCACCGGGCCGCACCACCTGCCCATGCGCGACGTCGTGCCCACCAAGGACGTCAAGGAACTCGAACCGTGGCTCGCCAAGACCCCCGACCAGATCGCCTGGATGGAGAGCAAGGTCGGCCACTACCCCTTCGAGACGTACGGCCTGCTCATGGCACAGGCGTCCACCGGCTTCGAACTCGAGACCCAGACGCTCTCGCTCTTCGAGAGCGAGCTGTTCACCGGCCACACCTACCCCAAGTGGTACGTCGAGTCGATCATGGTGCATGAGCTGTCCCACCAGTGGTTCGGCGACAGCGTCAGCCCGCAGACCTGGTCCGACCTGTGGCTCAACGAAGGGCACGCCACGTGGTACGAGGCGCTGTACGCGGAGGAGGTGGGACACAAGCCCATGGAGACGCGCATGAAGGCCGCGTACGCCGCCTCCGACGGCTGGCGCGCCGCCGGTGGCCCGCCGGCCGCACCCAAGGCGCCCGACCCCGGCCAGAAGATCAGCATCTTCCGGCCCAACGTCTACGACGGCGCCGCGCTCGTGCTCTACGCCCTGCGCCAGGAGATCGGCCGCCCCGCCTTCGAGCATCTGGAAAGGTCCTGGGTGAGCCTCCACCGCGACGGTACGGCCACCACCGCCGACTTCGAACGGCTCGCCTCCCGGATCTCCGGGCGCGACCTGAGCGGCTTCTTCGAAGGCTGGCTGTACGGCAAGAAGACCCCGCCGATGCCCGGTCACCCGGACTGGAAGCCGGCGGCACCCGGTGCGAAGGCCGTGAAATCCGCGAAATAAGGCGATGACCGGACGGGCCGTGCCGTGCGACCATCTTCGGGTCGGCGGCACGGGTCGCGGGGAATCTCGCGGGGTACCCGTACGTTGACCACAGTGACCGCTCTCGCGATCGCCGTACCGGAATCCCCATCGACGTAAGGATCCAATGACCTCCTCTTCATCCCCTTCCCAGGACACTGAGCGCTTCGCGCACACCTACCCCGAGCGGCTTCGGGCCGATGCCCTGATGGAAGAGGACGTCGCCTGGAGCCACGAGATCGACGGAGAGCGGGACGGCGACCAGTTCGACCGCTCCGAGCGCGCGGCTCTGCGCCGTGTGGCGGGCCTCTCCACCGAGCTCGAGGACGTCACCGAGGTCGAGTACCGCCAGCTCCGCCTGGAGCGCGTCGTGCTCGTCGGCGTCTGGACCACGGGGACCGTGCAGGACTCGGAGAACTCCCTCGCGGAGCTCGCCGCCCTCGCGGAGACCGCGGGCGCCCTCGTGCTCGACGGTGTGATCCAGCGTCGTGACAAGCCCGACGCGGCCACCTACATCGGCTCCGGCAAGGCCTACGAGCTGCGGGACATCGTTCTCGAAACGGGCGCGGACACCGTCATCTGCGACGGCGAGCTCAGCCCGGGCCAGCTCATCCACCTCGAAGACGTGGTCAAGGTCAAGGTCATCGACCGTACGGCCCTGATCCTCGACATCTTCGCCCAGCACGCCAAGTCCCGAGAGGGCAAGGCGCAGGTCGCGCTCGCACAGATGCAGTACATGCTGCCGAGGCTGCGCGGCTGGGGTCAGTCGCTGTCCCGGCAGATGGGCGGTGGCAAGGGCGGCGGCCTCGCCACCCGTGGTCCCGGTGAGACCAAGATCGAGACGGACCGTCGACGGATCCGCGAGAAGATGGCGAAGATGCGCCGGGAGATCGCGGAGATGAAGACCGGCCGCGAGATCAAGCGCCAGGAGCGCAAGCGCAACAAGGTGCCGTCCGTCGCCATCGCGGGCTACACCAACGCCGGCAAGTCCTCCCTGCTCAACCGCCTGACCGGCGCCGGCGTCCTGGTCGAGAACGCCCTGTTCGCGACCCTGGACCCGACCGTCCGCCGGGCGGAGACCCCGAGCGGCCGTCTGTACACGCTGGCCGACACGGTCGGTTTTGTCCGGCACCTGCCGCACCACCTGGTCGAGGCGTTCCGCTCCACCATGGAGGAGGTCGGTGAGTCCGACCTGATCCTGCACGTGGTGGACGGCTCGCACCCGGCGCCGGAGGAGCAGCTGGCCGCGGTGCGCGAGGTGATCAGGGACGTCGGCGCCACCGACGTACCCGAGATCGTCGTGATCAACAAGGCGGACGCGGCCGACCCGCTGACCCTTCAGCGGCTCTTGCGGATCGAGAAGCGCTCCATCGCCGTCTCGGCCCGCACCGGCAAGGGCATCCAGGAGCTGCTCGCGCTCATCGACAACGAGCTGCCCAGGCCCTCCGTCGAGATCGAGGCGCTGGTGCCGTACACCCACGGCAAGCTGGTCGCCCGTGCACACGACGAGGGTGAGGTGATCTCCGAGGAGCACACCCCGGAGGGCACCCTGCTCAAGGTGCGGGTGCACGAGGAACTGGCGGCGGACCTCGCGCCGTATGTCCCGGCTCCGGCGGTCTGAGCCGCAGACCGGATCACCGCTGGATCGAGAATCGCTGAAGGCCCGCCCCCTCACCGGGCGGGCCTTCAGCACGAGCAGCTCTACTGACCGGCGAACTTCTTGCTCACCGAGTCGTACACACCCTTGGCCACAGCACCCAGCCGCGGTCCGGCCAGCCAGCCTGAAGTCACCGGGCCGATCGAGGTGTTGGACACCAGCGCCGGCTTGCCGTCCGAGCCGGTCGCGACCCAGCCGCCGCCGGAGGAACCGCCGGTCATCGTGCAGCCGATGCGGTACATCGTCGGGTCCGAAGCGTTGATCGACAACCTTCCCGGCCGGTCCGTGCACTGGAACATCTTCTGGCCGTCGAACGGCGGGGCGGCCGGATAACCCGTCGCGGTGATGCTGGGAACCTTCGGCACGGCCGGAGCGTTGAAGTCGACAGGCAGCGCCGAACCGACCGTCTCCTCCAGCGACTTGCCATTGCCGCCCTTCTCCGGCGTCACATGGATGACGGCGTAGTCGTAGGAGGCACCGTCACCGCCCGTCTCGCCGCCCTTCTCGATCCACTGCTGAGAGGTCTGCGCCCAGTCGCCCCACCAGACGCCGTACGGAGCGGCCTGCTCCCTGGTGGCGTTCTGCAGCTGGGCGGCCGACCTGCCCGCGTTGTTGTACGACGGGACGAACGCGATGTTGCGGTACCAGCCGCCGTTCTTGCCGGCGTGCACACAGTGGCCCGCCGTCCACACGAGATTCGACTTGCCGGGGTGGGCCGGGTCCTCCACGACCGTCGCCGAGCAGACCATCGTGCCCTCGGGGGAGTCGAAGAACACCTTCCCGGACGCCGCCGCGTTGGCGTGGTACGTAGGCGCCACGGCCCTCGCCTCCACGGGCGCCGGCGTGGGGTCGGTCACGCCCTGGTCACCGGAGAGGTCGTTCTCGTCGACGCCCTTGTCCGGGTCGTTGGCCTTCCGCATCCGGTCCGGATTCCACAGACCCTTGATGATCGGGTTGATGAACTCGTCGGCCTCGCGCAGCCAGTCGTCCTTGTTCCAGTTCTTCCAGGCCCCGTGCTTCCACTTGTCGAGGTCGAACCCGTGCTCTTTGAGCTTGTTCTTGATGTCGTCCGGGATCTTGATCTTGCCGTCGCCGCTGCTGCCGGTGTCGCTCGCGGAGGCGGAGGCCTGACCGTCGGCCTTGTCGTCGCCCGAGTTGCAGGCGGTGGCGGTGAGCGCCAGCGCCGATGCGAGGGCAACGGCGGCCAGAACGGGGGAGGTTCTGCGGCGGGCACCCCTCTCCCGGCGAACGGTGACGGACGGCCTGATGGATCGCATGCGCTGACTCCCCCTGGGATGAACTGAACAAATCGGGTGCTGCGGTCGTGAACCCACGCTCGAAGCAGGTGATCCCACGTGCCTTCACGGCTTCTCGGAACGGCACCACACACTATGCGCTCGCTGTGGGGGACTTCCGACGGAACGGCAACGGTTCCGTCACGGAAAGGATCTTGAGGCAACCCGTAACCCGGTGAGCGGTGGGGGGTTGGTACCGGTGGGGGTTCTGCTGTCCGTGTGCGGTTCCCCGGTGGGAGGACAGGGAGTCGTGGCCGAGTCTGCATGCGGCGGGAGTACGTCCGAGGGGACTCTTGGACGGTGTGCCGCCGGTGAGGTGTCCCCGACCGGCCGGTCCGCGCACGAAGGGATCCTACGGCGGCAGTCGGCACGCGAGTCGGCCGCGCGCACCTATGCGCGTGCCCTGCCGATCGTGCCCGTCCGGGCCCGGGGGCTGACCATCGAGGGTGCCGACGGCCGCCGCTACCTCGACTGCCTCTCCGGAGCCGGGACGCTCGCCCTCGGCCACAACCACCCCGTGGTGCTGGAGGCCATCCGCGAAGTCCTCGACTCGGGTGCCCCGCTGCACATCCTCGACCTGGCGACCCCCGTCAAGGACGCCTTCGTCACCGAGCTGTTCCACACCCTGCCGCGCGGCCTCGCCGACCACGCGCGCGTGCAGTTCTGCGGGCCGGCGGGCACCGACGCGGTGGAGGCCGCGCTGAAGCTCGTCCGCACCGCGACCGGCCGCACCGGACTGCTGGCCTTCACGGGCGCCTACCACGGCATGACCGCCGGAGCCCTGGAAGCGTCCGGGGACGCCTCGGACGTACGAGTCGCCCGCCTTCCCTATCCCCAGGACTACCGCTGCCCCTTCGGAGTCGGCGGGCCCCGCGGCGCCGAACTCGCCGCACACTGGACCGAGTCGGTCCTCGACGACCCCAAGTCGGGGGTGCGTCGTCCCGCTGGGATGATCCTCGAACCCGTCCAGGGTGAGGGCGGAGTGATCCCCGCGCCGGACGAGTGGATGCGGCGCATGCGAACGATCACAGCGGCCCGCTCCATCCCGCTGATCGCCGACGAGGTCCAGACGGGGGTGGGACGGACCGGTGCCTTCTGGGCGGTGGAGCACAGTGCCATCACCCCTGATGTGATGGTCCTCTCCAAGGCCATCGGCGGCAGCCTCCCCCTGGCCGTGGTGGTCTACCGCGAGGACCTGGACGTCTGGGAGCCCGGCGCCCATGCGGGCACCTTCCGCGGCAACCAACTCGCCATGGCCGCAGGGACGGCCACCCTGGCCTACGTCCGAGAAAACCGGCTCGCCGAGCGAGCGGCCACCCTCGGCTCCCGCATGCTCGCCCAACTCCGCTCGCTGGCACGGGAGTTTCCCTGTGTCGGGGATGTGCGGGGGCGGGGGCTGATGATCGGGCTGGAGTTCGTGGACGCGGAGGGGGATCACGCAGCGCGCGGGGGACTGGACTTGACCCCTGGTACGTCCAGCGGGCTGGACGGCGGTTCCATCGGGCCGAGTTGGGAGACCGAGAGGTTGGAGCGCAGTCGTCGCGCGGGCGGGACCGGTCGCTCGACGGATTGCGAGCCCCTCAACCTTGGGACGACTCCGGCGGCGGTGCCGGATTCCCGCGTCGGCGGCCCGCGCCCGGCCGATCCCGAACTCGCGGCCGCCGTCCAGCGGGAGTGCCTGCGACGTGGCCTCATCGTCGAAGTGGGAGGCCGCCACGGAAGCGTCGTGCGGCTGCTCCCGCCACTGACCATCAGCGACGAACAAGCGGCTGCCGTGTTGGACCGACTCGCCGATGCCGTGGCAACGGCGGCCCGCGACCGCTCCGGCCGACCCCCTGGAATACGACGGCACCACGGCCCCGACCCTCAGCGCCGACGTCAGGGCGAGCGCGCCGAGCGGGCGGGCCACCACGGCACCTGATGCGTGCCCGCCCGTCCGTGTTGCCGACACCGACGTCCAGGCCTGGCGCACGACGCGCATCCCCTGAACGCCTCGAACTTCTTGAAGCCAGGACGGACGCCCATACCTCCACTTCGCCGGTAGCGCAGTAAGGCCCAGGTTCGTCACCGCGCGAACCAGAACCACCCACGAGGACCGCCGTGAACCCCACCCCTGCATCCGAAGCCCGCACCCACGCGACCGAGCGAGGCTCCTCCGAAGCACCGCCCTCGCAACAGCTTCCACCTGCACGGGCGACCCCGTCAGCGCATCGTCAGCAGGGACGAGCGGCTGCACGGGAACCAGAACCGGAACCGGGGCGGGGCGCGGAGCGAGAGTGGGAACAGAGGCCGGCCAGGGCTTCGGCCGGGGCTGGGACCCCGGGGGACGTTCGCTCTTCGGAGCGGGTTCCGGAGCAGCGCAAAGCCCCCGTCGCCGAGAGCCCGCGGCAGCCCACCGCCGATCTCCTCGAGCACCCCGATCCGCACACCGCAGCCGAGGCCGCGGCGGTCGAGAACCTGCTGCGCTGCTGGGTGCGCGAAGCCGGCCTCCACGCCCCCGAGTACGGCACCCTCCGTATCCCCCTGCCCGCCAGCGGCACGGCCCTCCTCGTCCCCGTCCACTACTGGTCCCCGACGGGCTGGCACCGATTCGGTCTCCCCTTCCTCGCCACCGCCCCCGCACCTTCCCGACCGGTCGACGCGGTCACCGTCGCCGCACTGCTGGCCAGGGAAACGCGTGACCGTGGCAACGACACGGCCGCCCCACCCGTGACCGGCGGCGCCTGCAGTCCCGAGACCGTCCAGACGTCGGCCCCCGCCCCCGTCGCCTCCGCAGCCGGCCCGGACCTCGTCGCCCGCGTCGCCGACTCCCTCCGCCGTACCGTCACCTTCATCCGCGAGCGCCGGGAGCGCCCCTCCGACGGACCCGACCTCTTCCTAGCTGCCGAGCAGGCACTCGTACTCGGCCACCCGCTGCATCCCACTCCCAAGAGCCGCGAAGGACTCTCCGAGGCCGAGGCGCGAGCGTACTCACCCGAGTTGCGCGGCTCCTTCCCTCTGCACTGGCTGGCTGTCGCCCCTTCTCTACTTGCCTGCGACTCCGCGTGGACCGAGCGCGGCCGTCCCGTCCCCGCACCCCGGCTCATGGCACGGCTCGCCGAAGCCGGGCTGACGCTGCCCGAGGGCTACGCAGCCCTGCCCTTGCACCCCTGGCAGCTGCGCGAGGTGCGGCAACGCGCCGACATCTCGCCCCTGTTCGATGCCGGGCTCCTCCGTGACCTCGGGGCGCACGGCTCACCCTGGCACCCCACCTCGTCCGTACGCACCGTGCACCGGCCCGGCTCCCCTGCCATGCTCAAGCTGTCCCTCGGCCTTCGGATCACCAACTCCCGCCGCGAGAACCTCCGCAAGGAGCTGCACCGGGGTGCCGAGGTCCACCGCCTGCTGCGCAGCGGCCTGTCCAGGCAGTGGCAGGCTGCCCACCCCGGGTTCGACATCGTTCGCGACCCGGCCTGGCTCGCGGTCGACGGCACGGACGGCAGCCCCGTGGCCGGCCTCGACGTGATGATCCGCCACAACCCGTTCAGCCCGTCCGACGACGTCTCCTGCATCGCCGGCCTCGTCTCGCCCCGACCGCAGGCCGCGACGGGCAGCAACTCGGCGGGCGCAGCACGCCGCCCGCAGGACGACGGCCCGCCGCCCCTGCAGTCCCGGCTGGCCACGGTGGTCACGCGCCTTGCGGGCCGAACCGGTCGTCCCCGTGCGGCCGTTGCCGTCGAGTGGTTCCTGCGCTATCTCCAGCAGGTCGTCCGCCCCGTACTGTGGCTGGACGCGGAGGCGGGGATCGCCCTGGAGGCGCATCAACAGAACACGCTGCTCCTGCTGGACGTCGACGGCTGGCCCGCCGGCGGCCGCTACCGCGACAACCAGGGCTACTACTTCCGGGAGTCCCGACGCACCCAGCTCGACGCCCGGCTGCCCGGTATCGGCGAGCACAGCGACACCTTCGTCTCCGACGAGGTCACCGACGAGCGTTTCGCCTACTACCTGGCGATCAACAACGTGCTCGGCCTCATCGGTGCCTTCGGCTCCCAGCGCCTCGCCGACGAACAGCTGCTGCTCGCCGCCTTCCGCCACTTCCTGAGCGACGTCGCCTCCGGCCCTGCCCGGTTGCGCACTTCACTGCCTGCCCACCTCTTGGACTCACCCGTCCTGCGCTGCAAGGCCAACCTGCTGACCCGCCTGCATGGCCTCGACGAACTCGTCGGCCCGGTCGACACCCAGTCCGTCTACGTCACCATCGCCAACCCCCTGCATTTCTGAAAGCCACCGCCGATCTCCGTCAACACCCCTTTCTTCTGAGGAACATGCCCCATCCCGTCTTCTGAGAGGAGCGGCGCCGTGCCTCCCACCGACGCCAGCGCACACGCAGCCACCGTCCCCGGCACTGAGCCCGGCGCCGACCCGAGCCCCGTTGCGGCCGAGAGCAGCACCGGTCCGGGCACGGACAACGAGGACACACTGGACCTGCGGCTGCCCGACGAACTGCTTGCACTCTTCGCAGCGGAAACGGGCTCCGAGGAGCCACGAAGCCGGTGCGAGGATCCGGCACCGCCCGTCTCCGTCACCAGAGCCGATGACGACCTCCTCGACCGTGTGGCCGACTGGGGGCCGGTCGTCACACCCGCGGGTGTGTTCCACCTCGTCCCCGTGCAGGTCGAGCGGGACCTACCGCTGATCAGCCGCTGGATGAACGACCCTGCCGTCGCGGAGTTCTGGGAGCTGGCCGGCCCTCCAACCGTGACCGAGAGCCATCTGCGGGCCCAGCTCTGCGGCGACGGACGCAGTGTTCCCTGCCTCGGTGTGCTGGAGGGCATCCCGATGAGCTACTGGGAGATCTACCGCGCGGACCTCGACCCGCTGGCCCGCCACTATCCCGCTCGGCCTCACGACACCGGACTGCACCTCCTCATCGGCGGAGTCGCCGACCGAGGCCGCAAGCTCGGCAGCACCCTGCTCAGAGCCGCGGCCGACCTCGCCCTGGACAAGCGGCCCGCCTGCGCACGCGTCATCGCGGAACCCGACCTTCGCAACACCCCCTCCATCGCTGCCTTTCTGAGCGCCGGCTTCCGGTTCGCCGCCGAGGTCGACCTGCCCGCCAAGCGGGCCGCCCTCATGATCCGAGACCGGTCCCTGCGCGATCTGCTGTGACTCCGTGTCGCAGCAGCATCACTTCTGGTACACCGCCCGAGCCGATCCGGTTCCCGCGCCCTGCGTCCGGTTTCCCACGGCGACGGTCCCGAGGGCACCCGAGCCGATCTTCCCGAGCGATCCACTCCCACCCTCATCCGAGGAGCAGCCGGTCTTGATCCCGCCCTTCGTCCCCGTCGTGATCACCCGTTTGTCAGTGCCGGGTCGTAGGGTGGTCGCGCTATGACGAAGCCCTCACTCCCCGAACTCCTGCACGCTGCCGTCACTGCCGTCGGCGGTACGGAGCGCCCCGGCCAGGTGACCATGGCCGAAGCCGTCGCGGAGGCGATCGACGACGGTTCCCATCTGCTGGTCCAGGCCGGCACCGGCACCGGAAAGTCGCTGGGCTACCTCGTGCCCGCGCTCGCGCACGGGGAGCGTGTCGTCGTGGCGACGGCCACCCTCGCCCTGCAGCGCCAGCTCGTCGAGCGGGATCTGCCGCGCACCGTCGATGCGCTGCACCCCCTGCTGCGCCGCCGCCCGGAGTTCGCCATGCTGAAGGGCAGATCGAACTACCTGTGCCTGCACCGGCTCCACGAGGGTGTCCCGCAGGACGAGGAGGAGGGGCTGTTCGACCAGTTCGAGGCGGCCGCGCCCACCAGCAAGCTGGGCCAGGACCTGCTGCGACTGCGCGAGTGGTCGGACGAGACCGAGACCGGCGATCGCGACAACCTCACACCCGGCGTCTCCGACCGGGCCTGGGCGCAGGTCTCGGTCTCCTCCCGGGAGTGCCTGGGTGCCACGAAGTGCGCGTACGGCGCCGAGTGCTTCGCCGAGATGGCCCGCGAGCGTGCCAAGCTCGCCGAGGTGGTCGTCACCAACCACGCGCTGCTCGCGATCGACGCCATCGAGGGCGCCCCGGTCCTCCCGCAGCACGAGGTGCTGATCGTCGACGAGGCGCACGAGCTGGTCTCGCGGGTCACCGGAGTGGCCACCGGCGAACTCACGCCCGGCCAGGTCAACCGTGCGGTCCGGCGCGCCGCGAAACTGGTCAACGAGAAGGCCGCCGACCAGCTCCAGACCGCCGCGGAGGGCTTCGAGCGGCTGATGGAGCTGGCCCTGCCGGGCCGTCTGGAGGAGATCCCGGAGGACCTGGGGTACGCCCTCATGGCGCTGCGCGACGCCTGCCGCACGGTGATCTCCGGGATCGGAGCGACCCGGGACAAGTCGGTCCAGGACGAGGACGCGGTCCGCAAGCAGGCGCTGGCCTCCGTGGAGACGGTGCACGACGTGGCGGAGCGCATCACGAACGGCTCCGAGTGGGACGTCGTCTGGTACGAGCGCCACGACCGCTTCGGAGCCTCCCTCCGCGTCGCCCCCATGTCCGTGTCGGGGCTCCTGAGGGAGAAGCTCTTCGCGGACCGCTCAGTCGTCCTGACCTCCGCGACGCTGAAGCTGGGCGGCGACTTCAACGGCGTCGGTGCCTCCCTCGGTCTCGCACCGGAAGGCACCGAGGGCGAGGACCTCCCGCAGTGGAAGGGCGTCGACGTCGGCTCGCCCTTCGACTACCCCAGGCAGGGCATCCTCTATGTCGCCAAGCATCTGTCGCGCCCGGCGCGGGACGGCGACCGCGCGGACATGCTGGACGAGCTGACGGAGTTGATCCAGGCCGCCGGAGGCCGCACCCTCGGCCTCTTCTCCTCCATGCGCGCCGCTCAGCTCGCCGCGGAGGAACTGCGCTCCCGGATCCCCGAGTTCCCGATCCTCCTCCAGGGCGAGGAGACGCTCGGCGAGCTGATCAAGAATTTCGCCGCTGACCCGGAGACCTGCCTGTTCGGCACGCTGTCACTCTGGCAGGGCGTCGACGTCCCCGGCCCCAGCTGCCAGCTGGTCGTCATGGACAAGATCCCCTTCCCACGCCCGGACGACCCGCTGATGAGCGCCCGCCAGAAGGCGGTGGAGGGTGCCGGGGGCAACGGCTTCATGGCAGTCGCGGCCACACACGCCGCGCTGCTCATGGCCCAGGGTGCCGGCCGCCTCGTACGGGCCTCGGGGGACCGCGGGGTGGTCGCCGTACTCGACCAACGACTGGCCACGGCGCGCTACGGCAGCTATCTCAAGGCGTCACTGCCGGACTTCTGGTACACGACGGACCGTAACCAGGTCCGGAAGTCGCTGGCGGCGATCGACGCCGCGGCGAAGAAGTCAGAGGTCGAATGAGCGAGGGTTTGGTGTGTCGCTCCGCCGCGACACACCAAACCCCCATGCGCAAGACACCCGCTCGCGGGGGCCGGGCAGCACAGGGCCCCGGAACCGGCGCAGGGGTCCCGGGGCCCGGTCAGAGGGTGGTTCCGTACGGACCGCCCGCCGCAGCCGTCATACGCGCCGCAGCACTGCCACCACCTTGCCGAGGATGGTCGCGTCGTCGCCGGGGATCGGCTCGTACGCCGCGTTGTGCGGGAGGAGCCAGACGTGGCCGTCCTCGCGCTTGAAGCGCTTGACGGTGGCTTCGCCTTCCAGCATGGCCGCGACGATGTCGCCGTTCTCGGCGACCGGCTGGCGGCGCACCGTGACCCAGTCGCCGTCGCAGATCGCGGCCTCGATCATGGAGTCGCCGACGACCTTCAGCACGAACAGCTCGCCGTCACCGACCAGCTGGCGGGGGAGAGGGAAGACGTCTTCGACCGACTCCTCGGCGAGGATCGGGCCACCCGCGGCGATGCGGCCGACCAGCGGGACGTACGACGCGGCGGGCTTGCCGGCGGTGTCCGTGGGCTGCACGGAGGCACCCTGGTCGGAGCCGCGCACCTCGTACGCGCGCGGGCGGTGCGGGTCGCGGCGCAGGAAGCCCTTGCGCTCCAGTGCCATCAGCTGGTGTGCGACCGAGGAGGTGCTGGAGAGGCCGACCGCCTGGCCGATCTCCCGCATCGACGGCGGGTAGCCGCGCCGCTGTACGGAGTCCCTGATGACCTCGATCACCCGGCGCTGCCGGTCGGTGAGGCCCGAGCTGTCCGCCCGGATGCCTGGAGGTCGGCCCGGCAGGGAGCGCTTGGGCCCCTCGGGATTCACGGCTTCGTTCATCGCATGCACCGGCTCGAGTCGGCCCTGGGAGCGGTCCTGGGCAGTGATGGTGGCACTGTCTGCGGTGGTGGTCACGTCGGCCCCTCTCGATGGTCTCCCTGCTGGACAACGGTAGTTGCTTTCGAAAGGTTGCGCCAAACACACGTTCGAGTGAAAAAACGTGGATCGCCGTACTTGATCATGTGTCTGGGTGTATGGCTAACGCGGCATCCGGCGGACAAAAGGGCCCATTGTTGTACTCTTCACCGCCGGGGTGCTGACCTCGTGGGTTCCTGCCCCAGTCTGCCATCCGGCATTCCGTCAACCGGGCACAGGTCTCCATCTCTGCGGGAGCCCCACGTCGCCTCCCTGCGGCGCCCACGGTATCTCCGCATCTGCCGTAACGGTACGGCTGTGCACCCGCGGATCCGGTGCGCCGCACCGGTCGCATGGCACCTGCCAATACGTGCGCGACACGCGCGCAGGGAGTGCATGCATGGGCCAATCCCCACATGTAGTGGTTGGATTGCGGCAGCAGCCCAGAAGTTGTGGTCCCCCGGGTCTTCAGGCTCCTGGCGATCGCCTATGCTTGGGGCTGCTTCGAGGGGCCCATGAGGCCCAGCGAGGCTATTGAGTCTGCTGTGAGGAGGGTTGGGAGTTCATGCACTGCCCCTTCTGCAGGCACCCCGACAGCCGTGTCGTCGACAGTCGTACGACCGACGACGGCACGTCGATCCGCAGGCGCCGCCAGTGTCCGGACTGCTCCCGTCGTTTCACGACCGTGGAGACGTGCTCGCTCATGGTGGTCAAGCGGTCCGGAGTCACCGAGCCTTTCAGTCGTACCAAGGTCATCAATGGTGTGCGCAAGGCATGCCAAGGGCGGCCTGTCACCGAGGACGCACTCGCCCAGCTCGGCCAGCGGGTCGAGGAGGCGGTGCGGGCCACCGGAAGCGCCGAACTGACCACCCACGACGTGGGGCTGGCCATACTCGGCCCGTTGCAGGAGCTCGACCTCGTCGCGTATCTGCGGTTCGCCTCCGTCTACCGGGCATTCGACTCGCTCGAGGACTTCGAGGCCGCGATCGCGGAACTCAGGGAGGAGAGGCGACCCGTCGCCGCGGACAACGACGACCGCGAGGACTCTGTCGCGGGGGGCCAGGAAGAAGACCGCGGGCCCGGAGGGACTGCTCAGGTCCCAGAGCCCGCCCACGCCGCCGACTGATCGGCGGGCCGGAACCGGGCGGAGGTCCCGATTCCGGCCGGACGGCGGCCATCGAAGACCCGTTGCGGGTGGCAGCGCGAGATGCCCGCAACACCAGACACAACACCGTGCCACGGGAACATCGGGGCACTTCAGGGCGTTTCAGCCCGTACAGGGAGGCGGCATGACAGAGACGGCGAGCGGTCCGGCACGGAGTTCCCGCGCCAAGGGCACCAAGGCGACCAAGGGACTGCGTATCGAGCGCATCCACACCACCCCCGGCGTGCACCCGTACGACGAGGTGGCCTGGGAGCGCCGTGACGTCGTCATGACCAACTGGCG
This sequence comes from Streptomyces sp. NPDC049541, assembly GCF_044465725.1. NCBI lineage: Bacteria > Bacillati > Actinomycetota > Actinomycetes > Kitasatosporales > Streptomycetaceae > Streptomyces > Streptomyces sp. NPDC049541. The sequence continues at coordinate 26,072 of NZ_JBITLY010000020.1, read as the reverse complement.
CGACGGCTCGGTCAACTTCGAGCAGCGCGGCGTCGAGTTCCCCGACTTCTGGTCGGTGAACGCGGTCAACATCGTCACCAGCAAGTACTTCCGCGGTGCCGTCGGCACCCCGCAGCGCGAGGTGAGCCTGAAGCAGCTCATCGACCGCATCGTGAAGACGTACCGGAAGGCCGGTGAGGACTACAAGTACTTCGCCTCGCCCGCCGACGCCGAGATCTTCGAGCACGAGCTGGCGTACGCCCTCCTGCACCAGATCTTCAGCTTCAACAGCCCCGTGTGGTTCAACGTGGGCACCCCGCAGCCCCAGCAGGTCTCCGCCTGCTTCATCCTGGCCGTCGACGACTCCATGGAGTCGATCCTCGACTGGTACAAGGAAGAGGGCATGATCTTCAAGGGCGGCTCCGGCGCCGGCCTGAACCTCTCCCGCATCCGCTCCTCCAAGGAGCTGCTGTCCTCGGGCGGCAACGCCTCCGGCCCGGTCTCCTTCATGCGCGGCGCCGACGCGTCCGCCGGCACCATCAAGTCCGGTGGCGCCACCCGCCGAGCCGCCAAGATGGTCATCCTCGACGTCGACCACCCCGACATCGAGGACTTCATCGAGACCAAGGTGAAGGAAGAGGAGAAGATCCGCGCCCTGCGCGACGCGGGCTTCGACATGGACCTCGGTGGCGAGGACATCACCTCCGTCCAGTACCAGAACGCCAACAACTCGGTCCGTGTGAACGACGAGTTCATGAAGGCGGTCGAGCAGGGCGGCAAGTTCGGCCTGCGCGCGCGGATGACCGGCGAGGTCATCGAGGAGGTCGACGCCAAGGCCCTGTTCCGCAAGATGGCCGAGGCCGCCTGGGCCTGCGCCGACCCGGGCATCCAGTACGACGACACCATCAACCACTGGCACACCTGCCCGGAGTCCGGCCGTATCAACGGCTCGAACCCCTGCAGCGAGTACATGCACCTGGACAACACGTCCTGCAACCTGGCCTCGCTGAACCTGATGAAGTTCCTCAAGGACGACGGCAAGGGCAACCAGTCCTTCGAGGTCGAGCGCTTCGCGAAGGTCGTCGAGCTCGTCATCACCGCGATGGACATCTCCATCTGCTTCGCGGACTTCCCGACGCAGAAGATCGGTGAGAACACGCGCGCGTTCCGCCAGCTCGGCATCGGTTACGCCAACCTCGGTGCCCTGCTGATGGCGACCGGCCACGCCTACGACTCCGACGGCGGCCGCGCCCTCGCCGGTGCCATCACCTCCCTGATGACCGGCACGTCGTACAAGCGCTCCGCCGAACTCGCCGCGGTCGTCGGCCCGTACGACGGTTACGCCCGCAACGCCAGCGCCCACAACCGCGTCATGAAGCAGCACGCCGACGCCAACGCCGTGGCCGTCCGCATGGACGACCTGGACACGCCGGTCTGGGCCGCCGCCACGGAGGCCTGGCAGGACGTGCTGCGCCTCGGCGAGAAGAACGGTTTCCGCAACTCCCAGGCGTCGGTCATCGCCCCGACCGGCACCATCGGTCTGGCGATGTCCTGCGACACCACCGGCCTTGAGCCCGACCTCGCCCTGGTCAAGTTCAAGAAGCTGGTCGGCGGCGGCTCGATGCAGATCGTCAACGGCACGGTCCCGCAGGCCCTGCGCCGCCTGGGCTACCAGGAGGAGCAGATCGAGGCGATCGTCGCCCACATCGCCGAGCACGGCAATGTCGTCGACGCCCCGGGCCTCAAGCACGAGCACTACGAGGTGTTCGACTGCGCCATGGGCGAGCGCTCCATCTCCGCGATGGGCCACGTCCGCATGATGGCCGCGATCCAGCCGTGGATCTCCGGCGCCCTGTCCAAGACGGTCAACATGCCGGAGTCGGCGACCGTCGAGGAGGTCGAGGAGATCTACTTCGAGGCCTGGAAGATGGGCGTCAAGGCGCTCGCCATCTACCGCGACAACTGCAAGGTCGGCCAGCCCCTCTCCGCCAAGACCAAGGAGAAGGAGAAGGCCGAGGTCACGGAGAAGGCCGAGGCGGCCATCCGCGAGACGGTCGAGAAGGTCATCGAGTACCGCCCGGTCCGCAAGCGTCTGCCCAAGGGCCGTCCCGGCATCACGACGTCCTTCACGGTCGGCGGCGCCGAGGGCTACATGACCGCCAACTCCTACCCGGACGACGGTCTCGGCGAGGTCTTCCTGAAGATGTCCAAGCAGGGCTCGACTCTCGCGGGCATGATGGACGCCTTCTCCATCGCCGTCTCCGTCGGCCTCCAGTACGGGGTGCCGCTGGAGACGTACGTCTCGAAGTTCACCAACATGCGCTTCGAGCCGGCCGGTATGACGGACGACCCGGACGTGCGGATGGCGCAGTCGATCGTCGACTACATCTTCCGCCGCCTGGCGCTGGACTTCCTGCCGTTCGAGACGCGCTCCGCCCTTGGCATCCACTCCGCCGAGGAGCGCCAGCGTCACCTGGAGACCGGGTCGTACGAGCCCTCCGAGGACGAGGTGGACGTCGAGGGCCTCGCCCAGTCGGCCCCGCGCACCCAGGAGCTCAAGGCCGTCGCCACGCCGCGTGCCGAGGTCGAGGCGGCCAAGCCCGCCCCGAAGCAGGCCCACACCAGCGCCGAGCTGGTGGAGATGCAGCTGGGCATCCAGGCCGACGCCCCGCTGTGCTTCTCCTGCGGTACGAAGATGCAGCGGGCCGGCTCCTGCTACATCTGCGAGGGCTGCGGCTCGACCAGCGGTTGCAGCTGACGCCGGTACGGAACCAGCGGTCGAGGGCGGCGGAGCGTTTCACGGCTCCGCCGCCCTCGGCGTTTTCACTCCGATGCGAAAACTTGTTCCCCGGCAGGGCGATCACAGGCTAGGCTCCCCCCGCGCATGACCGGCGCGAACGACAGGGTGGGGAACGTGGGGGACATGGTCGACGATTTCGCCGACTCCAAAAGAGCAACGAGTGAGCCTGGGAAGCCCATCAACGTGGCGGCTCAGGTGATCGCCGCGATCGTGGTGGTCGGGGGCCTCGCAGGGCTCCTGTGGGCGCTGGACCTGGACTCGAAGGCGTCCGCCGACCGCGGGCCGGCCACCTGCACGACCACCCACGACAGCAAGCCGTCGAAGCCGGTCTCGGGGGCCCGGCTCTGCACGGCGCTCAACCGCCCGGACCTGCCCGCGCTGCTCGGCACACCGGACGAGAAGGCGGAGACCGCCGACGGCAACGAGAGCACGATCACCTCGGCCGACGGCACGAAAACCACCACCCCCGAGGCAAACGTCGACCTGAAGACGTACTCCCTGAGGCTCTCGGCATCCGACGACGATCTCGGCGTGGCCGACATGGCCGACCTGCTGGGCACCGGCGCGGAGAAGAAGACGGTGCTCGGACATCCGGCGGTCCTCTACTCGGACCGGACCATCGCCCTGAGCTTCAACCTCGGAGGCGGCAAGGCCGAGAGCGGTCCTGGCGGTATCGCTCGCAGCCTGCTGGTCGCCCGGGACGCCAAGGACGGCGGCGGCTACTTCGAAGTCGCCATCTGGCGCCAGGACTTCGCCACGCCCGACGATATGGCCCTGTTCCGCGTCGCCGAGAAGGTGCTGCCGACGGTCCCGGGATGGACCGCCCGCTGACCGACGTCAGGGCTGGTGCGCCCGGCCCATGTCCCTGGTGAACGACGCCGGGTCGTCCTCGAAGCCGTGGACCCCGGGACGAAACGTCCATTCGCCGGACTCGTCGCGTATGAACTCCCCGACGGTCGCCGCCGTGGCCCCGAGGACGTCGCCGAAGTCGTCCTCGGCCAGGACGGTGTAGCCCTCCCTTATGCGCAGCCCAGGGTTGATCACGCCGACGAAGGTCCGGTGCGCCGTGCGCTGCTGGATGACGACGCCGACCACCACGCGCGCGTACCGCTCGCTGAGCCGCTCCAGCTCCAGCGTCATGACCTCGTCCCAGCCGAAGCCCTTGCCGTCCTTGCTGTCCCGGTTGAGGTAGATCGTGCCGTCCGGGGAACGGCTGTCGAAGTGCACCACATAGGCGGGATCGCCGTACGCGTCGTCCGCCGGATAGGTGGCGGCGACGATGTCGAGATCGGTGGCCGCCTGTCCCGCCGGACTGGGGTCCCACTTGAGCGCGACCTCGACCTTGCGGATCCCCTTGTTGATGCCGGTCACCGGACCTCCCCTTCCCCGTCTCCCCGTGTGCCCCTGTCCGGCCCGAACTGCGCTACGGACTGGGCCTGTTGTCCATCCTGCCACGCGCGCGTGGAGGTGTGCGCCGGAGCTGTCCACCGGAGCGTGACCGACGCCACGCTCCGTGGCCTTACCATGGCGCGGTGCTGGTCAAGTGGATTCGCTGCACCGTGGTGGACCGCCGCGGCTTCGAGCGGGGGCAGCGAAAGTGGGCGGGGCTTCTGGGGGAGCCGGGGTTTCGGGGACAAGGCGGTGGCTGGAGCCGGGGACGCACAGGAGTGGCCCACATCTTTGCCTTCTGGGAGAGCCGTGCCTTCTACGACTCCTTCATGGCCCGTTCCCATGATCGGCTTGCGGCGGCCCAGTCGGGCACTTTCAAGGATGCCCAGGTCAAGCTCTTCGACTACCGCTTCGACGTGAAGACCGGCTTCGAACCGCGGTTCACGGACGCGGACCTGCTGCGGGTCGCGCTCTGCCGAGTGCACGAGGAACGGGCCGAGCACTTCACGCTGATGCAGGAGAAGGTCTGGAACCCGGCCATGGCCGGCTCTCCCGGCATGATCAGGGGCCTGTTCGGCGAGGCGCCGGGCCACGAGTTCCTGGTGCTGTCCATGTGGCGGTCGGCGGCCGAACATGGCAAGTACCGCACGGAGCGCGTGGAGCGGCTCGCCCTGCGGGCCCAGACGGAGGCGGACGTGGCGGCCCTCACGGGCGACATCATTGAGCTGGAGCCTACCTGGACGGTCTGACGCTTTCGGTTTGGAAATTGGACGCGTTATTCGAGCGGCTTGGCGTGGCCAGTGGTGCAGGAAGTGTGTGACCTACGCCGTATGGAGGCCGTACGAGTGCTCGATCGGCCGTCACCCGATCTAGGGTTTTGGCATGGCACGACCACGGCGCATCGTCCTTGTCCGGCACGGAGAGTCAACGGGCAATGTTGATGACACCGTTTACGAGCGGGAGCCCGACCATGCGCTCGCACTGACCGAGCGGGGCTGGCAGCAGGCCGAGGAGACCGGCAAGCGGTTGCGCGAGGTCTTCGGCCGCGAGCGCGTCAGCGTGTACGTGTCGCCGTACCGCCGCACGCACGAGACCCTGCGCGCCTTCCATCTCGACCCCGAACTCATACGGGTGCGGGAGGAGCCCCGGCTGCGCGAGCAGGACTGGGGCAACTGGCAGGACCGCGACGACGTGCGACTCCAGAAGGCCTACCGGGACGCGTACGGCCACTTCTTCTACCGCTTCGCCCAGGGGGAGTCCGGCGCCGACGTGTACGACCGGGTCGGCGGCTTCCTGGAGAGCCTGTACCGCAGCTTCGAAGCCCCCGACCACCCGTCCAACGTGCTGCTGGTGACCCACGGCCTGGCCATGCGGCTGTTCTGCATGCGCTGGTTCCACTGGACGGTCGCGGAATTCGAGTCGCTGTCGAATCCGGGGAACGCGGAGATGCGGATGCTCGTTCTCGGGGACGACGGCAAGTACGTACTTGACCGGCCTTTCGAACGCTGGCGAGATCCAGAACCGTACGGGATCACCGGATAGAGTGGCAGAGCGATGACCTCTGACACCTCTTCCGACGGGCGCCTGGACCGCGCCCTGGCCAGCCTGCGTGGACTGGCGGTGGGGGATGCACTGGGCTCGCAGTTCTTCGTGCCGGCGAACTATCCGCTGCTGAAGCGCCGCGAGCTGCCGCCGGGCCCCTGGCAGTGGACCGACGACACGGAGATGGCCTGCTCCGTGGTCGCGGTCCTGGCCGCCCACCACCGCATCGACCAGGACGCCCTGGCGCAGTCCTTCGCCCAGCACCATGACTTCGACCGGGGGTACGGTCCCGCGGTCAACCGTCTGCTGCGGCTGGTTCGAGAGGGCGGGGACTGGCGCGAGCTGGCCGCCGAGCTCTTCAACGGACAGGGTTCCTGGGGCAACGGAGCGGCCATGCGGATCGCCCCCTTGGGCGCCTGGTACGCGGACGACCCGGAGCAGGCGACGCATCAGGCGGAGATCTCCGCGTACCCCACACACCAGCACCGCGAGGCCGTCGTCGGCTCCATGGCGGTTGCGGCGGCCGCCGCGCTGGTCGCCGCCCCCGGCGGGCCGCCGAGCCCGGAGGCGCTCCTCGACGGAGTCGTCGCACTCGTCCCGAAGAGCGCCGTCGGCGCGGGCCTGCGGCGCGCACGGGACATGCTCGACTACGCCGACGCGGGCACCGTGGCGGCCGTACTGGGCTGCGGACGGCGTACGTCCGCCCATGACACAGTCCCCTTCGCGCTCTGGTCGGCCGCGCGGGCCCTCGGCGACTTCGACGAGGCGTTCTGGACGACCGCGCAGGTCGGTGGTGACGTGGACACCACCTGCGCCATCGTGGGCGGGGTGCTCGCCGCCGGGACGGGCGGCCTGCCACCTGCCGAGTGGGAAGGGCGGACGGAGCCACTGCCGGACTGGCTGCCGACCGTCCGGACACCGTCGCTCTGAACCCTCCGCGGGCCTGTGCAGCTTGCCCGGAGACGCCACTGAAAACTCTCTGTGTTCACCGGGAACTCTGCGTGACCGTGCGTCCGTTGTGGTGACATCAGCCGTGTGGCGCAGGAACGGATGCTGACGTGCGAAACGTCCGGGGGTGGTCGTGCAGTTCCTGATCGTGTGGGCGGTGCTTTCCGCCCTGAGCTTGCTGTGCCCTGCGGAACGTGTGCGGAGGGCCGGACCGACGTCCTCGCCGTCGGTCCCCCGGACTCGGTCCGGACCTCCGCGGCCCCATGCGGGAGCGGTTGTGTCAGCCGACCGTCGCTCCCGCCGTGCCGGCGAGTGCTTCCAGGTCGCTCTTGCGGACCCGGATCACGAACCAGGCGGTGCCGAAGGCGAGTACGGCCATGGCCGCGGCCGCCACGAAGCCCATGGAAATTCCTCGGGCGAGCACCTCGTGTCCCCAGGTTCCGGGCAGCTGGTGCGTCTTGGCGAACTCCGCCTTCTGCTGCGCCGAACCGCCCGCGAGGAACTTCGGCAGCTGCTTCTGTGCCTCGTCCTTGCTGGCCGACCCGAACACCGTCGTCAGAATGGACAGGCCGAGCGAACCACCCACCTGCTGCGTGGCGTTGAGCAGTCCGGAGGCCGCACCCGCCTCGTGCTGGGCGACACCGGAGACCGCTGTGACCGTCAGCGTCACGAAGTTCAGACCCATGCCGAAGCCGAAGACCAGCATCGGACCGAGCACTCCGCCGGCATACGAGCTGCCGGAGCTGATGAGGGTCTGCCAGGCCAGTCCGATCACCGCGAGAGCCGAGCCGGTGAGCATGAACGGCTTGGGCCCGAGCACCGGCAGGAACCGCTGGGACAGCCCTGCGCCGAGCGCGATCACGACGGTCACCGGCAGAAACGCGAGACCGGCCCGGATCGGGCTGTACCCCAGCACGTTCTGCACGAAGAGAACGATGTAGAAGAACATCCCGAACATCGCCGCGGCCAGGCTCAACATGATCACGTATGTTCCGGAGCGGTTGCGGTCGGCGAACATCCGCAGCGGAGTGATCGGCTCCTTGGCCCGGGACTCGATGAGCGCGAAGGCCACCAGCAGGACCACGGCGGCGCCGAAGGAGCCGATGGCCAGCCCGTCCCGCCAGCCGTCGTCCGCTGCGCGGATGAAGCCGTAGACGAGGGAGGCCATGCCCGCCGTCGAGGTCACGGCACCGGCGATGTCGAAGCGGCCCGTATGCCGTTCGGACTCGCTGATGTAGAGCGGCGCGAGCAGGGTGATCAGAATGCCGATCGGCAGGTTGACGAAGAACACCCAGCGCCAGTTGAGCCACTCGGTGAGCATGCCGCCGGCCAGCAGACCGATCGCGCCGCCACCCGCGGAGACCGCGGCGAAGACGCCGAACGCCCGGTTGCGCTCGGGGCCTTCGGGGAACGTGGTGGTGATGAGCGCCAACGCGGTGGGCGACGCAATCGCGCCACCCATGCCCTGCAGGACGCGCGCGGCCAGCAACTGCCAGGGCTCCTGGGCGAGTCCGCCGAGCAGCGAGGCGACGGTGAACAGCACGATGCCGGTCATGAAGACCCGGCGGCGGCCGAGGATGTCACCGGCGCGGCCGCCCAGCAGCAGCAGGCCGCCGAAGGTGAGCGTGTAGGCGCTGACGACCCAGGTGAGGTCGGTCGTGCTGAACTTCAGAGCGTCTTGAATGTGCGGGAGCGCGATGTTCACAATCGTCGCGTCGAGTACCACCATGAGTTGGCAGGCCGCGATGACTGCGAGCGCAATGCCGGGATGCCCTTCCCGGCGAGCCGCACCTGGCTTCTGTTCCTTGATCAACTGAGAGGTTGTCACTATGGGTCCCCCACAAATGCGTTAGTGAACGCTCGCGTTCACTGTCGCGCCAACCGTAGTGAGTCCCCGATAGTGAACGCAAGCGTTCACTTAAATTGGTGTCGTGTGGCGAATCCCCCGCTCCTGCCACCTGGCGCTCTTCCCTTCCCCGAAAACTCCGCTCCCCCTGCTCGCTGGAGATACGCAGATGGTTACTTCGCGCTGGACGGCCGCCCCCGCTCAGGCGGCCTCCCTCCGTCGGCGTGGCGCCGTGCTCGAACGCGCGATCCTCGATGCCGCCCTGGAACAGCTCAGCACTGTCGGCTGGAGCGGCCTCACCATGGAGGGCGTCGCCGCCGGCGCTCAGACCGGCAAGGCCGCCGTCTACCGGCGCTGGCCGTCCAAGGAGGATCTCGTCGCTGACGCACTGCAGGCCGGGCTCCCGCGCATAGAGGAGGCGCCCGATCTCGGCAGCGTGCGTGAAGATCTGCTCGCGCTGTGCCGGCAGGCGCGTGAGGCGATGTTCTCGCGATCCGGTTTCGCGGTCCGCTCCGTGATTCACGAATGCGACCCCATTCAGGCCGTGCGCTTTCATGGCGTGATCTTCGACGGGATCGTGGAGCCCACCATCAAGCTGCTTCGCGAGGTCATCACGCGTGGAATAGACCGGAATGAGGTGCGGCCCGACGCGGCGAACAGCTATGTCTTCGATGCCATCCCGGCCATGATGATGTACCGCTCCAAGCTACGCGGAAGCGAATGGGAGGATCGTGATCTCGAGGAGATGATCGACCAGTTGATGGTTCCGCTGCTGCGACCGGGCGTCGACTGAGTGCGGGGAGCCGCCGTCCTGGAGCGGGAGGGGGAGCCGGGGTGTCGCCGGATGATCCGCGGGGCGTAGGCTGAGGGCGCCATGCCGTACGAACCACCTACTCACACCATCGAGCGCTCCCTTCGCGCCACGACCGGAGCGAAGATCATTGCCGGTGTCGACGAGGTGGGGCGCGGTGCGTGGGCCGGCCCCGTCACCGTCTGCGCGGCGATCACGGGACTGCGTCGGCCTCCCGAGGGCCTCACCGACTCCAAGCTGCTCACCGTCAAGCGGCGCACCGTTCTTGCCGTGGAACTGCAGAAGTGGGTGACCTCCTACGCACTGGGGCACGCCTCGCCGGAGGAGATCGACGAGCTGGGTATGACCGCGGCACTGCGCCTGGCGGCGGGCCGCGCCCTGGAGGCTCTGCCGGTCCGTCCCGACGCGGTGATCCTCGACGGCAAGCACGACTATCTGGGCTCGCCCTGGCAGGTCCGTACGGTCATCAAGGGTGACCGGTCGTGCGTGGCGGTTGCGGCGGCCTCGGTGATCGCCAAGGTTCAGCGCGACAAAATGATGGCCGAACTGGGTATCGACCATGCAGACTTCGGTTTTGCGGACAACGCCGGGTATCCGTCGCCCGTGCACAAGGCCGCACTGGCGGAGCGGGGCCCCACCCCGTACCACCGGTTGTCGTGGGCGTATCTTGATGCGCTGCCCCAGTGGCGACATCTCAAGAAGGTCCGCAGTTGGGCGGACGGAGGCGTTCCGGAAATCGAGGGTCAGCTCGGCTTCGACTTCTGACGAATCCGCTCGCGCTCATGTGCCACCCGCCGACGCGAGCCGCACCAACGTTTGATAAATATCAGCCCATGCCTCTCATTCCCGAGGAGCCTCAGATTCACGAGAGTGCCCAGGGTCCCCGCGCCACGCCGGCCAGCGGCCGCATCGCGCCGACCCCCCGTCCCGTACCCGGTCCCCGTCCCGCGGCTCCGCCGCGTCCCGGTCGTCCTGGTCCGCTCCGGCCCACGCCGCCGGTGCAGCGCGCGTCGCGTGACGTGGCCGTGGCCACGCCCGGACCCTCGGTCCCGGCCGCCCCTGCCGCCACTGCTTCGGCCACCCCGCAGATCCAGCTGATCCCGGCCTCGGCGGAGGGCGCACTCGACGCCGCCGAGGAAGCCGTGGACCTGCTTCTGGACTCGGGTCGCGCCCCCGGTGAGGTACTGGTGATCACCACCGGTGAACAGCACCCGTGGGCCGCCCACGAGCTGTCCTTCGGCGAAGCCTCCTACTGGGCGCAGCACGACGCGGGCGACGACGTCTTCTACGCGGACGCCTCTGTCGCCGGTCGCGCAGCCTCACGCCCCGTGGTCGTGGTCGCCGTCAACGGCGGCTCCGACGCGGCAGCCGCCTCCGCCCTTCCGCTGGCCCTCACCCGGGCCGGAGCCCTGTTGATCGTCTGCGGCGACCCGCAGCAGATCAACTCGGTGCTGGGCGCGGGCGTCTGAGCCTGTTCCGGTACGTCCACGGGTACACCGGAGCGACGAGGACGCCGCTGTGGGGGCATCGGCACAGCGGGCGTCTCCGCGTGCGCAGATACGGCCGGGACGCCCGGTGCGCGCGCTTCCTCCTGCTCCTGTGGTGTGACGGACGGGGGTAGTGTCGGCGCACTGGGCAGGCTCTTGCCGTGCTGGGAGCGAACGTCTCCCAAGGCATGCGGCGGTGATTGCTCGGAGTACCGACGGGCAGTCCTGACCGGCGTGTGTGCAACTCCCCTCGTTCGGTGCGCTGCGTAGCCGGCGTACGAAGGGAGCTTGCTGGTCGGTCGGGCGTGACCCGTCGGTGTTCTCAGCGGGCCGCGGCGCGGCGCAGGACCTCCGAGGCGGCACCACCGGTGCGGGGCAGCGGAGGCGGCGCCTCGGATATGCCGAAGGGTTCCGGTGAGGAGTCCGCGTTGGGGCGGCGCCCGCCACGGCCCTCCCCGAGCACCTGCCAGCCGTCCCGGGTCAGCGTGATGTACGCCCCGCAGCGCAGCCCGTGCAGAGTGCACGCGTCACGCAGGCCCCACATCCATGCGCCGTCCTCCTCTGTCCAACGCGCGTCGCCCTCACGGCAGTAGAGCAGAACCGCGGTACGCACCGGTGTGCGGCGCCGCAGGTCGTGCGGGATGACCCGGCGAAGCTGCGCAAGCAGCGTGTTGCGGAACATCCAGCCGTCGGCGGGAGCCGGGCGGCGAGTGAACGAGGCGCTCGCGCACACGCGTTCGTCCGGGTCGAGGACGGCCACCACCGCGGTCGCGGGCCTTGGGTGATGCCGGGAATGGAGTCCGCTGACGACCTCGCGGGGATTGCGCAGCAGAGGAATTCCGGCGGCGGCCCACTCCGCGGGTTCGAGCATGCGGGTGAGAGGGCTGGCGGATGCGGCGGACAGGTCGGCAGACGTCGACGTGGATGCCGCCGAGGACGGAGCGAATCCGAAGGTCACGGTCCTCCCTTCGGCTACGCGCCCACACTGGGGGCGGGGTCATGTTCAGGGGAGCGCACGCCGCAGCAGAGCCCTACCGGACCACGGACGAGCCGTGCGGGGAGCGGAGTTCAATTCTTCCTGTCGAACTTGGATGCGGCAACGAGCAATTGGGGCCACTGACCGAAACACGGTGGTGTGCGGTTTATATCCCTACCCAGTACGTTGCGTCACGACGCATGTGCCGACCGTTCACCTCGAGTTCGAGCACCGTTGGGATGGCGGGGTTCAAGGCGCGGCTGCTTGGCGGCGTGCCGTGCCGCGGTCAGCCCTGGACGGCCAGGACGAGGGGCAACACCCCCTGTGCACCGGCACGTCGGAGCAGGCGGGCCGCGACCGCGAGCGTCCAGCCGGTCTCGGTGAAGTCGTCCACGAGGAGGACCGGACCCGCCGTCTCGGCGAGAGCGGCGGCGAGGGCGGGCGGCACGGTCAGCGTGCCGGCCAATGCCTTCAGGCGCTGTGCACTGTTGCTCCGGGCGACATGGGCCGCGTCGCTCGCGTAGTCCACGGAGCCGAGCAAGGGCAGCCTGCCGACCTCCGCGATACGCGCGCCCAGGGAGTTGATCAACTCGGGGCGCGTGCGCGAGGAGACGGTGACCACACCCACCGGGCGCGGCTGCGGGTCGGCCACCCCCGGGGCCCATCCCTCTGGCCCCTTGGCCCAGTCGGCGAGCACGCCCACAACGGCCTTCGCCACGTCGTCCGGCACGGGACCGTCGGCGGCCTGGGGCGTCAGCATCGGCCGCAGCCGGTTGCCCCAGCCGATGTCCGACAGCCGCCCCAAGGCCCGCCCGGGAGCGGCCTGTTCACCGACCGGGATGCGTCCCTTGAGGTCGACGCCGATCGCCGGCAGGCCGGTCGGCCACATACGGCGTGGCTCCACCTCGACGCCCGCCCGGCCGAGATCGACACGTGCCGCGTCCAGTGCGGTCGTGGACATGTCCGTGGTGAAACGCGCGCCCGCGCAGTTGTCGCAGCGGCCACAGGGCTTGGCGCCCTCGTCGTCCAGCTGGCGCTGCAGGAACTCCATGCGGCAGTCGGTCGTCGAGGAGTACTCCCGCATCGCCTGCTGCTCGGCCCTGCGCTGCCGCGCGACCCACTCGTACCGCTCCGCCTCGTACGTCCACGGCTGCCCCGTTGCGATCCAGCCGCCCTTGACCCGCTTGACCGCCCCGTCCACGTCGAGCACCTTGAGCATGGTCTCCAGACGGGAGCGGCGCAGCTCCACCAAGGGCTCCAGGGCGGGCAGCGACAAGGGCTTGTCCGCGCGCGCGATGACGTCGAGAGCGCGGCGCACCAGGTCTTCCGGCGGGAAGGCGAGCGATGCGAAGTACTCCCAGATGGCCTCGTCCTCCTTCCCCGGCAGCAGGAGCACCTCGGCGTGTTCGACCCCGCGTCCGGCGCGGCCCACCTGCTGGTAGTAGGCGATGGGCGAGGACGGCGAGCCGAGGTGCACCACGAATCCGAGATCCGGCTTGTCGTACCCCATGCCGAGCGCGGACGTGGCGACCAGGGCCTTCACCCTGTTGGCGAGGAGATCGTCCTCAGCCTGCTGCCGGTCGGCGTTCTCGGTCCGGCCCGTGTAGGAGGCGACCGTGTGACCGCGGTGCCGCAGGAAAGCGGTGACCTCCTCAGCGGCGGCCACGGTGAGCGTGTAGATGATCCCGGATCCCGGCAACTCGCCGAGGTGGTCGGCGAGCCAGGCCATGCGATGTGCGGCGTCCGGCAGCCGCAGCACGCCCAGGCTCAGGCTCTCCCGGTCCAACGGGCCCCGCAGTACCAGGGCGTCCGACGAACCCCCGGTGCCGAGCTGCTCGGCGACGTCGGCGGTCACGCGCGCGTTGGCGGTGGCAGTGGTCGCGAGCACCGGGACACCCGGCGGCAGATCACCGAGCATCGTGCGCAGCCGCCGGTAGTCCGGACGGAAATCGTGCCCCCAGTCGGAGATGCAGTGGGCCTCGTCCACCACCAGGAGCCCGGTGGCGGCGGCGAGCCGGGGCAGCACCTGATCCCGGAAGTCCGGGTTGTTGAGGCGCTCCGGGCTGACCAGCAGGACGTCGACCTCACCCGCGGCGATCTCGTCCTGAACGGTGTCCCATTCCTCGGTGTTCGAGGAGTTGATCGTCCGTGCGTGGATGCCGGCCCGGGCTGCCGCCTCGACCTGGTTGCGCATCAGCGCGAGCAACGGGGAGACGATGACGGTGGGCCCGCTGCCCCTGGCCCGCAGCAGCGACGTCGCCACGAAGTAGACCGCGGACTTGCCCCAGCCCGTGCGCTGCACGACGAGCGCCCGGCGTCTGTCGGCGACCAGCGCCTCGATCGCCAGCCACTGGTCCTCGCGCAGCCGGGCCGCGCCCGTGGCGTCCCCGACGAGGCGGGCGAGGACCGCGTCCGCGGCCGCCCGGAGTTCCGCGTTGCTCGTGTGCTCCATGCATCCCATCAAACAGGACGCCACCGACAAGCCCGGCCAGGCCTGTGGAGGAGAGAGGCTCTTGACGTGTCCCTGGCCCGACTTATCCACAGGGCAAACCGGAATCTCGCCATCCGCGAGATCGTCGGCGCATGACGAACCACGGCGAAACCACTGGATCCCCTGAAAACGGCAAGGCCACCGGACGTGAAGGCGCCGAGCGCAACGACGGACCCGGCGAACCCGGCCGACGGGACAAGCACGTCGGCCCGGCCGCTTCGGACGACCGCCGCGGGCGCGACGCGCAGGTCGAGCACGGTGCACAAGACGCGCACGAGGAGCGCCCGGGCCGCCCGGACCACGTCGACTGCACCGCCTACGACAGCCATGGCCCCGAGCACCAGGTCACGCTGCGCACCCCGGCCGAACTGGCCGATGCCCTGCCCTATCTGCTGGGGTACCGGCCCGAGGACAGCATCGTCCTGGTCGCCCTGCACGACCGGGACGGCCGCGGCCGTTTCGGCGGCCGTGCCCGGCTCGGCATTCCGGCGAGTGCGGACGACTGGGCTTCCGTCGCCCAGCAGTTGGCCCACGGGCTGGTCACCGGCAGCGAGCGCAGGGGCGCCCGGCCCGAACAGATGGTCGCGTACCTCTGCCAGGAACCGGCGAAGGGCGAAACGGGTCGGCAGGTCATGAAGCGGTTGCGCCCGCTGGCCCAGAAACTGCGCGTCGAGTGCGGACAGCTCGATGTGCCGGTGATCGAGGCGCTGTGCATCTCGGACGGCCGCTTCTGGTCGTACTGCTGTGGGAACGAGGCGTGCTGTCCGCCCGAAGGCCTCCCCATGGGCCTGCCCGGCACCTCAGTGCTGGCCGCCGCTGCCACGTACGCCGGCCTGCAGGTGCGGGGCACTCTGCGGGAGCTGCGGGCCAGGCTGCTGCCCTGGGAGACTGTTGCCGCCCTGGAGCAGGAGAGTGCCCTGGATGCCGCGAGCATGGCGTTGGTCCCCAGGATCCTCGACGGCGCCGGTCGCGAGGGTGTCGCCGAGGAGACACTGGAGCTGTCCGCGCAGATCATGCGCCGGCTTGCGGGCGCACCGCCCGTGTCCGGCACCCTCACGGCGGACCTCCGCGACGACGAACTGCTCGCACACGACGAAGCCGCGACCCTGATTCTCGGCCTGCAGGACCGTGCGACCCGGGACCGCGCGGCCGAGTGGATGGAGGGCGAGGAGGCCGCGCTCGCACTCCGGCTCTGGCGGGCCCTGGCCCGCAGGTGCGTCGGCCCCTACGGCGAACACGCGGCGGCACCGCTGACACTGGCCGGTTGGGTCGCCTGGTCCACGGGTGACGACCTGGAGGCCCGGGAAGCCCTTGCCATGGCCCTGGGCGCGGACCCGGATTACCTCTTCGCCCGCCTGCTGCACCAGGCCTGCAACGAAGGGCTGGACCCGGAGTCGATCCGCCGCTGCCTGCGAGCGGAGCGACAGGACCGGGGGCGGACGGCAGTCGAGCAGTCGCACGGCAAAGCGGGAACCGCAGAGCCGGTGACGGTCCAGGACGTCGAGTCGGAGCCGGTGTCGCAATCGGTCTCGCAATCGGTCTCGGGAGCGCAATCGGTCTCGGGAGCGCAATCGGTCTCGGGATCGGAGTCGGAACCTGTGTCGCAATCGGTGCCGGATCCGGTGTCGGAAGAGACTTCCCGCCCGCGACGCCGTGTCCGCTCCAGCGGCACGGTCCGCAGCCACTCCCGCTCGGCGAGCGCGGAAGGCCGGGGGAGTGGCACGAGCGTCCCGCCCGCGGACGGCAGTGGCAAGCGGCACCCGCCCCGGCTCCGCACGGACTGGTCGCACCCGCCCGCGTACCCCAGGGAAGGGCGCCACGCGCCGGGACCAGTGTCCCGAAGGCCTGCGTCCCGGAAGCGACGGCACAGAGGAGCAGCCGTGAGCAGGTGTGAGGCGAGCGATGGTCGGAGCGTGCGGACCGACGCCGACTGTGGGACGCTCCGCACGCCGCAGCCAGACTTCGCCGGTGTTGATCAGCGTCGCCGCCGACCATCCGGGCGGGCCCGTCGCGGGCGTGACCCGGAGGACTGCCCTTCCGTTCACCTGAGTGGCGGAACGCCCGGATGGGTGGGGCCGCCACACAGTGAACGTCCGTCCGGATCCTCTCACCCGGCGCCGCATACGCCCGAGGTGCACCGAGCGCAGAAGAAGCCGCCCCATGCATCAGCCGACTCCGCCCTCCGCTGCCGGCGACGACTCTTCCGGCGCAAGCCGGACCACGCGGTCTCCCGGGGCGGGCGCCCCCCTGCCGACCCACGCGGACCGTGCCGCCCGGTACGACGCCTGGTCCGCGGCCGGCAGCACGCACGCCTCTGCCCCGGGCGGACAGGACTGGTACCCGCCCGGGGCGACGGAACGACCCGGGCCCGCCATCGGGGCGACCTGTCAGGACCGACTCCCTGGCAGTTCGACCGAGCAGGGCCTCACCGGCGTGCGCCCGCACGACCCCGGGCGCTGGGCACCCGAGCCGACCGAGCCGGACCATTGTGCGCCCGGGCCGACGACCCCGGATCAGCCCCCACCCGGGTCGGCCGACCCGACCCGGCCCTCCGAGCCACTCACCGGCCGGTCACACGCACTGCCGTCACCCCCGGGCCAGGGCCGGATCCTGCCCCCACCCCCCGGTCAGACGCCCCGCCCATCCACCTTCTCGCACCCAGGAGCGACCCCACCGTCCCGAACCGCAACGCCGCCTACGCCCCGCCGGTCCGCCGAACTGCCGTCCACGCACACCGCCATGATCTGCGTCGCACTCCCGGGCCTCGCCATCTCGTCCGAGGACGGGCAGATGACCGGTCAGGGGCTGGAAGGGTTCTACCGGGCGGGCCGACGCGTGCTCTCCCGTTGCCAGGTCCGCGTGGCCGGGCGCGAACCGCTGGCGGTGCAGGCCCGGATGACCTCGGCCGACCGGGCCCGCTTCGTGGGCACGCTGCGCGCCTCGCCGCACTCCGGTCCGGACCCGGACCTCGTCGTCGAGCGGATTCGCCACGCGGACGGGACGGAGCGCATCACCTTGCACAGTGCGGCCCGGCGCCCCCTGCGTGTGCCTCTCGAAGTCGCCCTCGGCACGGACCTGGCCGACCTGGGGGCCATCGCGTCCGGCACCGCTGGGCCCGAACTGCCCGCCAGTGTCCACGACTCGGGCCTGCGCTGGTCCGGCACCACCGGGCACTCCTCGGTCACGGCAGATCCGCCGCCCGCGGACGCACTGGCCTCCGCAGGGTTGCTGCGCTGGGAGTTCGAGCTGTCCCCCGGCGGCAGCACCAGCGTGGAGCTGCGGGTACGGCCGGACGGTGCGGGCCCTGTCCGGGCCGTGCGCCGCACGGCCACGAGCCCTCTTGCCGCCGCCAGGGGGTCCGGTGACGACCCCAGGGTCCAGCCGCTGCTGAGGACGAGCGTCGAGGACCTCCATGCCCTTCTGCTGCGCGACCCCGACCACCCTTTGGACATGCAACTCGCGGCAGGAGCCCCCTGGCGCTGCGGTCCGGCCCCGGCCGAGGCACTGGCGGCGGCACGGATGACGCTGCCTCTCGGTACCCGGCTCGCCGCAGGCACGCTGCGTACCCTCGCGCGCACCCAACTGCGGGGCGCCGGGCCGCAGTCGGGCATGATCCCCGGGCCGCGACGGGACGCGGGCATCCATCTGCCACCCGGCTGTACCGGCGCGGAAGCCACGCTGCTCTTCCCCGCGCTCCTCGCGGAGGCCCGCCACTGGGGCCTTCCCGAGGCCGAGACGGAGGAACTGCTGCCGGCGGCCGAGCGCTGTCTGGCCTGGCTGCGGACGACCGTCGGCGAGGGCACCTACCTGAGTGACCCGCATCCCGGCGGTCCCGTCCGCTGCGAGACGCAGGCCCACGCCCACCGTGCGGCCCTGCTGGGCGCCGATCTGCTCGATGGCTGCGGGAGGCCGGGCGGCGCCGAGCTGCGGCAGTGGGCCCAGATGCTGCGGGCGGAGTTCAGGGAGGACTTCTGGGTCGACGACCGCGGTGGCGGCAGGCCGGCCGCCGCTCGCGCCCCCGACGGCACCCCGCTGCCGTACCTGGGGGCTGCCGCCGCCCACCTCCTCGACACCGGCCTGCTCGGCGGGGGCGAGCAGGCCCCCGGGCTGCTCGACAAGGTGCAGACCGAACAGCTCGCCCGCTTGCTCGGCGGGCCGGGGATGGACTCGGGCTGGGGGCTGCGCGGACTGGGCGTGAAGGAAGCCGGCTACAACCCGTTCGGCCATCGCAGCGGTGCCGTGCGGGTCCACGAGACAGCGATCGCCGTCGCAGGCCTGGCCGCCGCTGGCTACGAGAAGGAGGCGGGTTCGCTGCTGAGGGGTGCCCTGGCGGCGGCCGAGAGCTTCGGGTACCGGCTGCCCGAGATGTACGCGGGGGAGCAGCGCACCGCCGGGAGCGCTCCCCTCCCGCACCCGGCGGCCTGTCGTCCGGCCGCCACCGCGGCGGCCGCCGGTGTGCTGCTGCTGGTGACTCCCGCGGGTATCCGTCCGGACGCTCCGGCCGGGACGATCACGCTGCGGCCCATGCACAGCGCCCCCCTGGGCGAGATCGTCCTGAGGGGACTTCGCATCGCCGGGGCTCCCTTCTCCGTACGGGTCAGCCGCCTCGGCCTCGCCATGGTCGAGGAGGCTGCCGACGGGCTGCAATTGGGAGTGTGACCTGGGGCGACGTACCACCGCACAGCAGCCGGAACCAGGGGGTGCGGCTCATACCGGACCGAAGTGGATCAGCCGTCGAAGCGGCCGACGAAAGGAGTGTTTATCGTCAGGCAGACGACTATGATCGCCGCATGCCCTACGACCCGTCAGCATTTCCGCCCTTCGCCGTCACCGTGGACCTGGTCGTGCTGACCGTGCGTCGGCATGCCCTGTGCGCGCTGGCGGTACGCAGGGGCGAACCACCGTTCCAGGGGCGCTGGGCGCTCCCCGGCGGCTTCGTACGGGCCGACGAGGATCTGGCACAGGCAGCCGCACGCGAGCTGGCCGAGGAGACCGGGCTGCGCGCCCACGACCCGGCCGCTCCCGCCCAGGACAACGGCGCCCACCTGGAACAACTCGCGACTTACGGAGACCCCAAGCGGGACCCGCGGATGCGCGTGGTCAGCGTCGCGCACCTGGCACTCGCCCCCGACCTGCCCGCACCCCGAGCGGGCGGCGACGCCAGCAATGCGCGCTGGGCGCCGGTCGAGGAACTGCTGCAGCAGGGCGGTTACGGCCGGGACGGCGAACCGGTGGCCCCGCTCGCCTTCGACCACGCCCAGATTTTGTCCGACGGCGTGGAGCGTGCCCGCTCCAAGATCGAGTACTCGTCCCTCGCCACGGCGTTCTGCCCCACCGAGTTCACCGTCGGCGAGCTGCGCCGCGTCTACGAGGCGGTGTGGGGCGTGGCCCTCGACCCGCGCAACTTCCACCGCAAGGTGACGGGCACACCCGGGTTCCTCGTCCCCACCGGCGGGACCACCACACGCCAGGGCGGCCGCCCCGCCCAGTTGTTCCGGGCCGGCGGCGCCACACTGCTCAACCCCCCGATGCTGCGCCCCGAAGTGTGACGGCACGGTGCCGGGCGGATGGTCACGGCCTGCGGAGCGGGCCGCGCTATACCCGAAAAATCGGACATAGCGCGCTATCTTGCTTCAGGTGATCCAGGCCTACGGATTGACCAGCAATCCCCGCAAGGAGCTTCCGCCCGCGGTCGACGACGTCTCCTTCGACGTGCGCGCAGGCCGTGTCACCGCGCTGCTCGGCGCGCCGGGGGCGGGCAAGACGACCGCACTCAAACTCATGCTCGAACTCCAACAGGGCCGTGGCATCACCTACTTCAAGGGCCGCCCCTTGCACCGCATCGCCCATCCGGCGCGCGAAGTCGGCGTGCTCCTGGGTGATGTACCCGGGCATCCGGCCCGTACCGTCCGTGGCCATCTCCGCATGCTGTGCGCCGCGGCAGGAGTTCCGGCCCGCCGCGCCGACGAGGTCCTCGAGGTGGTCGGCCTCGTCAGCCTGCGTGACGAACGCCTCGGCACCCTCTCGCGCGGCATGGACCTCCGCCTCGGCCTCGCCTGCGCCCTGCTGTCCGACCCGCACACGCTCGTGCTCGACGAACCCGCCGGCGGTCTCTCCCCCCGCGAGGCCCGCTGGCTGTACGGCATGCTGCACGCGCACGCCGCTCAGGGCGGTACCGTCCTGCTCACCACGGCCGACCCCAAGGAGGCCGCGCGCAGCGCCCACCGGGTCGTCACGCTGGAGCGGGGCAAGATTGTCGCCGACCAGGACGCGGAGGACTTCTCCCGCACCCGGCTGCGCCCCCGCGTCGCCGTCCGCAGCCCGCACGTCGTGCGCCTCGCTGCCCTGCTCACCAAGGAAGCCCGCACCGGCCATCGCTCCGTCGAAGTCGTGCACGAGGGCGGCAACCGTCTCTCCGTCTACGGCAGTAGTTGTGCCGAGGTCGGAGAGACCGCGTTCCGCCACGGCATCCTCGTACACCAACTCGCCGACGAGATCGGTGACATGGGGCCCGGAGCGGTGGAATCCCCGGTCGACGGGCCGGAATCCGCCGACGAGCCGCTGGTGCCGGACGAGCCACCCGCCCCGGACGGGGCCCTCGGGCCCGACGCGGCAGCGCACCGCTCGACCCCGGCCGACGCGCCCGGGCAGGGAGGCGCCGAACCGGCCTCCCCGACTCCGGCCGATGCGTCCTGCGAAGCCCCCGAACCGCGGTCCCCGGCTGACGCGCCCGGTGAGGTCGCCGTGCTGAAGGCACCCGTCCACGCGCCCCAGTCATCTGTGACGCCGGGGCGCGCCCCGGCGCCGGCCGTGCGCCCCGCTGAAGCAGGCGCCCTCGACAGCCCGCCCTCCCTGCCGCCCCCCATCTCCGTCCGTCCTGCTCCCAGCCCCCTGCGTCCCCTGCGCTACGAAATCCGTCGCGCCGCCGGCATCGGCACCGGGTTCGTCACCGGGGCCGTCGTACTCGTCGTCTCCGCCCTCGCCGCCGTCCTCCTGGCCCGGTTCGGGCACACCCCACAGGCGCGCCTGCTGGCCGCGTGGCCGCGCGAGCTGCCGCTGCCGCCCGCCGCGCTCGGTGCGGGACTCCTCGGCGCGCTGGCCTTCGGCGACGAGTTCCGCCATCCCGCGCTCGCGGCGGATCGCGGCACCGTGCCCCGTCGGCTGGGGCTGCTCGCCGCGAAACTCCTCGTCGCCACGGTCACCGCCCTGATGCTGGCCTTCCTCACGGTCGGCTGCGACGCCGAGGTGCTCTACATCGTCTACGGACGGGAGCTCATGCAAGTTCCCATGGACTGGCTCTCGCTGAGCGCGAGTTGGCTCGGTCTCGTCGTCGGATGTGCCTGGGCCGGAGTACTGGCCGCGGGCGTCTTCCGGTCCACCACGGCAGGACTCGCGGCCGTGATCTCCGTACCGGTCGTCGTCGTTCCGCTCGTACAGAAGGCCTTGGCGGGATCGTCCGTGCGGATGGCGGCCGGGCTTCCGTTGCGGTTGCACGAGGTGTTCCTGCTGCAGTGGCCCTTCGGGGGAGAGCGCTATCTGTGGGCCGCGGCGAGGGTGATCGCCCAACCCGTCGGCGGCGCCCTGACGTTGTCGCTGACCGCTCTGCTCTGCGCGTATCTGCTCACCACCCTGCGCAGCAGGGTCCGATGACAGCCGTCCGCGCGCTTTCGTCCTCCCCTGTGCGCAACTCCCTGGGGAAAGCCCATTTCTTTCCGATAAGGCGTCAATTGCGACGGGGTGAGCGATCACCCTTTCGTGTGCTTTTCACCAAAGACCTCAAGGGAGTTGGAGACGGCGCCGACAAAGGATCCGTGAGTACCCTTGCGCACACCATGATGACCGCCGCCCGCTCCGCCGACTCCGGTCTGGCCGGCCCGGGCGATCTCGACCGCTACCCCTACGCCGAGGCCCATGTGGTCGACCGCGTCGGAGCCCCCGCCTGGGAGAGCGCGGACCCGGAGCTGGGCCGCGTGGGCCGGCGCGCCGCGGGCAGCCGCGGACGCGGGCTGCACGGCCAACTCGTCCAGCAGCTGGGCCAGATGATCGTCTCCGGCGATCTGGGCGCCGACCGTCCGCTGGTGCCCGAGGAGATCGGCCAGCGTTTCGAGGTCTCCCGCACCGTCGTCCGTGAGTCGCTCCGGGTCCTGGAGGCCAAGGGCCTGGTCAGCGCTCGCCCGAACGTCGGTACGCGTGTGCGCCCGGTCAGTGACTGGAACCTGCTCGATCCCGACATCATCGAATGGCGCGCCTTCGGGCCGCAGCGCGACGATCAGCGTCGCGAGCTGAGCGAACTGCGCTGGACCATCGAACCGCTCGCCGCCCGCCTCGCCGCCGGGCACGGGCGCGAGGACGTCCAGCAGCGGCTCGCCGACATGGTGGAGATCATGGGCCACGCCATGGGGCAGGGTGATGCCATCACCTTCTCCCGCGCCGACGCCGAGTTCCACTCCCTGCTGATCCAGGTTGCGGGCAATCGGATGCTGGAGCACCTCTCCGGGATCGTCTCGGCCGCCCTCCAGGTCTCCGGCGGCCCGGTGACCGGCTGCGACCGGCCGAACGAGACGTCGCTGGCGCACCACGGCAGGATCGTCGACGCCCTCGGTACCGGGGACGGCGCGGCGGCCGAGTCGGCCATGCGCCAACTGCTGACCGTCCACCCCGAGGTGGAGCGCGTGGTGCCCGCGCCGCGCGAACACTGACCGCACCCCGCGGGCGGCGCGGCCGGGAGGTGCCTCCCCCTCCTGGGGCATGGCCCGGCCGCCGCACCGCCTCCGTCGGACCCCGCAGGATCTCCGGGATCCTGCGGGGTCCGACGGCGCCACGGGTCGCGGAGACCTTGGGAAAGCCCCGATCCCGCCCCCGGGTGACCCTGTATGTCCCTGTCTGATCGCCTTTGAGTGCTTACAGGGTGTGATTCGGACCACGCAGATTAGGCGTAACACTCGGGGAAACAGCGCGATGACCTAAGAGGTGACAGCCGAGGAGGGAATACGGACGCCGTTTGCGGCGCTGTGCATCTTCCCGGTCCCGCCCGCGCCGTCGGCCCAATCCCCAAGCCGGCGGTCGGCTCCTGTCCGTCCTGGACGGGGCCGGAAGCCGTTTTCCAACGTTCCGAGAGGTTGTTCGTGTCGGCCAGCACATCCCGTACGCTCCCGCCGGAGATCGCCGAGTCCGTCTCTGTCATGGCTCTGATTGAGCGGGGAAAGGCTGAGGGGCAGATCGCCGGCGACGATGTGCGTCGGGCCTTCGAAGCTGACCAGATTCCGGCCACTCAGTGGAAGAACGTACTGCGCAGCCTCAACCAGATCCTCGAGGAAGAGGGTGTGACGCTGATGGTCAGTGCCGCGGAGCCCAAGCGCACCCGAAAGAGCGTCGCAGCGAAGAGTCCGGCCAAGCGCACCGCCACCAAGACGGTCGCGGCGAAGACGGTGACCGCCAAGAAGGCCACCGCCACCGCCGCCCCCGAGGCGCCCGCCGCCGACACGCCCGTCGAGGACGACGCCAAGCAGGTCGCTGCGAAGAAGGCGGTCGCCAAGAAGACGGCGCCCGCTAAGAAGACCGTCGCCAAGAAGACGGCGGCCAAGAAGACCAGCGCCAAGAAGGACGACGCCGAGGTCCTCGAGGACGAGGTGCTCGAGGACACCCCCAAGGGTGCCGACGAGCCCGAGGGCGCCGAGAGCGCGGGCTTCGTGCTCTCCGACGAGGACGAGGACGACGCGCCGGCCCAGCAGGTCGCCGCGGCCGGCGCCACCGCCGACCCGGTCAAGGACTACCTCAAGCAGATCGGCAAGGTACCCCTGCTCAACGCCGAGCAGGAGGTCGAGCTCGCCAAGCGCATCGAGGCGGGCCTGTTCGCCGAGGACAAGCTGTCCAACGCCGACAAGCTGGCCCCGAAGCTCAAGCGCGAGCTGGAGATCATCGCCGAGGACGGCCGCCGCGCCAAGAACCACCTCCTGGAGGCCAACCTCCGTCTGGTGGTCTCCCTGGCCAAGCGCTACACCGGCCGCGGCATGCTCTTCCTGGACCTCATCCAGGAGGGCAACCTCGGTCTGATCCGCGCGGTCGAGAAGTTCGACTACACCAAGGGCTACAAGTTCTCCACGTACGCCACCTGGTGGATCCGCCAGGCGATCACCCGCGCCATGGCCGACCAGGCCCGCACCATCCGTATCCCGGTGCACATGGTCGAGGTCATCAACAAGCTCGCGCGCGTGCAGCGCCAGATGCTCCAGGACCTGGGCCGTGAGCCCACCCCGGAGGAGCTGGCCAAGGAACTCGACATGACCCCCGAGAAGGTCATCGAGGTCCAGAAGTACGGCCGCGAGCCCATCTCCCTGCACACCCCGCTGGGCGAGGACGGCGACAGCGAGTTCGGTGACCTCATCGAGGACTCCGAGGCGGTCGTTCCGGCCGACGCGGTCAGTTTCACGCTCCTGCAGGAGCAGCTGCACTCCGTCCTCGACACCCTGTCCGAGCGCGAGGCGGGCGTCGTCTCGATGCGCTTCGGTCTCACCGACGGTCAGCCGAAGACCCTCGACGAGATCGGCAAGGTGTACGGCGTCACGCGCGAGCGCATCCGCCAGATCGAGTCCAAGACCATGTCGAAGCTGCGCCACCCGTCGCGTTCTCAGGTGCTGCGCGACTACCTCGACTAGGTCGCCGTCGTACGACATCGAAGGCCCGGTCCTCCCGCGCGGGGGGACCGGGCCTTCTCGTGCTGTCGCGCAGGTGCGGGGTGTGACGGGCTGGATCACTCTGGGGCTCCCACGACATCCCAGAGTGAGGAGCTCGTATGCGTCGTCCCCTTGTCCGGGCGCTGGCCCGGCCGCTGGCCCTTGCGGCCGCGGCGACCGCAATACCGTTGCTTTCCACTGCCCCGGTGGCCGCCGACAGCGTTGTCATAGGGAGTTTCCCGATCGATGTGTCCGAGAGCCCGTGGACGGTGGCGCTCTCCAGCCGTGACCGGTTCGGGGGTACGCGTGCGGGGCAGTTCTGCGGCGGTGTGGCCATCAGCCGTACGACCGTGCTCACCGCGGCCCACTGCATGGGCGAGGACGTCCTGGGGGCGCCGCCGGAGCGCGTCCACGACCTCAAGGTCATCGCGAACCGCACGGACCTGCTCTCGGACCGCGGGCGGGAGATCCCGGTACGTGACGTCCAGGTGAGTCCGGCCTTCGACAGCGACAGCAACGCCGAGGACTTCGCCGTGCTCACCCTCGCCCAGCCACTGCCGCGCAGGTCGGTCATCGCCATGGCGGCCGCCGGCGATCCTGCGTACAAGCCGGGTACCAGCGCGACCGTCTCCGGGTGGGGCGATCTCACCGGCGGTGGCGACTACGCACACAGTCTGCGGGCGACACGCGTGCACGTGCTGCCCGACGCCCGGTGCCAGGAGGCGTATCCGGGCAGCGCCGACGGCATGTACCAGGCCAAGAGCATGCTGTGCGCCGGGGAGGCGGGAGGTGGCCACGACGCCTGCCAGGGGGACAGCGGTGGGCCCCTTGTCGCCCAGGGCAAGCTCATCGGACTCGTGTCCTGGGGGAGTGGCTGCGGTCGTGCGGGCAGCCCCGGCGTCTATACGCGCGTCTCCGAGGCCCTACGAGCGATGGACCGACGGAGCGGGGGCAGAGGCCACTGACGGTGCCCGCACGGCATCTGGGGTGGTACGAGCGCGGGGGGGGGGGGGGGGGGGGGGGGGGGGGGGGGGGGCGCCCCCCCCCCCCCCCCCCCGCCGCGCCCGCCGGGGCGGGGGGGGGGGGGGGGGGGGGGGGGGGGGGGGCGGGCGGGGGGGGCGGGCGCCCCC
>NZ_JBITLY010000019.1:0-147495 GCF_044465725.1 Streptomyces sp. NPDC049541 | reverse complement strand
TGCTCACGGAAGCCGCCGCTTCCTGACCCGCAGTCGGCAGGGGGGGGGGGGGGGGGGGGGGGGGGCGGGGGGCGGGGGCGGCGCCCCGCCCCCCCCCCGGAGGGGGGGATATACCCGCGCGCGGCGAGACGCGGCGGCCCCCCCCCCCCCCCGGGGGGGCCCCCCCCCCCCCGCGGGGGGGGGGGGGGCCGCGGCCCCCCCCCCCCCCCCCCCCCCCCCCGCCCGGCGCCCCCCCCCCCCCCCCCCCCCCCCCCCCCCCCCCCCCGACGGACAGGGGGCCGTGCCGGCGAGCAGCGACAACGGGGCCGCCGCCCAGCCTCGGGGGTGGACCGTGCGACGGCCGCCTGGGGCAGCGCAGCCCGGGCCGCCCGCGGTGCGGTGACGCGAGCGCACGGCCCCGGACGCGGTGCCCGGCGCTTTCCACGGGAATTGCCGCGCGCACCCGCGCGAGAGCAATTCCGAACGGCGTCGCTGACACAATTCTCCACCCCTATCCCCACCACCCCGCGACACCTGGCGTCCATTTCTCTCCGCACGCTAAGCTGACCGCGCCTCGGCCACCGGAGCCCTCTGCTCCCATGCGCCGGCCCGGCCCGTGGTGGGTCTTCTTCGGCTTTCAGCCGGGCTCATGTGCCGGAAAGAATTCGCGGTCACCGAAAGGCGTGGTCATGAGTAATGACTCACCAGGCACCACTGTGCGCGCTTCCGCAGGGAAAAATCGGAAGGAGCGTATTGCCGCATTGTTCCGGGCCGAGCCGGAACTTGCCGACAGCATGCCGGTGGCCGGCGTCTTCGAGGAGGGGGCCGGACCCGGGCCGCGTCTGTCCGAGATCGTCAGGCGCACCCTTGCGGCGTACGCCGACCGGCCCGCACTCGGCGAGCGCGCCAGGCAGTACGTCAGCGTGGACGGCCACGTCACCGCGCGACTGCTGCCCCGGTTCGACACCATCTCGTACGGCGAGCTGTGGTCACGGCTGGGCGCGGTCGCCGCCGACTGGTACCACCACCCGCAACACCCGCTTCGCGAAGGTGACTTCGTCGCGATCCTGGGCTTCGCCGGCACCGATTACACCACGGTCGACCTGGCGTGCGGTCAGGTCGGGGCGGTCGCGGTGCCCCTGCACACCAACGCTTCGGTCGACCACATCCGCCACCTGGTGATGGAGGCCGCCCCACACGTCTTCGCCACCAGCACCGACCGGCTGGCGACCGTGCTCGAAGCGCTGGCCGGGCAGAGCTGCGTACGCCGCATCCTCGTCTTCGACCACCACCCCGAGCTCGCCGAACACCGGGAGGCGCTGGCGGCCGCCGAACGGCTGCTGGACACGACAGGTGCCCCGGCGTCGCTGGAGCTGCTGTCCGACATCGTCGGCCGCGCGGGCTCCCTGCCGCCGGTGCCCGAACTGCCGCCGGACAGCAGCGCCGACGGCGCGCTGTCGGCCCTCATCTACACATCCGGCAGCACCGGCACGCCCAAGGGCGTGATGTTCCCAGAGTCGACGGTGTCCCTCATGTGGCGCCCGCCTGCGGGAGCCGACAACCAGTACCCGTTGATCACCGCCAACTTCCTGCCGCAGAGCCACCTGGTCGCCAGGAGGCTGGTGATCAAGACGCTGGCCACCGGCGGCACCGCGCACTTCGTGGCCAACAGCGACCTGTCCACCCTCCTGGACGACCTGGCGCTGATCCGGCCGACCGAGATCGCGATGGTGCCACGGGTCTGCGAGCTGCTTTTCGAGAGCTACCACTCCCAGCTCAACCAGCGCGCGGTGCACGGCGAGCCGGGCGAGACCGACCATGCCGAGGTGGTCGCGCACCTGCGCGACCACGTGCTGGGCGGGCGAGTCATCCACGCCCCCTGCGGGTCCGCCCCGCTCGCCCCGGAGCTGGCCGCCTTCCTCCGCGACGCCCTCGACGTCCCGCTCCTGAACAGCTACGGCACCACCGAGACCGGCCTGGTCATGCTGGACCACCGCGTGCAGAGCCCCCCGGTGCTCGACTACAAGCTCGTGGACGTCCCCGAACTGGGCTACTCCACCGCCGACTCCCCCCATCCGCGCGGCGAACTGCTGGTGAAGACCGCCATCATCACCCCCGGTTACTACCGGCGCCCCGACGACACCGCCGAGGTGTTCGACCAGGACGGCTACTACCGCACCGGCGACATCATGGCCGAGACCGCGCCCGGCGAACTGGTCTATGTCGACCGGCGCAAGAACGTACTCAAGCTCTCCCAGGGCGAGTTCGTCGCGCTGTCCAAGGTGGAGGCGGCGCTCGTCGCCAGCCCGCTGGTGCGGCAGGTCTTCGTGTACGGCAACAGCTCCCGCGCGTACCTCCTCGCCGTGGTGGTGCCCACCCCCGAGGCGATCGCACAGGCCGGCGACGAGGCGGCGCTGAAGGCGGCGCTCAGCCGGTCGCTGCACAGCGTTGCCGCGCAGGCCGGACTGGCGCCGTACGAAGTCCCGCGCGACCTGATCGTCGAGACCGTGCCGTTCAGCCAGGACAACGGTCTGCTGACCGACTCGACCAAACAGCTGCGCCCGCGGCTGAAGGAGCGGTACGGCGAACGCCTCGAACAGCGCTACGCCGAACTCGCCGCGGGTCAGGCCGCGGAGCTGCGCGCGGTGTGGCAGGACCACGACCGCCCGGTGGCCGAGACGGTCGCCCGCGCCGCGCAGGCTCTGCTGCCCGGGCTCGACGTCGAGCCGGACCCGGGGCAGCGCTTCACCGATCTGGGCGGCGACTCGCTGTCGGCGCTGTCCTTCGCGAACCTCCTGCGGGAGGTCTTCGGCGTCGAGGTCTCGGTCGGAACCGTCCTGGGACCGGCCAACACCCTGGGCGAGATCAGCGCCCATGTGGAGCGTCTGCGCGGCGCCGCCGCGGCGCAGCACGCCACCTTCGCCGCCGTCCACGGCGAGCACGCCACCTCGGCGCGTGCCGCGGACCTCACTCTGGACAAGTTCATCGACGCCGAAACCCTCACCGCGAGCACGGCACTGCCCCGGCCGGCCGGCGAACCGCGCACGGTGCTGCTCACCGGGGCCAACGGCTACCTCGGTCGGCTGCTGTGCCTGGAGTGGCTCGAGCGCCTGGCCCCGGTGGGCGGCACGCTGGTCTGCCTGGTGCGTGCCGCCGACGACAGCGCCGCCCGACAGCGCCTGGAGGAGGCCCTGGACAGCGGGGACACCGCGCTCAAGAGCCGCTTCGCCGAACTGACGGCGGGCGGCGCGCTGCGCGTGCTGGCCGGTGACATCGGCGCGCCGTGCCTGGGCCTGGGCGAACAGGACTGGCAGCAGCTGACCGCCACGGCGGACCTCATCGTGCACCCGGCGGCGCTGGTCAACCACGTGCTGCCGTACCGCCAGCTGTTCGAACCCAACGTGGTCGGCACTGCCCAGGTCATCCGCGCCGCTCTGACCACACGGCTGAAGCCGGTCGTGTACGTGTCCACCGTTGCCCTGGCCGCACAAGGCACTGCCACCGGGGCCGAGGACACCGACATCAGGCAGGACAGCCCGAAGCGCGCGATCGACGACCGGCAGGCCGGCGGCTACGCGACCAGCAAGTGGGCCGGCGAGGTGCTGCTGCGCGAGGCCCACGACCTGTGCGGGCTGCCGGTGACCGTGTTCCGCTCCGGCATGATCCTGGCGCACGCCCGGTACGCCGGGCAGCTCAACGTGCCGGACACCTTCACCCGCCTGCTGCTGAGCCTGATCGCCACGGGGATCGCGCCCGAGTCGTTCTACTGCGGCGTGGGGGAAGGCCGGCGGCCGCGGGCACACTACGACGGGCTGCCGGGGGACTTCGTCGCCGCCGCCGTGGCCGCCCTGGGCTACCGGAACGCCGAATTCCGGACGTTCAACGTGGTCAACCCGCACGACGACGGAGTCTCACTGGACACCGTGGTCGACTGGCTCATCGACAGCGGAACCACCGTCCGCCGGGTCGGCGGCCACCGGCAGTGGCGCGAGCAGTTCGAGGCCGCACTGCAGACGCTGCCGCAGGCGCAGCGCCCGTACTCCCTGCTGCCGCTGATGGCCGCCTGGCGGGAGCCGCTCACCCCGCGCACGACGTCGGCACTGCCCGCCGAGCGGTTCCGCGCGGCGGTGCGCGCCGCCGGCATCGGCGCCGAGCAGGACATCCCGCACCTGTCCCGGCCGCTGATCGAGAAGTACGTGGCGGACCTGCGACACCTGGGCCTGATCTCGTAGCACCTGTCCGCACCCAGGGAAGTGACGGTGCCTCGCCTCCCGGGGCGACGGGCGCCGCAGGATCCGGCGCGGTGCGAGGAACCCTGCGGGAGGCCGCCGCCGGACCCGACCAGAGCACTGGCGGGATATCGTCGCGCCCCGGTGACACCTGGATAAGGTCATGTCAATGCGGTCGCGACTGCGATACCAATAACATACCTTTCTAAAGGTTTTTATTCGGGCGGAGGGCTCGGCATGGTTCAGAAGCGTGCAGTGCGTACCCGGGAGGGGGTGCTCGACGCGGCGGCCGAGGAGTTCGCCGCGTACGGCTACATGGGCACGACGCTGCTCGATGTGGTCAAGCGCACCGGCATGACCAAGGGCGCGCTGTACGGTCACTTCTCCTCCAAGGAGGAGCTGGCGGCGGCGCTGGTCGAGGAGGCCGGGGCCGAGCTGAGTCTGCGTGCGGCGCGGGCCGGCCGGCCGGGACCGGCGGCGGTCGACACGCTGCGCGAGACCGTCCTCGACCTCGCGCGGCACCTGCGCCAGGACGCGCGGGCCCGGTCCGCGTTGCGGCTCGCCGTGGAGGTCCCCTGTCTGGACCGGGGCGAACACGGGCTGGTGGAGCGGATCTGCCTGCCGCTGGCCCGTGCCGTCGCGCAGACGCAGGCCGACGACGGGGGTTCGGGCGGACTGCCCCCGCAAGCCGTGGCCCGCCTGCTGATGTCGGTCTTCTTCGGGATTCCCCATCCCGTGCCCGGCGACGACGCCGACGCGGCGCGGTGGTTCGACGACCTGTGGGCGACCGTGTCGGCGCGGACGCCGGGCTGACCGGCGTCACAAGCCCGTACCCGGAGGTGAGCTGCGCCCGCCTCCTCATCGGCGCGGAGGGCATCCCTCCCCCTGCCGCGTCGGAAGGAGCGGGCGCGTGCCGAGGACGCGCCCGCTCGTACGGCCGGTCAGGCGCAGGCCCCAGGGGACTCCTCCCCGCCCTCCCGCGTGGCACGCAGGAGAGCGGGAACCTGGTCCACGGCCTGCGGGCCCAGCACCCGCGCCCGCGGCAGCCGCGCCTGCAGCTGCGCCGATCCGCCGACGATGACCGGGTTGCCCACCTCCGCCAGCATCGGCAGGTCCGAGACGTGGTCCCCGTACGCGTAGCACTGCGCCGGGTCCACGGCCGGCCAGCTCCGCAGCATGTGGCGGACCGCCGCGCTCTTCGCCTCTCCGATACAGGGATCGCCCACGAGTCGGCCGGTCAGTACTCCGTCATGGATCCCGGGGACCGAGCACAGCAGGCGCGTCGCGCCCACCTCGGCGGCGATGGGCGCGAGGACCGCGGGGAAGGATCCCGACACCAGGATCACCGTGTCCCCTGCGTCGCGGTGCAGTTCCAGCGCCCGGCGCGTGGAGGCCAGGTAGAAGCCGGGAGCCCCCGACCGCTCGGTGTACCAGGCCTCGGCCAGCTCAGCGACCCGGGCCGCGGGCTCGCCCGCCCAGGTGCGGTAGTACAGGCGGTTCATGGCTTCCCGGGGAGCGCCGGCGGACGTCCGGCGGGACAGGTCCCGGCGGACGTCCGCCGCGTGGCGGGCGCCCTGCGTTCCGCGGGTGCCGCGGAAGTAGTACACGAGGAAGTCGAACATCGACTTCACCGCGATGAGTGTCTCGTCGACGTCGCTGAAGACCAGGCGGGCCGGCCGGCTCACCGCGGCCCCTGCGGCGTCGGCGCCTACCACTCGCCCTCGCCCCGGGCGGCGTACGCGCCGGCCGCGGCGTCCAGTCGCAGGGCGCCGTGCGCCGCCACCGTGTGCGTGTCCCGCCAGGCCCGCTGGACCTCGCTGGTGTCGTCCCGGGCATGGACACCGCCCGTCCGGAACAGCCGCTCGACGGCTTCCACCAGTAACTCGGCCGCCACGGCGGCGTCGCGCCGGTTGACCGCCTCGACGCGCGTCGCGGTGGGCTCGGCGTCGGCGCTGGCTCCGGCCCGGTCCAACAGCAGGGCCCCGGCGTCGATCTCGCCGGCGGAGCGGGCCAGCACCCGCTGGACGGCCGGGTCGCCCAGGGCCGCCGGGCGCCCGGCGGGCGGGGTCGTCGCCCAGCGTGTCCAGGACCGCAGGGCGAGCCGGGCCGCGCCGAGCGCCGTTGCGCAGAACATCGGGCCGCCGGCCAGCTGCGCGGACGCCTGGCGTGCCGGTGAGGCACCGGGCTCGGCCACGGCGGCGAGCACGTCGCCCAGCGGGCAGGTGCGCCGGTCGGGGACGAACACCCCGCGTACGGAGACGGAGTTGCTGCCGGTGCCGCGCAGCCCGGTGCTGCGCCAGGTGTCGCGCACGCTCACCTCGGAGCGCGGCACCGCCAGGACCCGTGCCGCGGCCGGCGCCGGACCGGCGGGGGTGACACCGGCCGCGACCGCGGTGTCGTCGACCGGGGCCGCGAGCAGGACCCAGTGGGAGAAGTCCACGCCGCTGACACAGTCCCAGCGGCCGTCCAGCAGCCAGCCGCCCGGTACCGGGCGGGCGGCTCCGGCGGGCGGGGCCAGGGCCGCCGCGATCAGTGTGTCGGGCCCCTTCCCCCACAGCTCCCGCTGTCCTTCTTCGGGCAGCCTGGCGGCGTACCGTCCGTGCGCGGCCCAGAGCATGCCGCACCAGGCCGCCGAGGGGCACTGTCCGGCGATCAGCGCCGTGGCGGTGATCAGGTGGGCGAAGCCGCCTTCGCGGCCACCCCATCGGCGGGGCACGAAGTGACGTGCGAAGCCCGCATCTTTCAGCGCGGTCACGACCTCGGGAGCCAGCCGCCGGTCCCGGTCCGCCGCCCCGGCGGCCCGCCCTGCCGACCGGGCGGCCCGCAGTACCGCGTCCTCGGCAGGCCTGCCGCCCATTCCCTCCGCACGGGAGGGGCAGAATCGCTGCCTTTCTTGCGGCTCAGCATGATCGAGCACCATTCAGCTCCTTGTCGAGCCGTACAGGGATGTGGAAAAATACTTTCTAAGCGGTTTCTTACTGGGAGGTGCGGATGCCGCGAGAGCAGGAACACTCCCCCCGCACCTGCGCTTCGGCGCACGTCCCGGCGCGGTCGGCGCAACTCACCGCGTGCGGTGGGCCTTTGGTTCCCTCATACATCGCAGGCCGCGGCAGCGGCCGAGCAAGGCCCGCCGGCCTGCGCGCACCGCTACACCGCCGCGCCGGAGCCGACCGTCTCAGGGGAGAAGGTGACCTTCTCGGGCGCGGCGGGCAGGACTCGGGGCAGCCACTCCATGGTGACCGTGGCGACGGTGTCCTCCCGCTGTACGGCCGCGATGCGCAGCCTCGTGACGTCCGACGCGGCCGCCGACGGCTGCGACTCGGCGCACAGCCGCACCGGTTCGTCGAGGTCAGCGAAGGCAGGGCAGTCCACCTGGACGGCGCGCAGTACCGCTCCAGCGGGAGCGTCGTTGCGGCAATGGACCAGGCGGTGGCCCAACTGGCGGGCGCCTTCCAGGGTGACCATCAGCGGTATGTGGTCTCCGGGGTGGTCGAAGAGCACGGCGTGATGGAGGTCGACCAGCAACTGCCACTCGCCCGCCTCCGTGCGGCCCAGCACGCTGTCCTTGGCCCGCAGGCGGCCGACGTCGGCCGCCGGCAGGCGAGTTGCGGCGGAGTGCCCGGCGCGGACGGCCTCGTCACGGCCCTGCTCCTGCCTCCCCCGCCAGCGGAGCCGACGGTACAGCTCCTCGTCGACGGCGCAGACGCTCAGCCCGGCCCGGGCGCACTCGCGCCCGGCCACGGACATCACTGCGTCCACCCGCATTCCGAAGCGCCGGGGCGGCCTGTTCGCCACCCACGACCACTGGACGTCCAGGGTGACGTGCAACGGAGCGTCGCCGACCAGAAAGGCCTCGTGGTCCGTGATCTCGAAGTGGGTGTCGCTGCCGACGAAGCGGTGTCCCAGCGGGATCCCGCAGTACTCGTGCGCCAGGTAGACCAGGGCCTGACGCACCGTCTCGGTCAGCAGCAACGGGTCGGACATGCCCTGAGCATCGGGATAGTACAGCGCATGGTCCCGAGGCCACTGGGCTCCCACGAGGAACCGGCCCTCGCCCACTTGCAAGGCGTCCGTGATGAAGACCTCCGCGACGGCGGCCCGGTGGACCAGTTGCCGGGAGACCGGTTGAAGAAACTTCAAAGAGGCATCCACTACTGCGGTGCCCGTTTCGCCTGGGACCCTGGTCGACAGTTCGTACAACTGGTCCATGGTCTCTCCCCCATCCGGTTCGGGAATACCGTGTGGCGCAACGTGAAAATATACCTTCGCAGAGGTATCTTGCAAGGGACCCATCTTGTGCGTGGCATGCGCACCGGGCACCGCAGAAACGTACGGAAGAGGGATCATGAGCAAGCATCTCCGGACAGCCACGGCAACCAAGGCGGCCCCGCGGGAACTCAAGCAGGAACGGGCCGGCCGCACCCGGAGGCAGCTCCTCGACGCCGCCGCCAAGGCCTTCGCCGCAAAGGGGTTCCCCGCCGTCACGCTCCAGGACATCGCCGACCTCGCCGAGGTGACCAAGGGAGCCGTCTACTTCCATTTCACGAACAAGGAGGCGGTGGCCGTCGCGGTCACCGAGGAGTTCTACACACAGCTGCCCGCCATCGCCGAATCGGTCACGGCCAGGCAGCTCCCGCCGCTCGACGCGCTCGGCGAGCTCCTCCTGCAGACCGCGGTCGCCCTGCGGGACAACCCGGTGATGCAGGCCGGTGCCCGGCTGCAGATCGAGCGGAACCTGGTCGACGCCGACATGCCGACGCCGTTCAGCGGGTTCACCCAGCTCATCACCGAGCTACTGGCACAAGCCCAGGACGAGGACATGTTGCGGCCCACCACCGACATCGCCGCCACGGCGCGGGTCATCGTCGCCGCGTTCTTCGGCAGCCAGCACATCTCCTGGGTCCAGCACAACCGTGAGGATCTCACGGACCGTGTACAGGAGATCATCGACATCACCATCCCCCGCCGCGCGTGACATTCGCGCCCTTGCGGCCCCCCTGCGACAAGGAGAGCCTTCCCATGTCTGCCGTCACCCTCCCGGTCGTTCCTCTCGGCACCAACGGCCCGTTAGTCGGCGCGCAGGGCCTGGGCTGCATGGGCTTCAGTGAGGTCTACGGACCCAGCACACCTGCCCAGGCGCAGGAAACCCTGCAGGCCGCCCTCGACGCGGGCGTCACCATGTTCGACACCGCCGATCTGTACGGGGACGGCGGGAACGAGGTGCTCCTCGGCCCCTTCGTCCGCGCCCACCGCGAACGGGTCCTCCTCGCCACGAAGTTCGGCATCGTGCGGCAGCCGGGCAGGCGGACCTGGAACCAGGTCCGCGGCGACCGCGCCTACGTCCGCCAGTGCGCCGAGGCGAGCCTGAAGCGCCTCGGCATCGACACGATCGACCTGTACTATGCGCACCGCCGCGACCCCTCGGTCCCCCTGGAGGAGACCGTCGGCGCGATGGCGGAGCTCGTCCAGGAGGGCAAGGTCCGTCACTTGGGGCTCTGCGAGGTGACCGGCCCCGAACTGCATGCGGCCCACGCCGTCCACCCGATCACCG
Organism: Streptomyces sp. NPDC049541; assembly: GCF_044465725.1. Taxonomy (NCBI): domain Bacteria; kingdom Bacillati; phylum Actinomycetota; class Actinomycetes; order Kitasatosporales; family Streptomycetaceae; genus Streptomyces; species Streptomyces sp. NPDC049541. The sequence goes on along the minus strand of NZ_JBITLY010000019.1, from coordinate 137,736 downwards.
CGCTGCAGTCCGAGTGGTCGCTCTTCAGCCGCGATGTCGAGACGTCCGCGGCCCCCGCGGCCGCGGAGCTCGGCGTGGCGTTCGTGGCGTACTCGCCCCTCGGCCGTGGCCTGCTCACCGGCGCGCTCCCCGACAGCAGCGAACTGAGCGCGGGCGACGCCCGGTTGACGATGCCCCGGTTCACCGGCGAGCAGGCTCGCACCAACCACGCTCTCCTCGGGACCGTCCGCGCGATCGCCGCGGAGCACGCCGCAACCCCCGCGCAGATCGCGTTGGCCTGGCTGCACCACCAGTCCCGCGTCCACGGCCTCACCGTCGTACCCATACCGGGCTCCCGCAGGTCCTCCCGGCTGCGGGAGAACGCCGCGGCGGCGGCGCTCACCCTGTCCGCGGCCGAACTCTCCGCGCTCGAACCGCTGGCGGCGCAGGTGGCCGGTACCCGCTACGCCGACATGAGCAGTACGGCCGCGGCCCGCGAATGACCGGCGGCGGTGGCGTGCCGCGTACCGGCTCCCTGTCGGGACCGCGCATTCGCGTCACGCGCTCTTGCAGGCCGGCGGGAGGGCCCCGAGGACTGCTGCGAGACCGACCGGATCGTGACGGGCGATGTTGTGGCCGACGGGAATCTCGTGCACACGCCAGCCCGAGTCGTGGCGCAGCCGTTCACTCACGGCTGCGAACGGGCTGCCCGGCCACGCGCCACCGCTGATGAACGTGCGGCCGACCGCACGTCCGGGACCACTGTGCAGTCTGAGCGCCTGGAGGAAGCTCGCGAGCGGATGCGGTCGCGCGCGTGGGTCGGCCCCGGAGGGGGCCGCGACCCAGCGACCGTCGTCGCGGGCGCCGGCCATGAACAGGTGCCGGAACCGGTCACTGGTCAGGGACCAGCACGAATCACCGTCCTCCGGGACGTAGGCGTCGATGAAGACGAGCTGATCGAGGCGGTCGCCGAGCCGGTCCGCGACACCGGCGATCACCATCCCGCCGTAGCTGTGCCCGCACAGAGCGAGAGGCCTTTCACAGTCGCGGTCGATGATCTCGGCCACCTGGTCGACATGGGTGTTGAGATTTGGCGGTCGGTCCATGTCGACCGGGCCGTCCGGCTCCAGCCCTGCCAGGGTCACGGCCTCGACCTGGTGACCTTCGCGGTGCAGCTCGGCCGCCACCGCGTCGAACGCCCACCCACCCTGCCAACCACCCGGCACCAGCACGTACTTCATCACGTCATCATAAACGGAGCGCAACAACTCACTACACTCCGCTACAGCACGTTCGCACGAGCGCGCCTTCCCGGCCGACGCTGCGAACACCTGCCCGCCCCTCTGAAAACGGCCGCCGAGCCGCAACATCTGGCACCAAGTAGGTACCATGGCTGCATGCCATCACTGAACGTGTCCTTCTCCGAAGAGGAAATGGAAGGCGTGCGGGCCGCTGCCGCCGCCGAGGGCAAGAGCCTGAAGCAGTATCTGCACGACCTCGGTGTGCGGGAGATGCACCGCAAGCAGTTCGTGGCCGGCGCCACCGCCTGGGCCGACAGGTTGCGCGGCGAGTTCGACGAGGTGTTCCCCGAGGAGGTACCGCCCTCCCGGCGCGGTGACGGGGTCGCGGCTGCCTGATGGTCCTGTACATCGATGTCGCCTGGCTGCTGGACGTCCAGGAGGCCGCCCTCGGGCACGAAGACGTCACGGTGTCGGACTACTCGGCGCTGGTGGCCGCCGTGGCACGGCACAAGACCAGGATGCCGACGCTCGAGGCGTCCGATCCGGATGCGGCCTGGCGCGCGGCCGCACTCCTGCACACGATCGTGCGGCTGGAGCCGCTCCCCCACCGCAACAGCCTTTTCGCCGCGTTCGTCACCGCCCAGTACTTGGACCAGTCCGGCGAGGGCATCGATCCACCCTACGGCGCCCTGTCCGACCTCGTCCGCAAGATCCGCGACAGTCGACTGAACGTCTACGCCGTCGCCGAGGCGCTGCGCTCCTGGCGGATCTGATCATCGTTTCGTCGCGGTCTTCCTGGCTCGGCCGATGCTGCAACTCGCCGCGTTCTTGGACCCAACGGCATCCCCGACACCATCCCGAGGTGCTCGTCACGGCGGGCGACGACCGAGGCCTCGCGCTCCTCGAACCGGGCGACGAGGTGATCGCGTTCGAGCCGCACTACGAGGGCACACGCGGCGGAGTCGCACATCGGCGCTTCCGGCTGGGTCTGGACGAGCTGCGCGACGCGGTGACGGACCGCACCCGGCTGCTGCTGATCAACACCCGCACAATCCGACGGGGGCCGTGCTCACGCGCGAGGAGCTGGCCGAGATCGCGAAGCTCGCGGTCGGACGCGAACTGCTCGCGCCGCGCGCCGGTGGGGGCTCTCGCGTGTACGGCACGCGACACGCATCCGTAGGGCGGGCGCCACGCAGAGCATGGAACCCCACCCCTGCGCGACACCACGAGTTCGACCTCAGTGACGGTCCAGCTCGTTGCCGAGGATCCGGTCGGCGATGCCGTCGCGCAGGGCCGCGGCGGGTGAGCTGTCCGGTTTGCGCTCGGCCTGGGCGCGGAAGCAGGCGAGGAACTCCTCTGCGATGCCGGCGCGCGGGTGGCGGCCCAGGACCTCGGTCCTGAAGGCGGCGGAGAAGTCGTCCAGGTAGCGGCCGGAGATGTCCAGGCTCGTGGAGCGCTCCAGGAGGTGGCCCTCGGGATCCACCGTCACGTCGACCTCGTCCAGCATGTGGCTCAGGACGACCTCCGCGAGACGCTCGCGGCGCGGCGGGGGCCAGCCCGCACCCAGGGCGAAGACCCGGGCCACGTGAGCACTGGCATGGTCGAAGCCGACCGTGTGGCTGTCGAACTCCGGCACCAGGGCGATGTCGTGGAACATGGCGCCCACAAACAGGACCTCCGGGTCGAATCGGATGCCTCGGGCGGTGCCGTGGGCGGCCGCCCAGATGTAGGACCGCACGCAGTGGTTGAGCAGCGCGGGCGAGCAGTAGGAGGACGCCGTATCGAGAGCGGCCACGCAGACGGGTGTGTCGGGGAGTCGCATGGCGGGGAGTATGGCGCGCGGGCGGCCGAGCCGCGCGACGGTTCGAGCCGGATCCGAGCCTCCTTCCAGAACCGGCGTCTTCCGTAGGGGATTTGGGGTCTTCCCACGCGCGCCCGAGCGCAGCTCGAGTCGGGGGTAGGACGCTCCCCTCGCGCCGTGGCTAGGTCCCGGTCGGCCGGCGGCTTGCGGCCAGGGCGCTTCCCGGGCAGGTGGGACGGTCTTCCGTACCCGCATCGGTTCAGCAGGAGGCTCTCTTGACCACGCTCACGTATGCCAAGGCGTCCCAGCACTCGGGCGGGGATCTGCGGTATCTGCCGTCCGGGCTCGACGGGGTGCTGGACCTGAGCACGTGCGTCACCCGTTCCGGGCCGTCGCCCGCGGCGCGCGCGGCGGCGGCCGCCTTCGATCCGGCGTCCCTCACCGTCCATCCGTACGGCGTCGAGGACCGCTTCCGTACGGCCTATGCCGCGTATCTGGGTACGGATCCGCGTCAGCTGGTGGTCACCCGTGGGATCAGTGAGCCGTTGTCGGTGCTCGCCTCGGTGCTTCCGGCGGACCGTTCGGCGGCGCTGACCCCGGACTACACGGGCACCATCCGCAGGTGGTCCCGTCAGCTGCCGCCGCCGGTCGGCGAGCGGGACACCGTCGAGCTGCGGGTGCAGCGCCTGGACTCGGCCATGCGCCGGTATGCGTTCGTGGTCTTCTCCAACCCGAACAATCCACTCGGCCTGACCGTGCCGCGCGACGCGCTCGCCGAGCTGCTGACCCGGCACCCGCAGTGCACGCTGATCGTCGACGAGGCGTACGTCGACTATCTGGGTGACCGTCGGCAGTCCGCAATGACGCTCCCCCACCGCAACCTGGCCGTCCTCGCCTCGCCCGGCAAGCCGCTTGGCATCGCCGGTACCCGCACCGGCGCGCTGTGGTCGGCTGACGAGAGGCTGCGCGAGCTGGTCGCCAGGCGGCTGCCCGAGTGGCCTCTGTCCGCGTTCGACGCCCACGTGGCATGCGCGGCGCTGGGTGACGCCGAGTGGATCGGCGGGGCGCTCGTCGGTGCCCGCGAGGACGCTCGCCGCCTCGAGGCGGTTCTGGTGGGGCACTTCGGGGACGCGGTCGTCACCGGCGTGCCGGTCCACTACCGATTCGTCTACCACGAGCGGCCCGAGCGTCTGCACGCCCATCTGTTGGCCGACGGGATCGCGACCCGTCTGCTGCTCGACGACGAGCCGGGCCGCGTGCGTGGTGTGCGCGTTCTTGCGCCCGGCGCCCAGGAGCTGGCCCGTTTCGAGGCGTCGCTGCACAGCTTCACGGCGTGATGCCCCGCCCCAGCCGATCGCGGTGCCCGACGGGCCGGTGTCGCTGTACCGCGGACCCAGGCTTCCTTGAGATCCGCCGGAGGTTTCCGGGTCGGGCCGCGCACCGTGGCTAGCATCCGTGGATCAGTCACCCGTGCGCTCCTTCCCCCCTGATCTCCCGTCGCCTCTGTGGCACAAACGCTGGAAGCGCTCCTCATGGAACTCAGCTCGCAACGGACATCCCCGTCCCCCACTCGTACATCACCGCTTCTGGCCCGCGGCGCCAAGGAGATCGTCACAGCGCTCGGCCTCGGCGCGGCCGGAGCGGCCGGCGGACAGGCCGTGGAGATCACCGGCGGCCGCTGGTCCGGCAAGACCACCTTGCTGGAGGGCCTGTGCTCGGTGGCGGCAGGCCACGGCTGGACGGTCGCGGCGAGCACGGCCTCGCCTGCCACGGCTCAGGCGCCGTTCGGGCTGTTCGTCGAGGCCCTCGAGGATCTGGTGGAGCACATGGATCCCGATCGGCTCGAGGGCTACGGGTCCGGGCAGGCCGCCTGGCTCGCGCCGCTGTTCCCGGTGCTGGCCACCACCGCACGTGACGTCCTTCCTCCCGTGCCTGCGGACACGTACCGGATCTGGCGCTCGATGCGCGCCCTGCTGAGGACGCTCGCCGCCGACAGCCCCCTGTTGCTGACTCTGGACGATGTGCACCTGGCGGACAGGGGGTCGCTGCAGCTTCTCGGTCATCTGCTGGAGCACCCCGTCGACGGTCCGGTCGTGGTCGCCTTCGCGCGGCGGGACCGGCCCGGTGATCCTGTCCTGAACGACATGCCCGTCCGGCGCGCCGCCCGCGGGGGTGTGCTGCGGGTGCGGCCCGTGCCGCTCACCGAGGAGGAGGCGATCGCCCTGCTCCCGGAGGATCTGAGCCGGGTGCACTGCGAGACGCTCCTCGACGAGGCCCGCGGGAACCCGGGGCTGCTGCGTGCCTTCGCCAGGCTGCGCCACGTGCCCGGACTCACCGGCGCCTGGGCCCCGCCGCTGCCGCCGGACCTGCTCGCCGACGTCCTGCGCGACTTCCGCTCGTTGAGCGCGGAGGGCTGGCAGGTGGTGCGCGCCGCCGCCGTGCTGCACGAGCCGTTCGCCCCCGACGACCTCAAGGAGATCGCCCAGGTCGACGACGCGGCGCTGTCGCGGGCCCTCGACGAGTTGATGCACGAGGAGCTGCTGCGCCCGGACGAGCTCGCCTGGCAGTTGCGATTCGCCAATCCGCTGCTGCGGGTGGCCGCCTACCAGTCGGCGGGCCCCGGCTGGCTGCTGGGGGCGCACGCGCAGGCGGCACGGATGCCGGCCCGGCCCGGCTCTTCGTCCGCGCACCTGGCCCGGCACCTGGAACGCGGTGCGGCGCTGCGGGACGGGAGCGGCGCACGGGTGCTCTGGGACGCGGCGGCGCAGTGGCTGTGGCGGGACCCGGCGCAGGCCGTCTCCTGGATAAGGGCGGCGCAGGCTTCGCGGGCGGGCGGCGGAACCGAGCCGCGGGAGCGGCTGTTGCTCGGCAAGTCGCTGGCGCTCACCGGCCGGCTCACCGCGTCGCTCACCACGCTGGGGCCCCTGTGCGAGAGCGGCGCGGCGGGGACGCGGCTGCGGGTGGAGGCGGCGCAGTGGCGGGCGCGGGCGTACCGGCTGCTCGGCCGTCCCGACCGTGCGCACGCCGAACTGGACTCGCTGCTGCACGAGTTGGCGCCGGGGAACGTGCTGCGGGACGAGGTGCGGCATGCGGTGATCGAGCTGACGTTGCACACCCGCCGCCCGGTGCCGTCGACCGGCGAGGGAGAGGACGAGGGCGCGGGCGAGCCGGTGATACCCGAGGGGGCATCTGCCGCGTTGCGCGGCAGGCTGCTGGCCCAGCTCGCGGTGGCGACCGTCCGGGGCGATCAGCAGGGGCGGGCCGAGCAGCGCGTGCTCTCTGCCCGGCAGTTGCTGGACGGGGCGCCGGACTGCGAGGTCGCCGGGGAACTGGAGGGTCTGTACTGGCTGGCGACCGCCGAGGCGGCCCTGGGGCGGCCCGGTGCCGCGTGCACCCACTACGAGCGGGGGCTGCGCATCGCCGAGACGCGCCGCCTCACCCCTCACGTGCCGTTGTTCGCGATGGCGCTCAGCGCCCTGCAGCGGCACACCGGCGACGAGGCGGGAGCGGCGCGGCACGCCGCGTGCGCGGAGGCTGTCGCGGCGGCGACGGACAGCGAGCATCTGCGGGAGCAGGCGCTGCGGCTGCGCCGGGAGACCGCCGCGGGGGCGGGCGTCACGGCGCTGCCGGGCCGGCGGCGGCCGGCGGACGATGCGGCGGGCGGCACCACGATGGCGCTGGAGGGACTGAGCCGGCGGGAGAAGGAGGTGGCGCTCCTGGTCAGTGCGGGCCGCACCAATCAGCAGATCGCCCGTGTCCTGGAGCTGAGCCACAAGACCGTGGAGACGTACCTGGGGCGGATATTCCAGAAGCTGCAGGTGCAGTCGCGGGCCGAGGTGGCGGCCATGGTGGGCCGTTCGGACCGGCTCGGCGTGGCGGCGGGCTCCTGAGCGGGGGCGGTTCGGCGGGCGGTGGTCCCCGCACGGAGGGAGGTCGGGGAATCTCCCGACACCACAAGCAGGGGCCGGATGGTTCAGGTTGGGACGGTCCGGACACGGGAGGGGCGGTCATGGCTTTGGCCTCCCCGTCACCACGGAGGAAGCACATGAGCGACCAGGACAGCGCCGCCGTCGCGTATGCGGTGGTCGTCAACGACGAGCTGCAGTACTCGATCTGGCGTGCCGACGCCGACCTGCCGCCCGGGTGGCGTGCCGAGGGCACCACGGGGCCGCGCGAGGAGTGTCTGGCCCGGATCGACGCGGTGTGGACGGACATGCGGCCGCTGAGCCTGCGGCGCGCGATGGAGCAGGCGAGCTGCAGCTGAGGCCGCCGGCGCCTCATCGACATCTGGAGGACTCATGCAGACCCAGCTTCCCCAGGGAGCTCAGCTCTCGGCCGAACAAAGGCGACTGCTCGACCAGTTGCTGGACGCGGACGGCATCGGCAGGAACGCGGGCCAGGTGACGCGGCGCGCCGGCGACCGGTCCCGGGCGCCTCTGTCGTTCGGGCAGGAACGGCTGTACTTCGTGGACAAGCTGCGCCCGGGGTCGCCGATGTACGTGGGCTCCGGGGCGCTCAGGCTGCGCGGTGCCCTCGACGTGGCGGTGCTGCGCCGCGCGGTCGCGTTGCTCGTGGACCGGCACGAGGTACTGCGCACCGGTGTGGTGGAGGACGGCGACGTCCTGGAGCAGCGCATCCACGGGGCCGGGACGGTCCAGGTGGAGGTGCCGGTGTGGTCCACTCCGTCCGGCGCCGTGGCGGACCGGGTGCGGGCGGCGGCCGCCGAGGGCTTCGACCTGTCGACGCCTCCGTTGCTGCGCGCGGCGCTGCTCGAGATCTCCGACGCGGCGGGGCCGGAGTGGGTTCTGGTGCTGTCCGTGCACCACATCGCCGTCGACGGCTGGTCCCTCGGACTGCTGGTGGGCGAACTGGGCGCGTTGTACTCGGCGTTGGTGCAGGGACAAGAGCCGTCGCTGCCCGAGCTTGCCTTGACCTACGCGGATTTCGCGGCCTGGCAGCGCGGCTGGCTGGAGCAGGGCGTCATTGCCGAGCAACTGACGTACTGGAAACGGCAGTTGGAGGGGATCGAGGCGACCGAGATCCCCACCGACCGGCCGCGTCCCGCGGAGCGGAGCTATGCGGGCGACACGGTGCCGCTCTCGCTGGACCGGTCGTTGACCGAGGCCGTCCGGGCGCTGACCGACAGCGGGCAGGCGACGCTGTTCATGGCGCTGACCGCGGCCTGGGCAAGTGTGCTCGGCCGGTTCGCGGGCCGGCGTGACGTGGTGGTGGGCACTCCGGTGGCGGGGCGCAGGCGCGCCGAGCTGGAGGACGTCGTCGGGTTCTTCGTGAACACGCTGCCGCTGCGGGTGCGCATCGACGACGGTGACACCTTCCGTACGCTGCTGCGGCGCACCCGCGAGGTGTGCACCGAGGCGTACGCGCATCAGGACGTGCCCTTCGAACGGATCGTGGCGGAGCTGCAGTCGGGGCGCGACGCGTCCGGGCAGACGGCGATCGCCCGGCACTGGCTGGCGCTGCACAACACGCCCGCGCCCGATCTGACGATGCCGGGCCTCGACTGCGAGGCGCTGCCCGCGCTGATCGGCACGGTGCGCTGCGACCTGTCGGTGCAGCTGGCGCCGGACGGGCACGGCGGCCTCAGCGGCCGTCTGGAGTTCTCCACGGAGTTGTTCGACCGCTCTACCGCGACGGCTCTGGCGTCGGCATTCGAGACGTTCCTCGCCTCGGCGGCGTACGCTCCGGACCGCCCGCTGGACGATCTCCAGGTGCTGACGGACGCGGCGCGCGAGCACCTTGTGCGCGATCTGTCGGGTGCGGCGACGGACGCGCTGACCGGCCCATGGGTGCCGGAGCGGTTCGCCGCGCAGGCCGATGCCCGCCCCGACGCGGTCGCGGTCGTCGAGGACTGCGGCGAGGTGTTGACGTACGGCGGGCTCGACGTGTTCTCCAACCGGGTGGCGCATCTGCTGGCCGCACGCGGCGTGGGCGCCGAGGACCGGGTGGGGGTGCTGTGCGCGGGGGGCGGCGCGCTCGCGGCGGCCGTGCTCGGCGTGCTGAAGGCCGGCGCGGTGGTGCTGCCGCTCGACCCGGGCTATCCGCCGACGCGGCTCACGCAGCTGGTCGAGGACGGTGCGCCGCGGCTGGTCCTGACCACCGACGGGCTGGGGCAGCTGCTGCCGGGCGTCACCGTGGTGGAGGTGACGGGCGAGGAGGTCGCGGCCTGTGACGGGCACCGGCCGCCCGCCGTCGCCGACCTGCCGGACGCCGGTGCCCATCTGCTGTTCACGTCCGGCACGTCGGGCCGCCCCAAGGGTGTGCTCACCACGCGTGCGGGTCTGCTCAACCGGCTCTCGGGCATGGAGCGGCAGCTGTCCGTGGGGGTGGGCGACCGGGTGCTGCGCAAGGCGCCGCTCGGGTTCGACGTGGCGGTGTGGGAGCTGCTGCTGCCGCTGGTCACCGGCGCCACCGTGGTGGCGTGCCGTGAGGGCGGACATCGTGACCTGGAGTACCTGCGGGAGCTGATCGACCGCCGTGAGGTGACCGTCTGCCACTTCGTGCCGTCCCTCCTGGAGGAGTTCGCGAACGCCCCGGCGGGTGCGCACCCCTCGCTGCGGCTGCTGCTCAGCGGCGGCGAGGAGTTGTCGGCCCCTCTCGCGGACCGTGTCCTGGACCGGTTCGCCCACGCCGAGTTCGTCAACCAGTACGGGCCGACCGAAGCCGTCATCGACGTCACCTCCGGGCGGGTCGCCCGGCCCGTGCCGCAGCGCGTACCGATCGGTCGTCCGGTGCCCGGCGCCGAGGTGTACGTCCTCGACTCGCGCCTGCGGCCCCAACCGCTGGGTGTGGCCGGTGAGTTGTACCTCGGCGGGGTGCAGGTGGCACGCGGGTACCCGGGCCGCGCGGCGCTGACCGCCGCACGGTTCGTGCCGCATCCCTTCGGGCACGGGCGGCGGCTCTACGCCACCGGGGACCGGGCCCGTCTGCTGGCGGACGGCTCCGTGGAGTTCCTCGGCCGCGCCGACGAGCAGGTCAAGATCCACGGCAACCGGGTCGAGCCGGCGGAGGTCGCGGCGGTGCTGCGCGAGCACCCGCGGGTGACGGGCAGTGTGGTCACCGTGGACCGCCGCGGTGCCGGCCCGCGTCTGATCGGCTACGTGACGTCGGACGCGGAGCACGCGGACGGCGCCGCGAACGCCGGGGCGCTGGCGGCCGACCTGCGGGACTTCCTGCGCGAACGGGTGCCCGACGCGATGGTCCCGGCCCAGGTGTTCGTGCTGCGGCAGTGGCCGACCGGTGCGCACGGGAAGGTCGACGTGGCGGCGCTGCCGCAGCCCTCGGACGAACGGCCCGCCACGGCAGCGGAGTTCGTGGCACCCGTCACCGATGTGCAGATCCGGCTGGCCGCGCTGTGCGCTGAGCTGCTGGAGGTGGATCGGGTCGGTCTGGAGGACTCGTTCTTCACCCTGGGCGGGCACTCGCTGCTCGCGATCCGGGCGATCTCCCGCATCCGCAAGGAGTTCGGAGTGGGACTGCAGATCGGCCAGTTCTTCAAGGCACCGACGCTCGCGGGCCTCGCCGGCGCCGTCGAGGCGAAGCGGGCGGCCGCATCCAGGGAGCCGGCCCAGCAGGCCTCGATCCCGAAGATCGACCGCGGCGCGCCCCGCCGCTGACCGGCCGCCACCCATCGTGAGGGAGATTGCAGCATGACCGTTGAACTGCGCGACGGCGTGGCCGTCAGCCAGGCCTGGGAGGGCCGTTCGCTGCCGGCGCTGGTGCGCTGCGCACGCCCCGGCACATCGCTGTCGGCATGGGTGGCCGAACGCCGGGAGGAGGTCGACGCGTTGGCCCGGCAGGCCGGGGCCGTCCTCTTCCGCGGCTTCGCCGTGCGCGGCGCCGACGACTTCCGGGCCGTGATGGACGCCCTGTCGCCGCAGGTGCTCGCGTACGGGGAGCGGTCCTCGCCGCGCAGCCAGGTCTCCGACGGCGTCTACACGTCCACCGAGTACCCGGCGGACCAGCCGATCCTGCTGCACAACGAGCAGTCGTACACCTCGAAGTGGCCGACGCGGATCGTCTTCTTCTGCGAGCGGGCGGCGACGAGGGGCGGCCGTACCCCGCTCGCCGACTCGCGCAGGATCCTGGCGCGGCTGCGCCCGGAGACCGTCGCCCGGTTCGAGCGCCTGGGCGTGCGGTACGTGCGCAACTACCTGCCGGGCATCAGCCTGCCGTGGCAGGAGGCGTTCCAGACGGACCGGGCCGAGGACGTCGCCGACTACTGCGCGCGCGCCGACATCTCCTTGGAGTGGGTGGACGAGGACCATCTGCGGACCGTGCAGACCCGGCCCGCGGTGCGCAGGCATCCGGTCACCGGGGAGCGCAGCTGGTTCAACCACGCGCTGTTCTTCCACGTGACGTCGTTGGACGAGGAGGTCAGTGCCGGTCTCCTGGAGGTGCTGGACGAGGACGACCTGCCCTACAACACGTACTACGGGGACGGCTCCCCGATCGAGGCCGAGACACTCGCCGAGCTGCGGGCCGCCTACACGGCGGAGACCACGGGCTTCGACTGGGAGCCCGGTGACGTCCTCGTCGTGGAGAACATGCTGGTCGCGCATGCCCGGGAGCCGTTCGAGGGCCCGCGGCGGATCCTGACCGCCATGGCCGACGCCATCGGCGCCGACGAGGTGTCCGCATGACGCTCACCGATGTGACCTCGGCACTGTCCGACGCGGCGGTCACCGTCCGCCCGCTGCACGAGGAGCCGTTCCTGCTGGAGATCGAGGCGGGCGAGCCCGGCCTCGCCCTGCCGGGGTGGGTGGCCGGCCGGCGCGAGGAGCTGCGGGCGGCCCTGGACCGGTGCGGCGCCGTGCTGCTGCGCGGCTTCGACGTGGCGGACCCGCAGGAGTTCGGGCGGGCGGCGCGCGCCTTCTCCCCCGAGCTGCTCGGCTATCTGGAGCGGGCGGCGACCCGCACCGAGGTCGCCGACAAGGTGTTCACCTCGACGGAGCTGGGCGAGGACCAGTGGATCCCGTTCCACCACGAGATGTCGTACTCCCACAACTGGCCGAGCCTGCTGTACTTCTACGGCGATCTGCCCTCGCCGGTGGGCGGAGCCACACCGGTGGCCAGCGAGCGCAGGGTGTTCCCGCTGATCCCCGCCGAGGTGCGGGAGCGCTTCACCCGGCACGGGGTGCGGTACGTGCGCAACTACGGCCCGGACGTCAACGAGTCCTGGCAGGAGGCCTTCCAGACGACCGACCGGGCCGAGGTGGAGGCGTACTGCCGCCGGTCGGGCACCGACTTCGAGTGGACCGGCGGCGACGGGCTGCGCACCACGTCGGTGCGGCAGGCCGTGGCACGGCATCCGCGGACCGGCGAGACGGTGTGGTTCAACCACGCACACCTGTTCCACCTCTCCAACGTGGAGCCGGAGATCGCCGAGATCCTCGTCGAGGAGTACGGCGAGGAGGGCCTGCCCCGCAACGCCTACTACGGTGACGGTGCGCCCATCGAGGACAAGGTCGCCGAGCTGATCCGGTCGCTGTACCGGGAAGCCGCCGTGTCCTTCACGTGGCGGCGCGGCGACGTGCTCGTCGTGGACAACTTCCTCGCCACTCACGCCCGGGAGCCGTTCCGCGGGGACCGCCGCATCCTCGTCGCCATGTCCGACCTGCACACCGAGCCGCCGGCCGGCCGATGACGGCTGCCGCCGGCCGTCACCGCACCATCCGCCCCACCGGAGGAACCATGCTGCTGCGCCCCACCGCGGACGCCGATCTCGTGCGTGTCACCGCCTTCACCGTCGAGGATCCGATCAGCTGGATCCCCGCCGACCGCTACCGGGACGAGCTCGCCCAGGGCATGTACCGGCCGCAGTGGTCGTGGATCGCCGAGGCGGACGGCGAGATCGTGGCGCGGGCCCTGTGGTGGGGCCAGGCCACGAGCGAGCATCCTCTCGCCCTGGACTGCCTGCATGTGGCGCCGTCGGTGGACGACCGGGTCGGCCTGGCCACCGAGTTGCTGCGCGCCGGGCACCGGGCGTTCGCCGAAGCGGGCGCCGCGCAGCCGCCGGTGTACAACCTGACGCTGCCCAACGGCTGGCGCGAGGACCCCAAGGTGTCGGCGGCGCTGACCTGGCGCCGTGCGGCGGCTCTCGCCGCCGGGCTGACCCAGGAGGTGGAGCGGCTGCGCCTGGAGTGGACGCCGGAGATCGGGGTGCCCGCCGCGGCGGGGCGGCTCGCCTTCGAGGAGGCGCCGGACGAGGCGTTCCTCGACGTGTTCCGCCGGGTCGCCGAGGGCAGTCTGGACGCCGAGACCCGCAAGAACCTCGCGGCGCACGGCCCGGCGGCCACGGCCCGCAAGGAGCTGGAGTTCTACCGCAACTGCCCCGGCGAGCGCTCCTGGTGGCGCCTGGCGCGCACCGGCGACGGCGCCGTCGCGGGGTTCGCGATCCCCTCGGCCACTCCGTACAGCCCGAACGTCGGCTACCTGGGGGTCGTTCCCGAACTGCGCGGCCAAGGCCACGTCGACGAGCTGCTCGCCGAGATCACCCGGAGCCATGCGGAGCGCGGCGCCGAGCTGATCACGGCCACCACGGACACCGGCAACGCGCCGATGGCGGCGGCCTTCGCCCGCGCCGGTTACCGCAACACCCAGATCCGGATGCTCTTCTCGGCCCCGGCCGACTGATCCGCCGTGTCCTCTTGGAGCACATCATGACGCAGACCGTCGCCTCGCCACGCAGGGCGCACCCGGGCCCCCCAGGGCTCCCGGGGCCCGCGGGCCGGCCCTACGCCCGCGGCTACCGGGCACCCGCCGCCGTGCGCCCCGCCGTGCGCGCGGCACACCGCACCCGCCTCGCCGTCACGGCGGCTGTCGCCGCCGGTGACCAGCTCGTGCTGATCGCGGGGGTGCTGGCGGCGGCCTGGCCGGGATGGTGGGCGGGGCCCGCGCAGGCCGCCGCCGGGACCCTGGTGGTCCTTGCCGCCCTGGTGCTGGCGGGCCGCCAGATACGGGCGCTGGAATGTCTGGTCCACGAGGCCAGCCACTTCAACTGGAGCCGCCACCACCGCAGGGCCAACGACCGGTGCGCGACGGTCCTCGCGGGGCTGCCGACCGGCATCCGTATCGCCCGCTACCGGGCCGAGCACCTGCTGCACCACAGCAGGCTCGGCACGGACGACGACCCCGACCTGCGGCGCTACGCGGAGCTGGACATCACCGGCCTGGACCGCACGAGCCGTACGGGTTACGCCCGTTCGCTGCTCGTGCGGCTCGCCGCCCACCAGCGCAGCTGGTACCGCTCCACGTCCACGGATCTGCCGGCGCTGCTGCTCCCGGTCGCCTGGGCGGTGCTGGTCGCGGTGGTTCCCGCGGCCCTGCTGTGGGGGGCGGGTGCGGCGGTGACGGCCTGCGCGGTGTGGCTGGCCGGGTTCGCGCTCGTGCTCCCCGTGCTGCGGTTCATCGGAGAGTCGAGCGAGCACAGCTACCACGACGCGGACACCGTCTTCGACTCCACCGTCACCAACCTCGGTCCGCTGCAGCGCCGGCTCATCCACCCGCACAGCGACGGCTACCACACCGTCCACCACCTGTGGCCGGGCACTCCGCACCACCAGTTACGGCTGTTGCACGAGGAGTTGACGGTCATCGACCCTCAGGGCTTCGCCGGGCGGCTGCGCACCCGGCGCCGGATCGTGGCCGATCCCTCCCCCCTCACGCCGCCCGGGGGCACGTCATGGACGTGACCTTTGCGTTCGACCCGGACGTGCTGGCCGCCCACCCGGAGGCGCAGGTGCGGTTCGTCGTGGCCCGCGGCCTCGCGGGCGACGTGCCCTGGCCGGACGCCGCACGGGAGGCGGAGGCACTGGAGCAGCAGGTGTCGGCCGGCGTCCACGACCTGCCGGACGAGCAGCACCCGGCGATCGCCTCCTGGTTCGCCGCGTACCGCGCCTTCGGCACCAACCCGCGCCGCAGCCGCCCCAGTGTGGACGCGCTGATCCGGCGGCTGCGGCGCACGGGGCAGCTGCCCCGGATCAACCCGGCCGTCGACGCCTACAACCTGGTCTCGGTGCGCCACGCGCTGCCGGCCGGGGCCTTCGACCTCGCCCGCCTCGACGGCCCCGTGACGATCCGTCACGCGGTCGACGGCGACGTGTTCGTGCCGCTCGGCGCGGACCGCGCGGAGCACCCGAGTCCCGGGGAGGTGGTGTACGCCCGGGGCAGCCAGGTGCTGACCCGGCACTGGAACCACCGTGACTGCGACATCAGCAAGGTCACCGAGGACTCCCGGGACGTCGTCTTCCTGATCGAGCGCGTCTCGCGCGCGGCGGTGTCCGACGCCCTCATGGTCCGCGCCCAGGACGACCTTGCCGCGCTCGTGACTCCACACGCGCGCGAGGTCTCGCGCGCCGTGATCGAGGCA
The DNA here is from genome assembly GCF_044465725.1 of Streptomyces sp. NPDC049541. Taxonomy (NCBI): domain Bacteria; kingdom Bacillati; phylum Actinomycetota; class Actinomycetes; order Kitasatosporales; family Streptomycetaceae; genus Streptomyces; species Streptomyces sp. NPDC049541. The sequence goes on along the minus strand of NZ_JBITLY010000019.1, from coordinate 122,327 downwards.
CGCACGCCCGTGACTCCTGTTCTGACCCACCTTTTCCGACCCACCTTCGAGGAATGAGCCTGACATGAGCGAGGTCGCAATGGAGCAGCTGAAGTTTCTTGAGCCCGAGGACGTGCGCGCCGTCGCCGCGCAGTTCGGCACACCGGTCTTCGTGTACGACGAGACCACCGTGCACCGCTCCGCCACCACGATGTCCACCCTCCCCAACGCCTTCGGCCTGACGGTGCGCTACTCCCTCAAGGCGTGCCCCAGCCAGGCGATCATCCGGCTCTTCGACCGCCAGGGATTCTCCTTCGACGCCAGCTCGGTGTGGGAGGCCCGCCGTGCGGTGCTGGCCGGGGTGGGTCCGGAGCGGATCTCGATGACCGCACAGGAGGCGGTGTTCGACGAGAACCTGCGCGAACTCATCGACCAGGGCCTGCAGTTCGACGCGGGCTCGCTGCACCAGCTTGAGGAGTACGGCCGCGCCTACCCGGGCGGCGAGGTCGCGATCCGCATCAACCCGGGCTTCGGCTCGGGCCTGGTCGGACGTCTCAACAGCGGTGGCCCCCAGTCGAGTTTCGGCATCTGGCACGAGCAGCTGCCCGAGGTCAAGAAGATCGTGGAGCAGTACGGTCTGCGCCTGGTGCGGCTCCAGTCGCACATCGGCTCCGGCCACCACTGGGACATCCTCGTCGACGCCGTGCGCACCATGCTGTCCTTCGCCCGCGACTTCCAGGACGTGCACACCCTGGACCTCGGCGGCGGCTACCGGGTCTCGGCCCTGCAGAGCGACCCGGTCTACGACCACACCGAGTGGGCACGGGTCGTCGCCGACGAGCTCAGGCAGTTCGCCGAGGAGACCGGCCGCCGACTGCACACGGAGGTGGAGCCCGGCACCTACCTGACGGCGCTGGCCGGTTCACTCGTCACCAAGGTCATCGACAAGACGGACACCGGTGCGAACGGCAACTCCTTCCTCAAGATCAACAGCGGTCTGACGGAGATCGCCCGCCCGTCGTACTACGGCGTGCAGCACCCCATCGTGTCCGTCCCCGCCTCCGGCGACGTCGAGCGGCCGGCCGACGACACCGAGGAGTTCAACGTCGTCGGCCACTGCTGCATCGCCGGTGACATCCTCACCGCGAAGCAGGAGCAGCTGGCGCCGGTCGCGCTGGGCCGCACCGAGATCGGCGACTACGTGGTCGTCGAGCGGGCGGGCAGTTACTGCTCCTCGATGTCGATGAAGAACTTCAACTCCTACCCGGAGGCCGCCGAGGTGCTGCGCCGTGCCGACGGCAGCTTCGACCTGATCCGGGCCCGCCAGAGCATCGAGCAGGTCATCGTGAACGAGCGCATCCCCGAGGGCCTGTGACGGAGCGGACACGGCAGCGGGCAGGGGGAAGGCCCCGGAGTGATCCGGGGCCTTCCCCCTGCCCGGCGGTCACAGCACATAGCGGCGGGACACCAGTGTCAGTCCCGCATTGTCCGCGGACCAGGTCACCGTGGCCGGGCGCGGCACGCTCAGGGTGCCCTCGGGCAGCCCAGGCGTCCGGGTGACGGCGCGCAGCCGCAACGGCTGCGCGCCGCGGACCTCCAGCTGCACCTGGGTGCCCGGCCCGGCGGGCGGCGCCGTAAGCAGCAGCCCCCAGCGCCAGCCGCCGTGTGCGAAAGGCCGGTTGACGCCACCGGGGATGCGCTGCCCGGCGACCGTGGCCCGCACCACGGTGGCGCCGCCCGCGTCCGCGTACAGGTCGATCTCGGCCGCCCGCGGGCCGGTGGCGGCCACGGAGAGCGTGATGCGGCGGACGTCTCCCGTGCGTGCGGCGGCGACGACCTTCACCACGGGGACGGGGACGGTCGCGGCGGGCGCTGCCCCGGTGTGCCAGCGAGCCGGCTGGTCCAGCGACGGGAAGACGTCCTCCAGTGAGCCCGTGGCGGCGCCGACGTAGTGGTCCAGCCAGCCGGAGCTGCCCGCACCGCTGGAGGCCCAACGGGCCCGGCCGGTGTCGGCGTCCAGGGCGTAGACGAGGCTCACCTGCGCGGGCCGGGATGCGGTGGGCGCGCCGGTCAGCACCGCCACGCCGAGCGCGGACAGGGCGCCGGCCGTACCGAGCGCGGTGGCACCGACGGCCCACCGGCGCCGGGTGCGGCGGGGCACGGCGGGCAGCGCGGGGGCGAACGCGAGGGCGAGCAGGAGCGCCGGGGCTGCGGCGAGGGCGACCGGCACGGTGTCGAAGAGCAGTTCGCCCACCGGCACCAGCAGCGCCGCGCACGGCACGAGGGGCGCCGTGGCGAGGGCGCCGCGCCACACCGAGCCGGAGCCGGCGCGGGCCGCGGCCGCGAGGCCCGCCGCCCCGGTGAGCGCGGGCCACAGGAACAGGTACGAGGCGCCCGGCAGCCACACGGCGGTCAGCACCGCGCACAGGGTCAGCCACGCGGTCGCCGCGGCGCTCACCTCCAGGGCGGTCGCCCGGCGGCGCAGGACGACCGCCCACACCCACAGGGCCGTTGCCGTCAGCAGGACGGCGGCCAGGTGGAGCGGTCCTGGCCGGTAGGGGCTGCCCAGTGCGAACCCGGTCCACTGCGGCCGCAGCCACGTCGCGACGGGCCACACCAGGCTCGCCGCGCCGGCCGCGCCCAGCGGGGCAAGGGGCAGTGCGGCCGTGCTGATCGCGGTCCTGCCGGGCCGCAGGGCGCCGCGCCGGCCCGCGTACCACAGGGCGGCGCCCAGGACGGCGACGGCGAGGACCGCGCCGGGCAGCACCAGGCCCATCGGGTAGCGGACGAGGACCGGCCCCAGGGTGAAGTACGTCGCCCGGCCCGCGTGCCGGGTGCCGCTCAGGTCGGCGCCGCCGAGTCGGCGGGCCGCGGCCAGGACGGTGTCGCCCATGTCCTGCAGGCTTCGCCGGCTGAAGTCGGCGAGATCGTCCTGCGGGGTGTGGTAGTTCGCGGAGGCGCCGATCACCGCGAAGTTCATGCCGGTCATGCCGGCCTTGCGCAGCACGGTGAAGTCGGTGTCGTTGGGCAGCATCCGGTACACCTCGTCGGACAGCGAGGTGACCACCGCAGGCCGGCCGCGAAGTGCCGGGACCAGAGCGGCGTTCCCGCTGCCGGACTCGAACATCACCGTCCGGCCGGAGGTTCCGCGGGCCTCCAGGTTGAGGACGACGGTGGACGCCGCCGGTGCCGTGTCGCGGGCGACGAAGGCGCGGGCCCCCAGCAGGCCGGGCTCCTCGCCGTCCGTGATGAGGAAGGTGATGTCGTTGCGGGGTGCCGGGCCGGCCTTCAGGGCGCGGGCCACCTCCAGGAGGGTGGCGAAGCCGATGCCGTCGTCGGACGCGCCGTGGCTGTTCTCCTCGGAGTCGTAGTGGGCGACGATCAGCAGCCGGCCGCTGGGGTGGGTGCCGTGCAGGGTGGCGCTGATGTTCTGCACCCAGGCGGCCACGGCCGCGCCGTGCCCGGTGGCGCTGCTGGTGCCCGGCTCGATCCGCGCGTCGAGCCCCACCTGCCGTAGCCGGCGCAGCAGTTCGTCGCGTACGCGGTCGTGGTCCGCCGTGCCGGTGGCGTGCGGGCTGCCCGCCACGGCGGCGACGTGCGGGTAGGCGCGCGCTGCGGAGAAGGAGTCCGCCGGCGCGGACTTCGGCGCCGGGGCCGGTGTCAGGCTCGTCCACAGCACACCGACGAGGGCGGCGGCCAGGGCGAGCACCGGCACCAGGAGACGGGCGAGAGCCCGCACCGTCCGTGACGGGTGACGCGGGCCCGGCGCGGGCGGTCGCGGCTCCCGGAAGGCGGTGAGGCCCCGGGGGGTGGTACGGGTATCGGCCATCGGTCGGCTGCTTCCTTGTCGTGGGGACGCTCAGGTCCGTTCCGGTGCTTGGGTCCGCTGCGCTGCTTCGGTCCGCTCGTCCGCCGCCGCCTCGTCGGTGCGCGTGGCGTGCGCGCCGCGCTCGCCACGCCCGTCCTCCCCCGCCGCGTCGAGAGCATCCGGGGACAGCTGCAGCAGCGCCGTCACGGTGGCCGCGGCGAGCAGGGCGGCGGCGAACAGGAACGGCGCGCGCAGCCCCGCCGCCCCGGCGAGCGCGCCGCCGGCCAGGCCGCCCAACGGCGATACCCCGTTGACGACGAACCGGTAGCCGCCGTTGACCCGGCCGAACAGGGCGCCGGGCACCAGCGCCTGCCGCAGCGAGGTCGTCACCACCGTCGCCAGCGAGATGGCGGCCCCGACGAAGGCCAGGGCACCCGCGGCGAGCAGCGGGCGCGAGGTGGTCCCGGCGATCAGGAACGACAACGGGCAGAGGGCGAAAGCCAGTTGGAGGGTGCGGGCGCGGCCGAGGACCCGGGTGACCACAGGGGCGAGCAACACCCCGGCGAGGCCGCCCACCGCGAGGACGACCAGGAGCATGCCGTACGCGCGCTGGCTGATGTGGAGCACGTTCAGCGCGTACAGGACGGCGATGCCGAGGACCGCGACGACGGCGAAGTTGAGCGCGCCGACGAGCACGCACACGGTGCGCAGCACCCGGTGGCGGCACAGCCAGCGGATGCCCTCGGCGGTCTCGGACACCACGGCGCGCGCGGTCAGCCTGCCGGCCCCGGGCGGCGCGGGCCGGGCACCCGGGAGGCGGACGCTGCACACCAGGACCGCCGAAACGGCGAAGGACAGGGTGTCCAGGGCGAACGGCAACGGGTGGCCGAGCGCGAACAGCGCGGTGCCCAGCGGCGCCCCCAGGAACTCGCTGCTCAGCAGCTGACCTCCCATCAGGCGGCTGTTGGCCGACTCCAGGGAGCCGTCACCCACCACGTCGGACACGACGGCCTGCGACAGGTTCTCGGCGAGCGTCGTGATCGAGGTGAGCGCGAACGAGACTGCGGCGAGCACGGTGATGTCCGCCCGGCCGGTGAGGATCAGCAGCACCAGCGAAGCGGTGACGAGGGCTCGGGCCACGTCGCAGATCCACAGGGTCCGCCACCGGTCCAGTCGGTCCACCAGGGCGCCGGCGAACGGGCCCACGCACGTCCACGGCAGCTTCCCCGCCACCGCCACCAGCGCGACCGCGAACGGGTCGTGGGTGAGGGTGGCCGCGTAGACGGCGAGCGCCGCGGTGCGTGTGCCGTCGCCGACCCCGGAGGCGGTGGTGGCCGCCCACAGCCGCCCGTACCCGTACGCGAAGCGCGACCTGAGCAGCGCCACGGGTCAGCCCTCCAGCTTCTGCTGCACCTCGCTGTGCGACATGGCCTGCACCTGCCGCACCAGGGCGGCCACCCGGTCCACGTCGATGCCCGCCTCGGCGCCCTCGGCGCGCATCAGCGTCGCGAGGGTGGCGAGGGTGGGTGCCTCGACGAAGAAGTGCAGGGGCAGTTCGAGCCGGAACAGCTCACGGATCCGGGAGACGACGATGGTGGCGAGCACCGAGTGGCCGCCGCGTTCGAAGAAGTCGTCGTCGACCGAGACGTCGGTGATCTCCAGCGTCTGCTCCCAGATGCCGGCCAGGACGTGCTGGAGGTCGTCGGCGGGTGCCCGGCGCTCCGGGGCGGCGACGGGGCCGGGTTCCGGCAGCGCGGCGCGGTCGACCTTGCCGTAGGGGGTGAGCGGAAGGGCGTCGAGCACGACGAAGAGATCCGGGACCATCGGCGAGGGCAGCAGGGCGCGCAGGTGGGCGCGGAGCACCGCGGTGTCCGGTACGTCCGGTCCGGGCGGCACGGTGACGTAGCCGACGAGGCGGGTGCCGCCGTCGGGCGCCGCGGCGGCGAGGACCACCGCGTCGCCGACCCGGGGGTGGGCGCGCAACGCGCTCTCCACCTCGGCGGGTTCGACCCGGTAGCCGCGGATCTTGGCCTGGTGGTCGGTGCGGCCGAGGAACTCCAGCGTTCCGTCGCGGCGCCAGCGGGCCCGGTCGCCGGTGCGGTAGAGGCGGGCGCCGGGGACGAAGGGGTGGGGGACGTAGACGTCCGCGGTCCGGCCGGGGCGGTTCAGATAGCCGCGCGCCACCTGTATGCCGCCCGCGTGGAGTTCACCGGGAACGCCGACGGGCTGCAGCCGGCCGGCGCCGTCCAGGACGTAGAGCTCGCTGCCCGGCACGGGCCGTCCGATGGGCACGGGAGCCTCGGCGGGCGCGGTGACGGTGTGCTCGGCGATGTTGATGGTGGTCTCGGTCGGCCCGTAGGAGTTGACCAGGCGGATGTGCGGTGCCTGGGCGAGCAGTTCGTCGGCGAGGTCGGCGGGGAGTTCCTCGCCCGCGCTGATCACCAGCTTCAGGGCGGTCGCCGCGCGGGACAGGCCGCCGAGGGCGAGGACGGGGCGCAGCGCCGAGGGCACGAAGAAGCAGGTGGTGACGGAGTGCCGGGTGAGCACGGAGTACAGATAGTCGGCGTCGGTGCCCCTGCCCGGTTCGGCCAGCACCACGCGGCCCCCCGAGCAGAGCGCGACCAGGAGCTCCCAGATCGAGGTGTCGGCGCTCAGCGGAGTCTTGTGCAGGACGCGCTCGCCCTGGTCCAGGCCGAGGTCCGCGCACATGCCGGCGAGCCGGTTGGCAAGTCCTGCGCGGCTGACGAGCACTCCCTTGGGGGCGCCCGTGGAGCCCGAGGTGTAGAGCACGTAGGCGCCGCCGGCGGGCAGTTCGGGCATGTCGGGCCGGTGCGTGGGCAGGTCTGCGGTGAGGGCCGGGAGGTCCTCGACGGCGAGCACCTCGGTGCCCTCGGGCAGCCGGGCCGCGACATTGGTGTCCGTGAGGGCGAGGCGGGGCGCGGCGTCGGTGACGATCTGGGCCAGGCGCCCGGCGGGATGCTCGCTCTCCAACGGCAGGAGGACGGCGCCGGCCTTGAGGACGGCGAGAACGGACACGACCAGGTCGAGGCCGCGCGGCAGCAGGACGGCCACCCGGTCCTCGGGGCCGATGGCGCGGGCACGCAGCAGGTGCGCCACCCGGTTGGCCCGCTCGTCCAGTTCGCGGTAGGTGAGGTGGTGCGCGGTGGCGGGGGGCGGGGCGTCGGCGACGACGGCCGTGGCCTCAGGTGCGGCCGCCGCGTGGGCGTGGAAGGCGTCGAGGAGACCGCCGTCGCCGGGGGCGGGCACACCGCGGCCCGACCAGTGCAGGGCGAGCCGGGTGTGCTCCTCCTCGGTCATGACCGGAAGGTCGCGCACGGCGACGTCGCCGTCGGCGGCGAGCGCGGCGGCCAGGACCTGGCGGACGGCGCGGGCGATGCGTTCGGCGGTCTCCGTGTCGAACAGGTCGAAGGAGTACGACAGCCAGCCGGTCAGGCCGCCGCCCTGCTCGGCGGGCGCGAACTCCAGGGACAGGTCGATGTCGGACCCGCTCTTGGGCAGGTTGAGCGTCTCGGTGTGGACGCCGGGCAGCTTCAGCCGGCTCAGGGGGACGTTGCGCAGTGCGAACAGGGCACGCACCAGGGCCGAGCGGCCGCTGCTGCGTTCGCCTCCCGCCTCGCGCACGATCTGCGGGAAGGGCACTTCCTGGTGGGCGAAGGCGTCCAGGCTGCTGTCGCGGGCGGTGCGCAGCAGCTCCCGGAAGGACTCGGCGCCGTCGACGGGCACACGCAACGGGAGGGTGTTGGCGAAGAAGCCGATGAGCGGCTCCCACTCGGGCCGGTCGCGGCCGGCCACAACGGTGCCGATGACCAGGTCTCGCGCGGCCGACCAGCGGTGCAGCACCACGGCGTACGCGGCGAGCAGCACCATGAACGGGGTGGCCTTCTCGGTGCGGCCGAACCGGGCCGTCCGCTCGACCAGGTGGGCGTCCAGGTCGATGCGAACGGCGGCGCCCCGGAAGGTCGGCCTGGCCGGGCGGGGCCGGTCGCCCGCGAGCTCCAGGGGAGCCACCCCGTCGAGCCGCTCGCGCCAGTGGGCGAGCTTCCGGGCGGCCTTGTCGTCGGCCGGCCAGGCATGCTGGGCGGCGGCGAACTCCGGGAAATTGACCGCCAGTTCGGGCAGCTCGGCGGGGCGGGAGGCGACCTGCGCCGCGTAGCACTCGGTGAGTTCGTCGACGAGGACTCCGAGCGACCAGCCGTCCACGACGATGTGGTGGACGCACAGGGTCAGCAGCCAGGAGCGCCCGTCGGGTGCCTCGGGATCGTCGGTCAGCCGCCACAGCGTGGCGCGCAGCAGCGGCGCGGCGGACAGGTCGAAGGAAGGACGGGCGATCCGGCCGAGGAGCGCGGGCACCTCGTCGGCGCGGGCCCGTCCGGTGCCGAGGGTGACGTCCACCTCGTCAGGGGCGCGGACGACCTGTACCACACCACGTTCCGAGTCGAGTTCGAAGCCGGTGCGCAGCGCCTCGTGCCGGGCGACGACCGCGGCGAGCGCCCGCTGAAGCGCCCCGGCGTCCAGGTCGCCGCGCAGCCGGACCGCGATCGGCAGCAGGTAGTTCACCGCGGTCGGGTCGAGTTCGTACTGGTAGTAGAGCTGCTGCTGGCCCGGGGCGGCCACGAAACGCTGGGTTCCCCCGGTGCGCGGCAGAGCGGTGACGGGGACGTGTGCGGCGGCCCGGCCCTCGGCGAGACGGCGGGCGAACAGGGCGCGCCGCTCGGGGCTGAGGCCGGCCACGGCGCGCTGCAGGCCGGAGGGCTCCGGGGAGAGGGTCTCGGTCATCGCTGTTCCTCCGCGTCGGCCGGAACGGGGGCGAAGTCGACGATCAGTACGTCGCGGTGGCTGGGGCGGTCCGGGTCGAGGGGGGTCAGCGGTGTCACGTCGTGCAGCAGCCGCCGGTCGTCCACCAGCAGCTGGTCGCCGGGTTCGCCGAGGGTCGCGGCGAACAGCCGGGTGCCGTCGTCGTCGTACAGGGAGCTCTCGCCGCCCGTGACGTTGGTGCGGGCGACCAGGAGCGAGGTGACGTATGTCGAACCGTCGCGGTGGCGGCCCTGCGGGGCGGGCCTGCCGACCTGGTCGGAGCTGGTCACGATGCGGAACGGGTGCAGCTTGACGTCCCAGTGCCGCACCCCTTCGACGCGGGAGAACACGTCGCCGAGGCGGCGCACGACGGCGACCGTCAGCGGGTCCGCCAGGAACGCGTCGGTGAGCGGGTCGAAGTGGCGCCGCACCCCGCCGTTGAGCGGGTTGACGGCGCTGTCCTGGTAGTAGGGGGCGTGCGGCTGCGCGGTCAGCCGGCCGGTCCCGGTGTCGAGGTGGAAGTGGCCGTAGCGCCGGTACCGGTAGGTGCCCCCGTCCTTCATGAAGGTGTCGAGGGTGAGGTCGTCCCAGTGGCGGGCGAAGCGCGCCCAGTCCTCGGGACCGGTGCCGGTCATCCGGCGCACCTCGGGCGCGGTCAGCAGATGGCCTCCCCACCCGGACAGGCCGTCGACGGCGGCGGTCACTGCCTGAGAGGCGGCCGTAGTGATCTCGGACACGGCGTCCGGTCCCCTTTCGGTGGACGGCCCGGTGCCGCGGCGGCACGGTCGGATCGCATCGGCATGCGTCTTTTGGGTATGGCCCCGCGAGCCGTCCTTGGATGCAACAGGCCCCCGCGCCCGTGCGGCAGTCAGGACATTGCCTGACTGCCCCCGACGGCCGGACGGGCCCACCATCCGAGAAGGGCTGCCCTGGCAGTCGGACAGGGAGGGTGGACGTTGACGGCCGACGATTCGCTGACAGTGGTGACCTCATTCGCCCAGCAGAGCCTGTGGCTGCAGCACCAGGTGGACCCCGAGCGCGCCGCGTACAACATCACCGCGGCGGTCCGGCTGCGCGGTCCGCTGGACGTGGCTGCCCTGGAGCGGGCGCTGAACGCGGTGGTGGCCCGGCACGAGGTGCTGCGCACGGTCTTCGCACTGGACGGTGCGGACCCGGTGCAGGTGATCGGGCCGGTCCACCCGCTGACGGTTCCCGTGCACGAGACCGGGCCCGACGGTTTCGACGCGTACGCCGGCGACGTGCTGTTCGCGCCGTTCGATCTGCGTCAAGGGCCGTTGCTGCGGCTGGAGCTGCTCCGGCTCGAACCGGAGCACCACATCGCGCTCCTGGCGCTGCACCACATCGTGACCGACGGGACGTCCTCGGCGATCCTGCTGCAGGAGCTGTCCCACGCCTACGCCGCCGAACTGGCCCAGGTGGATCCGCTGTGGGAGGAACTGCCCATCCAGTACGCGGACTTCGCGGCGTGGCAGCGCGACACGCTCGCCGGCTCCGCCCTTCAGCGGCTGACCGGGCACTGGTCGCGGGTCCTGGCGGACGCCGCACCGCTCGCCCTGCCCGCCGACCGGCTGCCCGCCGCCGAGGACGCGGGGCACGGCGCCGTGCACCACTTCACGCTGCCCGCGGATCTCACCGTGCGCCTGGAGGAGCTGGCCCGCGCCGAGCGGGCCACCTTGTTCATGGTGCTGCTCGCCGGTCTCGACGCGCTGCTCGCGCGCTACTGCGGGCAGGACGACATCACGGTCGTCTCCCCAGTGTCCGGTCGCACCCGCCCCGAACTGGAGGGGCTGATCGGCTACTTCGTCAATCCCCTGCTGCTGCGCACCCGGGTGTCCGGCGCCTTGGGCTTCACCTCTCTGGTCGGCGAGGCCCGCGCCGCCACCCTGGACGCGTTCGACCATCAGGAGCTGCCCATCGAGCAGGCCGTCGAGCTGCTGCGGCGGCACGGCGGGCACGGCGCCGAGGGCCTGCGCTCGCAGGTGATGCTGGTGCTGCAGAGCGCCCGGCCGAGTCACTGGCGCAGCGCCGGCCTCGACTTCGAGCTGATCCCCGCCGACACGTCGACCGCCAAGTCGGATCTGGTGCTCGAGGTGCGTCCCGAGGCGGACGGCGGCTGCGCGGCGGCCTTGGAGTACCGCACCGCGCTGTACGACACCGCGACCGCCGAACGCCTGGCACGCCACTTCGTCGCGGTCCTGGAGGCGGTCTGCGCGCGGCCCGGGGCACCCCTGGACGACCTGCTCGCGACCGTCGTCCCGGACGGGGAGATCCCCACGGTGCGGGCCGGCGCCGCGGACACCGGCGCGACGTACGGGCCCGCGCCCGCGTACGTCGCGCCGCGCACCCCGCTGGAGGAGGAGGTCGCCGCCGTCTGGACCGCGCTGCTCGGCAAGGAACGCATCGGCGTGCACGACGACTTCTTCGACCTCGGCGGCCAGTCCCTGACCGCGGTGCGACTCGCGGCCCGGCTGCGCGACGAGTTCGGCGTGGAACTGACGACGCGTGACCTGTACGGCGAATTCACCGTCGAGGCGGTCGCCTGGACCGTTCTGCAGCGGATGACCGCCGACGGGGAGCAGATGGGCGCCTGAGCCGACGGCATCCGATCCCCACCACCCAGCGGACCCAAGGATCTTGGAGAGACATGTTGAATGCGGCGGTTGTGTGCTTCCCGCCCGGCGGTGCGGGCGCGGGCTTCTTCCACTCGTGGCTCGGGCAGCGCGAAGGGCTGACGGTGCTCCCGGTGGAACTGCCCGGACGGGAGAAGCGGTACTCCGAGCCGGAGTGCACCGAGCTGGGCGCCCTGATGGACACGATCCTGCCCGAGCTGCGGTCCGCCACCGCCGGGTTCGACGAGGTCGCCTTCTTCGGCCACAGTTTCGGCGCGCTGCTCGCGTACGAGACGGTCCGGGTCCTCGCCGCCGAGCGGGACGGGCTGACCCTGGTGGCCTCCGGTGCGACGTGGCCGGGCACCCGGCGGCCCGGACGCATCACCGGCCTGGGCGACGAGGAGTTCATCGCCGGCGTGCAGGCGATCGCCGGGTACCGCCACCCGGCCCTCGACGAGCCGGAGCTGCGCGATCTGGTGCTGCCCCCGCTGCGCACCGACGTGGCGATGCACGAGGGTTATGTGTACCGCGCGCACGAGCCCCTCGACGTGCCGGTCCTCGCGGTGCGCGGCGACGCCGACGACCTGGTGTCGGCCGCCGACCTCACCGAGTGGCAGCGGGTCACCACCGCCCCGCTGACCGTCGCGGAGCTGACGGGCGCGCACATGTACCTGGTGGAGGAGTGGCCCGCGCTGCTCGACCTGATCGCAGGGCGGCTGTCGACCGCCGGGGCGTCGTGAGCGGACGGCTCGGGGGCAGGACGGCGGTCGTCACCGGCGCCGGGCGGGGCATCGGGCGGGCCTGCGCCGCCGCGTTCGCCGCACAGGGCGCCGACCTGGTCCTCGTCGACATCGCCGGTGACCTTCCCGGTGTCCCCTACCCCGCGGCCACCCCCAGCCAGCTCGACCACACGGCCGAGCTGTGCCGCGAGCGGGGAGCCGCGGTGCTCACCGTCAAGGCCGACGTGCGCGATCCGGCCGCCTGCGCACGCGTGGCGGCCGAGGCCGTCGAGCGCTTCGGATCGCTGGACGTGCTGGTCAACAACGCCGGGATCGCGGGCCCTTCGGGGCGGATCGTGCACGAGGTCACCGAGGACGAGTGGGCGGTGATGATCGACGTCAACCTGAACGGCGCCTGGCGGATGCTCAAGGCCGTGGGTGCCGTGATGGTGGCGCAGCGCTCCGGCTCCGTCGTCAACGTCGCCTCCACCGCGGGCCTCGTCGGATACCGCAACTTCGCGGGCTACGTGGCCTCCAAGCACGGACTGGTCGGTCTGACGAAGGCCGCCGCGCTCGACTACGCGCCGTACCGGGTGCGGGTGAACGCGGTCTGCCCCGGCTCCGTCCGCGACAGCGAGGAGTGGGAGGGCCGGATGCTGGTCGAGATCGGCCGCAGCATGGAGATCGCGCCCGCCGACCACGAGGCCGAGTTCATCACCCAGATGCCCATGAACGCCCTGGTGGAGGCGGACGACGTGGCGGGGGCCGCCCTGTGGCTGGCCTCCGACGAGTCCCGCCACGCCACCGGCGGCGTGATCACCGTCGACGCCGGCTACAGCGCCCGTTGACCCCGACCGGTCAGGAGACGCACGTGTCGCCCAACCCCAGCTCGGTCACCGCCCGGCACGCCGCCGTGTACCCGGTCGCGCCCCGGTACACGGCCGAGGACTGCCGCGCCGCGCTGGCGGCCGACCCGTGGTCCGGCCCCGGCCGGCCGCGCCTGTGGACCGAGTCGGTGCCCGCGGCCTCCGGCAGCCCGGCCGCCCTGCGCCGTCGCGAGCGCGAACTGTACGGCCGCCACAGCGGCCCGGCCGTGCGGCTCACCCTGCTCGAATACACCGACGGAGTACGGGAGTTGGTGGCCGTCACCGGGCCCGGCGACGACGGCCCCGACACGCTGGACCGCGCCGCGCTGGCCGCACTCGGCAGCACGGCGGCCCGGTCGGACACCGGTTCCCCCGCGGCTCGGGCGCCCGAGGCCGAGGACCGCGCCGCGCTGTGGCCCCGGTGCCGGGCCGTGGCGGTTCCCGGGCTCGACGGGGCCGGAAAGACGGCGGCGGACCTGGCCTGCGCACTGCTCCTCGTGGCCGCCCGCACGTACGAGGACGAGCCGGTCCTGGACGTCGCCGTGCGCACCGCCGACGGGGTGCACCGGGTGTCACTGTGCACGGACACGCTGGACGAGGACCAGCCGGTGGCCGCCTACCGGACGTGGGTGCAGGGGCAACTGGCACGGCCCCTGGCCACGGCCGGCGGCACCGGGCCACGGCTCGCCCTCGACGTGGACCTGCGGCCGCGGGCGGTGCCCGCGCTGCTGCGCGTGCCCGCGCTGGACGCCCGCCACCCGGTCACCGTGCGGGTGACCGCCGGGGAGGCGGACGGCACCCCGCAGGTGCACTGCTGGACCCCGCCCGGAACGCCGCCGGACGGGCGGGCCGCGGACCTGCGGCACCGGCTGACCACGGTGGCACGACAGCTGCTGACCGGGGACCAGGACCTTCCGCTGGCCGCAATCACGTTGCACGACCCGGCCGAGCGGGCGCGCCTGCTGGCCCTCGGCCGTACCCCGCGCGGCACGGACAGCGGGCCGCGCCGCATCGACCAGATGGTCCGGGCGCGCGCCGAGCAGGCCCCGCACGACATCGCCCTCACCGACCCGCAGGAGTCCGCCACCTGGACGTACCGCGAACTCGTCGACACCGCTGAGCGGTTCGCGGCCGCGCTCCACGAACTCGGCGTGCGCCCGGGCGACCGGGTCGGGGTGTGCCTGGACCGTTCGGCGCGGCTCGTGGCGGTGCTGCTCGCGGTGATGACGGCGGGCGCCGCCTACGTGCCGCTGGACCCCACCTATCCGGCGGACCGCCTCTCCTACACCGCGCAGGACGCAGATATGTCCCTGGTGGTGGTCGAGGACCACGGCGAGCAAGGCGACGCCTTCGCCGGCCGCCGCACCGTGACGCTGTCGCGGCTGCGCGAACTCGCCTCCGTACAGCGGGCGTCGGCGCAGGCACCGGCGGTGGGGCCGGACGATCCGGCGTACGTCATCTACACCTCGGGCTCCACCGGCCGTCCCAAGGGCGTCGTGGTGCCGCACCGGAACGTGGGCCGCCTCCTCGACGCCACCACCGAGGACTTCCGCCTCGGCCCGAAGGACGTGTGGACGTGGTTCCACTCGGCGGCGTTCGACTTCTCCGTCTGGGAGATCTGGGGCTGCCTGGGCACCGGCGGGCGCCTGGTCGTCGTGCCGTACTGGACCTGCCGCTCCCCCGAGGACTTCCGCGCCCTGCTGCTCCAGGAACGGGTGACGGTGCTCAACCAGACCCCGTCGGCCTTCTCCCGGCTGCTGCGCCTGGAGGTCGCGGACCCCGCGCCCCTCACCCTGCGGATCGTCGTCTTCGGCGGGGAGACCCTCGACACCCGCGCCCTGCTGCCGTGGTTCGACACGCACCCCGAGTCCAGCTGCCGGATGGTCAACATGTTCGGCATCACCGAGACCACGGTGCATGTGACGGCCTGCACCGTCACCCGCGCCGACGCACTCGCCGCCTCGTCGTCGGTGGGCCGCCCGCTGCCCGGCTGGAGCGTGCGCGTCCTCGACGCGCGCGGCAGGCTGCTGCCGCCCGGCTGCGCGGGCGAGATAGCCGTCGGCGGGGACGGCCCCGCCCTGGAGTACCTGGGACGCCCGGAACTGACCGCCGAGCGGTTCGTCGACGACCCGGACGGCGACGGCCGCCTCTACCTCAGCGGCGACAAGGGGCGGCTGCTGCCCGACGGCCGGCTGGAACACCTGGGGCGCCTCGACAGCCAGATCAAGGTACGCGGCCACCGCATCGAACTCGACGAGATCCGCTCGGTGCTGCTGGCCCACCCGGCGGTGCGCGCCGCCGCGGTCGTGCTGACGCGGCCCGCGGACGAGGACGCCACCCTCGACGCGTACGTCGTGCTGGACGGGGCGCAGCCGCTCGACGTCCGCCGGCACGCGGCCCGGCTGCTGCCCGAGTACATGGTGCCCGCCACCGTCACCGCGCTCGCCCAGCTGCCGCTCACCGTCAACGGCAAGGTGGACGTGGCTTCGCTGCCCGAGCCGCGTGCCCTGGCCGGCGGGGGTGAACCTGCGGCCGTGGAGGACGAGTTCGGGCACGGCCCGCTGGCCGCCGTGCTCGCGGCCTGGCGCGTCACCTTCGGGGAACCGGTGGCACCCGACACCAACTTCTTCGACCTGGGCGGCAACTCGCTGCGCGCGCTGCGCATCGTGCACCTGCTGCGCGACGCGGGCATCCGCATCGACGTGCGCGACGTGTACCGGCTGCGCACCCCGTCGGCGCTGGCCGAATCCGCCACCGTGGCCCCCGCGGACCAGGCCAGAAGCGCCTGACCGAGCCGTGTAAGGGCTTTGCCCGACTGTCCGGGACGCCGCCGGCGGCGGGATGTTCGAGACCTGACACCGACCCGAGGAGTTGTTCATGAGCAAGGTCGCGGTCCTCACCAATGACCTCCAGTACGACCTGGTCAACAAGAACCAGGAGCGCATCGACGCCGTGACGGAGGCCACGCCCAGCTTCTCGGCCTTCCTCAAGGACATGCGCGAGCGCGGTCACCACGTGGTCCACCTGCAGCTGATCAACAAGCCCGACGACCCGGTCGCCGAGCGCTACGAGGGCGGCCGGCTGCCGGCGCAGAAGGGCACCCAGGGCGCCGAGATCCTGCCCGTCTTCCTCGACGAGACCGACATCCTCGTCGAGAAGAACAAGGACAGCGGGTTCTACGAGACCGACCTGCACGACCGGCTGCAGGCGCTCGGCGTCGAGACCGTCATCGTGACCGGCATGCAGGGGCAGATCTGTGTGCAGACCACGGCCGCCGACGCCTTCTTCCGTGGCTACAACGTCTGGGTCCCCAGCGACTGCGTGGTCTCGGCCCGCGAGCACGACAAGGTGCGCGCCCTGGACTGGCTGGACGGCTACTGCGCGACCGTGGCGCCGTCCGAGGAGATCGTGCGCATCCTCGACGCGGACGGCGACCTGCCGCGCAAGGTGTTCCGCACCCCCTGAGAGCCTGTGTCCCGCCCCTCACCCGGCGTCCCCCCGCACCGCATCCCAACCCCTCATCCGGGTACGCCCGATCCCTGTGACGTGCGTACGTCCTCGACCCCACCGGGAGTCACGTTGCCGACGGCCACGACGTCCTTTCTGGACCAGCAGATCGTCCTTGACCACGGGACCGGGGCCCGGCTCAGCCGGGAGCTCGTCGAGTTCGTCGTGGAGGTGCTCGCAGACGTCTACCTCGGTGAGATGGAGGACAGCGCCGTCCTCCCGCCGCTGGACGGCGCGCTCGCCATGACCACCGACTCGTTCGTGGTGGACCCGCCGTTCTTCGGCAACGGCGACATCGGCAAGATCGCGGTGTGCGGCACCGTCAACGACCTCGCGGTGGCCGGTGCCCAGCCCCGCTACCTCACTCTCGCGATGATCCTGGAGAGCGGGCTTCCCGTCGCGCAGCTGCACCGGGCCCTGGAGTCCGTCCGGGACACCGCGCGCGAGGCGGGCATCAAGATCGTCGCCGGCGACACCAAGGTCGTCGGGGCGGGCGAGGCCGACGGCATCTTCCTCAACACCGCGGGCATCGGCGTCTTCACCTCCCCGCCCAAGCGCATGAAGGACGTCACCGTCGGCGACAAGATCCTGCTCAGCGGGCCGATCGGCGACCACACCATCCACCTCCTGTCGGTGCGCGAGGGCCTCGGCTTCGAGTCCAACGTGCTCAGCGACTGCGCCCCGCTCAACGGCATGATCGACGCGGTGCGCGGCGCGGTGCCCGAATCCGCGGTGCGCTCCATGCGCGACGTGACCCGCGGTGGCCTCAACGCCGTACTGCACGAGTACGCCTCCGCCGTCGGCCGTGCGCTGCGCGTCGAGGAGGAGGCGCTGCCGATCGGCTTCGAGACGGCGATGGCCGCGGACATGCTCGGCATCAACCCGATCAACTGCGCCAACGAGGGCTGCCTGGCGCTGTTCGTGGCCCCCGAGCACGCGGACGACGTCCTGCGCACGCTGCGCGCCCACCCGTACGGCAAGGGCGCCGTCGTCATCGGTGAGGTGACCGAACGCCCCGATCCCGTCGTGGAGCTGACCGGAAAGGACGGCCGGGTCAGCGAGGTCGAGGAACTGCAGGGCGCCGAGCTCCCCCGCCTGTGCTGAGCTGACGAGTGGGACGAGGAGTCATGGCAGACATCGAGCAGTGGCTGATCCGCGTGTCCGGCGTGGTCCAGGGCGTGGGCTACCGGCCCTTCGTCCACACCCTGGCCACCTCCCTCGACCTGACCGGCTGGGTCCTCAACGACACGTTGGGCGTCCAGACCGAGGTGTGCGGCGCACCCGACACGCTCGCCCGGTTCACGACGGCCCTCAAGGACCGCGCCCCGCTGCTGGCCCGAGTGGACGAGGTACACGTGGAGCGGCGGACCACCCTGCCCGGCACGGAGCCGCCGACGGGCTTCGAGATCCGCGAGAGCCGGCGCACCGGACGGGCCAGCACCATCGTGGCTGCGGACTCGCACGTGTGCGACGACTGCCTGCGCGAGGTGTTCGACCCCGCCGACCGCCGCCACCGCTATCCGTTCTCCAACTGCACGCACTGCGGCCCCCGTTACTCGCTGATCAAGGCTCTGCCCTACGACCGGGAGCAGACCACGATGGCCGTCTTCGCCATGTGCGAGGAGTGCCGCGCCGAGTACGTGAACCCTGCCGACCGCCGCTACCACGCGCAGCCCACCGCCTGCCCGCGGTGCGGTCCGCAAGTGACCCTTTCCGGCCCCGAGGGGGTGCTGGCCGGGGCCGAGGAGGCGCTGACGCGCACCACCCGGGCGCTCGCCGAGGGAAAGATCGTCGCCGTCAAGAGCGTCGGCGGCTTCCACCTCGCCGTGAACGCCCGCGACGCGGCGGCCGTGGCCCGGCTGCGCACGCGCAAGAAGCGGGACTCCAAGCCGTTCGCGGTGATGACCGCGGGCCTCGCTCAGGCGGCCCGGATCGCCCGGATCACGGACGCCGAGCAGGAGTTGCTGCGCTCCCCGGCCCGGCCCATCGTGCTGCTGCGCAAGCTGCCGGGCGCCCTGCCCGAGGAGGTCGCCCCGCGCAACCCGAACCTCGGCGTGATGCTGCCGTCCGCACCGCTGCACCATCTGCTGCTCGACCGGCCCGGGCTGGACGTCCTCGTGATGACCAGCGGGAACATCTCCGGCCACCCGATCGCCCACCGCAACGAGGACGCGCTGGCCCAGCTCTTCGAGGTCGCCGACCTGATCCTGCACCACGACCGGGACATCCACGTCCGCGTGGACGACTCGGTGGTGCGCAGCTCCGTGCACCCCGCCCTGGACGAGCCGATCGTCACCTTCCTGCGGCGCTCGCGCGGCTACGCCCCCTACCCGGTGAAGGTCGACGGCGTCTGCGGGCCGGTCATCGCCTACGGCGCGGAGCTCAAGACCACGGTCGCCCTCGGCGACGGCAGCGAGGTGTACGTCAGCCAGCACATCGGCGACCTGAAGAACGACGAGACCTATGCCTCGCACCGCGAGGCCGCGGCCCACCTGTGCGACCTGTACGAGCTGAAACCCCGGCATGCCGCCTGCGACCTGCACCCCGCCTTCCGGGCCCGGGTGCTGGCCGGTACCGACCGGCCCGACGATGTCGTCGAGGTCCAGCACCACCATGCCCACATGGCGTCCTGCATGGCCGAGAACCGGCTCTCGGGCCCCACCATCGGCGTCGTCTTCGACGGCGCGGGCTACGGCGAGGACGGCACCATCTGGGGTGGCGAGTTCCTGGTCGGCGACTTCGCCGCGGTGCGCCGGGCGGCCCATCTGCGGCCGATCCCGCTGCTCGGCGGCGACAAGGCCGTCGCGGAACCGGTACGCACCGGCTACGCGCTGGCGCTGCAGGCCCTCGACACACCGGAGCGGGCGGTCGCCGCCTTCCCCGCCCTGGAGGTCCTCGACGAACGACAGCGCACCGTGTTCGCCACGATGGCCGCCCGCGGCATCCAGTCCCCGCCGGTGTCCAGCATGGGCCGGCTCTTCGACGGTGTGGCCGCCCTGCTCGGCGTCTGTGCCTACGCCGAGTACGAGGCGCACGGCCCCATCGAACTGGAGGGGCTGCTCGACCGCGACCTGGCCCTGACCACTCCGTACGCCTTCAAAGTCGCCACGTGCGACAACACCGACGTCGTCGACCCGAGGCCACTGGTGCGGGCCATCGCCGCGGACCTGTCGCGCGGCACCGCCGTCGCGGACATCAGCCGCCGCTTCCACTCCGCGGTGGTCGACATGGTCGTCAAGCGGTGCACCGCGCTGCGTGAGCGCACCGGCATCCGCCAAGTGGTGCTCTCCGGCGGCGTGTTCCTCAACGAGTTCCTCCAGGTCAACTGCCTCGTGGAGCTGCGCAGGACGGGCTTCGACGCCCACGCTCACCGGCTGGTGCCCACCAACGACGGCGGGATCGCGCTCGGCCAGGTGATGGTGGCCGACGCCCGGCTGCGCGACACCCCGACGCCCGTATGACCGACCCCTGCTCGACCGACGACGGAGGCATTGCCCGATGTGGACCACAGATCTGACCCTGGACACGGTCGTGCGCCTGCTGAGTGAGAACGAGGCGAGCGCACGACAGACCCTGAGCATGGTGCCGTCGGAAACCTCCATGTCGGGCCTGGCCAAACTGCCCATGCTCCTCGACCCGTACCACCGCTACTTCTTCAACGAGGACGACGACCCCGACCGCTGGCACTTCCGCGGCGCCCAGCGCCTGCGCGACCTGGAGATGGAGCTGACCGTCCCGCTTCTGCGGGAGCTGGGCCGGGCGTCGTACGCCTCGGTGCGACCGCTGAGCGGTCTGAACGGGATGACGCTGGTGCTCGCGGCGCTCGGCGGCGATCCGGGTTCCACGGTGGTCACCATCGCCCCGGAGCTGGGCGGCCACTACGCGACGCCCAAGGTGGCCGGCCGGCTCGGGCTCCGGGTGGAGTACCTGCGCGGCCCCGACCCGCACACCCTGGACCTCGCGCACGCCGCCGAACTGCTCGCCCGGACCAGGCCTTCGCTGGTGTACGTGGACCAGTCGCACTGCCTGTTCCCCGTCGACGTGAAGGCCCTGGTCGACACGGTGCGGGCGGCCTCGCCGGGGACGCTGGTGCACGTGGACGCCAGCCACTGGCTCGGCCTGGTGCTCGGCGGGGCGTTCCCGAACCCCCTGGACCAGGGCGCGGACAGCTGGGGCGGTTCGACCCACAAGACGTTCCCCGGCCCGCAGAAGGCCGTGGTGCTGACCCGGGACCCGGCCGTGGAGCAGCTCATCCGCGACACCCAGGACTACCTCATCAGCAACCACCACTTCGCCGCCACCATCGGCCTGGGCATCGCCCTGCTCGAGTTCCGTGACTTCGGCCCCGCCTACACCCGGGCGGTCCTCGATCACACCCGCCGCTTCGGCCGGCTCCTGAGCGAGCGCGGCCTGACCCTGGCCGCCGCCGACCGCGGCCATTCCGCGGGGCACCAGCTGTGGCTGGACACGGAGGCCGACGGCATCCCGGCGAAGACCGCGGCCGCCCGGCTCTCCGCCGCCAGCCTCAAGGTCAACTTCATGGCCGGGCTGCCGGGCTTCACCGGGCAGGGTGTGCGCATCGGCCTCAACGAGGCGACGTACGAAGGTCTCTTCGGCGACGACCTCGACGAGCTCGCCGACGTCTTCGTCGCGGCCGTGCGCGACACCGAGCCTCCCGCCCTGCTCGCCGAGCGCACCGCAGCGCTGCGCAGGCGTACCCCGTACGGCGCCCGCGCGACCGAGGGCAGCCCGCTGCTGGCCGCGGCACTCGACCTGTGCGAGGGCGCCCTGCGGCGCACCGGCACGGCCACGGAGCTCATCCTGACGGAGGCGGCCCGGTGAGCCGTCCCGTCATCGGCATCGCCTCCTACCGCGACCGCGCGCGCTGGAACATCTGGGACACGGACGCGACCGTGCTGCAGCAGGGTTACGTCGACGGGGTGCACCGGGCGGGCGGACGCGCCGTCGTGCTGCCGCCCGACGACACCGACGCCGACGTGCTGGCCCGCCTCGACGGACTCCTGCTGCCCGGCGGCGCCGACATCGATCCGGCGCGCTACGGCGCTGCCCGCCATGCGCAGACCGACACCCCGAGTGCCGACCGGGACGCCGGGGAACTGCTGCTGCTCGACGCCGCGCTCGCGGCCGGCCTGCCCGTCCTCGGGGTGTGCCGCGGGCTCCAGCTGCTCGCCCTCGCCTACGGCGGCACCCTGCACCAGCACCTGCCCGACCTGGTCGGGCACAACGGCCACTGCCCGGCCGAGGGCGTCTTCGGCGAGCACCCCGTGCACCTGGTTCCCGGAAGCCTGGCAGCCGCGGTGTACGGGGAGCGGACCGTCGTCAACTCGCACCATCACCAGGCCGTGCTCGACCCGGGCGCGCTGCACGTGACCGGGCGGGCCGACGACGGCGTGGTGGAGGCGGCCGAGGACCCGTCCCTGCCGTTCGTCCTCGGTGTGCAGTGGCACCCCGAGGTCTTTGGCGACCCGGAGCTGTTCGCGGCGTTCGTCGCGGCCTGCGCCGCCCGGTCGTTGCAGGGTGCGGCCTCATCGCGGTGACGACACGCCCCGTCACCGGCACCCGGCAGCGCCCTCGTACACCCCCGCCCGCGCCCGCGGCGCGGGACCGCAACTCACCGTAGGACCTTTGCCAGGAGGGCAACCGTGCACACTCACGTCCGTCCCGTCGGCGGCACACTGGTCGGCATCCTGCGCGACCGGGCGGACGCCACTCCGCACCGCACCGCCCTGGAGTTCGTGCTCGACGACGGCAGCGAACACGCTGTCGGCTACGCGGCGTTGGACCGCCGGGTGCGCGCGGTCGCCGCCGCGCTCACCGAACGCGGCCTGCGCGGGGAGCGCGTCCTGCTGCTCTTCCCGCCGGGCGAGGACTATGTGACCGCCTTCCTCGGCTGCCTGTACGCAGGCGCCGTCGCCGTGCCCGTGTACGTGCCGACCGGTCGACGCGGCCTGTCCGCGGTGCTGGCCACCGGTGCGGACGCGGGCGCCGTGCTCGCGCTGAGCAGCCGGGAGGTGACGGAGGCGATAGCGGCCTCCTATCCGGAGCTGACCACGTCCGGTCTGATCGAGTGGCTGATCACCGAGGACATCCCGGACGCGGCGGCCGACGACTGGGCGGGCACGGGCCCGGCGCCGGACGACCTGGCGTTCCTGCAGTACACGTCCGGCTCCACCGGAACGCCCAAGGGCGTGATGGTGCGCCACGACAACCTGGTGCACAACTCGGCGTCCATCAGCACCGCTCTGGGCGTCGGACCGGACAGCCGGGGCGTGAGCTGGCTGCCGCCGTACCATGACATGGGACTGATCGGCGGCATCCTGCAGCCCCTCTACGCGGGTTTCCCCTGCACCCTGATCTCCCCCATGGGGTTCATGCGCAGCCCGTACCGCTGGCTGGACGCGATCAGCAGGCACCGGGCGACGGTGTCGGCGGCGCCCGACTTCGCGTACGGCGAGTGCGTGCGCCGCATTCCCGAGGACAAGCGTGCCGAACTCGACCTGAGCAGTTGGCAGCACGCCATGGTGGGAGCCGAGCCGGTGCGGCCCGCGACACTGGACGCCTTCGCCCGCGCCTTCGCCGACAGCGGATTCGACCGGTCGGCCTTCCACCCCTGCTACGGGCTCGCCGAGGCGACGCTGTTCGTCACCGGTGGCGCGCCCGAGCGGGGGGAGCCCCGGGTGCTGCGCGCCGACCGCCGCGAACTGGAGCTGGGTCAGGCCGCGCTGGCCTCCTCGGGCGAAGCGGCCGCGGCGGTGCTGACCGGCTGCGGCCGCTCGCGCAGCGAGGACGTCGTCGTGGTGGCGGACCCGGCCGAGGGGCGCGTGTGCCTGCCCGGCGAGACCGGCGAGGTGTGGGTGAGCGGCCCGACCGTCACCGGCGGCTACTGGAACAAGCCGGAGCTGACACAGGAGGTCTTCCACGCCACGCTGGACTGCCACCCGGGCCGGCACTTCCTGCGCACCGGCGACCTCGGTTTCGCCCTGGACGGGGAGCTGTTCGTCACCGGCCGCGCCAAGGACCTCCTGGTGGTGCGTGGCCGCAACCACTACCCGCAGGACATCGAGCAGAGCGCCGAGCACGCCCACCCGATGCTGCAGCCCACCCGGGCCGCGGTGTTCTCGTACGACGACGGCACCGAGGAACGGGCCGTCCTGGTCCACGAGGTGGTGCGCGGCTTCGACGCCGAGCAGGCGCCCGCCGTGATCGGCGCGGTGCGCAAGGCGGTGGCGGTCGAACACGGGCTGTCCCTGCACGAGGTGGTGCTGGTGCGGCCGGGAGCCATCCCGCGCACCACGAGCGGCAAGATCCGCCGCAGTACCTGCCGCGAGCGGTGGCTGGCCGGCGCCCTGGAGACCGTCGCGACCGGCGGCGCGGACGCGGCGGCGGCCGGGGACGGCGCGGAGGCGGCCCCGGTGTCACCGGCGGTCGCGGAGGCGGTCGCTCTCGCCCTCGACCTGTCCGCCGAGCAGGTGTCGCCGCGCGTCCCGCTGGTGGTCATGGGCCTGGATTCACTGGGGGCGGTGCGGCTCGCCGACGCGGTGCGCGAACGCTTCGGGGTGCTCGTGTCCCCCACCGAGCTGCTCGACGGGCTGACCGTGGCCGGTCTCAGCGCGCTGATCGGCGCCGAGGGCGAAGACGCCGGGGTCGCCGATCGAGCCGTGTCCGCCGGTCAGGACGCCGCCGGTACCGCGGCGGACGTCCCCGGCGCCGGCAGCACCGGCGTCACGCCCGCGAGCCGCGCGCAGGAGTGGATGTGGCTCCTGAACGCCATGGGCGGCGGCCCGGCCTACCACGTGGCGGGCGGCATCGACCTGCACGGCCCCGTCGACCCGGAGCTGCTGCGTGCGAGCCTTGAGGACCTGGTGGCGCGCCACCCCGCGCTGCACTGCGGCTTCACCTCCGACGCCGACGGCACGCTGCTGCGCATCCCGCTCGCGCCGCGCCGCTTCGAGCTGCCGGTGGTGGAGCGGACGTCGGACCGGGACGCGCGTGACATGGCGGCCGACCTCGCCGGCGCGGCGTTCGACCTGACGGCGGGGCCGCTGCTGAGGGCGGTCCTCGTGCGGGCCTCGGCGACCGCGTGGACGCTGGCGCTGGCCGCCCACCACATCGCCGTGGACGGCTGGTCGCTCGGCCTGCTGCTGCGCGAGCTGGGGGTCTGCTACCGCGAACGCCTCGCGGGACGCACCCCGTCCCGTGACGTCGTCGAGGCTGCCGCACCGCACGCCGGCGACGACGCGGCGGCCACCGAGTTCTGGCAGCAGACCCTGGCCGGGGCGCAGGCGGTGGCGCTGCCGCTGGACGCCACCGCGCACCCGGACGCCTTCCGCGGCGCCGCCCTGCCCTTCGCGCTGCCGGCACCCCTGGTGGCCCGGCTCAAGCGCTACGGGGCGATGCGCCGCTCCACCCTGTTCATGGTGGTCCTCACCGGGCTGTCCGCCGTGCTGAGCAGATGGACCGGACAGCAGGACCTGGTGGTCGGCGCCGTCGCGGCCGGCCGCCACCGCCCCGGCACCAGCGACCGGATAGGGCTGCTCGTCAACACACTGCCGCTGCGCGTCGACGCCTCCGGCGCCCCCGCCTTCGGCGAGCTCCTGTCCCGGGTCCGCTCCTCGTGCCTGGCCGCCTACGCACACCAGGACATCCCCCTGGAGGAGATCGTCCGGCTGGCCGGCACGGACCGTGCCGACGGGCGGGCCCCGCTGGTGCGGGTGGCGCTCGCGCTGCAGAACCTGCCGCTGGCACCCTGGCAGTCCGGCGAGGTACGCGCCGAACCCTTCGAACTGCCCGCGCCGGGCGCCCAGTTCGAACTGTCGCTGCATCTGACGGAGGAGAGCGACGGCAGCCTGACGGGCCACGCCGTGTACGCCGCCGACCTGCTGTCCGCACCGAGCGCGCGCCGCCTCCTGGAGGCGCTGGCACTGACCCTCGAAGCCGTGCCGGGGCCGGTGGGCGCGGCGGCGACGGACCTGCCGACGCTGCAGTCGGCCGAACTCACCCGAGTGGTAGAGGAGTTCAGCGGCTCGGGCGTCCCGCTCGAGGACGGTCTGGTGCACACCGCCGTCGAGCGGCAGGCCCGGCTCACCCCCGACGCACCGGCCGTCGTGTGGGACGGCGGCGAGCTGTCGTACGCCGCTCTGGACGCCCGCGCGAACCGGTTGGCCCGACGGCTGCGCGCCCTCGGCACGGCCCCCGACCAGGTGGTGGCGGTACACCTGCCGCGCTCGCCCGAACTGGTCATCGCACTCCTCGCGGTCGTCAAGGCGGGCGGCGCCTATCTGCCGCTCGACCCGGACCATCCGCGCCCCCGGCTCGCCCTGCAGCTCGCGGACGTGCGCCCGTCCCTCCTCGTCACCTCGCGCGAGGCCGCGCACGGCGGCGCGGGCGAACTCGCCGCGGGTCAGCCCGGACTGACGGTCGTCGAGGTCGACGACCCCGCCCTGGACGGTCTCGCGGACGGCCCTCTCGACGAGGTGGCGCGGCCGGAGAACCTGCTGTACGTCCTGCACACCTCCGGGACGACGGGCACTCCCAAGGGCGCGATGAACCAGCACGCCGGGGTGGCCAACCGGATGGCCTGGATGCAGGCGATGTACCCGCTGTCGGCCGGGGAACGTGTGCTGCACAAGACGCCCATCGGGTTCGACGTGTCCGGCTGGGAGATCTGGTGGCCGCTGCGCTCCGGCGCGACGATCGCGCTGGCCCGGCCCGGGGGCCATCTGGACCCCGGCCATCTGGTGCGGTCCGTCGTCGACCACGGTGTGACGACCTGCCACTTCGTGCCGTCCATGCTGCGCGCCTTCCTCGAGGAACCCGCGGCCGCCACGGCCGCGAGCGTCCTTCGGCGAGTGGTCTGCAGCGGCGAGGCGCTGCCGCCGGACGTGGCGGACCGCTTCCACCGGCTGCTGCCGGGAGTGGAGCTGCACAACCTGTACGGTCCGACCGAGGCCGCCATCGACGTCACCGCGCAGCCGGTCCGGCCCGGCGTGACCGACCGGCCGCGGCTCTCGATCGGACGCCCGGTGCCCGGGGTCCGCCTGTACGTGCTCGACGAGCGCGGCAACCCCCAGCCCGTGGGCGTCCCCGGCGAGTTGTGCATCGGCGGCCTCCAGGTGGCGCGCGGCTACTTCGGCCGGCCCGCGCTGACGGCGGCTTCCTTCGTCCCCGACCCGTTCGGCTCCGGCGGCCGGCTGTACCGCACCGGTGACCGGGCGGCCTGGACCGAGGAGGGCGCTCTCGACTACCTCGGCCGCATCGACCACCAGGTCAAGATCCGCGGGCAGCGGGTGGAGCCCGGCGAGTCGGAGGCGCTGCTGGCCCGGCACCCGGCCGTCGGCAGCGCCGCCGTCGTGCCCCGCCGGCGAGACGGCGAGACGTACCTGGCCGCCTACCTGGTGGCTGTGGGCGGTGCCGAACGGCCGACGCCGGCGCAGCTGCGGGAGCATCTTGCGGGCAGCCTGCCGCCGGCGATGGTCCCGACGGCGTACGTGTGGCTGGACGCACTGCCGACGAGCGCCAACGGGAAGCTGGACCGCGACGCGCTGCCGGAGCCGGTCGAGGACCTCTCGACGGGCGAGTACGTGGCGCCTCGCAACGCGGCCGAGCAGCGGGTCGCCGAGACGTGGTGCGAAGTCCTGGGCCTTCAGGAGATCTCGGTGACCACGGACTTCTTCGTGCTCGGCGGACACTCGCTGCAGGCGACCCGGATCGCGCTGCGACTGCGCGAGGCGTTCGGGGTGGCGTTCTCCGTCAGTGACCTGCTGAGCGGGGTGCCGACGGTTGAGCAGACCGCCCGGCTGTTGACGGAACGCCAGGTGGAGCAGAGCGATCCGGACCACGTGGCCCGCCTTCTCGACGAGCTGTCCGGTCTGTCGGACGCCGAAGTGGCGGCCCTGCTCCGGGAGGAGGGCTGAGCGAGCCGACGTCTTCCACGCACCGATGTCCACGTACGAAGGGAAACACCGGCCCATGGCCGCGACGCTCAAGGACGACTTCGCCGAGCGGGCCCGCCTGGAGGCGCGGCTGCTCGGCCGGCGCAGGGGCGGCACACCGCTGCCACTGCTGGACCGCCCGGCCGAAACCCCGTGGCGGTTCGCCGCCTCGCTCGGCCAGGAGGGCATGTGGGCCTCACTGGCATCGACGCCCCGCCAGCCACTCATCGTCGGCGGACTGAGGGTGTCGGGGCCGCTGGACACCGGGGCGCTGCGCGAGGCGTGGCGGGCTGTCGCGGAGCGGCACGAGACGCTGCGCAGTGCCTACCGCATGGTGGACGGCGCGCTCACCCAGGTGGTGTCACCGAGCGCGGACCCGCTCGTGGAGAGTGCCGACGCGGACGAGACGCGGGTCGCCTCCGTCGCGGACGACGAACTGGCCCGGCCCTTCGACTTCGACCGGGGCCCGGCGGCCCGGCTGCGCGTGCTGCGGCGCGCGCCCGGCGACCACCTGGTGGTCGTCTGCCTGCACCACATGATCGGCGACGCGCGCGCCCTCGAGGTGGTCACCGCCGAGCTCACGGCGCACTACGCCGCCGCCGTCGCCGGCGCCGGGCCGCAGCTGCCCGGGCTGCCGGTCCAGTACGCGGATTTCGCGCAGTGGCACCGGGACCGGGTCGAGGGCGAGCACGGCGCGCGTACCGTCGCGTACTGGGTGGAGCGCCTCGCCGGGGCGCAGCCCGCGGTACTGCCGTGCGACCGGGCGGGCGCGCCCGCGAGCTCCCCGGACATCGCGGGCCGTACCCGGTCCTTCCCGCTGTCGTCCGACACCTTCGTCCACCTGCGCGAGGTGGCGGCCCGCCACCGCACGACCTTCTACGTGGTCGGGCTCGCCGCCTTCCAGATCCTGCTGGCGCGGCGGTCGGGCGAGCGCGACATCTGTGTACGAGCCCCTGTCTCCTACCGCGACCGCAGCGACGTGCACGACCTGGTCGCCGACTTCTCCAACGACGTGGTGGTGCGCGCCGATCTGTCGGGCCGTACGACGCTCGGCGAGAGCGTGGAACAGGTGCGGGCGAGCACGGCGCGCGACTTCGCCCACCACGACGTGCCCCCGCACCTGGTGGCCGCGCACATGGCCGACCGGGGTTTGCTGGAGCGGCTGTTCCACGTGCAGTTCACCGCGGAACGCGAGCACGACGTCAGCGCGGTCCAGCGGCTCGGCCCGATGAGCGCCGAGCCGTTCTCCCCCACGGCCACCACCGTCGCGCGCCCGCTCAGCGTCCGCCTGCGCCACGACGACGCGAGCGCCCGCGTGATCGTCGCGTACCGCTCGGGCCTCTTCTCCGACGAGCGGATCACGGAGCTGGTCGGCGAGTACGTCGCCCTGTTCGAGGAGTTGGCGCTGCACCCGGAGCGCCCGGCGGTCCCGTGACCCGGGAGGCCGGGCGCTGCCGCACCGGGTGTCTACGGGGCCGTTTCCGTCCAGGTGACCGGCAGTTCGTGCACGCCATAGATGTTCATGTTGGTCCTGAGCCTCACTTCATCGGCGGGAACGGCGAGTTCGAGGGTCGGGAAGCGCCGCAGCAGCCCGGTGAAGCCGGCCCGCATCTCGATGCGGGCCAGTTGGCTGCCGAGGCACTGATGGACGCCGTGGCCGAAGGCCAGCTGACCGCGGGCCTTGCGGTGGATGTCCAGGGTGTCGGGGTTGTCGAAGCGCTGGGGGTCGTGGTTGGCGGCCAGCAGGGAGACGACGACGGTCGATCCCTTGCCGATCGTTTCGCCGCCCAGCTCGATGTCCTCTGTGGCGTAGCGGTAGAAGATGTCGGCGACGGACAGGTAGCGCATGAGTTCTTCGACGGCGTTGGGCATCAGATCCGGGTCGGCGCGGAGTTCGGCCGTCTGCTCGGGGTGCTCCAGGAGCGCGAACGTGCCCAGCCCCAGCATGTTGGCGGTGGTCTCGTGGCCCGCGAGCAGCATCAGGAAGGCGATGCCGGTCAGTTCCTCGATGGTGAGTTCGTCACGGCGGGCCAGGTCGGACAGGATGTCTTCGTCGGGGGCGGCGCGTTTGCGCGTGACCAGTTCGGCGAGGTACGTGGTCAGGCCGGTGTACGCGGCCATCTTCTCGTCGAGCGCCACGTCCTTTTCCATGAACTTGGCTGTGTTGGCCTGGAAACTCTCCCGGTCCGCGTAGGGGACACCGAGCAGTTCGCAGATCACCAGCGAGGGCACCGGCAGCGCGAACTCCTTGACCAGGTCGACCGGCGGGGTCAGGCGCGCCATCTCGTCCAGTTGCCGCTCGGCGATGTCGATGATGTGCTCCTCCAGCTGTTTCAACCGTTTGACGGTGAAGGCGCCGGTGAGCATGCGCCGCAGCCGGGTGTGGTCCGGCGGGTCCATGCTGATGAACAGGCCCGGAATCTGCGGGGACGGTTCGGTGGCGGTGGGCATGCCGGGGATCTCGTACGGGACGTGGAGAACGCCGATGTCCTGTCGGGAGCTGAACCGGGTGTCGGCCATGAGCCGGCGGACCGCGTCGTAACCGGTGACCAGCCAGCCCTCGTGACCGTCGGGGAAGACCAAGGGGCTGACGGGGCGGGCCTCGCGCAGCCGGGAGATGTCGCGGGGCGGGTCGAAGGGGCCAGCGTCGCGCTCCATGGGGAGGCCGTGGGGGACGAGAGGCATCTGGCTCATCGGGTTTCCTTTCCTGGGTGGGGCCGGGCAGCTCCCCGAGCAGCTCCGTGTCCGGCACCGTTCCGTTCCATGGCTCCAGCATGGCACACGTCTGGTGTCATTACGAGCCATTGTGCGCCATGTATGAGCCATGACGAGGCCATCTCTCTGCACTGCCCGAAAGATGCAGGCCCATACGGGACTTGGCCCCAGACATGAAGGTGAATGAGCGCCCACACCGAGTCGCCGACCTGCGCCTTCACGATCCCCGCGCACCTCGTAACCCTTGAGTGGCAAGGAATGGCGTCACTACCGACTCCACAGCGCGCCATTAATGTGCCATGATGGCACCACATTTCATCGGAATGAGTCAGCAGGGGGGCGGATCATGGAGACAGCACGCGGCCGGCAGCAGGCAGCAGAAGGCGCCTGCGCCGCCTTCGCCCGCTTCGTGCTCTGCGGCGGCGGGTTGGGGCTCGCCTCCAGCTTCGCCGTGGCAGCCCTCGCCTGGTGGATTCCCTGGGCCCTGGCCAACGCCGTGATCACCGTGGCCTCCACGCTCCTGGCCACCGAACTGCACGCCCGCTTCACCTTCGGCGCGGGCGGACACGCCACCTGGCGCCAGCATGTGCAGTCGGCCGGGTCCGCGACGGCCGCGTATGCGGTGACCTGCGTGGCGATGTTCACCCTGCAGCTGCTGGTGGCGGCGCCCGGTGCGGTGCTCGAGCAGATCGTCTACCTGTCCGCCTCCGCACTCGCCGGTGTCGCACGGTTCGCGGTGCTGCGCCTCGTCGTCTTCGGGCGGAACCGCTCGCAGGCCGCGGCCCACGCCTCGGTCCCGGCCGGCCCCGCGACCGGTGTTCAGACCTTGGCCCGGCGGATGTCGATGTTGCCGTGGCGGGTGCGGGCCCGGACCTCGACGGTGTCCTCGGTCTTCTCCGGGGTGTCGGAGGTGCTGAGCGTGTTGCGTACCTGGCCGGAGCCCGAGCTGACGTCGAGCCAGGCGGCCGTGCCCTGGCGGACGCCGACCTCGATGGCGCCGTAGGCGGTCTCCAGCTGGACTCTGCCGCGGGCCACATCACCCACGCGCAGGGTGCCGTGCGCGGTGGTGGCGGTCACCGAGGCCTCGGCGCGCTCGATGCTGATGTCGCCGTTGGCACCGCTGACCCGCAGCTCGCCGGTGACGGCGCCGACGGTCGTGGTGCCATGGGAGTTCTTCAGCACGGCGGGGCCGTCCACCAGGCCGACGCGCAGGCTGCCGGAGCTGGTGGTGATCTCGGCCGGCCCTTCGGCACGGTCCACGGTGATCGAGCCGTGCGACGCGGTCAGGTGCAGCGGGCCGGCCGTATCGAGGCGCACATCACCCGATGAGGTCTTCACCCGGACCTCGCCGAGCCGGCCCACGCCGAACACCTGGGTCCAGGCACCGGTCATGTCGATGCGCGAGCCGACGGGCAGGTCGACGGTCACATCGACGACGCCGGGACGGCCGAACAGGCTGGACTTCGGGGTCCTGACGGTCAGCACACCGCCCGCGCAGGTGACCTCGGTCTGCTCGGCCGTGCGCACGTCCCGGTCCTTCTTCGGGTCACGCGGCCGCACCTCGACGACCGTGTCGGCCCGCTCGCCCGCGGTGAACTGGATGGAACCGGCGTCCACACGCGCGGTGACCGAGATCGCTCCGGGGGTGTCGAAAGAAGGCATGGCTGTCCCGTCCTCATGAGTCTTCGGGACGTCCCCGCTGGTGGGACGTGAGGTGGTGTGGGCGAAGTGGAGCGGGTACGGGCGCGTGGCTAGCGCACCCAGCCCGTGAAGCTCTGTCCGACGGCCGGGGCTCTCTCCGGCGTACGCGGCCGGGCACCGCCCTCGACCGCGGCCGACACCGCCCGCACCAGCCAGGCGTTGACCGACAGGCCCTCACGGCTCGCGGCCTGTTCGGCACGCGCCTTGAGATGGGCCGGCAGGCGCAGGTTGACGCGGGCGGTGCCACCCTCGTCGCCGTCTGCCGGGACCGGGGTCCTGAACGGCTCGGCGGGCCCGGCCGGCTCCACGACGGCGCCGCCGTCGGTGGGCGGTGGCGTCACCACGAAGTCGGGGTCCAGCCCGCGCAGCCGTACGTCGACCGAACCGGGCGCGAGCTCGCGGGTGATCTCGTCCATCGCGGCGGAGAGCACGTTGAGCAGCGTCAGCCGGGTCGCCGACTCCAGGGGGGCGGTGAGCCGCTCGGCCAGCTCACGGGAGGCTTCCCCGCCGGACTCGGCGGCCACCGCGAGTTCGCGGCGGAGATTGTCGACATACGGCGTGAGGTCCATGATGTCATCATGGCGGCGTCATGGCGCCATGCGCAAGTCTTCATGGCGCCTCAGGGTGGCGGCTCCGATGGGTCACCATCCTACCTGCGAAAACACCGAGAGAGCAGTCTGCGGCAGGGCGGCGGCGTGCGCGCTCAAGCATCCACGGAAGCGCGGATCGGCGCCGGATGGCACCAGGTGGCGCCACGTAGTGCCATCCGGGGGTGCGGCCCTGCGCGGGGCCCGCGTGTCACTGGGGCTGGTTCCCGTGCTTGCGGGAGGGTCGTGCCACGTACTTGGTGCGCAGCACGGCAAGCGCGTCGATCAACCGGACGCGGGTCTCCGCGGGGTCGATGACATCGTCCACCAGGCCGCGTTCGGCGGCGTAGTACGGGTGCATGAGCTGGTCCCGGTACTCCTTGATGTGCTGCTTGCGGGCCGACTCGGGATCGGCCGCGGCCGCGATCTCGCGCCGGAAGACGACGTTCGCGGCGCCCTCCGCCCCCATCACCGCGATCTCGTTGCCGGGCCAGGCCAGCGACACGTCAGAACCGATGGAGCGCGAGTCCATGACGATGTACGCGCCGCCGTAGGCCTTGCGCAGGATCACCTGGACACGGGGAACCGTCGCGTTGCAGTACGCGTAGAGGAGTTTCGCGCCGTGCCGGATGATGCCGCCGTGCTCCTGGTCGACGCCGGGCAGGAATCCCGGCACGTCCACCAGCGTCACGAGCGGGATGTTGAAGGAGTCGCACATCTGTACGAAGCGGGCCGCCTTCTCGCTGCCCTTGATGTCGAGGACCCCGGCGAGCGAGGCGGGCTGGTTGGCGACGATGCCGACGACATGGCCGTCCAGCCGGGCCAGGGCGCACACCACGTTGGGCGCCCAGGCCTCGTGCACCTCGAAGAAGTCGCCGGCGTCGACCAGTTCCTCCACGACCTCGCGCACGTCGTACGCGCGCTTGTCGTCGGACGGCACCACGTCGCGCAGGGCCGGGGTGAGCCGGTCGGGCCGGTCGGCACAGGGTTCCGACGGCGGCAGCTCACGGTTGTTGGCGGGCAGGAAGGACAGCAGGTAGCGGACGTCGGTGAGGCAGCTCTCCTCGTCGTCGTAGGCGAATCCGGCGACTCCGGAGAGACGGGAGTGGGCGTCGGCGCCGCCCAGGTCGTCGTGGCTGATCTGCTCTCCGGTGACGGCCTTCACCACGTCCGGCCCCGTGATGAACATCTGCGAGGTGCCGCGCACCATGAACACGAAGTCGGTCAGCGCCGGGGAGTAGGCCGCTCCGCCCGCACACGGACCCATCATGACGCTGATCTGCGGGATCACCCCGGAGTTGCGCACGTTGCGCTGGAAGATCCCGCCGTATCCGGCGAGCGCGGTCACCCCTTCCTGGATGCGCGCC
The DNA here is from genome assembly GCF_044465725.1 of Streptomyces sp. NPDC049541. Lineage (NCBI taxonomy): Bacteria > Bacillati > Actinomycetota > Actinomycetes > Kitasatosporales > Streptomycetaceae > Streptomyces > Streptomyces sp. NPDC049541. The sequence goes on along the minus strand of NZ_JBITLY010000019.1, from coordinate 88,681 downwards.
CCGGCGCCGTCGCACAGGCCCACGATCGGGGCACCGGCCGTGGCGGCCATGTCCATGATCTTGTGGATCTTCTCGGCGTGCGCCTCACCGAGGGAGCCGCCGAAGATCCTGAAGTCATGGGCGTAGGCGAAGACGGTACGGCCGAACACCCGGCCCCAGCCGGTGACCACGCCGTCGGTGTAGGGGCGCCTGTCCTCCAGGCCGAAGCCGCTCGCCCGGTGCCGGCGCAGGCCCTCGACCTCCGTGAACCGGCCGTCGTCGAAAAGGAGTTGGAGCCGCTCCCGGGCCGTGAGCTTGCCCTTGGCGTGCTGGGCCTCGGTGGCCTTGTCGCTGGGCCCTCGGCGCATGGCGTCCCGGGTGGCCCCGAGTTCGGCGACCGTGCCGCGCTGCGTCCCGACCGGCGTGTCGTCCAGTGCGGTCATGGGTTTTCCCTTCCGGCCGTCGTGATGAACCAGCGGCCAGCTTCTGCCACCGCGCTAGAAGCGGGTTGGAGCGCTGCATGACGACGGCTGCGGCGGCGCCGGCTCCCCAGCGCCCCGCGAGCGTCCGTCAAGCAAGGGAGGCGATGCTCTCGTGTCGTGAGCTCCGATGCGACGGCCATGAGCCTGCACGGAGCCCCCGCATCGCCCGCCGGCGCCCACACCATCCCCCGAGGGCACCGGCGGGCCTCCGGCGTGCCCGCTGCCGGCTGGGCCGGCGTGCCCGGGTGCCGTCCCGCTCGACGCCCTGCGGCCCCGTAGGCCTGTCCCGCCGGCGGGACAAGGCAAGCCGGAGCGCGGTGTGCCCCGTACCGGCACCGAGTTGTCTTGAAGCGCTGATCGACGTGCATGAACGTGGAAGCGATCGAACGACGTCAGAGGGCCGGCAGACCGAGGGGGAACGACGTGGGACACACCCGCAGGGACACGGACGTGGTGATCGCGGGCGCCGGGCCCACAGGCCTGATGCTCGCCTGCGAGCTACGGCTGGCGGGCGTCGAGGTGACGGTGGTCGACAAGCTCACCGAGCGGTCCGGCGAGTCCCGGGCCGGCGGGATCCACTCCCGCACCCTGGAAGTCCTCGACCAGCGCGGCATCCTGGACCGCTTCCTGGCCGAGGGCCAACTCCAACCGGTCGGCCACTTCTCCGGCCTCTACATCGACTTCGACGAGACCGAATCCAGGCACCCCTACCCGCTGATGATCCTGCAGTCCGCCATCGAACGACTCCTCGAAGAACGGGCCGCAGAACTCGGCGTACGGGTACGCCGCTCGTGCGAGGTCACCGGCGCCGGGCAGGACCAGGACGGCGTGACCGTCCAGCTGCGCACGGCGGACCCGGCACCCGCGACACTGCACGCCCGCTACCTCGTGGGCTGCGACGGCGGACGCAGCACCATACGCAAACTCGCCGGCATCGACTTCCCCGGCACCGAAGCGACCATGACCGCCCTGATCGGCGACGTCGAACTCCCCGACCTGCCCGAGGACTACGTCTGGGTACGCCGCACCCCCCTCGGCGACTACTCCGCCATCGCCTTCGAACCCGGCTGGCACCGGGTCATCACCTCGGAATACGACCGCGTCCCCGACCAGGAACCGCCGACCTTCGAACAACTCAGGGAATCCCTGACCAGGGTCGCCGGCACCGACTTCGGCATGCGCAGCCCCCGCTGGGTCTCCCGCTTCAGCGACGCCGCACGCCAGGCCGCCCACTACCGGCAGGGCCGCATACTGCTCGCCGGCGACGCGGCCCACATCCACTTCCCCGCCGGCGGCCAGGGACTCAACATGGGCATCCAGGACGCCGTCAACCTCGGCTGGAAACTCGCCGCCGCCGTGCACGGCCACGCACCCCGAGCCCTGCTCGACACCTACCACGCCGAACGCCACCCCGTCGCCGCCCGCGTCCTGCACAACACCCGCGCGCAGTCGGCCCTGGTCCGCCCCGGCCCCCAGACCGACGCACTGCGCGACGTCTTCAGCTCCCTCATGGTCTTCGACGACGTCAACCAGTACCTGCGCCACCTCCTCAACGCCCTCGACATCCGCTACCCCACCGACAGCGACCACCCGCTGGCAGGCCGCCGCGTCCCCGACGCCGACCTCACCACGTCCGACGACGCCTGCCGCGTCCACGAACTCCTCCACACCGGCCGCCCCCTCCTCCTCGACCTGCACGGCGACACCGACCTGGCGGCAGTGGCCAAGAAATGGGCCGACCGCGTCGACCTCGCCGAAGCACGCGCCCAGGACCACCACTGGACCGTCCCCGCCATCGGCGACATCCCCGCCCCCGCCGCTCTCCTCATCCGCCCCGACGGCCACGTCGTCTGGGCAGCCGACGACGCACCCGACACCGCCACCCTCCGCACCGCCCTCACCACCTGGTTCGGCCCACCACTACAGGGGTGACACACCATCCGGAACGATCGGACGAAGGGACACACCGACAGTGAACAGCACGTGGTTGCGACGCTTCACCAAGGCCACGGGGGACGGGCCGCGGCTTGTGTGCTTCCCCCACGCGGGCGGCTCCGCGACGGCGTTCAAGGAGCTGGCGCACGTACTGCCCGCGAACTTCGACGTGGTGTCCGTGCAGTACCCGGGGCGCCAGGACCGCTACGGTGAAAAGCCGTTCACGTCCCTGGCCCCGCTCGTCGAGGCGGTGGCCGAGGAGCTGACCCGCGAGCTGGCCACGGATCCCCGACGGCCGTACGCCCTGTTCGGCCACAGCATGGGCGCGCTCGTCGCGTTCGAGACGGCCCTGCTGCTTGCCCAGGGCGAACTGCCGGGCCCCCGGCGGCTGTTCCTCTCCGGCCGGGGCGGCCCGGAGACCGGCAGCCTCCCCTACCACCTCTTCGGCGACGCCGAAGTGCTGGACGATGTGCGCAGGCTGGGCGGCACCGACCGGAGCATGCTCGCCGACCCCGACCTCCTGGAGCTGGTGCTGCCGGCGCTGCGCGCCGACTACAAGGCCCTCGGCACGTACAGCTGGCGCGGAGCTGAGCCGCTCGCCGTCGCGGTGACCGCCCTGTCCGGGGACAGCGACCCGATGATGACGGTCGAGGACGCCGGGACCTGGCGGGCGTACACCACCGGCGACTTCGATGTGAAGGTCTTCTCCGGCGGCCACTTCTACCTCTTCGACCACCTCGACAAGGTCGCCGCGACCGTCACCGAGGGGCTGCTCACGGAAGCCGCCGCTTCCTGACCCGCAGTCGGCAGCGAGGGGCCCGGGCGACCGCGAACGGTCGGCCGGGCCCCTCGCACATCCCTCACGTGTACGTGTAGAAACCGCGGCCGGACTTCTTGCCCAGCAGGCCGCCCTCGACCATGCGCAGCAGCAGCGGAGGCGGCGCGTACAGCGGCTCCTTGAACTCCTCGTACATGGCCTGCGCAATGGACACGGTCGTGTCCAGGCCGATGAGGTCGGCGAGCCGCAGCGGCCCCATCGGGTGCGCACAGCCCTGCTCCATACCCTGGTCGACGACCTCGGCCGGCGCCTGGCCCGACTCGACCATCCGGACCGCGGACAGCAGATACGGGAACAGCAGCGCGTTGACGAGGAAGCCCGCCCGGTCCGGCGAGGCGATCGGCTTCTTGCCCAGGACGTCGCGGACGAAGACCAGCGCCCGCGCGCTCACCGCCTCGTGCGTCAGCACCGAGGAGACCAGCTCGACCAGCGGCAGCGCCGGCACCGGGTTGAAGAAGTGCATGCCGAGCACCTGGCCCGGGCGTCGGGTCGCGGCGCCGAGCCGTACGACCGGGATCGAGGACGTGTTGGTCGCCAGGATCGCGTCCGGGTCCTCGACGATCTTGTCGAGGGTGGCGAACAGGTCCAGCTTGAGCTGCTCGTCCTCCTTGACCGCCTCGATCACCAGCTGACGGTCCGCCAGTTCGTCGAGGTCACGGGTGTACGACACCCGGGCCAGCGCCGCGTCGCGCTCCTGCGCGGTCAGTTTTCCCCTGGCCACGCCCCGGTCGAGGGATGCGGCGAGCTTCTGCGGCGCCGAGGCCAGCGACGACTCGGAGAACACCGCGACCGTCACGTTCAGCCCGGCCTTCGCGCACAGTTCCGCGATGCCGGTGCCCATGATGCCGCTGCCGGCGACACCCACCCGTTCGATGTCCGTGCCAGTCGCTTGCGTGGACGTGGTCATGCGGCGGTCCCCCAGGTCAGAAGTGATGCGCCGATCGACATGCCGCCGCCGAAGCCGGCGAGCAGGACGAGGTCTCCGGTCGACAGGGCGCCCGTGCGGTGGGCCTCGTCGAGGGCGACCGGTACCGAGGCGCTGCCGACGTTGCCGTACTTGATCAGCGTGCGGTGTGTGCGGGCGGCGCCCAGGCCGGTGCGTTCGACGACGTCGCCGAGCATCACGCCGTTGGCCTGGTGCGGTACGAAGTGGTCGACGGCGCCGATGTCCACGCCGGCCCTGCCGGCCAGGGCGAGCAGCGCGGGCGGGACGTGCTCGGCGACGAAGTCCCGTACGCCGCGGCCGTCCATCCGGAAGAAGTGGTCGCCCGCGGCGAGGGTCTGCGCGGAGGCCGGCTTGCGGCTGCCGCCGGCCTCGACGCGGATGAGGTGGTGCGCGTCGCCGCGGCTGGCCAGGTCGGTCGCGAGGATGCCGTACGGCTCGGGCACCGCTGCGACGATCGCGGCGCCGGCGCCGTCGGCGAACAGGATCGCCGTCCTGCGGTCGGTGACGTCCAGGATCCGCGAGTACACGTCCGCGCCGATCACCAGTACGCGGGCGTCGGGCCGTGCCGCGACCAGGCTGTGGGCCAGCGCCAGCGCGTAGACGAAGCCGCTGCACACGACGTTGACGTCGAAGCAGGCCGCGCCGTAGGCGCCCAGTCCGTGCTGGACCAGGTAGGAGGTGGGGGGCTGCGGGAAGTCGCCGGTGGAGGTGGAGACGATGATGTAGTCGATCTGTTCCGCGGTCAGCTCCGCCTGTGCCAGGGCGCGTTCGGCGGCCTTGACCGCCAGGTCGGACGTCGCCTCGTGCTCGGCCGCGTAGCGCCGCGAGCGGATCTGTGTCTTGCGTTCGATCCACTCCGCGGTGACGCCGGCGCGCTCGGCGACCTCCTCGTTGCTCACCTCGTTCTTCGGCAGGTACGAGCCGGTGGAGAGTATGCCGATCCCCATGTCAGGCCACCTCGGCGAGAGCGGGCGCGCCGGCCTCGCGCAGTGGGTTGAGCCGCGCGGTGCCGATCTTTGCGCGCAGGGCGGGGTCGGTGACGCCGAGGCCCTCCTCGGGGGCCATGCAGAGCACGCCGACCTTGCCGGTGTGCCGGTTGAGCTGGACCAGCCGGGCGGCCTCGCCGACATCGGCCAGCGGGTACACCTCGGACAGGACGGGCGAGAGGTGACCGAGCCGGAACAGCCGGTTGCACTCCGCCTGCTCGTGGAGGTTGGCCGCGTGGCTGCCGATGACCCGCTTGAGGTTCATCCAGAGGTAGCGGTTGTCGAAGTGGTGGTCGTATCCGGTGCTGGAGCCGCAGGTGACGACCGTGCCACCCTTGCGCACGACGAACACCGAGATCCCGAACGTGGCCCGGCCGACGTAGTCGAACACCACATGGGGGTCCTCGCCGACCTGCCGCCGGATCTCCCGGCCCAGCCGCTTGCCCAGTTCGATCGTGCGCTGCGGATCGGGTGCGGCGTCCCCGCCCATGCCGATCTCGTTGCGGTCGATGACCACGTCGCAGCCGAGCCGGCCGAGCGCCTCGGCCTTGCGTGCGGAGCTGACGACCCCGACGGCGATGCCGCCGGCGTTCTTCACCATCTGCACCGCGAACGCGCCGAGACCGCCGGTCGCGCCCCAGACGAGCACGATGTCGCCCTGTTTGATCCGTGCGCCGTTGTCGCCGACCAGCATCCGGTAGGAGGTGGCGGCGGTCAGCAGGACGCCCGCCGCCTCCTCCCAGGTCAGATGGGCGGGCTTGGGCAGCAGCTGGCTGGCGCGGACCACCGCGTAGTGGGCGAGGCCGCCGAAGTTGGTCTCGTAGCCCCAGATCTTCTGTCCCGCACCGAGCATCGCGTCGGCGTGCGTCGCCGGTTCCTGGTCGTCGACCTGGACGCAGCTGACGACCACGTGGTCGCCGGTCTTCCAGTGCCGCACCCCGGCCCCGGTCCGTACGACGATCCCGGCCGCGTCGGAGCCCACCACCTGGTGCGGCAGGTCGTGCCGGGCGGCGTAACCGCCCTGGCGGGCCTGGCGCTTGAGGAACTCGAAGGTGGGCACCGGCTCGAACGTCGCCGACCAGACGGTGTTGTAGTTGATGGAACTCGCCATGACGGCGACGACCACCTCGTCCGGGGCGAGCTCCGGCATCGGGACCCGTCCGACGCGCAGCGCCTTGCGGACGTCCTTGTCGGCGGCGCCGCCGAACATGCCGACGTCGGCGGCCAGCAGGTGCGCGGCCTCGTATTCCGAGGGAAGTTCGTGTCGCCCGATCTCGTCCGGGCCGGCCCCGGACAGCAGGGCTTCCGTCAAGGAATCCATGACTCCCTTTCTCCTTTGCAGTGCCACAGGAAAACCGCTGCTGACCGGACCAGAACGCGAAACCCTGCTGATCGAAAAGCGGTTGGGCGGCGGGCCACGGTCAGAGGACCGCGCCCTCCTTCGTCCGCCTGCGCAGGCTCGGCCTGCTGGACTGGCCGAGGTCCTTCCACATGTCCGACAGGCCGATGACGGTGCGCGCCGCGAACAGCCTGCGGATGGACACCTCCTGCTTCAGCTCCGACCGGATCAGGCCGACCAGCCGGATCGCCCGCAGCGAGTTGCCGCCGAGGTCGAAGAAGTCCTCGTCGATGCCCACCCGGTCCAGCTCGAGCACCTCGGCGAAGGCCGCGGCCAGGACCCGCTCGGTGTCGTTGCGCGGTGCCCGGTACGTGCGCTCGTCGGACTCGGGCTCGGGCAGCGCCGCCCGGTCCACCCGCCCGGCCGCCGTCACCGGCAGCCGGTCCAGCACCGTGAACACCGAGGGCACCATGGACTCCGGCAGCCATCCCGCGGCGAACCGGCGGAGCTCGTCGGCCGAGACGGTGCGGCCGCCCGCCGGGACGACATAGGCCACCAGGTGCTGCTGCCCGGAACCGTCCGCCCTGACGACCACGACCGACTGGGCAAGGCCGGTGTGCTCCGACAGCACCTCTTCGACCTCGGCCAGCTCGACCCGGACACCGCGTACATCGACCTGGGCGTCGGCCCGGGCCACGTACTCGAGCCGGCCGTCGGTGCCCCACCGCACCCGGTCCCCGGTCCGGTGCATGAGCGCTCCGGCCGGGCCGAACGGGCAGGGCACGAAGCGCTCCGCGGTCGCCGCGGGCCGGCCGGGGTAGCCACGCACCACACCGGGACCGGCCACATACAGCTCTCCGGTCACGCCGACGGGGACCGGCGCCAGACCCGGGCCCAGGACGTAGAGGGCCGTGTTGTCCATCGGGCGGCCGACCGTGCCCGCGTGACGCACCGGTTCGTCGGCGGCCAGGCGGTGGCAGGCGGCGAACACGGTCGATTCCGGCACACCGTGGCCGTTGACGATCGTCAGCTCGGGGCAGGCCTCGCGGACCCGGCGCAGCGCGGCCGCGGACACGCGGTCGCCGCCGGTCCACACCTCGCGCAGCCCCGCGAGGGCCTCGGGGCGCTCGGCCGCGATCGCCGAGAACAGGCTCGACGGCAGCCACACCGTGGAGATCCCGTGCGCAGCGCGCGCCGTGGTCAGCGCGTCGATGTCGAGGTCCCCCGGGGGTGCCACGACCACCCGGCCGCCGCTCAGCAGGGGCACCCAAAGGTCGAGGGCGAGTGCGTCGGAGGTGTGCGGCGCGTGCCACAGCACGGTGCTGCGGCCGGCTTCCTGCCACTGGCGGTCCAGGACGAACCGCTCCATGTTCCGGTGGGTCAGCCCAACTCCGTTGGCGGCGCCGGTCGTTGTCGAGTCGTACATGACCGCCAGCAGGTTGTCCTGGTGGGCGCTCGCCGCGGCGTCGCTGTCGCTGCCGGCGTTGTCGGCGTTGTCGGCACTGTCGCAGACGAGGTCGTCGTACACGAGCGCCGGGACGTCCAGTCCGGCGGAGAGCAGTTCGGCCGTCGCCGCGCCGGTGAGCAGTGCGCGCGCCGAGGCCGCGCCGATCCGTGACCCGATGCGCTCCGCCGGGGACGCCGGGTCGATCGGCAGGTAGGCTCCGCCCGCCTTCACCACGCCCAGCAGGGCGACGGCGAGGTCCACCGACCGGGGCAGTGCCACCGCCACGACCGTCTCGGGTCCGACCTGCCGCCGGCGCAGCGCCGCGGCCAGCCGGTTCGAGCGCTCGTCCAGCTCGCGGTACGAGACCGTGTCGTCGCCGGAGACCAGCGCGACGGCGTCGGGGTCCCGCTCCACCGCCCGGGCGAACAGCTGAGGAACCGTCAGCCCCGAAAGCGGCGCGTGCGTGTCGTTCGGCGCCTTCAGCGCCTGGTGCCGCTCGGCACCGCTCACCACGTCCAGGGCACCGACCGGCTGTGCGCCGGCGGCCACCACGGCACGGATGTACGCGATCAGCTCCTCGCCGATGAAGCGCAGTTCCGCGCGGTGGTACAGGCGCGCGGGGGCGTCGAGCCGGATGAAGAGGTCGCTGTCGGGGCTGCCGTCGGTGTAGACGCCGATGGACAGTTCCTCGAACGTGCCGGTCGTCGCGCCCGAGTAGCGTGCCGGGCTGTCGCCGAAGTGGAGTTGCTCCACGAACTCGACGACGTTGACGACAGCCCCGTAACTGCCGCGTCCGCTCAGGACGGTTCCGGCCGCGCGCTGGATGTCCGAGTAGTGGCAGCCGGTGTGGTCGAAGAGGTCGTACGTCTGGTCGACGAGCGTGTCGGCGATCTCGGTGAAGGTCGCGTTGAGGTCGACCGCCACCCGCACCGGCACCACATTCACCGCGAGACCGGGCGTCCGGCTCGCCACGCCGACCCGGTTGCCCACGGCCAGCGAGAGGAGGAACTCCGGCCGCTCGCAGCGGTGCCGCAGATACACCGCCGTGGCCGCGGTCAGCATCTGCGACATCCACACGCCCATGGACTGCGCGGTGTCGGTCCACGCGTCCGCCTCGGCGCGGGGAACGGTCAGTGTCCGGCTCACCATGCCGATGGTCTCGGCCACCTCCGACCAGCGGTCGGCGCTGCTCATCGGTTCGGACAGCGCGGCGCGCTGCGCGTCGGACAGGGCGACGCGCGGAACCTGTGCGGGCGCGGGCGCATCGGTGAGGTAGTCGCGCCAGAACTCCGAGTCCTCGGTGAACTTCGGTGAGGCGAGGTAATCCGTCGCCTCGGTGGCGAACGACTCGGCGTCCCACGGGTGCGGCAGTTGCGGTACCTGCTCCCCGCGCACCAGTGCCGTGTACACCTCGGCGAGGCGCTTCGACAGCAGGCCACCCGCGCCGAACCCGTCCGAGATGAGGTGGTGGTAGGCGATCACCAGGAGCGAGCGGGTCGCCGTGAGTTTGACGGCACCGAGCCGGAACAGCAGATCCCGCTCCAGGTCGAACGGCTGCCGCACCAGGTCGGCCAGGGCCTCGCGCGCCGCCTGCTCGGGGTCGGCCTCGGCACTCAGATCCAGGAAGAACGGCTGCCAGTCCCCCAGCTCCCGGGGCCTGAGGCGCAGTTGGCCGTCCTCGTCGACGAAGTTGACGCGCAGCACCTCCGCCTCGCCCATCACGTGCAGGAACGCGGACCGGATGACCGCCGCGTCCAGCTCGCCGTCCACGTCCCACATGGTCAGCGCATGGTTCGGCGTGTCGGGAGCCATTTGCTGCGCTCGCCACATGCCTTTGTGAGCAGACGACGCACCGAACGAACGCACAGAGATCAACCCCTCGACAGACAAACCGGGACACCGTAGGAATGCGCAGATCACCCCCCATGGTCGAGAGGGTGGGTCAGCCGTTCAAGACAAACCGGCTCCCGGCGGGACAAGCCGCTGTCGAGCTTGCGGTGTCCCGCCGGCGGGACACTTCACTGCGGAACGCGCGTGGGCATCGTGGACACGATGTGCCCGGCGATCAGTCGCGCGGTGGGGTGCCGCAGCACCATGTTCGCCTTCAGCTTGAGTCCGGTCGACGCGCTCAGGCGCTTGCTCAGCTCCATCGACAGCATCGAGTCGAATCCGATCCGGAAGAACTTCTCGTCGGGGTCGATGGTCGCGCCGGAGTGGTGTCCGAGCACGACGGCGGCCTTCTCGAGGACGTGGGCGAGGACGAGTGTCCGCGCTTCGTCGTCGGGGAGTGCGGCGATCCTCTCCGGCAGCGGGACGACCTCGTCCTCGTCCGCGGGCGGCTGGGTCGAGGACGCCTGTGCCTCCACCGCCGCCGTGGGCGAGGAGTTCAGCCAGTACCGCTGCCGATGGAACGCGTACGTCGGCAGGTCCACCCGCCGTCGCGTGCCGAACAGGGCGTCCCAGTCCACGGACCCGCCTCGGACGTACAGCTGGGCCAGCGAACCGAGCAGGGCCGCCACCTCGTCGCGGTCCCGCCGCGCAGACGCCAGGACCAGCGCGTCGTCCACGTCCTCGACGATCTCCTGCACCGGGACATTCAGCACGGGGTGCGGGCTCATCTCGATGAACACCCGGAAGCCGTCCTCGGCCAGCTGCCGGACGGACGTCTCGAAGAGGACCTTTTCGCGCAGGTTGTTGTACCAGTAGTCGGCGTTCAGCCCCGCGGTGTCGATGACTTCGCCGTACAGGGTCGAACAGAAGGGCAGCGTCGACGATGTCGGGCTCACGTCGGACAGCGCGCCGGTCACCTGGTCGCGGACCCGGGTCACCTGGTCGGAATGGGAGGCGTAGTCGACCGGTATTCTCCGCGCCTGGGCGCCCTCGGCCTTCATCTTCTCGACGAACTCGTCGAGTGCGTCCGGTTCCCCGGACACCACCACGGAGCGGGGTCCGTTGACCACGGCGACGCTCACCCGGTCGCTCCACGGAGCCAGTCGCTCTTCCACGACCTCGGCGGACTCCGCGACCGAGGCCATCCCGCCGAGCCCCTTCAGCTCGATCAGGGCCTTGCTGCGCAGCGCCACGATCTTGGTGGCGTCCCGCAGGGACAGCGCACCGCAGACATGGGCAGCGGCGATCTCGCCCTGGCTGTGGCCCACCACGGCGGCCGGTTCCACACCCCAGGACCGCCACAGGGCGGCCAGGGACACCATCACGGAGAACAGCGCCGGCTGCACCACGTCCACCCGCTCGAAGGTCGGCGCCCCCGCCACGCCGCGCACCACGTCGAGCAGCGACCAGTCGACCCACTCGGCCAGTGCGGCCGCGCACGCGTCGAGTGACTGCGCGAAGACCGGGAAGGCGTCGTACAGCTCCCGGCCCATGCCGACCCATTGCGAGCCCTGCCCCGGGAACACGAAGGCGACGCCACCGAGGTCCCCGGCGATGCCGCGCACCACCTGGGCCGAGTCCGCGCCCTCGCTCAACGCCGCGAGGCCGCCCAGCAGTTCGCCCCTGTCGCGGCCCAGGACCACCGCACGGTGCTCGAACCGCGACCGGCTCGACACCAGCGACCAGCCGGCATCGGCGATGTCCAGGTCCGCGTCGGCGGCGACGAAGTCACGCAGCCTGCCCGCCTGCAGCTCCAGCGCCTTCGCCCGCTTTCCCGACACCACCCACGGCACCAGACCGCCGATCACACCCGCGCCCGGGCCGCGCTCGTTGGCCTGCTCCTCGGCCGGGGCCTCTTCGAGGATCACGTGCGCGTTGGTGCCGCTGACCCCGAACGACGACACCCCGGCCCGCCGCGGACCGTCCGCCCGGGGCCACTCACGTCCCTCCACCAGCAGTTCGACACCACCCGAGGACCAGTCCACGTGGTGCGACGGCTCGTCCACGTGCAGGGTCTTCGGCAGGTATCCGTGGCGCATGGCCTGCACGGCCTTGATGACCCCGGCGACCCCGGCGGCGGCCTGGGAGTGCCCCATGTTCGACTTCAGGGATCCCAGCCACAGCGGCCTGTCCTCGGCCCGGTCCTTGCCGTAGGTCGCCAGCAGGGCGCCCGCCTCGATGGGATCCCCCAGCGTGGTCCCGGTGCCGTGGGCCTCGACCAGGTCCACCTCCGAGGGCGAGACCCCCGCGTTCGCCAGGGCCTTGCGGATCACCTTCTCCTGGGCGCGGCCGTTGGGGGCGGTCAGCCCGTTGCTGGCCCCGTCCTGGTTCACCGCGCTGCCGCGCACGACGGCCAGTACCGGGTGGCCGTTGCGCCGGGCGTCAGACAGCCGTTCGAGGAGCAGCACACCCACCCCCTCGGCCCAGCCGGTCCCGTCGGCCGCGTCCGCGAAGGCCTTGCACCGGCCGTCGGCCGACAGCGCCTCCTGCCGGGAGAACTCCACGAACATCGCGGGGGTCGCCATCACCAGCGCCCCGCCCGCCAGTGCGAGCGAGCACTCCCCCGAACGCAGCGACTGCACCGCCATGTGCAGGGCCACCAGAGACGACGAGCACGCCGTGTCCACCGACACCGCCGGCCCGGTCAGCCCCATTTCGTACGCCACCCGGCCGGACGCGACGCTCAGCGCGCTGCCGTACAGGAAGTAGCCCTCCAGCTCCCTCTGGCCGCCCTCGAGGAAACGCCACCCGTACTCGGACGAGCTGACTCCGGAGAAGACGCCGACCTCCGACCCGCGCACGTCGGCGGGGACGATGCCGGCCCGCTCGAAGACCTCCCAGGACGTCTCCAGCAGCAGGCGGTGGTGCGGGTCGACGGCCAGCGCCTCACGCGGGCTGAGGTGGAAGAAGTCCGCGTCGAAACCGGCGACGTCAGCCAGGAACCCTCCCTGGCGCGTGTACGCCTTGCCGGCGGCGCCGGGATCCGGGTCGTACACGTCCCGCCACCCGCGGTCCTGCGGGAACTCGCCGACGACGTCCCGGCCTTCTCGGACCACGTCCCACAGGTCCTCGGGGGTCGACACCCCTCCCGGGTAGCGGCATGCCATGGCCACCACGGCGATCGGCTCGGTGCGGCCGGCCTTCAGGGTGTCGTTCTCCCGCCGGAGGCGGTCGCGCTCCTCGAGAAGCGTGCGGAGCGCCCGCTGGACCCGGTCCGCGCCCTCCGCCGTGTGTTCCGCGGAGTTGGTCATGTCACTTACCTCTTCTCATCCAGAGCCAGGTCGACCAGTGCTTCCAGGTCCAGGTCCGACAGTTCGTCCGCGTCGGCGCCCGCGTCCGCCGCCGCTGTGCCGCCGCCCGGCTCGGGCGCCTCGGCGCATGCCAGGACCAGTTCCAGGACGCCCGCGCTGCGCAGGCTGTCGATCGAGACGGTCCGCAGCACTTCCCGGATCTGCGCGTCCTCGGCGTCCTGGGCCGGGGTCGTGTCCTCGGCCGGACGCAGCCGGCCGAAGAGGTGCTCGCTGAGCTCGCGTGCTGTCGGGTAGCTGAAGACGATGGTCGACGGCAGCCGCAGCCCGGTCGCGGCGTTCAGGCGGTTGCAGAGTTCGACGGCGGTCAGCGAGTCGAATCCGAACCGGGCGAACGCCTCGTCGACGTCGACGCCCGTGCCGGACGCGTGTCCGAGCACGACGGCGATCTGCTCGCGGACCCAGTCCAGGAGGGCTGTCCGCGCCTCGTCCGCCGGCAGGGTGGCCAGCTTTTCCGCCAGTCCGAGCGAGCCGCCCTTGACCGTGCCCGCCCTGTTGCGGCGCGGACGACCGCCTTCGGCGAGGTCGCGCAGCAGCGACGGCAGTTCGTCACCGGTCCTGTCGCGCAGCGCGGCGATGTCCAGCCGGGCCGGGACGAGGACCGGCCTGCCGCTCGCGCACGCCGCGTCGAACAGGGTCAGTGCCTCGTCCGTCGGCATCGCGGCGATGCCCATCCGCCGCAGCCGGGAGAGGTCGGCCTGCTCCAGCTCCCCGGTCATGCCGCTGCTCTGCTCCCACCAGCCCCAGCACAGCGAGGTGCCGGCCAGGCCGGATGCCCTGCGCTGCGCGGCCAGACCGTCCAGGAAAGCGTTCGCCGCGGCGTAGTTGGCCTGTCCCGCGTTGCCGAGCGTGCCCGCGAGGGCGGAGAACTCGATGAACGCCGACAGTGTGTGCTCCCGGGTCAGCTCGTGCAGGTTGACCGCGCCGCCGACCTTGGCGCGCAGCACATGGTCGATGCTCTGCGCGGTCAGGGATTCGACGGTGCCGTCCGCGAGCACACCGGCCGCGTGCACGACCGCGGTCAGCGGGTACCGGCCGGGCAGGTCCGCGAGCAGGTCCGCCACGGCGGCCCGGTCCGCGACATCGCACTCCACGACCCGTACGGTCGCTCCCGCCCCCTGAAGGTCCGCGACCAGCTCCGGCACTCCGTCGGCCGCCGTGCCCCGGCGGCTCGCCAGCAGCAGGCTCCGTACGCCGTGTTCAGCGACGAGGTGCCGTGCCACGAGCGACCCCACGCCTCCGGTGCCGCCGGTGACCAGCACGGTGCCGCCGCCGAGGCCGTCGCCCACCTCGAGGACCAGCTTGCCGACGTGGCGGCCCTGGCTCATCTCGCGGAAGGTCCGGCGCGCGTCGCGGATGTCGCGCAGGGAGATCGGGCTCAGCCGCACCCGGCCGTCGGCGAACAGTTCCATGACGGCCCGGAACATCTCGTGGATCGCGTCCGGGCCCGCCTCGTAGAGGTCGAAGGCCACGTAGTCGACTCCGGGGTGGTCGGCCGCCACCTGACGGGGGTCGCGGATGTCCGTCTTCCCCATCTCGACGAAGTGTCCCCCGCCCGGCAGCAGCGTCAGCGAGGCGTCGACGAACTGGTGCGCGAGTGAGTTGAGTACGACGTCCACGCCGCGGCCGCCCGAGGAGCGCAGGAACTTCTCGGCGAACTCCAGGTCGCGCGAGGACGCCAGGTGGTCCTCGTCGATGCCCAGGCCGCGCAGGAGGGGCCACTTGGCCGGGCTCGCGGTGGCGTAGATCTCGGCGCCGACGTGCCGGGCCAGCTGGACGGCGGCCATGCCGACGCCGCCTGCCGCGGCGTGGATGAGGATCCGCTGCCCCTTCTTGAGGTTCGCCACGCGCAGGAGCCCGTAGTAGGCGGTGAGGAAGGTGCACGGCACGGACGCGGCCTCGGCATGGCTCCACCCGTCGGGGACGGGCACGAGCATGCGGTGGTCCGCCACCGCCGTACGGCCGAAGGCGCCGGTGAAGATGCCGGTCACCCGGTCGCCGGGCGCCAGGCGGGTCACGTCGTCCGCCACCTCGAGGACGACTCCGGCGCCCTCGCTGCCGAGCCCGGCGTCGATCGCCGTCTTGTCCACCAGGCCCAACGCGATCGTGACGTCACGGAAGTTGAGGCCCGCGGCCTGTACGGCGATACGGACCTGACCGCTCGACAGGGGCGCCTCCACCTCCGGGCACGGGACCCAGGTCAGGTTCTCCAGGGTCCCCTTGTCCGGGATGCCGAGCCGGTGGGCGCCGGTCGTCGGCGGCTCGATCCGCTGGTCGTCGGATGCCGCCACGGCCAGCCGGGGGACGAGCAACGCGCCGTCACGCAACGCCAGTTGGCCCTCGTCGAGGGCGAGCGCTTCGGACAGGCGTGCCCAGGACGTCCGCGCGTCGTCGATGTCCACCAGCCGGAACCTGCCGGGGTGCTCGGTCTGGGCGGACCGGATCAGGCCCCACACGGACGCTCCGGGGAGGCTTTCGACGCGCTCGCCCGCACCCGTGTCGAGGGCCAGCCGGGTGAGCACCACCAGCGTGGACCGCTCGAAGGCCGCCTCGGCGAGGAACCGCTGGACCCAGTCCAGTGCGCGCTTGTCCGTGTCGCCGACCGCGGTGAGCAGATCGGGGCCGGCAGCGACGAAGTCGTCCAGGCACAGGGCGATGTGCCGAGGTGCCTCCCCGGCGAGGACCTCGTCCATGGACGCGTGGAGCACGGCGCTCCCGCCGCCCGCCTCGAGCAACCGGGCGCCCAGGCCGCTTCGCGCACCGAGGACGCCCCACTGCCCGCGACGGGCCGTGGGCCCGCTCTCCTCGACCGGCCGCCACTGCACCTCGTACAGCGACCGCTCCTGCCCCCCGCGCGCCGAACGCACCTGCTCGGCACTGGCCGGCCGGAACGTCAGCGCCCCGACGGACGCGATCTTGCGGCCGTGTTCGTCGGCGACCGCCAGCGACACGCGGTCCTCGCCGGCCGGGGAGAGCCGGACCTTCACGGTCGCACCGCACTGCCCGGCCAGGTCCACGCCGGACCACGCGAAGGGCATCCGGCCCTGCTCGCCCGTCACCTCGATGACACCGCCGACGATCGCCGCGTGCAGAACGGTGTCCATCAGGGCCGGGTGCAGGGCGAAGGCGCCGACGGCCGAGCTCTCGGCGGTGTCCGGGAGCGTGGCGAGGGCGAAGAGGTCGTCGCCGTGCTGCCAGACCTCACGCAGCCCGCGGAACGTCGGACCGTAGTCGAAGCCCGCGTCCGCGAAGTCGTCGTAGAGAGCGTCGATGTCGAGCTGCCGGGCCCCTGCCGGGGGCCAGGTGGCGAGCGCGCGCGCATCGTCCGCCCAGGTGTCCGTCGGCGCGGTGGCCGGTGCCAGGCTGCCCATGGCGTGCCGGGTCCAGCCACCCACCGCCGCGCCGTCCTCGCCGGGGCGGGCGTACACGTCCAGGCAGCGGCGTCCGCTCTCGTCCGCCGCGCCGACGACGACGCGCACCTGCACGTCGCCCGAGTCGGGGACGATCAGGGGGACTTCCAGGGTGAGTTCCTCGACCCCGCCGCACCCGACGTGGTCACCCACCGACAGCGCCAGGTCCAGGTAGGCCGTCGCCGGTACGACGACCGCACCGAACACGGCGTGGTCGGCCAGCCAGCCGTGGGTCCGCAGGGACCACAGGTCGGTGAACACCACCTCGTCCGTGCCGGGGTGGTCCACCACGGCGCCGAGCAGGGGGTGCTCCGCGGCCGACAGACCGGCGGAGGCGACGTCCGCGGACTGTGTCCCGGCGCGGAGGTCCAGCCAGTACCGCTGCCGCTGGAAGGCGTACGTCGGAAGGTCCACCCTGCGGCGCGCCCCGAACAGCGCGTCCCAGTCCACGAACCCGCCCCGGACGTGCAGGTGGGCCAGCGCGCCGATCAGCGCCTGCGGTGCGGTGCGGTCCCGCCGCGACGCCGACAGCACCACAGCGTCGTGCACGCCCTGACCGGCGAAGGCCTCCTGGGTGATGCTCGCGAGCGTCGCTCCCGGCCCCACCTCGAGGAAGACGTCCGCGCCCGCCGCACGGGCGCACTCCACCGCGTCGTGGAAGCGGACGGGTTCACGGAGGTGGTCCACCCAGTACCCGCCGGTCGTCAGCTCCTGGAGCGCGACCTCGCGGCCCAGCCTGGTCGAGATGATCGGGATCGCCATCTCGCCCGCGGGGAACGCGGGGAGCGAACCCCCGAACTCGTCCAGGATCGGGTCCATCAGCGGGGAGTGGAACGCATGGCCGACCGCGAGCAGCTTCGCCGAGGTGCCGTCGGCGACGAGCCGGTCGCGGAGGGCGTGGACCTGGTCGCGCAGGCCCGAGACCACGACCGACTCCGGGCCGTTGACGGCAGCGATGCCGACGCGGTCGTACGCGCCGAGCAGCGCGCTCACACGGGCTTCCGAGGCACGTACGGCCAGCATGGCGCCGGGCTCGGTGACCGTCTGCATGGTCCGTCCGCGCGCGGCCACGAGCCGGGTCGCGGTCTCCAGGTCGAAGACCCCGGACACGTGGGCGGCGGCGATCTCGCCGACGGAGTGGCCGATCAGGTGGTCGGGCTGTGGGCAGTACTGCGCCAGCAGCCGGTACAGGCCGACCTGGAGGGTGAACAGCGCCGGCTGTGCGATGTCCGTGCGCTCGCGCTCCGCGGGGTCGAGCTCGTCGGCGAGGAGCAGGGGCCTGAGCGCGAAGGGGAGGTGCGCGTCGAACTGTGCGCAGATCTCGTCGAGGCTCTGCGCGAAGACGGGGAATGCGTCGTACAACTGCCGTGCCACACCGGCCCATTGAGTGCCCTGGCCCGGGAACATGAAGACGGCTGCGCCCAGTTCCCCGGCAGTGCCGCGGACCACCGCGGCGGACTCCTCGCCGTCGTGCAGCGCCGCCAGAGCACGCCGCAACTCGTCCCGGTCGTGTCCGATGACCACCGCGCGGTGCTCGAACCGCGACCGGCCCGACACCAGCGACCAGCCGGCATCGGTGACGTCCAGGTCCGCGTCGGCGGTGAGGAGATCGCGCAGCCTGCCCGCCTGCTGCTCCAGAGCCTTCGCGCTCTTGCCCGACACCACCCACGGCACCAGGCCGCCGACGACGCCCGCGTCCGGGCCGCTCTGCTCCGCCTGCTCCTCGGGCGGGGCCTGTTCCAGGATCACGTGCGCGTTGGTGCCGCTGACCCCGAAGGCGGACACACCTGCCCGCCGGGGCCGGCCCGCTGCCGTGGTCCAGTCCCTGGCCTCGGTCAGCAGCTCCACCGCACCGGCCGACCAGTCCACGTGGGTCGAGGGACGGTCCACGTGCAGCGTCTTCGGCAGCACCCCGTGCCGCATCGCCATGATCATCTTGATCATGCCGCCGACGCCCGCGGCCGCCTGCGTGTGGCCGATGTTCGACTTCAGCGACCCCAGCCACAGCGGACTGCCCGGGTCCCTCTCCTGCCCGTAGGTGGCCAGCAGGGCGCCTGCCTCGATGGGGTCGCCCAGCGTCGTGCCGGTGCCGTGCGCCTCCACCACGTCCACGTCGCCCGCCTGCATCCGGGCGTTCGCCAGCGCCGCCCGGATCACGCGCTGCTGGGCCGGCCCGCTCGGCGCGGTCAGCCCGTTGGACGCCCCGTCCTGGTTGATCGCCGAACCGCGGATCACCGCCCAGATCCGGCGCCCGTTGCGCCGCGCGTCCGAGAGCCGCTCCAGGACCAGCATGCCGACGCCCTCGGAGAAGCCGGTGCCGTCCGCCGCGTCCGCGAACGCCTTGCACCGGCCGTCCGCCGACAGACCCCGCTGCCGCGACATCTCCCGGAAGACCTGCGGCAGCCCCATGACGGTGACGCCGCCGGCCAGGGCGAGGCCGCATTCTCCCTGCCGCAGCGACTGCACCGCCTGGTGCACCGCCACCAGCGACGACGAGCACGCGGTTTCGGTCGACACCGCCGGGCCCTCCAGACCCAGCGCGTACGCCACGCGCCCGGACGCCACGCTCAGCAGGGATCCGATCTGCGCGTAGCCCGCGATGGCCTCGGGGGTGGCGAAGTGGTTGCCGTATCCGAAGTACGCGAGACCGGCGAACACGCCGGTGTCGCTGCCGCGCAGGGACTCCGGGTCGATACCGGCCCGTTCCACGGACTCCCACGCGGTCTCCAGGAGCAGCCGCTGCTGCGGGTCGGCGGACAGCGCCTCGCGCGGGCTGATCCCGAAGAACTCGGCGTCGAAGTCGCCCGCGTCGTACAGGAATCCGCCCTTGCGCGTGTAACAGGTGCCGGGCCGGTCCGGGTCCGGGTCGTACTCCAGGTCCCAGTTGCGGTCGTCGGGGAAGTCCGACACGACGTCCGCGCCCGACCGCACCAGCTCCCACAGCTCCTCCGGGGACGCCACCCCGCCGGGGTAACGGCAGGCGACACCCACGATCGCGATGGGCTCGGCGGCGGCGTCCGTCAGCTCCTGCAGGCGCTTGCGTGTCTCGATCAGCTCGATCGATGTCCGCTTGAGATAGTCGAGAACGTCGGCGTTCTTGTCGTTGGTCATCGCTTTCCCCTAGCCGAGCTCTTTGTCCAGCAGCGCGAGGAGTTCTCCCGCTGAGGCCGAACCGATCTGGTCGACGATCCCGGCCGGTTCTCCGGCGCTCACCATCGAACGGACTCGGCCCTGCAGCTCGCCGAGCAGAGTGGAAATGGTGGTCTTGTCCTCCTCCGCGAGCCGGAAGAACGCGTCCTCCAGCCGGGCGCCCAGTCCTTCGATGTCCTTGACCAGGTGATCGGCCGGGGACTGCGGGCCGGCAGCGGAGTCGGCAGTGATGCCCGCGCCCAGGAACCGGGCCACGGCGGCCGGGTTCGGGTGGTCGAACACGAGCGTGGCGGGCAGCTTCAGGCCGGTCGCCGCCACGAGCTTGTTGCGCAGCTCCAGCGCTGTGAGCGAGTCGATCCCGAGTTCCTTGAACGTCGCGGCGGGACCGATCCGCCCGGTGTCGGGGTGCCCGAGGACGAGCGCGGTCTGCGCCCGTACGGCATCGAGCAGCGCCGCCTCCGCCTCGGCAGGCGGCAGCGACTTCAGCCGCTCGGCGAGTGCGATGCCGGTGGACTCCCGGCTCGCCCGGGCGCCGGGTCCGGCCGGTGTCCCGGCCAGGGTGCGCAGGAGCGGCGAGGCCATCGGGCCGAGCGTCGTCAGGTTCAGCCGCACCGGCACGAGCACCGGCTCGTCCACCGAGACCGCCGAGTCGAAGAGCGCGAGCCCCTCCTGCGAGGACAGCGGCTGCACGCCCTGCTGCTGCATACGGGCCACGTCCGCGTCGGTGAGGTCGGCGCTCATCTCGCTGCGCTCCGCCCAGAAGCCCCAGCCCAGTGCACCGGCCGCCAGTCCCTCGGCCCGGCGCGCCTGCGCGAGGCCGTTGAGGAAGGCGTTGGCCGCCGCGTAGTTGGCCTGTCCCGCGAAGCCGAGCACGCTCGCGATCGAGGAGAACAGCACGAACGCGGACAGGTCCAGGTGCCGGGTCAGCTCGTGCAGATTCCAGGCTCCGCGCACCTTCGGCGCGAGGACCGCGTCCAGGCGGTCCTCGGTCAGGGCCTCCACGACGCCGTCGTCCAGCGCGCCCGCACAGTGGATCACCGCGGTCAGCGGGTGCTCGGACGGCACCCCGGCGATCAGTTCGGCGACGGACTCGCGGCTCGTCACGTCGCAGGCCACGATGTCGACGTGCGCCCCGGCCCCGGTCAGCTCCTCGCGCAGCACGGCCGCCGCCGGAGCCTTGGCCCCGCGCCTGCTGGTCAGCACCAGGCGGCGCACCCCGTGCCGTTCGACGAGGTGCCGGGCCAGCATGGCGCCCAGGCCACCGGTACCGCCGGTGATCAGCACCGAACCGGAGCCCAGAGCGTTCAGTGCCCTGTCGGACGTGCCCGTGGCGTGGACCAGTTGGGGTGTGGTCACCCTGCCGGCCCGGATCTTGAGCTGGGCCTCCCCGGTGGCTGCCGCGGCCGGGACCAGGGCCCACGAGGCGGCCCGGTCGTCCGTGTCCACGAGCGTGAACCGGGCCGGGTTCTCGGTCTGCGCGGTACGCAGGAATCCCCAGATCGCGGCAGCCGCGGGGTCGGGGTGCGGCACCCGCTCGTCGTGGAACGCGTCCCGCGTCACGACGACCAGGCGGGAGTCGCCGAACCGTTCGTCGGAGAGCCAGGTCTGCGTCCAGCGCAGCACACGGTGGAGGTTCCGCTCGACGTCGACGGGTGTGTCGGCGCCGTCCGCACGCTCGATGCCGGCGATGACGACCGGGGGTATCTCCCCGCCCTGAGCGGCGAGTTCGTCGAGGTCGGTGAAGAGAGGCCGGTCCTGGCCCAGGGATGCGGTGATCGCATCGGATCCGCCCACCACCGCGTACCGGTCCACGGCCGGACCGGAGGCGACGGTGACAGGGACCCAGTCCACCTGGAACAGCGAGTCCTGGTCGTCGAAGCTCAGCTCGGTCAGCAGCTGGACGTCCACGGGCCGCAGGGTCAGCGATGCGATGCCACCGACGGGTGCCCCGTTCTGGTCCGCGAGGGTCACGGACAGCGTGTTCTCGCCCACGGGGGCGAGACGGACGCGCAGCGCGGTCGGCCGGGCGGAGTCGACGCGGATGCCCGTGCAGCGCAGCGGCAGCCAGCCCTCGGACCGGGAGTCGTCGACGAACCGCCCCAGACCGACCGGCAGCAATGCGGCGTGCAGCAGTGCCGGGTGGATCCGGAACCGGCCCTGGCCCGTACCGTCGGACGCGGGCAGCTCCACCTCCGCGAACAGGGTGTCGCCCTGGCGCCACACCTGCCGCAGGCCTCGGAACAGGGGCCCGTGGCTGAAGCCGAGGGCGGACAGCCTGGCGTACTCCTCCTCGAAGGCCACGGCGGCGGCGCCCGTGGGAGGCCAGGCGACGAGGCCTTCGGGCGCGTGGCCTCCCGCGGTGTCGGATCCGACGGCCCCGACGGCGTTGCGCGTCCACTCGGGTTCGCCCTCGCCGCGTGAGTGCACGCTGATCACACCCTTGCCGTCGACCACGACGCGGATCTCGCGCTCGGCCGTCCGGGACAGCACCAGCGGGGTTTCGAGGGTGAGTTCGTCGACGACGTCACATCCGGCCTTGTGCGCCGCCCACAGCGCCAGCTCCGCCAGCACCGTCGCCGGCACCAGGACGGCGCCGTGGACCACGTGGTCGGCGAGCCACGGGTGGCGCTCCAGCGACAGGCGCCCGCTGCCCGCGACTCCACCGCGCTCGCCGTCGTCGGGCAGATCGATCACGGCATCGAGCAACGGGTGGTCGGACGTGCTCACGGTGGTGGACTCGGTGGGTGCGTCCAGCCAGTAGCGCTGCCGCTGGAAGGCGTACGTGGGCAGGTCGACCGACCGGCCGTCCCGGCCCGGGAACGCCGTCTGCCACGACACGGCGACGCCCGCCACGAAGGCCTCGGCCGCCGACTGGTACAGCCGCCCCAGGCCGCCCTCGTCGCGGCGCAGCGAGCCCACCACGAACCCGGTGGCGCCGGGGGTGGTGTCGAACATCTCCTGGATGTTCATCACGAGCAGCGGGTGCGGGCTCAGCTCGATGACCGCGCTGCCCCGCTCCTGCTCGATCAGGCGCCCCATGGCGGCCGCGAACTGGACCGGTTCGCGCAGGTTGCGGTACCAGTAGTCGGTGTCGAGCCGCAGGGGGTCGATCAGCCCACCGGTCACCGTCGAGTAGATCGCCACCGGCGTGGGCTGCGGGGTGACCCGGCCCAGCTCCTCCTGGAGCCGGCCGTCGAACCGGTCCATGAGCGGCGAGTGCCCGGGCACGCTGGACTTGATCAGTCGCGCGCGGGCGCCCTCGGCCTGGCAGGCCGCGACCAGTTCCTCGACGGCCTCGGTCTCACCCGACACCGTCGTCGAGTTCCGTCCGTTCACTGCGGCGATCCCGAGCCGGTTCCCCCACCGCTTCGTCAGTTCCTGGACACGCTGTTCGGGCAGCAGGATGCCGGCCATGGTGCCCTGCCCGGTGACCGTGGCCAGGAGCCGGGACCGCAGGGCCACGATCTTGGCCGCGTCCTCGATGGTCAGGGCACCCGCGACGTAGGCCGCGGCGATCTCGCCCTGGGAATGGCCGATCACCACATCCGGTGTCACGCCCAGCGAACGCCACACCTTGGCCAGCGACACCATCACCGCGAACAGCACCGGCTGGACGACGTCGATGTTCTCCAGGTCCGCCGTCCCGGGCCCGCCGCACACGGTGTCGATCAACGACCAGGACACCCACGGCTCCAGCGCCTGTGCGCACGCGCGCAGTTCCTCGGCGAAGACCGGGGAGGTCTCCCACAGCTCCCGGCCCATGGCGATCCACTGCGCCCCCTGGCCGGGGAAGACGAACACCGTCCTGCCCACCGGCTTCGCGACCCCGGACACCGCGGCGGCGGGGCCGGGTTCGTCACCCGCGGCGACGGCTCCCAGGGCGGCGAGCAGTTCGTCGCGGTCGGCGCCGATCACCACCTGGCGGTGCTCGAACAGCGATCGCGTCGTCACCAGCGCGTGTCCCACGGCCTCGACCGGCAGGTCCTCGTCCGCGGCCACGGTGTCCCGAAGCCGGAGCGCCTGCTCCCGCAGCGCCTGCTCCGACCGCGCCGACAGCACCCACGGCACCGCAGCGGGGGAGCCGGTGGACACCCGGCCGGTGGTGGAGTCCGCGGCCTCAGGAGCCGGTAGCCGGTCCTGCTCCGGGGGCTCGGGTGCCTGCTCGAGGATCAGGTGGGCGTTGGTGCCGCTGATGCCGAAGGACGACACGCCCGCGCGCCGGGGCCGGCCCGCTGCCGTGGTCCAGTCCCTGGCCTCGGTCAGCAGCTCCACCGCACCGGCCGACCAGTCCACGTGGGTCGAGGGACGGTCCACGTGCAGCGTCTTCGGCAGCACCCCGTGCCGCATCGCCATGATCATCTTGATCATGCCGCCGACGCCCGCGGCCGCCTGCGTGTGGCCGATGTTCGACTTCAACGAGCCCAGCCACAGCGGGCTTTCGGGTTCCCGGCCCTGCCCGTAGGTGGCCAGCAGTGCCTCCGCCTCCATGGGGTCGCCCAGCCTGGTGCCGGTGCCGTGCGCCTCCACCGCGTCCACCTCGTCGGCCGACAGGCCGGCATCGGCCAGGGCAGCCCGGATGACACGCTGCTGCGCCAGTGGGTTCGGCGCGCTCAGCCCGTTGGACGCCCCGTCCTGGTTGATCGCCGAACCGCGGATCACCGCCCAGATCCGGCGCCCGTTGCGCCGCGCGTCCGAGAGCCGCTCCAGGACCAGCACGCCCGCGCCCTCGGAGAAGCCGGTGCCGTCCGCCGCGTCCGCGAACGCCTTGCATCGCCCGTCGGCCGACAGACCCCGCTGCCGGGCGAGTTCCACGAACATCCCCGGCGTCGGCAGCGCCGCCACCCCGCCGGCCAGCGCCAGCGCGCACTCCCCGGACCGCAGGGACCGCACGGCCTGGTGGACGGCGACGAGCGACGCCGAGCACGCGGTGTCGGTCGACACCGCCGGGCCCTCCAGACCCAGCACGTACGCCACCCGGCCCGAGGCCACGCTGAGGTAGGTCCCGGTGAGCTGGAACCCCTCCACTTCGCCGGCTGCCCCGCCGCCCACCCGTGGGCCGTAGTCGACGCCGTAGATCCCGGTGAACACCCCGGTCGCCGAACCCCTCAACCCGGCCGGGTCGATACCCGCCCGTTCCAGCGCTTCCCACGACGTCTCCAGCATCAACCGCTGCTGCGGGTCCATCGCCAGCGCCTCGCGCGGGCTGATGCCGAAGAACTGCGCGTCGAAGTCCGGGAGTTCGGGGAGGAATCCGCCCGTGCGCGTGTACGTCTTGCCGTGCGCCTCGGGATCCGGGTCGTACAGGGCCTCCACGTCCCACCCGCGGTCCAGCGGGAAGTCGCCCATCGCGTCCACACCGTCGGACACGACCGACCACAGATCTTCGGGGGACGTCACCCCGCCCGGGAAGCGACACCCCACACCCACGACAGCGATGGGCTCGCGCGCGGACTCCTCCAGCTCGCGCACCCGCTCGCGCAGTTCCTGCGCGTCACCGACGGCGCGTCGCAAGTAGGACCGGAGCTTGTCGACATCCTCCACCAGGGCCTCCCCCAAAGGTTGTTTAGAAGAACGGTGTGGCTATGCGTAACCGCGTTCGATCAACGCGTAGAGATCGTCATCGCTGCGGCTCTCCAGACCCGTCTCCTCCACCGTTTCGGGAGCTGCGGGCGCCTGGGGAGCCTCGGGTTCGAGCAGGGAGAAGAGGTGGTCGGCGAGGGCCTGCGGAGTGGGGTAGGTGAACGCGACGGTGGCCGGGAGCCGCACCGAGGCCACCGCGCCCAGCCGGTTGCGCAGTTCCACCGCCATCGAGGAGTCGAAGCCCAGGGCCTTGAAGGTCTCGGTCGACCGCGCCTCGAGATCGGCGGCCGTCGTACCCGCGCCCTTCCTGCCCAGCAGCGCCGCCGTTTCGGCGCACACGAGCGCGCGGACCGCCGATGGCGAGTCCAGTTCCACCGACCCGGAGCGCGCGAGCGGTCCGTCCGCCTGGCCGTCGGGGCCGTCCACGGTGTCGGTGCCGGCAGGCGCCGTCAGCCAGTGGCGCTGCCGCTGGAACGGGTAGGTCGGCAGGTCGATCCGGCGCGGCCGGCCGGCGGCGAACACCGCCTGCCAGTCCACCGGCACACCGTGCACGTGCAGCTCGGCCAGCGACGCCAGGACCTTGCCCAGGCTCCCGTCGTGCTTGCTCAGGGTGCTGATCACCTTGGGCGGGCTCGCCAGGGCGTCGGCGGCCTCCTCCATCGCCACCTGGAGCACGGGATGCGGGCTGACCTCCACGAACACGCCGCCGCGGGCACGCATCAGGTTCTCGACGACCTCACCGAAGCGCACCGTCGAGCGCAGGTTGTCGTACCAGTACGACGCGTCGAGCGCGCGGGTGTCGAGCCGTCCTGCGGTGACCGTGGAGTGGAACTCCACCGCCGTCTGTCTCGGCGTGACACCCGCGGCGGCCTCGAGCACCTGATCACGGATGCGTTCGACCTGGTGCGAGTGGGACGCGTACTCGATCCTGACCCGGCGCACCCGGACACCGTCACCGGCCGCCAGCGCGGCGAACTCCTGAAGTGCCTCGAGGTCCCCGGCGATCACCACGGAGGCCGGCCCGTTGACCGCGGCCACGGACAGCCGTCCCGACCACCGTCCCAGCCGGTCCTCGACCCAGTTCAGGGGCGCGGCCACCGCGTTCAGCCCGCCCAGGCCGGCCAGCGCGGTCAGTGCCCGGCTGCGCAGGGCGACGACCCGCGCCGCGTCCTCCAGGCTGAGCGCACCCGACGCGCAGGCCGCGGCGATCTCTCCCTGCGAGTGCCCCACCACCGCGTCGGGCACCACGCCCAGCGACCGCCACAGCCGCGCCAGGGACACCATCATCGCGAACAACGCCGGCTGGACCACGGCGTCGCCGCGCTCCAGCGAGGGCGCCGAATCCGCGCCGGTCACCAGATCCAGCAGGGACCAGTCCAGCCACGGGTCCAGAGCGCGCGCACAGTCGTCGATCGCGCGCGCGAAAACCTCCGACTCCGCGTACAGCTGCTTCCCCATGCCCAGCCACTGCGAGCCCTGGCCGGGGAACACGAAGACGACCGGGCCCGCGGGCCCCGTGGCCACGCCGCGCACCGCCCGCGCCGCGGCACCGCCCGCCGCCACCAGGTCGAGGCCGGCCAGCGCCTCCTCGCGGTCACCGCTCAGCACCACCGCCCGGTGCTCGAACGACGACCGCGTCGACACCAGCGAATGGCCCACGTCGGTCGCCGACAGCGACGCGTCGGCGGCCACCAGTTCCCGCAACCGCGCCGCCTGCTCCCGCAGGGCCGGCTCCGAGCGGGCCGACAGCACCCACGGCACCGCCCCGAAGACTCCTGCGGAGGTCAAGTCCCCGTCCGCGGGGGGCAGTTCGGTCCGCTCGTCGGGGGCCTGTTCGAGGATCACATGCGCGTTGGTGCCGCCCATCCCGACCGACGACACCCCGGCCCGTCGCGGCCGGCCCGGCTCGCCCGGCCAGGGCCGCGCGGTACGCAGGACCTCGAAGTCCTCGTGGAAGTCCGGTATGGCGGGGTTCGGCGAGCGAAAGCCCGGAGTCGGGACCAGGTGGGCGCGATCCACGCAGAGCGCGGCCTTCACGAAGCCGACGATCCCCGCAGCCGGCTCCAGGTGCCCGACATTCGCCTTCGCCGAGCCGATCACCAGGGGCCGGCCGCGGCCGGTTTCCCGGAACACCTCGCGCAGACCGGATATCTCGGCCGGGTCGCCGAGCCGGGTGCCGGTGCCGTGGGCCTCGACGTAGTCGACGGCCTCGAACGGGACGCCCGCGCGCCGCAGAGCGGACAGCACGGTGGTCGCCTGCCCGGTGGGGCTCGGGTCCGGCATCCGGCTGGTCGCTCCGCCGCTGCTGACGCCCCAGCCGCGCACCACCGCGTAGATGTGATCACCGTCGGCGACGGCGAGGTCGAGCCGCTTCAGCAGGACGAACGCCCCGCCCTCTCCCCTGATGAAGCCGTTGGCCCGCTCGTCGAAGGGGAAGCAGCGGCCGTCGGGCGACAGGGCGCCCAGATTGGCCAGGCCGGCTCCCGCTTCCGGATCGGCCACCAGGTGCACGCCGCCGGCGATCGCCATGTCGACCGCGCCGGACCGTATCCGTTCGCACGTCAGCGCCAGCGACACGAGGGAGGAGGACTGGCCCGAGTCCGCGCAGAAGCTCATGCCGCGCACGTCGAACAGGCTCGAGATGCGGTTCGCGATCAGCGCACCGCTGGAGCCGAGCGCGGCGTAGTGATCGTCCTGGTCGCTGCCGGACAGCTTGCGCAGCAGGTCGTACCCGGAGGGCGCGGCGCCGACCACGACGTCGACCTCGCGGCCCGCGAGCGCGCTCGCCGGGACGCGGGCGTCCTCGACGGCCTCCCAGGCCAGCTCGAGACCCAGCCGCTGCACGGGATCCATGGCGGCGGCTTCCGCCGGCCCCGCCGCGAAGAAGTCGGCGTCGAACCCGTCGACGGACGCGAGAAACGAACCCGAGTTCAGGGTGGCGGCGTCCGGGTGGGACGCGTGCTTCGAGTTCGCGTCGGCGGCCCGCTGCTCGGGGAACGTTCCGATGGTCGACTTCCCGTCGAGCAGCAGGCGCCAGAACTCGGCCGGGTTGTCCACACCGGGAAAGCGGCACGACATCCCGATGACGGCAATATCGGTGGCTGCGCCACTCATTCGCATTCCTTCCGGTTCCCTCGGTGTACGGCTCTTACGGGCGGCTGACCTGCGCTCACAGCCAACTGGTCAGCGCCTTCTGCAGCTCGCCCGGCGCATCCATGAAGTCGTAGTGGCCGCCGTCGACCACCCGGAACTCGACCGAGTCCGCGTACCGGCGCCACCCCTGGAGGTCGGCGAGGCCCACGTCCGGGTCGTCCCGCCAGTGCAGTACGACGACGGGGCAGTCCACCGCGACCGCCTCGGTCCGCCGGTAGGCGGCCGCGGCCGCGGTGTCACGCAGCAGCACCATGAGGCCGAGATCGACCATGTCCGGCCGCGGCTCGATGCCCCGGCTGCGGACGAACGACTCCACCTCGGCGCGCAGCTCGGACTCGGTCATGGTGAGCATCCGGTCACGCGAGGCATCGTGCGGGGCCGGCTGGCCCGACACGAACAGGCGGTCCGGTGTGGGCAGGCCGAGCTCGGCGAGCCTGAGCACGGTCTCGTACGCGGGCATCGCACCCGCGCAGTGCGCGAAGAACGCGAACGGCCGGTCGAGCAGCGGCTCCAGGGCCTCGACCAGGTCGGCGGCGAGCTTCTCGTACGTGCCGTAGTGGGGGTGGCCCAGCCGGTTCTCGCGGCCGGGGAACTGCACCGGGCAGACCTCGACGTCGCCGAGCGCGGCCGGCCAGGCGCTGAACGCCGAGGCCCCGGACCCGGAGAAGGGGAAGCAGAAGATCCGTGCGGGGTGGTCGGCGGACGGCGGCCGGACGAACCACGGTGACGCGGTGATGGCGGTGCCGGAAGTCATGGCGTGTGTCGTTTCTGGGCGACGATGGGGAGGTGGGTCATCCCGGCGATGAAGTACGACCGCAGCTGCTGCGGTTCGCCGGCGAGTTCGATCGAGCCGAACCGCTGGAGCAGTTCCTCGAAGAAGATGCGCAGGGTCAGCCTGGCCAGCGGCGCCCCGATGCAGAAGTGCGGCCCGAACCCGAACGCGACGTGGCGCTTGGCGTTGCTCCGCGTGATGTCGAACGTGTGCGGATCGGTGAACTGGGACGCGTCCCGGTTGGCCGAGCCGATCCACGCGACGACCGCCGCACGGGCCGGGATGGTGCCCCCGGCGATCTGGACGTCGTCCACCGCGTACCGCATGAAGTTGCATGCGCCCGAGGTCCAGCGCAGCCCTTCCTCGACCAGGTTCGGGATCAGCGACGGATCGGCCTGCGCCTTCTCGAACTGCTCGGGCCTCTCGATGAGCGCCTGCACCGTGCCCGAGACGGTGTGCGGCGTCGTCACGTTGGCACCCACGAGAATGCTGTAGCCGTCGAGGGCGATCTCCTCGTCGGTCAGCGGCACGCCGCCGGCGCGGACGTTCATGAGGTGGGCGAGCAGGGTGTCGTCCTCGCCGCCGGTCGACCGGCGCTGCCTGACCCACTCGGTGACGTAGTTGACCAGCTCGTGGTGGGAGATGGCCAGCGTCGCGGCCTCGCTGCCCACCAGGAAGTGCGGGTCCGAGGGAGCCGTCACCATCGCGGTCAGCTGGACGAGTTCCTCCCAGTCCTTCTCCGGGATCCCCAGCAGCGGGCCCGTGACCATCGCCGGGAGGAGCAGCGCCCGCTCGGCCAGGTCGAAGGTCTCGCCGTCGAGCGCCGGCTCGAGGAAGCGCTGGATCGTCCGGCGGATCGAGTCCTCCCAGGACTTCACCGCCCGGGCGGTGAGCGGCGAGCCGAGCGGCCTGCGGACCTCGGTGTGCCGCGGCGGGTCGGTGGACGTCAGCAGCTTGCCCGCCGCGGGGTCGTCCACCCCGACGTGGGTGGGTGTCGTGCCGCGCTCCGAGGTGAACTCCCGGTGGTCGCCGAGCACGCGGCAGACGTCCTCGTACCGGGTCACCGACCAGAACTCCCGGCCGTCAGGGAGGACTTGGTGGTGCAGGGGCGCCTTTTCCCGCATCACGTCCCAGACCGGGTGCGGATCGCCCGAGGTGTAGAGGTCCAGGTCGAACAGGTCGACACGGTCGAGGTCGATGTCGCGCGCGGGGCCCGGCGTCAACCTCACGCCGCCGCCCTCCCCTGCTCTATCAGCTCGGCGACCCGGGCCGGGGTCTGCGCCAGGTAGAAGTCCCGCACGGACAGCTTGACGCCGTAGTCCCGCTGCACCCGCTCGATGATTTTGATTCCGGCTATCGAATTGCCGCCGAAGGCGAAGAAGTCATCCTCCGGACCCATCTGGCAGTCGAGGTATTCCCCCCACATGTCCGCGATTTCCTGCCCCAGTGACACCGGTGCGCTCGACGGCGCGGCTTGACGTTCCATTGCCAGTCTTTCCTTCCTCCGCCGACCGGGAATGCCCGCTCGCGTCCTTTGCGGTCCGGTATCCGGACCGTCATCGCCATGACGACCACTGGGGCCCTGTGCGCTGTCCCGCCGGCGAGACAAATTCTTCGAATGGCCGAATTGAGTGTGACGTGTATGCGCGTCCGTTCCCAGCGGGTCGGTGGTCTCCCGTGCGCGCGCCGGCGGACGAGGTTCTTCTCGACGGGACAGGACAATTCGACAGCGGCTCGGTTTAACGACGTTAGAGGCCCACTGGAATGAGGGAGAATCCCTGAGAGCCTGTGTCATGCCCCCGGCCGGGCGCGGAACACACAAAGCCGCCCCGGCGAAGTGGAGTTCGCCGAGACGGCAGGGGAAGTGGTGCGAACCGGTGGGGCGGAGTCACACTCGCTTCTTGAAGTTGGCGATCGCCCACACATAGCCGACGACCGTGAGCCCCGCGCACCAGGCGACGGCGGCGATGACGTGGCCGGTGGACGGCGTGGTGTCGAACAGCAGGCCGCGCAGCGTCTCGATGATCGGGGTGAAGGGCTGGTACTCGGCGAACTGCCGCACGCCGGCCCCCATCGTGTCCGCGGGGACGAACGCGCTGCTCAGGAACGGCAGCATGATCAGCGGCACGGTGGCCATGCCCGCGGATTCCACGGTCTTCGCGCCGAGGCCCATGGCGACCGTGAGCCAGCTGGTCGCGAACCCGAGGAACAGCATGAGGCCGATCGCGCCGAGCCACTGCGGGAAGCTCGCGTGCGGACGGAACCCCATCGCGAAGCCGACGCCGATGATGGCCGCGTCGGCGATCAGGGCGCGCAGCGTCGTGGAGACGACGTGACCGAACAGCACGGCGCCGTGCGAGACGTCCATGGCCTTGAACCGGTTGGTGATGCCCGTCGTCATGTCGCTGTTCACGGCCGCAGCGGTCGGTCCCAGCCCGTACGTGATGGCCATCACGATCAGGCCAGGCACCGCGTAGTCGACGTACTCGCCCTGGACCTTGAAGGCGCCGCCGAACACGTAGACGAACATGAGCATCATCACGATGGGAAACAGGACCGCGTTGAACACGGTGACCGGATTCCGGGTCGTGTGCTTGTAGTTGCGGCGCATCATGATCGCCGCGTCGCCGAACGCCGTCGCGACACTGCTCACGGTGCGACCGCCTCCTTCTCCTTGATCGTGTTCTCGGTGTTCGTGCCGCCGGTGGCCGTGTTGTCGGTCAGGGCGAGGAAGACGTCGTCGAGGTCCGGTGTGTGCACCGAGAACTCCCGGGCGTTGATGGCGTTCTCGTCGAGCCGGCTCAGCAGGGCCAGCAGCGACCTCGACTCACCGTCGTTGGGCACCCGCAGTGTCAGCTCCTCGTCGTCCCGCGTGGAACCGGGCAGCACCCGCGCCGCCGCGTCGAGTTCGTGGAGGTCGGCGAAGCGGAACCGGGCGTGGGTGCCGGGGATCTGGCGCTTGAGCTCCTCGGGGGTGCCCTGAGCGACCAGGCGGCCCTGGTTGAGCACCGCGATCCGGTCGGCGAGCTGGTCGGCCTCCTCGAGGTACTGGGTGGTCAGGAAGATCGTGGTGCCCTCGGCCACCAGCTCGCGGACGATCTCCCACATCGTGCGCCGGCTGCGCGGGTCGAGACCCGTCGTCGGCTCGTCCAGGAAGATGACCTGCGGGTTGCCGACCAGCGTCATGGCCAGGTCCAGCTTGCGGCGCATACCGCCGGAGTAGGTCGCCGCCATCTTGTCCGCCGACTCCACCAGGTCGAACCGCTCCAGGAGCCGCGTGACCAGCTGGTCGGCCGCGCGCACGCGCTTCAGGTCCGCCACCAGCCGCAGGTTTTCCCGGCCCGACAGCAGCTCGTCCACCGCGGCGAACTGGCCGGTCACGCCGATGGCCGCGCGCACCTGCTTGGTCGCGGTCACCACATCGTGCCCGGCGACCTGCACCGTTCCGGCGTCGGCCGTCATCAGCGTCGTCAGGATGTTCACCGTCGTCGTCTTGCCGGCCCCGTTCGGACCGAGCAGGGAGAAGATCGACCCGGCGGCGACATCGAAGTCGATGCCGTCGAGCACGACCTTGTCGCCGTATGCCTTGCGCAGCCCTGAAACTGCAATCGCTGAACTTCTCATGCTTCCACTTTCCTCTCCGGGCCTGTTACGCCCCTGTCACGGCGCTCGACCCCGTCTCCGCCGGTCACAGCCGCGCCTACGGTCGGTGGCCGACGCCTCGTCAGCGGCCGCGGGCGGACTCCGCTTCGATCACGTCCAGCACCTGGCGGCCGTGGTCGACCAGGTACATGTGGTCGCCCGGGAGCTCCGCATAGCTGAATTCCGCCGTGGTCGCGGCCTGCCACTGCCGGGCCTCCTCCGCGGTGACCAGGCCGTCGATGTCGCCGCGCAGCGAGCAGATCGGCACCGACACCGGTTCGTCGGTGCTCGGGACGTAGGCCTCGTGCATCTCGCAGTCGGCCTGCAGGGTGGGGAGGATCAGTTCACGCATCTCCGGGTGGTCGAGGGCCTCGTGCCGGAAGCCCGCGAACTCCTCGACCCTGGCGAGGAACTCGT
The DNA here is from genome assembly GCF_044465725.1 of Streptomyces sp. NPDC049541. Lineage (NCBI taxonomy): Bacteria > Bacillati > Actinomycetota > Actinomycetes > Kitasatosporales > Streptomycetaceae > Streptomyces > Streptomyces sp. NPDC049541. Next base: position 55,407 of record NZ_JBITLY010000019.1, on the reverse strand, counting down.
CGTCCGGGAGGCCCGCCGCCCGCCGCTCGCGCTGGGTCCACGGCCCCGGCGAACCACTGACGACCAGCCGCTCGACGTGCACGTCGCGCGCGCTCAGCAGGTGCACCAGCTCGTAGGCGAGCACCGCGCCCAGGCTGTGCCCGAACAGCACGGCCCGCGTCCCCGCACCGAGGTCCGCGACGATGTCGTCGATGGAGCCCTTGGCCGCCTCGACGACATTGCGGTACGGCGTCTCAAGGATCCGCCGTTCCCTGCCGGGCAGTTCGACCGAGGTCACGCGCCACCGGCCGGCGGCCAGCTCCCGCCACGGGTGGAAGAACGAGGCACCTGCTCCCGCGAACGGCACGCACAGCAGCGTGGTCTGTTCCCCGTGTTCCGCGGATACGCCGGGTCTTGTCACCCTGACCAACCCCCATCATCTTCGCTTGGATCGCTTGTTGAACCAGTTCCGGACACAGCGGTCCGGTCGCTACGCCAGCTTGGGCCCGACGACCTCGAAGAACTGGGCCACGGGTGCGGGCATATGCATCTCGTGGTGCGTCGCGTGCAGGTCGTGGACCTGCAGGGAACCGCCGACGTACGGCCGCCACAGGTGCGCGTACGACGTGTCCTCGAGCGCCGCGTGGAAATACAGCACGTCGCCGCGGTAGACCGGCGACTCGAAATCGATCATGAGCGACGTGTTGTTGGCCATGACCTTCGCCATGGTGTCCAGGAAGCCCTGCCGATTGCCCATGCGGATGTACTGGCCGAAGTCGTCCTCCAGCTCCGCCCGGTAGTCCGACGACTCCTTGTCGGCATGTACCTGCCTGAACCCGTGGCCCCCGGGCTGGGCGTCCAGGACGGCCACGAGAACGACCTCGTGCCCGCGCCGGTCGAGCGCGTCCGCGACGGCCTGCACGACCGTGCCGCCGTAGGACCAGCCGATCAGGTTGAAGGGGCCTTCCGGCTGGATCTTCAGGATCTGGGTGACGTAGTCCTCGATCATCTCCTGCGCGGAGCCCGCGAGCGGCTCCACGCCGTCGGAGCCGCGGGACTGCAGGGCGTAGGCCGGCCGGTCCTGCAGATGAGCCGCGAAGCTGTAGTACGCCCAGCCCAGCCCGCCCCCTCCGTGGAAGAACCACACCGGCGGCTTGCCCGTACCGGGATCGCTGTTCAGGGGCAGCACGACCGCGAAGGTGTCGGCGTCGTCGGCGGGCACGCCGCCGGCGAGCATCAGCGCCGCCAGCTCGGCCACCGTGGGGTACTTGATGATCGTCCTGATGGGGATGTCGATGTCGAACTGCTTGCGGATCTGGACGCTGAGCCGGGTGGCCAGCAGCGAGTGGCCGCCGAGCGCGAAGAAGCCGTCGTCGATACCGACGTTCTCCCGCCCGAGCAGCTCGCCGAAGAGGGCGCACAGCTTCTCCTCGTAGGCGTTGCGCGGCTCCCGGCCGGCCACGGTGTTCGTGTCCTCCGCGGGCAGTGCGCGCCGGTCGAGCTTCCCGTTCGAGGTCAGCGGAATCTCCGCCAGTGAGATCAGCGCGGACGGCACCATGTAGTCCGGCAGCCGCTCGTGCAGGTACGCGGACAGCTCATCGGCGTCGACCGTGGCATCGGGCTCGGGCACCACATAGCCGACAAGGCGCTTGTCCCCCTCCTGGTACTCGCGCACCAGGACCACCGCCTGCGCCACGCCCGGGTGTCCGGCCAGCGCGTGCTCGATCTCGCCCAGCTCGATGCGGAAGCCCCGGATCTTCACCTGGGAGTCGGCTCGCCCGACGTACTCCAGTCGGCCGCTCCTGCTCCAGCGGACCAGGTCGCCGCTGCGGTACATGCGCTCGCCCGGCTCGCCGTAGGGGCAGGCGACGAACCGTCCCGCGGTCAGGCCCGGCCTGCCGTGGTAGCCGCGGGCCAGGCCGTAGCCCGCCACGTACAGCTCCCCGGTCACGCCGGTGGGCGTCGGCTTGAGGTTCGTGTCCAGGACGTAGGCGCGCAGCCCCGGGACGGCCGGGCCGATCACGCTGGCCTTGTAGCGGGCGGCGGAGTGCTCGTCCAGGTCGATGCGGGTGACGTGCACGGTGGTCTCGGTGATGCCGTACATGTTCACCAACACCGGCGCGTCGGAGGCGTGGCGCGCGTACCAGTCCGCGAGGCGGCCCAGGTCGAGGGCCTCACCGCCGAACACCACGTACCGCAGGGCCAGTTCCTGGCCGGGCGCCTCTGCGTCGGCCTGGACGAGCTGGTAGAAGGCCGAGGGTGTCTGGTTGAGGACGGTGACCCGCTCGCGCGCGAGGAGCTTCAGGAAGTCGGCCGGGGAGCGGGAGACGTCGTAGGGGACCACGACCAGGCGGCCGCCGTACAGCAGGGGCCCCCACAGCTCCCACACCGAGAAGTCGAAGGCGTAGGAGTGGAAGAGTGTCCACACGTCGTCCGCGCCGAAGGCGAAGTCCTCGGTGGCGGTGAAGAGCCCGACCACGTTGCGGTGCGGGATCAGCACGCCCTTGGGGCGGCCGGTCGACCCGGAGGTGTAGATGACGTACGCCGGGTGCTCAGGACGCAGGGTCGCCGGGCGCTCGGTGTCGGTGAGGTCGGCGGCCGGCTGCTCGGCGAAGGCCTCGGCCTGGTCGAGGTGGACCAGGGGCAGGTCGTGGGCCAGGTCCTGTGCGGTGGCGTTCGTGCTGGTGGTGACCAGCAGGACCGGCTGGGCGTCCTGGACGATGTAGGCGATGCGGTCGGCCGGGGAGTCGGGGTCGATCGGCAGATAGGCGCCGCCCGCCTTGAGCACCGCGAGCAGCGCGACGACCAGCTCGGCCGAGCGCTCCAGGCAGATCCCGACCAGGGACTCGGGGCCCACTCCCTGAGCGACGAGGTGCCGCGCGAGCCGGTTGGCCCGGGCGTTCAGCTCACCGTACGAAAGTGTGGTGCCGTCGCAGGTCACCGCGACCGCGTCCGTCCGCTGCGCCGCCTGCCGTTCGAACAGCTCGACCAGGGTGGCCTCGGGGATCTCGCCGCCGGTGGCGTTCACCTCCGTCAGCAGGTGCTCCCGCTCCGCCGCGCCGAGCACGTCGATGTCCCCGATGCGCAACGCCGGATCGGCGGCCAGCTGCTCCAGCACCCTCACGAGCCGGGCGGCGATCACCTCGGCCGAGTCGCGGTCGAACAGCTGGGTCGCGTACTGCAGGTCGCCCCGCAGCGCCCCCGACTCGTCCACGGTCAGGCTGAAGAACAGGTCGACCATGGCGGTCGACGGGATGGCCTGCTCGAACGTCACCTTGAGGCCGGGGATGTCGAGGTCCGGCTTCTGGTAGCTCTGCCAGGCGAACATCACCTGGAACAGCGGCTGGTAGGCGGCGGAGCGTTCGGGGTTGATGGCCTCGACCAGCAGGTCGAACGGCACGTCCTGGTACTCGTAGGCCGTCAGCGCCTTGTCCCGCACCTGCGCGAGCAGCTCGGTGAACGTCGGGTTGCCGGACAGGTCGGCGCGCAGCACCTGGGTGTTGACGAAGAACCCGATCAGATCGGCCAGCGCCTCGTCGGTCCGCCCGGCGATCGGGCTGCCGATCGTCAGGTCGTCGCCGCCGCCGAGCTGGCGCAGCAGCACCGCGAGCGCGGCCTGCAGGACCATCGACATGCTGGCCCCGCGCTCGTCGGCGAGCTTCTGCAGCCTGGCCGCCACGTCCGCCGCCACCGTGAGGGAGATCGTGTCGCCGTGCGAGTTCGCCTCCGCGGGCCGCGGGCGGTCGAACGGCAGGGTCAGCGGCTGCGGCACCCCGTCCAGTTCCTTGCGCCAGTACTCGACCTGCGTCGCGGCGAGAGAGTCCGGATCGGTGACGTCGCCGAGCACCTCGCGCTGCCACTGCGCGTACTCCTTGTACTGCACGGGCAGCGGCTCCCACTCCGGTGCCCGGCCGTCCTTGCGGGCGGTGTAGGCGTGGATCAGGTCCCGCATCATCGGTGCGCTGGAGCTGCCGTCCGAGGCGATGTGGTGGACGACCATGACCAGCACATGTTCCTGGGGGGAGCAGCGCAACAGGCTTGCGCGCAGGGGGAGTTCGGCCGACAGGTCGAACTGGTGCGCTACGGCCTCCTCGATCGCGCCGGTCAGGTCCTCGGGCGCCACTTCGGCCACCCGCAGTTCCGGCGCGGCCTGCGCCGTCGGCAGGAGCCGGGAGCAGGGCTCACCGGCGTCGTCCGTCGCGTACGTGGTGCGCAGGATCTCGTGGCGGTCGACCAGGTCCTGGACCGCCGCACCGAGAGCGTGCTGGTCCAGGGCTCCGGTCAGCCGGAACGCCGCCGAGATGTTGTAGGTCGCCGCCCCCTGTTCCAGCTGGTGCAAAAGCCACATCCGGCGTTGGGCGAATGACAGCGGAATCATTGCTTCACTCCTTGACGATCATCTGGCGGAGACTGGGGCGCCGGGGGGCCGCCGACTGCTCCGACCAGGCGGCGAGCGCGGCCACCGTGGGCAGGTCGAAGATCTTGCGGATGGGTATCTCGATCCCCAGCTCGGCGCGGGCGCGGCTGATCAGCCGGGTGGCGAGCAGGGAGTGCCCGCCGAGCTCGAAGAACCCGTCGTCGATGCCGACCCGGTCCATGCCGAGCACCTCGGCGAAGAGCCCGGCCAGGGTCTCCTCGCGGGGGGTGCGGGGCGCCCGGTAGGCGGCGCCGGTGTACTCCGGCTCGGGCAACGCGGCCCGGTCCAGCTTGCCGTTCGGGGTGAGCGGCAGCCGGTCGAGGACCATGAAGGCGGCCGGCACCATGAAGTCCGGGAGCCGCTCAGAGACGAAGCCGTGCAGCTCCCTCGTCTCCAGGCCGGCGCGGTCCTCCGTCGTGCCGTCGCCGGTGGCAGCGGGCACGGCATACGCGACCAGCTGCTTGCCCGCGCCGCTGCCACGCCCCTCGCGGGCGATGACGGCGGCCTGCGCGACCCCGGGGTGCGCGAGGAGCGCGGCCTCGACCTCGCCGGGCTCGACACGGAAGCCGCGCACCTTGACCTGCGTGTCTCCCCGGCCCTCGTACTCCAGTTGGCCCTCGCCGTTCCAGCGGGCGAGGTCACCGGTGCGGTACATGCGCGAGCCGGACGGGCCGAACGGGTCGGCCACGAAGCGCTCGGCGGTCAGTGCGGCGCGGCCGTGGTAACCGCGGCCCACGTTCCCGCCGACGTACAGCTCACCGACCGTGCCCGGCGGCACCGGAGCGAGGCCGGGGCCGAGGACGTAGGCCCGCATGTTCCCGAGCGGGGTGCCGACGGGCGCGGTGCCCGCCCAGCCCCGGGTGTCGCCGGGGACGGTGAAGGTGGTGGCGTAGAACGACTCGCTCTGACCGTAGGCGTTGACGACCCGTACGCCCGGGAAGGCGTCCCGTGTCTTCTCGACGAGCGACGCGGGCAGTGCCTCGCCGGCGAAGACGACCGTCTCCACGCTGGTGCGGTCGGAGATCTGGTCGACGAGTTCGGCGAAGGCGGACGGCACGGTGGAGATGACGCCGCCGCTCCAGCCCTTCCGCTCGCCCAGGACCAAGACGTCCCGGACCACTTCGACGACGCCGCCGGCGGCGAGGGTCGTGAAGATCTCGAACGCCGAGACGTCGAAGTTGACCGATGTGCCCGCAAGGATCCGCTTGCCCGGCTCCATGCCCACGCGGGAGGCGAGCCGCAGCACGCCGTTGACCACGTTGGCATGGGTGATGGCGACACCCTTGGGCTTGCCGGTGGAACCCGAGGTGTACATCACGTACGCCAACTGCCCCGCGTGGAGCGTCAGTTCGAGGCCGGTGCCGTCTTTCGACAGGTCGAGCGTGTCGAGGAAGACGTCCGGGGCCGCGTGCTTCGGCAGTACCGCGACCGTCGCGGAGTCCGTCAGGACGAGGCGCGGCCGCGCCTCCTCGAAAATGGCCGCCAGGCGATGGCTGGGGTACTTGGGGTCGACCGGCAGATACGCACCGCCCGCCTTCAGGACCGCGAGCAGGGCGACCACCAGGTCCGCCGACCGCGGCAGCGACACCGCGACCACCGACTCCGGGCCCACTCCGCGTCCGGCCAGTTCGCGCGCCAGGCGGCCCGCCCGGGCCTCCAGCTCGCGGTAGGTGAGCGACTCGCCCTCGGCGACCACGGCGACCTCGTCCGGGGTCCGCGCCGCCTGTGCCTGCACGAGCCCGGTGATCGTGACGTCGGGAGTCGGGACGGCCGTGTCGTTGAACTCGGCCAGCAGCCGCTCGCGTTCGGCCGGATCCAGGATGTCGACCTGCGCGACCTTCAGCTCGGGGGTGGCCGCCAGCTGCCGCAGGACGCGCAGCAGGCGGGCCGCGAGCACCTCCACCGTGTCCCGGTCGAGGACGCCCTTCGTGTACTGGAGGAAGAGCTGGAGGTGCGGGTCGACCGCCGCCATCAGGGTCAGCGGGTAGTTGGTGGCCGTCGAGGCGCGCAGGCCGGTGAAGGTGATCCCGTCCGCGGCGTCGGAGGCGGCGCTGATGCCCTCACGGTCGACCGGGTACGACTCGAAGACCACCAGGGTGTCGAAGAGGGACTGCAGGCCGACGGACTGCTGGATCTCCGTGAGCCCGTAGTAGTGGTGGTCCATGAGACCGGCCTGCCGGTTCTGCAGCCGGGTGAGGACCTCGGCGAGGGTGTCGCCGGGCGCGTACTCGACGCGTACGGGAAGGGTGTTGATGAACATCCCGACCATCGAGTCGACGTCCGTCACCGCGGGCGGGCGCCCGGAGACGGTGGCGCCGAACACCACGTCCTGGCGGCCGGTGAGATGGCCGAGCAGCAGGGCCCAGGCGCTCTGGACCAGGGTGTTGACGGTGACGCCCAGCTCGACGGCACGCCGGCCCAGTGCGCGTGCCTCGTCGGCCGGGAGCGCGATCTCGACCTGGTCGACGCCCTCGCCCGCGCCTTCGGAGCCGGGGGCGAGCAGGGTCGGCTCCTCGACGCCGTCGAGCTCGGCCGCCCACACCCGTGCGGACTCCTTCTCGTCCTGCCGGGCGCGCCAGGACAGGAAATCGCCGAAGTCCCGGGGCGCGGCCAGAGCGGCCGGGTCGCCGCCGGAGGCGTAGAGCAGCAGCAGGTCCTGCATCAGCAGGGGCATGGACCAGCCGTCGATCAGCACGTGGTGGGCGGTCATCACGAGTTCGGCGCGGCCGTGTTCGAGGACGGCGAGGGCCATCCGGATCAGCGGCGGGGCGGCCACGTCGAAGTGGGCGGCCCGGTCCTCGGCGAGGAACGCCTCGAACCGCTCGGTCCGCTCCGCCTCGCCGGCGGCGGTCAGGTCGAGGTACTGCCACGGCAGGGACACCGTCTCCGGCACCACCTGCACCACCTCGCCGTCCGCCCGGTCGACGAACGCCGCACGAAGGCCGGCATGGCGCCCCAGCAGGGCCTGGGCCGCCCGGTGCATCCGCTCCGGGTCGACCTCGCCGGACAGGTGGAACACCAGCTGCATGTGGTAGGCGTCGAACGAGGACGCGGCCAGCATCGTGTGGAAGAGCATCCCGGACTGCACCGGGGTGGTCGGCCACACCTTGGCCAGCCTGCCGAACTGCGCCTCCCAGGTGTCGATCTCCTCCTGGCTCACCCGGACCAGGGGTGCGTCGCTCGGGGTCAGCCCGCCGGCTTCGGGGGTCGTGGCGTGCCGGGCCAGGGCGGTCAGTGCCTCGACCCACAGCCCGGCCAGCTCGGTCACCTCCGCGCGGGTCAGGACCCCGGTCGGGAAGCCGAAGTAGGCGGTCAGCTCGTCACCGGCGGCCACCGCGTTGATCTCCAGCGCCGACAGCACCGGCATGTCCGCGTCGGGCGAGGCGATCAGGTCCCGGTGCGTGCTGTCCGGTGCCCAGCCCAGGCCCCGCAGTTCCTCGGGGATGTCCGCGCCGGAGGAGCGGCCCAGGTAGTTGAACCCGATCTGCGGCATGCGCTGTCCGGCCAGCTCGGCGGCGGTCTCCTCGTTGAGGTGGCGCAGCAGGCCGTAGCCCATGCCGTTGTCCGGCACCGCCCGCAGCTGTTCCTTGACGGCCTTGACGGCCCGCCCGGCGGCCGCACCGGCGGCGAACGCGTCGGCCACGTCGAGGCCCGCCAGGTCCAGGCGCACCGGGTACATCGCGGTGAACCAGCCGATCGTGCCCGACAGGTCCGCGCCGGGCACCAGGTGCTCCTCGCGGCCGTGTCCCTCCAGCCGCACCAGCGCCGGGGACGCCGAGACACCACGCGTCTCGCGCCAGCGGGCCAGTGCCAGTGCCAGTCCGGCCAGCAGCCCGTCGTCGACACCGCCGCGGAAGACCGCGGGCAGCGTGGTCAGCAGGGCCTGGGTGACGTCCGCGGGCACCTGGACGCGTACCGTGTCGACGCTGGCCGTGACATCGCGCGCGGGGTCCAGCTCCCGCGTGCCCAGCACGGGCTCCTCTGCGCGCAGGATCTCCTGCCAGACGGGCAGTTCGGCCACCCGCTCGGGGGTGGCCGCCTCGGCGGCCAGGGCGTGCGCCCACCGGCGCAGCGAGGTGCCCACCGCGGGCTGTGCCGAGGGGTGACCGTCGCGGACCCGCTGCCAGGCGGACACCAGGTCCGGCAGCAGGATCCGCCAGGACACCCCGTCGACGACCAGGTGGTGCAGCACGATCAGCAGCCGTTGCGGGTCTGTCTCCGTTTCCGGGTCCGCGTCCGTGCCGGAGGTGAACCACACGAACTGCGCCATGACGCCCGCGTCCGGGTCCAGGCGGTCCGCGGCCGCGTCCAGTTCAGCCTGCACATCGGCGTCGCCGTAGGGGACTTCCCGTACCAGGGCGCCGGCGTCCACCAGGCCGGCCGGCTCCATCCGCAGGCCCGGCTGTGCCCGGTCGAGCCGGGAGCGCAGCACGTCGTGCCGGTCCAGTACGGCCTGCAACGTCGCGAGCAGGCCCGTACGGTCGATGTCCGCGGGCAGGGTCAGCATCGCGGACATGCAGAACCGGCCGATGCCACCGCCGAGCGCGAGGACGTTGGCCGCCGTCGGCGGCAGCGGGGCCCAGCCCACGCCGCCGCCCGGCAGCTCGGCCAGAGTGACGCGCTCCTCTTCCTGCCGGCCCTCGACCAGCTCCGCGAGCCGGGCGACCGTGCGGTGCTCGAAGATCTCCCGCGTACTGACCACGACGCCGCGCGTCTTGGCCCGCGCGACGACCTGGATCGACCGGATGCTGTCCCCGCCGCTGGTGAAGAAGTCGTCGTCGATGCCCACCTGTCCGGCGTCGAGCACGTCGGCGTAGACCTCGGCCAGGATCCGCTCCGCCTCGGTGCGCGGCGCCCGGTACGCGGCGCCGGTGAACTCCGGCTCGGGCAACGCGGCCCGGTCCAGCTTGCCGTTCGCGTTGAGCGGGAGCCGGTCCAGCACCGTGAACACGGCGGGCACCATGTAGTCCGGCAGCCGCTCGGCGACGAACCGCCGCAGCTCCGCCACCGGAACACCGGCGTTCCCCACCGGCGCCACATAACCGACGAGTCGTCTGCTGCCGGTGTGGTCCTCGCGGACCATGACCGCTGCCTGACCGATCGCGGGGTGCTGGGCGAGGACGGTCTCGATCTCGGTCGGATCGAGGCGGATGCCGTTGATCTTCGTCTGGGTGTCGGCCCGTCCCGCGTACTTCAGCCGGCCGTCGTGGTCCCACTGGGCCAGGTCACCGGTGCGGTACATGCGGGCGCCGGCGGGACCGAAGGGGCAGGGGACGAACCGCCCCGCGGTCGCCGCACCGTCGTGGTGGTAACCGCGGGCGAGCAGGCCGCCGACGTACAGTTCGCCGACCACACCCGGCGGGAGCGGAGTCAGCTCCGGCCCCAGGACGTAGGCGCGCATGTTGGCCAGGGGCTGTCCGACCGGAATCGCGCCGGTTTCGGTCCACTCCTTCGGGAGCGTGAAGGTGGAGGCGTAGAAGCTCTCCGTCTGCCCGTAGGCGTTGATGACACGGACGTCGGGGAAGGCCTTGTGCACCTTGTGGACCAGGTCGGCCGAGAGTGCCTCACCGGCGAAGACGACGGTTCGCACGTCGAGTTCGACGTCCTGGTCCAGCAGCGCGGAGAACACCGCGGGCACGGCGCTGATGGTGGTGCCGGACCAGCGGCCGCGCTCCGCGAGTTCGAGTACGTCACGGACGATCTCGACGCTCGCTCCGGCGGTGAGCGCGGTGAAGATCTCGAACACGGAGACGTCGAAGTTCACCGAGGTCGCGGCGAGCATCCGGGAACCCGCCTCGACGTGCACGATCCGGCGCAGGTCCCGCACGCCGTTGACCACGCCGGCATGGGTGACGGCGACACCCTTGGGCGTCCCGGTCGAGCCCGAGGTGAACATCACGTAGGCCAGGTTGTCCGGGTCGATCCGGACGTCCGGGGCTTCGACGGCGCGGTCGTCCAGGCACAGGTCATCGAGGTGAAGCACCGGCGTCCGGCACTTGGCCACGGTCGCCGCCGCCGCGTAGTCGGTCAGGACCAGGGCAGGATCGGCCGCGCTGAGCAGGAGGTCGACGCGCGCGGCCGGGTAGTGGGGGTCGACCGGCAGGTAGGCGCCGCCGGCCTTGAGCACCGCGAGCAGCGCGACCACCAGGTCCGCCGAGCGCGGCAGTGCCACAGCGACCAGGACGTCCGGTCCCACACCGCGGTCCCGCAGGGCCGCGGCCAGCCGGTCGGCGCGGGCATCCAGCTCCCGGTACGACAGTTCGGTCTGCCCGGACACCACCGCCGTCGCGTCCGGTGTCTTCGCCACCTGGGCGGCGACCAGCTCCGGCACCGTCGCTCCGGGCACCGGTGCCGTGGTGTCGTTCAGCTGTGCCAGCCGGTCCCGCTCGGCCCCGGTGAGCACGTCCACCCCGCCGAGCCGCGTCCCGGGATCGGCGACCACCTGCCGCAGCACACGCACATAGCGGTCGACGAGGCTCTCGGCGGTGGCGTGGTCGAACAGTTCCGTCGCGTACTCCAGCCGGCCGTACGCGCCGCCGGACGGGGCCGGGACGATGTTGAAGAACAGGTCGAACTTCGCGGTACCGGTGCCCGCCGGGACGGGGGTGACCCGCAGATCCGGTATCTCGATCTGCGACCACTCGAACTGCCAGGCCAGCATCACCTGGAACAGCGGCTGGTACGCGGTGGTGCGCTCGGGACTCAGCAGCTCCACCAGCCGCTCGAACGGGACGTCCTGGTTGTCGTACGCGGCCAGGGCCCGGTCGCGCACCTGCTCCAGCAGCTGGCCGAACGACGGGTTGCCGGACAGGTCGACGCGCAGCACCCAGGTGTTGGCGAAGAACCCGATCAGATCGTCGAGTTGCTCATCGGCGCGTCCCTCGATCGGGCTGCCGATCGTCAGGTCGTTGCCGGCGCCGACGTGGTGCAGGAGCACCGCGAGCACGGCCTGCGCGACCATCGGCGCCGTGCCGCCGCGCTCCGCGGCCAGCTTCCCGATCCCGGCCAGCAGGTCCGCGTCCAGTTCGAAGTCGACATGGCCGCCGTCGTGGCCGGCCGCCGTCGGCCGCGGCCTGTCCAGCGGCAGCTGCACCGGCTGCGGCACCCCGGCCAGTTCCCCCCGCCAGTACTCCAGCTGCGCGGCGGCGATGCTCTCCGGGTCCTCCTCGTCGCCCAGCAGCTCCCGCTGCCACAGTGTGTAGTCCTTGTACTGCACCGGAAGCGGCGGCCACTGCGGCGCCTCGCCCCGGTGACGGGCCGAGTACGCCGACAGCAGATCCCGCAGGAACGGCGCCATCGAGGCCCCGTCCGCGGCGATGTGGTGGAACACGAACACCAGCACGTGCTCCTGCGGACCGACGCGGAGCACGGTGGTCCGCAGGGGCAGTTCCGTGTCCAGGTCGAAGCCCTCGCACGCGGCCTGCTGCAGCGCGGCGTCCACCGCGTCCGCGGCCACGTCGGTCACCGAGAACGGCGCAGCCGCCTCCTCGGGAGGCAGGATCCGCTGCTCCGGCGTGCCGTCCGCGTTCTCGGCGACCAGGGTGCGCAGGCTCTCGTGCCGGGTGACGACATCCGCGACCGCCGCGGCCAGGGCCGCCGTGTCCAGCGGCCCGTCCAGGCGCAGCACGAACGGGATGTTGTAGGTCGCGGACGGGCCTTCCAGACGGTGCAGGAACCACAGCCGGCGCTGGGCGAAGGACAGGGGGATCATCGACGCGTCTCCTCAACGGTCATCTGGCCCAGCCGGGGACGCAGCCGGGGGCGGTTCGACGTGGCCTGTTCCTCGATCTGAACCGCCAGCTGGGCGACGGTCGGATTGCGGAACACCGTCGTGACCTTCACCTCGGCGTTCAGCTCGTTGCGGATGCGGCCGACCAGTCGGGTGGCCAGCAGCGAATGCCCGCCGCGGCTGAAGAAGTCGAGGTCGATACCGACCTCCTCCAGGCCGAGCAGGTCCGCGAACAGCCGGCACAGGACTTCCTCGGTCTGGTTGCGCGGCCCGCGCCCGGTGTCGGCCTCGGTGTAGTCCGGTGCCGGCAGCGCCTTGCGGTCGAGCTTTCCGCTCGGTGTCATGGGCAGCTCGTCCAGCGGCACGATCGCCGAGGGGACCATGTACTCCGGCAGGTGCTCCCGGACCTGGCCCGTCAGGGCCGTGAGGTCGAGTCCGGCCGGATCCGTGCCCTTGACCGGCACCACGTACGCGACCAGTCGCTGGTCGTCGGCGCGGTCCTCGCGCACCACGGCCACCGCGCTGTCGACGTGCGGGTGTGCGGCCAGCGCCTGCTCGATCTCGCCGAGCTCGATGCGGAAGCCGCGCACCTTGACCTGGAAGTCGGTCCGGCCGATGTACTCGACCTGGCCGCCGGTGTTCCACCGCACCAGGTCACCGGTGCGGTACATCCGGGTCCCCGGCTCGCCGAAGGGGCAGGCCACGAACCGGCCCGCGGTCAGCCCGGGCTGTCCCAGGTAGCCCCGGGCGAGCCCGGTACCGGCCAGGTACAGCTCACCGGCGACCCCGGGCGCGACCGGACGCAGCGCCGCGTCGAGCACGTACACCTGGGTGTTCCAGATCGGGGCGCCGATCGGCACCCGGTCCGCACCCGGCACGTGCTGCCATGCCGTGACCTCGACGGATGCCTCGGTGGGCCCGTAGAGGTTGTGCACCCCGCAGTCCGGCAGCACGCCGGCCGCCTTGTTGGCCAGTGCGGGCGGGAACGCCTCGCCCGCGACCTCGATCCAGCGCAGGCTGGTGCACTCCTTGGCCGCCGGCTCGGCGACGAACGCCTCCAGCAGGGAGGGCACGAAGTCCGCGCCGGTCACCCGCTCGCGCTGGATCAGGTCGGCGAGGTAGGCCGGGTCCCGGCGCCCGTCCGGACGCGCGATGACCACGGCGGCCCCGACCTGCAGCGGCGCGAACAGCTCCGGCACCGACACGTCGAAGCTCGCCGTCGTGCTGAGCAGCACCCGGTCCTCGGCCCCGACGTCGAAGTGGGCCAGGCCCCACTGCAGCCGGTTCATGATGGACCGGTGCGCCACCTGCACGCCCTTGGGGCCGCCCGTGGAACCGGAGGTGAAGATGACGTACGCGGCGTGGTCCGGGGACAGCGCACGCTGCGGGTCGGTCTCCGGGTACGCGGAGACGTCCGGAAGGTTCTCGTCGAGGACCAGCAGCGGCTTGGCGCTGTCCAGTACGTGCCGCACCCGGTCCTCGGGCAGCTCCGGGTCCACCGGCACATAGGCCGCGCCCGCCTTCACCACCGCGTAGAGCGCCACGAGCAGGTCGACGGAGCGGGGGATCTTCACCGCGACCAGCCGCTCGGGACCGGCACCCTGCTCCACCAGCCAGTGCGCCAGCCGGTTCGCACGCCGGTTGAACTCCCCGTAGCTCAGCGTCTCCTGCTCACCGATCAGCGCCACCCGGTCCGGGTCACGCTCCACCTGGGCCTCGAACGCGGCCGGCAGGGTGTCCGCGGTCACCGGGTGCGCCGTGTCGTTGACCTGGCGCACCAGCCAGTCCCGCTCGTCCTCGCCGAGCACCTCCACGGCACCCACCGGCACCGACGGATCCTGGAGCACCTGCTCCAGCACCCGGACGAGCCGCGCGGCGATCACCTCGGCCGAGGCACGGTCGTAGAGGTTGCGCTGGTAGTCGAGGGAGAGCCGCAGGTAGGGGTCGGAGGAGTTGAGGGTGAGCGGGTAGTGCGAGCCCGCGAACGGCCGGATGGCATCGATCGTGAAGCCGGCCGAGGTGTTCGCCTCCACCATGCCCTCGCGGTCGATCGGGTAGTTCTCGAACACCACGATCGTGTCGAACAGGGCGGGCAGGCCGACACCGCGCTGGATGTCGGCGAGGCCGTAGTAGTGGTGGTCGAGCAGGCCGATCTGCCGGTTCTGCAGGTCCGTGATGACGTCGGCCAGGCTCTGGTCCGCTCGGCACATGGCCCTGGTCGGCAGGGAGTTGATGAACAGGCCGACCATCTCGTCCGAGCCGGTCAGGTCCGCGGGGCGGCCGTTGACGGCGGCACCGAACACCACGTCCTGCTGCCCGGTCAGTTTCGAGATCAGGACCGCCCACGCGCCTTGCAGGAGCGTGTTCAGCGTGACCCCGAGTTCCGCGGCGCGCCGGGCGAGTTCACGTCCCTTGTCGATCGACAGCGGTACCTCGACCCGCCCGAGGGCGGTCGCCTCCCCCTCGGAGGGCAGACCCGCGGCCACGAGGGTCGGCTGGTCGAATCCTTCCAGCTCGGCCTTCCACCGGGCCTCGGACGCCTCCCGGTCCTGCCGGGACAGCCAGGCCAGGTAGTCACCGTAGGAGCGGACCGGAGCCAGCTCACGGGTCTCGGCGTACAGGCGGATCAGATCCGTGATCACCAACGGCGACGACCAGCCGTCGAACAGGGTGTGATGGGCCGTGATGATGAGTTTCGCCTGCTCGGGCCCACAGGTGAGCAGGGCCAGGCGGATCAACGGCGGCCGGGTGGGGTCGAGTTGGTCGGCGCGGTCGTCGGCGAGGGCCACCTCGAGCGCCGCGTCCTGCTCGGCCTCGCTCCGCGCGGTCAGGTCGAGGTGCCGCCAGGGCAGGGCGACGTGTTCCGCCACGACCTGCACCGGATCGCCGTCGGCCGCGGTGAGGAACGCGGAGCGCAGGTTCGGGTACCGCTCCAGCAGCGCCTGTCCGGCCGCCCGCATGCGCTCCGGGTCCACCTGCCCGGACAGGTGCAGTACGAACTGCATGTGGTAGACGTCGAAGGTGCCGTCGGCGAGGGCCGCCTGGAACTGGATACCGGACTGCCCCGGGGCCTGCGGCCACACCTCGACCAGCCGGCCGTAGCGCTCCTCCCAGGTCTCGATCTCGTCCTGGCGCACCGAGACCAGGGGGGCGTCCGAGGGCGTGAGCCCGCCGATCCCGGGGCGTGCCGCGTACGCGGCCATGCCGTGCAGCACCTCGACCCACAGCTCGGCCAGTTCGGCGGCCCGCTCCCGGGAGAGCACCCCGGTGGGGAACATGAAGGCCGCCTGCAGCCGGGGGCCGTCGGCGGTGTCCGTGACGACGGAGTTGACCTCGAGCGCGGAGAGCGCGGGCAGGTCCGGGTCGGGCGCCGCGATCAGTTCGGCGGACCAGGACGCCGGCCCCCACCCGTTAGCGCGCAGGTGCTCGGGCACGTCGGTGTCGGAGATCCGGCCGAGGTAGTTGAAGCCGATCTGCGGCGCCGGGTACTCGGCGAGCTGCTCGGCGGTCTCCGGGTTCAGGTAGCGCAGCAGCCCGTAGCCCAGGCCCTTGTCCGGGACCCCGCGCAGCTGCTCCTTGACCAGCTTGATCGCCCGCCCGGCGGCGGGGCCGCCCGCCAGCACGTCGGCCAGGTCCACCCCCTGCACATCCACCCGGGCCGGGTACATGGTGGTGAACCACCCGACGGTCCGGGAGAGGTCGGCCCCGGGCACGGCCTCCTCCTCGCGGCCGTGTCCCTCGAGACGGACCAGGGTCGAGCGGTCCTCACCGCGCCAGCGGTTCACCGCGAGGGCGAGCGCGGCGAGCAGTACGTCGGTGCCGGTGCCCTTGAACGCCGCGGGCAGTGTGGTCAGCACGGCCTCGGTGACCTCGGCGGGCAGCTGCGCCCGCACGGTGTCGAGCGTCGACCACACGTCCACTGCCGGGTCGAACACCCGTGTGCCCAGCGGGGGGTTCGACGCCTCCAGCAGGTCCCGCCAGTACGTCAGTTCCGCCTCCCGCCGAGGGGAGAACGCCTCGTCCTGGAGCGCCGACGCCCAGCGCCGGGCCGAGGTGCCGACCGCGGGCAGCTCGGGCGCCTTGCCGGAGCGGACCTGCTGCCAGGCCTCGGCGAGGTCCGACATGAGGATCCGCCAGGAGACGCCGTCCACCGCCAGGTGGTGCAGCACCACGAGCAGCCTGCCCGGGCCCGAGGACGCGGCGAACCAGACGAAGTCCGCCATGGTCCCGGCTTCCGGGTCGAGCCGTCCGACCGAGGCGTCCAGCTCGGCCTTGGCCGCCTGCAGCGAGGACGGCTCGTCCCAGCGGCCGTCGCAGTCGACCCGGTGGATCAGGTCCGCGGCCCGTACGGTGCCCGCCGGGCGCACGTCGAGGGAGGGCTCGTCGCCGCGCACCAGCCGCGCGCGCAGGAGGTCGTGCCGGTCGAGCACGGCGTCCAGCGTCGCGGCGAGGCCGCCGGCGTCGATGTCCGTGGGCAGTTCGAGGACCATCGACATGGCGAAACGGTTCATCCCGCCGCCGTACTCGAACACCTGCCGCGCCACCGGCTGCAGCGGCATCGGGCCGACCCCGCCGCCCTCCAGCTCGGCGAGCACGGGCACCCGGGTCGTGCGGGTGGCGGCCACCTCGGCGAGACGGGCCGCCGTGCGGCACTCGAAGATCTCCCGCGTGCTCAGCTCCAGGCCCCGGGCGCGGGCCCGCGCCACCACCTGGATGGAGCGCAGGCTGTCGCCGCCCACCGCGAAGAAGTCGTCGTCGACACCGACCCGCTCCACTCCGAGCACGTCCGCGTACGCCGCGGTGATGATCTTCTCGGCCTCGGTGCGCGGCTCCCGGTAGGTCTCGCCGAGGAACTCCGGTTCGGGCAGCGCCTTGCGGTCCAGCTTGCCGGTCGGGCCGAGAGGAAGCCGGCCGAGGGCCACGAAGGCCGACGGCACCATGTAGTCGGGCAGCCGGGCCGCGACGAACTTGCGCAGTTCGGCGGCGGAGGCGCCGGACTGCACATCCACGTCGCCGATGCCGCCGGCGCCGTCGTCACCGACGGCTCCCTCGCCGGTGTGCACCACGTAGGCGACGAGCCGCTTCCCTCCCGAGGGCACCTCCCGGCTGATCACCACGGCCTCGCTGATGCCGGGGTGCGCGGTGATCGCGGCCTCGACCTCGGCCGTCTCGATGCGGAAGCCGCGCACCTTCACCTGGCCGTCGCCGCGGCCCACGCACTCCAGCTGCCCCTGCGCGTTCCAGCGGGCCAGGTCGCCCGTGCGGTACATCCGCTCGCCGGCGGGACCGAACGGGCTGGCCACATAGCGCTCGGCGGTCAGGCCCGGGCGGCCGTGGTAGCCACGGCCGAGGCAGGTCCCGACCACGTACAGCTCACCGACCACGCCCTGCGGGACCGGGGCGAGTCCCGGCCCCAGCACGTAGGCACGCATGTTCCCGAGCGGGGTGCCGATGGGGGCGACATCGCTGTCCGCCCACTCCTCGGACGCCGCGAGGGAGAACGTGGTGGCGTAGAAACTCTCGCTCTGCCCGTAGGAGTTGACGATCTGCACGCCGGGCAGGGCCTCACGGACCTGCCGCACCAGCCGGCCCGGGAGCACGTCGCCCGCGAAGACGACCGTGCGCACGTCGGGCGCCTGCTCCAGCTGGCCCACCAGCTCCCCGAGCACCGAGGGGACCCCGCTGATCACGTGGCCGTCCCAGCGCTCACGCTCGCCGAGCGCCAGCGCGTTCGCCACCACCTCGGCCGTGCCGCCGGTGGTCAGGGTGGTCAGCAGTTCGAAGACCGAGACGTCGAAGTTGACCGAGGTGCCGGCGAGCATGCGCCAACCGGCCGGCGCGTCGAGGACGCGCACCAGCTCCCGCACGCCGTTGACGACGCCCCGGTGGGTGATCGTCGCGCCCTTCGGCTTGCCCGTGGAGCCGGAGGTGTACATCACGTAGGCCAGGTTGTCCGGGCTCAGCGGTGCGATCCGGCTCGCGTTGTCCGGCGCCCCCGCGGACGTCTCCCAGTCCGCTTGCTCGTCGAGGTTGACGCACGACATGCCGCCCTGCGGCAGGTCCTGCCAGGTGGCGGTGTCGGTGACCGCGAACCGGGGAGCCGCTTCGGACAGCACGCTCTGCGCCCGCCCGCTGAGGTACTGCGGGTCCAACGGCACGTACCCGGCTCCGGACTTGAGGATCCCGAGCAGGCCGGCCACCAGGTCCTCGGTGCGCGGCAGCGCGAGGGCCACCAGGTCCTCCGGCCCGGCACCGCGCCGGATCAGCTCCCAGGCGACGCTGTTCGCCCGGTCGTCCAGCTCCCGGTAGGTCAGTGTCCGGTCGTCGCACACGAGCGCGGGGGCGTCGGGCGTCCTGGCCACCTGGGCTTCGAACAGCTCCGGGACCGTCGACTCGGACGCCGCCGCGCGGGTGTCGTTGAACTCGGTGAGCAGCCGCTCCCGCTCGGCCGCGTCGAGCACGTCGAGAGTGCCGATCGCGCGCTCCGAGTCGGCCGCGAGCAGGCCCAGGACGCGGACGAAGCGCTGCGCGATGCCCTCGGCCGTGTCCCGGTCGAACAGGCCGGTGGCGTACTCCAGACGGCAGTTCGCGCCGCCGTTGCCGTTCGGGATCAGGTCGAAGAACAGGTCGAACTTGGCCGTCCGGGTCTCGAGCCGCTCGGCCCGGACGCCGAGGCCGGGCAGTTCCATGGGCGGCACGGGCGGCTGCCAGGAGAGCATGACCTGGAAGAACGGGTTGTAGGCGGTGGACCGGTCCGGGTTGAGCAGCTCCACCAGCCGCTCGAACGGCATGTCCTGGTTGTCGTACGCGGCCAGGGACCGGTCCCGCACCTGCTCCAGCAGCCGGCCGAAGCTCGGGTTCCCGGAGAGGTCGACGCGCAGCACCCAGGTGTTGACGAAGAACCCGACGAGGTCCCGCAGTTCCTCGTCGGTGCGGTCCGTGATCGGCGCGCCGATGGATACGTCGTCACCGCACCCGAGGTGGTGCAGGAGCACCGCGAGTGCCGAGTGCATGACCATCGACACGGTGGTGCCCGCTTCCGCGGCCAGCTTCTCCACGGCTGCGAGCAGGTCGGGGCCGATGGAGAACGGTATGCGGTCGCCGGCGGGGTCCATCACCCGTGGACGCGGGCGGTCCGTCGGCAGGGCCAGCGGCTGTGGCAGATCGTCCAACGCCTCGCGCCAGTAAGCGAGTTGCCGTGCCGCCGTGCTGCCCGGATCGGACTCGTCACCGAGCACGTCCCGCTGCCACAGTGTGTAGTCCGCGTACTGCACCGGCAGCGGCTCCCACGCCGGGGCCCCGCCCTCGATGCGGGCCGTGTAGGCCGTGGTGAGATCGCGGAACAGCGGCCCGAAGGACTCCCCGTCCACGGCGATGTGGTGCGCCACGACGACGAGGGTGTGCTCGTGCGGCCCGGACCGCACCAGCCTGGCGCGGATCGGAGCGTCGGCGGACAGGTCGAAGGTGGCGGTGGCCACCTCGTCGACCGCCGCCGTCCGCTCCTCCTCCCCCGCGACCTCGACGAGCGGCAGGTCGAACGGCTGCTCCCCGAAGGGCAGCACCTGCTGGTGCGGGACGCCGTCGTCGCCCTCGACGATCACCGTGCGGAGGACTTCGTGCCGGTCGATGACATCGCGGAGCGCCGCCTCGAGCGCATCCGTGTTCAGCTCACCGGTCAGCCGCAGGGCGAACGCGCCGTTGTAGGTCGGCGACGGGCCTTCGAACCGGTCCACGAACCACAGCCGACGCTGCGCGAACGACAACGGGATCATTGTGTCTCCAAATCGGCAAACCAGGTGAGCGGGTCGTCAGTCAGCCCTGGTCGAGCAGGGTCAGCAGGTCGTCGTTGTAGAAGTCGTCGATGGAGCACGCGCCCGACAGCGTCGAGAAGTACCGGTCGATGTGGTCCTGGTGGCCGACCAGCTTGCGCAGCATGTCCGTCCGCCCCTCGGGCTTGAGCTCGGCCACGTTGAGCGCGCCCTGGTAGTGGCTGAGGGCTTCGCCGCCCAGGTCGTTCTCGTAGCGCCGCAGCGCCGCCTTGAGCGCGTCGTCGTCGTGCAGCCGGTCCCCGATGTGGTCGGTGAGCGACTGGGCCTGGACGAAGGCCTCGGTGATACCGCGGGCGGTGATGGAGTCCTTGTGGTTCACCGCGTCGCCGACCAGCGCCCACCCGGGCCCGTAGGCCTTGCGGAAGTAGTTCTCCTGGTGCCCCGTGCCGTACAACTGCTCCTCGCGCTTGCCCGACTGCATCCGCTCCCACAGTTCGGGCGCCGTCGTGCGGAACGCGTCGAGGTAGGCGGGCTCCACGTTCTTGCGGACCTCGTTGTAGTCGTCCTGCGGGAAGTAGGCCATGAGCAGCGTGAGGTCGTCGTTGGTGGGCAGGACACCGATCCAGCGCCCCGGCCGCTCGTACAGCTCGAAGTTCGCGGGAACCCCGGACCAGTAGCTGTAGTAGGTGGTGGTCAGCCGCGGGTGCTCGATGACGTTCTCCGCGCCCGCCTTGCGGGCCACCAGCGAGCGCATGCCGTCCGCGCCGACGACGAGGCGCGCCCGGTCCGTCGTCTCGGCGCCGCCGGGTGTCGTGTACCGCACCCCGACGACCCGGTCGTCCTCCCACACCAGGTCCTTGACCGCGCACCCCTGCCGGAACTCCACGCCGGCCGCCACGGCACCGTCCGCGAGGATCGGGTCGAGCACGTACCGCCTCGGCGCGTACGTGGTCGTCAGGCCGTCGATCGGCAGGGAGAAGCCCTCGATGCGGACATCGGGCCCCTGGTAGCTCTGGCGGGTGATCGGCTGGGCGCCCGAGTCACGGATCCTGTCGAGCAGCCCCCACCGGTTCAGCAGCGCCACACCCTGCATATGGAGGTAGTGCGAGGAAAGCGTGTCCTGCGGGAATTTCGCCTTCTCCAGGAGCAGGACGCGATAACCCTGCCGCGCGAAAAGCATGGCCGTCGGCGAACCCGCACAACGGGCACCTATGACAATGACGTCGTACATGGCCCCTCTCTTTCTATTCGGTGACCGCACTCAGGGATTCGATGTAAGCGGAGATCGACGCCACCGTCGGGTTGAGGAAGAGCTGGTCCATCGGCACCTCGGCGCCCAGCTCCTCGATGAAGGCACCCTGGATCCTGACCATGATCACGGACTGGCCGCCCAGGGCGAAGAAATCGTCGTCGGCCGAAATGTCATCGCGCTGGAGTTCCCGGCACCAAATGGCGCGCACGCGGTCGGCAATCATCACAGTCCTCTCGTTCGTCAGCAAGGTCCGTCGACTATGCCGCCGTGCCGCTGTTCGCGTAATGGCTCTTGAGTGAATCGACCAGGGCCGCCCGGTCCACTTTTCCGTGCGGGCTCAGCGGAAGCCGCAGAACGTTCACGAATCTGGCCGGGACCATGTTCCGCGGCAGTGTCTGCAGAAGGCGGTTGCGCACGTCGTCCTCGAAGAGACCGGCCCCCGCCGGGACGAGGAACGCGGTCAGCTCGGCCTCTCCGGCGTCGGTGTACGTGACCACCACGGCGGCTTCCCGGACCTCGGCCAGCCTGCCGAGCACGCGCTCGATGTCGGTGGGGTCGATGCGCATGCCCCGCACCTTCACCTGCGCGTCCATCCGGCCGGCGACGACGAGGTCGCCGGCCTCGTTGACGTGGCCGCGGTCGCCCGTGCGGTACAGCCGGCGCGGCTCGCCGTCGACGACGACGGTCGTGAACTTCTCGTTCTCGGGGCCCGAGCCGTTGAGGTAGCCCGCGCCGACGCTGGCCCCGGCGATGCAGATCTCGCCGTACTCCCCCGGCGCGACACCGCGCAGGTTCTCGTCGAGCAGGTGGATCTCGGTGTTGTAGGCCGGCCTGCCGACGGGGGCGATGTCCTGGTCGCAGGGCCGGTGTCCGGCGAGGTCGTACGAGGTCGCGACATCCGTGCACTCGGCGACGCCGTACTGGTGCAGGAGGGTGCAGTAGTTGCCCTCGCGCCCCATCCAGTTCGCGATCCGCTCGAACTTCAGCGGCTCCCCGCCGAAGAGCACGTAGTCGAGCTGGGTGAGCGCGTCGCCGCCGCGGGCCGTCTCCCAGTCCACCAGCAGGTAGAGCGTGCTCGAAGCGCAGTGCACCGTGCGGATGTCGTGCTCGGTCAACAGGCGGTACGCCAGCATGGCGTCGAAGTTCCGGCTCGCCATCAGGTACTGGGTGGCGCCGCAGAACAGCGCCGTCATCAGGGCGCGCTGGGAGAGGTCGAAGCCGAAGGCGCTGACGACCAGGTTGTTCGAGTCGCTGTCCAGGTTGTACTCGAGCTTCAGCCAGTTCATCAGGTTGAACCAGCCCTCGTGCCGCACCGCGGTCAGCTTCGGCGTGCCGGTCGAGCCGGATGTGAAGACCGCGTAGCACACGTCGTCCCCGGTGACCTGGACGTCGGGCGCGGTCGCCGGGAGACCGGCCAGCCGGCCGGGCAGCTGCTCGACCCCGACGACCTCGGTTGCCGCCGACTCGACCATCCCGGCCGTCGCCTGCGAGGCCACGATCAGGGCGAGATCGGGGACCTGGCTCAGCAGCAGCTGCAGTCGCGCTGCCGGGTAGGCCGGGTCGAACGGCACGTAGGCCGCGCCGGCCTTCAGCGTGCCGAGGATGGCGACGAGCATGTCGGTCGAGTAGTCGAGGCAGACGCCGACCTTCGCCCCGCGGCCGTGTCCGCGCGCGGCGAGGAAGTGCGCGAACCGGTTCGCTCGCGCGTCCAGTTCGGCGTACGTCACGCGCTCGCCGCCGCAGACGACGGCAAGCGCGTCGGGAGCGGCCTCCACGTGGGCCTCGAACTGCTTGTGGACGACGGGTGCCGAAGGCAGGGCGACCCGCTTTCCCTGAAGGATCATCAACTGACTCCGATGTGAGAGGTGTCCGGTCGGACGAACCGTCGGCACACCCCGGGGGAGGGGCTTGCCGGCACCTGCGGGCGTGCGCCGCTAGGCGGTGCGCATCTCGGGGATGCGCCGGTCGGCGGTCTCGAGCAGCTGGGCCACCCACTTGTCGACGGGCAGACCGTGCGCGGCGGCGGCCTTCGAGAGGTGCTCCAGCCGGCCGGCGGACAGTTCGATGGTGAGCGTGGTGACCTGCTGCGGGCGCTGGTCCGCGACCGCCGGTTCGGCCGGCCGGGGCACCTCCTGCTGCTCGTCGCCGCCGCTCGGGGAGACCTCGGCCGTCTCGCTCTGCACGGCCAGGCCGGCGCGCACCGCCCTGCGCAGTTCGTTGCGCGACCACTTCTGCTGTTCGGCCTTGCGCAGCCAGTAGTCCTGCTCCGGCGGCGACAGCCGGGTCACCTCGGCATGGTGGGCGAAGCTGAGGCTGTCCCGCCTGCGGTGGTGCTCGAACCGCCGGGCCACCCACGCATAGTTGCGCAGGGTCTGGTAGTCGAGCCCGGTGCGCTCGATCGCCTCCTTGTAGCGGCGCCACCCGTAGGTGGCCTCCCCGTAGATCAGCCAGTCGGCGAGCCACCACGCCGAGGAGTTGACCAGCTCACGCAGGTTCGTGCCGATCTGCTCCCAGGACCGCTCCGGCAGGTTCTGCGGAAAGACCATCCCCGACTTCTGCACCTTGGCCTGTGTCCCCACAAAGGACAGGAGCACATCGCGCTGTGCCGGTTCACCGCTGTTGTCCACCGGAATCGCCTTGTACCTGCTCGCGGTTCTCACAGCGCCCGTCACTGCCCTCATCTCCCAACTCAGCCTGTCTTGCCTGGGTGTGCGGGCCGGCGAGCCCGTCGGTGTGCGGCGGGTGTTCAGCCCGCCGCCATGACCTCGCGCAGGCTCTTGGGGCGCAGGTCGGTCCAGTTCTGCTCGACGTACTCCAGGCACTCGGCCCGGGCCGCCTCACCGAAGACCACCCGCCAGCCCGCAGGGACCTCGGCGAACGCCGGCCACAGGGAGTGCTGCTCCTCGTCGTTCACCACGACGTAGAAGCGGCCGTCCTCGTCATCGAAGGGGTTCGCGCTCAACTGGCACCGTCCTTAACCGTCATGGAATGACTCGGGATTGGGAATTCGCCAGGCCGGGTGCGAGAAAGCACCGGGCGCGAGGTCGCCGATCGGCGTCGTCCGGTCGACAGGACGATTCGGCTGTCCGGTCGACAGGACACTCGGCCGTCCGGTCGACGGGACACCTGGCATCGATGGCGACCCCGGCGTTGCCACGTCACCGTAAGGACTCGACCGTCAGCGCTACAAGGCGACGGGCTCGCCGACCGCCCGGTCGTCCACCCGGATCCGCACCCCACCGGATCCTCTGTACCCGACCGGATTCGTGTGCCACGATGCCGGGCTCCCCCCGCCCGAGTGGCCGGGGCCGCCCGCCACCTGAGGATCGCTCAAGAACTGCCACACCCTCGGCGGAGACCGCCCGCTGCCCGCGCCCTCGCGGCCGGACGCCGTTCTATGGTTCGAAGGTGCGCCGCCCGATCCGAGGGAGAGCGATGGACAGCACACGACCTGACCTGCGCCTGTTCGTCCTGCACCACGCGGGCGGCTCACACCTGCTGTACCGCGACTGGCCGAGCCGGCTACCGGACACCTGGCACGTCCGGCTGCTCGACGCGCCGGGCCACGGCCTCCTCCTCGACCTGCCGCAGATCCCCGACGCCGGCCGCCTCGCCGACTACCTGCTGAGCAGCATCGAGCCCGAACTGACCTGTCCCTACGCCCTGTTCGGACACAGCATGGGTGCCCTCGTGACGTACGAGATCATCCGGCGGGTCGTCGAACGGGGCCTGCCGCTGCCGGTGTGGGCCGGTGTCTCCGCACGCTCCGCACCGCAGCCGGGGGGGCCGGGAGGCGAATACCACAAGCTGTCCGACACCGAGCTGCGGACTCGTCTGAGCCTGCTCGGCGGCACACCCGACGAGGTCTTCGACGACCCCGAGCTGTGGAACCTGTTCGCCCCGGTCATCCGGGCCGACCTGCGTCTGGTGGAGAACTGGCGCCCCGATCCCGATGCCGGTCCGCTGCCCGTGGCGCTGTCCGCGTTCGCGGGCGCCGGGGACCACTCCGCCTCACCGCAGTCGATGGCCGGCTGGGCGGAGCACAGCGAGCACTTCCTGGGGCTGCGGGTCTTCGAGGGCGGTCACTTCTACTTCCACAACGATCCGGGTCCGCTGCTGCGGCACATCGCACGCGACGCGACCACGGCGCTCGAGGCGGCGGGCGCGGCGCGCCCCTCCTGAAGCCACCAGCCTGGGTGAGGGAAAGAGATGCTGTTCCGCATTCTCGGCCTCGTGGAGGTCCAGGACGATCAGACCAGTCTGCGTCTCCTTCCCACGGGTGCCAAGCAGCGTGCACTGCTCGGGGCGCTGGTGGTGAAGGCCGGACACAGCGTCTCGGTGCAGCGGCTGATCGACGAGCTGTGGGGTGAACACCCGCCCGCCAATGCGGCGAACGCGCTGCAGCTCCAGGTGACCCGGCTGCGCCGGCTGCTGTCGGGCTCGCAGAGCCGTGACACCGGCAGGCCCGCACCGCACCCGTGGATCGAGACCACCTCGCGCGGCTACGTCCTGCGGATCGACCCCGCCGACACTGACGCCGCGCGCTTCCAGCACCTGGCCGACCGGGGCCGCAGGGTCCTGCGCGACGACCCGGGGCAGGCCGGCGAACTGCTGTGCCGGGCACTGTCGTTGTGGCGCGGCCCGGCGCTGGAGGGCAGCGTGCTCGGCGACATCTGCGCGGGCCGGGCGGCCCAGCTCGAGGAGCACCGGCTGACCGCCCTGGAGATGATGTACGACGCGTATCTGCGCACCGGGCGCCACCGCGAGATCACCGGCGAGCTGATGGAGCTGATCAGCGACCACCCCATGCGGGAGCGGTTCTACGAGCTGCTGATGGTCGCCTTCTACCGCTGCGGCCGGCAGGCGGACGCGCTCGGCGTGTACGAACGCGCGCGCAAACGCATGGCGCACGAACTCGGTGTGGAGCCGGGTCCCGTCCTGCGCGGCCTGATGGAGGCGATCCTCCACCACGACCCGGCCCTCGCCACCGCGGTGCGCCCCCGCCCGGCCGCCCCGGCTCAGGCCGAGGCCGTGTCCGCGCAGCCGGGCGCGACGGCCGACGACGCGGTGCTCACCGTCTGCCGGCAGATAGCCCATCTGCAGCGCCGCATCGAGCGACTGCAGCAGGAGCAGAACCAACTGGTCAGGCGCTTCCACGAGTTGAAGGCGAGTACCACGGCGCCTGCCTGCTGACAACGCTGCCAAGCCGCTGCACGCCCCGTGGTGTGGCCACACGACCCGCGCTCAAGGCAGGTGACCTACGGTGCCGTCCACGGACCGCACAAGTACGACATCAGCCAAGTAGAGACGATTCTCAGGAGCGGGGAAATGACGAGACGGAAGAGACCACGGGCCCGCTTGGCCGGTCTGGCAGCGCTCGTGCTCACGGCCACCGCCTTCGCGGGCCCCGCCCAGGCAGCGCGGGGCGCGGCTCCCAGGGCGGCCGACCACCAGGCGACGCAGCGCGCGATCGACGCGGCCGTCGCGGCCGGGATCCCCGGCATCACCGTCGAGGCACGCGATGCCCACGGGGTCTGGAAGTCGGCGTCGGGCGTGGGCGACCGGCAGACGGGTGCGCCGCGCGGCAAGAACGACCGGTTCCGCATCGGCGGCCTCACCGACACGTTCGTGGCCACCGTCCTCCTGCAGATGGAGGCGGAGAAGAAGCTCAGCCTCGACGACACCGTGGACCGTTACCTGCCCGGCCTGGTGACGGGCAACGGCAACGACGGCCGCAAGATCACCGTACGGGAGCTGCTCAACCACACCAGCGGCCTGTTCGACTACCTCGCCGTCAAGGACTACTACGAGACGTACTCGCTGGGCGACGGCTTCCTCCAGCACCGGTACGACACGCTGACGCCCGAGCAGCGCGTGAAGGTGGCCCTCGGCCAGGCGCCCCTGTTCGCCCCCGGGGCCCGGTTCTCGTTCTCCAACACCAACGACGTCCTGGCCGCGCTGATCGTGGAGAAGGTCGGCGGCGGGTCGTACGAGGACGAGGTGCGCGAGCGCATCATCGAACCCCTGCGGCTCAGGGCGACGTCCAACCCCGGGGACAGCATCGGGCTGCCTCAGCCGAGCGGCCGCGGCTACTCCAAGCTCTTCCTGTCGCAGCCGGACCGGATCGACGACGTCACCGAGTTGAACGGCTCGCAGCTCTGGGGCAACGGCGACATCATCTCCAGCGCGGCCGATCTGAACCGGTTCTACGGGGCCCTGATCCGCGGCAAGCTGCTGCCGCCGCAGCAGCTGAAGGAGCTGACGACGACCGTCGCCAACCCCGACTTCCCGGGCGCGACCTACGGACTCGGCATCGAGAAGATCACCCTGAGCTGCGGCACACCCCTCTGGTTCCGCGACGGAGGCACGTCGGGGTGGCTCACCATGGCCGCCCTCACCGAGGACGGCCGCCATCAGCTCGCGTTCAACTACAACAGCGACTGGGGACCGGAGACCCTGATCCCCATTCTGAACGCCGAGTTCTGCGACACGCCTGCCGCCTCGGGGCCCGGATCGCATGCGTAGCGACATGTCTGTCAACGGAGAGGGTCCATGACCGTCCGAGCAGCCGTGGCGGGAGCGAGCGGATACGCGGGGGGCGAACTCCTCCGCCTGCTTCTGGCCCACCCCGAAGTGGAGATCGGTGCCCTGACCGGGCACTCCAGCGCGGGAGCGCGTCTTGGCACGCTGCAGCCGCACCTGGCTCCGCTGGCCGGGCGGGAGGTACGGCCCACGACCGCCGACGCCCTCAAGGGGCATGATGTCGTCTTCCTCGCCCTGCCGCACGGCCAGTCCGCTGCCGTCGCACAGCAGCTGGGCAAGGACACGCTCGTCATCGACTGCGGCGCGGACTTCCGCCTCGCGGACGCCGCTGACTGGGAGAGGTTCTACGGCTCGTCGCACGCGGGCACCTGGCCCTACGGGCTGCCCGAACTGCCGGGTGGCCGCGCCGCGTTGGCGGGCGCCCGACGCATCGCGGTGCCGGGCTGCTACCCGACCGCCGTGTCGCTGGCGCTCTTCCCCGCCTACGCGGCCCGGCTGGCCGAGCCCGAGGCGGTGGTCGTCGCGGCGTCCGGCACGTCCGGCGCCGGGAAGGCGCCCAGGGCGGACCTGCTCGGCAGCGAGGTCATGGGGTCCATGCGGCCGTACGGCGTGGGGGGCGGCCATCGGCACACGCCCGAGATGGTGCAGAACCTCAGCGCCGTGGCGGGTCGCCGGGTCACCGTCTCCTTCACCCCGACCCTGGCACCCATGCCGCGCGGCATCCTCGCCACCTGCTCCGCCGCGGCGCGCCCCGGGGTCGGCGCACACGACGTACGGGCCGCGTACGAGAAGGCGCTGGCCGACGAGCCGTTCGTACGGCTGCTGCCTAAGGGGCAGTGGCCCGGCACCGCGGCCGTGTACGGATCGAACGCCGCGCACCTCCAGGTGACCCTCGACCCGGCGGCCGGCCGGATCATCGCGATCAGCGCCATCGACAACCTCACCAAGGGCACCGCGGGCGGGGCGGTCCAGAGCATGAACATCGCCCTCGGCCTCCCGGAGGGACTGGGGCTTTCCACGATCGGAGTCGCACCGTGAGTGTCACCGCACCGCAAGGCTTCACCGCGGCGGGCATCGCCGCCGGCATCAAGGAGAACGGCGACCGGGACCTGGCGCTCGTCGTCAACAACGGGCCGCACTCGGCCGCGGCGGGCGTCTTCACCTCCAACCGCGTGCAGGCCGCCCCCGTCCAGTGGTCCCGGCACGTGCTCGCGGACGGCAAGATTCGCGCGGTCGTGCTCAACTCCGGTGGTGCCAACGCCTGTACCGGACCACAGGGCTTCCAGGACACCTGCGCCACCGCCGAGCAGGCCGCGGGGCGGCTCGGCCTGGACGCGACGGACGTGGCGGTCTGCTCCACCGGGCTGATCGGCGTGCCGCTGCCCATGGACCGGCTCCTGGCCGGCGTCGACCGGGCCGTCACCCAGCTGTCCGAGTCCGGCGGCGAGGACGCCGCGGTCGCAGTCATGACCACCGACACGGTGCACAAGACGGCCGCCGTCACCCGGGACGGGTGGACGGTCGGCGGCATGGCCAAGGGTGCCGGGATGCTCGCCCCCGGACTCGCCACCATGCTCGTGGTGCTCACCACGGACGCCGTCCTGGACAGCGCGGCCCTGGACCGGGCGCTGCGGGACGCCACCCGTGTCACCTTCGACCGGGTCGACTCCGACGGCTGCATGTCCACCAACGACACGGTGCTGCTGCTCGCCTCCGGTGCCTCCCGAGTCGCCCCCGAGCACGGCGAGTTCGCCGAGGCCGTCCGCGCCGTCTGCGCCGACCTGGCCGCGCAGCTCATCGGGGACGCCGAGGGCGCGAGCAAGGAGATCCGCATCGAGGTCGTGGGCGCCGCGAGCGAACAGGACGCGGTCGAGGTGGGCCGCTCGGTCGCCCGCAACAACCTCCTCAAGTGCGCCGTCCACGGCGAGGACCCCAACTGGGGCCGCGTCCTGTCCGCGATCGGCACCACCTCCGCCGCCTTCGAACCCGACCGGCTGGGCGTCGCCATCAACGGTGTATGGGTCTGCAAGAGCGGCTCGGCGGGCGAGGACAGAGAGCTGGTGGACATGGCCGCCCGCGAGGTCCAGATCACCGTGGACCTCGCCGCGGGCGCGGACTCAGCCGTCATCTGGACCAACGACCTCACCGCCGAATACGTCCACGAGAACAGCGAGTACGCCTCATGAGCGCCTCTCCGTCTCGGCAGCCCGCTCCGCGATCGGCCGCCCTGCCCAAGGCTCATGCCCTCGTCGAGGCGCTGCCCTGGCTGGCGCGCCACCACGGCAGGACCGTCGTCATCAAGTTCGGCGGCAACGCCATGGTCGACGACGACCTCAAGACGGCCTTCGCCATGGACGTCCTCTCGCTGCGGCACGCGGGCCTGAACCCCGTCGTGGTGCACGGCGGTGGCCCGCAGATCAGCGCACAGCTCCAACGCCTGGGCCTGGAGAGCCAGTTCGAGGGCGGCCTGCGGGTCACCACCGACGAGACCATGGACGTGGTACGCATGGTCCTTGCCGGGCAGGTGCAGCGTGAGCTGGTCGGGCTGCTGAACGCGCACGGCCCGCACGCGGTGGGCCTCACCGGCGAGGACGCCCGCCTGATGACCGCCGTCAAGCGCTACGGGGAGAAGGACGGCAGGGCCGTGGACATCGGCCGCGTCGGCGAGGTCACCCACGTCGACGCCGGGATCGTGCAGGACCTCATCGACAACGGACGCATCCCCGTCATCTCCTCCATCGCCCGGCCCGAGGACGACAAGGACGCCGCCGAGGGCGGTGTGTTCAACGTCAACGCCGACACCGCGGCCGCGGCCCTCGCCGCCGCGCTCGGCGCCGAGATGCTGCTCGTCCTGACCGACGTCGAGGGTCTGTACGCGAACTGGCCGCACAGCGACGAGGTGATCCCCCGCCTGACCGCCTCCGAACTGGCCGAGCTGCTGCCCGGGTTGGCCTCCGGGATGATTCCCAAGATGGAGGCCTGCCTGCACGCCGTGCGGCACGGGGTGCGCTCCGCGCGCGTCATCGACGGCCGGGCCAGGCATTCCATCCTGCTGCAGATCTTCTCGGACGAAGGCGCCGGCACGGTGATCGTGCCGGACGACGACATCAGCGACGTGAGCTTCGAGGGAGCATCGGCATGAGTGCGGGCGCGATCGACGGCACGGACCTCACCGGGGCGGGCAACGCGGCGCTGACCCGCCGCTGGCAGGGCGTCATGATGGACAACTTCGGCACCCCCCGGCTGCCTCTGGTCCGCGGCCGGGGCGTCCGGGTCTGGGACGCGGAGGGCAACGAGTACCTCGACTTCCTCGGGGGCATCGCGGTCAATGCGCTCGGCCACTCGCATCCCGCTGTCGTACAGGCCGTCTGCGAGCAGATCGCCTCGCTCGGGCACGTCTCGAACCTGTTCCTGGCCGAACCGACCGTGCGCCTCGCCGAGCGCCTGCTGCACATCGCCGGGCGCGCGGGCCGGGTCTACTTCGCCAACTCCGGCGCCGAGGCCAACGAAGCGGCCTTCAAGATCGGCCGGCTCACCGGCCGTACCCACATGGTGTCGGCCACCGGCGGCTTCCACGGCCGCACCATGGGGGCCCTGGCCCTCACCGGCCAGCCCGCCAAGCAGCGCCCCTTCGAGCCACTGCCGGGCGACGTCAGCCATGTGCCGTACGGGGACGTCGAGGCCCTGCGCACCGCCGTCACCCCGGACACCGCGCTGCTGGTCCTGGAGCCCCTGCAGGGGGAGAACGGCGTGGTCGTGCCGCCGCCCGGCTATCTGCGGGCCGCCCGCGAGATCACCGCGGCGACCGGCTCCCTCCTCGTCCTGGACGAGATCCAGACCGGCATCGGGCGCACGGGCCACTGGTTCGCGGCGCAGGCCGAGGGCGTCGAGGCGGATGTCGTCACCCTCGCCAAGGGCCTGGGCGGCGGGCTGCCCATCGGCGCGACGCTCGCCTTCGGCGCGGCCGCCGAGCTGCTCACGCCCGGCGCGCACGGCTCCACCTTCGGCGGGAACCCCGTGGTGTGCGCGGCCGCCCTGGCCGTACTGGACACCATCGAGCGGACGGGCCTCCTCGCCCACGTGACCTCGGCGGGGCAGCGGCTGCGGCACGGCCTGGAAGCCCTGGGCCACCCCCTGGTGCGCGAAGTCCGCGGCGCCGGCCTGCTGTTGGGCATCGCGCTCCACGGGAACCTCGCGGCGCGCGTCCAGCAGGCGGCCCAGGACAGGGGGCTGCTGGTGAACGCGGTGATGCCGGACGTCATCCGGCTCGCCCCGCCGCTGATCGTGTCGGACCGCGAGGTGGACACCTTCGTCGAGGGCTTCCGGGCGGCCCTGTCCGAGACCCTCGACGGGGAGCTGGCGGCGGCATAGCGTTCACGTCCAATCCATTGCAACGCATCCAGTGCGGGCTGTTGCGTTAGGTTCAGATCCATTGCAACAATTTCTCGGCTTCTACCTGCAACAATCGTGATTGCGCGCAACGAACACGTTGCTGGAATCATGAATGCAACGTAGCGTTTCCGTCATCAGAAACAGCGAGCCGAAGGAACGCGCCATGCAGAAGAACCTGAGCACCCCGCAGAAGTTCGACACCCCCGCCCCCGTCTCCGCCGTCCTCGACATCCCCGCCGGACGCCTCCAGTTCATCGCCGCCGACCGGGCCGACACCACGGTCGAGGTACGGCCCGCCAACCCCGGCAAGAGCCGCGACATCAAGGCCGCCGGGGAGATCACGGTCTTCTACAGCGACGGAGTCCTGCGCATCCAGGCCCCGGAGGCGAACGACCGGTTCCTCGGAAGCTCCGGGTCCGTCGAGATCACCGTCCAGCTGCCCGCCGGCTCCCGGATCGAGGCGAAGACCGCCGGCGCCGAGTTCCGCGGCGTCGGACGGCTCGGCGACGTCGCCTTCGAGGGCGGCTACCGCTCGGTCAAGCTCGACGAGGCCGCAAGCGCCCGCATCACCGCCCACGACAGCGACATCACGGTCGGCCGCCTGAGCGGCCCCGCGCAGATCAGCACCCAGCGGGGCAACATCCGGATCACCGAGGCCCACGGCGGCACCGTCGCACTGGACACCCAGTACGGCGACATCTCGGTCGGCGCCGCCCGCGGCGTCTCCGCCACCCTCGACGCCGGCACCACCTACGGCCGGGTCCACAACGCGCTCAACAACACCGCAGGCGCCGCCGCCGGCCTGAACATCCGCGCCACCACCGCCTACGGCGCCATCACCGCCAGCAGCCTCTGAGAGCCTGGGTCACGTCCCCGGCCGGGCGCGCGACGCCTGGCACGCACTCCCCCACCGCCTCATAGGCGTGGGGGACCCCCAGCCGCGGTGCCGAAACGCCCTGGTGGCTCCTGCCCGTCGAGGGCGCTGCGGCGCCTTGCGATCGCACGCTCCCCCATGACGCCGCGCGCCGATCCGACCGGGGTTCCGACACAGGCTCTGACCACTGCCGTGCTCGGTGGCCCCGACGGCCGTACGGTGTCCCGTCGGCGGGACACCCCACGCCATGCCACCAAGACGTTCGACGCGCAACCGTTCGAGTGCCGCTCCGGCCCTGCTCCACCCCGCGCTGCGAGGCTTCTCGCCGGTTATGTGGACCCTTCTTGGAGGCATGATGACGCGTCAGGCCGGTCAGTCCGCGAGGTCGAACGGCGGCCCGGCAACCGCCCTCCCGCAGCACCCGCCGCGCACCGTGGGGACCGCGCCGCGCCGGGGCCAGGTGCTGACGACCAGGGTGGGCCTGCAGATGCCGGCCATGATGGCCTACGACGAGTGGGAGCGGGCCGGGCGCCAGCTCGCCGACGTCGTCGACTCGTCCGCCTGGTGGCTGGCCGACTGGCTCGTGTACGGCAAGGACCACTACACCGACCGGTACCAGCGGGGGATACGCGCCGCCGGGCTGTCGTACCAGACCCTGCGCAACTACGCCTGGGTCTCACGGCGTTTCGACCTCACCCGGCGCCGGCCCGCCCTGAGCTTCCAGCACCACGCCGAGCTGGCTTCCATGCCGGTCGAGGAACAGGAACTCTGGCTCGACCGCGCCGAGCAGCGTCAGTGGACCACCAAGCAGTTGCGCGGCGCCATCCGCGCCGCGCGCCAGAGCGAGCAGCAGCCGCGCACTCCCGCCGAGCCGAACCGCCACCTTCAGGTCCCCGGCAGCCGTTTTCAGTGGTGGCACAAGGCCGCGGAGCAACTCGGCGTCGACTTCGAGCAGTGGGTGACGACCACGCTGGACAGCGCGGCCGCGAGCGCTCTGAAGGACCTCGGCACGCCGACGCAGCGCGCGGAGGTGCCCGGGCTGGGGCGCGTCAAGGTGCTGGCCGCGTCGGCCGCGGGCGTCCCCGAGGAGCACACGCGGCCCGAGGGCCTCGCCGAGCGGATCCGGCCGGCGGCCATCAGCGCCTGAAGTACGCGGAGCCGAGGCCCGCGGCCCGTCACGGCAGCCGGTTCATCAGCCCGGCGACCTCGCGCTTGTACGTGCACCCGTGCTGCCCGAACGACTCCCGTACCCGCTCGCGCACCTCGCCCGGCTGCTCCTGGCTGAGCTTGAACATGCCCTCGGCCCCGGTCACAGTGAGCCGGAAGGCCCCCACGTCGGGCACGATCTTGCGGAAGTAGTCGAGCGACTCGGTCATGTCCCAGCCGTTGCCGAACGCCCCTTCGTAGGCGCGCACGGTGGACTGCACCACGCCGAGCGTCTCCTCGATCGTGTCGATCTTCTCCACCACGCCCCGGACGTGCACCGCGGTGAAGTTCCAGGTCGGGGCGGCCGGGGTCACCTCGTACACGGTGGGCGACACATAGGAGTGCGGGCCGGTGAACGTCAGCAGCAGGACGCTGCCGTTCTCCAGCGCCGTCCAGTGCGGATTGTTCCGGTTCATGTGCCCGAGCAGCGTGGCTCCCGGCAGCTCGCCGGACCAGTCGCCGGACGTCTCGGGGTCGAAGATGACCGGCAGGTGCGTGGCATAGGGACCGTCCTCGGGGCTGCCATTGGTCGCCGCCAGCGCCAACGGGTTCCCACGGATCAGGTCGACAATCCATGAACTGTCCGGTTCCCGATAAAATCTAGGCACGAACATCCGGATTCACCTTTCGGCAATTGGATCGGGGCATGGCTCTGGCTCAGGGCAGATTGATGCATTACTCCGGACACACACGCCATGGGCCGCGCCAAGCGGAAATCTTGAGAATCCGCGCCGACCCTACCGCCCGTCCCGTCGACGGGACAACGCCTTCGGGTGCCGAGCACCCGATGAGTCCGTCGAACAGTCTTCGTGCCGTCCTCGAGTTGCCTTTTAGACACTCTCCGGAGAACACTGCAAGACGGTCTCTCGAGCCACCGGTCAAGTTTTCCAGACGCAAGCGGGAGAATTTTCTATGGACATAGCGGGTAGGCCCAGCCAAGAGATCTACGACGTGGTCGGTATCGGGTTCGGCCCGTCCAACATGTCGCTCGCGATCGCCCTGGAGGAGCACGAGGCGAGCTCTCCGCAGCATCCGATCACGTCGCGCTTCTTCGAGCGGCAGCCCGCGTTCGGCTGGCACCGGAACATGCTGCTGCCGTCGACGACCATGCAGATCTCGTTCCTCAAGGACCTCGTGACCTTCAGGAATCCGATGTCCCGGTACAGCTTCATCTCGTTTCTGCACGCCTCGGACCGGCTGGTGCAGTTCGTGAACAACCAGGACTTCTTCCCGACCCGGCAGGAATTCCACCAGTACCTCGAGTGGGCGGCAGCCGACCTGAGCGACCGGGTCACCTACGGCGCCGAGGTCACCTCGATCCGGCCCCGCACCGAGGCCGGTGCCGTGACACCCGGCCTCCTCGAGATCGAGGTGCGCGGCAGCGACGGTGCCACCAGCGTCGTCACCGCACGCAACGTGGCCATCTCGACGGGCCTGGTGCCGCGCCTGCCCGAGGGCATGACGGCCGGCAAACGGCTGTGGCACAGCTCCGAGTTCCTGAGCAGGTTCAACGCACAGGACCCGGGCGACCTGCGGAGCGTGGCGGTGGTCGGCGCCGGCCAGAGCGCGGCCGAGATCACCCGGTTCCTCTACGACTCGCTGCCGCACGCCCAGGTCTCCGCGATCATGCCGTCCTACGGCTACTCCATCGCCGACGACACCCCGTTCGCCAACCAGGTGTTCGACCCGAGCGCCGTCGACGAGTACTACTTCGGTACCGAGCGGGCACGGGACTCGTTCTGGCGCTATCACCGCAACACCAACTACTCGGTGGTCGACGCGGACGTCATCCGGGCGCTGTACCAGCGCTCGTACGACGAGCAGGTGCGCGGCAGCCAGCGGCTGCACTTCCGCAACCTCACCCGGGTCGCCGAC
The DNA here is from genome assembly GCF_044465725.1 of Streptomyces sp. NPDC049541. Taxonomy (NCBI): domain Bacteria; kingdom Bacillati; phylum Actinomycetota; class Actinomycetes; order Kitasatosporales; family Streptomycetaceae; genus Streptomyces; species Streptomyces sp. NPDC049541. The sequence goes on along the minus strand of NZ_JBITLY010000019.1, from coordinate 19,371 downwards.
GTCGAACAGACCAGTGACGCGGCGCAGGTGGTCCTGCACTCGCTGCTCGACGACCGGACGACGGAACTGGCCGTCGACGCAATCGTGTTCGCCACCGGCTACGACGGCGTGGACCCGGCCCGCCTGCTCGGCGACTTCGACCGGCACTTCGAGCGCGACGAGAAGGGCAGGCACCGGGTGACGCGCGACTATCGCCTCGTCAGCGCATCGGGGCTGGCCTGTGGCGTCTATCTCCAGGGCGGCACCGAGCACACCCACGGCCTGACGTCCGCCCTGCTGTCGAACATCGCGATGCGCAGCGGCGAGATCGCCGACTCGATCGTGCTGCGGCGCACCCAGCAGGAGCTGGGCAGGACCGTGGAGACCGCGCGCTCGGCCGCCTGAGACGGCACGCATGGGGGTGGGCCCCGGCGCTGCAGCGACAGCACCGGGGCCCACCCCCATGGCAATACCGGGCGGTGCCCGGTCACCTCACGCGGCGTCGGCGCCGGCCGTACCGGCGTCCATCGCGTCCCGCAGGCTCTGCGGCCGCAGGTCGGTCCAGTGCTCCTCCACGTATGCGAGGCACTTGTCGCGGCTCTCCTCGCCGAACACGACGCGCCAGCCGACGGGAACCTCGGAGAACGAGGGCCACAGCGAATGCTGCTGCTCGTCGTTCACCAGAACGTAGAACCGGCCGTCGGCTTCGTCGAACGGGTTGCTGCTCATCATTCCACTCCAATTCAAGCCGTCCACGATTCACTTTCGAGCGGAGAGTGAATCATCATCCCTCGGTGGGGCGGACCCAATTGGACAGTAATAGAAGCAGCCGCCATTCCGTGCGAGTTGACGGGAATCGATGTTCCGTCGGCCCGCGTCCGCGCGCGATGATTACGGCGCAGCCACAGCCCGGGCCGGCAGGTATTCACCTTTCCAAGAGCCCGCATCACAGCCAAGTGTTCTCCTGCCGTGCTCAAGCGCATGTCCACCGGTCATCGGGCCCGGCCCACGGCCGGAATCCCCCCGCAGAAGGAGTCGTGCCCATGGGCGCCGTCATCGTGCACCCGGCCCTGGAGGGGGCCCGGTCCGTCGGCGACGCGGCAGTACGCGGGCCGGCCGCACGGTGGCGAGGTCGTCCCGCGGCTCACGGCCGGCGAACTGGAGAAGCTCCGGCCGGAGTTGAGCGACGGCATGGTCCCCAAGATGACCGGCTGCGTGCATGCCGAGCAGATGTTCACCGACGACGGGTTCGGCACGGTGATCGTGCCGGCCCCGGACGAGCCGGAGGCCCTGCGGTGAACGAACAGCGGCAACGGCACCCCGGCATCCGAACGACGACTTTCCAGCGAAGGCGAGGGCAGTACCCGTGACACACACCCCCTGGGCTTCTCCCCCGCCCGACGGCAGCTTCCCGCGGCCGGCGGCCCTCGGCCACGAACCGGCCCTCGCGGCCGGGACGGACGGGAACGCGGCCCGCGGGCTCGGCCGCCGGCTCGCCGCATCGCTCTCGCCCGTGCCGACGTACCGGGAGCCCGGCGCGGACCGACCGGCCGGCGATCCCGATTCCGGCGACCCCAGATCCCGGCAGGCGCCCCGAGATGATCCGCCCGACGCTCTCATCCGCCTGCGGTTCGCCGACGCGATCGCGCTCGCACGGGCCGGCGCCGCCTTCCAGGCGGGATCGGGCCCGGGCTTCGGCGACGCGTGGAGCGACCCCGTGACGCTCACCCTCCAGATCCCCGGCGACGCCGGCATCGAGACCCTGCGGGCCGTACTCGCCGTCCTCGACGCGGCGGCGGTCACGGCCGAGTCGCTCACCGTGCACACCCACGAACTCGACGACGTCTTCGCCGCGTTCACCGCCCTGCCCTGAGCGTCGCTCAGGGGCGGTACCGCCGTGGCCGCGGTGTCCCGGAGCACCGGTCGACGGCGGCCGCGGGGCGCCGCGTCACGACGGCCCGCGCGTCACGACAGCGCGAGGGTGCAGCACTTGACGCTGCCGCCCGCCTTGAGCAGCTCCCCCAGGCTCACCCCGATCGGGTTGAAGCCCCGCTCCTTCAGCTGCGCGACGAGACCGGTGGCCGCCTGGGGCAGCAGCACGTTGAGCCCGTCGGAGAAGGCGTTGAGGCCGAAGACCGCGGCGTCCTGATCCGAGGCGAGGACCGCGTCCGGGAACATCTCGTGCAGCACCGCCTGGCTGCCCGCGCTGAAGGCCGCCGGGTAGTACATGACCTCGTCCGGGGAGAGCACCGAGAGCGCCGTGTCCAGGTGGTAGAACTTCGGGTTGACCAGGGTCAGGCCCGTCACCGGGATGCCGAAGAACTCCTGGGCCTCCGCGTGCGAGCGGGGGTCGGTCCGAAAGCCGGTGCCGGCCAGCATCCGGCGTCCCACGCGCAGGTAGTCGCCCTCGCCCTCGTTGATGTGCTCCGGCCACAGCAGCTCCTGGAAGCCGTTGCGCGCGAACCAGTCGAGATAGGCCGGCCCCTCCGCGGTCCGCTCCCGGTGCCGGAACCGGGCGCCGAGCACCTTGCCGTCCACCACGGTGGCGCCGTTGGCGGCGAACACCATGTCCGGCAGGCCCTCGACCGGCTCGACCAGCTCGACCGTGTGCCCGAGCGAGACATACAGCTCCCGCAGCTGCTCCCACTGGAGCAGGGCCGTCTGGGCGTCCGTCGGCTTGTCCGGGTTCATCCACGGGTTGATGCTGTACGTCACGTCGAAGTGGAGCGGGCGGCACATCAGCAGACGGTGCGCGACCGCCTTCCGTGCCGCCCGGGGTGCCCGTTCGTCGACTGCGGAGCCGTTCAGAGCCATGGGCGGGTTCCTCCTCGTGTTCCTCGTGAGACAGCTGCGTGCTCGGCGCTGCGGGGGTGTGCGGCGCCGGCCACCGACCCCTACGTCGACGCGCCCGCCCGCGTTCGTGACGGCGGGCGGGCGCGGACAGGGAGGGGATGTGCACGGCCCACCGTAGGCAACGGACGCTGCCAAGTCCCTTGCCTTGTACGGAACTTCGAACTCAATTACAGCGGTGTTCCATCTCGTGCCGCCTAGGCCAGGTCGTCGCGGGTGACCCGGCGGTGCGCGGTGCGCCACCCGCCGTGGGTGCGGACCAGGACGTCCTCCATGACGTACACGTACAGGACCCTGGCACTGTCACCGCTCGGCGCGAGGCACACCAGGGCCGAGCAACGAGTGTGCAGCGACCCGTCGGCCTGGGGATGTACGTCGAGCATGCCGACCCAGTGATCGAGGCGGCTGCCGGCCCGCCGCTGCCGTGCCGCGCCGGCGCGCACGTAGTGGGCGAGCCCGTCGCGCACACGCAACGGCTCGGACCAGAAGGGCAGTTCGAAGACGGCGTCCTCGGTGCAGGTGTCCGCCCAGCGCTCGGTGTCGTGCGCGTCCAGGATCTGCATCTGGTGCGCGTAGAACTGCTGGACCTGCGCGTACAGGGCGGCGAAATTCTGGCTCTGGGGCGGGCGTTCGGCGGTTCCCACCAGCTCGACGGTCATGATCTCGGCCTCCGCCTCCAAGGAATCCGAACTCGGTCCGGACAGTCTCCGAGGCTCGGCTCGAGCTTCTTTCAAATACGCCTCAAGCGCTCCCGGCCACGCTGTACACCGCGGGGTCACGACTGCCGCGACCCCACAGACCTCGCGAACCTGCAGGCCGCCCCCGCCCCCTGGACACGTGACCGGCGACCGGTCCCGGCAGCACCACCACCCCTCACAATCCGCTCAAGAGCAGGAGTCCGTACGCCATGGCCACCTTCCTCTCATCAGTGGGCCGATTCGCCTTCCGGCGACGCGGCCTGGTGACTCTGCTATGGCTCGCCGCCCTCGTCGGAATCGGCGTCGCCGCCTCGTCCGCTCCCACGCCGCCGGCCGACACGTTCTCCATGCCGGGCACCGAGTCCCAGAAGGCCTTCGACCTGCTCAAGGAGAAGTTCCCGGCGGCGAACGCGAGCGGCGCCACCGCCCGCGTGGTGCTCCGCGCCCCGCAGGGCCACAAGCTCACAGACCCGGAGGAGAAGGCCAAGGTCGGGGACCTGGTGGCCCGGCTCGGCAAGGCACCCGAAGTGGTCGCCGTGTCCGACCCCTTCAAGACGAACGCCGTCAACAAGGACGGCACCACCGCCTACTCGGTCGCCACCTACAAGGTCGCCGCCACCGAACTGGACGACAAGGCGCACAACGCCCTCACCGAAACCCTCGACCAGTCCCGCAAGGACGGCCTGACCGTCGAGGCCGGCGGTGACGCGGTCAAACTGGAGGCGGCGGGCGGCGGCGCCGAGGGCATCGGCATTCTGGTCTCCGCTCTCGTCCTGGTCCTCACCTTCGGCTCGATGATCGCCGCGGGCATGCCCCTGCTGACCGCGCTCATCGGCGTCGGTATCGGCACCTCCGCGATCACCGCGCTCGGCTCCACGCTGGGCCTGTCGAGCACCACCACCACGCTGGCGATGATGATCGGCCTCGCGGTCGGCATCGACTACGCCCTGTTCGTCATCTCCCGCTACCGCTCCGAGCTGTCCGAGGGCCGCGAGCGCCAGGACGCCGCCGCACGCGCCGTCGGCACCGCCGGCACTGCCGTCGTCTTCGCCGGCCTCACCGTGATCATCGCCCTGGCGGGCCTCGCCGTGGTCAACGTGCCGATGCTCACCAAGATGGGCCTCGCCGCGGCCGGAACGGTCGCCATCGCGGTCCTCGTCGCTGTCACCCTCGTTCCCGCCCTCCTCGGCTTCGCACCGATCAAGGTCATGCCCCGCGCCGAGCGCAAGCGGTTCTACGGCAAGCCGCTGAGCGAACGTCAGCAGCGCAAGGCGGACAAGCGGGCCGCACGTCAGAAGCCGAACATCGGCACCCGCTGGGGCACGTTCGTCGTCCGGCGGCCCCTGGCCGTCCTGGTCGTCGGTGTCGTGGGCCTCGGCGCCCTCGCCATCCCCGCGGCCAGCCTGCAGCTCGGTCTGCCGAGCGAGGGCACGTACGCGAAGGACACCACCCAGCGCAAGGCGTACGACATGCTGTCCGCCTCCTTCGGAGCCGGCTTCAACGGCCCGCTGACCATCACGGTCCAGGGCAAGGACACGGCCGCCGCGGCGGGCAAGGTCGGCGAGCAGCTCGTCAAGGTGAAGAACGTCGCGACGGTGAGCTCCGCGTCCGTCAACCCCAAGGGCGACACGGCGATCATCACGGTCGTACCGAAGACCGGCCCGATGGACGACGCCACCGAGGAGCTGGTGAAGACCATCCGCGGCATGAAGGACGACTTCCGGTCCTCCGACAACGCCACGGTCCTGGTCAGCGGCCAGACCGCCCTCTACATCGACTTCTCCAAGACTCTCGACGACGCGCTCCTGCCCTACCTGGGGCTGGTCGTGGGCCTCGCCTTCCTCCTGCTGATGCTGGTCTTCCGCTCCGTCCTCGTCCCGCTCAAGGCGGCCCTGGGCTTCCTGCTCTCGGTCGGCGCGGCGCTCGGCGCGGTCGTCGCGGTCTTCCAGTGGGGCTGGCTCGCCGAGGTCTTCGGCATCCACCAGACGGGCCAGGTCATGAGCACGCTGCCGATCTTCATGATCGGTGTGGTCTTCGGTCTCGCGATGGACTACGAGGTCTTCCTCGTCGCCCGGATGCGCGAGGCGTACGTCCACGGGGCGAGCCCCTCCGATGCCGTGGTCACCGGCTTCCGCTACGGCGGACGAGTCGTCACCGCCGCCGCGATCATCATGACCAGCGTCTTCTCCAGCTTCATCCTGGACACGAACGACTTCGTGAAGATGATCGGCTTCAGCCTCGCCACCGCCGTCCTCTTCGACGCCTTCGTGGTCCGCATGGCCCTGGTCCCGGCCCTGTTCGCCCTGCTCGGCAGGTCCGCCTGGTGGCTGCCGGGCTGGCTGGACCGGCTGCTGCCGAACATGGACGTGGAGGGCGAGAAACTCAACCGCCTCCCGGCCGCCGCCCCGATCCCCGGCGCCCGCCACGAGCACGAGCCCGAGTACATCGGCTGACCGCCGCCCCTGACCCCGGGCCGTGATCCCCCGTCCGGCCCGGCAGGCGGCCACCGCCGGCCCGGTGCCTCACAGCACCGGGCCGGCGGTGGCAGGGCCTCGAAGCAAGCGAAGGCTGGGCGCCCTGGTGGTGTGTCCCTTCCCCGGTACGACGGACCGGGGAAGGGAGACGGCCGGGGCGCCCAGCCATTGGCGTGACGTCGGCTGAGCTGTGGGGGTTGTGCCGTCCACGGCCTCGACCGGGGTCTCCTCACCGCGCGACGAGGGCGCATGCGGGACCCGGTCAGGCAGTTGTCCGGGACTGAGGTGCGGGCTCGGGGTGCGCTGTCGGCTCAGGGCGTTCAGCCGGCAGGTTGCGGCGGGCCCGGTCGACCGACGGGCCGATCGCCGCCGTGCCGGCCAGGAAGAAGGCTGCCAGGACCAGCCAGCCCAGGGAGTCATGGCCGACGACCAGGAAGGCGACCAGGGCAGGGCCGAGGGTGGCCTGGACGACCATGTGCAGATGGAAGGCGCCGAGGTATTCGCCGCGTGCCTGCTCGGGGGCCAGACCGAAGCCGAGACCGAAGCCGCTGGCCGACTGCCACAGTTCGGCGAGGGTGAACAGCAGGACCGCGGCGAGCGCGATCGCACCGGTGCCCCAGGATCCGGTGAACCGTCCTGCTGCCAGGGCGGCGCAGGCCAGCACGCTCACCAGTCCCGCCCTGCGGGCGGCGCCGACGGCGCCGTCCAGGTTCTCCGAGCCGCGGGCCGCGGCCACCTGGAAGAGAACCACCAGGACCGTGTTGACGGCGAGGATCAACGGGACGACGCCGTGCGGCAGATGGGTGTTCCTGACGATCCACAGCGGTATTCCGGCGAGCAGTACGGCGCTGTGCAGGGCGAGCAGGCTGGAGGAGCCGATGACGCTGAGGAAGGGCAGGTCGCGCAGGACGCGGAAGGGTTTGCCGCCGTCGGCGGCGGCCCGTGCGTCGGTCGCGGGCAGCTTCAGCACCCAAGCGGCCGCCGCCAGGAAGGTCAGGCCGTTACCGAGCGGCAGCAGGCTGAGGGTGTCCTTGCCCAGGGAGATCAGCGCGCCCGCCGCCAGCGCGCCGACCGAGAAGCCGGCGTTGAACAGGGAGCGCAGCGCCGCCCGCGCGGTGACGCGTTCGCCGTCCGGGACCAGTTCGGCGATCAGGGCACCGAAGGCCGGTCCGCAGCCGTATTCCAGGGCGCCGATCAGGACGACCACCGGGAAGTAGGCGGTGGGCGAGTGGACGGCCGGGTAGAGGGCGTAGGCACCGGCCAGGAGGAGCAGCAGGACGGCGAGCAGGCGCCGGGCGCCCGCCTTGTCGGTCAGCCGGCCGAAGACGAGGCTGGCGACGAAGCCGCTGAGGCCGGCGAGGGAGAGGCCGAGGCCGACGACGGTCGCGGACAGGCCGGCCACGGTGACGAAGTAGACCGCGGAGCCGGCCATGAACAAGCCGTTGCCGAGGCTGTCGACGAAGTGCAGCGCGCCGAGCGTCCTGGCCGGCCCGCGCAGTGACGAGAACGTGCGCTGGATGAACGTTTTCACAAGAGTGGATCCCATCGTCGTCGGTCCGGGTCTGTCAGCCCTCGGGTGCGGTCGGCGGCAGCCCGGGGAGCCAGGTGGGGGCGACCACCACTCCGGTCAGGCCGGGCGGGGCCAGGTGGGTCGCGGCGGCGCGGGCCACGTCGGCCGCGGTCAGGGCGCGCAGCCGGTCCTCGTAGCCGGCCGGCCAGCTTGCGGGCAGGCCGCTCGCCAGCACCGCGGCGTATGTCGAGGCCAGTCCGGACCGGGAGGAGCAGGCCATCGCCATGGAACCGACGGCGTAGTTCTGGGCGCTGCGCAGTTCCTGTGCGCTGAAGCTCCCGGCCGCCAGGCGTTCCGCCTCCTGGTTGACGAGGGTGAGGGCGCGGGTGGCACCGTCGTGCCGTACGTCGGCCTCCACGGTCAGCACGGCGTGGGGGCCCAGCGGGTCCAGGACCGCGCGCGGCGCGTAGGCGAGGCCCTCGCGTTCACGCAGGACGCGGGTGAGGCGGCTGGCGTAGTAGCCGCCGAGCATGAGCACGGCCAGCTGCAGTGCCGGGTAGTCGTCGTGGCCCCGGCCGGGTACCAGGCCGCCCAGGCGGAGCAGGGTCTGCGGGGTGGCGGGATGGAGCACGGTGGTACGGGGGCTCGGCGCGGGCGCCGGCGGGTCGGCCTCCTCACCTGGTGCGCCGCTCGCCCGGGGCAGCAGTCCGGCCGCCTGGACCAGGAGCTCCTCGACCGGGCTCGGGCCGACGGTGACGCTGTGACGGCGGGCGGGTCCCGCGCTGTGCAGCAGGGCCGCGATGTGCGGGCCGGTGACGTCGGCCGCCTGGGCGGCGGTCGCTGCCCCGCCGTAGGGGTGGGGGCCGTAGACCGCGGCGAGGAAGCCGGTGCGGGCGAGGAGGGTGGGCGCGGGTTCCGCGGCGGTCAGCCGCCGGGCGACGCGGTCGGCCGCCTCGCGCACCCGGCGGGCCTCGTGCGCCCGGCCGGCGTCGAGGCAGTCGCGGATCCGGGCGCAGGTGGCGGCGAAGTCGTCGGCGAAGGTGCGTACGGCGACGACGGCCCGGTCGCTGCGCGCCTCCACCCGTACGGTCGCGAGGTCCGCGGCGGCCTCGGTGAGGGCGTCGCGCAGTGCTTCGGCGGTCACCTCGACCCGGGTCTGGTGCGGGCCGGGCACCGGAGTCAGCGGGAACAGCAGCCTGGCTTCGGTCAGTTCACCTGTTCCGGCCCGCCGCACGGCGACGGCGGTACCGCGGCCGGTGACCTGTTCGCGGGGTACGGGGGCGGCGAAGCGGGGGGCGGGCGCGGGCTGCGCGGGGGCGGGCCGGGGTGTGACGGGGGCGGTCATGCTGCGGCTCCTGTCCGGGCGGGGGCGGCCGCGGTCGCGGAGGGCGTTGTCAGGGCCGGGAGGCTGGTGAGGCGGGCGGCGGGGGCCGCCGCGTAGCGGGCGGCGACGGCGGCCACCTCGGTGTCGGGGAGCAGGTGCAGGGCGCCCGGCAGGCCGGCCAGGTGGAGCGGGTCGTCGTGGAGGGCGGCTCCGACGCACAGCCAGGACGCCTGGCTCGCCACGGAGTCCAGCTCCGCGTGCAGCGCGAGGGCGAGCTGTCTGCGGATACGGGCCAGGGGTTCGGTGAGCCGTACGGTGCCGTCCGCGACGGTGCCGAGGACGGAGCGCAGGCACTGTTCGGCCTCGTCGGGATCGGTGTCCACGGGGTGGGGGAAGTCCACGGCGAACAGCGCGTCGCGGGCGACGTCGAAGGGGTTGCCGGTGCGGTGGGCGCGGGCCCGGAACGCACCCCAGGTGCGCCGGGTGCCCGGGTGGCAGGCGCAGTCGGTGCCCAGGGTGTCCAGCAGTTCGCCGAGCAGGACGGTGGCGAGGTGGGCGCCGGGATCGGTGGCCGGGTCCACGGTGCGGAAGCCGAGCGCGGTGCGCGCGGTGCGCGCGATCCGTTCGGCGCGCAGGGCCCGGCGGGGGGCGGTGAGCGGGGCCTCCTGGACCTGGGGGTGCGGCCGGCCGGTGCGTGCGGGCACCGGGGACAGGCGGTGCTCCACCAGGTCGCGGGCGTGGTCGGGGTCGAAGTCGCCGACGAGGGCGAGGTGCACGTTGCCGGGTGCGTAGGACTCCTCGAAGAAGCGTTCCAGTTCGGCGGGGCCGAGGTCTTCCAGGGCCTCGATGTCGCCGTATCCGTTGTGCCGGTTCTCCCAGGTGTCGTGCAGCAGGGCGGGCAGGTCGAACAGGACCAGCCCGCCGTGCGGACGTTGCAGCATGTTGCGGCGTATCTCGGCCTGGACGACGGCGATCTGCGCGGCGACGTGGCCGGCTCCGAGGTCGGGGTCGGTGAGCCGGTCGTGTTCGATGCGCAGTCCCAGGTCCAGTGCGCCGGCCGGGAGGATGGCGGTGTACTGGGTGTAGTCGGCCGCGGTGCGCGCGTTGGTGATGCCGCCGGTGGCGGCCACGGCGTCGGTGAGCGGTCTGCTGCTGGAGGCGCCCTGGGCCAGGACGTGCTCGAGCAGGTGGGCGGCGCCCGCGACCGGCTCGTTACGGAATCCGGTGCCGACGTGCAGGCAGGTGGCGACGACCTGGCAGCCGGGCAGCGGTTGCAGGAGGACGCGCACGCCGTTCTCAAGGCGCAGGGTGGTCGGCTGCGAGGTCATCGGGGCTCCTCGTCCCACAGGGGTGTGTCGGTGCGCAGCACCGAGTACAGGACCTGGTCGTGCCAGCGGCCGGCGCGCCACTGGGCGGAGCGCAGGGTGCCCTCGCGGCTGAAGCCGGCCTTCTCCAGGGCTCGTTGCTCGCCGAGGTTGGCGTGGTCGGTGAAGGCCTGGACGCGTTCCGCCCGGGTGTGGGCGAAGAGGTAGCGGACCAGGTGGCGTTGGGCGGCGGTACCGGTGCCGCGGCCGCGGGCGGCGGGGAACAGGCCGATGGCGATGGTCCAGCAGGAGGAGGTGTGGGGGCGTCCCCAGGTGGAGGCGAACCACTCGACGCGGCCCACGGCGGCGCCCGCCACGGTGACGGTGAGCACGCCGCCGTCGCTGCCGAGCAACCCGTCCTCGGCGAAGCGGGCGCGCAACCGGTGGGTGGAGGTGAACCCGAACCACTGGAAGGGGCCCGTTCCCTCCTCGGTGGTGAACTCCCGCTCGAAGAGATCGAGGTCGCCGGGGGTGACGGGTCGCAGGGACACTTCGCTGGTCATGGGGTCTGCTCCTTGGCCGCCGAATCGGAATGCGCCGCGCCGAGTTGTCCGGCGGGCAGCGGGGACTCAGCATCCACCACGTCCCGCCAGCCGGGCGGGGGCACCGCCCGGCTCAGGTCGCGGTGGTCGGCCAGCCGGCGGCAGGCGAAACGCACCAGGGGCCGCAGCGGTACGGCCCTGCAGAGCGCGCCGCCGACGCGCGCGGTGGCGAGCGGGCCGCCCGCGGCTTCGTAGGCGGCGCCGATGCCGTCGAAGTCGCCTTCCCACACGAGGAGTTCGGGCACCTCGAGCCAGCGGGTGCGGCCGTGCCCGTCCGGTTCGGGCACCGCCCAGAGGCCGGCGCGCCGGCCCGGGTAGGCGGTGGCGTACTCGGCGAGGTGGAGGGCGGTGCACTTCTCCCAGGGCGCGCCGAGCAGCAGCACGGTGGCGTCGAGGTCCCACAGCCGCCCGAGCGGGCCGTGGGCGGCGAGCCGCCAGGCTGCGGGGTGGTCGCGCACGATGCCGTCGGCGAGGGGGCCCTGGGCGGCGAAGGAGACGTGCGGGTGGCTGGAGCGGCGGGTGCCGGGCTGGGTTCTGAGCAGTTCGGGCAGCACGCCCATGGTGCGGGCGACGGGGGTGCGCCGCGGGTCGAAGGGGGGCATCTGGGCCGCGGTGTCCGGGTCGGCGGCGGCGCGGGCGAGGTCGGGTGCGCGCCAGGTGTGCGGATGGCACAGCTGCGGGGTGAAGGCGGGCATGACGAGGGTGCCCTGGGGGCCGAGGGTGTCGCGCAGGGCGAGCAGGACGCTGTGGGCGCCGCCGACGACGTAGCCGAAGGAACTGAGCGAGGTGTGAGCGATGACGGTGGCGCCGGGGCGGATGCCGAGGCCGGTGAGGCCCTCGGCCAGCGCGGATCTGGTGACGACATGACGGCCCGTCATGAGCTTGCCCCCGCAGGGGAGTCGGTGACTGCCGGGGCGAGTTCGTCGGCGGCCGCCGACAGGACCCAGCGGTACCAGGCGCGGATGTTCCCGGGCCGGCTGAGGGGGTGTGCCTCGGAGCGGAAGAACGCCACCTCGCTGCGGACGCCCTGGCGGGCGAGCGCGCGGTGGGTGCGCAGGGCCTCCGTGGGCGGTACGAGACCGTCGTGCAGCCCGTGCGAGAGCAGCACCCGGGTGCCGGGCCGTACGGCGCGCGGGGCCAGGCTGTTGAGCTGGTAGAGCGGGCGCCACTCGGTGGGGTCTCCGAACTCGCGTATCCACTGCCAGCCCACGTCGCTGCCCTCGGCGACCTGGGTGAGGTCGAGAGGGGCGGCGTGTGCGACGACCAGGTCGGGGTTGAGTGAGTCGGCCGTGGTCAGCGCGAGGTAGCCGCCGAAGCTGCCGCCCATGAGGGCCAGGGGGGAGTCCAGCAGGCCTTCCGCGGCGCGGACCGCCTCGACCTGGGCGGCTGCGCTGGCGGCGATTCCGCCGCGCCACTGGCGCCAGCCGGTGCGGACGGCGTCGGGATAGCCGAGGCTCAGCGGGGGTTCGACGAGGACGACGGCGAAGCCGCAGGCGACGAACGGCCACGGGTTCCACCGCCAGGACCAGTCGCTCCAGCTCTGGAACGGACCGCCGTGGTAGAAGACGACGGTGCCGTGGGGCGGGCCCTGGTCGGGCAGGCACACCCAGCTGGCGACGTCGCCGTCCAGGCCGGGGATCCGCTGCGGCCGGTACTGGAGCCGGCCCGGCAGCGCCGGCGCCTCGGCGGACACGACGTGTTCGCCGGTGCCGGTGTGCAGACCGGTGACCTCCACAGCGGGCGGCATGTCGGGGGCGGAGGTCAGGACGGCGGCCCGGCCGGCGTGGATCCGGGCGTTCATCACCGACGCCCGGGCGGGCACCGGCCGCCAGGTGGTGTGGTCCAGGTCGTGGACGTACAGGCTGCGGCGGGGCCCGGACTCGGCGGTGCACACCAGTCGGCGCGGCCCGTCCCAGCCGACCGGGCGCTGCCACAGGCCGTCCTCGGCGGCCAGCAGGACGGGCTGGTGGAGCTCCTCACCGACGAGGCAGGCGTACTGGGCGATGGGCTCGTTGTCGTGGCGTGGTGTGGTGCCGAGGTAGGCGACCTGCCCGTCGGGGCCCTGCACGGGGTAGCAGAGGTCGACGGTGTCGGAGAACAGTTCGCGGGTCGCGTCGCCTGCGTCGACGGCCAGGGAGAGCAGTCCGAAGTTGCGTACTCCGTGCCGGTGGTGGCGGTGGGCACCGAGGAGCAGCGTGGCCGACGTGGGCCAGGCCGCCTCGCCGGTGAGCGCGAGGTCCGCGGGGATGTCGGGGGTGAGCCGGCGCGGGGCGGTGCCGTCCAGCGGTACGAGGTGGACCTGCCACTCGCCCTGCGGCTGTTTGGCGTGGCTGAGCGTCATGTCGGAGCCCGCGGCCCAGACGGCGTCGGAGCCCGCCAGCAGGCCCTCGGGGTGCTCTCCCGGACCGCCGAAGGTGCTGGTGGTCACCGCGATCCAGCCGCCGCCCGGCCGGGGGGCGAGGACGCCGACCCGTCCCTGGGTGGTCAGCAGGACCTGTTCGGGTCCGCCGTCGGCGGGCCGCAGTTCCACCAGGGTGCGCCCGCCCGCGCGGCGGACACACACGTATCCGCCCGGCACGGGCAGCGCCTGGGTGCCCCAGGGCACCGTCCAGGTGGGTTCCCAGGTGCCGTCGGGGTGGCGCCGGTAGTGGACCAGGTGCTGCTGTTCGGCACCCTGCCGGGTGGGGACGTCGACGCGCAGCAGCAGTCCGTCGTCGCCGTAGGCGGCCACTTCGGTGGGCCGCGGCTCCGCACACAGCGCCTCGGCCAGGGACATGCCCTGCGTGAGCAGACCGGCGGCCGGTGCGGTGGTGGGGCTCATCGGGCCGCCGGCGCGTGCAGGAGCCGCGAGATCAGGGCGAGGTCGAATGCGCCGGCCAGCCGGGCGGCCTCGGCGGTGTCACGGAAGCCGCGTTCCAGCGCGCACAGCCGGTGACCGTGGTCCGAATCGGCCTGCCACAACTGCCGCAGCAGGGCGTGCCGGTGTGCGGTCGGGGCGGCCTGCGCGGAGGACGGCAGCAGCAGCCTCAGGCACCGCTCCTCCACTTCGTCCAGGGTGGTGCCGGCGACGGCTTCGGCGGGCAGGTCCTGGTAGACGAGCCGGCCGGGCGGCAGGCGGAAGGTGCGGGCGAGCAGCCGTTCGTCCGCGCTCCAGCCGGCGGTGGCCTCGGTGGGCCGGGCCAGGTGGGCGTCGGGGCGGGAGGCGGGGGCGAACCCGGCCGCGCTGAGGATCGCTCCGGCAGAGCCGGTGCGGCCGGTGGTGGCCGCGGCCAGGCGCAGGGCGTAGGCGCGGTGCCGCTCGGGGAAGTCCGCGGCGAACAACTGCAGGCAGGCCAGGGCGAGTCGGGCGCTGACGGCGGAGCCCGGCTTGAGCGGCCGGTGCTCGAAGTCCCATTCCCTGCCGTAGGAGCTGGGCCAGGCCTCGGCGGTGCCGGGGCCGGGGGCAGGCTGTGGGACGGGGCGGGAGGCCAGGGTGTCCAGGGCGTGGCGGGCGTCGCGGGTCTTGATGTCGCCGTGCCGGCCCAGGTGGTCCAGCAGCAGTTGCATGGCATCGCGGTCGGGGCCGGCAGCGTGGCGCAGGCCCGCGGCGGAGCGTTCGGTGAAGTGCAGTCGGCCGGCGGCCTGTTCGAGGCGGGCTGCCTGACCGGTGTCCAGCCGCCGTGCCTGCAGCAGTTCGGCCAGTCCCTGCCGGACGGACACCATCGCCTCGGTCAACCGGCGGGCGCCCTCGCTGTCGTCGGTGTGGAGTACGGCGACGTCCGCGTCGGCGGCCAACCGGCCGGCGCGGGCCTCGGCGTACACCTGGCCGAGGCCCTGCATGCCGAAGTCGGCCAGCTCGGCGGCGCGCAGCGCGCCCAGGCTGGCGGTGCCGGCGACGTGCACGCCGCGGGCGAGCTGGGCGAGGATCTCCTTGTGCCGGATGGGTGCGAAGTGCTGGTAGACGCCGTCCACGATCAGTACCTGGTCGCCGGGGCACAGGCACAGGTCGAAGAGGTCACCGTGCTTCACGGGCGGCCGGTATTCGAAGGGGCCCGCGGGCCGCTGCCGTTCGGGCAGGGTGGGGCCGACGAAGGCGATGCGACGGGGTGTCACACGAAGCTCCTGCTGGCGAGGGACTGCGGGCGGGGGTGCTGGAGTGCGAGCCCGAGCCCCGGCGCGAAGACCTGGACGACGGCGGGCCACGGCTGCCGGCCGGGGGTGAGGTCGACGGCGATCACGGGCCGGCCGGTGGTGCGGTGCACGGCGGTGACGAGGCCGTCCAGCACCTCGCCGAGCGATGCTGCCGGCCGGGTCCCGGAGGGCATCGGTTCGGTGCGCCGCGGTGTGGGACGGGGCCGGTCGGCGGGGGCGCCCAGGCGGCGGAAGGTCCACTCGGGGATGTCGTCGCGTCCGCCGCTGATGGTGGAGCCCCGGCTCTGTACGGCCTCCAGCAGGGCCCGTTCGGCGGCGATCGCGGGGTCGGTGTGACAGCCGGACCCGGCGAAGATCTGCCACATCTCGGGCTGGGTGAGCCAGCAGGTGTACGCCCAGGTGCCCGGCACGGACGGGATGCGTTCCAGGGCGACATCGGCTCCGGCGGCGCGGATCCGGGCGACCACCGCGCCGAGCCGGTCCCCTACGGTGTCCAGGTCGGTGGCCACCGCGTCGCCCTCGCGCAGCCGGGCGAGGGCGTCTCGTTCGACGGCCTCCAGCAGTCCGTGGAGTGCGGCCTCGACGTGGTCGTTGCCCGAGGCCAGGCCGTTGGTGGTGGTGACGAAGGTGGCCGGCTGCCAGCGGTCGGCGGCCCAGCCGCGCAGGCCGACGGCGGCCGACGGGACGAGGGCCGGCGCGCCGGAGGCCAGGTCCCAGCCGCCGGTCCAGTCGAGCACGGTGCGGTCGTCGACCAGCGAGACGGGGTGCAGGGACAGTTCGTCGACCCGGTAGCCCGGGGCCAGCACGCCGGCGGTGTCGCGGGCGGTGACGGCGGGCCGGGTCTGCTCGGCGGCGGCGACTTCAAGGGATTCCATGACCGCCGAGATCCGGGCGGCGGTGTGCGAGAGGCCCTTGCCGGCGCTGGCGACCAGGGTGGCGGCGGCGGGCCGGATCGCCGTCCACACCGGGACGTCGAGGATGTCGAGGCCGGTGAGGTCGGCGACCCGGGTGATACCGCGGGCGGGAAGCTCCGGAGCGAGCCGGGCCCAGGTGTCCGCGAGGCCGGTGGTGCGCAGGGTTCCCTCGGTGACGGCTGCGGGCCCCCCGCCGCTCATCCAGGGCGCGCGGCGGGACACCCGCAGCCCTGTCACCGGTGCTCCCTGCGAAGGGTGACGGCGGCCTGGGTCACGGAGTGCTCGTCGGTGCCGGCAAGGTGGGCGAGCAGGGCCTCGCGCAGCAGTTCGGTGCGCTGCCGGAGGGAGTGCCGGTGGTGGCTGTCGTGCAGGGTCTTGAAGGCGGAGCTGCCGAGAAAGCCGGCGAGGAACACCTCGGCGAGGTTCTGCGCGGTGGGCTCCTCGATGGTGATGGCGATGTGGATGGAGTTGCCCTCGCGTGCGGTGGCGTAGTGCGGTGTGCCGTGCGGCATGTACAGCACATCGCCGGGGCGCAGGGTCAGCTCCATGCGGCGGTCGTCCGGGATCACGCCTTCGTGCAGGGTGGAGTCGCTGGTGGAGGTGGAGTCGATGCGGCCCACCACCCAGTCCTTGACGCCGGCGACCTGCAGGATGAAGACGTGTGCACCGTCCATATGGGCCTGCATCGCCGTCTTGCCGGGCGGGCTGAGGAAGACGAAGGACTCCAGTCCGCCGCTGAAGTACGGCTCCAGGGCCTTGACGAGCGTGCGGATGCGCGGGTGCCAGTGCTCGGCCTGGTTGAACTTGAAGGTGGCGCCGGCCGCGAAGTCCTCACGGATCCGCTCGGGCTCGATGTAGCCGGGCAGTTCGTGGCCCACGACCCGGCGCTTGCGGGTCATGTCGCTGATCGCGGTGCGCACGCCCTCGTTGAAGACGGTGAAGTACGGCCGGGACAGCAGGCCGCACTCGACCTCGTCCCACATCTCCTGCTCGGTGATGAGCCGGGTGAGGTCGCTGTGCGCGCGCAGCAGGACGGGCTGGTTCGCCCAGTGGTCGCGGAAGAAGGCGTCGGTGTCGCCGACCAGGTGCTCCAGCCGGGTGGGCATCCCGTCGTGCCCGGCGTGCTCCGCCGCCGGGGCGGCCTCGCGGATCTCGGTGGTCGTGGTGGTCATCAGCCGATCGCCTCACGCATCGTCTCAAGCGCCGTACCCGCCCAGCGGGCGCCGTCCAGCGTCTTCGCCTGTTCGGTCAGAGCCGAGCGGACCTCGCTGGTGCGCTCCGGAAGCGGGCGGGTGTGGAAGTGGTGGACGAGGTTGTGCTCGTCTTCCAGGAACCGCCGCAGGAGCGCGTCGACCAGATCCTCCGGGGTCGGCTCGGTGAGCGTGAACGTCAGGTGGACGGAGTCGCCGCCGCGGGCGACCGCGTCGTGCGGCCAGCCGTGCGGCAGATACAGCACGTCGCCCGGTTCGAGGGTGAAGACATGCGTGGGCCTAGCGGCGTCCACGTCCAGGCCCGCCGAGGCGCCGATCTGGTCGGGCTCGGCGTACAGGTGCCACTCCTTGCGGCCTTCGAGCTGGATGACGAGCACATGGGCGGCGTCCCGGTGGGGGAGCATGCCGCGCGACTCCTCGGGCGTCCAGAAGACGTAGGAGTTGACGGCCACGGGCAGCATCTCCTCCAGCTGCCGCGCGATGTCGCGGGTGGGCCGGTGCCAGTCGCCCACCTGGTTGAGCTTGAGGGAGGCGCCGCCCGCCATGTGGCGGCCGACGGCCCGAGAGTCCGCGAATCCGGCGACCTTGTGCCCGATCACGTCCCGCTTGGTCGTGTACGAGGACACCGTGGGCACCTCACCGTGCTTGAGCAGGGTGAAGTAGGGCCATTTGAGGAGACTGGCGTCGAGCAGCCGCCGGATGGCGTCCGACGTGAGCAGCGCCGCGGGGTCGACGGCCTGCTTCTCGACGCGGTGCGAGACGCCCCAGGCGGCGTCCCCGAGGAGTCTGCCGGTCAGGGCGGCGGGCAGAGGAGTGGCTGCGGTCATGCGGATGCCAACCTTTCCGGTGCGTGGCGCCCGGGAGCGGAGCGCTCCCGGGCAGCCCTCTGGTGGTTGCTTCTCAGGCCTCGTTGATCTGGCTGAGGACCGTCATGGGGGCGTCCGCGGCTTCCTCGTTGTTGTTGAGGACGGCGGCCTTCTCGGGGTCGATGAGACCCTCGCCCGCGAGGCGGGTCTCGGTCGGAGAGGCGACGGCGTCGGTCTCGTTCAGGGACTGGAACACATCGCGCAGGGCCATGCGAAACCTCCTTATGGACCACTGCCGTTCAGTGGCCGTTCCTGAAGAACACATGAGCGGACTTGGAGCGCGCCTGCGCGGTCCTCGTTCCCGGCTCGAACGCACGGCCGCACACGGACGGGGCGGCGTACACCGACGGGGTGTCGGGGTACGCCGCCCTCGGTGGTGCGAGGCCGACAGGGAGCGGGGTGCTCCTTCAGAGGCTGCGGGCGGTGACGTCGCCGTAGGAGGTGGTGGCGTGGATGTCGAGGCCGGCGTTGCCGCCGTCGCTGTTGTTGAGCGCGTTGTGGACGCGGCCGTAGGTGGTGCCTGCGTCCAGGGAGGCGGAGACTCCGGGGGCGGCGCCGACCGTGATGTCGCCGTGCTCGGTGCGCAGGGTGACCTTGCCCTTCACGGCTTCGGTGATGTGGAGGGCGCCCTTCTGGGTGCTGATCTCGGCGGGGCCGCCGAGGCGGCCGACGGAGATGTCGCCGTTCTGGAGGGTGAGGTGGGCGCCGGCGGTCTCGTCGAGCTCGACCGTGGCCTGCGCGCCCTCGAAGGTGACGTCGCCGAGCCGTCCGACGCTCCGGAGCTCGGCGAGGGCCGCCTTCGCCTCGACGTGGGAGCCGGCGGGCAGTTGGACGGTCACCTCGACGGACCCGGAGTCGCCGAGCATCCGGTTCTTGGCCTCCGGGGCCTCGATCCGCAGGAGGCCGTCACCGAAGGCGACCGTGATCTGCTCCGCCGCCTTCACGTCGCGGCTCTTGGCGGGATCCTGGGGCTGGACCTCGACGGTGGTGTCGGCCCGGTCCGCGGCGACGAACCGGATGCGTCCCGCGGAGATGTGCAGGACGGCCGAGATGGGGGCGGGGGTGTCGAACTTCTGCATCGTGCACTCCTTGGATCTGCTGTTTCCGATGAAGGAAACGCTACGTTGCGTTCATGAAGTCCGCAACATGCCTGTTGCGCATAGCCGCCATAACAGCAGGTAGATGGCGAGAATTCGTTGCAACAGCTTTGAACCTAATGCAACAATCCGCACTCCACTCATTGCAATGACCAGAGAGTGAACGCTATCGGTGCACCGTCCAGGTGTCGCCGCCGGCCAGCAGTGCGGCCAGGTCGCCCTTGCCGTTCTGTTCGATCGCGGTGTCCAGTTGGTCGGTCATCTGGGTGTCGTAGACCGGCCGGTCGACGTTGCGGAAGACACCGATGGGGGTGTTGTGCAGGGTGTCCGGGTCGGCGAGCCGGGACAGGGCGAAGGCGGTGGTCGGGGACTCGGCGTGGGCGTCGTGGACCAGAATCCGGGACTCGTTCT
>NZ_JBITLY010000018.1:0-149000 GCF_044465725.1 Streptomyces sp. NPDC049541 | reverse complement strand
GGCTACCAGGTCACCAACGTCGAGGCGTCGATGTCGTCGCCCTCCTCGCTGCTGCACTGGACCCGCCGCATGATCGAGATCCGCAAGCAGAACCCGGCCTTCGGCCTCGGGTCCTACACGGAACTCCCCTCCTCCAACCCGGCGGTGCTGGCCTTCCTGCGGGAGTACGAGGACGATCTGGTGCTCTGCGTCCACAACTTCTCCCGGTTCGCGCAGCCGACCGAGCTGGATCTGCGGATCTTCAACGGCCGGCATCCGGTCGAGCTGTTCGGCGGGGTGCGTTTTCCCGCCATCGGGGAACTGCCGTACTTGCTGACACTGGCCGGACACGGCTTCTACTGGTTCCGGCTCCGCAAGGACCCCGCGTAGCGCCGCCCAGAACCCGGGGTGGGGCGGTTTCCCCTGTCCCACCCGGGGCACGCATCAGTAACACCCCGCCCACCCGGGGAAAGGAATGTGACACCATGGCGGAAACTGTCACACTTTCCGGCAAGACAAGTCCTGGCCTGCTCGCGTCCCTCGATCCCCTCCTTCGGGAATGGCTGCCGCGGCAGCGCTGGTTCGCCGGCAAGGGGCGGCCGGTCACCGGGTTCTCGCTGGTCGCGGCCACCGAACTGTTGCCGGCCGACGGCAGGCTCGGCCTGTTCCATCTGCTGGTGCGCGCCCATCAGCCGCTCACCCTCGGCGCCGAACCCCACCCCGGTGACTGCTACCAGTTGCTGATAGGTGTGCGCGAGGCGCTGCCGCCGCGGCTGGCGCCCGCGCTGATCGGACATGTGGACGAGGGCCCGCTCGCCGGACGGACGGCGTACGACGCCCTCTACGACTCCCGGCCCGCCGAGGTGCTCCTGGAGGCGCTGCGCACCCAGGCCCGTATCGGCGGACTGCGCTTCGAGCGGGAGCCGGGACAGGAGATACGGACCGGCCTGGTCCCGCGGCTGGTGACGGCCGAGCAGTCGAACTCCTCGGTCGTCTACGGAGATACGTTCATCCTCAAGCTGTTGCGCCGGGTCCTCCCCGGCGTCAACCCCGACCTGGAACTGCCGCTGGCGCTCGCCCGCGAGGGCTGCCCCCGGGTGCCCGCGCCCACGGCGTGGCTGCGGGCGGAGCTGGCCGGGGAGTCGTATGTGCTCGGTGTGCTCCAGCCGTTTCTGCAGGGTGCCGCGGACGGCTGGGAGCTGGCGCTGCGCGAGCTGGCCAAGGGCGAGGACTTCGCCGCCGAGGCACGGGCGCTGGGCCGCGCCACGGCCGAGGTGCACACGGCACTCGCCCGCGCCCTGCCGACCGTCACCCTGGGCCACACCCAGCTCCAGCCGCTGGCCGACGGCATGATCGAGCGCCTGGAGGTGGCCGCGCAGGCGGTGCCCGCGCTACGGCCGTACGCCCCCGCCCTGCACTCCGCGTTCACCGCGCTCGCCGACCTGGCTTCGGAGGGCCGTACCTGGACCGCGCAGCGCATCCACGGCGATCTGCACCTGGGGCAGTGCCTGCGCTCGCCGGCCGGTCAGTGGTGGCTGATCGACTTCGAGGGCGAGCCGTCCAAGCCCCTGGCGGAACGGCGGATGCCGCAGCCGCCGGTGCGGGACATCGCGGGAATGCTGCGGTCCTTCGACTACGCGGCTCACTCCGCCGCCCCCCGGGCAGAGGGCTGGGCGCAGACGTGCCGGGCCGCCTACTGTTCCGGATACGCCGAGGTCAGCGGCCGGGATCCGCGTACGGACCCGGTGCTGCTGCGCGCGTACGAAACAGACAAGGCCATCTATGAAGTCCTCTACGAGGCCCGTCACCGCCCCGACTGGCTGCCCGTTCCCATGGCGGCGATAGAGCGTTACGCCGCATCCGACCCCCACTGACCCGACCTCACCTTCGCCGAGGAGGCGCCGCCCGTGACCCCCCGCCCCACGCCCAGCGGTTCGGATCCGAAGAAGAAGGCCGCGAAGGCCGCGGAGAAGGCGACCGAGCCCAGGAAACCGGTGAAGAAGGCGGCGGCGAAGACCACCGCCGAGAAGGCAGTCACGAAAAAGGCCGTCACGAAAAAGGCCGTCGCGGCGAAGACGACGGCGGCCGGGACAACCGCGAAGAAGAGCCCGGCGAAGAAAAGCACGGCGAAGAAGACGACTGCGCAGAAGGCGACTGCGAAGAAGGCAGCCGTCAAACAGACTGCAGCCAAGCAGACAGCGACCAAGCAGACGGTCAAGACCGCCGCGAAGAAGACCGCGGCCAAGAAGACGACGGCCACGAAGGCTCCCGCCAAAAAGACCGTCACCGCCGCGAAGAAGGTCACCGCACCGGTTCCGGCCGTGTCGCCGGAGGTGCCTGTCGGGGACCGCGAGCGGCTGCTCGCCGGCACGCATCACGACCCGCACGCCGTGCTGGGCGCGCACCCGGTGCCCGGCGGGGTCGCCTTCCGGGCCTTCCGGCCGTACGCGCTGTCCGTGACCGTCGTCGCCGCGGATCTGCGGGCCGAGCTGCACGACGACGGGGACGGGTTCTTCTCCGCCCTGCTGTCCCTGACCGAAGTCCCCGAGTACCGGCTCCTTGTGCGGTACGAGGGCACGACCCTGGAGACCGAGGACGCGTACCGCTTCCTGCCCACGCTGGGCGAGCTCGACCTGCACCTGATCGGCGAGGGGCGGCACGAGTATCTGTGGCAGGTGCTCGGCGCGCACCCGATGACGCACCAGGGCGTGCCCGGCACCCGTTTCTCCGTGTGGGCGCCGAACGCCCGCGGTGTGCATGTGGCGGGCACCTTCAACTTCTGGGACGGCACCGGCCACCCGATGCGCTCGCTCGGCTCCTCCGGTGTCTGGGAGCTGTTCGCGCCGGGGATCGGAGAGGGCGAGCTGTACAAGTTCGAGATCACCCGGCCCGACGGTTCGAAGACCCTGCGCGCCGACCCGCTGGCCCGCCGCACGGAGGCCCCGCCGAACACGTCGTCGATCGTCACCGCCTCCCACCACGAGTGGCAGGACGCGCAGTGGCTGGAGCAGCGCGCGAACGCGCCCGCGCACGAGGCCCCGTTCTCCGTCTACGAGGTCCACCTCCCGTCCTGGCGGCCGGGCCTGACGTACCGTCAACTCGCTGATCAGCTCCCGTCCTACGTCAAGGACCTGGGCTTCACGCACGTCGAACTGATGCCGATCGCGGAGCACCCCTTCGGCGGCTCCTGGGGCTACCAGGTCACCGGCTTCTACGCCCCCACCGCCCGCCTGGGCACCCCCGACGACTTCAAGTACCTGGTCGACGCACTGCACCAGGCGGGCATCGGCGTCCTCATGGACTGGGTGCCGGCGCACTTCCCGCGCGACGACTGGGCCCTGGCGGAATTCGACGGCCGCCCCCTGTACGAGCACGCGGACCCGCTGCGCGCCGCGCACCCCGACTGGGGCACCCTGGAGTTCGACTACGGCCGCCGGGAGGTGCGCAACTTCCTGGTCGCGAACGCCATCTACTGGTGCGAGGAGTTCCACATCGACGGCCTGCGCGTCGACGCGGTCGCCTCCATGCTCTACCTCGACTACTCCCGCGAGCCCGGTCAGTGGACCCCGAACGAGCACGGCGGCCGGGAGAACCTGGACGCCGTGGCGTTCCTGCAGGAGATGAACGCGACGGTGTACCGGAGGGTGCCGGGCGTGGTCACGATCGCCGAGGAGTCCACGGCCTGGGACGGCGTCACCCGGGCCACGCACCACCGGGGCCCGGGAGGCTTCGGCGGCCTCGGCTTCGGCCTCAAATGGAACATGGGCTGGATGCACGACTCCCTCGACTACATGAGCCACGAGCCGATCCACCGCAAGTACCACCACAACGAGATGACCTTCTCGATGGTGTACGCGTACAGCGAGAACTACGTGCTGCCCATCTCGCACGACGAGGTGGTCCACGGCAAACGCTCACTGGTCTCGAAGATGCCGGGCGACTGGTGGCAGCAGCGCGCCAACCTCCGCGCCTATCTGGGCTTCATGTGGGCCCACCCCGGCAAGCAGCTCCTCTTCATGGGGCAGGAGTTCGCGCAGGGCGCGGAGTGGTCGGAGGCTCACGGTCCGGACTGGTGGCTGCTGGATCCGGCGTACGGGGCCGAGGCCGACCACCGCGGGGTGCGTGACCTGGTCCGCGATCTCAACATCGTCTACCGCCACACCCCGGCCCTGTGGCAGCGGGACACCGACCCGTCCGGCTTCCAGTGGATCGTCGGCGACGCGGCCGAGGACAACGTCTTCGCGTTCCTGCGCCTCGCCGCCGACGGCACTCCGCTCCTGGCGGTCTCCCACCTCTCGCCCGTGGTCCGCCACGACTACCGCCTGGGCGTCCCCGACGACGTCCCAGCCTGGCACGAGAGCCTCAACACGGACATCGCGAAGTACGGCGGCAGTGACGTGACCAACCCGGACATCATCAAGCCGGAACCCCACGGCCACCACGGCCGCCCGGCCAGCATCCGACTGACGCTGCCACCGCTGGCAACGGTCTGGCTACGGCCCGCGTAGCCGGGGCGGCGTTCTTTGTAAGGTGATCGGGTCGATGTCTGTGCTCCACGGGGGATTCGAGGGCTCATGCGACCCGAAGGCAAGCGCGGGGCGGCCGCGGCCGCCCTGCTCTGCGTGCTCGCCGTACTGCTGCTCGGCGCGTGCGGTACCCAGGTGGCAGGCCAGGGCGGCACCGCCCCGGCGGCCACCGCACCCTCGTGGACGCTGTCGGCGCCCACGCGCTCCCAGATCACCGGGGCCGAACTCGGCACCGACCGGCGCACGGTGACCATCGCCGTGGACGTGCCCAGTGGCCCGAAGCCTTGTGTGCGCGACCTCGAGGCGAAACTCACCGAGCCCGTCGCGAACACCGTGCCGGTCCAGGTCACCTTCACCTCGCCGTCCGGGGACCGGGCCTCCGGCTGCACGAGGACCACCACGGCGAAGGCCCGGGTCAGGCTTCCCGAACCCCTGGGGGACCGCGAGCTGGCGGTCGGCTACCCCGCCGCCGTCTTCACCGCCCACGACTCCCACCTGCCCACCCTGCGCCGCTGCGGCGACCTGGGCTGCACCCCGCCGGTCACCGGCTGCACCCCCGGCTCCTACGAGCAGGCGGTCAAGGCCGTCGACGTGCCCACGCACACCTACCGCGACGCGGAGCACTGCGACGGCAAGTGGCTGGTCCTGGACCTCTCCTGGCGCACCGGTCCGGTCTGCGGCGACCAGGCGGACAGCGCCTGCACGTCCCGGCTCGGCGACCGCTGGTTCTACCAGGCCGAGAAGTCGGGCTGGAAGCCGTTCTTCCGCACGACGGAAGGGGGCTGCCAGGCCGTGCGGGACAGGGAGCCGGCCTTCCCGACCGCCCTGTGCGCGTCCCTGGAGCCCCTCGATCCGTCCCTGCACCCGACCTACTCCCCCACTCCCACGGCGAGCCCGTCCTCCTGATCGGCCAACGCCTTCGGCAGCCGCCCGGTGTGCAGCACCCCCAGCCGCTGCGTCGCCCGGGTCAGCGCCACGTACAGGTCACTGGTCCCGTACAGCCCCGGCTCGACCACCAGCACGGAGTCGAATTCGAGGCCCTTGGACTGCCGCGGATCGAGGAGTACGACGGTCCGCGTGAGGTCGGGTTCCGCGCCCGCCGTCACTCCGTCCAGCTGTGCCGCGAGCCTGCGGTGCAGATGGCCCGGGGCGATCACCGCGAGCCGGCCCTCGGCGGGGGTCAGCTCCTCGACCGCCTTGGCGACGGCGCCGGGCAGGTCGTCGGTGGCGCGGACCCAGGGCCGTACACCTGTCGAGCGGATCGAACTCGGCGGCTCGAAGTCCGGGTTCTCGGCCCGTACGACGGCCGCCGCGAGGTCCATGATCTCGGCGGGGGTGCGGTAGTTGACACCGAGCCGGGTGTGCTCCCAGCGCTTCTCGACGTACGGCTCCAGGATGTCCGACCAGGAGCCGACACCGGCCGCCTCCGCCGTCTGCGCCGGGTCGCCGACCAGGGTCATCGAGCGGGTCGGGCTGCGCCGCATCAGCAGCCGCCACGCCATCGGCGACAGCTCCTGCGCCTCGTCGACGATGATGTGCCCGAACGCCCAGGTCCGGTCGGCCGCCGCCCGCTCGGCGGCGCTGCGGTGGTCGTCCTCCTCCTGCCGCTCGGCGAACCGCTCGGCGTCGATGATGTCGTGCGCGGACAGGATCTCGGAGTCCTCCTCGTCCTTGTCCTCGAACTCGTAGGTCCGCGAGGCGTACGAGACGTCCAGCACGCCCTGCGCATACGCGACCTGCGTCTCCCGCTCCCGTTCGGCCCGCGCCCGCGCCACCCGCTCGTCCACGCCGAGCAGTTCGGCCGCCTCGTCGAGCAGCGGTACGTCCGCCACCGTCCAGGCCCGTGTCACCGGCCGGCGGATCGCGGCCGCGTCCTCGTCGGGGAGATAGCCGACGGGATCGGCGAGGAAGTCGGCGACCAGGCGCTGCGGGGTCAGCCTCGGCCACAACTGGTCGATGGCGGCCCACACCTCGGGGTTCTCGGCGATCTCGTCGCGGATCTGCGTGATGTCGCTCGCATCCAGCAGGCTCGTACCGTCGAAGGGGTCCGTCCCGACCCGCTCGGCGTACATCTCGGTGAGCGTGTTGAGGATGTGCCCCTCGAAGTGCTCCCGGGCCACGTTGTGCGGCAGCCGGGCGGCACGGGTGCGCTCGCGGGCCACCTTCACCAGGCCGTCGTCGAGCATCAGGATCTCCCGGTCGTGCTCGATCGCGATCACCGGGTCGGGCAGCGCCTGCCAGTCGCGTACGACCTCGGCGAGGACGTCCGCCATGTCGGCGCGGCCCTTCACCGCGGCCGCCGCACGGCTGTCGCTCGCCGTCGCCTTCACCCCGGGGAACAACTCCCCGACCGTCGCGAGCAGCACGCCCGTCTCGCCGAGCGAGGGCAGCACCTCGCCGATGTAGCCGAGGAAGGCGGGGTTGGGGCCGACGATGAGCACGGCCCGCTTGGCGAGCAGTTCCCGGTGCTCGTAGAGCAGATAGGCGGCCCGGTGCAGGGCGACGGCGGTCTTGCCGGTGCCCGGACCGCCCTCGACCACCAGTACGCCCCGGTGCGGCGCCCGGATGATCTCGTCCTGCTCGGCCTGGATCGTCTGCACGATGTCGTGCATACGGCCGGTGCGCGCGGCGTCGAGTGCGGCGAGCAGCACCGCGTCGCCGGTCGGGTCCTCGTGGCCGGTGCGCTCCTGGTCGCCCAGGTCGAGGATCTCGTCATGCAGGGCGGTGACCCGGCGCCCCTCCGTGGTGAGGTGCCGGCGCCGGCGCAGGCCCATCGGGGTGTGGCCGGTGGCCAGGTAGAAGGGGCGGGCGATATCGGCACGCCAGTCGATCAGGACCGGAGTGCGCTCGGCGTCGTCGGTGCGCAGCCCGATCCGGCCGATGTGGTGCCGGGTGCCCGAGGTGAAGTCGATACGGCCGAAGCAGAGCGAACCGTCGACGGCGTTCAGCGCGGCGAGCAGCCCGGAGCGCTCGGCGACCAGGATGTCCCGCTCCAGCCGGGCCTGCATGGGCGTGTTGCCCTGGGCGAGCGCATCCGTGACGCCCGCCTCGGTGTGGCCGCGCAGTGCGTCCACGCGCGCGTACAGGGCGTCGATGAATTCCTGTTCCCTGCGAATTTCATCGCTGTTTGACAATTCCACTCCCGGGCAGATACAATGACGCCAGTGAACTTCTTTGCGACCCAATCCCCTTGAAGTCGCGAATCATTAAACTTACACAGAGAAATCCCCCGAGCGCAATTGCCCGGGGGATTTCTTCTGTACTGCGTGAGGTTCAGAGCACGTCCGCCAGCTCCGCCAGCAGCCGCCGCTTGGGCCTGGCCCCCACCATCGCCTTGATCGGCTCACCGTCGCGGAAGACCATGAACGTGGGCATCGAGAGCACCTTGTAGGCGTTCGTGGTCTCCGGATTGCGGTCCACGTTCAGCTGCACCACCTTGAGGCGCCCGGCCTCCTCGGCGGCGAGGGCGTGCAGAACCGGACCCATCTGCCGGCACGGCGGGCACCAGTCCGCCGTGAACTCCACCAGCACCGGCAACTCGGACCCGATCACCTGCGCCGCGAAATCCTCGTCCGTCACGTCGATCACAGTTCCTGCCCTCCCAGTTCGCACAACGGTGGTTCCCCGTCGGCCACGGCCAGCCGCACCGCGATCCGCGCCCGCACGGCCTGCAACTCGCCGATCAGCGCGTCGAGTTCGTCCAGCTTGCGCCGGTAGACCGCGAGCGAGGCCGGGCAGGAGTCGCCCTCCGGGTGCCCGGCCCGCAGACACTCCACGAACGGCCGCGTCTCCTCCAGGTCGAACCCGAAGTCCTGCAGCGTCCGGATCTGCCGGAGCAGCTTCAGGTCGCTCTCGTCGTAGGTGCGGTAGCCGTTCCCGCCGCGCCGCGCGGGCAGCAGCCCGCGCGACTCGTAGTACCTGAGCGTCCGCGTCGTGGTCCCGGCCCGTTCGGCCAGCTCGCCGATTCGCATGCGTACGACCGTAATCCTTGACGCCGACGTCAAGGCAACAGCGGTTTCCGCTCCACCGGGGAGGTGAGCACGATCGAGGTCGTCGTGCGGCCCAGGACGGAGACCTCTTCGAGGACCTCCCTCGTCGCCCGGGCCCTCGCCACGTACGGCGGCGACCCGGCCGACGTACTGGTGGCCACGAAAGGCGGCCGGGGCCGGCCGGCGGACGGCAGCTGGACCGTGGACGGCGCGCCCCGCCACCCCAAGGCGGCGGCTGAGGCCTCCCCAACCAGGAGGAGACGACTCAGACGGCCTGGCCGGTGTGGGCCGGCACCCCCGCCGACTCCTCGACCTCCAGCAGCGACGCGCTCTCCCGCTCCTCCTCGAACGCCCTGCGGCCGCCCCGGAGACCGAACAGCCGCTTGGCGAGGGCGATGTAGAGGACGGCGAGGACGTTGAGGACCAGCGTGCCGATCTTCAGCCAGCTGATGTGCTCGGTGAGCTCGTAGATCTCCAGGGGCAGGAAGGCGGCGGTGGCGACCACCGTGAGGTACTCCGCCCAGCGCTTGGCGTACCAGAGGCCGACCGCCTCGACGAGCTCGATCAGGGCGTACGCCAGCAGCAGTGCGGCCACCAGCAGCAGCGTGGAGTGCTTGTAGCCGAAGGTCTTCTGTATCGTGCCGACGATCGGCGAGTGGTCGAGGTCGTAGTGGAAGTGCCGGAAGACCGGCCGGAAGACGTCGAGGTACTCGTCGAAGAGCCGGCGCACCGAGTCCTGGCTGTTGCTGAACTTCCACACGGCGAGCGCCACCAGCACGATGAAGACGCCGCGCACGGCCCGCTCGATCGCCAGGAAGCGCAGGATGAACAGGTCACGCAGGACCTTGCCGCGCGGCACGAGGGGCGCCTGCTCCGCCGGTCCCGAGCCGTGCGGCTCGCCGAGCACGAAGTCGCCGCAGCGCAGACAGCGCCAGACGTCCCCGAGCGAGGTCCGCGCGTGCAGCCGCGCCTTCAGCCCCGGCTCGTCCGGCGCATACGTCACATGCCCCTTGCGGGCACATGTGCGCCGATCCCAGTCGATCTTCATCCCCCGTGCCTCCAACCAACCGGCGAACGCGCCGCGCGTGTACTGGACCGGCGCCGAACGCTAGTGGACTTCGGTAAGAGATCGGTGAGGATCGCCGGGTGTCCTTCCAGGTCGGAGGAGCTCCGGAGGTAACGACGAAGCCGAGCGGTCGGGTCCACGGGGGAGGAACCCGACCGCTCGGCTGCTGTGCCGGGCCGCTGATCCACGGGGGAGAGATCAGCCGCCCGGAGTCCGGCGGGGCTCAGGCCTTCGCCAGCTCCTTCTCGCCGCCCTGCTCCGGCACCTCGGCGAGCGGCTGGGCCGCCTCGTCGTCCAGGAGGGTCGTCTCGTCGAAGGGCAGCTCACCGGCGAGGACCCGGCCCACGCGCTCCTTGTCGATCTCCTTGGTCCAGGTGCCGATCAGGACCGTGGCCACGGAGTTGCCCGCGAAGTTCGTCAGGGCGCGCGCCTCGCTCATGAAGCGGTCGATGCCGACGATCAGGCCGACGCCGTCCACAAGGGCGGGCTTGTGCGACTGCAGACCACCGGCCAGGGTCGCGAGGCCGGCGCCGCTGACGCCCGCCGCGCCCTTGGAGGCGAGCAGCAGGAAGAGCAGCAGCGGGATCTGCTCGCCGATCGCCATCGGCGTGCCCATGGCGTCGGCGATGAACAGCGAGGCCATGGTCATGTAGATCATGGTGCCGTCGAGGTTGAAGGAGTAGCCGGTCGGGACGGTGATGCCGACGACCGACTTGCTGACACCGAGGTGCTCCATCTTCGCGATGAGGCGCGGCAGCGCGGACTCGGAGGAGGAGGTCGACAGGATCAGCAGGAACTCACGGGCCAGGTACTTGAAGAGCGTGAAGATGTTGAGTCCGGCGACGATCCGCAGCAGGGCCCCGAGCACGATGAAGACGAAGAGGAAGCAGGTGACGTAGAAGCCGAGCATCAGGATGGCCAGCTGCTTCAGCGCGTCGAAACCCGCGGACCCGGTGACGGCGGCGATGGCGCCGAAGGCACCGACGGGAGCGGCCCACATCACCATGCCGAGGATGCGGAAGACGAGCTTCTGGAGGTGCTCCACACCGCGCAGGATCGGCTGCCCGGCCGAGCCCATGGCCTGCAGGGCGAAACCGGCGAGCAGCGCCACCAGCAGGGTCTGCAGCACCTGCCCCTGGGTGAAGGCCGAGATGAAGGTCGTCGGGATGATCGACAGCACGAAGTCGACCGGCGGCAGCGCCTCGCTGTCGACCTGTGCGTGCCCGGTCGCCTTGATCGCGTTGGTGATGTGCAGCCCGTCGCCCGGGTGCAGGATGTTGCCGACGACCAGGCCGATGGTCAGGGCGACCAGGGACATCGCAAGGAAGTAGCCGAGCGCGATACCGCCGACGGCGCCGACCTTGGCGGCCTTCCGCACGGAGCCGATGCCGATCACGATCGTGCAGAAGATGATCGGGGAGATCATCATCTTGATCAGGTTCACAAAGCCCGTGCCGAGCGGCTTGAGCTCGACGCCCACGCTCGGCCAGATCAGCCCCACGGCGATACCGAGGGCCACCGCTGCGATGACGGCGATGTAGAGATAGTGGGTGCGGTCCCGCTTCCCAGCGGGTGCGGCAGGTGCCGTATCGGGGGTGCTGGCGGCCACGGCTGCCCTCCTTGACGTCTTCGTCGGCATCACCGGCGTGCGGCTCACGTCCGGGTGGAGATGGGGATGGGGGTGCGGATCTCTGTACGGGAGGCGGTGGCTGGAACCGTATGTCCCGCTTCCACTGCTTCCTCGATGCGGTGACTATCCCTTGCGCCTGTGAGGGCGGTCACCCTTCCGTTCATTTAGTTCATCCGTGGGTGCCTCACACACTGACCTGTTACCTTCTAAGCCATGTCCCACCCCGTGAAGCGTGCGTTCAAGTACCGCTTCTATCCGAACGACGTCCAGGCGGCCGAGCTGACGCGTACGTTCGGCTGCGTGCGGACGGTCTACAACCTGGCCCTGCAGGCCCGCACCACCGCCTGGTTCACGGAGCGGCGCAGGATCAACTACGTCCAGACATCCGCGCTGCTCACGGAGTGGAAGAAGACCGAGGAGTACGCCTACCTCTCCGACGTCTCTTCGGTTCCTCTGCAACAGGCGCTACGCCACCTGCAGGGCGCGTTCGCCAGCTTCTTCGAGAAGCGTTCCGCCTACCCGCGGTTCAAGTCCCGCAAGAAGTCCCGCAACAGCGCGGAATACACCCGCTCGGCATTCGCCTACCGCGACGGTCGACTGACCCTGGCGAAGATGCGGGAGCCGCTGGACATCGTGTGGTCCAGGCCTCTGCCCGAGGGACAGACCCCCTCGACAGTGACGGTGACGCAGGACGGTGCGGGCCGCTGGTTCGTGTCGATGCTGTGCGAGGACGCTTCGGTGAAGGCGCTCCCCGGCACTGGATCCGCGGTGGGCATCGACGCAGGCATCACCGCTCTGGTGACCCTGTCGACCGGAGAAAAGATCACCAATCCGAAGTTCGAGAAGAAGGACCGGGCAGCACTCGCCCGTGCCCAACGAGAGGTGTCCCGCAAGAAGAAGGGTTCAAGGAACCGCGACAAGGCCCGCGTCCGCGTCGCCCGTATCCACGCCCGGATCGCCGACCGGCGCCGGGACTTCCTGCACAAACTGTCCACGCGTCTCGTTCGTGAGAACCAAACGATCGTGATCGAGGACCTCGCTGTCCGGACCATGCTGAAGAACCGCACACTCAGTCGTGCGATCTCAGACGCGTCATGGGCTGCGCTTCGCTCCATGCTGGAGTACAAGGCCGAGTGGCACGGCCGCGAACTGATCGCGGTCGACCGCTGGTACCCGTCGAGCAGAACGTGCTCGACCTGCGGCCATCTGGCCGCGAAACTGCCGTTGAGCATCCGGGAATGGACCTGCTCCGCATGCGGGGCGACCCACGACCGGGACGAGAACGCGGCGAAAAACGTTCTGGCCGCCGGGCTGGCGGTGTCGGCCTGTGGAGCCGGTGTAAGACCTCAACGGAGATCTTCCGGGCGGGCTGCCGGTGCTGAAGCAGGAAAGCTTCGAAGGAGCGCCGGAGAGCGGCGCAGAGTCGGAGTATCCCCCTCGTCAGAGCGGGAAGAGGTCAATTAGTTCATGCTTGGCTCGGGGGCCTCGAGGGACCAGGAAGTTCCGAACAGGAGCGAGGCACACTGAACCCATGCGCATGCCCCGCGTCCCGAGACCCCGCAGCCTGGCCGGCCAGCTCTTCGCCATGCAGGCCGTGCTGATAGCGGTCGTCGTGGCCGGATACGCACTGTTCACGTACGTCAGCGACCAGCGGCAGGCCGAGGACGCAGCGGCCCGTCAGGCGATGGCCGTCTCCCGCTCGATCGCGGACGCCCCCTCAGTGCACGCGGCGATCCGCACGGCCGACCCCAGCGCGCAACTCCAGCCGTACGCCCTCAAGGTCATGCACGACGCGGACGTCGACTTCGTCACGATCATGAACCCGCGAGGCATCCGCTGGACCCACCCCAAGCCCGAGGAGATCGGCAAGCACTTCCGGGGCAACATCGAACCCGCGCTGCACCACAAGTCCTTCACCGAGACCTATACGGGCACACTCGGCCCGTCCGTCCGGGCGGTGACCCCCATCGAGGACCGCGGGCGGATCATCGGCCTGGTCAGCGCGGGCATCGAGGTGAAGGCGATCAGCAAGCAGGTGCAGGACCAGGTCTCGGCCCTGCTCGGCGTCGCGGCCGGAGCGCTCGGGCTCGGTGCCATCGGTACGTACGTCGTCAACGCCCGCCTGCGCCGGCACACCCACGGCATGAACGCGGCCGAGCTCAGCCGGATGCACGACTACCACCAGGCCGCGCTGCACGCGGTGCGGGAGGGGCTGCTGATGCTGGACGGCCAGTACCGGGTGGCGCTGATCAACGACGGGGGTCAGGAACTGCTGGGGGTGCCGTCCGAGGACGGCGTGGTGGGGAAGTCGGTCGCGGAACTCGGCCTGCCCGCGCCGCTGACAGGGGCGCTGCTCGCATCGGAGCCCCGGGTGGACGAGGTGCACCTCACCGCGGACCGGGTCCTCGTCGTCAACACCTCCCCGGTGTCGGGCGGCGAGCGCCGGGGCACCGTGGTGACGCTCC
The DNA here is from genome assembly GCF_044465725.1 of Streptomyces sp. NPDC049541. Classification (NCBI taxonomy): domain Bacteria; kingdom Bacillati; phylum Actinomycetota; class Actinomycetes; order Kitasatosporales; family Streptomycetaceae; genus Streptomyces; species Streptomyces sp. NPDC049541. The sequence continues at coordinate 135,345 of NZ_JBITLY010000018.1, read as the reverse complement.
GCGACGTGACCGAACTCCAGTCCCTGATGGGCGAGTTGGACTCCGAGCGGGGCTTCACCCAGGCCCTGCGCTCGCAGGCGCACGAGGCGGCGAACCGCCTTCACACGGTCGTCTCGCTCATCGAACTCGGCCGCGCCGAGGAGGCCGTGGACTTCGCGACGGCGGAACTGGAACTGGCGCAGGCGCTGACCGACCAAGTGGTGGCGGCGGTGAGCGAGCCGGTGCTGGCGGCGCTGCTGCTGGGAAAGACGGCGCAGGCGAACGAACGGGGTGTGGAACTGGTGGTCTCGGAGGACAGCCGCCTCGACGACGGCCTGCTCCCGCCGACCCTCCCGGCCCGCGATCTGGTGACGATCCTCGGCAACCTGATCGACAACGCGGTGGACGCGGCCCAGGGCAGCATCGGCGCCCGGGTGACGGTGACGGCGTACGCGGAGGGCACGGAGCTGGTGATGCGGGTCGCGGACACCGGCACGGGGGTGGATCCCGCCCATGCCGAGCTGGTATTCCAACGGGGGTTCTCGACGAAGCCGTCCGGTCCGGGCGGCCGGGGCCTCGGGCTGGCCCTGGTACGGCAGGCGGTCACCCGGCAGGAGGGCACGTTGACGGTGGCCGAGGGCGAGGAGGGCGGTGCGGTGTTCGAGGTACGGCTGCCTCTGGACACGGACACCACTCCGGCCGCGGCAACCGGGCGCGCCACGGCGAGAGGTGACGCATGACGACCCAGCCCATCCGTGTCCTGGTCGTCGAGGACGATCCGGTGGCCGCCGACGCGCACGTCATGTACGTCGGCCGGGTGCCGGGTTTCGTGGCCGTCGGCAAGGCGCACACGGGCGCGGAGGCCCGCCGGGTGCTGGACCGCACGCCGGTGGACCTGCTGCTGCTGGATCTGCATCTGCCGGATGTGCACGGGTTGCAGTTCGCACGGTCGCTGCGGGCCGCCGGGCATCACGCGGACGTGATCGCGGTGACGTCGGCGCGGGACCTGACCGTGGTGCGGGAGGGGGTGTCGCTGGGCGTCGTGCAGTACGTGCTGAAGCCGTTCACCTTTGCGACCCTGCGGGACCGGCTGGTGCGGTACGCCGAGTTCCATGCGGCGGTGGGCGAGGCGAGCGGCCAGGACGAGGTGGACCGGGCGCTGGCCACGCTGCGGGCGCCTTCGCCGGCGGCGCTGCCCAAGGGGCTGAGCGCGCCGACGCTGGAGCGGGTGACGGTGGCCTTGCGGGACTGCGGGGAGGGGCTGACGGCGGCGGGGCTGGCGGAGGCGGTGGGGATATCGCGGATCACCGCCCGGCGGTATCTGGAGCATCTGGTGGACGCGGGACGGGCGGCGCGGGCTCCGCAGTACGGGACCGTGGGGCGGCCGGAGTTGCAGTACCGGTGGGTGCGCAACGAGAAGGGGGAAGGGGACCGGGGACGCTAGGTTGCCGCACGGTCATTGACCTGACTAGACCACTCCTCCTACCTTCACCGGGCAACCATCTCGGCCGACAACGACGTTGAGCCCGCAGGAGGTCCTGCCCGTGCGCCCCACCGCCGCCTTCCCCCTCCTCCCCGTCCTCCTCACCACCGCCCTCGCCGCAACCACCCTCACAGCCTGCGGCAACGGCTCCGGCAGCAGTCCGGACACCCTCAAGGTCTCCTTCAAGCAGTCGACGGACAACTCCATCAAGGTGATGGACGGCTACCTCGCCGACATCAAGAAGCAGTTCGAGAAGAAGTACCCCGGCAAAAAGGTCGAACTCGTCCCGATCAAGGCCCCGGACTCGGAGTACTACACCAAGCTCCAGCAGATGCTCCGCTCCCCCAGGACGGCCCCGGATCTGGTCTACGAGGACACCTTCCTCATCAACTCGGACATCACCAGCGGGTACTTGAAGCCGCTGGACCCCTATCTCGACAAGTGGCCGGACTGGAAGCAGTTCATCGGCACGGCGAAGACCGCGGCCAGGGCCGAGGACGGGAAGACGTACGGCGTCCCGGACGGCACCGACACCCGCGGGCTCTGGTTCGACAAGGGCATCTTCAAGAAGGCCGGTCTGCCGGCGAACTGGCAGCCGAGGACCTGGGACGACGTGCTCGGCGCCGCCCGCGCCATCAAGAAGAAGGTTCCCGGGGTCACCCCCATCAACGTCTACACCGGCAAACCCGCCGGTGAGGCCGCCACCATGCAGACCTTCGAGATGCTTCTCTACGGCACCGGCGACGGAACCACCGACCCCCTCTACGACAAGTCCACCAAGAAGTGGATCGCCGGGAGCCAGGGCTTCAAGGACGCCCTGCGGTTCGTCGAGACCGTCTACAAGGAGAAGCTCGGCCCGGACGTCTCCGACGCGCTCGACCCCAACATCCAGACCATCGTGGCCGGCGAGCTGCTGCCGAAGGGCAAGCTGGGCATCGCCCTCGACGGCTCGTGGCTGCCGCAGGCCTGGCTGAAGGGCAGCGGCCACGAATGGCCGCAGTGGTCCAGCGAGTTGGGGCTGGCGTACATGCCGACCCAGCACGGCCAGGCCCCCGGCAAGGTGAGCATGTCCGGCGGCTGGACCTGGGCGATCCCCGCCAAGGCCGGCAACCCCGACCTCGCCTTCGACTTCATCAGGACGATGCAGACCAAGGCGAACGCGGAGAAGTGGTACATCGCCAACTCCGGTATCTCGGTACGCAACGACGTGGCGCGCGACCCGTCGTACACAAGCGCCCAGCCCGGCATCAAGTTCTTCACGGACCTGGTCGCGAGCACCCACTACCGGCCCGCGTATCCGGCGTACCCCAAGGTCTCCACCGCCGTCCAGGAGGCCATGGAGGGCGTCACGACGGGCGACCTGTCCGTCGACAATGCGGCGAGCGGCTACGACGACGCGCTCAAGGACGCCACCGACAACCAGGTCGTCAAGAAGTGACCGGCGGCCACGCATGACCGCCGCGACCCCGCACACTGCAGGCGCGCGGGCGGCCGAGTCGCCCTCGCGCCCGCCCGCCCCGTCCGGGCGCCGGTCCCGCCGGACGCTCCCCCGTGCCCTCGCCCGCCTGCTTCCCCTCTCCCCCGCCGTGGCGCTCCTCCTCCTGTTCCTCGCCGGTCCGATCGCCTACTGCGCCTACATCGCCTTCACCGACCTCCAGCTCACCGGCCAGGCCCACTCGTCCTTCGTCGGCCTCGCGAACTTCCGCAAGGCCTTCAAGGACGAGGAGTTCCTCAACGCCGTATGGCTGACGCTGGTGTTCACGGTCGTGTCGTCGCTGCTCGGCCAGAACACCCTCGGGCTGGCGCTGGCGGCGCTGATGCAGCGCGCGTCGAAGCCCGTCCGCACGCTGACGGGCGGCATCGTGGTCACGGCGTGGGTCCTGCCGGAGGTCGTCGCCGGGTTCCTCCTCTACGCCTTCTTCCGTCGCGAGGGGACCCTGAACGACATCCTGGACCGGCTCCATCTGCCGTCCCAGAACTGGCTGTTCACGCTTCCGATCCTGGCCGTGTCCTTCGCCAATGTGTGGCGGGGCACAGCTTTCTCGATGCTGGTGTACTCGGCCGCGCTGGGCGAGATCCCCAAGGAGATCACGGAGGCCGCCGAGGTCGACGGCGCGGGCGGCTGGCGCCGTATGTGGCACATCACCCTTCCGATGATCCGCCGCTCCATCGGCACGAACCTGATGCTGAACACCCTCCAGACCCTGTCCGTCTTCGGCCTGATCTGGGTGATGACCAGGGGCGGCCCGGGCAACAAGAGCCAGACCCTCCCGCTCTTCATGTACGAGCAGGCCTTCCAGAACAGCATGATCGGCTACGGCACCGCCGTGGCCCTGCTGCTGCTCCTGGTCGGCTCCCTGTTCTCCCTCGTGTATCTGCGCCTGCTGCGGACGGAGGTCTGACCCTCACCATGGCCCGCACACTCGCCTCCCGCCGCCGCGGCCGCCGACTGGCCGCCGACGCCGGCCTGCTGGTGGTGGCCGCCGCCTTCGCGCTGCCGCTCGCCTGGGTGCTGCTGTCCTCGGTGGACCCGCATGCGAACTTGAAGGTGAAGGCCCCCGACGGTTTCACCTGGTCCCACTTCGACGCGGTCCTGACCTCGGACATCACCTTCACACCGCTTCTCAACAGCCTGATCCTGTGCGGCGGAGGGACGCTGCTGACGGTGGTGTGCGCGGCCCTGGCGGCGTATCCGCTCTCCCGTTTCCGGTCCCGGCTGAACCGTCCGTTCCTCCTCACCGTCCTCTTCGCGACGAGTCTGCCCATCACGGCGATCATGGTGCCGGTGTACGCGCTGTTCGTTCAGGTGAACCTGATCGACACCGTGCAGGGCACGATCCTCTTCTTCGCCGCCTCCCAACTCCCCTTCGCGATCTGGTTGATGAAGAACTTCATGGACGGCGTGCCGAAGGAGCTGGAGGAGGCGGCGTGGACCGACGGGGCGTCGTCGATGCAGTCGCTGGTGCGGATCGTGCTGCCGCTGATGGGTCCGGGGGTGGCGGTGGTGACGGTGTTCTCGTTCGTGGTCATGTGGGGGAACTTCTTCGTCCCCTTCATGCTGCTGCTGACCCCCGACCAGATGCCGGCCTCGGTGAGCATCAACGAGTTCTTCGGCAACCGGGGCATGGTGGCGTACGGGCAGCTGGCGGCGTTCTCGATCGTCTACTCGACGCCGGTGATCCTGCTGTACGTGCTGATCGCCCGGCGGCTGGGCGGCGGGTTCGCGCTGGGCGGGGCGGTCAAGGGGTGACCCTGTCCGGGAAACCCGCTCATGCCTCCGGTAGCACGCCCGCCCGGAACGGCTCCACTCCGACGACCCGCCGCACCCGCACCGGCTCGATCAGCAGCATCACCCGCCGCTCCCCGGGCAGCAGCCATGGATACCGGTCCTCGCCGATGTACTTCCGGGCCAGCCGGTCCATGCCCCGCTCCGCCTCCTCGCCCTCCACGAACCGCACGACCCGCCCCCGGATCTCGGCCCGGTCGTACGGGTTGCCGGCCTCGTGGGGGGAGAGCGAGACGTTGGGATCGAGCCGCAGGTTGTCGATCTTCACGCGGCCGATCGGCGTATTGACCATGGCGTACTCGTCTTCGATGTCCGCTCACATGGGCGAGACGTGCGGCATCCCGTCCGCGCCCACCGTGGCCAGATGCCAGAAGTTCGACGCCTACGGCCGCTCGCGAATATGCCCCTCGAGCTTGACGTTCACAAAGTCACCGCCTCTCGGGCCGCCCGCCCTGACGGCTTCGCGCCATCCTCGCCAGTTCGTCCGCCACGACGACAGACGATCTTCGGCCACCCCCGTCCAATCCGCACGGGTGGCCGAATCCGTACGTTCCTACAATCCGTGATCCTGGCCGAACAGACCGTAGTCATCGTGTCACGGGCCGCCTACGTTGTGGCCCGTGCGCCATCGCCCAGCCCGCTCGAACCAGCCCGCCCCGCCCTTCAACGCCCCCGCCGCCCGCCGGCTCCGCACCGCCCTCAACATGGGCCCCGAACATGTCGCCTACGGCCTGCGTGCCTCCTACGGGCTGCCGTATGTCTCCCCGGATCTCGTCCTCGCCTGGGAGCGCGGCTCGGTGGCCCCTTCCAGCCCCGAACTCACCGCTCTCGCAGGCGTGTTGTGGTGTTCCCCCGGTGAGATCACCGGCCCGCCGCGCACCCTGCGCGAGCACCGTATCGCCCGCGGGCTCGCCCCGGAGGACGTCGCCCGCACCGTCGGCCTGGAGTTCCTCGCCTATATGCACATGGAGGAGCACAACGCCTGGCGCGGCAGCGAGCGCCAGTCGGCCCTCCTCGCCGATGTGCTCGACCTCTCGCTCCCGGACTTCGTCACCGTCACGGGACGCGAGCCGAAGCTGGCCGAGCTGCTGCGCAGTGCGGTGACCACGCGCTGGCAGGCGTACGTCCGCCCGGTGGCCAGAACCGTACCCCTGGACCGGCACCTCCTTCAGGACGCCCTCCAGGCCCTGCACCAGGACTACCAGGGGCAGATGGCCGCCTCGCTGAGCTGGGGCGCCGAAAACGCGGCCAGCGAGTCGAGCGACGCCGGCCGCGAGTTCCTGGACCGGATCGTCGACCACTTCTGGGCAGCGCTCCAGGACAACACCGGCTGAGGCAGACCCCGGGGGCCTAGAAGACCGACTCCGCCTCGTCCATCCGGTCCTTCGGGACCGTCTTCAGCTCGGTCACCGCCTCCGCCAGCGGCACCATCACGATGTCCGTGCCGCGCAGGGCCGTCATCCGGCCGAACTCGCCCCGGTGCGCCGCCTCCACCGCGTGCCAGCCGAAGCGGGTGGCGAGGACGCGGTCGTAGGCGGTGGGGACGCCGCCGCGCTGCACATGGCCGAGGATGACCGGCTTGGCCTCCTTGCCGAGCCGCCGCTCCAGCTCGTACGCCAGTGCCGTGCCGATGCCCTGGAAGCGCTCGTGGCCGTACTGGTCGATCTCGCCCTTGCCGTAGTCCATGGTGCCCTCGGCGGGGTGGGCGCCCTCCGCCACGCAGACGACCGCGAACTTCTTGCCGCGGGCGAAGCGCTCCTCGACCATCTTGACGAGGTCGGCCGGGTCGAAGGGGCGCTCGGGCAGGCAGATGCCGTGCGCACCGGCCGCCATGCCGGACTCGAGGGCGATCCAGCCCGCGTGCCGGCCCATGACCTCGACGACCATCACACGCTGGTGCGACTCGGCCGTGGTCTTCAGGCGGTCCATCGCCTCCGTGGCGACCCCGACCGCGGTGTCGAAACCGAAGGTGCGGTCGGTGGAGGAGATGTCGTTGTCGATCGTCTTCGGGACGCCGACCACCGGCAGTCCCGCGTCGCTGAGCATCCGGGCCGCGGTCAGCGTGCCCTCGCCGCCGATCGGGATCAGCGCGTCGATGCCGAAGTCACGGGCGATGTCGGCCGCGCTCTCGCAGGCCTCGCGCAACCGGTCCCGCTCCAGCCGGGAGGAGCCCAGGATGGTGCCGCCGCGGGCCAGGATGCCGCCGACCGCGTCCAGGTCGAGGGAGCGGTAGCGGCCGTCGAGCAGACCGGCGTAGCCGTCCTCGAAGCCGATGACCTCGTCGCCGTAGTGGGCGACCGCTCGGTGCACGACCGACCGGATCACGGCGTTCAGGCCGGGGCAGTCGCCGCCTGCGGTGAGAACTCCGATGCGCATCGTGCTGTGTCTCCTGCTCGCTGTCGTTACCGGTGAGCCAGCCCGGTGGTTTCTGGTGAGCCGGTCCGATTGTTTCATGCCCGGCAGGACGATATCCGTTCTGTCAGCTATGACCCGATTGGCCCTGTCGGGACGTCGATCGCGGCCCCGATCCTGACGGGCGCCTTATCCAGCGTCAGGGGTATTGTCAAGAGGGTTCTGCTCACCTCGGTGGGCGATTTTTATAACGGCGCAAGGAAGGGGCGAGCACACGTGACGCGCAGCGTGTACGTGACCGGGATCGACCGAGGAGACGGCCGACAGGTCGTGGAGCTGGGGGTCATGGAGCTGCTGACCCGGCAGGTCGACCGGGTCGGCGTGTTCCGGCCGCTCGTCCACCACCAGCCCGACCGCCTGTTCGAGCTGCTCCGCGCCCGCTACCGGCTCGCCCAGGACCCCGCCACGGTCTACGGCATGGACTACCACGAGGCGTCCGCCCTGCAGGCGGAGCGGGGGACGGACGAACTGGTGTCCACCCTCGTGGAACGCTTCCTCGTGGTCGCGCGCGACTACGAGGTCGTCCTCGTCCTGGGCACCGACTTCGCCGGCACCCAGCTCCCCGACGAGCTCTCCCTCAACGCCCGGCTGGCGAACGAGTTCGGCGCCTCAGTGCTCCCGGTCGTGGGCGGCCGTGGGCAGGCCACCGAGTCCGTGCTCGCCGAGACGCGCAACGCCTACCGCGCGTACGAGAGCCTGGGCTGCGACGTCCTCGCCATGGTGACCAACCGGGTCGCGCGCGAGGACCGGGAGGAGATCGCGCAGAAGCTCGGCTCCCGCCTGCCCGTGCCCTGCTACGTCGTCCCCGACGACCCCGCCCTCGCCGCCCCCACCGTCTCCCAGATCGGCCAGGCGCTCGGCGCGAAGGTCGTCCTCGGCGACGACTCGGGGCTGGCGCGCGACGCGCTGGACTTCGTCTTCGGCGGTGCGATGCTGCCGAACTTCCTGCCCGCCCTGACCCCGGGCTGTCTGGTCGTGACCCCGGGCGACCGCGCCGACCTGGTCGTCGGCTCGCTGGCCGCGCACAGCGCCGGCACCCCGCCGATAGCCGGCGTGCTGCTGACCCTGAACGAGGTGCCGAGCGACGAGATCCTCACCCTCGCCGCCCGCCTCGCCCCGGGCACCCCGGTGCTCTCGGTGTCCGGCAACAGCTTCCCGACCGCCGCGGAACTCTTCGCCCTTGAGGGCAAGTTGAACGCGGCGACACCGCGCAAGGCGGAGACCGCGCTCGGCCTCTTCGAGCGGTACGTCGACACCGGCGACCTCAACAAGCGGGTCTCCGCGCCCAGCAGCGACCGCCTCACCCCGATGATGTTCGAGCACAAGCTGCTCGAACAGGCCCGCTCCGACAAGCGCCGGGTCGTCCTCCCGGAGGGCACCGAGGAGCGCGTCCTGCACGCCGCCGAGGTGCTGCTGCGCCGCGGGGTCTGCGACCTCACCCTGCTCGGCCCGGTCGAGCAGATCCGCAAGAAGGCCGCCGACCTCGGCATCGACCTGGGCGAGTGCCAACTGATCGACCCCGCCACCAGCGAGCTGCGCGACTCCTTCGCGGAGAAGTACGCGCAGTTCCGCGCCCACAAGGGCGTCACCGTGGAGCTGGCGTACGACGTCGTCTCGGACGTCAACTACTTCGGCACGCTGATGGTCCAGGAGGGGCTGGCGGACGGCATGGTGTCGGGCTCGGTGCACTCCACGGCCGCGACCATCCGCCCGGCCTTCGAGATCATCAAGACCAAGCCGGACGCCGACATCGTCTCCTCGGTCTTCTTCATGTGCCTCGCCGACAAGGTCCTCGTCTACGGGGACTGCGCCGTGAACCCCGACCCGGACGCCCGGCAGCTCGCCGACATCGCCATCCAGTCGGCAGCCACCGCCGAGCAGTTCGGTGTGGAGCCGCGGATCGCGATGCTGTCGTACTCGACGGGTACGTCCGGCTCGGGCGCCGACGTGGACAAGGTGCGCGAGGCGACCGAGCTGGTCCGGGAAAGGCGCCCCGACCTGAAGATCGAGGGGCCGATCCAGTACGACGCCGCCGTGGAGCCGACGGTCGCGGCGACCAAGCTGCCGGAGTCCGAAGTCGCCGGACAGGCAACGGTTCTGATCTTTCCCGACCTCAATACAGGTAACAACACCTACAAGGCCGTGCAGCGTTCGGCCGGCGCGATCGCCGTCGGACCGGTGCTGCAGGGTCTGCGCAAGCCCGTCAACGACCTGTCCCGGGGCGCTCTTGTCTCGGACATCGTCAACACCGTCGCCATCACCGCCATACAGGCCCAGCACCCGAACGAGAAGGCGTCCGCCCAGTGAGCCCGTCCCGTGTCCTCGTCCTCAACTCCGGCTCCTCGTCGGTGAAGTACCAGCTGCTCGACATGCGGGACGGCAGCCGCCTCGCCGTGGGCCTCGTCGAGCGGATCGGCGAGGAGACCTCACGGCTCAGGCACACGCCGCTCGGCATGGGCGGCGAGAGCCGTGAGTGGAGCGGGTCGATCGCCGACCACGAGGCGGCCCTGAAGGCCGTGGCGGAGGAGCTGGCGAAGGACGGGCTGGGGCTGGACTCCCCCGAGCTGGCGGCGATCGGGCACCGGGTCGTGCACGGCGGGCAGTCCTTCACCGAGCCGACCGTGATCGACGACACCGTGCTCGCCGAGATCGAGCGGCTGATACCGGTGGCTCCCCTGCACAACCCGGCCAACTTGACGGGCATCCGTACCGCGCAGGCGCTGCGGCCCGACCTGCCGCAGGTCGCCGTCTTCGACACCGCCTTCCACACCACGATGCCGGAGTCGGCCGCCCGCTACGCGATCGACGTGAAGACCGCCGACGAGCACCGGATCCGGCGCTACGGCTTCCACGGGACCTCGCACGCGTATGTGTCCCGGGCCACCGCCGAGCTGCTCGGGAAGGCGCCCGAGGAGGTCAACGTCATCGTGCTGCACCTCGGCAACGGCGCGTCCGCCTCCGCCGTGCGGGGCGGGAAGTGCGTGGACACCTCCATGGGGCTGACGCCTTTGGAGGGGCTCGTGATGGGTACGCGATCCGGGGACATGGATCCGGCCGTCATCTTCCATTTGATGCGTGTTGGCGGAATGTCCACCGACGAGATCGACACTCTTCTCAACAAGAAGAGCGGGTTGATCGGGCTGTGCGGTGACAACGACATGCGGGAGATCCGCCGCCGGATCGACGAAGGTGACGAAGAGGCGCAGCTCGCCTTCGACATCTACATTCACCGGCTGAAGAAGTACATCGGCGCCTATTACGCCGTGCTCGGCCGGGTGGACGCGGTCGCCTTCACAGCGGGAGTCGGGGAGAACGCGGGCCCGGTGCGGGAGGCTGCCCTTGCGGGCCTTCAGGAGCTGGGGCTGGCGGTGGACAGCGAGCTGAACGCCGTACGCAGTGACGAACCGCGGCTGATCTCGCCCGCGCAGGCGCGCGTGGCCGTCGCCGTGGTGCCGACCGACGAGGAACTGGAGATCGCCACACAGACCTATGCACTGGTCGGGCAGTAACGATATGCGGCTTCGCCGCATGGCCGGCTGAAGAACCCCGAGGAATACACCGCAGTAACACGCCTGAGCGCGGACCCGCCCATTTGTATCTTCCGCCAGACGGAATATTCCGCGGCGAAACAAACCGATAGGATCGCCCCATGCGCCGTTCGAAAATCGTCTGTACTCTCGGCCCCGCGGTCGACTCCCACGAAATGCTGGTCTCGATGATCGAGGCCGGAATGAACGTGGCCAGGTTCAACTTCAGCCACGGCACCCACGCCGAGCACCAGGGCCGGTACGACCGTGTCCGGGCCGCGTCCAAGGAGACCGGCCGTGCCATCGGTGTCCTCGCCGACCTGCAGGGTCCGAAGATCCGACTGGAGACCTTCGCCGAAGGCCCGGTCGAGCTCGAGCGCGGTGACGAGTTCGTCATCACCACCGAGGACGTCCCGGGCGACAAGTCCATCTGCGGTACGACGTACAAGGGCCTGCCCGGTGACGTCTCCCGCGGCGACCAGATCCTGATCAACGACGGCAACGTCGAGCTGAAGGTCCTGGACGTGGAGGGCCCCCGGGTCAGGACGATCGTCATCGAGGGCGGTGTCGTCTCCGACCACAAGGGCATCAACCTGCCCGGCGCGGCCGTCAACGTGCCCGCGCTGTCCGAGAAGGACGTGGAGGACCTCCGCTTCGCGCTCCGCATGGGTGCCGACCTGGTCGCCCTGTCCTTCGTGCGGGACGCCAAGGACGTGGCCGACGTCCACAAGGTGATGGACGAGGAGGGCCGCCGGGTCCCCGTCATCGCCAAGGTGGAGAAGCCGCAGGCGGTCGAGAACATGGAGGACGTCGTGATGGCGTTCGACGGCGTGATGGTCGCCCGTGGCGACCTGGCCGTCGAGTACCCGCTCGAGAAGGTCCCCATGGTGCAGAAGCGCCTGATCGAGCTGTGCCGCCGCAACGCCAAGCCGGTGATCGTGGCGACCCAGATGATGGAGTCGATGATCACCAACTCCCGGCCCACCCGCGCCGAGGCCTCCGACGTGGCCAACGCGATCCTGGACGGCGCGGACGCGGTCATGCTGTCCGCCGAGTCCAGCGTGGGCGCCTACCCGGTCGAGACCGTGAAGACGATGTCGAAGATCGTCGCCGCGGCCGAGCAGGAGCTGCTCTCCAAGGGCCTGCAGCCTCTGGTGCCGGGCAAGAAGCCGCGCACGCAGGGCGGTTCGGTCGCGCGCGCCGCGTGCGAGATCGCCGACTTCCTCGGCGGCCGCGGCCTGGTGGCCTTCACGCAGTCCGGTGACACGGCCCGCCGGCTGTCGCGCTACCGCGCCCAGCAGCCGATCATCGCCTTCACCACCGACGAGAACACCCGCAACCAGCTCACCCTCAGCTGGGGCGTGGAGTCGCACGTGGTGCCGTTCGTGAACACCACGGACGAGATGGTCGACATGGTCGACCAGGAGCTCGCCAAGATCAACCGCTTCAACCCGGGCGAGATCGTCATCATCACCGCCGGCTCGCCCCCCGGCGTCCCCGGCACCACCAACATGCTCCGCGTCCACCACATCGCGGGCGGCGGCGCCAACTGACGCAGCCGCAAAGGCTCTTGTACGGCGCTGAGGGCGCCCCCTGCGAACAGGGGGCGCCCTCACGCATGTGCGGTGACCATCGACACGGAGAAAACCCCTACCGCTTTTCCATTTCGTGTGTAAATCTTGGGGCGCCCTTGGGGAGAGGGCGTGGGGGGCGTGTGCCTGACCAGCACACAGCAGCTCTGACCAGCGCATGAACGGCTCTTGGTGGACTTCGCGCATCCGCAGTACGACCACGACCGTCGCACAGCCATGCCCGCCTGCCTCTTTCCTGGGCCGACCATTCGACCCGTAGACAGGCGAATCACATGCGAAGAGCCCTGCGCTCAGGGGGACTGACCGGGACCGCCCTGCTGGCGGCCTCGGCACTGCTGACAGGACTGGTGCACGCGGTACCCGCACGCGCCGATGAACCGGCGGCCGATGACCCGGATGCCGGACGGATCCGGATCAGCCTCGGCGAGGACACCCGGATCGACCGCTGCATCGCCGGGGTGGCACTGCACATCGGTGGCCCTGCCCTGAAAACCGCGGCCGCCAAGGCCCTGAACGGTACGGAGGCCGACCTCACTGCCGCCCTCGAAGGCGCTCGATCGGGGCTCGGCACCCTCGGCGACGCCCGCAGCAAGGACCACGACGCCGTCATCGCGTACCTCGATCGGTCCAGGGACCGCAAGGCGCGCTGGGAGGCCGCCAACAAGGTCTACGCGCAGACCGGCTGGGACTCCGGCACCAGCTACCACGCCCCCGAGTTCGACGCGGACGTCGTGGCCTTCACACTCGGCCCCCAGAACGACCTGCTGAACCGGCTCGGTCAGGACGGCCGCAGCGTGCCCACCAAGGACGCGGTCGAACAGGCGAAGAAGGTCGCCGCCGAGATCAAGGGCCAGGACGACTGGAACGACCTCGCGGCGGACACCATGTTCCGGGACACCGACGTCCGCGGCCCGTGGAACAGCACCACCGCCGCCGACGTCGCCTCCTTCCTGCGGCACGGCGGCTTCGTCACCAAGCCGCTGGAGGAGGGCTCCGCCGAGTACCGCATGGAGGTCGAGGCCCTCAAGGTCGCCTGGGGCGACTGCGACAGCTTCAACCCCGTGGACGCCCGGCGGATCCTCTCCCCCGTCGTCCTGACGGCCCACCAGGAGTGGGAGCAGGAGTACGCCGCCCAGGCCAAGCCCCGCGCCGCCATCATGAGTGCCGAGACGAACGCGTCCGCGGAGGCCCGCAAGGCCACCGAGGCGATGATCGAGTCCATCGGGCAGGCGTGGCTCGCCGAGCAGATCCTCCTCTGGCAGAAGTACTGGGCCGACCAGCCCAAGGACAACATCCACCGGCCCAAGCCCGCGGTCTTCACGCAGGCCAAGACGGACCTGGCAGCCGCCCAGAAGAAGACCGCCGACCAACTGGTGCTGGCCAACAAGGCGGTCGCCGCCGCCAAGACGGCCTCGGAGCAGGCCGACAGTGCGCAGAACGACGCCTACGCCATCGCCGACGCGGCCAAGCTGCCGCGTGGCCGCGGGCTGTTGTACGCACAGCAGTCGGTGCAGGTCGCCAAGGCCTCGTACGCCGCGGCCCAGGCGGCCGCGAAGGCAACCCAGACCACGGTGAACGCCGCCAAGGCGACGGTGGCCGACAGCAAGGCGCTGTTCGCGCTCTCCCAGACGCAGGCCCACGCCGTCAACACGGAGTTCCGGCGGATCGCCGCGCAGGAGGCGGCGGCCCAGGCGAAGGCGGCCGCCGCCTCCGCGGACGCGCTGGCCAAGGAGGCCGCCGCGAACGCCACCAAGGCGAAGAACGCACAGGCCACCGCCGAGCGGGCACAGGAGACGGCCCGCCTGGCGGCGGAGACCGCCAAGGCGCAGCGCGCCAAGGCCGAGCAGGAGAAGGCCGTCGCCGCGGCTGAGCGCAAGACCGCTGCCGACGAACGTGCCAAGGCACAGGAGGCCGAGAAGCGCGCGGCCTCCGAGCGTGAGACGGCCGGGAAGGCCCGTACCAAGGCGGAGGCCGCCGCCACGACGGCCGACGAGCAGCTGACCGCGGCGCTCCTGGCCGAGGCGGGGGCCGCAGCCGCGCGCGAGAAGGCCGAGGACGCCGAGCGCGAGAAGAAGGCCACCGCCGCGCGGGCCGCCGCCCTGGAGTCGGCTGCCGCCGCGGCCGTCGGCACCAGCGCGGCGGCTGAGACCCGCGAGGCGGCCACCGACGCACGTGCCGCCGCCGGCGAAGCGGCCGGCGCGGCCACCCGGGCGCGGACCGCCGCCGGCGACGCGAGCACCGCGGCGCAGAACGCCCGCGCGGCCGCCACCCGTTCCGATGCCGCGGCGAAGCGGTCCCGTGCGGCCGCCGACAAGGCGTGGTCGGCCTATCAGACGGCCGCCGCGGCGGGTGCGGAAGCGCATGCCGCGGCCGCGGAGGCCATCGACGCCTCCAAGGCCGCGGCGGCGAACGCCGCCAAGGCCGAGCAGGAGGCCAAGAAGGCCCAGGCCGCCTCCCTCAAGGCGCACCAGGAGGCCGCGGCCGCCCGCGACGAGGCCGCCAGGACCAAGGAGTGGGCCGCAGTGGCAGCCGGACACGCGTACGCGGCCGGCCAGGCGGCCACCGCGGCCCGTGATGCGGCGACCGAGGTGATCAAGCCCGCCAACACCGCCATCGCGGCGGGCACCCCGTACCGGGAGTCGGACTCCGCGGCCGCCTTCGCCGTCCTGATCGGCCAGACCTCGCTGTCGGTGTCCGAGCAGCAGGCCGCCGCGGCCGCCGCCAAGGCCAAGGAGGCGGCGAAGGCCGCAGCCGACGCCAAGAAGCTGGCCGACAGGGCCGCAGGCGACGCCAAGCTCGCCGCACAGGCGGCCGCGGCAGCGGCGGCCGACGCGGCGGCCGCGCTCAAGTCCGCGGCCGCGGCCCGGGCTTCGGCGGCGGAGGCGGCCAAGGCCGCCGAGGCTGCGAAGAAGGCCGACGCCAAGGCCGGCGAGTACGTCGCGCAGGCGGGCACCGACTGGTTCTACGCCGACAGCGCCGCCCGCGACGCCTCCGGTGAGGCCACCGCGGCGGACAACGAGGCCACCGAGGCCGAGAAGAGCGCCACGAACGCCCGCGCCTCCGCCGACGCCGCCACCCGCGACGCCGGCGCCGCGGACTCGGCGGCAAGCCGGGCGGAGAAGGACGCCGACGACGCGGAGAAGTCGGCGGCCAACGCCGACGAGGACGCGAAGGCGGCCGAGGGTGCGGCCGACCGCGCCGAGGAGGAGTTCCGCAAGGAACAGGAGGAAGCCCGCAAGGCCGCGATGGAGGGCCCCAAGCCCGACGCCGGGGCGGACCTCAGCAAGGACGAGGAGTCACTGCTCCTCGCCCAGTGCGGCCAGTCCTGCGTGGACGACTTCCGCTCGGCCAGGCAGCTCCTGGCCATGGACATCATGGACTGGGTGGTCGACAACGGCGGCCAGATCCTCCTCGACGAGCTGGGCTACACCGACGCCAAGAAGTGCTTCACCCAGCGCGACGTCGAGGGCTGTCTGTGGACGCTCGTCAACGTCATCCTGGTCGGCGCGGCCGTCACCAAGATTCCGGCCGTGGGCAAGGCGATCTACCGGGTCAGCAAGGGCATCAGCTCCTTCTGGGAGAAACTGGACAAGGCCAAGGACACCCTGGACCGGCTCCGCACGGTCCTGGACCGGGTCAAGAGGGGCCAGAGCGCCGTCGAGTGTCTCGCCTCGACCGTGGCGGGCGTCGCCGCCCAGCGGGCCGCGTTCCACGGTGCCTCCGCGAAGGCCGCCGCCTCCGCCGGCAAGCCGAAGATCTGCGTGACCTCGGCGCTCGGCAAGAACAGCAGGCTCGCCAAGCTCGCCGAGAAGTCCACGAGGAACCAGGACGTGCAGCGCGAGATGAACCAGCTCATCAACAAGCTCCTGGACGGCAACGACCAGCCGGGCAAGGGGTCGAAGGCGCTGTCCCACGGCATCCGCTACCTTCGGGGCCAGAAGGGCGCACGGCTCTTCTTCCGTGAGGTCGGGGACGGATTCGAGATCATCGGGAAATCCGACAAGGACAGCGAGTCGGACGTCATCAAGGAGCTGCTGAAGATCTATGGCTCATGAGCCCCTGGTGGTCGTGGAGACGGCCGACTTCTCCGTCACGTACGTACTCGGCCTGGATGACGACCCCGACACCGTCGAAGACGTCGACGCGGTCATCCGAGCCCGGGACGGAAAGAGGTGGAGCGCGAGCTTCCTGACTCCTCGGAAGATCGCCGAATTGATGGACCGCTGGTCCACCACCGGCGAGTGCGCCGACGGCCTGTACCTCCAGATCCCCGACCTCGTGATCGTCCGTGAAGGCGGCCTGGACGCCATGACCAGAGCGCTGGTCGACCTCTTCGGCGAGTACGGCATGGACACCAACGTCCTGCCGCGCGTCGACCACGACGAGGACGACTGATCTCGGCGCCGACCGACCGGCCCGTGAAGGCGGCTCCACAGCACTGAGGGCGCCCCCTGTGAACAGGGGGCGCCCTCAGTCTTTCTGCGGCTCCCGAACGGGTCTGTGGCGGCGCTCAGCCGGTTCCGTCGGTCGTGTAGACGTGCATGCCCGGCACGTGCAGGGTGCCCCCGAACTGGGCGGCCTGGACGACCTTCACGTTGGTGAAGTAGATGAACGGGATGTTCAGCGGAGGCGGGCTGTCCGGGGTGAACGTGAGCGGGATCAGACCGAACAGATTGCCGGAGATGGACTCCGTGTACATCGTCGTCGTGCCGCCGGTGATCGTGGAATGCGAACCCTTCGCGGCCTGCACGTGGTAGGTCTTGTTGATGTCGGTGTCCTTGACCGTCTGGTGCAGGTCGCCGATGTCGGTGCCGCCGGAGATGACGTACTTCAGCACCTTCTTGACGGTGCCGTTGGCCGTCCTCACCTTCACGATGCCCTGATAGTCGGCCTTGTTCAGGGTCAGCGAGCTGGCGCTCAGGTACCAGGGGGCGTCCGCCACGGGCACCTTGTTGTCGACGCCGCCGGTGTCGTCCGTGGCGGCATCGCAGTTTGCCGCGTCCGCGGACGAGCTCGGCGAGGGGCTGGCAGAGGTGGCCGATCCGGCCGCCTCCTGGGCCGCCTTGGTGGCCTCCTCGGCCGCCTTGGTCGCCGTGGTCGCCGTGTCGGTCGTGTCCTTCACGGTCTTGTTCACCGTGTCGGTGACCTTCTTGGTCGTGTCCTTGACGGTGTCCGAGGCGCTCGTACCCGAAGAGCCCGAGGACGCGGAGTCCTTGCTGGCGCTCGCCGAGGGGGACGGCGTGGGCGTGGGGCTCGCGCTCGACGTGGAGCTGCCGCCGCTGAAGATGCTGCCGATCGCGTGGCCCAGGTCGTCCAGCAGACCGCCGCCGCTGCTCGCGGACGCCGAGGGGCTCGGCGTGGCGGTGTCGCTGCCCGACGTGTCCTTGCTCGAGCCGTCCGAGGCGGACGGCTTGGGCGTGGCCCTGTCGCCGGAACCTGAATCCGACGAACCGGACGAACCCGTCTTGCCCGACGTCGAGTCCGAAGTCTCCTTGGACGTGCCGGCGGAGGGCGAGGGCGAGGGGGTCGCCTTGTCGGCCTTGTCACCGGAGCTCGCCGACGCGGACGGCGACGGCGAGGCGGTGGAGCCGTCCAGCGCCGCGACGCAGTCCTTGTACTCGTCGGCCTTCTGGCTGTTCGTCGTCGCGGATCCGCCCCCGCTGTCGGCGAGCGCGAGCGACGACGTGAACCCCATTCCCATGAGGACCGCGGTCGGCATCGCCACCGTGGCTATCGCCTTGCCGGCCGGCATGTGGAACCTGGTGAACAGCGGCTTCTTGGGTGCCGCATGGCGTGGCCCGGTTCTCACACGGGACTCGTCCACATCAGTCCCGTGGGTCACCTCGTCAGCCGGCACTGTGCCTCCCGTTCGCCCCGTTCGCCGGGCTCGTTCCTGACAGATCGTTCGGCTCGCCCACCACGGGCTTGAGGATGGTGGTGTCCGGGTCGAGTGCCTGCGGGGCACCGCCCGCTCCCGGCACGTCCTCCTGCGCCGCCTCGGCAGGCGGCTCGCCCGGCGCCCAGGCCACGGCCATCGCCCCGCCGACCAGGGCGAGCAGGAAGCCCACGATGAAGCCGCCGAAGTTGGACACCGGGATGGACACCAGTCCCAGCAGGATCGCCGCGACACCCGCGAAGGTGCGCACGTGCTTCTGGAACCAGAGGCTGAAGCCGAGGACAACCAGCAGCACGCCGATGATCAGGGACCCGGCGCCCGCGGTGGTCGCCATCGCCAGCGTCAGATGACCGACCTGCAGATGCGCGTACGGGAAGTACATGATCGGAAAGCCGGCGAGCAGAACGAAAAGGCCGGCCCAGAACGGCCGCGTGCCCCGCCAGGCGCGGAACTGCACCCTCCGGCGGCTGAACTGACCGACGGGTGCGGCAGGAGTCTCGGCGCTCATGGAAAACAGCTCCCTGGTGCGGCGTTGCTGTGGTGGTGGTGCTGTGGTGGTGAGTTGTACTGCTTGTGAAGAAAGTGCCGGAAGGTGGACGGGCGGGGGCGCCATCGGCTCCCCCGCCCGTCACGGAGCGCTTAGTAGCACTCTGCGGCATCCGTCGAGATCGACATCTTCAGCCCGCTGAGCTTGAAGGTTCCGGCGGTGGTCGCCCACGCCGTCTGCTTCACGCCGGTCAGCTCGGCCTTCTCGGCCTGCTGAGCGAAGCCGTACGGGTTGGTCTGCTTGTTGGCGACCTCGTCCGACTTGATGCCGGGACCCTTGTTGGCATCCTTGGCGGCCACACCGATGTCGATGTTCGTGAACGTCGCGTCGGCGCTCAGGTCATCGAGGTCGATGTACAGCTTGTTGGCCTCGACCGGCTTTCCGCCGCCGCCCGCGTGCAGGATCAGGCTGACCTTGCCCAGCACCGGGATGTTGGGCGTGACCACCGACTGGCACAGGTTCGTGATGGTCGCGTCGTTGAACGCCGAGACCGCCACCGGGTGAGCCGTCTTCTTGCCGTCGAGGGTGTACCCCGAGTCAATGGCTCCGTACTGCTCGAAGCCGTACCCCGTCAGCGAGTCGGCCGTGACCTTGAACTGCTGGCCGGACACGCTGAACGACGCGGCGAGAGCGCCCTGCGCGAGGGCGACACCTATCGCGGCCGTAGCGGCGACGCTGGGCACCATGACCACAGCGAACCGCTTCCATCTGGTCCCGCCACGCACCTGGGACTCCATATTTCCTCCTTCTCGGACGTACATCTCCTGGCCCTGACTGCTGCCTGTCGGCGCATCAGCCGGGCAGGGATGGGAGAAGTGCTACGTCCTCGGGAAGGAGAGCGCCCGCACTCGGAGGCGCAAACCGCGCACCGATCACCGGCGATCACCCCCGAGCGACAACCACTGGTCGCGCCTGACACACATCACGCACAACCTTGCTGGACAGGCTTCGCCGAACCGGCGAAGACCCCCCTGCCCAAGAGCCGGCGCCAGGGGCGCAGGCTCTGCTCGGTGGGGACCCAGGAACTCCCGCGACCCAACCGGCTGTCGGGGTACGGGAAAGGACCGAGCGTCGCCGATCGTGGTGCATTCTCGCCGCCCGCACAAGGGGCTTCGTTACTGGGTAGTAACGGCGGGATAACCGAAGGACGACCCACAGGTCTCGGGTGGCGACGGAGGGTGCAGCCGGGGGCCCGGACAAAACTATTGATCGTTGGACAGAAACCGACAGATCAACGGCCGGAACTTACTCCCAGTAACAGCGGCCGCGTTTACCAAGATTTGGTAAAGCGCGGCCGCACTGACGTTCCTTCGGCAAATCTTTCACTCGGGCATCACATGCCCGGGTGTTTAGCGACTGGTCAGAACAGCGCCCGCGCGAGAGCCCTGCGGGCCGCCGCCACCCTCGGATCATCCGCCCCCACGACCTCGAAGAGCTCCAGCAGTCGCAGACGTACCGTGTCGCGGTCGTCACCCGCCGTGCGCCGGACGGCGTCGATGAGCCGCCCGAAGGCGTCCTCCACATGACCGCCGACCAGATCCAGATCGGCCGCCGCGATCTGCGCCTGTACGTCGGCCGGCTTCTCGGCGGCGTCCTTGCGCACCTGCTGCGGGTCGAGGCCGCCCACGCGCTGCAGCAACTCGGCCTGGGCGAGGCCCAGTTTGGCCTCCGGGTTGCCAGGGTCCTCGCTCAGCACGTTCTTGTACGCCTGCACCGCACCGCCGAAGTCCCCCGAGTCCAGGGCCCGTACGGCCGCCTCGAGCAGCGCGTCGTACGGTCCGGCCGGCGCCGCCTCGGCGGCGGCCTGGCCGCCGCCCGGCTCGGCGTCGGGGTCGACCGTCAGACCGGTCAGGCCGAAGCGCTGCTCGGCCACCTGCACCAGTTGGTCGAGGGTCTGGCGGATCTGCTGCTCGCCGGCGGCCCCCTGGAAGAGCGGCAGCGCCTGTCCCGCCACCACGGCGAAGACGGCCGGGATCCCCTGGATACCGAACTGCTGCATCAGCATCTGGTTGGCGTCGACGTCGATCTTGGCGAGCAGGAAGCGGCCGTTGTACTCGACGGCGAGCCGCTCCAGGACCGGGCTCAGCTGCTTGCAGGGCTCGCACCACTCGGCCCAGAAGTCGATGACGACGGGCACCTCGGTGGACCGCTGCAGGACCTCGCGCTCGAAGGCGGCCTCGTCGACGTCGATGACGAGATCGGCCGGGGAGACGGCTCCCGGGCCGCCGCCCTGGCGGGCCGCTTCGGCGCGCGCCTGCTCCGCCTTCGCCTTGGCCTCCTGGGCCGCCTTCACCGCGGCGAGGTCGACGACTCCGCTCATGGACATGTTCCGTGGCTGCATGCGTCTATCCTCCCCCGTTCCCGCGCATCAGTGCTGCATACTCCTGGGGAAACCCCCCGGACCCCCGTGCGTTGAGAAAAGCCGGTCCTGTTTGCGTTCCGTTCGACGCCGGGTCCCCACCCCACGTCAGTGGTTGTCGCCCGTGGAGTCACCCACGAGCTTTCGCTACGAGTCGTAGCGTAATGGCACCGAGTGCCTTCCCGGTACCACCCTCTGGTGATCTCCCTCACGGCCTCACAGGAACTGCCGGTTATGGTCGTGGGATGCAGAGCCGCACTCCCGCCACCCGCGCCTCAGGACGCCCGCGCAGCGCCGAGGCGGACGCCGCGATCCTCGCGGCCACCCGGGAGGCCCTGGTGGAGCTGGGCTGGTCGAAGCTCACCCTGGGAGACGTGGCGACCCGGGCCGGGGTTGCAAAGACGACCCTGTATCGCCGCTGGGCAGGCAAGAACGAACTCGTCGTCGACGCGGTGGCCGAGCTCTTCGACGAACTCGTCCTCCCCGACCGCGGCACCCTGGCGGCCGACATCGAGGGCGTGGTCCTGCAGTTCGCGGCGATCCTGGCCCGGCCGGAGGCCAAGAGCGGCCTGATGGCGGTGGTCGCGGAGTCCACCCGCGACGACGCCCTGCGGGAGCGGATCCGCTCCTCGATCGTGGAGCGCCAGAAGCGACTGGTCCTGGAGGGCCGCGCCCGCGCCCAGACCCGCGGCGAGCTGCCCCCCGAGACCGACTCCGCCGAGGCGGCCCGCACGGCCGACCTGATCTTCGACGTGGTCGCGGGCGCGGTGGTGCACCGCACCCTGGTGAGCGGGCACCCGGCGGACGAGGAGTGGGTGCGCCAGTTCACGACCCTGCTCCTGGGCGGCCTGGGAGCGGGCACCCAGGAGGCGTAGCCGCTCCCGCCGCCACGAGCTCTGCCGCTACGAGCTCTGCCTCTACGAGCTCTGCCTCTACGAGGTCTACGACGACGGGCCGGCCGGCGGGGCGCCGGTGACCGCGTCGCTGAAGAGCTGAGCGACGCTCTTGCCGAAGTAGGCGCTGTAGGAGATCTGCGGGGTGTAACCGCCGGTGTGGTAGCCGCCGATGACGCCCACCACCGCCCAGCCGCCCTTCCACGGCACCAGCATCGGTCCGCCGCTGGTGCCGTCCACGAAGGCGTCGCAGGCGATGCGGGGATAGCTGCCGGGCTCGTCCCGGTCGTCGCTGTCGTAGCGGGTGGTGCGGCTCCAGCACTCCAGCGGCTTGTCCGCGCCTCCCGGGTAGCCGATCATCCGCACCGGGGCGTGGTGGTACCCCGTGTCGGTGAGCAACTGCACGGCACCGGCCGCGTCCTGCAGCAGCTTGCCGTCCTGGTTGGGCTCGGTGACGGCGAAGCCGTAGTCGTACTGGGCGCCGGCGTGTTCCTTCAGGTCGTAGTACTGCTGCGGGACGTAGACGCCGTTGACCCGGACCGGGAACACGCCGAACGGCTTGAGGCCGTCGTGGTACTGCGGCACGAAGGCCAGATTGCGGCGCGGGGAGGTGCCGGAGTAGCCCCGCAGACAGTGGCCCGCGCTCAGCACCAGGTCGTGGCCCGGGCTGCGCACCACGGAGCCGGTGCAGGTGCGCCCGGTGCCACTGGGGTCGGTCCAGAAGAAGGTGCCGGTCTGGGGGATGCCGTCGAAGCTGTGGCTGGGCGGGATGAACTCGCCGGGCATGGGGCCGTCCACCGCGGAGGAGGCGGCGGAGCCGGTGTCCGGGGCGGTGGAGTAGACGGAGTCCTTGTCCAGGCCGGTGTCGACGGGCAGCGCGGCCGTCAGCCGGGCCGGGTTCCAGTAGGCGTCCAGCCGTTGCGCCACCGGGTTCACCGGCGGCGCGACGGAATGTGCGGACGCGACCGGCACGAGCGCGGCGCACGGCAGCATGGCCACCGCGACCGCGACGGCGGTCCGTACCACTCTGGGCCTGAAAAACCTACGCACCGTCAGTTCCCCTGAGCATCGGCGGACTCGACGGGCCGATGCTATGCACGGGAACGATCGCGGGAAAGGAGGCAGGTCACATTTTTATAAACGCTTCTGCGGGTAGACGGATCAGAATCCCGCCGGCTCGGTGTACACGCCCCACTCGTCCCGCAGCACCCCGCAGATCTCGCCCAGGGTCGCCTCGGCGCGTACGGCGTCCAGCATCGGCTCGATCATGTTGGCGCCCGAACGGGCCGCGGCGAGCATGGCGTCCAGGGCCGCGCGCACCCCGGTCTCGTCCCGCGCGGCCTTGCGGTCGCCCAGCACCCGCACCTGCTCCCGCTCCACCTCATGGCTGACCCGCAGGATCTCCAGATCCCCGGTGACGGACCCGTGGTGGACGTTCACACCGACGACCCGCTTGTCGCCCTTCTCCAGGGCCTGCTGGTACCGGAAGGCCGACTCGGCGATCTCGCCGGTGAACCAGCCGTCCTCGATGCCGCGCAGAATCCCGGAGGTGATGGGCCCGATCGGGTGCTGGCCGTCCGGATGTGCCCGCAGCCCGCGCTCCTTTATCTGCTCGAAGATCTTCTCCGCGTCCGCCTCGATCCGGTCCGTCAGCTGCTCGACGAACCACGAACCGCCCAGCGGATCGGCCACGTTGGCGACCCCGGTCTCCTCCATCAGCACCTGCTGTGTGCGCAGCGCGATCTCCGCCGCCTGCTCGCTCGGCAGCGCGAGGGTCTCGTCCAGGGCGTTGGTGTGCAGCGAGTTGGTCCCGCCGAGCACCGCCGCGAGCGCCTCAACGGCCGTACGCACGACGTTGTTGTACGGCTGCTGGGCGGTCAGGGAGACACCAGCGGTCTGCGTGTGGAAGCGCAGCCACTGCGCCTTCTCGGACCTCGCCCCGTACACGTCCCGCATCCAGCGGGCCCAGATGCGCCGGGCCGCGCGGAACTTGGCGATCTCCTCGAAGAAGTCGACGTGCGCGTCGAAGAAGAAGGACAGCCCGGGCGCGAACACATCCACGTCCAGCCCGCGGGAGAGCCCCAGCTCCACGTACCCGAACCCGTCGGCCAGCGTGTACGCCAGCTCCTGCGCGGCCGTCGCCCCCGCCTCGCGGATGTGGTAGCCGGAGACGGACAGCGGCTTGTAGGCGGGGATGCCGGCGGCGCAGTACTCCATCAGGTCGCCGATCAGCCGCAGATGGGGCTCGGGCTGGAAGAGCCACTCCTTCTGGGCGATGTACTCCTTGAAGATGTCGGTCTGGAGCGTGCCGTTGAGCACCCGCGGATCGACGCCCTGCCGCTCGGCGGCGACGAGATACATGCAGAAGACGGGCACGGCGGGCCCGCTGATGGTCATGGACGTGGTGACGTCCCCCAGCGGGATGTCCTTGAACAGGACCTCCATGTCGGCGGCGGAGTCGATAGCGACCCCGCAGTGCCCGACCTCGCCGAGCGAGCGCGGGTCGTCGGAGTCGCGCCCCATGAGGGTCGGCATGTCGAAGGCGACGGACAGACCGCCCCCGCCGTTGGCGAGGATCATCTTGTAGCGCTCGTTGGTCTGCTCGGCGTTCCCGAACCCGGCGAACTGCCGGATGGTCCACGTACGCCCTCGATAGCCGGTCGGATACAGCCCGCGCGTGAAGGGGTACTCGCCCGGCCACCCGATCCGCTCGAAGCCGGCGTAGGTGTCTCCCGGCCGGGGCCCGTACACGGGCTCCACGGGATCCCCGGAGAGCGTGGTGAAGTCGGCCTCACGCTTGCGCGAAGCGTCGTACCGGGCCTGCCAGCGACGGCGGCCCTCCTCGATGGCGTCAGCGTCCATGCTCTCGAATTTACTAGGACGTCCTAGTAAATGTCGAGGGGGAGCCAGAGGGCGGCGACCCACCCGGGGACCTTCTTGACGCCCTGCGCACCTGATCCCTGTCCGGCCCTCCGCACGTCGAGCGGGACCTGGCGGCGGCACAGCGACCGGCCCGGCACCTCGGACCGTCCCGGGTGGTCCGCTACCGGGACGAAGCCCTCGGCACGAAGTGGCTGTGCTGGGGCTGGGATCGCCTCCACTGGGAACGGGACGGCCACGGCACCCCGCTGCACCCGGTCGACATCACGGTCGAGGGCGGCTTCCGGTAGTGGCGGCCCGCTGCGCTCCGAGGGGGTCGCGACTTCCTGCCGGACGACGCCGCCGCCGCGCTGGAGCTGTCCGACGGCCTGGTCGCCGGTCTCTACCCATGGGCGCGGCCCATCGACGCCACAACCAACCTGGACCTGCCGGACCGGGAGGAGGGCGAGTACGACCCCGAGTGGGAGCGGGGAGACCTACAAGGGTCTGGCCCACGGCGGCCCGGCGGTCGGCACGTCGGCGGTCGTCAGACCTTCGCGACCGCGGGCGAGCCCTCGGCGAACCTCGTCTCCAGCTCGTGGCTGATCTTCCGCTCGACGAAGAAGGCGGCCGTCGGGATGGTCCCGGCGAGCAGCACCCACAGCTGCTTGCCGACCGGCCACTTCGCCTTGGAGCCCAGGTCGAAGGCGAAGATCAGGTAGACCACGTAGAGCCAGCCGTGCGCGATGGCGACGACGCGGGTGAAGTCCGCGGCGCCGCTGACGTCCAGGCCGTACTTGGCGATCATGCTCAGGCACAGCAGGACCAGCAGGACGCCGGTGACGTAGGCCATGACGCGGTAGCGGGTCAGCACGCTCTTCTTCATGGCGTCGAGCGTAACCGCCCGTTCCGGGAGATCTTGGGCCGGGTCAGTCCTCGGCGAAGTCGTTCGCCGCCACCCGCAGCGGGCGCAGCATCGCGAAGATCTCCGCGCACTCCTCGGCGTCGTACGCACCGAGGCCGAAGTCCATCGCCATCAGGTCTCGGGTGGCGGCCTCGACGACCTCGCGGCCCTTGTCGGTGATGGAGGCGAGGGTGCCGCGACCGTCGTTGGGGTTGGGGCGCTTGGCCACCAGGCCCGACCTCACCAGGCGGTCGACGGTGTTCGTCACCGAGGTGGGGTGCACCATGAGCCGCTCGCCGATCTTCGACATCGTCAGCTCGCCCTCCTTGGAGAAGGTGAGCAGCACCAGCGCCTCGTACCGCGCGAACGTCAGTCCGTACGGCTTGACCACCGCGTCGACCTCGGCGAGCAGGATCTGGTGGGCGCGCATGATCGAGGTGATGGCGGCCATGGACGGCACGCTCCCCCAGCGCTGCTTCCAGAGTTCGTCGGCGCGGGCGATCGGGTCGAAAGGGAGGCTGAGCGGCTTCGGCACGGAACCGACCTTACCGGCCGGTCACATCGTGGTCAGCCCCGTCTCGCCTTTCGGTCCGCCGCGCTTCCAGCGCGAGCCGTACGCAGCACACCGCGCCCAGCGCTCCGGCACCCGCCACGGTGGCCCCCACGTACGCCGACCCCGCCCCGAGAGGTGTCCTCGGACGTCTGACCCGTCCCACGGCTGCCATGTCGAACCCTGCAGCCTGAAATCCCTTGTGCAACGATTGCTGACGAATCATCAGTAAATGTCACCTTCGCCCCAGGGAGCTGCATGTCCCGGCTGATCCACATCTTCGCGGCTGTCGCGGTCCTCGGGCTTGCGGCGGGCTGCTCGTCCCCGTCCGGCATCGACACGGCCGCCGCGGCGGGCAGCGCCTCGAAGAAGGCGGCCCGCGCGGGCGCCCTGGACTTCTGGGTCGACCCGGACAGCCCGGCCGCCAAGCAGATCAAGGAGTGGCGGCGGGCCGGCCGCGCGCAGGACGCGCACCTGCTCAAACGCATCGCGGACGAACCGCAGGCGCTGTGGCCGGCGGGCGAGATCGACCCGGGCCCCATCGTGAAGGCGGCCATCGACTCCGCGGCCGTGGAGAACCGCACGGCGCTCTTCGTGGCGTACGACATCCCGCACCGCGACTGCGGCCAGCACTCCGCGGGTGGCGCGGCCGACGCGGACGCCTACCGGGAGTGGATCGGGAAGTTCGCGGACGCACTCGGGGACGGCAAGGCCCTGGTCGTCCTCGAACCGGACGCGGTCG
The DNA here is from genome assembly GCF_044465725.1 of Streptomyces sp. NPDC049541. Classification (NCBI taxonomy): domain Bacteria; kingdom Bacillati; phylum Actinomycetota; class Actinomycetes; order Kitasatosporales; family Streptomycetaceae; genus Streptomyces; species Streptomyces sp. NPDC049541. The sequence continues at coordinate 108,316 of NZ_JBITLY010000018.1, read as the reverse complement.
CCCACATCGTGGACGGCTGCACACCGGCCGGCTACCACGACGAGCGCGAGCAGCTGCTGAACGAGGCGGTGGTCCGTCTGAAGCAGCAGCCGAACACCAAGGTGTACCTGGACGCGGGCAACCCGGCCTGGATCCGTGATCCGTGGAAGCTGGTCGACCCGCTGAAGCAGGCCGGCATCGAGAAGGCGGACGGCTTCTCCCTCAACGTCTCCAACTTCCAGACGGACGAGCTCACCAAGGCGTACGGCCTGGAGCTCTCCGCCGACCTCGGCGGCAAGCACTTCGTCGTCGACACCAGCCGCAACGGAAACGGCCCGCTGCCCGGCGCCTGGTGCAACCCGCCCGGCCGCGCGCTGGGCACCCCCCCGACGACCGACACGGGCGAACCCCTCCTCGACGCCTATCTGTGGATCAAGCGGCCCGGGGAGTCCGACGGGACCTGCGGGAGCGGACCGGCCGCGGGGAAGTGGTGGCCGGAGTACGCCCTGGAGCTGGCACGCAACTCCAGGCCGTAGCCGCCGGCCGGGGCACCGGGCCGGGCGGTCACTTCACCTGGATCCACCTGGCCTCGGAGGGCGTGCCCTGCGCGTCCGTCACGAACAGCATGTACCAGCCGGGCGGCACCAGGGCCGGGTCGTCCGGTACGACGACCGTCACCGAGTGCGCGTCCTTGGTCAGGCCGAGCTCGATGGAGCGCTGCTCGACGTCGGTGGTGTGGGTGACCGCGCTGGGCCGCATGAGCCGGGCCTTCACCACCCGTTCGGGGTGGTCAGTGCGGTAGGTCGCGCGGCGGTCCTTGCGGAGCTCCCGCGGGCCGCCCTCCAGCACGGGGCGGTTGTTGCCGTTCCGGTGCAGCGCGGGCGGGGTGAAGACCTCCATGCGCTGCTCGAAGTGGCCGAGCTTGGTGTTCTGCTGGTCGTCGAAGAGCGGGTCGGAGCCGAAGGTGGCGACCCGGCCGTCGGGCAGCAGCAGCGCCTCGGAGTGGTAGTTGCGGCCGACGGTGGGCGCGGCCGCCTCGCGGAAGGCGTTGCTCTTCGGGTCGTAGAACTGCGCCTTGAAGATGTTGCTGGCGCTGCGGCCGCGGTAGTCCTCGGAGCCGTTGGTGGTGAACACCGTGTCGTCCGGCATGATCACGCTGTTCAGGTACCGCGTGCCCTGGGGGAGGTCGGGTCCGTCCTTGAAGACCGGGTTGTCCTGCTTGAGATCGACGACGGCCGTGCGCGGGGTCGACCTCCTGGACTCGCCGACGCCGCCACCGCCCAGGATCATCACCTTCTGGTCCTGCGCCGGCGGCAGCAGCACGGAGGACGAGGTCTCCGTCTCGTCGGGGTCGCGCAGCCCGGGAACCTTCCGGAAGGTGTTGGTCTTCAGGTCCCACAGGCCCGGCTCCCGCCCCTGGTCGGCGGGCCCGTAGCCGGCGTTGGAGGACGTGTAGAAGAGCTTGCCGCCCTTGGTCAGGAAGAGCGCGGGGTACGTCGGGAAGTACCGCTTCGGGCCGGGCGACCACTTCTTGGTCCTCGGGTCGTAGATCTCGTTGTCCCCGGGGTCGATCATGCCGACGTCGTCCAGGCCCGAGACGGCGAGCACCCGCCCGTCGTCGAGCCCGACCAGCGTCGGGTACCAGCGGGCCTTCTGCATCGGGTCGACGGGCACATACCGCTCGGCCACGGGATCGAACTCGTAGGCGGCGCGGATGCCCTGGAAGTCCTGCTTGTCGAGGGTGATCTTCTCGCTCAGCCCGTAGGTGTTGGCCGCGTCCTTGCCGGTCAGTCCGACGATGTCGTACTGCGCCTGCTTCTCGGTGACGGACAGCGGACCGGCCTCTACGGCCTCGACGAAGACCCGGGCCTCGCCCGCCACCACCGGGGCGGGGGCCGGGGCCTGCCCGGGCCGTGCCGCGCCGGCCGCTTGGGCCGCGCCGACGGCGGGCTTGGCCTTCGGGACGGTGACGTCGAAGCTGCTGACGTACTCGACGCCCGAGGGCGAGCGGAAGCGGGTGCCCTTCTTCAGGAACACCGACTTGAGGGGGTTCTCGTTCTTGACCCGCATACCGCCGCCGGCCCGTTTGACCTCGCCGTCCAGCAGCTCGTAGCGGGCGGTGCCGCCGGCCACCAGGAGCCGCCCGTCCGGGAGCTGGGTGTGGCCGGAGCAGAAGAAGTCGGCGGGGGTGGGGATCTTCTTGAAGGTGTTGGCCTTCGGGTCCCACAGGACGGTGTCGAAGGACCCGGCGTTGAATTTCTTCTGTTCGTTGCCCGACCCGGCGACGATCAGCACCTTGCCGGTGTGCAGAAGCGCCGCATGGATGGCGTTGGTGCGGTACTTCGCGGGGATGTCGACCCGCTGCCAGGAGCCGTACTTCGCCTGGTACTCGGGCTGGGCGATCTTGTACTCGTGGTACTCCTCACCCGCGAACTCGACCGCGGCGGGGGCGTTGAGACCGGCCAGGACCATGATGCCCCCGACCCCGAGGACGGCCCTTCTGGTCGTCCTGCTCCCCGGGCTCTTCCGGTACTTGCTCTCAGCGTTGCGGGCCATGGTGCTAGCTGCCTCCTGTCGTGGTTCCGGAGACCGGGGAGCCCGCGCCGCTGGTGGCGAGGGCGGGCTCCGTGCCGTCGACGGCACGTGTGGTCCGGTGCGGTGCCTGCCGCTCCCGCCGCTCCCTGAGGAGCGTGGAGCACCACACCGCGACCGGTGCGAGGGCGATGACCATGGCCAGGACCGCCCAGGTGCGCATGGCCGCATGGGTGTGGTCCAGGACGACCGAGGCGGCCAGCGAGGCCGCGAGGAGGATCGCCCAGAAGAGGTGGATACGGAAGGTGAGCAGCCGGTCGGCACTGGCGTCCGCGCCCTTGGGGGTCACGACGAACCTGCTGGGCCGGCGGACGATCGCCTCACCGAAGGACTTGAGGTAGATCGGCGCGGCCAGGGCCGACATCGCCATGCCCGCGAGCCCGCCGGAGCCCTCCGGCTCATGGGGCGAGATGTTGTGCCGCCGGTTCCACAGATACAGCCCGATCTGCAGGGCGGCGGCATCGCTGTAGAGCATCAGCCACACCGAGGAGGCGACCTGCGTCCCGGAGGCCCCGAACCAGAGGAAGAGGACACAACTGAGGATGCCCAGCAGCCAGTTGACGGCCGTCATCGGGTAGTAGACGAGCATCAGGGTGTACGAGAACAGCCGCCCCGGAGGCATCTTCCGCAGTGCTCTTCCGTACTGCTTGAACAGCGTCTCGTAGGTCCCCCGCGACCAGCGCATCTGCTGCGTGAAGAAGTCGGTCCAGGAGGCGGGCCCCTCTCCGACGGCGAGTACGTCCGGTGTGTACACGGACCGCCAGTGATTGCCGGTGACGGGGTTGCGCCGCTGGTGTATCTCGAAGCCGGTGGCCATGTCCTCGGTGATCGAGTCGTACAGCCCGCCTATCTGCTTCACGGCGGCGATCCGCACCACGTTGTTCGTACCGACGAACATGGGCGAGCGATACCGGTTCCCGGCCCGCTGGATCAGCGCGTGGAAGAGGAACTGCTGGGACTCGGCGGCCTTGGTCACGGGATGGTCGGCATAGTTCCCGTACACCTGGGGCCCGACCACAAAGGCGACGTCGGGGTCCCGGAAGTACCCCATCATCCGCTCGAGGAAGTTGGGGCGCGGGACGTGGTCGGTGTCGACGGAGGCGAAGAAGTCGTACTCGTCGCCGTGCAGGGCGATCCAGGCGTTGTAGTTGCCGTGCTTGGTCAGGGCCTTGTGCGCGCCGTGGGCCTGGTTCCACTGCGGAACGCCACGCCGGGTGAAGTGCCGGACCCCGAGCTCCGCGCACAGGGCCTTCGCCTGCTCGTCGTCGCCCTCGTCGAGGAGCCAGACGTCGAGGACGCTGCCGGGCCCGGCGTGGGTGATCCGGACGGCTCCCTCGAGGGTGGCGCGGACCATCGAGAGGGGTTCCTTGCCGGGGACGTACGTGGTGAGGAAGGCGACGCGGGTACCGGCTTCGGGGACCACCGGGACGGGGTCACGGGCGACCAGCGTGGCATGGGCGACAGAGGCGACATTGACCACCATGAACAGCTCGATGAGCCCGATGGATATGAGCATCGTGACATCGAGCCCGACCAGCCAGCTCTCCCCGCCGTCGCGCTCCACCCAGTGCGTGGGCCAGACGAGGTAGACGAGCAGCATGCCGGTGAGCACCGGCGCGAGGGTCATCAGCAGGACGGCCTGTATTCGGCGCGGCTCACTGGCCAGCAGCGAGGTGTACTGCACCTGGTACGAGGCTTCGCTCGGCTCCGTGAGAGGTCCGGCCAGTCGGCTGTGGGTGTCGTATGCGTAGCCCTCCGACTGCACGGCGCCCTCCAGTGAGTGAGGTGTGATCGGCAGAGGTGTACCGATCACCCCCTACACAACTGGAGTTTCGGGGGCAGGGCGACCTGGAGACGTCCAGGCGGGTGGGGCGGCCGCATCTCCCGCCCCACCATGAGCAGTTCGCCCGCCGGGCCGACGTGCTGGAAGCCCCGGGGGCCCTACTCGGCGAGGTAGCGCTCCACCGTCTCCACCTTGGCGGTGAGACCGTCGGTCACTCCGGGGCGGATGTCCGCCTTGAGGACCAGGGACACGCGCGGCGCCCGCGCCTCGACGGCGGCGACGGCGCGCTTGATCACGTCCATCACCTGGTCCCACTCGCCCTCGATGCTCGTGAACATCGCGTCGGTGCGGTTGGGCAGGCCGGACTCGCGGACGACACGGACGGCGTCCGCGACGTACTCCCCCACGTCGTCGCCGACGCCGAGCGGTGTCACGGAGAAGGCGACGATCATGCGTTCACGATTCCTTCCTGGCGTGCCCGGGAGGCGATGACGGCGTCCTCGGCGGCGCGCTTGAGCTTGCGCTCGGCGAAGAAGCCGCCGGTGGGCAGGACGGAGAGGAGGAAGTAGAGCCCGGCGGTCTTCTTGTCCCACTTCGTACGGTTCCAGGCGTCGGCCCAGAAGATCACGTACAGGATGAACAGAACGCCGTGCGTCAGGCCCATCGGGAACACCGCGTCGAAGCTCGTGGTCCGCTTGAGCACGGAGCAGGTCAAAAGGAGCAGGAACGACACCGCCTCGGGAGCCGAGACGAGGCGCAGGCGGCGGAGGGCGGTGGCGGTCTTGATGTCCACGGATCACCTTCGGTGGGAGACGGATCGCTCTTTGTGAACGGAAGCACAAGCGTCCCCCATTGTGACAAACGGTTCCCCTAGGGGTGCGCTCAGGGTGCGTCTCCACCCACGGGCCCTGTGCGCCGCACCCGGCGGGCGGCTACCTTCGCAGCGTGGCGATGTTCCGACTTCAAGGCAGCAAGGTGCTCGCCGTCGACATGACCGGGGACGCCGTGAAGGCGAAGAACGGCTCGATGGTCGCGTACGACGGGCAGATGGCCTTCAAGAAGATGACCGGCGGCGGTGAGGGCATCCGGGGCATGGTGACCCGGCGGCTCACCGGTGAGCAGATGACGGTGATGGAGGTGAAGGGGCACGGGACGTGCTGGTTCGCGGACCGGGCCTCCGAGATCAACCTCGTGAGTCTTCAGGGGGACAAGCTGTATGTGGAGTCGAGCAATCTGCTCGCGACCGACGCCGGCCTCAGGACCGGCACGACCTTCACCGGCCTGCGCGGCGCCTCCCAGGGAAACGGGCTGTTCACGACGACCGTCGAGGGCCACGGCCAGGCGGCGATCATGTCCGACGGCCCGGCGGTGGTGCTGAGGGTGAGCGCGCAGTACCCGCTGACGGTCGACCCCGGTGCCTACATCGCGCACCAGGGGAATCTGCGGCAGTCCTTCCAGTCCGGTGTGACGTTCCGCACGTTCTTCGGGGAGGGCGGCGGTGAGGCCTTCCAGATCCGGTTCGAGGGGGACGGACTGGTGTACGTACAGCCGAGCGAGCGGAACACGATCGCGGGGGATGTGTGACATGCCCTTCCGCGAGATCAACTCCAAGATGGTCGAGGCGACGGTGCTGCCCGGCCAGCGGCTGTTCAGTCAGCGCGGCGCGATGCTCGCCTACAAGGGCGAGGTGTCCTTCACGCCTAACATCCAGGGCGGCCAGGGCGGGATCATGTCGATGATCGGTCGCCGGGTCGCGAACGAGGCCACGCCCCTGATGAGCGTCGAGGGCAACGGCACGGTGATGTTCGGGCACGGCGGTCACCACGTCCACGTGATCAACCTCACCGGCGGCACCCTCTATGTGGAGGCGGACCGGCTGCTCGCCTTCGAGGGCACGCTCCAGCAGGGCACGATGTTCATGGGCTCGCAGGGCGGGGTCATGGGCATGGTCCGCGGCCAGGTCACCGGCCAGGGGCTGTTCACGACCACCCTCAAGGGGCACGGCTCGGTGGCCGTGATGGCCCACGGCGGGGTCTTCGAGATCCCGATCACCCCACAGCGGCCCGTGCACGTCGACCCGCAGGCGTACGTCGCGCACCACGGGGACGTCCGCAACAAGCTCTCCGCGGCGCTGGGCTGGCGCGACATGGTGGGACGCGGCTCCGGCGAGGCCTTCCAGTTGGAGCTCAGCGGCAACGGCGCGGTGTACGTCCAGGCCTCGGAGGAGAAACTGTGAGCACGTACGGGACTCCGGGCGGCCCGACGGTCTTCGACCCGATGACGCTGCCGGTGGACGACAACGTCAACAAGTACACCTTCTGCGTGGAGCTCAAGGGGAGCCAGTGGTTCCTGCAGAAGGGGAAGATGATCGCCTACTACGGCTCGATGGAGTTCAACGGCATCGGGCACGGCCGGCTCGACCGCCTTGTCCGTACGTCCTTTCATTCGCCACTGCATGCCAGCGACTGGGTCGTGGCGGAGGGCTCGGGCAAGATGCTCCTCGCCGACCGGGCCTTCGATGTGAACTCGTACGACCTGGACGACGGCAACCTGACCATTCGCTCCGGCAATCTGCTCGCTTTTCAGCCAAGTCTCGCGCTCAAGCAATCGATCGTGCCGGGTTTTCTGACACTCATCGGAACCGGAAAGTTCGTGGCAGCATCTAACGGTCCGGTGGTGTTCATGGAACCGCCGATCCGGGTGGACCCGCAGGCGCTCGTCGGCTGGGCCGACTGCCCGTCGCCGTGTCATCACTACGACCACGGTTACCTGACGGGCGTAATGGGCGGTCTACGTGCGATGACGGGCCTCGGCGGGGCCTCCGGGGAGGAGCACCAGTTCGAGTTCGTAGGGGCCGGCACCGTCCTGCTCCAGTCCTCGGAAACCCTCATGGCCGAGCAGGCCACGGGGGCGGTTCCACCGGAGCCCGGCGTGCCCGGTGGCGGCGGGGCACACATGGGCCCTTCACAGCAAGCCGGCACACCGCGCCTTCCCGGACAGCTGGGAGACCTCCAGCGTCGCTTCGGGCTGTGAGCGGTAGTCTGCGGAGTGTGACGTCGAACGTGTGCGCGCCGACACCACACCACCCTCACTAGTTCGCCTTTCAACATTTTAGGTAGACTTCATTCATGGAGACCGAGACGGCCACGCGCTGGCTGACCGATGCGGAGCAGTGCGCCTGGCGCACCCACCTGGAGGTCAACAGGCTGTTGACGTACCAGCTCGAGAGGGACCTGCAGCCGTTCGGACTGACGATGAACGACTACGAGATCCTGGTGAACCTCTCCGAGTCGGAGGACGTACGGATGCGGATGAGCGACCTCGCGGCCGCCACCCTCCAGTCCAAGAGCCGCCTCTCCCACCAGATCACCCGGATGGAGAACGCGAACCTGGTCCGCCGTGAGAACTGCGAGTCCGACCGCCGCGGGCTCTATGCGGTCCTCACAGAGCACGGCATGGAGACGATGAAGAAGGTCGCCCCGCACCATGTGGCGTCCGTGCGCAGGCACTTCATCGACCTGCTGTCCCCCGAGGCCATGGCGGAACTCGACAAGGCCCTGAAGCCCGTCGCGGAGCACCTGCGCGGTCAGCGGGGACGTCCCTAGCGGCGCTACGGCGCGAACGGCAGGCGGAGTCCGAAGTGACCCCGCCTGCCGGTGCGTCCCGATGGGCACACTCGCCCCGGCTGCCCGTCAGGCGGCGGGGACGCTCTCCGCCTCGCCCCGCTCCGGCACCGCCCCAGGGGTGCTCCTCGCCCGGCTGCGCCGCACCGTCGCGAGGGCCGTCAGCAGGGCCGCCGTGCCGGCCGCCGCGAAGCACAGCGCGGTCGGCATCCCGCCCACCAGGGGCCCCGCCACGGCCGCACCTGCCGTACTGCCCGCGTTCACAACCGTGTTGACCCAGGCCCCGACCCGGACCCGCGCCGCCGGCGCCGCCGCGTCATCGGCGATCAGATAGGCGGTGGTCAGCGCCGGCGACACGAAGAACCCCGCGGCCGCCAGCGCCACGGCGAGCGTGCCGAGCCCGGGTGCGAACCCGGCGCCGAACAACGCCACCCCCAGGCCCGCCGCCACCAGGGGCAGCCGCACCGGGGCCGGGACCCGCCAGTGGACAGCCCCGTTGACCAGACCGCCGACGGCACTCCCGGCCGACAACGCAGCCAGCGTCCAGGCCACGGTCCCGTCGCCGTAGTGCCGCTGCTCGGCAAAGGCCACCACCACCAGATCAACCACCCCCAGTGTCAGGCCGACCCCGCCGGCAGCGACAACGGGCTGCAGAACCCCCCGCAGCACACCCCGCCCGGCCTGGCGCCGCAGCCGAACCCGGCGCAGCCTGCTCCGCCCGTCAGTCCACGACCCCAAGAGCACCCCACGCCGTACCCCCGCCGGGCCACCAACCCGCCCGGCATGACCTCGCCGCAGCGCACCCCGGCCTGCGATGCCCCGCCCGGAGACGAGCCCGCGCAACGCTTCCTGCGTGGCCACACCCCTCCCCGGACGGCGTTCACCCGGCGCACTCCCCCCAACAGCACCCGGCTCGGAGAGCACCTTCGGCCGCGGCACGACCCCGCCCCGCCCGAAGACGAGCCCGCGCAGCCGTGCGCCCGCGCCCCGGTCTGCCCCCGGCCGTCCCGTACCCACGTCGGCGGGCCTCGCCGCGCCGACCGCCGGCGACATGACGAACCCGGCAGTCCCCGCCACGATCAGCGCGGTTCCGAAGGCGATGCCGGCCGTCGGCGGGGCGAAGCCGGTGAGGATGCCGACCAGGACGGGGCCCGAGACGAGGAGGAGTTCCTCGGCGACGCCGTCGAGGCTGTACGCGCGCTGCAGCAGGGCGCGGTCCGGGGCGAGCCTGCTCCATACGGCACGCATCGCGGGGCCCAGTGGAGGTGTGCAGGCGCCCGCCGCGGCGGCCACGGCGGCCGGCACGAGCGGCGAGACGGCTCCGGGGCGCCGGACGAGCAGCGTGAGCAGCCCGAGCAGGGCCGCGTACGCCGTGACCATCGGGACGAGCGTGCGGCGCGGCCCGTACCGGTCGATCAGGGCCGCCCGGGCGGGCGACAGGAAGACGCTGGTGGCGCCGAACAGCGCCATGACGGTGCCCGCCACCGTGTACGACCCCGAGGCGCGGTTCACGGCGAGCACCACGGACAGGGGGACGATGCCGTACGACAGCCTGCCGAGCAGGGCGGCGGCGAAGGTGCGGCGGGCATGCGGGATGCGGAGGACGGCGGCATACGACGGCCGTCCCACGGGCGTGGAAGACACGGGAGTTCCTCGGCTCGAGGCGGAAAGGGGGACGCCTGATCGCCGCGTCGGCCGGGCGGTCGGTCAGTCGGTTCGTCGGCCGACTGCCGCTCGCCGTACGCGGGCTTGGGCGGGCCCTATGCCAAGAGGAGGTACATGCGAATCAACGTAACAGCGCGGGCCGGGAGTTGGCCACGCGACCGTCCGCCTCAGCCCTGCGTCAGCCCCGCCACCAGTTCGTCCGCCGCACGGTAGGGGTCCAGGTCCCCGGCCACGATCCGCTCCGCCAGTGCGCTCAGCCGGCGGTCGCCGTGCAGGTCGCCGATGCGTTCGCGCAGGGCCGTCACGGCGATGGTCTCCACCTCGCGGGAGGCGCGGGCCAGGCGGCGTTCCGCCAGCACCCCCCGCTCCTCCATCCACGCACGGTGCTTCTCCAGGGCCTCGACGACCTCGTCGACGCCCTCGGCGCGCGCGGCGACCGTCTTGACGATCGGCGGGCGCCAGTCGCCCGGGCTGCGGGACTCGCCCAGGCCCAGCATGTGGTTGAGCTCTCGGGCCGTGGCGTCCGCACCGTCCCGGTCGGCCTTGTTGACGACGTAGACGTCACCGATCTCGAGGATGCCCGCCTTCGCCGCCTGGATGCCGTCGCCCATCCCCGGGGCCAGCAGGACGACGCTGGTGTCCGCCTGGGAGGCGATCTCGACCTCCGACTGGCCGACGCCCACCGTCTCGACCAGGATCACGTCGCAGCCCGCCGCGTCCAGCACCCGGATCGCCTGCGGGGCGGCCCACGCCAGGCCGCCCAGGTGGCCGCGGGTCGCCATCGAGCGGATGTACACCCCCGGGTCGGAGGCGTGCTCCGACATCCGCACCCGGTCGCCGAGCAGGGCGCCGCCGGAGAAGGGGGACGACGGGTCGACGGCAAGGACGCCGACCCGTCTGCCCTGCTTGCGGTACGCCGTGACGAGCGCGGAGGTGGAGGTCGACTTGCCGACGCCCGGCGAGCCGGTCAGACCCACCACATACGCATTGCCCGTCAGCGGAGCAAGCGCCTCCATGACCTCCCTGAGCTGCGGGGACGCCCCCTCCACCAGGGAGATCAGCCGGGCCACGGCCCGCGGCCGGCCTTCCCTCGCCTGGGCGACGAGTGTGGAGACGTCCTGCATCACAGCTCCGTTCAGAGATCGACGTACGAAGAAGAACTCAGGCCTTGGGTACCCGCACGATCAGTGCGTCACCCTGACCGCCGCCACCGCACAGCGCGGCCGCACCCACACCGCCGCCCCGGCGCTTGAGCTCCAGCGCCAGATGCAGGACGAGCCGGGCGCCGGACATGCCGATGGGGTGGCCCAGGGCAATCGCGCCGCCGTTGACATTCACCTTTTCCGTTGAAACTCCGAGGTCCTTCATTGACTGCACCGCCACCGCGGCGAAGGCCTCGTTGATCTCGATGAGGTCGAGGTCCTCGACCCCCAGGCCCTCCTTCTTCAGGGCGTGCAGGATCGCGTTGGACGGCTGCGACTGCAGCGAGTTGTCCGGGCCCGCCACATTGCCGTGGGCGCCGATCTCGGCGATCCAGTCCAGGCCCAGCTCCTGCGCCTTGGCCTTGCTCATCACGACCACGGCCGCCGCACCGTCCGAGATCTGCGAGGAGGAGCCGGCCGTGATCGTGCCGTCCCGGGTGAAGGCCGGGCGCAGCTTGCCCAGGGACTCCGCCGTCGTGTCGCCGCGGATGCCCTCGTCCTTGCTGAAGAGGACCGGCTCACCCTTGCGCTGCGGGATCTCCACCGGGGTGATCTCGGCCTCGAAGATGCCGTTCTTCTGCGCGGCCGCCGCCCGCTGGTGGGACAGGGCGGCGATCTCGTCCTGCTCGGGGCGCTGGATGCCCAGGCGGGTGTTGTGCTTCTCCGTGGACTCGCCCATGGCGATGTTCTCGAAGGCGTCGGTCAGGCCGTCGTACGCCATGGCGTCGAGCATCTCGATCGCGCCGTACTTGAAGCCCTCGCGGGACTTCGGCAGCAGGTGGGGCGCGTTGGTCATGGACTCCTGGCCGCCCGCGACGATCACGTCGAACTCCCCGGCGCGGATCAGCTGGTCGGCGAGCGCGATGGCGTCGAGGCCGGACAGACACACCTTGTTGACGGTCAGTGCCGGGACGTTCATCGGGATGCCCGCCTTGACGGCGGCCTGACGTGCCGGGATCTGCCCCGCCCCGGCCTGCAGCACCTGGCCCATGATCACGTACTGCACCTGGTCGCCACCGATCCCCGCACGGTCGAGGGCGGCCTTGATCGCGAAGCCGCCGAGGTCGGCTCCGGAGAAGGACTTGAGGGAGCCCAGCAGCCGTCCCATGGGCGTACGCGCCCCCGCGACGATCACCGAGGTCGTGCTGTTCGATCCAGACATGAGCTGCGATCCCCTTCCGGCTGCACTGCCGAGGAGTGAACGAGGGTTTACTTCGAATGTACTGAGTGGCACTCCGTGCCGTCACCCGGCAGCCGGTGTGATCGCTGGCACGTTGCGTAACCATTCCAGGAGCGCTGCACTAACACCATGCTGACGCGAATCGACCACATCGGAATCGCCTGTTTCGATCTCGACAAGACCGTCGAGTTCTACCGGGCCACATACGGCTTCGAGGTGTTCCACTCCGAGGTCAACGAGGAGCAGGGCGTCCGCGAGGCCATGCTCAAGATCAACGACACCTCCGACGGCGGAGCCTCCTACCTGCAGCTTCTGGAACCGACGCGACCGGACTCGACCGTCGCCAAGTGGCTCGACAAGAACGGCGAGGGCGTGCACCACATCGCTTTCGGTACGGCGGATGTGGACGCCGACGCGGCCGACATCAAGGAAAAGGGCGTACGTGTTCTGTACGAAGAGCCCCGGCGCGGCTCCATGGGGTCACGAATCACGTTCCTGCACCCGAAGGACTGCCACGGCGTTCTGACAGAACTGGTCACTTCCGCGCCTGTTGAGTCACCTGAGCACTGACCCCCGTACATATGGGCCGGTAGGGTTGGGGGCGGTCGCCGTCTCTGTGGGGGGTGACCGCACGCCGGGGACCGTGTTTCGGGGGTCGAGCGTCGGGGCAGCAGCCCATGCTCCGCCGTTGATCTGACACCATTCCCCGGGGGCCCCGTTCGGCGGATGGACGGAGCTCGTTTGGCCAGACTTGCGACCAGGGGACGGATGGGACCGCGCAGTGCGGGGCTACGAACGCCAGGAGCGAGAGCCGGCGGCTGACGTCGACCACCTCTCTCGGTTCGAGGCCGAGATGGAGCGGCTGAAGACCGAGCGGGAAAAGGCGATCCAGCACGCCGAGGACCTCGGCTACCAGGTCGAGGTGCTGCGCGCCAAGCTGCACGAGGCGCGCCGCACCATCATGTCCCGGCCCTCCTTCGACGGCGGTGACATCGGCTACCAGGCCGAGCAGCTGCTGCGGAACGCCCAGATCCAGGCCGACCAGCTGCGGCTGGACGCCGAGCGCGAGCTCAGCCAGGCCCGTGCCCAGACCCAGCGCATCCTCCAGGAGCACGCGGAGCAGGCCGCCCGGCTGCAGGCCGAGCTGCACCAGGAGGCGGTCACCCGCCGCCAGCAGCTGGACCAGGAGCTGGCCGAGCGCCGGCAGACCGTCGAGTCGCACGTCAACGAGAACGTGGCCTGGGCGGAGCAGCTGCGCGCCCGTACCGAGTCCCAGGCACGCCGGCTGCTCGACGAGTCCCGTGCCGAGGCCGAGCAGGCCCTGGCCGCCGCCCGCGCGGAGGCCGAGCGGGTCGCGAGCGAGGCCAGGCAGCGGCTGCAGAGCGAGGCCGAGGAGGCCCGCGCGGAGGCCGAGCAGCTGCTGCGCCGGGCGCGTGCCGACGCCGAGCGGCTGCTGAACGCCGCGTCCACCCAGGCCCAGGAGGCCACCGACCACGCCGAGCAGCTGCGCAACTCCACCGCCACCGAGTCGGACTCCGCCCGCCGCCAGGCGCAGGAGCTGAGCCGGGCCGCCGAGCAGCGCATGGCGCAGGCCGAGGAGGCGCTGCGCAAGGCGCAGGCCGAGGCCGACAAGCTGGTCACCGAGGCCACGGCGGCGGCCGAGAAGGCCCTCGCCAGCGCCGAGTCGACGAACGAGCAGCGCACCCGTACGGCGAAGGAGCAGGTCGCCCGGCTGGTCGAGGAGGCCACCAAGGAGGCCGAGGCCACCAAGTCGGAGGCCGAGCAGGTCGTGGCGGACGCCCGTTCGGAGGCCGAGCGGATCGTCGCCGAGGCCTCCGAGAAGGCCCGCACGATCACGGCCGAGGAGAGCGCGACCCAGCTGTCCAAGGCGGCCAAGACCGCCGAGGACGTCCTCAACAGGGCGCAGGAGGACGCGAAGAACACCACCAAGGCCGCCGCCGAGGAGGCCGAGCGGATCCGCTCGGAGGCCGAGGCCGAGGCGGACCGGCTGCGCGCCGAGGCGCACGACCTGGCCGAGCAGCTCAAGGGCGCGGCCAAGGACGACACCAAGGAGTACCGCGCCAAGACGGTCGAGCTGCAGGAGGAGGCGCGCCGGCTGCGCGGCGAGGCCGAGCAGCTGCGTGCCGACGCGGTCGCCGAGGGCGAGAAGATCCGCGCGGAGGCCCGCAAGGAGGCCGTCCAGCAGATCGAGGAGGCGGCCAAGACCGCCGAGGAGCTGCTCGCGAAGTCCCGGCAGGACGCGGACGAGCTGCGCCAGAAGGCCACCGCGGACAGCGAGAAGGTCCGCACCGAGGCCATCGAGCGGGCGACCACGCTGCGCCGGCAGGCAGAGGAGACCCTCCAGCGCACCCGTCAGGAGGCGGAGCGGCACCGAGAGGAGGTCGTCGAGCAGGCCGAGGGCATCAAGGCCGAGGCCGAGCGGGCCGCGCGGGAGCTGCAGGAGGAGACCGAGCGGGCCATGGAGGCCCGCCGCGCCGAGGCGGCCGAGGAGCTGACGCGGCTGCACACGGAGGCCGAGGAGCGCCTCGCCGCCGCCGAGCAGGCTCTGGCCGAGGCCCGCGAGGAGGCTTCGCGGATCCGCCGCGAGGCCGCCGAGGAGAGCGAGCGGCTGCGCGCGGAGGCCGCCGAGCGGATCCGCACCCTGCAGGCGCAGGCCGAGACGGAGGCCGACCGGCTGCGCAACGAGGCCGCGTCGGACGCGTCCGCGTCCCGGGCCGAGGGCGAGGCCATCGCCGTACGTCTGCGGTCCGAGGCGGCCGCGGAGGCGGAGCGGCTGAAGTCGGAGGCGCAGGAGAACGCCGACCGGGTGCGGGCGGAGGCGCTGGCCGCCGCCGAGCGGCTCGGCACCGAGGCCTCCGAGACGCTGGCCGCAGCGCAGGAGGAAGCCAACCGGCGCCGTCGCGAGGCCGAGGAGACGCTCGGCGCCGCGCGCACCGAGGCCGACCAGGAGCGCGAGCGGGCGCGCGAGCAGAGCGAGGAGCTGCTCGCCTCGGCGCGCAACCGCGTGGAGGAGGCGCAGGCCGAGGCCGTGCGGCTGGTCGAGGAGGCGGACCGGCGCGCGACCGAGATGGTCTCGGGCGCCGAGCAACACGCCCAGCAGGTACGGGACTCGGTGGCCGGGCTGCACGAGCAGGCCCAGGAGGAGATCACCGGGCTGCGCAGCGCCGCCGAGCACGCGGCGGACCGTACCCGGCGCGAGGCGCAGGAGGAGGCGGACCGGGTCCGCTCCGACGCCTACGCCGAGCGGGAGCGCGCCAGCGAGGACGCGAGCCGCATCCGGCGCGAGGCGAACGAGGAGACCGACGCCGCCAAGGCGCTCGCCGAGCGCACGGTCGCGGAGGCGATCGCTGAGTCGGAGCGGCTGCGTTCTGACGCGGCCGAGTACGCGCAGCGGGTGCGTACGGAGGCCTCGGACGCGATCGCCGAGGCCGACCAGGCGGCGGCGCGCACCCGGGCGGACGCCCGCGAGGACGCCAACCGCATCCGTTCGGACGCGGCGGCGCAGGCGGACGCCCTCATCACCGAGGCGCGCGCCGAGGCCGAGCGGCTCACCACGGAGACGGTCCGGGACACCGACCAACTGCGCACCGAGACGGTCGCGGAGGCCGAGCGGGTGCGGGTCGAGGCGGTCGCCAAGGCGGAGAAGCTCATCGCGGACGCCACCGGGGACGCGGAGCGGCTGCGCGCCGAGGCCGCCGACACGGTCGGGGCGGCGCAGCAGCACGCCGAGCGGATCCGCAGCGAGTCGGAGCGGGTCAAGGCGGAGGCGGCGGCGGAGGCCGAGCGGCTGGTCAACGCCGCGCGCGAGGAGGCCGAGCGCACTCTCGACGAGGCCCGCAAGGACGCCAACAAGCGGCGCCAGGACGTGGCCGAGCAGGTCGACACGCTCATCACGGAGACCACCGCCGAGGCCGACAAGCTGCTCTCCGAGGCGCAGCAGCAGGCCCACAAGACCACCGCCGACGCCGAGGCGCAGGCCGACACCATGGTGGGCGCTGCCCGCAAGGAGGCCGATCGCCTGGTCTCGGAGGCGACGGTCGAGGGCAACGCGCGGGTGGAGAAGGCCCGTGCCGACGCGGACGAACTGCTCGTCGGTGCCCGCCGGGACGCCACCTCCATCCGTGAGCGCGCGGAGGAGCTGCGCGAGCGCATCACCGCTGAGATCGAGGCGCTGCACGAGCGGGCCCGCCGCGAGGCCGCCGAGACGATGAAGTCCACCGGCGACCGCTGCGACGCGCTCATCAAGGCCGCCGAGGAGCAGCTGGCCAAGGCGCAGGCGAAGGCCAAGGAGCTGGTCTCGGAGGCCAACTCCGAGGCGGGCAAGGTCCGTATCGCCGCCGTGAAGAAGGCCGAGGGGCTCCTGAAGGAGGCCGAGCAGAAGAAGGCGGCACTCGTGAAGGAGGCCGAGGAGCTCAAGGCCGAGGCGATCCGCGAGGCCAAGCGCACGGTCGAGGAAGGAAAGCGCGAGCTGGAGATCCTGGTGCGCCGGCGCGAGGACATCAACGCCGAGATCTCCCGTGTCCAGGACGTCCTGGAGGCGTTGGAGTCTTTCGAGGCCCCGGCTGCGGGCAAGGACGGTGGCGTCAAGGCGGGGGCCACGGTCGGCGCCCCCCGTTCGGGTAAGCCGTCGGACAGCTGATCGACAGGGTCATATGCGGCGCCGTCTGGGGCCTTTGACCAATTTTTTGGCAAGTGGTCCGAGGGTTAGCCACCCAAAAGGGGTCTCATTCTCCAGATCAAACACGTATCCGCTCGATGACACACCGCTTCGGCCCCTAGGATTCCCCCTATCACCTCACCGGTCTCATTTGACAGGAACCCCATGAGCGACACTTCCCCCTACGGCTTCGAGCTTGTGCGGCGTGGGTACGACCGCGCTCAGGTGGACGAACGAATCTCCAAGCTCGTCTCCGACCGTGACAGCGCTCTCGCCCGCATCACCGCTCTGGAAAAGCGCATCGAGGAGCTCCACCTCGAGACGCAGAACGCCCAGGCCCAGGTAACCGACGCAGAGCCGTCGTACGCCGGTCTCGGCGCGCGCGTCGAGAAGATCCTCCGCCTCGCCGAGGAAGAGGCCAAGGATCTGCGCGAGGAGGCCCGTCGCGCGGCCGAGCAGCACCGCGAGCTTGCGGAGTCGGCGGCCCAGCAGGTCCGCAACGACGCAGAATCGTTCGCTGCGGAGCGCAAGGCCAAGGCTGAGGACGAGGGCGTCCGGATCGTCGAGAAGGCCAAGAGTGACGCCGCGCAGCTGCGTTCCGAGGCGCAGAAGGACGCGCAGTCGAAGCGCGAGGAGGCGGACGCCCTCTTCGAGGAGACCCGCGCCAAGGCCGCGCAGGCCGCCGCGGACTTCGAGACGAACCTCGCCAAGCGCCGCGAGCAGTCGGAGCGCGACCTGGCGTCCCGTCAGGCCAAGGCCGAGAAGCGCCTCGCGGAGATCGAGCACCGCGCGGAGCAGCTCCGCCTGGAGGCCGAGAAGCTGCGCACCGACGCCGAGCGCCGCGCCCGCCAGACGGTGGAGACGGCTCAGCGCCAGGCCGAGGACATCGTGGCCGACGCGAACGCCAAGGCAGACCGGATCCGTTCGGAATCCGAGCGCGAGCTGGCCGCCCTCACCAACCGCCGCGACAGCATCAACGCCCAGCTGACGAACGTCCGCGAGATGCTCGCGACGCTCACGGGTGCCGCGGTGGCCGCCGCCGGTTCGCCGGCCGAGGACGAGCCGATCTCCCGTGGGGTTCCGGCGCAGCAGACCCGGTAACACCGCCTGACGGCAGCAGAGGCCCGCACCATCTCCCCCGAGGGTGCGGGCCTTTGGCGTGTTTCCTACGACACCAAGGGCGGGCACTGCCGACGGCGGGGACACTGCCGTTCGCGTCGGCGTCCGAGCACGTCCCGCTCGCCGGCACGGGCACGCTCGAGTGGCAGCCCCCGGACCC
This sequence comes from Streptomyces sp. NPDC049541, assembly GCF_044465725.1. Lineage (NCBI taxonomy): Bacteria > Bacillati > Actinomycetota > Actinomycetes > Kitasatosporales > Streptomycetaceae > Streptomyces > Streptomyces sp. NPDC049541. The sequence goes on along the minus strand of NZ_JBITLY010000018.1, from coordinate 90,335 downwards.
CGGTCTTAGCGTGACTTCATGATCGAGCTCGAGGGCCTGACCAAGCGGTACGGCGAGAAACTGGCGGTCAACAACCTCACCTTCACCGTCAGACCCGGCATGGTGACGGGGTTCCTCGGGCCGAACGGGGCCGGCAAGTCGACGACGATGCGGATGATGCTGGGGCTCGACCGGCCCACCGCGGGGGCGGTCCGGATCGACGGCAGGCGCTACGACCACCTCAAGGACCCGCTGCGGTACATCGGCGCCCTGCTGGACGCCAAGGCCGTGCACGGCGGCCGCAGCGCCTTCAACCATCTGCTGTGCCTCGCGCAGAGCAACGGCATCCCGAGCCGGCGGGTGGCCGAGGTCCTCGACACGGTGGGCCTCACGGCGGTCGCGAGGAAGAAGGCCAAGGGGTTCTCGCTGGGCATGGGGCAGCGGCTCGGGATCGCGGGTGCGCTGCTCGGCGACCCACAGATCCTGATGTTCGACGAGCCGGTCAACGGCCTCGACCCCGAAGGCATCCACTGGATCCGCAATCTGATGAAGTCCCTGGCCGCCCAGGGGCGCACGGTCTTCGTCTCCTCCCACCTGATGAGCGAGATGGCGCTGACCGCCGACCACCTCGTCGTCATCGGACAGGGGCGACTGCTCGCCGACACCTCCATGGCCGACTTCATCGAGCGGAACTCCCGCTCGTACATCCGGATCCGCTCCCCGCAGCGCGAACGGCTGCTCGACGTGCTGCACGAGGAGGGCGTCACCGTCATCGAGTCCGGCAGCGGGGCGCTGGAGGTGGACGGCGGCAAGGCGGAGCAGATCGGCGAGCTGGCCGCGCAGCACCAGATCGTGCTGCACGAGCTCAGCCCCCAGCAGGCCTCCCTGGAGGAGGCGTTCATGCAGCTGACCGCGGGGGCGGTGGAGTACCACGCGCACGCCGACCCACCCCTGGAGCGGCGCTTCGAGACGCCCCCCGAGGCATACCCGCAGCGGCAGCACTGGGGCGAGGACTGGAAGAGGAGATGAGCATGGCGGCGATGCAGGTCGTACGGTCCGAGTGGACCAAGATCCGGTCGGTGGCGTCCACGGTGTGGACACTGTCCCTCGCCGTGGTCGTCACCATCGCCCTCGGCATGCTGATCTCGGCGCTGTCCAGCCACGAGTTCGACAGGATGAGCCGGCAGGACCGGCTGGCCTTCGACCCGACCTACATCAGTTTCGCGGGCATGAGCCTCGGTCAGCTCGCGATGATCGTGTTCGGGGTGCTGGTCGTCTCGAACGAGTACAGCACCGGCATGATCCGCACCTCGCTGGCCGCCGTACCGCAGCGCGGCACCTTCCTGTTCAGCAAGATCGCCGTGGCGACCGGCCTCGCGCTCGTCGTCGCCCTGGCGACCAGCTTCGTCGCCTTCTTCCTCGGGCAGGCCGTGCTCGGCACGCACCGCGCCTCGATCCAGGACCCGCACGTGCTGCGCGCCGTGATCGGCGGCGGCATCTACATGACCCTCATCGCGGTGTTCTCGATGGGTGTCGCCGCGATGCTCCGCTCACCGATGCTGTCGCTGGGCATCCTGATGCCGTTCTTCTTCCTGATCTCCAACATCCTGGGCAATGTCGACGCGACGAAGAAGATCGGCCGGTTCCTGCCGGACCAGGCCGGCAGCAAGATCATGCAGGTGGTCCCGCGGATCGACGAGGACACCTCGTACGGGCCCTGGGGCGGTCTCGGCATCATGGTGCTGTGGGTGCTCGCGGCCCTCGCAGGCGGCTGTGTGCTGCTGAGGAGGCGGGACGCGTAGCGCTCCGCCGGGAAGCGGAGTCACATCGCTTTACTTTCATTTGAGCGGAACCGTCAGCTCCTCGATATCCTCCTAACCCTTACGGGGGCGTGTGCCCCGCTGTCCTGAACCTTTCGATGGGTGCGGAGCATGATCGAGGCTGTAGGCCTGACCAAGCGCTACGGCGACAAGACCGCCGTGTACAACCTTTCCTTCCAGGTGCGGCCGGGTGCCGTCACCGGCTTCCTGGGCCCGAACGGCTCCGGCAAGTCGACGACGATGCGCATGATCCTCGGCCTGGACAACCCCACCGCGGGGCAGGTGACCATCGGCGGCTACCCGTACCCGAAGCTGCCCAACGCCCCCCGCCAGGTGGGTGCCCTGCTCGACGCCAAGGCCGTGCACGGCGGCCGGTCGGCCCGCAGCCATCTGCTGTGCCTGGCCCAGCTGTCCGGGATCCCGGCCCGCCGGGTCGACGAGGTGCTGGGCGTGGTCGGCCTCCAGGAGGTGGCCAGGAAGCGCTCCAAGGGCTTCTCCCTCGGCATGGGGCAGCGGCTCGGCATCGCCGCCGCGCTGCTCGGCGACCCCCAGGTGCTGCTGTTCGACGAGCCGGTCAACGGCCTCGACCCCGAGGGCATCCTGTGGGTGCGCAACCTCATGAAGGCGCTCGCGGCGGAGGGCCGTACGGTCTTCGTCTCCTCCCATCTGATGAGCGAGATGGCACTGACCGCCGATCACCTGATCGTGATCGGACGCGGACAGCTGCTGGCCGACATGAGCGTCAAGGACTTCATCTCGGCGAACTCCGCCGACTTCGCGCGTGTGCGTACGCCGGACACGGAGCCGCAGCTGCGCGAGAAGCTGACCTCCGCGCTCACCGAGGCGGGTGGGCACGTGCTGCCCGAGCAGGACGGCGCCCTGCGGGTCACCGGGCTGGCGCTCCCCCGCATCAGCGACATCGCGCACGACGCCGACGTACGCCTGTGGGAGCTGTCGCCGCACCAGGCCTCGCTGGAGGAGGCGTACATGCGGATGACGCAGGGAGCCGTGGACTACCGCTCGACCATCGACCAGAAGGCGGGGCTGCAGCAGCCGCTGCCGCCCGGTGTGCAGCCGCCGATGCCGGTGCCCGGGCAGGGCCAGCCCGACTGGTACGCCCCGCCGCCGCCCCAGGAGGGCGGGCAGCCGTTCGCGATGCCGCAGGGACAGCCGGGCCCGTACGGCGCTCCCGCCGCCCCCGGCGCGGGCCTGCCCAACCCGTACGCCCAGCCGGTGCCCCCGGCGCCCCAGACGCCGGCCGCGCCGCCCCAGCCGCCCGCCTCCGCCGACCTGACCAAGCCCGAGGACGCCCGATGAGCACCCCGCAGCCCCCGATGCCGCAGGCCGCCGCACCCGACTGGCAGGCGGCGCCCGGTTCGCCATACCCGAGCTACACCTCGCCGATCCCCGTGGTGCGCACCCACCTCGGGCACGCGATCTCCTCGGAGTGGACGAAGATCAGATCGGTGCGCTCCACGATGTGGACGCTCGGCGTGTTCCTGCTGCTCGTCGTCGGCATCGGAATGCTGGTCGCCGTGCTGGTCGCCGCCAACCAGGGCGAGGAGAGCCTCAAGGGCCAGAACCCGTTGTCCTTCGGCGTGTTCGGGCTGCTCCTCGGCAGCATGTGCATCATCACGCTCGGCGTGCTGACCACGGCCTCGGAGTACGGCACCGGCATGATCCGCACCACGATGACCGCGTGCCCGTCACGCGCGCGCGTGCTGGCGGCGAAGGCCATCGTGTTCTTCGCGGTGGCGTTCACCGTCACCTTCACCTCGGTGCTCCTGGTCGCCGTCGTGGACGTCGCCACACTGAAGGGCGCCAAGGACCCGTCCGGCGGCGAGTGGCTGAAGGGCACCTTCGGCATCTCGCTCTACATTGCGCTGCTCGGACTGCTCTCGCTCCTCGTCGGCTCGATCATCCGGCACTCGGCGGGCGCCATCACCATCATGATCGCCCTGGTGCTGGCGCCGCTGGTGATCGCGCTGTTCATGTTCTCGTCGGCCCTGGAGAAGGTGCGCCAGGCCCTGTTCGACTACTCGATCCCGAACCAGCTCAGCGCCTTCTACACCAACACCCTGAGCGACACCGGCCCGACCGGCTGGGATCCGGTGTGGATCGCCCTCGGCGTGACGGCCGCCGTGTTCGCCGGTGCGGTCGCTCTGCTGCAGAAGCGCGACGTGTAACCGGGCTTCAGAACTTCGGCGCGTTACGGGACCGCTGCACCCGCGTGGTGCGGCGGTCCTTCGCGTTCCAGCACGCCTTGTGCCAGTGGCGGCGCTCGTCGACTCCCGAGTGCTCGGGCCAGGCCACCACGTGCGGGACGCCGGAGGGGATCATCTGGTCGCAGCCGGGGCAGCGGTACGTCTTGCCCTGCGCGCTCGCGCCCGCCACGTGCCGCACGCTCCACTCCTCCCCCTGCCAGCTCTCGGTGGACTGCCAGCCGCCGTAACGGCCGGGACGGTCGTCCTCGCCGCTCCGGCCGGACGAGCCCGACGGATCGGCACCCTTGGGTCGGTTGCGACGCGGAGACACGGGACACCTCACGGGGCTATACAGGAAGCACGGGCCGTGTCCAGCCTACGGGGCGCGGACCGGGGTACGCGTAGTCCACCGGCCGGCCCCCGCCCCCGCCGCGGTCCCCCATTCTGCAGACAATCCGCAAATCTCTTCGCCAGGCCGTGTCCTCGGCACGTGTCAGACGGTTATGCGGGTGGGGGAGCTCCGCGTCGGAGCCAAGGAAGCAGGAAAAGCAATGCGCGTTGGAAGTTTCGTGTTGGCGGCCCAGTTCCCGGGGCAGGGCCAGGGGGAGGCGCTGCACCGCGCGGTCCGCTCGGCCGAGGTCGCCGAGGAAGCGGGCCTCGACTCGGTCTGGCTGGCCGAGCACCACTTCGTGCCGTACGGGACCTGCCCGTCGGCGATCACACTGGCGGCCTTACTCCTCGGCCGGACCCGCAGGATCCGGGTCGGCACGGCGGTCACCGTCCTGCCCACCGCCCACCCGGTGGCGGTGGGCGAGCAGGCCGCGCTGCTGCACCTCACCTCCGGCGGGCGTTTCTCGCTGGGCGTGGGGCGCGGCGGACCGTGGGTCGACCTGGAGGTGTTCGGCTCCGGCATCAAGGCGTACGAGGAGGGCTTCCCCGAATCACTCGATCTGCTGCTGCGCTGGCTGCGCGAGCCGTCGGTCGGGGCCACGGGCGAGCGCTTCGGCTTCCGTGAAGTGCCCGTCGTACCAAGGCCGTCGGAGTCCCTGTCGGAGGTGGCGGGCCCCGAGGTCGTCGTCGCGTGCACCTCGCCGTCGAGTGTGCGGCAGGCCGCCGAGCGGGGACTGCCGATGCTGCTGGGCATGCATGTGGGTGACGAGGAGAAGGCCGAGATGGTCGCCCTGTGGCGGCAACTCGCGCGCGCCGCCGGACACTCCGCGGAGACGGTCCTGGGCGCGGCCCATGTCTCGGCCGGCGTCTGCCAGATCGCGGACCGGCGTACGGACGCCGTGGAGGCGCTGACGAAGGCGATGCCGGGCTGGCTGAAGCAGGGCCTGGAGGCCCATGTCACGGTGGACGGCCGCACCCGGCAGATGCGCGACCCGCTGGCGTACACCGAACTGCTCTGCGGACTGCACCCGGTGGGCACCCCGCGCCTGTGCGCCGACCGGCTCGCGGCGACCAGCGAGCGGACCGGCATCTCCCGCTTCGCCCTGCTCGTGGAGGGCTCGGGAGACCTGGCGGCCACCGAGGAGAACGTACGGCGGCTGGGCGCGGAGGTGCTTCCGCACCTCGGTTGAACGGGCCTGCAGGAGCTTGCCGCCCCAGTACTGAATGCACCTCCCGCGTACGGAGCGGCAAGCAAGCGGCATGCTCCTCAGCAGTCCCGGAACTCCGGGGACTGGTTGAGTACCTGACTGCGGACCGAGGTGAAGCGGGCCAGCGTCTCGTCGACCGAGGCGTCCAACGGGAACACCGCCACCCGGTGGCAGTTCTGGAAGGCCAGCCGGACACCGAAATGCCTCTGCAGCGCGCCGCGTATCGCGTCACTCGCGAGCGCACGCAGCAGCTGTCCGCGTGCCTGCTCGTCCGGCGGGGGCGTCTGGTTGTCGGCGAAATTGCCGCCGTCGACCTTCAGCTGAGCCACCAGGGAGCTGATCATCTCCCATGCGTAAGGCAGGGAGGTCCGGACGCAGTCGACGAATTCTGCTTCGTCGACCTCGCCTCGCTCGGCCTTCTCGAGTAGGGCCGGTGAGACGTCGAGCGACATGGGTTCTCCTCTCGCACCCCCGTGGTCGACAGGGGTTGCCGGACAGATAAGGGAGTTCGCGATATCGAACACGCTGAGTACTCGTCTCGCGACCTCCCGTTTACTACGGTAAGCAACGGGCGGTGACGGCACCAGGAAAATGCGTACATGGGGCGCTCTCTTTAGGCACACAATCAGCCACGAATGAACACGGGTTGTCTCGGGTCTTCCAGGACAACAAGGGCGGCCCGCAGGGCCTCGTTCGAGGGTGGTGGTGGGAGACGGGAGGGCGAATCGCGTGGACCCACGCCCGTCGAGTAGCGTTGCCGACCATGCGTCTCGTCATTGCCCGATGCTCCGTGGACTACGCGGGCCGGCTCACCGCCCATCTCCCCTCGGCGCCCCGCCTGATCCTGGTGAAGGCCGACGGCAGCGTCTCCATCCACGCGGACGACCGCGCCTACAAGCCGCTGAACTGGATGTCCCCGCCCTGCACCCTGAAGGAGGGCGCGGGTGACGAGGAGGGCGTCTGGACCGTCGTCAACAAGGCGGGCGAGAAGCTCATCATCACGATGGAGGAGATCCTCCACGACTCCTCGCACGAACTGGGCGTGGATCCCGGCCTGATCAAGGACGGCGTGGAAGCACACCTTCAGGAGCTGCTCGCCGACCGCATCGAGACGCTCGGCGACGGCTACACGCTCATCCGCCGCGAGTACATGACGGCCATCGGCCCGGTCGACATCCTGTGCCGGGACGCCGAGGGGCAGACCGTCGCGGTCGAGATCAAGCGGCGCGGCGAGATCGACGGCGTGGAGCAGCTCACCCGCTACCTCGAGCTGCTGAACCGCGACCCCCATCTGGCCCCGGTCCGCGGCATCTTCGCGGCCCAGGAGATCAAGCCGCAGGCCCGGGTCCTCGCCACGGACCGCGGAATCGGCTGCGCGGTGCTGGACTACGACGCGCTCAGGGGCATCGAGGACGACAAGTTGCGGTTGTTCTGACCTCCGTTGCCACGGCTGCTACATACAAGAGGGCCGGGTCCGTCGGACGGACCCGGCCCTCTTTGTGTCTACGGGCCCTCACATCACCGAGGTGGAGCTGGGGCTCGCCGGACTGGTCGCCGAAGCCGGGGCGCTGGAGGTGGCAGGGGCGCTGGACGCCGGGCCGCTGGCCGAGGTGGACGTGGTCGGGGACGACGGCGGCTCCGACGACGGCGGGGGCGTGGACGGCGGCGGTGTGGACGCCGGAGGCGTCGTGGGCGGCTTGCTGGTGGGAGGCGTCGTCGGCGGCTTGCTCGTGGGAGGCGTCGACGGCGGCTTGGTGGGCGAGCTCGATGAACCGCCCCCGGACCCCTTCGTGCCGCTCGGGTTGTCCGACGGCTGCCCCGAGCTCGACGGCGGCTTCGGGTCGTCCGAGGTGCCGTACGTACCGTCGGGGCCCGGGTTCGTCGGGCGGCTGGTCGCGGTGCCCGTGTCGCCGTTGCCGGAGTCGTTCTTCGGTGTGTCCGCGCCCAGGCTGCCGTCGTCGGCGCCCTGGCTCGCGGACGGGTTGACGCCGACCTTGTCGGACGGGTTGTTGGCGTCGTTGTTCGACGTGGCCCCGAGCGTCACGACCGTGCCGAGCACGGCGGCGAGCAGTGCGCCCGCGCCGGCCGCGACGAGGTTGCGCCGGGCGAGGCCGCGGATGCCGCCGCGGTGGCTCTTGGACGGGGGACCGGACACGGCCCGGTTGACGACGATGGTGGAGGTGTCGCCGGACGACGGCGGCGGGCTCGCCGAGAACGCGGCCGGCACTCCGCCGGGCGGCGACTGGGACTCCTCGTAGCGCGCGTCCGGGACCTCCTCGCCGGCCGTCGAGCCGAGGCCCTGCGTGGTGCCGGAGCGGTCGGAGACCAGGGCGAGGGCGCGGCGGCCCGCGACCGTGCCGCGTTTGTCGGCGAGGGCGCCGCGCAGCCCGATGGAGGACTCCAGCTCGGCGCGGGCCCGGTCGAGCTGTCCGCCGCAGAGTGCGAGGATGCCCAACTCGTGGTGGAAGTAGGCCTGTTCGGACACCTCGCCGGCAAGGCGGGCGGCCTCGGAACCGGACCGCAGCGCTCGCTCCCAGGCGCTCCAGTGCAGGCCGGCGGCGAACGCGGGGGCCGCCGTGCGGGCCAGCTGGACGGTGACGCTCTCCTCGCCCTCGGCCGGGGCGGTCGTGCCCGGCACCAGGGCGCCGAGCGCGGCGAGCAGGGCGTCGGCCTCGGCGCACACCCGCTCCGGGGTGACCGAGGGGTGCCCCGCCCACCAGGTGTAGTGCTGGGCGGCGGTCAGGGCCTGTGCCTCGATGTCGTCGCCGTATCCGGCGGCCTCGAGCTGGGCGAGGACCCCGGCGGCGAGCCGGTAGCGGGAGCCGACCGCGGAGACCAGTCCGCAGGCGGCCAGTTCGCCGAGGGCGGCGTCCGCATGGGTGTCGCCGACCAGCGCCGGCAGATGCGCCTGGTGCGGCACCTCGCCGCCGAGCGCGACGGCGAACCGCAGGGTGGCACGCGCCGAGGCGCTGAGCCGCGAGGCCAGCAGCGGTGCGGGCGCGGCGGCCTCGCCGAGCGACGGCAGGGGTACGGCGTCGCCGTCCTCGGCGTCGAGCGAGGCGTCGAGCGAGGCGTCCTCAGGGATCGCGTCCTCGAACACACCGAACGCCTCGACGGCGCTGGTCCCGGCGCGCTGCTGGTCGCGCTGGCGCAGCAGGGCGCCGGCCTGGACGAACCGCAGCGGCAGGCCCTCGGACTCGAACCAGAGGTCGCCGGCCCAGTTGGCCTCCTCCTCCGTCAGCACCCGGCCGACGGCGCGCTCGATGAGCTCCACGCCGCCCGCACGGTCCAGGCCGCCGAGGAAGACCTCTTCGAGGGCGGAGGCGGCGGAGGGCGCGGGCACCTCGGGCGTCGCGCCGATCACGAAGGCGCACTCGGGCGTCGCGTCCAGCAGCTCGTCGAGACCCGCGCCGCCGAACTCGACGTCGTCGAGGACGACGACCGCACCGATCTCCCGGACCAGTTCGAGCAGTTCGTCCCGTTCCGGGCGGTGCAAGGGCGCGTTGTAGACGGCGTAGAAGAGGTCGTACAGCAGGTCGCTCGGCGTGCGGTGGAAACCGTTGAGACGGACCACGCCGTCGGGGGCCAGGTCCGCGCAGTCCTCGGCGACCAGGTCGAGGAGGGCGGTGCGGCCGGAGCCCGCGGGGCCGGTGAGACGCACGGAACGACCGCGGGCCAGCAGCCGGACCAGACGCTCGCGCTCGTCCTGGCGTTCCAGGAGGTGCAGCGAGGGCCGCGCCGGTCCCGGCGGGACGGGCGGCTTGGCCGCGCGGTTCACCTCGGCACGCTCGGCCGCCGTGAACTTCTCGGGCCGGCCCGGGCGCTCGCCCGGCGGGCAGGCCTCTATCTCGCTGCCGTCGACGGGATTGACGGTGAGCAGGTAGTCGCCCGTGACGAGCTGCACCGTGCGCGCGAGTGCGGGCGAGTGCTGACCGAAGTCGGGTGTGAGGGGGTCCCTGGGCGGGCGCTGGCGCGGCGCGCTGCCGTCGCCGTCATGGCCGTACTCCTCGGGTCCCTGTGTGTTCGGGTCCATAGGTTCAAGCCCCCCAAAAGCGTCGTGTGTGCCTCGAGCCCCTCCCGGCCTTGCTGCACACCGCGCTGTCGCTTCTGGTCCGGACCCGCTTGCAGGGATGTCAGGCAGCGGGCGACCGAACCCTAAACCTTCGCTCAGTATCTACGACAGTCCGGAGTACCGCGCCGTGCGAGACGTCACAGTCTCATGAGGATCACTCTGGAGGGTCACACGCGGGGCAGTGACTCCACCCCGATGCCGCCCTCGATCGCCAGGATCCGGTGCAGCCGGGTGGCCACCAGCAGGCGCTGCATCTGCGGCGGAACGTCGCGCAGCACCAGGCGCCGGCCGCAGCGGCCGGCCCGCCGGTGGACGCCCATGATCACCCCGAGTCCGGTGGCGTCCCAGGAGTCCAGTTCGGACAGGTCCAGCACCAGGTCGCCGACTCCGTCGTCGACGGCCGAGTGCAGGACCGTACGGGCGTCCGCCGCGCTGCGGACGTCGAGGCGGCCCCCGACGACCAGCTCGGCGTGGTCGCCCCTGATGTACATATGCGCTCCCCGAGAGTGCGGTGACGTACTCCGTGACGGTGGCTGTGCAACGTCTGACTGCTTCAGCGACAACGAGGTTGCCGTCTGTAAGCGAACCGATACCGAATTCACCCCCGCGGGTGATACCCGCGGGGCCTGTGCGGTTTCAGTGGCTGTACGTACTGATGTGTCAGTACGTGTAGAAGCCCTGCCCGCTCTTGCGCCCGATGTCACCGGCGTCAACCATCCGGCGCATCAGCTCCGGCGGTGCGAACTTCTCGTCCTGCGACTCGGTGTAGATGTTGCTGGTGGCGTGCAGCAGGATGTCGACGCCGGTCAGGTCCGCCGTGGCGAGCGGTCCCATCGCGTGGCCGAAGCCCAGCTTGCAGGCGAGGTCGATGTCCTCGGCGCTCGCCACGCCCGACTCGTAGAGCTTGGTCGCCTCGACGACGAGGGCGGAGATGAGACGGGTCGTCACGAAGCCGGCGACGTCCCGGTTGACGACGATGCAGGTCTTGCCGACGGACTCGGCGAACTCCCGCGCGGTGGCGAGGGCTTCGTCGCTCGTCTTGTAGCCGCGGACGAGTTCGACGAGCTGCATCATCGGCACCGGCGAGAAGAAGTGGACGCCGACGACCCGCTCGGGGTGCTCGGTGGCCGCCGCGATCTTGGTGATCGGGATCGCGGAGGTGTTGGAGGCGAGCACGGTGTCCGGGCGGACGATCTTGTCGAGCGCCCGGAAGATCTCGTGCTTGACTTCCAGCTTCTCGAAGACGGCCTCGACGACGACGTCCGCGTCGGCGGCGGCGTCCAGGTCGGTGGTCGCGGTGATGCGGCCGAGGGCGGCGTCGGCGTCGTGCGCCTCCAGCTTGCCCTTGCTGACGAACTTGTCGTACGAGGCCTTGATGCCGTCGGTGCCGCGCTTCAGCGCTTCGTCGGTGACGTCGCGAAGAACCACGTCCCAGCCCGCCTGGGCCGAGACCTGGGCGATGCCGGAACCCATCAAGCCGGCGCCGATGACGGCGAGCTTCCGTGCCACGTTTGCGACTCCCCTTTGAAACGCCTTACACACCGTTTATGTCTGCCTCTTCGGCGGACCTTAGCGCTCGTGAGGTGCTGTGTGACCGGTAAGTAATGCGCGTCACGTCTCATCTGACGGACATCACACCGGGGCGCGTCATTCCATGCCTCGGACGGCGTAGTTGAGCACCTCCCGACCCAACAGCTCCTCGATGTCGTCGAGGAGGACCAGCACCTCTCGTGACACTTCGTCCGGGTTGCGCCCCTTGACCATCTCACGGCCGATGACACCCCTCACAGAGCTGTGCACCCAGCCGAGCTGACCCGCGATCAGACATGGCACCGGGTCCTCGTCGGCCGCGCCGGTGGCCTCACGCAGGGCGCCGTCGAGATTGGCCTGAACGTCCTGCCCGATCGCCCACAGCCGGGAGCGCAGGGCGGGAGCGTTCTCGCTCCCTCAGGACCGCGGCCGGTGAGGTGCTCTCGCACTTCGGTGTCGTTCCGCTGTCCGGTGGACGCGGTGCGGGACGCATACGTCGGCTCGTACGCGACGGATCACACGCTGTACGGCGCCCTGGTCGCCCTCGGTCTCGCGGCGCTCGCCGTGACAGTGGGCACACGCGTGTTCCGGACGGCCGGAGCGTAACTACGCTGGTCGCATGGTCAATCTGACGCGCATCTACACCAGGACCGGCGACCAGGGCACGACCGCCCTCGGCGACATGAGCCGGGTCGCCAAGACCGATCTGCGGATCTCCGCGTACGCGGACGCCAACGAGGCGAACGCGGTGATCGGCACGGCGATCGCGCTGGGCGGGCTGGACGAGGAGATCGTCAAGGTCCTCACCCGTGTCCAGAACGACCTGTTCGACGTGGGTGCGGACCTGTCCACGCCGGTCGTCGAGAACCCCGAGTTCCCGCCCCTCCGTGTCGAACAGTTCTACGTCGACAAGCTGGAGGCGGACTGCGACCGCTTCAACGAGCGGCTGGAGAAGCTGCGCTCCTTCATCCTCCCGGGCGGCACCCCGGGCGCGGCCCTGCTGCACCAGGCCTGCACGGTCGTACGGCGGGCGGAGCGCTCCACGTGGGCGGCGCTGGAGGTGCACGGTGAGGTGATGAACCCGCTGACGGCGACCTACCTGAACCGGCTGTCCGACCTCCTCTTCATCCTGGCGCGGACCGCGAACAAGGACGTCGGGGACGTGCTGTGGGTGCCGGGCGGGGAGCGCTGAGCGCGCTCCCCGCTGTAGGCGTCGCGACATGCCGTCGGCTGTCCGCGGCGCCGTCGTGGCCGGTCGCGCAGTTCCCCGCGCCCCTTTGGGGCGCCGGTCGGACACCTCAGCCGGCGCCCTCGTGGTTGTCCTTGCACCAGGTCCGGACGTCGTTCAGGTCCTTCTGCCGTTGCTGGAGCGTGGTCACCAGGGACTTGCGGAAGGTCAGGCGGTCCTGGAGGTACGTGGCGATCTCGCTGTGACCCGCTGCCTTCACCTTGTCCACCCGCTGCTGCAGCCTGGCGATCGAACCGCGCTGGTCGGCTCCCGCGTTCAGCCGGTTCAGGGCGCGGTCGATGCGTCGGTCGATCTTCGGTGTCCGCTTGCACAAGGCCTTGGCCCCGTCCCCGGCCGGGGCTGCCGTGGACGCGGGGCCGGCCCAGCCGAGATGCGCCGGCTCATCGGCATCCTGCGTGACGCCGGCGCCGGAACCGAACCGGCCGCCGCGCCCACCCTGGGCGGCCTCACCGCCCTCGTCGACGCCCTCGTCGACGCCCTCGGCATCACCCTCGTCACCGACCACGGCACGGTCCCCGCACCGGTCGAACTCGCCGCCTACCGCTTCGTCCAGTAATCCCTGACCAACGCCCTCAAGCACGCCTGCCCCGGCCGCGCCACCGTCTCCCTCGTCCAGCAGGACGGCGTCCTGGACATCCGTGTGACCAGCCCGTACGGCCACCGGGACGGCCCGCGCGCACCGGGCTCCGGCGCCGGCCTGGTCGGCATGCGGGAGCGGGCGGCGCTGCGGGGCGGCGTCGCCGAGGACCAGTCCGCCGTCCGCGCCGGACTCGTTCTCGTCCTGGGCAGCGACATCGAGGTGATCGGGGAGGCCGCGGACGGCGAGCAGGGGGTGGCGCCGGCACGGGAGTCGCGGCCGGCTTCCTGCTCAAGAACACCGAGGCGAAGGACCTGCTGGAGGCGGTACGGACCGTGGCGCGCGGGGAGGGTCTGATCGCGCCCGGGTGACCCGCCGTCTGATCGTCGAGTTCGCCGCCACCTCCGTACGCGAGCCGACTGCCGATCCCGCCGTCCTCGACAGCCTCACCCGCCGTGAAACGCGAGGGCCTGTCCGACGCCGAGCTCGCGGACCGTCCCGACATGGTGGAGGCGACGGCGAAGACGCACGTCAGCCGCTTCCTCGGGACGCTGAAGCTGCGCGGCAGGGTCCAAGCGGCCGTACTGGCCCTGGAGTTGGGGATCCAGCCCAGGCCGCGCCAGAGTGGTCCAGACCTATTGACCGATGGTCCAGACCTTTCTATTCTCGCGGCACTGTGGGCGTGAAGGCTCAGTCATGCCCCCCAACTCCCCATAGGAGGCGCACCATGCGCTTCGGACACAGAGCCGCGGCAGGCTTCGCGACCCTGTTGCTGCCGCTGGCCGGCCTCGTCGGTCTCGCGGGCCCCGCCCAGGCCGCGACCACCGCGACGGCGACCTACGCCAAGACCCAGGACTGGGGCACCGGCTTCGAGGGCAAGTGGACGGTGAAGAACACCGGCACCACGGCCATCAGCTCCTGGACGGTCGAGTGGGACTTCCCCTCCGGTACGTCCGTCACCTCGGCCTGGGACGCGGACGTCACGTCCTCCGGCACCCACTGGACCGCCAAGAACAAGTCCTACAACGGCTCCATAGCCCCGGGCGCCTCCGTCTCCTTCGGCTTCAACGGGGCCGGCTCCGGCTCGCCCTCCAACTGCAAGCTGAACGGCGACAGTTGCGACGGCACCACGGTCCCCGGCGACGCGGCGCCCTCCGCACCGGGCACCCCGACCGCCTCCTCCATCACCGACACCTCGGTGAAGCTGTCCTGGTCGGCGGCCACCGACGACAAGGGCATCAAGAACTACGACGTCCTGCGCGACGGCAAGGTCGTCTCCACCGTCACCACCACCTCGTACACGGACACCGGCCTGACCGCCGGCTCCGACTACTCGTACACCGTCCAGGCCCGTGACACCGCCGGCCAGACCGGCCCGGTCAGCGGCTCGGTCGCCGTGCGCACCACGGGCGGCACGACCACTCCCCCGACCTCCGGCTCCACGGTCAAGCTCGGCTACTTCACCGAGTGGGGCATCTACGGCCGCAACTACAACGTCAAGAACCTGGTGACGTCGGGATCCGCGTCGAAGATCACGCACATCAACTACGCCTTCGGCAACGTGACGAACGGCCAGTGCGCGATCGGCGACTCCTACGCCGACTACGACAAGGCGTTCACCGCCGACCAGTCGGTGAGCGGTGTGGCCGACACCTGGGACCAGCCGCTGCGCGGCAACTTCAACCAACTGCGTGAGCTGAAGGCCAAGTACCCGAACATCAAGGTGCTGTGGTCCTTCGGCGGCTGGACCTGGTCCGGCGGCTTCGGGCAGGCGGCGGCCAACCCGACGGCCTTCGCGAACTCCTGCTACAACCTGGTCAAGGACCCGCGGTGGGCGGACGTCTTCGACGGCATCGACATCGACTGGGAGTACCCGAACGCCTGCGGCCTGTCCTGCGACACCAGCGGCGCGGCGGCCTTCAAGAACGTGATGTCGGCGCTGCGGGCGAAGTTCGGCTCGTCCGCCCTGGTCACGGCCGCGGTCACCGCGGACGGCTCCTCCGGCGGCAAGATCGAGGCCGCCGACTACGCGGGCGCCGCCCAGTACGTCAACTGGTACAACGTGATGACGTACGACTTCTTCGGCGCCTGGGACGCCCAGGGCCCGACCGCCCCGCACTCCCCGCTCACCTCGTACTCCGGCATCCCGAAGGCGGGGTTCACCACCGCCGACGCGATCGCCAAGTACAAGGCGATCGGGGTCCCCGCGAGCAAGCTGCTGATCGGCATCGGCTTCTACGGACGCGGCTGGACCGGCGTGACCCAGGACGCCCCCGGCGGCACCGCGACCGGCCCGGCCGCGGGCACCTACGAGCAGGGCATCGAGGACTACAAGGTGCTCAAGACGTCCTGCCCGGCCACCGGCACCGTCGCCGGCACGGCGTATGCGCACTGTGGCAGCAACTGGTGGTCGTACGACACCCCGTCGACCATCGCCGGGAAGATGAGCTGGGCCAAGTCCCAGGGCCTCGGCGGCGCCTTCTTCTGGGAGTTCAGCGGCGACACCAGCAACGGCGAGCTGGTGAGCGCCATCAGCAACAACCTGTAGTCACTACCTAGGCGACATTGACGCTCCCCCAGACTTCGTCCGGGGGGACCCCCACCCAGCGAGTGAATGTGGCTACGCCACATTCACTCGCTGTCCGGGCGGGGCTGCCTCAAGCCACGCGAGGAAACCGGTCAGCGCGTCTTCGCTCATCGCGAGTTCGAGACGCGTGCCCCGGTGCAGACACGTGAGGATCACCGCGTCGGACAGCAGCGCCAACTCCTCCTCGCCCTCGGGGAGGCGACGCCCTGCGACCTCGATCGCGGCGCGTTCCAGGACGCGGCGCGGGCGGTAGGCGTAGGAGAAGACGCGGTACCACTCGATGCGGTCGCCGTTGTAGCGGGCGACTCCGTAGCTCCAGCCTTTTCCGCTCGTGTCCGTCTTCTCGGGGACGTCCCAGCGCAGCGAACAGTCGAAGGTGCCGCCGGAGCGCTGGATGAGTCTGCGGCGCAGCCCGAAGACGAACAGCCCCAGCACCACCAGGGCGACCACGACTCCGCACACAGTCAGAGCGAGGACCATCGACACCGACCTCCTCGTCTCCTAGGTACCGAAAATAGGTAACGGAACGGAAAAAACACCTATATCTGCCTCAGCCGCGGTCGGCTCCGGATTGCTCCGGTGCCGACCGCGGCTGAGTGAATTCATACAGCTCCGCGCGGGCTCAGCTCGTCGCCGCCGCGCGCAGTCGTACATCGGCGCGACGCTCGGCGGCGGCATCGCCCTCCGCCTTCGCGCGCTCCAGCTCTCGCTCCACGCGCTGGACATCGATCTCGTCCGACAGCTCGGCGATCTCGGCCAGCAGCGACAGCTTGTTGTCCGCGAACGAGATGAAACCGCCGTGCACCGCGGCGACGACCGTTCCACCATCACTCGTACGGATGGTCACCGGGCCCGACTCCAGCACACCGAGCAGCGGCTGGTGACCGGGCATGACGCCGATGTCGCCGGACGTGGTGCGCGCGACGACCAGGGTGGCCTCGCCGGACCAGACCTCTCGGTCGGCCGCGACCAGCGCGACGTGCAGCTCAGCAGCCAAGGTGGCTCCTCGGGTCACCACCCGGCGGTTCGGCCGGGTGTTGGTTACAAGTCTAATGGGCGTGAAAGAGGGGGCGGGACGTACCCCGCCCCCTCACACATGAGCCGTAGGGCTCAATTCGAACTCAGGGAGTTCAGGAGACGCCCAGCTCCTTGGCGTTGGCCTTCAGGTCCTCGATGCCACCGCACATGAAGAACGCCTGCTCCGGGAAGTGGTCGTACTCGCCGTCGCAGATCGCGTTGAAGGCCGCGATCGACTCGTCCAGCGGGACGTCCGACCCGTCGACGCCGGTGAACTGCTTGGCGACGTGGGTGTTCTGGGACAGGAAGCGCTCCACGCGACGGGCACGGTGGACGACGAGCTTGTCCTCCTCGCCGAGCTCGTCGATACCGAGGATCGCGATGATGTCCTGGAGGTCCTTGTACTTCTGCAGGATCGTCTTGACGCGCATGGCGGCGTCGTAGTGATCCTGCGCGATGTAGCGCGGGTCCAGGATGCGGGACGTGGAGTCCAGCGGGTCCACGGCCGGGTAGATGCCCTTCTCGGAGATCGGACGGGAGAGAACCGTCGTCGCGTCGAGGTGGGCGAAGGTGGTGGCCGGGGCCGGGTCGGTCAGGTCGTCCGCGGGGACGTAGATCGCCTGCATCGAGGTGATCGAGTGACCACGGGTCGAGGTGATGCGCTCCTGGAGGAGACCCATCTCGTCGGCCAGGTTCGGCTGGTAGCCCACCGCGGAGGGCATACGGCCGAGCAGGGTCGAGACCTCGGAACCGGCCTGCGTGAAGCGGAAGATGTTGTCGATGAAGAACAGCACGTCCTGCTTCTGCACATCGCGGAAGTACTCCGCCATGGTCAGACCCGCGAGGGCCACGCGCAGACGGGTGCCCGGGGGCTCGTCCATCTGGCCGAAGACCAGCGCGGTCTTGTCGATGACGCCCGAGTCGGACATCTCCTCGATGAGGTCGTTGCCCTCACGGGTGCGCTCGCCGACACCGGCGAACACGGAGACACCGTCGTGGTTGTTGGCGACGCGGTAGATCATCTCCTGGATGAGCACCGTCTTGCCGACGCCGGCACCGCCGAACAGACCGATCTTGCCGCCCTTGACGTACGGGGTCAGCAGGTCGATGACCTTGACGCCGGTCTCGAACATCTCGGTCTTCGACTCGAGCTCGTCGAAGTTCGGGGCCTTGCGGTGGATGCCCCAGCGCTCGCCCTCGTACTTCTCGTCGACGTTCAGCACCTCACCGAGGGTGTTGAACACCTTGCCCTTGGTGAAGTCGCCGACCGGAACGGTGATGGAGTTGCCGGTGTCGGTCACCGCGGCCTGGCGGACCAGACCGTCGGTGGGCTGCATGGAGATGGTGCGGACCAGGCCGTCACCCAGGTGCTGGGCGACCTCCAGGGTCAGCGTCTTCTTCTCGCCGGCGTTGGCCGGGTCGGCCACCTCGACGTGCAGCGCGTTGTAGATGTCCGGCATCGCGTCGACGGGGAACTCCACGTCGACGACCGGGCCGATGACCCGGGCGACGCGGCCCGTGGCCGTCGCGGTCTCAACAGTGGTGGTCATTAGCGGTCACTCCCCGCGGTCGCGTCGGCCAGGGCTGCGGAGCCACCGACGATCTCGCTGATTTCCTGGGTGATTTCGGCCTGGCGGGCCGCGTTGGCAAGTCGGGAGAGCGTGGTGATGAGCTCTCCCGCGTTGTCGGTCGCCGACTTCATCGCGCGCCGCGTGGCGGCGTGCTTCGAAGCGGCCGACTGGAGGAGCGCGTTGTAGATGCGGCTCTCCACATAGCGCGGCAGCAGGGCGTCGAGGACGTCCTCCGCCGAGGGCTCGAAGTCGTACAGCGGAAGGATCTCGCCCTGGGGCGTGGCGTCCTTCGCGACCTCTTCGAGGCTGAGCGGCAGCAGACGGTCGTCGAGCGCCGTCTGCGTCATCATCGACACGAACTCGGTGAAGACGATGTGGAGTTCGTCCACGCCGCCCTCGGCCGTCTCGGTCTCGATGGCCTCGATCAGCGGCGCCGCGACCTTCTTGGCGTCCGCGTACGTCGGCTCGTCGGTGAAGCCGGTCCACGACTCCGTGACCTTGCGCTCACGGAAGTTGTAGTGGGCGAGGCCACGGCGGCCGACGATGTAGATGTCGACCTCCTTGCCCTCTCCCTCCAGCCGCGCGGTCAGCTGCTCCGCCGCCTTGATGGCGTTGGAGTTGAAGGCACCGGCAAGACCACGGTCGCTCGTGAGGAGCAGCACCGCGGACCGCGTGACCGTCTCGGCCTGCGTGGTCAGCGGGTGCTTGGTGTTCGAGCCGGTACCGACCGCCGTGACCGCACGCGTCAGTTCCTGCGCGTACGGCGTGGAGGCCGCCACCTTGCGCTGCGCCTTGACGACGCGCGAGGCGGCGATCATCTCCATCGCCTTGGTGATCTTCTTGGTCGCGGTGACGGATCGGATGCGACGCTTGTAGACCCGGAGCTGGGCTCCCATGAGTCAGGTCCCTTCCTTACGTCACTTGGCGGCGGCCGGGGCGTCCTCGCCGAGAAGCTTGCCGTCCGAGGTCTCGAACTGCTTCTTGAACTCGGCGATCGCGTCGGCGACGGCGGTGAGGGTGTCGTCCGACATCTTGCCGCCCTCGCGGATGGAGGTCATGAGGCCCTGCTCCTTGCGGTGCAGATAGTCAAGGAGCTCCTTCTCGAAGCGGCGGATGTCGGCGACCGGGACGTCGTCCATCTTGCCGGTGGTGCCGGCCCAGACGGAGACGACCTGGTCCTCGGTGGACATCGGCTCGTACTGCGCCTGCTTCAGCAGCTCGACCATGCGCTGACCGCGCTCCAGCTGAGCCTTCGACGCGGCGTCCAGGTCGGAACCGAAGGCGGCGAAGGCCTCCAGCTCACGGAACTGGGCGAGGTCCACACGGAGGCGGCCCGCGACCTGCTTCATCGCCTTGTGCTGCGCGGAACCACCGACTCGGGAGACGGAGATACCGACGTTCAGCGCGGGGCGCTGACCGGCGTTGAACAGGTCCGACTCCAGGAAGCACTGGCCGTCGGTGATGGAGATGACGTTGGTCGGGATGAACGCCGAGACGTCGTTGGCCTTGGTCTCGACGATCGGCAGACCCGTCATCGAGCCGGCGCCCATGTCGTCGGAGAGCTTCGCGCAGCGCTCCAGCAGACGGGAGTGCAGGTAGAAGACGTCACCCGGGTAGGCCTCACGGCCCGGCGGGCGGCGCAGCAGCAGCGACACGGCGCGGTAGGCGTCGGCCTGCTTCGAGAGGTCGTCGAAGATGATGAGGACGTGCTTGCCCTCGTACATCCACTGCTGACCGATGGCCGAACCGGTGTACGGCGCAAGGTACTTGAAGCCGGCCGGGTCGGACGCGGGGGCGGCGACGATGGTCGTGTACTCCAGCGCGCCGTTCTCCTCCAGCGCGCGGCGGACCGACGCGATGGTGGAGCCCTTCTGGCCGATGGCGACGTAGATGCAGCGGACCTGCTTCTTCGGGTCGCCCGAGCGCCAGTTGTCGCGCTGGTTGATGATCGTGTCGACGGCCAGGGCGGTCTTGCCGGTCTGGCGGTCACCGATGATCAGCTGACGCTGACCACGGCCGACGGGGGTCATCGCGTCGACGGCCTTGTAGCCGGTCTCCATCGGCTCGTGCACCGACTTGCGCTGCATGACCGTGGGGGCCTGCAGCTCGAGGGCGCGGCGACCGGTGGTCTCGATCTCGCCGAGGCCGTCGATCGGGTTGCCGAGCGGGTCGACGACGCGGCCGAGGTAGCCCTCGCCGACTGCCACGGAGAGCACCTCACCGGTGCGCTGCACCGGCTGACCCTCCTCGATGCCGCTGAACTCACCGAGGACGATGGCACCGATCTCGCGCTCCTCGAGGTTGAGGGCGAGGCCGAGGGTGCCGTCCTCGAACTTCAGCAGTTCGTTGGCCATGGCCGAGGGCAGACCCTCGACCTTCGCGATGCCGTCGCCGGCAAGGGTGACCGTACCGACCTCCTCGCGCGAGGCCGCGTCCGGCTTGTACGACTGGACGAAGTTCTCCAGCGCGTCCCGGATCTCCTCCGGCCGGATCGTGAGCTCCGCCATCTGGGTTCCCTGCTCTCCTTGTTGGGCCCGAAGTTTCAACTTGGGGGTCTGGGGGCGACCCCCAGGAATCCTCTGCACGACCCAACCGGGCCGTAGGTACGTACTGCTGTACTGCTGTTCTGCTTATGAAGTTGCTGCTCAACCCGCCAGGCGGCGGCCGGCGTCCTCGATGCGGTCCGCGATCGAGCCGTTGATGACCTCGTCGCCGACCTGCACCCGGATCCCGCCGAGGACCTCGGGGTCCACGTCGATGTTGAGGTGCATCGTGTGGCCGTAGAGCTTCGCGAGAGCGGCGCCCAGGCGCTGCTTCTGCGCGTCGCTCAGCGGCACCGCCGAGGTCACGACGGCGACCAGCCGGTCCCGGCGCTCGGCGGCGAGCTTGGACAGGGACTCCAGTCCCGCCTCCAGGCTACGTCCCCGCGGCGCGGTCACAAGGCGCGTCACAAGACGCTCGGTCGACGGGACGGCCCGGCCACCGAGCAGCCGGTGCAGCAGCTCGATCTTGGCCGCGGTGCTCGCGGCGCGGTCGGTGAGCGCGGCACGCAGCCCGGTGTTCGAGGAGACGATCCGCCCGAAGCGGAACAGCTCGTCCTCCACGTCGTCGAGCGCGCCCCTCTTCTGCGCGGCGGTGAGCTCGGCGGTGTCCGCCAGCTCCTCCAGCGCGTCCACCAGGTCACGGGACTGCGACCAGCGGGAGCGCACCATGCCGGACACCAGATCGGCAGTCGCCCCGCCGACCTGGGAGCCGAGCAGACGCTGGGCCAGCTCGGCCTTCGCCTCACCGGCCTGCGCCGGGTCGGTCAGGACCCGACGCAGCGACACCTCGCGGTCGAGCAGCGCGGTGACGGCGGCCAGCTCGTCGGCGAGCTTCGTCGCGTCGGCGGACGTGGAGTCCGTCAGCGCGTCGAGACGCTCGCGTGCGGCTGCCAGGGCCTCGCGGCTCGCTCCGTTCATCGGGTGGCCTCGGCCTTCTCCTCGAGCTCGTCGAGGAAGCGGTCGATGACGCGGCTCTGCCGGGCGTGGTCCTCGAGGGACTCACCGACCAGCTTGCCGGCCAGCTCGGTCGCGAGGTGACCGACGTCCTGCCGCAGCGCGGACGCGGCGGCCTTGCGGTCGGCCTCGATCTGCGCGTGACCGGCGGCGACGATCTCCTCGCGCTGCCGCTGGCCCTCGGCGCGCATCTCGGCGATGAGCGCGGCACCCTGCTCCTGCGCCTCCTGGCGCAGACGCGCGGCCTCGTGCCGGGCCTCGGCGAGCTGGGCCTTGTACTGCTCGAGAACGCTCTGCGCCTCGACCTGAGCGGCCTCGGCCTTCTCGATGCCACCTTCGATCGCCTCGCGGCGCTCCTCCAGAACCTTGTTGATGTTCGGGAGCAGCTTCTTCCAGAAGAAGAAGAACACGATGGCGAAGGCGATGGCGCCGACGAGCAGCTCGGGACCGGCCGGGACGAGCGGGTTCTGCTCTTCCTCGGCCGCCAGCTGTACCAGGTTGGCGATCACATCAGTGCCTTTCGTCGATGCGTGTCAGGTAAGGGGTGATTACTTACCGAACACGAACGGCATAACGATGCCGATGAGGGCGAGCGCCTCACAGAACGCGAAGCCGAGGATCTGGTTGGCGCGGATCAGGCCGGCAGCCTCGGGCTGACGGGCGAGAGCCTGGGTGCCGTTACCGAAGATGATGCCGACGCCGACGCCGGGGCCGATGGCCGCGAGGCCGTAGCCGATGGAGCCGACGGAGCCGTGGACACCGGTGGTGGCAGCGAGGGTCTCAAGAGCGGACATGCCGGTTCTTCCTTCTCTTTCATGGACCGGTGGGGGTTGGCCACCGGACGTCTCGGGGGTTGCGGGCGGGTGTTGCTCGGCTCAGTGGTGCTCGGCGAGAGCGCCCTGAATGTAGGAGCAGGCAAGGAGCACGAACACGTACGCCTGGACGGCCTGCACGAAAAGCTCGAAGAGGATCATGACCATGGTCATGATGAAGGAGACGCCGGCCGCCGGGACCATCCAACTGTTCATCAGGTACCAGGAGGCGACGGTGAACATCACCAGCATCAGGTGGCCGGCGAACATGTTGGCGAAGAGTCGCACCGCGTGCGTGAACGGGCGGACCAGCAGGTTCGAGAAGAACTCGATGACCATGACGAGCGGCAGCACGGCACCGAGCGACTTGTCGTACCCGGTGACGTTCTTGAAGAAGCCGACGAAGCCGTGCTTCTTGAAGGTCAGCGAGACCCAAGTGATGTAGACGACCGCAGCCAGCACCGCCGGGAAGGCGATCAACGACGACACCGGGAACTGGGCCAGCGGGATCACCGACCAGATGTTCATGATCCAGATGAAGAAGAACAGCGAGACCATGAGCGGGACGTACTTCTCGCCCTCGCGCTTGCCGAGCGTCTCGTAGACGATGCCGCGGCGCACGAAGTCGTATCCGGCCTCGCCGACCATCTGCAGCTTGCCCGGGACCACCTTGGCCTTACCGAAGGCCAGCGTGAAGAAGGTGATGACGAGCAGCGTGGTGATGAGGGCGAGCAGCATCACCTTGTTGAACTCGAACCCACCGACCGTGACGATCGGCTTGAAGAGAAACGACTGCAGGCCCGGGGCCGGGAAGCCACACCCATTGTCGGACATGATCCGACAACTCCAGTCAAAGGCGAGCTGGGTCTGGTCAGCACTCACCGCGGGCTCCTTCGGCGTGACGCATGGGTACGGCAACCTCGTTGTGTCGGCGCGGCACGCAGCCGCGGGTCGGCACTGGACTGGTGTTACGGATGTGAGGGCGGCTGGGGGGCATCAAGCCTCGCGATCGATCAGGCGTCAGCTCAGATGCCCGCGCCCGCGATGCCGCAGTTGGCACCGGACGATAGCAGGAGATCTCACAAGCCTTTGTCCCGCCCCTGTCCCTCACGACGACGACCCTGTCTTCTCGGACTTTCCACTCTTCTCGGAGTCGGGGTCGATGTAGAAGAGCTTGGCTTTCATGTGCGCACGAGCCTGCGCAGCCATCCACACGACCGTTGCGACGACGAGCGAGACGGCGAACGTCTTCGCGTTGAAGAGGGTGGTGTCCTTGAAGACGGCCACGAAGATCAGGAGCAGCAGGAGCTGAGCGACGTACAGCATCAGCCCCATGGCCTGGAACAACTGCGGGAGCGTTTTTGCCGTCCACTGCAGGACGTACAGACCGATTCCCATGAACAGGATCGCGAGCAGTGTGCCGACCGCCGCACCGAGCGCACCCTTGCCACCGGCGACCGCAGCGCTGACGGCGACGGCAATCGCGCCGACAGCCGCTGTGGGCACAGCGGTCTGCAAGAGGTTCCGGGCGTCATTGGACGGCATGGCGGCAACTCCGCTTTCACAGGGGGGCAGGTGTCGTCATGGACGAGCGTAGTCCCGGATCGAGAGGGGAACTCACTGCCAATGGACCGTCGCACTACGGTCCTTCAGCTCTCTCCGGGGTTCTCGTGAACCGTATCACAAACTATTTGATGCGGTCTTTACCTAGTCGGTGTGCTTGCTGTCACACATGAGAGTGACAGTGCGCGTCTGTGCAGAAACCGAACCGGCTTGTCTGGTATTGGGGGGCTTTGCTCCCCCACGAGTTGGCAATGCTCTAGTCAGATTCTTACCTTGCCGGTCAACGCGAGCGTCAGCGCGAGGAACCGGCCTTGCGGCGGTCCAGGAAGCGCGGACGGGCGCCCAGAGCGGTCGCACCGTTCACTCCGGCCACACCGGCGACGACCGGAGGGCGCTGCTCCTCTTCGATCGCGGTCGCGTGCGCGGGGGTCGACGCGGACTCGGCGACGGCCCGGCGGCGGCGGTAGCGCGGCGGCACGAAGTGCTCGGCCCAGCGCGGGGCGCGCGGGGTGAAGCGCGGCAGCAGCAGGAGCAGCAGGCCGATGGCGCAGAGGAACACGATGCCCAGCACGATCCACATGGAGGCCGAGTTGACCGAGTAGGCGAGGGCACCGAAGGCGATCAGCGCCGACCAGAAGTACATGATCAGGACGGCCCTGCTGTGCGAGTGCCCGATCTCCAGCAGCCGGTGGTGCAGATGCCCGCGGTCCGCGGCGAACGGCGACTGGCCGCGCCAGGTGCGGCGCACGATGGCCAGCACCAGGTCGGCGGCGGGGATCGCGATGATCGTCAGCGGCAGCAGCAGCGGGATGTAGACCGGCACCGTCTGGTGCACGGCCGCCTTCTCGGAGTGGACGTACAGCTGCAGCGCATCGGGGTCGACCTGTCCCGTGATGGAGATCGCACCCGCGGCCAGCACCAGGCCGATCAGCATCGAGCCGGAGTCACCCATGAAGATCCGCGCCGGATGCATGTTGTGCGGCAGGAAGCCGATGCACATGCCAATGAGGATCGCCGAGAAGAGCGTGGCCGGGGCCGCGGCCTCGATGCCGTACGAGTACCAGATCCGGTACGCGTAGAGGAAGAACGCCGCGGCGGCGATGCACACCATGCCGGCGGCGAGACCGTCGAGGCCGTCGACGAAGTTCACCGCGTTGATGGTGATGACGACCAGCGCCACCGTCAGCAGAGTGCCCTGCCACTGGGTCAGCGCCACGTTCCCGACGCCGGGGACCGGCAGCCACAGGATGGTCAGACCCTGCATGACCATGACGCCGGCGGCGATCATCTGGCCGCCCAGCTTGATCAGGGCGTCGATCTCGAACTTGTCGTCCAGGACGCCGATGAGCCAGATGAGCGCCGCTCCGGAGAGCAGCGCCCGCGGTTCGTTGGACTTCTCGAAGACCTCGTTGAGGTTGGTGAGATGGTCCGCGACCAGCAGGCCCGCGCACAGGCCGAAGAACATGGCGATCCCGCCGAGGCGCGGAGTGGGTTCCCGGTGCACGTCACGGGCCCTGATCTCCGGCATGGCTCCGGCCACGATCGCGAACTTCCGTACCGGCCCTGTCAGCAGATACGTCACCGCGGCCGTGATGCAGAGCGTCAGCAGGTATTCACGCACAGGCTTCCCCACAGGTCTCGCTGGCCATCTCAGCCCCACACCCTAGCGACGCACGCATATGAATGGGGACTGCCGGGTAGCGACGATGGTTGCACGCGTGCCTGTGCACGCAGGCTGCACCCAGTGGTACGCAGGTGCGTCTACCCCCGCTCAGCCGGTGTACGGCTGAAATCTACCGGTGAGCTCGCGCACCTGATCACGCGCCTTCTGGCTCTCGGTCCCGCCCCGCAGCACATCCGCCATCAGGGCGGCGATCGAAACCATTTCCTCCTCTCCCATCCCCTGTGTGGTCACGGCCGCCGTGCCGAGCCTGAGGCCACGGGCGTCCCCGTGCGGCAGCGCACAGCAGTCCAGGACCATTCCGGCCGCGGTGAGACGTCCGCGCGCGGTGCGTCCGTCGACTCCGAGGGGCGCCGGGTCGGTGGTGATCAGATGGGTGTCCGTACCGCCGGTGGTGACCACCAGGCCCTCGGCGGCCAGCCGAGCCGCCAGCGCCCGGGCGTTGGCGACCACCTGATGGGCGTACGACCTGAACGCCGGGGTTGCCGCCTCGCCGAAGGCGACGGCCTTGGCGGCGATGGTGTGCATCTGCGCGCCGCCCTGGGTGAAGGGGAAGACGGCCCGGTCGACCCGTTCCGCCAGCTCGCTCCCGCACAGGATCATCCCGCCGCGCGGCCCGCGCAGCACCTTGTGGGTGGTCGCGCAGACCACATCGGCGTACGGCACGGGGCTGGGCGCCGCGCCCCCGGCGACAAGCCCGATGGGATGGGCGGCGTCGGCGATGAGATACGCCCCGACCTCGTCGGCGACCTCGCGGAAGGCGGCGTAGTCGATGTGCCGGGGGTAGGCGATGGAGCCGCACACGATCGCCTTGGGGCGGTGCGTACGGGCGAGGGTGCGCACCTGGTCGTAGTCGATGAGTCCGGTCTCCGCGTCGACGCCGTAGCCGACGAAGTCGAACCAGCGGCCGGAGAAGTTGGCGGGCGAGCCGTGGGTGAGGTGGCCTCCGTACGGGAGGCCGAGGGCGAGGACGGTGTCGCCGGGCCGCAGCAGGGCCGCGTACGCGGCGAGGACGGCCGAAGAGCCGGAGTGGGACTGCACGTTGGCGTGCTCGGCGCCGAAGAGGGCCTTTGCGCGGTCCACGGCGAGGCGCTCGGCGACGTCGACGATCTCGCAGCCGCCGTGGTGGCGGGCGCCCGGGTACCCCTCGGCGTACTTGTTGGCCAACGGCGAGCCGAGCGCGGCCAGCACCGCGGGCGAGGAGAAGTTCTCGGCGGCGATGAGCTGCAGCGTCGTCGACTGCCGGTCACGCTCCCCGAGCAGGATCTCGGCCAGCTCGGGGTCCTGCCGGCGCAGGACATCGGCCTCGAGGGTATGAGTGACCGGCATGATGGGCTCCGGGAGCGTCGACGGTGACGTACGACCAATGTAGGCCCGGTACCGGTGAGCTGCTCGACTGTTACGCCTTCGCGGGGTACCCCGGTGAGCGCTGTGACGCGACGCGTCCGGCGTCAAGCCCGTGCGGGCACCCCCGTCAGCGCCGTCACCACCGGATCCAGCGCCTGGTGTATCTCCTCACCGATGGACCGGAAGAAGGTCAGCGGCGCGCCGTACGGGTCGTACACCTCGTCCGCCTCCGCGGTCGGGGCCAGGAGCCACCCGCGTAGAGCCGCCGCAGCCCGCACCAGCGCACGCGCGCGTGCCACCACGCCGTCCTCCAGGGGCGGCAGCGTCGCGGGGTCTATCGCCCGCACCAGGCGGGTGAACTCCTTCAGGGTGAAGGTGCGCAGGCCCGCCGAGTGGCCCATGGAGATGACCTGGGCGCGGTGGTCGCGGGTCGCCGTCAGGACGAGGTCGGCCATGATGACGTGCTCGTCGAGGAGTTCGCGGCCCGTGAAGCCGGAGGCGTCCGCGCCGAAGTCCGCGAGGACCGCCTCGGCGTTGGCCTCCATGGGCGCACCCTCGTGGCCCCAGGTGCCCGCGCTCTCCACGATCAGCCCGCCCCACAGGGGGTCGCCGAGCCGGTCCGCCAGGGCATGGCGGGTCAGCCGCTCGGTGATCGGCGAGCGGCACACATTGCCGGTGCTGACGTGGAGGATGCGGAAGGTGGTCATGGGGACGCCCTGTTCGAACAGGTTCCCCGTCTCTTCCCCGTTGCCTATGCCACGCCCCGCGTCAGGGGCCGTCAATTCGCCACCTCGAGGTCGGGTACGACCTTCCGCAGCTCGTCCGGCGAGATCGCGCCCTCGCGCAGCAGCACCGGCACCGAGCCGGTGACGTCCACGATGGAGGACGGGACGTTGGCGGGGGTGGGGCCGCCGTCGAGGTACACGGAGACCGAGTCGCCGAGCATCTCCTGCGCGGCGTCGCAGTCCTCGGGGGCGGGGTGCCCGGTCAGGTTCGCCGAGGACACGGCCATGGGGCCGACCTCGGTCAGCAGCTCGATGGCGACCGGGTGCAGCGGCATCCGGATGGCGACCGTGCCCCGGGTGTCCCCCAGGTCCCACTGCAGGGACGGCTGGTGCTTGGCGACCAGGGTGAGCGCGCCGGGCCAGAAGGCGTCGACGAGCTCCCAGGCCGACTCGGAGAAGTCGGTGACGAGACCGTGGAGCGTGTTCGGGGACCCGATGAGCACGGGGGTGGGCATGTTGCGGCCCCGGCCCTTGGCCTCCAGCAGGTCGGCGACCGCCTCCGAGGAGAACGCGTCGGCGCCGATGCCGTACACCGTGTCGGTCGGGAGGACCACGAGCTCGCCACGGCGGACGGCGGACGCGGCTTCGCGCAGACCGGTCGTGCGGTCCGTCGCGTCGTTGGTGTCGTATCGCCGAGCCATGTCTAGCGGGCCTCCTCGTACACGTGATGCGGGATCGATGTCGGGGCGGTGCTCACGGCAGCGCCTTGCGGGCCGTCGCGAACCGGGGGCGGTTGTTGAGGTCCGGGTGGTCGGCCGCGTCGGCCCAGCCCCGCTCCTCCGTGAAGATCCACGGCACCTGGCCGCCCTGGGTGTCGGCGTGCTCGATGACGACGACACCGCCCGGGCGCAGCAGCCGGTGTGCGGTCCGTTCCAGACCGCGGATGAGATCGAGGCCGTCCTCCCCCGAGAACAGGGCGAGTTCGGGATCGTAGTCCCGCGCCTCGGGAGCGACGTACTCCCATTCGGTCAGCGGGATGTACGGCGGGTTGGAGATGACCAGGTCGACCTGGCCGTCGAGGTCCGGGAAGGCGTCGAGGGCGTTGCCCTGGCGCAGGTCGACGCGTGAGCCCTCGACGTTCTTGCGGGTCCACTGGAGCGCTTCCTCGGACAGCTCCACGGCGTGCACCCGCGAGCGCGGCACCTCCTGGGCGAGCGCGAGCGCGATGGCGCCGGAGCCGGTGCACAGGTCGACGATGCAGGGCTCCACGACATCCATGGCACGTACGGCGTCTATGGCCCACCCGACCACGGACTCGGTCTCGGGCCGCGGCACGAACACGCCCGGCCCCACCTGGAGTTCGAGGTAGCGGAAGTAGGCACGCCCGGTGATGTGCTGCAGCGGCTCGCGCTGTTCGCGCCGGGCGATGACCTCCCAGTAGCGGGCGTCGAAGTCCGAGTCCTTCACGGAGTGCAGTTGGCTGCGCTTCACGCCGTGCACGAACGCGGCGAGCTCCTCCGCGTCGGTGCGCGGCGAGGGCACGCCGGCGTCGGCCAGCCGCTGGGTGGCCTGTGCCACCTCTGCGAGCAGCAGGTTCACGCATTCCTCCGTGTCGTACTGGGTCGTGCGCAGGTGCGTTTAGGCGGCCGCCAGCTTGGCCGCCGAGTCCGCGTCGACGCAGGCCTGGATCACCGCGTCGAGGTCGCCGTCCAGGACCTGGTCCAGGTTGTAGGCCTTGAAGCCGACGCGGTGGTCCGAGATGCGATTCTCCGGGAAGTTGTACGTGCGGATCTTCTCGGAGCGGTCGACGGTGCGGACCTGGCTGCGGCGGGCGTCGGCGGCTTCCCTCTCCGCCTCCTCCTGCGCCGCTGCGAGCAGCCTGGAGCGCAGGATACGCATCGCCTGCTCCTTGTTCTGCAGCTGGCTCTTCTCGTTCTGGCAGGAGGCGACGACTCCGGTGGGAATGTGCGTGATGCGCACCGCGGAGTCGGTGGTGTTGACCGACTGGCCGCCGGGTCCGGAGGAGCGGTAGACGTCGATGCGGAGGTCGTTCGGGTTGATCTCGACGTCGACCTCCTCCGCCTCGGGCGTGACGAGCACACCGGCCGCGGAGGTGTGGATACGGCCCTGGGACTCGGTGGCCGGCACGCGCTGCACGCGGTGCACGCCGCCCTCGTACTTCAGCCGGGCCCAGACGCCCTGGCCGGGCTCGGTGGCGCCCTGGCCGCCCTTGGTCTTCACGGCGACCTGGACGTCCTTGTAGCCGCCCAGCTCGGACTCGGTGGCGTCGATGATCTCGGTCTTCCAGCCGACGCGCTCGGCGTACCGGAGGTACATGCGCAGCAGGTCACCGGCGAAGAGCGCGGACTCGTCGCCGCCGGCGCCGGCCTTGATCTCGAGGATCACGTCCTTGTCGTCGGACGGGTCCCGGGGCACGAGCAGCAGGCGCAGCTTCTCGGTCAGTTCCTCGCGCTGCTTCTCCAGCTCCTTGACCTCGGCCGCGAAGTCGGGGTCGTCGGCGGCGAATTCCTTCGCCGTCTCGATGTCGTCGCCGGTCTGCTTCCAGGAGCGGTACGTGGCGACGATCGGGGTGAGCTCGGCGTAGCGCTTGTTCAGCTTGCGCGCGTTGGCCTGGTCGGCGTGGACCGACGGGTCGGCGAGCTTCTTCTCCAGGTCGGCGTGCTCACCGACGAGTTCCTCGACGGCCTCGAACATCTTGGGCTCCTGTACTGCGTGGAAAAAGGGGAAGGCGGGCGACCAAAAACGCCGGTCCCGGCACGCCTGTGAAGGGCGCGGCCGTGGACCGGCGGATGGGAGCCAGCTACTTCTTGGAGCCGGCAGCAGCCTTGCCGAAGCGGGCCTCGAAGCGGGCCACACGGCCACCGGTGTCGAGGATCTTCTGCTTGCCCGTGTAGAACGGGTGGCACTCGGAGCAGACCTCGGCGCGGATGGTGCCGCTGGAGATCGTGCTGCGGGTGGTGAACGACGCGCCACAGGTGCAGCTGACCTGCGTCTCGACGTACTCGGGGTGGATGTCGCGCTTCAAGGTGTCTCCTAGTTTCGGGAGGGCACCGGGTCGCTTCCGCGGGATGCGGGCGCGTGAACCGGGGCCGACGTACCAGTCTGCCAGGACTGGGGCCATCCCCCCAAACCGGGGGTTCGGGTGATCTATTCCCTGCGGGCCGGTGGGGGTTGCTCGCACCCCCTTCAGCCGGCGGTGACCACGCCCTTGGCTTCGCCCGTGGCCGTACCTTGCGTGGCCGACTTCGGGATCTGCTGGTCGTTCTTGAGAGCCGTCCAGACCTGCTCGGCTTTCGCCTTCTCCACTATCACGCGGTTCGGGTCCGACGGGTCGTACTGGACCGGCATCGTGATCATGTGCATGTTGCTGGAGCTGATGCTCTTCAGGCCGTTGGCGAAGCCCATGAGGGAGTTGACCGAACCCAGGTCGGAGTCGGTCGTCACGGCCTTGGTGGCGGTGTCGGCGAGGTCGTAGAGCTTCTTCGGGCTGGTGAAGACGCCGACGTGCTTGACCTGCTCGACCAGGGCCTTGATGAAGGCCTGCTGGAGCTGGATGCGGCCGAGGTCGGAGCCGTCGCCGACGCCGTGCCGGGTGCGGACCAGGCCGAGGGCCTGCTCGCCGTCGAGCGTGTGCGTGCCGGCCTTGAGGTCGAGATGGCTCTGCGCGTCCTTGATGTTCTTGGTGGTGGTGACCGGGACGCCGCCGAGCTCGTCGATGAGCTTCTCGAAGCCGCTGAAGTCGACCTCGAGGTAGTGGTCCATGCGCAGCCCGGTGATCGACTCCACGGTCTTCACGGCGCAGGCGGCGCCCCCGGTGGAGTACGCGGTGTTGAACATGACGCCGTTCTCGGCGGGATGTGTCTTGCCGTTCGTGTCGGTGCACTCGGGGCGGTCGATGAGGGTGTCGCGGGGCATGGAGACCACGCCGGCCTTCTTGTGGCCCTTGTAGACGTGCACGATCATCGCCGTGTCGGAGCGGGCGCTGCCGTCGTCGGTGCCGCCGCCGAGCTTCTTGTTGCTGCCCGAGCGGCTGTCCGAGCCGAGGACCAGGATGTTCTCGGAACCGTTGTCGACCTTCGTCGGCCGGTGCGTGCCCAGGGCCGAGTCGATGTCGACGCTCTTGATGTTGCCGTTGAGCTTGAAGTAGAGGTAACCGGCTCCGGTGCCGCCCAGCACGACGATGCCCGCGGCGGTCCACACCGCGATCAGCAGGCCTCTGCGGCGCGTGCTGCGGGGCTTGCGGCGACGGCCCTTGGCTCGGCCGCGCGTGCCGTTGATGCCGGACTCTCCCGGTATGCCGGGTTCCGGCGTGCTCTCGGCGGACATGTGCTCCTCGTTCTCGTCCGGTCGGTTACCCCCTGCTTTCAGGGACAGGCCCGTCGGTCACGGATACGCGTCGTACCGCACCATCGTCACTCCGTCGGGTCAGACGGAGGAACTCGGGAAAGGGTTGCACAACGCTCTGTGCCCGACCCGTGGAAGGCCGGACACAGAGCGTCACGGGGAGGTTCGGGCGTAACCCGCTCACCTGCGGTTTCAGCCGAGGATGTCGTACTGCTGGAAACCGGTACCGAGCGAGATCCTTGTGGCAAAGATCCCACTCGACGCCTGGCCGGTGCCCGGGTAGAGGTACAGCGTGCCGCCGGGCGTGCGGGCCAGGAAGTCGGCCTTGCCGTCCCCGGTCACATCCCCCACGGCGTCGAGGGTGTTGTACGTGGTGGTGCTCCAGGTGCGGACGTTGATCCGGCTGGAGAACGCCCCGGAACCGGCCGTACCGGTGCCGCGGTACAGGTAGATGTAGCCGGTGCTCTTCTGACGCGCGATCAGGTCGGCCTTGCCGTCGCCGTTGAAGTCGCCGTGGCCGAGCAGGGCGGTGTACTGGTTCCAGCCGGTGCCGACCTTCACCGGCGTACCGAAGGTGCCGTCGCCCTTGCCCGGGTAGATCCACAGGGTGCCGCCGGAGTCGACGGAGAGCAGGTCGGGCTTGTAGTCGCCGGTGACGTCACCGGGGGCGACGACACGGGTGCGGGTGGACCAGTTGCTGAAGATCTGCGTCCTGGTCCAGGAGCTGCTGGCGGGCACGTAGTGCTCCCAGTAGACCGCGCCGGTGGAGCTGCGCAGGACGAAGTCCTGGTAGCCGTCCCGGTTGAGGTCGGTCTGCAGGATCACGTTGTAGCCGCTGAAGGAGCCCCAGGAGATCCGGGAGGCCAGCGAGGTGCCCTTGGAGTCCAGCTCGTAACCGGTCTTGGTGGAGGAGTTGCGCAGGAACAGGTCGGCCTTGGAGTCGCCGTTCAGGTTGGTGTCGTCGATGCGCGGGTAGGCGGCGCCGACGTAGCTGCGGACCTTGGTGAAGACGCTGTAGTCGCCCTTCGCCACGCAGTTCTCGACACCCCAGGAGACGACGCCCACGATCCGGTTGTTGACGATCAGGGGGCCACCGGAGTCACCGTTGCAGGACGCCTTGGTGCCGCTGTCGCTGCCGCTCTGCGTGCCGGCGCACACCATGTGGCCCGCGACGTAGTCCGAGCCGTAGGCGGTGGTGCAGGTGCTGTCGGCGTGGATGGTCAGCTGCGCCGACTGCAGGGTCTGCGCGATGTCGTTGCTGGTGGAGCTGGTACGGCCCCAGCCGTAGAGCGTGGCGACGGTGCCGCCCGCGTACGAGGCGGTGTCGGTGGACGTCGTCATGCGGACCGGCGTCGCCTTGACGGGGTTCGGCAGCGTGAGCACGGCGATGTCGTCGTCGGGGGCGCCGTTGGTCGTCGCGGCGTACGACGGGTGGTTCCACTGCCGCCAGACGCCGGCGACCGTGCCGCCGTGCAGGTCGGTGCTGCCGTCGCTGTTGGTGGTCGGCAACTGGTTCGTGCCGGTGACGACCGCGCCGTACGCGTGCCAGTTGAAGCCCTTGACGCAGTGCGCGGCGGTGAGGATCTTCGTCGGCGAGACGACGGTACCGCCGCAGAAGAAGCTGACGTCGTCGCTCGTGTCGGTGGTGCCCTTGTCGTCGTCGTACCAGAGCTGCGCCATGAACGGCGCCGAGGTGATGGCGGTGTCCGTGCCGCCGATGACCATCGGGCTGATGGTGGAGCCGCCGGTGCCGGTGCTCGTGCTGCCGCCGGTGGCGCCGCTGGTGGTCTTCGACGACTTCGTCGTCTTCCTGCCCATGGCGGCGTCGGTGGCGAGGGCCCCGGAGACGCGCCGCTCCAGCTCGGACTGCGACGGCGAGGTCATGGCCGGCTTCACATGAGGTGTCGCGGACGGCGCGGCGTTCGCGGACGAGGTCAGCAGCGCGGCGGCGACGGCCGCGACGAGGCCGGTCGCGGCGACCGGCAGGGCAAGGCGTATCCGGCGTCTGTGACGGCCACTGCCGGACAGGGATGTGGACAACAAGTCCCCCAGTGAGACAAGTGATGGATGGGGCGCCTGGTGCGCCCCATCCCATTCAGCGCCAAAAGGCCGTTCATCGTCACTGATGTGACGATGAACGGCCTTTTGCAAGGTGCCGGAGGGCGGTGTCTCAGTCGCCGTTGCCGGGGGTGGGCGTCGTCTTCTGAATCTGCATCAGGAACTCGACGTTCGACTTCGTCTGCTTCATCTTGTCGAGCAGCAGCTCGATCGCCTGCTGCTGGTCGAGCGCGTGCAGCACGCGACGCAGCTTCCAGACGACCGCCAGCTCCTCGTTGCCGAGCAGGATCTCTTCCTTACGGGTACCGGACGCGTCGACGTCCACCGCCGGGAAGATCCGCTTGTCCGCGAGCTTCCGGTCGAGCTTCAGCTCCATGTTGCCGGTGCCCTTGAACTCCTCGAAGATCACCTCGTCCATACGGGACCCGGTGTCGACGAGAGCGGTCGCCAGGATGGTGAGCGAGCCACCGTCCTCGATGTTGCGCGCCGCACCGAAGAAGCGCTTCGGCGGGTACAGCGCGGTCGAGTCGACACCACCGGACAGGATGCGGCCGGAGGCGGGCGCGGCCAGGTTGTACGCACGGCCCAGACGGGTGATCGAGTCGAGCAGCACGACCACGTCGTGGCCCAGCTCCACCAGGCGCTTGGCGCGCTCGATGGCGAGCTCGGCGACCGTGGTGTGGTCCTCGGCCGGACGGTCGAAGGTCGAGGAGATGACCTCGCCCTTGACCGACCGCTGCATGTCGGTGACCTCTTCCGGACGCTCGTCGACCAGGACGACCATCAGGTGGCACTCGGGGTTGTTGTGCGTGATCGCATTGGCGATCGCCTGCATGATCATGGTCTTGCCGGTCTTCGGCGGGGCCACGATCAGACCGCGCTGGCCCTTACCGATCGGCGACACGAGGTCGATGATCCGGGTGGTGAGCACGCCCGGGTCCGTCTCCAGGCGGAGGCGGTCCTGCGGGTAGAGCGGGGTGAGCTTGTTGAACTCCGGGCGGCCGCGGCCGTGTTCGGGCGCCATGCCGTTGACGGAGTCCAGACGCACCAGCGCGTTGAACTTCTCGCGCCGCTCGCCTTCCTTGGGCTGCCGGACCGCGCCGGTGACGTGGTCACCCTTGCGCAGGCCGTTCTTGCGGACCTGGGCGAGGGAGACGTACACGTCGTTGGGGCCCGGCAGGTAGCCCGACGTACGGATGAAGGCGTAGTTGTCCAGGATGTCGAGGATGCCCGCGACCGGGATCAGGACGTCGTCCTCGCCGATCTGCGGCTCGCTGCCCATCTCGTCACGGCCACGGCGGCCACGGCGGTCCCGGTAACGGCCCCGACGGCCGCGACGGCCGCCCTCGAAGTCGTCCCCGTCCTCATCGGCCCGCGGGCCGTTGTCGCGCTGCTGGCGGTCCTGGCGGGCACCGCCCTGCTGGCGGTCCCCCCGGTCCTGGCGGTCCTGGCGCTGCTGGCCGCCGCCCTGGCCGCCCTGCTGCTCGTCGCCCTTGTTGCCGCGGCCACCGCGGTCACGGCCGCCGCGGTCGCGGTCCCGGCGGTCACGCCGGCCCTGGCGGCCCTCGCCGTCACCGGCGTCGCCCTGCGCCTGCGGGGCGGGCGTCTCGGCCTTCGGCTCGCTCTTCGCCTCGGCGGCGACCGTCTCGGGGCTGCCCGCCTCGGCGGTGGCGCGACGACGACGGCGCTCGGCGGGGGCGTCCTCGCTGGCCGGCTGGCCGGGGATCTCGATCTGCTGCTGGGCCACGGCCTTCTCGGCCGGGGCGGCCGCCTTCTTCTCGGCGGCGGGAGCGGCGTCCTCGCCCGTACGAGCCTTGGAGGTGGCGCGGCGCTTGGGCTTGGTCTCGGCGGCGTCCGCGGCGGAAGACGCAGCCTTCGCCGGGGCGGCACCGCCGCCCGCCTGCGCCTCCTTGATGACCTCGATCAGCTGGCTCTTGCGCATGCGCGCGGTGCCCCTGATGCCCAGGCCGGATGCGACCTGCTGCAGCTCGGCCAGCACCATGCCCTCGAGGCCGGTACCGCGGCGCCGCCGGGAGCCTGCACCGGTGGCAGGCGCGGAGGCGTCCGTGGCGGGCGCGGCAGCGGTCTCCTCGACACGTGCGCCCATCAGATCGGTGGTGTCGCTCACGAAGGGTCCTTCCCTGGAGCGGACGTCGGCCTGTCTGGCTCGGCGACCGGTTGTGCTTCCGGCTTCGGTCCTTGCTGTGTGGACCGTGCCGGGGCGGTGGTCCGCCAAAGGTGGCGGAGGCAATATCTGGGATGGCGCTTCCCAAAGCCGTGGCCGTGGCACCGAGTGTCGGTGTCACGTGGCTTGGTCGCACCGATTCCGGAGCGTGCCCGGCAAGTCGCTCAGTGCCCGCGTACGAGGTACTGCCCACGTACGTCGTACGGAACACAGTGCGGCTTGGGAGGCTCCCGGAAGAATGTCTGTCCCGGACGGGGACACGAAGCACCTCGCCATGGTGGGGTCGGGTGCAGACTTGAGATTAACACTACCGGATCCAACAAACATTCCCCCTCTCGAAATCCGGCAACCGTGTGTCAGGACGCAAGCGGCAGCACGCTCGCTCCCTGGGCGTCGAGTTCGAGCCGGTTCGCGGCCCACCCTTCGCCTGCCAGATGGGCGACCTTGTCGGCGCTGTCGGCGTCGGCCAGCGCCAGCACGGTGGGTCCGGCACCCGAGATGACCGCCGGGACCCCGTCGGCCCGCAGCCGCTCCACCAGCGCGGCGCTCTCCGGCATGGCGGGCGCGCGGTACTCCTGGTGGAGGCGGTCCTCGGTGGCCGGCAGCAGCAGCTCGGGGCGCCTGGTCAGGGCCTCGACGAGCAGGGCGGCACGGCCCGCGTTGGTGGCGGCGTCGACGTGCGGCACGGTGCGCGGGAGCAGGCCGCGCGCGGTCTCGGTGAGAACCGGCTTTCCGGGCACGAAAACCACCGGAACGATGGAATCGGCGGCGTCCATCCTGATCGCGCGGGCGGCGCCCGCCTCCATCCAGGAGAGAGTGAAGCCACCGAGCAGACAGGCCGCCACGTTGTCGGGGTGACCCTCGATCTCGGTCGCGAGCTCGAGCAGGGCCGTGTCGTCGAGCTTCGACTCCCCGCCTATGGTCACGGCGCGCGCGGCGACGATGCCGGCGCAGATGGCGGCCGAGGAGGATCCCAGGCCACGGCCGTGCGGGATGCGGTTGGCGCAGACGATCTCGAGGCCGCGCGGCTGCCCGCCGAGCAGGTCGAAGGCGGTGCGCAGGGAGCGTACGAGAAGGTGTTTCTCGTCACGCGGCAGCGTTTCGCTGCCCTCGCCCGCGATGTCGATGTGCAGCCCGGAGTCGGCCACCCTGACGACGACGTCGTCGTAGAGCCCCAGCGACAGACCGAGGGCGTCGAAGCCCGGGCCGAGGTTGGCGCTGGTGGCGGGGACGCGCACCCTTACGGCGGCGGCGCGGAAGGCGGGACCGGCCATCTCTCGATGACTCTCCTTGAGCTGCGTGATGGTCGAAAACATTCGATACGACATCGGCTACGTACGGGGAGACCCTCAGGCCGCGGAGACGGCGCGGCACCGTCCAGACGCTCCATGGGCGGAGGCATATGCGGCGGGCGGGTTCGGTACAGCCTATCGAAGGATGCTTCTGTGGCGACATAGGGCGCACAGGAGGCGCACGATGCGTGCCGTAAGCCCCCTGTGCACCCCTCGGAGGGAGTTCCCCGTCCGGCAGGACTTCAGGCCGTCCGTCAGGCCGTACGTCAGGCCAGACCGAGGCGCTCGGCCGCCGTCACCGCGTCGACCGGGACGGTGACCGGCTGCGGGGCGCCGGCGACGGCCCAGTCGGGGTCCTTCAGGCCGTTTCCGGTGACCGTGCACACGATCTTCTGGCCCGGGTCGACCTTGCCCTGCTCGGCGGCCTTCAGCAGTCCGGCGACGGACGCGGCGGACGCCGGCTCCACGAAGACGCCCTCCTGCGCGGCCAACAGCCGGTAGGCGCGTAGGATCTCACGGTCCGTCACCTCGTCGATGAACCCGCCGGACTCGTCCCGCGCGGCCAGGGCGTACTGCCAGGAGGCGGGGTTGCCGATGCGGATCGCGGTGGCGATGGTCGAGGGGTCCTTGACGATCTCGCCGCGCACGATCGGGGCGGAGCCGGAGGCCTGGAAGCCCCACATGCGGGGGGTGTGGGTGGCGACGCCGTCGGCGGCGTACTCCTTGTAGCCCTTCCAGTACGCGGTGATGTTGCCCGCGTTGCCGACCGGGAGGACGTGGATGTCCGGGGCGTCGCCCAGCATGTCGACGATCTCGAAGGAGGCCGTCTTCTGCCCCTCGATGCGCACCGGGTTGACCGAATTCACCAGCGCCACGGGGTAGTTGTCGCTCAGCGCTCGGGCCAGGGTGAGGCAGTCGTCGAAGTTGCCGTCGACCTGGAGGATCTTGGCGCCGTGCACCAGCGCCTGTCCCATCTTGCCGAGGGCGATCTTGCCCTGCGGGACGAGAACGGCCGAAACCATGCCGGCGCGCACGGCGTACGCGGCCGCGGACGCGGACGTGTTTCCGGTGGAGGCGCAGATCACGGCCTTCGCGCCCTCCTCCTTGGCCCGCGTGATGGCCATGGTCATGCCGCGGTCCTTGAAGGACCCGGTGGGGTTCGCGCCCTCCACCTTCAGGTGGACCTCGCAGCCCGTGCGCTCGGAGAGCACCTGCGCGGGCACGAGGGGCGTGCCGCCCTCACGGAGCGTCACGACCGGCGTGGTGTCGGAGACGGGCAGCCGGTCCCGGTACTCCTCGATGATTCCGCGCCACTGGTGGGTCATTGCTGGTTACTCTCCTTCAACCCGCATGATGCTGGCGACACCCCGCACGGTGTCGAGCTTGCGCAGCGCCTCGACGGTCCCGGAGAGGGAGGCGTCGGACGCGCGGTGGGTGACGACGACGAGCGATGCGTCGCCGTCCCCCTCTGGCCGGCCTTGCTGGCGAACCGTATCGATCGACACACCGTGCTCCGCGAAGACGGTCGCCACCTGGGCGAGAACACCCGGTTTGTCCGCCACGTCGAGGCTGATGTGATAGCGGGTGACGACGTCACCCATGCCCGACACGGGCAGCGCGGCATACGCCGACTCGCCGGGCCCCGTTGCCCCGCTGAGCCGGTTGCGGCAGACGGCGACGAGGTCGCCGAGCACGGCGGACGCGGTCGGCGAACCGCCGGCACCGGGCCCGTAGAACATGAGCTGCCCGCTCGCGTCGGACTCGACGAACACGGCGTTGTACGCGCCGCGCACGGAGGCGAGGGGGTGGCTCAGCGGAATCATGGCGGGGTGCACGCGCGCGGTGACCGACTCGCCGTCCTGCGCCCGCTCGCAGATGGCGAGGAGCTTGATGGTGCAGCCCATGTTCTTCGCCGAGGCGAAGTCGGCCGCGGTGACCTCCGTCATGCCCTCGCGGTAGACGTCGTCGAGCCGCACCCGCGAGTGGAAGGCGATGCCGGCGAGGATGGCGGCCTTCGCGGCGGCGTCGAAGCCCTCGACGTCGGCGGTGGGGTCGGCCTCGGCGTACCCGAGCGCCGTGGCCTCGTCGAGCGCCTCCTGGTACCCGGCCCCCGTGCTGTCCATCTTGTCGAGGATGAAGTTCGTCGTCCCGTTGACGATGCCGAGCACCCGGTTGACCTTGTCACCGGCGAGGGACTCGCGCAGCGGGCGGATCAGCGGGATGGCGCCGGCGACGGCGGCCTCGTAGTAGAGGTCCTTGCCGTGCTCCTCGGCGGCGGCGTGCAGAGCGGCACCGTCCTGGGCGAGCAGCGCCTTGTTGGCGGAGACGACGGACGCGCCGTGCTCGAAGGCGGTGGTGATGAGGGAGCGGGCCGGCTCGATGCCGCCGATGACCTCGACCACGACGTCGATGTCGCCGCGTTTGACGAGCGCGGTGGCGTCGGTGGTGACGAGGTTCGGGTCGATGCCCTCACGGACCCGGTCGGGCCGGCGCACGGCGACACCGGCCAGTTCGACGGGCGCCCCGATCCTGGCGGCGAGGTCGTCGGCGTGCGTCGTCATGATGCGCGCCACCTCTGAGCCGACAACCCCACAGCCCAGCAGCGCCACCTTCAGCGGACGCGTACGCATCATCCGACCTCGTTTCCTCATACCGTCTACGGTGGGACCAGTCTCACTCACCGGACGGGAGTTCCTGTCCTATGTCCGGATCGTGAGACATCTATTTCATTTGTAGGGGGGTGAAACACAGGAGATCTTTCACCCCGTCGGGAGTTTCCCTGACGTCCGACTCATCCGACGTCGAGCCGCAGGAGGTCCTCCTCCGTCTCACGGCGGACGATGACCCGCGCCTCGCCGTCGTTCACGGCGACGACGGGCGGCCGGAGCACGTGGTTGTAGTTGCTGGCCATGGAACGGCAGTACGCACCCGTGGCCGGCACGGCGACGAGGTCACCCGGTGCCAGGTCCGAGGGCAGGAACGCGTCCTTCACCACGATGTCCCCGCTCTCGCAGTGCTTGCCGACGACCCGGGCGAGCATGGGCTCGGCGTCGCTCGTCCGCGACACGAGAGCGACGCTGTACTCGGCGTCATAGAGCGCGGTGCGGATGTTGTCCGACATACCGCCGTCGACGGAGACGTAGGTACGGAGGTTGTCGAGGGGCTTGATGGTGCCGACCTCGTAGAGCGTGAAGGCCGTCGGACCGACGATGGCCCGTCCCGGCTCGACGGAGATGCGCGGGGTGCGCAGCCTGGCCGACTCGCACTCGCGCGTGACGATCTCGGTGAGGGCCTTGGCGATCTCGTGCGGCTCACGGGGATCGTCGTCGCTCGTGTACGCGATCCCGAGCCCGCCTCCGAGGTCGATCTCGGGCAGCTCGACTCCGTGCTCGTCGCGGATGTCCTTGAGCAGCCCGACCACCCGGTGTGCGGCGACCTCGAAGCCGGACATGTCGAAGATCTGCGACCCGATGTGGCTGTGGATCCCGATGAGCTCGAGCCCGTCGAGCTGCAGCGCCCGCCGCACGGCCTCGGCGGCCTGCCCGCCGGCCAGCGGGATCCCGAACTTCTGGTCCTCGTGGGCGGTGGCGATGAACTCGTGGGTGTGCGCCTCCACACCCACGGTGATACGGATCTGCACGCGCTGCCGCTTGCCGCGTTCCTGCGCGATGTGGGCGACGCGGACGATCTCCTGGAAGGAGTCGAGCACGATCCGCCCGACACCGGCCTCGACGGCCCGGGTGATTTCGTCGACGGACTTGTTGTTGCCGTGGAAGGCGATGCGCTCGGCGGGCATGCCCGCGGACAGGGCGGTGGCGAGCTCACCCCCGGAGCACACATCCAGATTGAGCCCTTCCTCGTGCAGCCACCGCACGACGGCACGCGACAGGAACGCCTTTCCGGCGTAGAAGACGTCGGCGTCGGCGCCGAAGGCGCTGCGCCAGGCCCGCGCCCGGGCCCGGAAGTCGGCCTCGTCGAGGACATAGGCCGGGGTGCCGTACTGCTCGGCGATGGTCTTCACGTCGATGCCGCCGACGGTGGTCACGCCGTCCTCGTCACGGGTGACCGTCTGGGACCAGACCTTGGGGTCGAGGACGTTGAGGTCGGTGGGCGGGGCGGAGTAGTGGCCCTCGGGGAGGACGTCGGCGTGACGGGGCCCGGCGGGGTGTGCGGAACGGCTCATCTTCTTTGCTGGCTCTCTAGAGGTGGTGGGGTGCGTCGATGCCGAGCAGGGACAGGCCGCCGGCCAGCACCGCCCCGGCGGCTTCGGCGAGCGCGAGCCGGGCACGGTGGGCGGCCGAGGGTTTCTCGTCACCGCGCGGCAGCACTACCGGAAGGACGGCGAGAACGGCATCGGCGACGGTGACGAGGTGCCGGGCCAGACTGTCGGGCGTGCGCTGTGCGGCCGCACGGGCGAGAACCCGGGGATGGTCGGCGAGGACGGCGAGCAGGGTGGCCATGTCCTCTCGTACGTCTCCGGGCTCGGGGGTGAAGCCCAGGTCGGCGGCGTTACGGCTGAGGGCCCGGGTGCGGGCGTGGGCGTAACGGACACGGAAGAGAGGGTTGCTCTCGCGCTGGACCAGATGATCGGCGGTGATACGGGGCCGGTCGTGGGCGGCGGGGTACAGCAGCGCCCAGCGGGCGGCGTCGGGACCGAGGAGTGCGGGGTCGTCGGGGGCCGGGACGGGCCGGAGGTTCACCGGCTCGCGATGGTCGACCTCGACGCGGCCGCCCTGGGAGCCGACGATGCGCACGAGGGCGTCGGCGACGACTTCGGCCCGTACGTCGTAGGGGATGCGCAGTTCGACGACTGCACCGGCGAGGGCGTCACTGTGACCGTAAGCCGTCCCGTCGCGGAGGATCTCGCGAGTGAGCGCGGCGGCGGATGCGGATGCCCCCTGCAGGCTGATGTTGATGAACCC
This sequence comes from Streptomyces sp. NPDC049541, assembly GCF_044465725.1. Taxonomy (NCBI): domain Bacteria; kingdom Bacillati; phylum Actinomycetota; class Actinomycetes; order Kitasatosporales; family Streptomycetaceae; genus Streptomyces; species Streptomyces sp. NPDC049541. The sequence continues at coordinate 47,684 of NZ_JBITLY010000018.1, read as the reverse complement.
CGGCCCCGTGACGACGACGTCCGCCACACCGTCCGTACGGGCGAGGTGCTGCTGCAGGATCTCGGCGACGCGCCGGGGCGGCTGCCCGGAGGGCCGTGCGAGCTGCAGGGCGATGTTGGTGGCGTAGTCGCCGCAGCCACCCGGCCCGGGCGGCACGACAGCGGCCCGTTGCGGTACGGCCACGCTCAGCTCCCCCTCGTCGACAGCACGACGCACCGCGCGCAGCACGGTACGGGAGAGCTCGACGGGGGTCACGGCACAAGCGTATGGGAGGAGGGGGGTGGGTAGGCGAGCCGGTTTCGGGAGAGGTCCGGGATGTGGACGGGGCGGGTGAACGGAGAACCTCCGCCCGGGTCAGCCGCCGGCCCGCCCGGCCCGCTCGGCCTCCCCGAACCCGAGAACGCTCCCGAGCCCGGACTCACCGCCGTCTCCCCTGCTCCGTGCACTCCTCTTCCTCTGGACCAACTGCTGTACGAGGCGCACGAGTTCGCCGGGCTCGAAGGGCTTGGCGAGAAAGGCGTCGACCCCCACGTCCAGCCCGGTCTCGACCTCGTACGAGGTGCAGGCGCTGACGATGACGAGGGGAAGGTCACGGGTCAGCGGATCGGAGCGAAGCCGGGAGGCGGTGCGCAGACCGTCCAGCCGGGGCATCACGACATCGAGGGTCACGACGTCGGGCCGCACCTGATGAACGACATCCAGACACTCGGCACCGTCAGCCGCGGTCACCACCTCGAAACCCTCCAGCTCGAGATTGACCCTGATCAGCTGCCGGATGACCTTGTTGTCGTCCACAACAAGCACCCGGCCCGACGCGCCTGGCACAACTCGAGAGTAGGTCCGGACCGGCCACCGCGTCCGGGTTTTCCCCACTTCCGGCCCTTGCGGGGGACGCCCCTCCGCCCTCCGCGGCGACAACGGGCAACGCCGGAAACCCGTTCATGAACACCCCGGATGAACTGGTAGTGTTCTACCCGTCGCCGCGCACAGCGCAGCGATCACGCCCCCGTAGCTCAGGGGATAGAGCAACGGCCTCCGGAGCCGTGTGCGCAGGTTCGAATCCTGCCGGGGGCACTCGCCAGTCAGCCAGCAAGAATCGCGCGCTGAGCTGGGCGAATGCCGACATGAGGGAGCGGGAGTCAGTCTCACTGGCTCCCGCTCTCTCTCGTTGTCTCCCAGTGTTCGCGACACACCTCCGACACGCTTGGTGAGCCTGCATAGCAACTGATGTCGCTTTCCGGGCCCGGGAAGCAGGGCGCAGACGCTCGGCAAGGAGCGCTGGTTCGCTACTCCGCACTCCCCGTGCTTCCTGCACTCCCTCGGGGCGCCTGATTGCCTGGTCGTCGCCTACTTGGCGTGTCCGAACGAAGCCTCTAGTGTCATTGTCAGAGGTGCCTGCTTCACTTGACCTCTGAACACCATGAGGGAGCACCCATGACGACCGTGATCCGCAAGACACCTGCGGAACTCACAGCTCAACGGGAACGCCTGCTCGCAGAGGTGCACATGACCTTCGAGGAGCTACGCGACCGAGCTGAGAACTACAGCCTGAGTAGCGACGAGCTGGATGTCTGGCACACCATTGAGGGCATCGACTACCTTCTCAACGGTGAGTGCTGAGGAAGCTACGCTCGACGAAAAGGCGGCTGAGTTCGCCGATACGCTGACAGACCTTACGCGGGGAGTCCTCGGTCAGGACTCCCCGCGTTTTTCTGCCCTGAACGTTGGAAACCGCATCAGGGTTGCACCACTAGCCGCTGACGGCCGAAGTATGCGTATCCCCATAAAGATCGACGGTGAGAGGTGTCTTAGTCTCCACGTTCAGCACTTCTGCTGCTGGGACGGCCCGAACATGTACCTCGCAGCCGATCGGGCTGACGTGCATGTCTTCTTCGAGGGTGTGCAGGACCCATTGCTTCGCTATGAATACCTGCGCCACTCAAAGAATCCTCCGGGAGCCCACTTGCAGGTGCACGCTCACCGGGACGAGATGGCCTATCTGCTCCGCCTCGCCGAAAAGAAAAAAGGCAGGCCGGCAGCGATGATGCGGAAGGGCAAGTTGCCTCGGCTGTCAGAGATGCACCTGCCAGTCGGCGGCCACAGACTGAGGCCAGCGCTTGAAGACGTGCTACTTCTGCTAGTCCGAGAGTTCGCCATCGATGTTGAGGACGGATGGGACTCAGTTCTAGACCAGCACCTCCGGAGGTGGCGCGTGTTGCAACTCAAGTCCGCGGTTCGCGACGCTCATGAGTCTGCTGCCGAGACTCTGCGAGAGATGGGTTACACCGTCGAGCCTCCCAAAGACATGGAACCCCAACGAGTGGACTCTCGCCTCTACTGGCCCTGAGCTGGTCCAGGATTTCATCGGTGCTGCGCGGGAGGATCTTGATGATGACGGAACAGAGGTGCGAGTCCGTAACCGATAGTAGGGGGCTGTCCACACAGCCCCCTACTCAGGTCATTGCATGTCGCCCTCTTCCTCCAAAGCCTTTGTGATCTTTGCGTTGGCGGCTTCCTCGTGACCGTCAATACAGCCGTGATACCGGCGGTGGATCACCTCCGGCGAGTTACCGACCCGCCGGGCCACCTCGGCGATGGGCACCCCCGCGTTCAGCCACCGCGTGATGCACGCGTGCCGCAGGTCGTACGGGCGCCCGGCCAGCGGCGAATCGACGCGTTCCGGTGGAAGCGCGTACTCCCGCGCTTCCTCCCACACCCGCCAGTAGGTCGATGAGCCGACCACTCCCCCCCGCTCGTTGCCGAACACGCGTCCTTCCTGGGCTGTCCCGAACTCGTTCAAGTGCGCCTGAAGGATGGCCACCAGGACGGGCGGGATCGGCACTGGCCGATCGGTGGATGCTTCCCGCGCCTTCAGGCCCCGGCGGTCGTGCCGCTCCCCCGAGTCGGTCCACTGCTTACCGGAGACGGGGCGCGTCTCCCTCAGCGTCAGCGTGCCCCAAGCCGACTCGGGCAGGTGGCAGTCCGACAGTCGTAGCCCGACTGCCTCGGCGGGCCGTAGCCCCGCGTAGTACAGCACCGCGTAGAAGGCCACCAGGCGCCGGCCACGGCAGCGATCCCACGATCCGATGTAGGAGACGGCCGTGAGCAACTGCCGCGCCTGTACGGCGTTCACCAGGACGCGGCGGTCCACCACGTCGTTCGTGCCGACGTACTTCCGGCGGGTGCGCTGAAGCGGGTTCTCCGGGAGCTCCCCGGCGACCACAGCGTGTTCGAGGGCGGTGTTCAGAGCGCGACGGCGCCGTTTGTACGTATCGCCCGCCGCCGGAGTGCCGTCCAGCTTGTAGCTGAGGCGGTAGAGCACGTCTTCGAATACCTCGGGGTGGGCCAGGTCGCCCAACGGCCGATCGGCCGTCGTAACCCAGTCCAACGCGGCCTTTAGTTCGGCCGGCGGTTCCTCTCCTGCGTTTGCGGGCACGACCCCCCACCTGAAGGCCAGTCGAAGCAACTCGTTGCTGGGAGTGCCGTCCCCGCGCTTGACCATGGCGAGCGTCACGGCCGCGAGGCCGTCCGCCATGCCCTCACGGGTCTTGGCCGCGCCCGTACGCCATCGCCCTGCCACGTATTTCCGGCAGAACTCGAACCACCGCAACGCCGGTTCAGCATCCGCTGCTTCGGCGGCCTCGGCCGCCGCGCGCACCTCGGACTCCGGCAGTCCCGATTCGATCTCGAATGCTTCGCCGCGCCGGTTCATGGCGTGCCACAGCTCGTTGCGTCGGCTCTCGGCGAGCGGGTACGTGGCGAACGTATCGCCGAACACCTGACCGGCCACCACCCAACGAAGGCGCCATGGGCGGGACTTACGGCCGGTCTTGGAGATCTTCCACAGCTTGACGTCGAAGGAGTAGCCCGGCTGGGCCGATCCACGAGGGCGCCCGGCCGGGGTGTCGTTCTCGGTGCTCACGCAGCGTCCTCCCGCTCCGCAAGCCAACGCTCATACTCCGACCGCCGGATGCGGATGTCGCCGTTCGGGAGCTTGATCGAACGGGGTGCCTTCCCGAGTTGGCGCCACCGGTAGAAGGTCGCTGGCGCGACCCTGAGGTCAGCGATGACCTCCTTGATGGTCAGCTTTTCGTCCCGCGTGCGGGCGCTCATGCCGCCGTCCTCTCTTCAGTTTTGGTCCGAGAGTTGGTACTGGGCCCTATTCAGGAATCCGCTACATCCGCTACATCCGCTACAGCGCAGGTCAGGGTCCTGTTGCGTGTAGCGGATGGGCGGGATGTAGCGGATAGATGGCGCTATGCCGTGCGGTCAGCGGTAGCGGCTTCGGGAGTGATGTAGCGGATGCCGGGAAGCTCTTCCGCTACGGATTTACCCCCGCTGACCTGCGGTGTAGCGGATGTAGCGGATGTAGCGGTTTTCTCGGGGGGCGGGGGGCAGTAGCGCAGCCACGCGTCCGCGAGATCTTCCGTGTAGTACCCCTTGGGCACGCCCTGCGCGGTGCGGATCGACCGGGGCCCGATCGGCTCGTTCTTCGCCGTGACGTACTCCCCGAGCATCTTCGCCAGCATCCGGGCGTTCAGCGGCTTGCCGTTACCGTCCATGTCCGCCCACGGGGCGTCGTCGATCCGGTGCAGGACTTCGAGGATCACGGCCGTGGGCATGCGCTCGGCGCCGCAGAACACCTTGTCGCGCAGGTCGGTCAACAGCCGGATACCGAGAGAGGAACCGTTCCCCTCCCCGGCGGCACGGACCAGCTCCAGGCAGGCCACGCGGGCTCGCTCCGGCCAATGCCCGCCCGCCGCGTCAGCGACCGCCAGGAGCGGTTCCCACACGTCGGCGGGCCGGTCGGAGACTCCCTCGGGCATCTCCGGCCAGGCCTGGGCGACGTCGTCCCGGATGGTGTCGGCCCACTTGGCGAGCCGGTCACGCAGGGCATGGCCCTGCTTCTCGTGGACGCGCCGGCGGTAGGGCTCGGCCTTCTCGTTGGGGGCCTTCTTCCGCATGCGGATGATGACCGAGCGGGTCAGGATAGTGTCCGGCAGGGAGCCGAGTCCGGCCATGGCGACGGCGCAGAACGAGGAGAACCACTCCGTGTTCTGGTTCGAGCCGTCACCGACGCAGCGCAGCGACTTGGCCCCGCGCCGGTAGCCGGAGTTCAGGAAGCCGCGGACCTCTTCGTTGCCGCCGGCCTTGGGGCCGAACACGGTGTCGATCTCGTCGAAGAGGAGCGTCGGCGTGCCTCCCTCAGCCTCCACCAGCCGGAACAGCGCGTTGGCGGAGGCGTTGACCGTGGTGGCCGCGCGCGGGGTGAGGGTTTCCACGATCTCCAACGCGCGGGACTTGCCCGATCCGGGTTCCGGAGAGAGGAACGCCAAGCGGGCGGTGCCGTCGAAGGCGTCGATCAGGTGGGCGTGCGCGTCCCACAGCGTGACGGCGACGTACGCGGCCTCGCGGGGGAAGACGTTGAAGCGGCGGTGGAACGCTTCGACCTCGTCAAGCAGGGCCGCGCCGTCGATGGACGGCTCGGGGGTCGTGGTGCTGGTCATGCGGCGTTCCTCCTTTCCTGGGTGGTGCGGAGCGGGCATTCGTCGCGGTGGGCTTCGTGGTCGGCGATCAGGGCGTGCACCTTGGCGTGTCCGACGGCGCTGCGGTCCCTGCCGCACAAGCACTTCGAGGTGGCGGTTGGGGTGATGCCTCGGGGTGCGCAGATGCAGAGCCAGGCCACGGGGAAGCGCCCGTCACCACGCGACGGGGCGCTGTGGCTCTGCACCGGGGGAAGGGATGAAAGGACGGCCTGTCGGCCGTCGCTCTTCGTGCCACGGCCCCCGTCCGGGGCGGGCGCAGACAGGCGCGAGAGGCCCGATACGGGCGCGAGAGGCTTTTCAGGCCCGCGGCGGGAGGTCACACGGCCTCCCGGGGGCGGGCGGTGCGCAGGGACCAGTCCAGGGCACTGCGGATGGTGGTGCGGCACTCGGTGGCGGACAGTCCGGCCGCCTCGCCGGCCCCCTGAAAAGCCTCCTCCACCACGTCCCGGGGGATCTCGCCCCAGGCGACGAACCGTCCCAGCGAGCGGGCGCCCGCCAGCAGCCGGTTGTTCCGGCCGCCCTCCGATGTGCCGCGGACGGCGGCAGTCTCGCGTTCCAGCGCCACCGTGGCGCGGCGGGTGGCCTGCCCCGGGATCAGCAGCGGGGCGGGCGCCGCCTCGCGCGTGGGCGGGGTCTGGAAGTGGCGCAGGAGCCACGCAGGCAGAACGGCCGCGGGCACGTCGTCGACCACCGTGTAGGCGCCCTGCGGGGTGATGCTGCCCGCGGCCACGACGTTGCCGCCCCACGCGCGGGTGTCGACGTACGGGGCCAGGGTGCGGGCGGTGTTGTGCAGGCGGACGCCCGGCGGGGCGGTGAAGTACAGGTGCATGCCGCCGGAGGGCGTCCGCACCGTGTAGGTAGTCGGCCAGGACACTCCGGCGCGCTCGCAGAGCGCCAACAAGGACGTCGCGCCGCAAGGCGCGTCCGAACTGCCCTTCCGCTCTTCGTCCTTGGGCACGTCCAGGTCGACGACGACCAGGCCGGAGGGGCCCGGGGCGATGCCGACGTTGAACGCGCCCTCCGACCAGGCCGCGCGGATGCGGTCGGGGTCGGTGGTGGCGCGCTGTTCCCACTTCACATGGCCGGCGGCGCACTCGCCGATGCCGGGGCAGGCGGCTTCGCCGTGCAGGGCGGAGCCTTTGCCGCCGGGGCGCAGCGGGTGGACGTGCCAGCCGCGCGCGGCGGCTTCCAGGGCGGCGGCAAGCAGATGTTCTCGCCGCATACGGGTGGGATGGGTCATGCTGGATGCCTCCAACAGGTCTGTTGCGGACTGGTTGGCCGGGGCGACCGCGTGTCTTTGGCGAGATCGGGCGGTCGCCCCGGGCGGGTCTAGAACGGCGGCTTGGGCGCGTTGCCGTCGGTGGCCCACGCGTCATCGGACGGGGCGCCACCGTTGCCGCGCTTGCCGTTGATCGTGACGGTCGTGAAGCGCAGGCTCGCGCCGATCTCGTCGACCTCCACGGCGAGCATGGAGCGGTTGTCGCCCTCCGGGGTCTTCCAGTCGTGCTGCCGGATCCGGCCGGACAGCACCACGCGTGAGCCCTTGCCGAGGGATTCGGCGACGTGTTCGGCGAGCGCGCGCCAGGCGGCGCAGCGGAAGAACGTGGACGTGCCGTCCTTCCACTGGTTGGACTCGCGGTCGAAGGTGCGTGGGGTGGAGGCGACGGTGAACTTGGCGAGCGCCTGGCCGGAGTCGGTGAACTTCAGTTCCGGGTCGGCGGTCAGGTTGCCGATGATGGTGATCGGGGTCTCTCCGAACGACATGCTGTCTCCTGAACTGGTTGGGTTAGAAGGGCGGTTCGTTGCTGTAGCCGTCGGGGGCCCACGGGTCGCGGCCGTCGTCGCGACGGCGCAGCGCGCGAGGGTGGCGCGGCAGGGGCAGCAGGACCCAGCGGCGGGTGTCGTCCCAGCAGTTGCAGGGCTCCCAATCGGTGCCGTCGTACTCGCCGGTCTCGGGGTCGCCGTAGTCGTACTCGACGGCGCCCTCCCCCTCGCAGTTGGTGCAGTCTGGGTCGGGGGTGTCGGTCAGGACCAGCGCCCGGCGGGGCCAGTCGGTGACGCGGATGCGCAGTCGAAGCAGACGGCCGGTCACGCGGCGCGCTCCTCGGTCTCGGCCGCCATGTCGTCGACCTGCATGAGCAGGTTCCCGAGCTGGCGGCGGGTGAGGTCACCGGTGTAGGTCGTGGGCAACCCGTCGTTGTCCCAGCTCAGTTCGACGGTGACGATCTCGTCCGGGTCGATGTCCATCAGCGCTCCCTGCTCGTGTCGCTCGTGGATTGGGCGGGCCTGGTGTGGCCGGGGTGCGGGACCTGGGTTGTCTGGTGGGTTCCGTCCTGGTGCGTGCCGAGGTACAGGCCGATGAGCAGTCCGGCGATGGCGAGGACTTTGTGCCGGTTGGCCTGCCACCAGGTGGGTGGGGTGGGTTCGGTGAGCACACCTATGACGGTCGGGGCTTTCGCCACAACGGGGTCTCCTTCGCTGGGTGGGGTGGTGGGGGGAGGCCGGGCGGCCTGTTCAGTGCTCGCATGCCGTGCCGGGGCGGGTGGGCGAGGACTGGACGGAGCGTCCGGAAGTGCGCACGCGAGAGGGCTCGCACCCTCGGGGGTGCGAGCCCTCAATGACAGGCGTGCGTCAGAGGCCGAAGGGGATCTCTTCTCCGGGAGACGGCTGGGGGTCCCTCCTTCCAGGTGCGACCGCCGGTCGCTACTTGGGGAACCTCTGTTTTCCTGGGGATTCAGCCGTGGATCTCGTTGTGGGTCTTGCCGAGCCATCGGGTTTCGGTGTTGAGGTGCATGTTTCGGTTCTCGATGTAGGAGGGGCCGTGGTGGTGGTTGTGCACCTGGCCCGGGGGCATCGCGGACGCTGCCGCGGCCACACCCTGCGCGCCCTCCCGCACGGCGCGGCCGATCATCTTTGCGGCGATGCCGCCCGCGAGGACCAGGCCGACGGGGGCGCCGGCGCCGATGGCGAGGTTGACCGGGCTGGTCTGCCCCACCACGTAGAGCACGAGGCCGGTCATGCCGCCGATCGGGAGGGAGGCCAGGCCCGCGGCGAGCATCACGCCGCTGATGTCCGTGGCCTTCTGGCTCATCGGGGTCCGTCCGTGCTGCGCCACGGGGTGCGCTCCTGTCGGACGCACGGGCGTGGTGTCGCGGTAGGTGGTGGCCACGGGGCCGTTGTCGCTGATCCAGTCGGCGATCAGCCGGGCTGCTTCCGCGTCGGCATGCGCCTTCTCCTCGGGGGTCAGCTCGTGGGACATGTGCGCTCCTTGCTCGGGAGACGGCTCGAACGGCAGAGACCGCCCCGTGCCTCCGGAACGGAGCGGGGCGGTCTCGTGCCGAACTGGCCTACTTGCTGCCGACGTTGTTCACGGTCTGGCTGGCGGTCTGGGCACCGGTGCCGAGCATGTGCTGAACGGTGCTGACGACGTTGCCGCCCCACGGGGTGGCGACCAGGCAGATCCAGAACAGCGAGACTGCGATGAACTCGCGCTTCTTGAAACCGCGGTCCTTCCACATCCAGATGCCGAGAGCGGCGGCGATGATCAGGAACAGGGCGGTGGCGGTGATGGTCATTCGGGTACTCCGCTTCGAGGGTTGTGTCAGGCGTCAAGGCGTTCGGCGGTGTGCCAGTCGAGGCCGACCTGCGTGAGCTTGTTGAGGCGTTCGAGCCGCGCGGTCACGTTGGCGACGTTGGACGGCTTCAGCTCGGTGACCTCGGCGATCTGCTTGTTGCGCCGGGCTCCGCCGTCCACGGCGTTCCAGACCCGGACCCGCGGGGGAAGGGGCACCAGGGTGTCCAGGTCTTCGTCCTCGACGTCCGCGTTCGCGTCGGCCTCGACGACCGGGGCCGCGGACTTGTGCATGTCGATGACGACGGCGCCTGAACTCTTCTTGCCGGACTTGGACTTGAGCAGGGCGGTCAGGAACGCCTCTTCCTCCGTGGCGTCCATGTGCCGGTACTCGTCGCGGTGCAGGTAGGCGATACCGGCCGCGTCCGCCTCACGGTCTGTGAGAGTCATTTGGGGCAGCGTGCGGAACACCTTGGCCGCGTTGTGGTGGTACATGACGCGGGACTGCGTGTACTGGGCGCCGCCGTCGGCGATGTAGCACAGGCCCCCGGTGCCGGACCCGTCCGGGAACGTCTCGGGGATCGCCTCAAGGCGGAATTCGGGGGTGCGCGAGCCCAGCGACATGGTGTCCACGTCCGTGCGCGCGGTGCGGAACAGGGCGATGTTGCCGGACTGGAGCATGTCCCTGACCGCGTTGGCGTCGGCGTTGGAGCCGATGGCGTCCAGGTTGGGCAGCTGCACATGGGCACGCGCCCCAATGCCGGCGGCGCGGGTCTGGCGTCCCAGGTGCGAGACGCCCCGCAGAACGGCGGCAGCGTTCTTGCTGCGGCTGCCGTCCTTGGCCATCTCGTTGAACTCGTCGAAGGTCACCGCCATGGGCGCGAACGGCTCGCCCGGCACGAAGAACGACCGGCCCGTCTCCAGGTCGCCGTCCGCATCCCGCCACTGCATGCGCATCTGCTCGGCAAACCGGTGCTTGCCCACGTTGGAGGCGGCCTGTGCCATCAGGGCGAAACCCAGGGGCGACTTGACCAGCCAGTCAAGGTCATCGGTCCACGAGGCGTAGCCCACGCCGCCCTTGCCGTCGGCCACCCACGAGACGAACCCGTTGATTGCCTGGGAGATCAGCAGGGCTTCCTCCAGGGAGGTCTTGCCCGCCCCGGTGGTGCCGGAGTCGAAGGAGTGCACGGCCGACATGCCCGGGGTGCCGGACAGGCCGAACTTGCCCGCGTTGGGGATCATCAGGCGCCACCGGGCGGGCTGGCCGTAGATGTCGCGGCCGACCGTCACGTAGCCGTTGGCGTCCATGCGCAGCGCGTCCAGGTCGAGGGGCACACCCTCCTGTAGCGGGTTCGAGATCATCTCGTTGACCTCGATCCGGCGGGCGTCCAGCGCCCGCAGGTGCAGGCACGAGACGGCTTCCTCGCCCGGCATGTCGAGCGCCTGGGCGATCGTGCGGGGCTGCACGGCCGTGGCCGGCGTGCCCTTGCGCGGCAGCAGGATCGTGAACTTGCGGCCGGTGTCGGTCTCTTCCACCCCGTACAGCTCACTGCCCTCGTACGGGTTGTACTCCTGCCACACCGACGGCAGGTCATCGCCCGCCTTGACCGTGAGCGGCTTGAGCCGCGCGGTCAGCTTGGCCCGGTTGGCGGCCATGTCGTCGGGCCGGTAGACGTTCACCGCGCGCGGCGGCACCTCGAAGGCAATCGAGACCTCGTCCTGGCCCACGGACAAGGCCGACTTGGCGGTCGTTGAGACGATGACCGCCGTCAACTTGTCCTCGTCCAGCTCGACCGAGGTGAGATTGGAGGCGGGCAGCGGGCCCCGGTCGGCGGCGATCCACTCCGCCCACCGGGTGAGGTACCAGTCAACGTCATGCCCGGCGGCGGGAGCTGTCGTGCGCGGGTCGGGCTTGTCCCACACCCACACCCCCCACGAGGAACCCGCGGCCATCGCTACGAGGCGTCCCCACCAGGGCAGTTCTATGTAGCCAGAGGCGGGCAGCGCCACCAGAGGACCGGCCCGCAGGGCCATTTCCGCCGGGCTGTACCGGCGCCACCAGCCGTGCTCCCAGTCGGGCAGCAGCCGGGACCAGGCGGTGCGCAGCGCCTCGCAGCGGCGCTTGCGGACTTCCGCGGTCGCGGCCCGTACCAGGGTGGGGCGGTGGGGGTGCGCGTACCAGCCGGGCAGCGGCTCGTACGGTGCGACCTTCAGGCGCCGGCGCATCCGGCGCAGGCTGCGGCGGTAGCCCCGGCGGCTGCTGCGGCACATCCACTCCCAGGGCTCGCCCTGGCCGGGCAGCCACCGCCACGGCCCCGGCAGCATGCCCAGGGCCGTCCAGCCGGCGGCCACGGCGCTCGTGCCCAGCGTGGTGACTATCAACGGTTCGCCGCTGAGCACGGCGCCCGCGGCGGCCAGGGCACCCCCCGCATACAGGCCCGGGGAGCGCTGGAGTTCGGCCACCTTCAACCGCAGGGCGCTGACCTCCTGCTTCTCGGTTTCCTTGTTCGCTACGGTCGTTGCTGTCATCGGGCTCCTACTCCGTTCGCGATGACAGAGGGCGGGGCCGCTCCAACGGCCCCGCCCTCAGCGGTGTTCGTGGTCTCCGGTCTGCGCCCGTGCGGCGCGGGTCAGTGGCGCTTGATGAACTCCCGGTCGGCCATCTGCACGGAGTGCGTGCGGTTGGCATCGGCCATCCGGCCGTGCTGTGACTGGGTCTCCTGGCTCAGCCCGTCGGCCGCGTTCGACAGCCCGTCGGCCTCGGAGACGATCCTGCCGACGTTGGCGGCCATCGCCTCGGAGAGCGTCGCGACCTCCATGTAGGCGGTGGTCGTCGGCTCATCGACGTTCAGGACGGTCATCGCCTCGGAGAGGTAGCGGGCGGAGTCCGCCCGGTCCTGGAAGCGCGCCTGAAGCCGTTCCACGGCCGACTTGGTGCGCGCGGCCCGAATCGCGTAGGCGCCCGCACGGGCGAGGACGGCCGCATAGGTGATGACGCTGCCGACGGTCTTTGCTGCACCCATGGTCAGGCCCCCCGGGTCTCGTAGAGGTCGGATTCGGCGATGACGTCCTCACCGTCGACGGCGTCCGAGGTGTAGAACTCGCGGTCGGCGACGTCCTCCATGTCCTTGGCGATGTCCGCGTAGACGCCCTGCCCGGTCTCCAGCAGCGTCTTGGCCTTCACCACGGCCTCGCCCTGGGCGACGGTGTTGTCCTTGAGTTCGTCCAGGCTGGCGTGGATGCCCTGGTACCTCTCCAGGGCCCGGGAGATCCAGCCGATGACGGACTCGCCAACACCCGCGTTCCGGGCGTCGGCGATCAGGGCGTCGGCACGGCCGATCTCCCGCTCGCAGCGCACGCCGATCCGGTCGTAGACCTTCACGTCCTCGTCGCACATCAGCGACAGTTCGTCGCTCTCATCCATGACGGACTCGTAGGTGACTTCCGCTGCCATACGGCCAACTCCGTTTCGTGTCCGTGCCGTTCCGGAACCCGGGGCGGATTCCGGCGGTGTAGCGGGGGTGGTTTCTTCTGCCGCAGGCTCCGGCGCCTTCTCGGTAGCCGGGTCAGGTGCCGCGTCCTCCGGCTTGCGGGGCTCCGGTACCGCCCCGGACTCCTCAGCGGCCGTCTCCGGCGCTGTCTCCGCCTCCGTGGTGCTCGGAGCCGCCGAGGCCTCCTCCGGCCCTGTGGCGGGCTCTTTGGCGGCTTCCTCGACCGGAGCGGGCTCCGGCTTGGCCTCCGGCGTCTCGTCGGCGGCGGGTTTCTCCCGCTCCGGCGGTCCGGGCCCCGCGGTGGGCTCCGGCTTCTCGTGGACGGTGGGCGCGTCCTTCGGCATCGGCGGCACCTCCGGCGGGTGCGCCGGCGGTAAGGGCACCAGGACCGGGGCGGGGTCGTCGTGCCCCTCAGCCGTGCGACGCTCGCGGTACTCGCGCACCGCGCTCTTGCCGGTGTCCTTGGCCCAGGCGACGCCGCGCGCGGCCCAGGCGCCAGCCCGTCCCGCGCGACGGCCCATCGGGGTGTAGGTGCGTTCCACCGGGACGTGGCTGCGGTAGCCGGAGCGGAAGGTGTCCGGGACGACCGGGGCCCCCGTGGCGGGGGCCGGTTCCTTCCACGGCGAGACGCCCGGCAGGGGCGCCGGGGGCCGCACGCCGTGCTTGTCCGCGATCTCCCGCACCGCTTTCTCGTGACGGCGCTGTTCCTTGGCCAGGGCCCGGTCCGCCGGACCGAGGCCCATCGACTCCGCTTCGCTCTGTTTGCCCGCCAGGAAGGCGAGGGCGCAGAGCAGCAGGATCTCCATGCTGTCCCCTCACGGGTGGTCACCGGAGGGACGTGAACGCCTGCCCGTGCGCGTACGCACGCGTATAGGGCAGGGAATCGTTCATGTCCACCCCGCGTGAACGTGAACGTGAACGATTACCGTGCGTACCTGTCCGTGATCGTCTGGACGGCTGCCTTCAGCTCGTTCCAGGCGCGAAGCTGCATGGCCGGGTCCAGCTTGGCGACGGCCCCGCGGAAACGGTCCAGCCGCTTCAGCGCACCCGCCTTGGGCGAGATGGCATCCGCTTTCGCGATCGCCTTGGACCAGTAACCGGCGCCGCTCATCGGCTCAACTCCCTTCGTGCTCGTGTCCGGTCGGTTGGTGGGTTCGGCTCACCGGGTCTGCGTTCCGGGTCTGCGAGGGTGCCGCTCGCCGGGGCTCACCGGGTCTGCTTCACTGGTGCGGTCGACTGCTTCCGGCAGTCGCGACGAAGGCCAGCCCACTAGCCCTGGGCTGGCCTTCATTGCGTCGTGCCGGACGACGGTCAGGCTTCGGATTCCTCGTGCGACATCAGCGAGCCCCACGCCTTACGCACCCGCTGTTCACCGCCCACGAAGCCGCCCTCGCGGAACGCGGCGACGGCCTGGCGGTAGGACAGCGGCGGATCGTCGCTGTAGCGCAGGTGCCGCAGCACGACGACGAGTTGAGCGTCGCTCAGCGGCTCACCGGGCTGCGGGGCGTCGACGCCGGCGACGGCCGCGATCTCGTCCAGCGTCACGGGCGGTGTGACGGGGTCCGTCACGGGCGTGACGCCCTGCGGCGGCACGGTCTCCAATTCGCCTGTGACCTGCGTGTCCTGGTCCGTCACGGGGGGTGTGACGCCCTCCTCGTCGGCGGCCTCGACAGCGGGACGCTCGGGGGTGGCCGTCACGCCCGGGGCGGGGGCCGTGACGGGCAGGGCGAACATGCCCGCCAGTGCGTCATCCGCGCCGGCCGTCATCCGCTCCCGCTGCACGTCGACCAGGCGCGCCCCGAGCAGGGCATCCCCGGTGCCGACCTTCTTTGCCAGCTTCCAGGACTCCCGCTCGGAGTCATTGCGCTCCTTCTCGTCGGGGTGGTTGGCCGCGCGGGCCCGGTGGTAGGCGAGTTTCTGCATGACGGCCGCGTTGCGGCGCTGGGCTTCGGCGTCCACGCCGGTGCGGTAGACCACGATCCGGCGGGCGAGTAGACCCAGGGCCTCCGCAGAGGCGGACATGGCCATCGGGGTGAAGGCGAAGACCACCGCGTCCGTGCCGGACGGGGCGATGACGGCGCCGGTCAGCGAGGCCGCCGCGGGCAGCGTCCACAGCCCGATACGGACCGGCGTCGGGGCGGACTGACCCAGCATGGTCAAACCCACCAGGGTCATCGCCAGGACGAGGGTGGCGCCCTCACCGGCCGCGACCACACCCAGCGCGGTGGCGGAGCGGTGGAACACCGACGTGATGTTGGTGTAGGTGCCCCACGCGCCCAGGCCGCCGGCGGCGACCATGGGCACCGCGGCAGCACCCAGCACAAGGCCTTGCCCCCAGCTCAGGGACCGTTCTCGGATCTCGTTCATCGGACCTTCCTGTCTCGATCGGGGTTTCAGATGAGGCGTTGTTCCGCGGCCAGGCAGGCACGGTCAGGTCATGCACCAGCCGGAGTCACAGCCGGAGTCCGGCTCGTCGA
This sequence comes from Streptomyces sp. NPDC049541, assembly GCF_044465725.1. Classification (NCBI taxonomy): domain Bacteria; kingdom Bacillati; phylum Actinomycetota; class Actinomycetes; order Kitasatosporales; family Streptomycetaceae; genus Streptomyces; species Streptomyces sp. NPDC049541. The sequence continues at coordinate 32,599 of NZ_JBITLY010000018.1, read as the reverse complement.
ACGGCAGCGTGTCTACGCCGTCCGGGATGGCCTTGCGCAGCGGTCGTGCAAACCGGGTCAGGTACACGTGGTCCTTCCCGAGTTCGTCGCGGCGTCGGTTGAGCAACGCTTCGAGCTGGCATGCCTTCTCGAACAGCTCCGGCTCGTTGCGGCGCATGTCGTGCCAGGTCTCCGGCCGGTGGAACGGGCAGAACCAGCACGACGACTTCGGCGGCACGGGCAGGCCCGCGCGGCGGATGATCCGGGCGCAGTCGATGCGCCGGATGCCGCGCTCAAGGAGCGGGTATTCAATCTGCTCGTGCGGTTCGCAGCGCCGCTTGTTGGCCCGTGCGATCTCGTCCAGGCTGATGCCGATCCCGACCGTGGCCGGATGATGCGCGGTGGCGCCCCGGCGTTTGAGTTCGTCGGCGATGACCGCGATTTTGAAGCTGGCCGTGCACGAGCGCGTGCCCGGGGCCCCGTTGGACATCCGTACCGGGATCTTCAGCGACCGTGAACCCTCACGGGTCAGGTCCTGATACAGCGTGCGGACCGTGCGGGTGCGCTTCATGATGCGGTCCAGGACGACCAGCTCAAGCCCGTGCGCCTTGGCATACGGGATGGCGTACTGGTGCAGGTAGCGCAGCGTCCCGGGGTGCTCGGAGTCGTTGCCGACGTTGGCCATCAGGAACGTGCGGTAGTCGAGCTCGCCGGACGCTGCCAAGACCAGAGCAGCAGTCGACTGGACGCCACCGCCGAAGCTGAATGCCTTGACAGGTTCGGCGCTCACACCGCACCCCCGTCCGGGGCCGGTTCGAACACCGCGTAGGCAAGTGGCGTTTCCCTGACGGCGGCGCGGATCCACGCGGCGTCGCCGCAGATGCTCTGATCTGCGGATTCCAGCAGTGAAGAGAGCGCGATGCGTACAACGGTGGTACGACGCTCAAGCAGCCGGTGGTAGGCACGCTCGTCGCGGTCGTCGATGGACGGCAGCGGCAGGTCGAGCGCTTCCACGACGGCCGTGAGCAGGTCGACGACCGCTGGGGCGAGGCCTTCCGGGGCGGGCGGCTGAGAAGTCATGCCGCGTCCCCCTCGAACGGGGGGTTGACCAGGCCGGTCAGGGCGGCGATCTCGCAGCCGGTGAGCACGGTGTGCTCGTTCATGGCGTGCGCGACGGTGCGGATCTCGCGCCACAGGTGGGTCACCTTGCGGCGTGCCATGCCCTGCACCATCCCCCAGGACTTGCCGCCCTCCGGGACACTCCAGCGTCCGAGGCGGTAGCCGAACTGGGCGAGGGTGTCGACGGCCAACTCGCGGTCGTGCTCTGCCGTGCAGGCAAAGGCACGGTCCGGTGTCCACAGTCCGTAGGTCATCAGGTAGGTGACGTGGGCGAGTTCACCGGCCGCGCACTGCGCGGCGTAGTGCCACGGCAAGGTGTTCTGCGCCTGATGCACGGTGTTGCCGGTGACCGCCCACCGGCCGGGCCCCGGCTCCCAGGCGATGACCTCGGACGTGATGACGTGCATGCCGTAGGCCATCGACAGCACCGCGTGACCGGCCTCATGGAAGGCCATGCCCAACCGGGCCTGCTCGTAGGTCAAGGGCATGTCCAGGAAGGGGCGCGGCGTGCCGGTGTGGTCGGCCAGCATCTCGGGAGCGGGAGCGGGGGTGTTCATGCCGTACCTCCGGCGGTGAGCAGGAGCGCGAGGATGAGCAGGGCGCCACCCGCATACGTCAGGTCTATGGCGCGGCGCAGGCAGGTGAACTTGGCCACCGCCAGCCGGGACAGCCCCGCGACGTCCGCGGCGAGATCACCGCAGACCGCGGCGGGAATCTCCTCCGCCGTCAGCGTGGCCCACAGCGGGAAGCCGTGCCGCCCGCGCAGGTTCGGCCGCACCGACCGCAGCAGCAGACCGGCCGCCGCGACCATGAGCGCTACACCGAGTCCGCCCGCCACGTACGCGGGGGCGTTCAGCGGCAGGTCGCGCGCCACCGTCCACGCGCCGGCGAGCACCGCGCCGACGAATGCCAGCAGCAGACCCGTCTTGGTGTCGGTCCGCGCAATCTCCGCCTTCACCTCGGCGTGCGCGGCCGTCAGACCCTGTCCGGCGGCACTCATGCAGCCACCCCCCGACCTGCCGCACGGCGGCGGGCAGGGCGGACCAGCGGGACCACGTTGAACAGGTCCAGGTGGTCCTCAACCACCCGCGCGGCCAAGCGGATCAGATCGTCCGGGAGCTCCCGGTACTCGGGGTCGGCCAGGATGTCACGCGCTGCGTCCAGACGCGCCGCACGCTCCTCGTCGCTCTCTCCCTCCACTCCCAGCCACAGTTCAACCGGGGTACCGAGCGCCAGTTCCGCGAACTCCGCGTCAGTGACGGCCTGATGACCGGCAACGATGTACTTCATGGGCGTCTCTCCTCACAGTGGAGCGGCCACAACGCCTGGAGAAGCCTCAACAGGCGCGCGCCGCGGGAAAGGAACCGCACCTGGACGGGGCGCGGTTGGAACTCGGAAGTGCTCATCAAACGGGCAGGCCACCGACGTGATCGGCGCCCTACCCGCATGACGAGTGACGGGCCCATGACAGGCCCGCCCTCGTGCCTAAGTGCAGCCGCGTGGGCGTCTGTGACGCTGCGGCCGTGTCTTCCAATGACATCGCCCGTTTCGGCTCTCACGCGCAACGTGAGGGACTGCCTAGTCCGTTCGTGGCGACACTTGGAAGCTGTGCCGCCGCGGTCCTATCCACCGACCGGTCGTCGCGGGGAGTCGCCCTCGCTCGGGATTCGGTGTCTCAGTGCCAGTGCACTCACGAGCCTGCGAAGTTCGGTTCCGCGCTCGTGGACCGCTGTCCAGGTTGTTCGCACCGGGTCTGGCAGCCACAGGCTGCGTCTGCCGCTCCCCTCCGGCCTGACGGTCGGCGGGTGGTGCTGCTTCCGCTCGAACCGCGTGTGAGCGGGTCCGGCGGGCCTTGCTGTTGCAGTACCTGTTTTACAGGTACTGCATGGGGGCCCGTCAAGTACCGATAGCGGACCCTGCGGTGTTCGCGCCGGGACTTCTTGGCGCACAATCAGAATCGCCCCAGGTCAGGGGAGTTCGTCACCCCCTACATGGACAGCTCCAAATCAGGTGGCTACCGTCAAGAAGTCCCTAGAAGTCCATGCGGGGGTAAAGGTGTCCAACGAACGGTTGAGGTCTGCCCTGTTAGCTCGCGGCATGACGATCCAGGACCTGTCCGCTGAGATCGGGGTGATCCCCAAGACCATCGAGCGCTGGATCACGCAGGGCAAGGTGCCGTACAGGCGCCACCAGTACGCAACGGCGGCGGCCCTCCGGGTTGACGTGACGATGCTGTGGGACGACTCCCGGACTCAGGAATCCGCAACTGACCTGAGCAAGGCCGAGATCGTGACCGCCTACCCTCACCGGCACGTTGTGCCGGCAACCCTCTGGCGCGAGATGTGTGAGCGCGCCACGGAGCGCATCGACATCCTCGTGTACGCCGGCATCTATCTGGCGGAGGATCCACTGTTCTTCTCGACCCTGAAGGAGAAGGCGGAGAGCGGCGTGCGCATCCGAGTGCTGATGGGGGACCCAGAGTGCGAAGCAGTCATCCGTCGAGGCATCGACGAAGGGCACCGCATCATGGACGGCAAGATCCGCAACGCGCTGGTCAACTACCGACCGCTGTTCACCAGCCACCCGGAGATTGCCTTCCGCCTGCATGACACGGTGCTCTACAACTCGATCTATCGCGCCGATGACGAGATGCTGGCCAACACCCACGTGTACGGCATTGGCGCCTACATGGCGCCCGTGTTCCACCTGCGGCGGCTTCCAGGAGGTGGGCTCTTCGACACCTTCGCCAACAGCGTTCAGCAGACCTGGGAAGGCGCCAGGCCAGTAACCGAACACGACATCACGGGAGCTTGAGTATGGGGCGCATCGACTACCTGCACGATCCGGACGCTCCGCCGGCCAACTCGGTCGTTCCCTCGGTCGTGGCGTTCGTCCAGAACGATGCGGGACAAGTGCTCATGATCCAGCGATCCGACAACGGACGCTGGGCGCTACCCGGCGGTGGCCACGACGTGGGCGAGTCCATCAGTGACACGGTGGTTCGGGAGGTCTGGGAAGAGACCGGTATCAAGGCGGAGGTCGTCGATCTGTCCGGGATCTACACAGACCCTGGTCACGTTATGCGGTACGACGACGGCGAAGTCCGGCAGCAGTTCAGCATCTGCTTCCGCGCGCGGCCCGTCGGCGGCGAGTTGCGTACGAGCAACGAGACGACGCAGGTCCGTTGGGTCGACCCAACGGACCTGCGAGAGCTGGACGTTCATCCCACGATGCGGCTCCGTATCGAGCACGCCATGGATCGAACGCGTACCGCTCCCTACATCGGATGACGCTTGGCGGCGGCGACGCGTTCGAGGACGCGGGACGTGCAAGCGTGGATCTCGGGCTCAGCGCGGCGGATGAACTTTCCGATCAGGCTGTCGGGCCCGTAGCGTCCAGCGATCTCGTTGATCCGGTCGATCGGGTTCGTAGGCGTGCCGTCCGGCGTGGTGTTCATGTCGCAGTAGCAGAGCGCGTCGTTCAGGTGTGCGCTCTCGCGCGGGAACTCGCCCTCCAGTTCTTCGCGCAGGCCACGCGCATCCGCTTCCAGCCAGGAGCAAGAGTGATGGGCGACCAGGTTGATGACGCGCCGGTCGGCGTTGGCCACGTCCCGGAGGTAGCGGGCGCCGTCGAGCGGGTGAAAGCCCGTCTTGGCCAGGTCCGGCGCATAGCCGATGTCGTGCAGTACTGCCGCGGCCTCCAACAGATCCGCATCCTGCCCAAGAACGAGAGCGATCGTGCGTGCCCTCTCGGCAACCCCTAGGCAGTGCTTCCACCGCCGCGGCAGCGGCTCGGCGAGCAGGGACTCAGCCAGGGGATAGGCCCACTCCGTCAACGTCGGCAAGCTACGAACGCTCCTCTCGCGTCGGCACGGCGCGGACTGTCCGCACCCTGCCCTGTCCTCCCCCCGCCAGCACGCCGGCGGTTTCCAACTTTTCCAGAGCTTTGGTCACCGTGGGACGGGAGACCCCGAACCGTTCGGCGAGCACGGAAGCACTAGGGAACGCTTCCCCTACCTCGAGTTCGTCAGCCGTGATGATGTCTGCGATCCGCTGATCGAGCGGACGCCGGTCGACTCGATCACCCGAGCGCACGACGCGCCACCGCTCGCCTGGTGCAGGTTCGGCCACGCCTTCCTGCCGCAGTACTCCGTAGGCGCGGATGGCGACGCCGCGCGAGACACCGTGTTCACGCATGACCTCAGCCAGGGACGGCAGCTCTGTCATCTCCGGGTCGCTCTCGATCAGTACCTTCACTGAGTCGGCAATCTTCAGGAAGGTTCCCCGAGGGCTGGCCTGCTGCGACACTCGCTCTTCCTCTCCGTTCGCCCGTCGTCACCCCAGAATCCCACGGCTCGCGCCCTCATCGGAGGGAGACCGGACGGCTACGAGCAAGCGCGGGGCCGGTCTCGATCCACCTCAATCCGTGTGCGTCCGCCACCGTTTGCTGCGGTCGGGAAACCCTCCGAGCATTTAAGATCCCAGGTCGTGGCAGACATCTCCGACGAATTGATCAAGCTGGAACGTTCCGCCCTGGAGGCGCACGCGAAGCTCGCCAGCCTCGACGGCGAGGCGTACGACGTGCAGTGGAAGGCCTGGCGTACAGCGGCGGAGGCCTTTCAGGCGTCGGTCACGGCGTATGCGGCGCGCGAGGATGTGGCCATGTCTCGGTACGAGGTCGAGCAGGCGGTGAAGCGGGTCGTGCGGCACCCCCAGCCGGAGGGCTGACGGAGCTACTCCGGGTCGGGCCAGACGGCCAGCGTGCGGGCTTCGGCCTCGTCGACCAGCGTGATGCGGGTACTAGGGATGGAGCCGTACTGGCCAACCCACACGACGAATTTGCCGCGCGCGCAGGCGGCACACGGCTGTAGCGGCGCCTGCGTGATGCGCTTCCTCACCTCGCTGTCCGGCGGCGAAGCTGACGTGTGGGGCAGCGCGCCCGGGTCGACGCCGTGCCGTCGGAAGAGTTCCGCCAGGGTCATGCGCTCGCGGGCCACGCCGCCTCCTGGTGACCTCGGGGATTGCAGATTGCCACCGTGATCATAGAATCGAACACGTGAACGATCCAGTCCCGTCGCGACTCTCGCTGCTCCGCTTCCTGGAGCGCGTGCAGGAACGGGACCTTGCCCGTACGCGCCGCTGGATCGCCGACGAAGAGCGCCGCGAGGGCGAGCGACAGCGCGGCCTCCAGGCCCGCCCGCCCGCGCCGGAGTGGCTGATCGAACTCGGACTCAACCGGCACGCCGCACCCGTGTACGTGCACGCCGGGGACTGCTGGAACGCGGGCAAGCGCAGTCGGGCCATCAGCAGGGATCAGGCTCGCCGGGCGCTCGCCGACGGGGTCAAAGCGTGCCCGCAATGCCAGCCCGATACCGCCCTGGGGATGCTGGACTAAGCACTGTGCGGCCTGCGTGCTGTCTTCTTCGCGGCGGCCTTCTTCGTGGTCTTCGCCGTGGTCTTCTTGGCCGCGGCCTTCTTCTTCGGCAGCTCGTGCACGTCGGCGTCCTCGCCACGGGAAGCCTTGGCCTGCTGGACGGACTCGTTGAGGGCGGCCATGAGGTCGAGTACTTTGCCCGGTTCCTGGGGCTCCGGCGACTCGGGCAGCTCGCGGTGTTCCCGCTTCGCTTCGATGATCTTCGCTATAGCGTCGGTGTAGGCGTCCTCGAACTCCGGTCCCGTCAGATCGTCGCGGCTGAGGGATTCCATCAGCGCGAGCGCGCCCTCGATCTCTGCATCCGACACCTCGGTCGGCGGCGGCAGCAACTCGGCGGGGTCGCGGATCTCGTCCGGCCAGCGCATCGCATGCAGCACGATCACGTCATCCTTCACCCGCAGCAGGCCCAGCCGTTCTCGCCCTGACCAGGCGTACTTCGCCACCGCCACCTTCGACGACCGGCCCAACGCCTGCACCAGCAGCTTGTACGGCTTCGCCGCGACCAGCCCATCCGGCGCCAGGTAGTAGCCTTCGCCGATCCGGATCGGGTCGATGCTGTCGAGCGGCACGAAGGCTTCGATTTCGATGGCCTTCGCGGTCGGCAGCGGGAGCTCCCGCAGATCCGCATCGCTGATGGCGACGACCTGATCCTTGGCGTACTCGTAGCCCTTGCCGATCTCCGACTGCGTGACTTCGCGGTCCTCCAGTTCACACACCTTCTTCACCCGCACCCGACCCATGTCCTCAAGGTGGTACTGGTGGAAGCGGATCGAATGATCCTCGGTGGCACCCTGGACGTTGATCGGAACAGTCACGAGACCGAAGCTGATCGCACCACTCCAGATCGTTCGGGGCATGGCCAACCTCCGCAAGAACCCCGAGCAGCAACAGCCTAAGAGTGGCAAGCGCGCCCCGCATGCGGGGCAAAGGACCCAGGATTCTGGGCTCGCCTCATTCGTCAGCTGATGCAATCACTTCTACATGTCCCTGACCGGGATGCCGGATCGTTGCGATGGTGGGATTCGGGTAGTCGAATTTGATCCGCGTAAAACCACCTGGATAGCCATCCGGGAGTTCGTTATCGGAGACGATAAATTGCACTGTCCCCGGGGCCTCATCTGCGCCCTTGAGGAGACGCTTATAGAGGGCTGCGCAAGTTTCAGTTGCGGTGTTAAGTGCCAGCCTGGGGCCGTCGATGATGAGCATGGAAGGGTAAGGTGTGCCGGTTTTGCGCGCTACGGTCATGAGCGCGGTCCAGTATGCGATCTGTGTTGCAGTCATGGAGCCACCCCCACTCATCAGGGTCTTCGTGAAAACCTTCCCATTGATCAGCGGCAGATAGTTTTCCCTATCAAAACCGGCAGATTCTACTGTAGCCACCTTGAGTCCCGTTATGGTTGTACGGAACTCCTTCTCGATCTCGTCAAGAACAAAGTTTCGATGGCTGGCCAGCGCAGCCTTACGAGCTGCGATATTTGCCTTGAGGCGCTCTTGTTCGGCTCGAAGGTTTTTGACTTCACCTTCGATGTCCGCTACGCGGTCCCATTGCTGGAGAGCGGTCTCAAAGTACTCCTGCCGAGTGCGCGCGGTTGCCAATCGATCTGAGGCGTCGCTAAATGCCTGTAGTTTGGGAGTCACGCGCTGAGAGGTTCGTGCTTCGAGGATTGCTGTCAGTTTCCCGACTAGTGACTCACGATCTGCTACTGCACGCTGAGCCTTCGCCAACTGTTGTTCCGTCGCCTCATACTGGGCTTCCATCTCGTCCAGCTGCGTGTTGAGCTGATGAAGTTCATAACTATCGGATGCCTGTTCAGGTGAAATCGGATCCGCCTGGAGGCATAGTCGACAGCGACCGTCTTCGACAGACCGGTTCTCCAAAGATTGCATGCATCGCGGGCAAACTGAAAACTCGATGTTGGCCAGTCTGGCACCGGCATCACGCATACGTTCAAGGCGGGCATAGTCCGCTTTTACCCGGCGCTGATCAAGCCTGATTTCCTCGCGTTCCCGGGCCAGGTCCTGAACTGAAGCACGGGCTTCAGCCAGGGTTCTCTCTGCGTCCGTGAGTAGATCGCGGTAGGTTTGTGTTTGTCGGTCAATTACAGGATCGAGTTCTTCGCGCAATGCTGTCAACTCATCCCGGGCCTGATCCTGCTCCGCCGTTGCCTGGAGTAGCTTTTCCTCTACTTCCTCTCGACTGCTCGTGTTGCTATCACGAAGAAAGTCTAGAATGGTCTTCAGGTGTTCGGCGGCTCTATCGATCTCGCCATTCATCAGGTTTACCGAAGATTGCAGTGAGAGGATTTCGGGGTCGGTCAGTTTGAAAAGAAGCTCGAAGACTGCCTTCCTTTTAGGGTCGTAGTAGCCGTCACGACTATCCGCGATATCTCTATTGATCGCGTACTGCGGGATGTACATGAACTTGAAGATGTCGCCAAAGGTAACGCGAGTCCCAGGTTTACTGCTCCTGCTCTTCTGCGCCGCAGCGCGGATGTCGTCAGGAAGTCCTAGCTTCTCCAGCAGGAAGGCATTGAAGCTGGATTCCCCGTCGCCGACGGAGTGGTCAGGGAGTCGCACCCCCGTATGGACGTCCGTGATGCGCATGTTCTTGCTCTTTGCCGCATCCAGGCTTCGCTTGATCAGGAATTGTTCTTTGCCGATGCTGACATCAATCGCAACGTCGTGGATTGCTTCCGTTGCCACGCTTGCTAGACGTGCTTCACCTGCGGCAAAGCCGTATTTGATGAGTTCAAGAAGGGTGGTCTTTCCCACGCCAGTCGGGCCTTCTAGTACCGTCAGGTCAGACGGAAACTCATAGTGCACTCGACCTTCGGTCGTGTACAAGGACAACTCGTTGATGCGAAAATTGATGGTCACTTGATTACCTGCCGATGCGGACGATCCATCAAAGATTCAAGCCTTTGGTAGATGAGATCTTTGAGTGTGTTTCCGTTCATTCCTGATGAGGCTTGGGAAATGGCCTCGCTCCGCTCGCTTATGGCTTTCCAATCACGCGCCTTGCTCATTTCCTCCGCGAGGCGCCGTCCTTTCGTGGTTGCTGCTAGCGCTACGCTGCCTTTTCTTCCCTTCGCGTAGCGAAGAAGTCCCCGTCCCACCAAAGCGCCGATGATCGCGTAATAGCGATCATCCCAAGGGCCATACTTGTAGCGCACCATTGGCGCCTCTACGTCCGTCGGTGTCGCGATTTCTTCATGTGTGAGGTTGAGCCTCGGGTCAGATTCCGACAGTTGGTCGAGAACCTTTGGCGCCAGAGCCGGGTACCGTAGAAGGAAATCGAGCTTTGCCAGCTTGGTAAGACCGTCCAGCTTTCTGGCGTGATTTGGATCTTTAGATACGGCATTTACTAGCAGTAAGACGCGGGCCTGATGGTACGCCAGGTCATCTCGCAGCAACGCGAGCTCAAGATCATCGTATGCGATACTCATGCCGCGCTCCCGTGGTTATCTTCACGGAGCCTGTTGATTTCATCTGCGACATCGAAGTGATCGCTGAACCAGATCTGGCATTTATTGGCGAGTTCGCTGATCCCCCCAAGAAGGAGATCTGAATCCATCCCGACCGGAATTTGGTTCGATGGAATGTTGTCGAGTTCGTCTTGTATCGATCGCCAGAAGGTAGCCCCCCAATGGTCGGCTGCACGCATGGTTGGAGTGTCGGCCTGGTCGCTGACGCGAAGAAGTAGCCTGCGCACTTTCTCGCGTTCGGCCAGTGCAGTGGGATCGCCAGTCAGGCGAGTACGCCAGTAGCGTTGATAGTCTTTCCTTAGCTGTTCACTGCGCTCAATGCTGTTGTCTGAGCAGCGGCCCCTTCTCATCTTTATCGCTGCTCGGCTCAATCTGATGGGCGAGCTGAGAGATTCATAGGCCGAAGGATTAGTCACCGCTGTCATGATTGCCAGGTCGATATCCTGCATAGTCACGATCCGGCTCGAAAGTTCTCGCTCTTTATCTGCGGTGGTCGGTGATCCGGAACCATTTGCATACGCCAGCACGGGAGAAATTGTTGCATTTTTCCTTGGCCCGGCTGCCCGCATACGCGTGAAAAAGAGACCGTAGACGGCGTTCCAGACAGCTTCGCATGGCACGTCGTAGCCGAGGTGGTCGACTACGGGCTTGGCGAACTTCGTTGGAGCTGCGAATCCGATATCTGCCCGGCGTGTCAGTCCATGTTGGATGCTCAACATGGAGAGAAAACGAGCGATCTCCTGTTGCTGATCCTCTAGCGATATCTCTTTCTCGCTTCCCTCTTTCCATTCGGAGGGAAGGTGCGTTCCGCTGTAGGTGTGAACGCCTGCATGAAACTTCGTTACAAATGGGAGCTGATCGGCAGAGATGGTGATCGGCTGCTCTGCCAGTCGAAGCGCGCGAAAGGCTTTCATCATTGCTTCGAAGTCTTGAGGGTCGCCGCTGAGGAGACCTCCGGTAGTCGTCAACCTGCAAGTTGGCTTTTCTTTCAGTGCTCGCCAGCGCAGAAAGAGGTGGACGAGCCCTCCGTCAACGGCAAGTTGATTGACCGTTCTGTATGCGTCAACCGACGGATCCCTATGTTTCGCGGAGACAAGCTCTGCGGCGTCACCGTGCAGGGCTACCCAGTCCTCGTGGTACTCGCAAAGGACTCGTCTGTCCTCGTCTTCACTGAGGCTCTTGCCGGGGCCCAGAGCATCGAGGTACAGCTGTAGGCCGTCGGCCGCTGCCATGGACGCTTGCCAGTCGTAGCGATCAAGCGTGGGGGCCCCTGAGTCATCCGGTTGCGGCTCCGTCACGACTAGCCCAGCGGCCGTGAACTCCGGTTGTTCAGACAACGCGCCCCCACACTGTCTCGCACTTGACCGTTCGTAGATCTTGACATGAGCCACCCCACATACGCAGCAGGGCTGACAAAACGGCCGAAGTCAGTTGTGAGGGGGGTGTCGGAGCGTTGCCCGTAGGACTCAGACGGCACCCCGCTTGCGGTTGCCTGTGGGGCACTGTCCGGTTGGCAAATTCCAAGATCAGGACGATACGTGGACTAGGTTCGGTGAAATCCTGAGAGTGGCACACAAAGCCGCAGGTCAGAGGCTTGATGCTGAAGCGATCTTGGGGAGACTGTAAATCTGCGGGCTCAAGGCGCCGGAGCGCTTCGGAATGTGTGTGTGCGGTGCCAGTCGAAGTACTGCTCGCGTTCCGGCGTCCACCATGCGGTTGTGCGGTCGGCCAGGTAGTCGTTGATGTGTTGGGCTACTGCTGGTGATGAGGCGGCGAGTGGGCTGACCTGGAGCTGTCCGCCTTCTGAAACGGTGATGAAGCCGCGTTCGTAGAGTCCGTCGCAGCCCAGCAGGCAGGCGAGCATCGCGATGTTCTGCAGATCGCGTTTCTCGTCGTCGGTGCAGGCGGCCCGCTTCTTGATGTGGGCAGCGATGAGGAAGGCGGCCGGCAGGGTGCGCCCGCACAGGGCGCACTCGCCCGTGGGGCCGGGAAGAAGGGCGCGCTTGAGGTGGGCTTGTTCCCCTCGGTAAGCGCGCTCGGCGCTGCGCTCCAGGGGGCCGGTGTAGTCGGCGATGGCCTGCTGGGCTGCGGCTTCTTCGTCCTCGGGCTGGACGGTCTGTGCGGGTTCCAGTGTCAGGAGGCTCTGGAGGAGGTCGGCCTCGGTGTCTTTGACGGCCTGGAAGCGCATGATGTTGCGGGTCGGCTTCCAGCCGAGGAGATCGCGGACTTCCTCGATGGGGATGTCGAAGCCGCGGGTGCCGGAGAGGGCGTACATGTACTCCCAGGTCTCGCCGTCGTCGTCGGTGTCCCACAGGCGTGCCGCAAGTTGCGGGCTACGCCAGGTCAGGGCGACCGTGCCGCCGAGGTAGAGGCGCTTGTCGCCGCTGAAGAAGACCCAGGATCCGGGCTCCATTTTGCGGATCTCGGGGAGGTTGGCCCCGTTCTTGCCGGGCATGACGCCCCACATCGGGGCGGTGCCGTTCGGGAAGAGCTGCTTGAGCGCGTCTAGGGTAGCCGTATCCAGCAGGTCGGCGTGCTGGTCGAAGGCGACGGGGCTGGCGATGGTGTCCTGGTAGTGCTTTTCGACGGTCTTGTCCGAGCGTCTCGCCGGCTGGGCAAAAATCCGCATGCTTGTTAGGCCCCCAGGTTTGTGTACTTGTCGGCGCGGCCGTAGGCGAGACCGACCGGGTAGCGCTGTCCGTTCAGCTCGATCTTCTCGGCCAGGGCCTCTTCTAGGTCCACGCCTGTGACGTCCGCCAGCCGCAGCAGGTAGGCCAGAACATCGGCCATTTCCTGGCGCACCGCTTGGGCCTGGCCGGGCGTGGCCATGATGGCCTGCGACTGCTCCGGGGTGAGCCACTGGAAGATCTCGGCCAGTTCACCGGCCTCGCCGACGAGCGCCATTACGAGGTTCTTCGGTGTGTGGAACTGTTCCCAGTCGCGTTCGCGGGCGAACTGCGCCAGATCTTCCTGGAGTTCTCGGATCGTCATGCCTCTATCCCTACCAGGCCCTTCTGGCGGCTGTGCGTGCTGGCGACGAACTTGCCTGAGTGCACTGTCAGTTGCGACTGCTATAGATCATGCATGCATGTCTTCGAGGGAACCGTAAAGGAAGCCTCGGTCCGGCTCGCCGATCCGGGCTTCGTCGCGCAGTGCGCCAAGCGGTATACCGCCGTGCACGGACGATCGCCGGGGGAAGCTGAGTTGCGCAGCTGGTCGGAGAGCTGGCCAGCGCTGGTGCGTGTGCTGGTTGTCGCCGGGCTACTTGATCTGCATCTGCTGCTGGAGTACGAACTGCCTGGCTCCAGCCAGAGGATCGATGCACTTCTCATTGGCCGGCGTGCGGGCCGCCTCGTGGCTGTCGTGATCGAACTCAAACAGTGGACGTTCGCCGCTCCGCATCCGGTGGGAGCCGGGATGCTCATGGTGGGGGACCGAGAGGTTCTGCATCCCGGGCGCCAAGTCGGCGGGTACGTCGCCTACCTCAACGACTGGGTTCCGGCCGAACTGGACCTCGAGGTGCGCGGCCTGGCCTTCCTGCACAACGCATCCGCAGAGCTGACCGGGCACCTGAGCGCACTTGCCGCTGGCGGCCCCAGCGCCGCTTTCCCACTGCTGGGAGCCGACGACCTTCCCAGGGACGCCGAAGCCTCGCTGCTGGCCGGACGGTTGCAGTGCGCAGACGTAGAGCCCGCGGATCGGCAAACCGTCAGCGACTTCCTGCTGGTCCAGCACCGTCCCTCCGCGTCCCTGCTGGCCAGGGTCAGCGGCACCATCGAAGGCCTCGACGGCTTTCGGCTCATCGGCGACCAAGACAAGGCCCGCCAGACCATCCATCGCGCGATTGAGGCCACCGAGCGGGGGACGCCCGGCCACATCGTGGCCGTCACAGGCGGACCGGGCACAGGCAAGACCGCGATCGCCGCCCGCGTCCTGGGTGACCTCTGCCTCAAAGAGAACGCCAACCCCAGGCTCCTGTCCCCGTCCGGGACACTCACCCAGCAGCTCACCCGCGCCGTCGGGGAGAGGGCCAAGGGCCTCATCACCACCCTGACCACCACGCTGCCCCGCGGCCTGAGCAAAGACAGCAGCATCATCCTGCTGGACGAGGCCCACCGGGCACGCACCGACCCGCTGCGGCGGAACAGTGAGTTCCCCGACCTCTTCACCCGGCTCATCCGCGACTGCGCGGCACTCGTCCTCTTCCTCGATGAACGCCAGATCGTCCGCCCCAGCGAAGGCACCACCCTCGACGAACTTCGCCGCTTGGCCCGCGCCCGCGGCTACACCTTCGCCCACATCGACCTGACCACCCAGTTCCGGTGCGGGGGCTCGCGAACCTATCTCGACTGGATCGATGCCCTGCTCACCGAAGACGGCCAGGCACCCGCATGGCAGGGCACCGACTACGACCTCGCCATCGCCGCCACCCCTGCCGAACTCGAAGACTGGGTCACCACTCACCACCATGCGGGCCGCAGTGCACGCATCACCGCCGGCTTCTGCTGGTCCTGGGACTCACCCCCCACCCCGCCCCTCACGCCAGAAGTCTCCATCCCCTGGACCGACGAGACTGGCGACCATCTGTGGCAACGGCCCTGGAACTCCGGCGCGGGAGGCATCCTCGCAGGCACCGACACCCCGGGTCGGGCCTTCTGGGCCACCGACCAGGGCGGCCACCAGCAGATCGGCTGCGTCTACACCGCCCAGGGCATGGAATACGACTACAGCGCCGTCATCCTCGGCGACGACATCACCTGGACCCCCACCGGATGGCAGGCCAGACCCAAGGAGAGCCGTGATCCCGCCCTTCAGGGGCTGTCGCCACGGCAGTACCTGCGCTACGCGCTGAACACCTACCGCGTCCTCGCCACGCGCGGAACCCGAGGCACGCGCCTCTATTCGACGGACGCCCCCACTCAACAGCGCCTGCGCCAGCTTCTCACTGGGGCCCTTCGTGATCCCTCTGCAGCACGATGAACCCGGTAGGTGTGAGCCCGTTGCAGACAAGGGCTACAGCACGCATCGATAGAAGGTGAAGAGAATTCTGCGCGACGACCACCCGAGCACCCTCGCCCCCCGGGGCCACCTCGCCCACTGGCGGAAAGAGGCACGGAAGAAGGACTAGCCGTCACCCAAGACCCAGCGACTGCAACGCCGTTGTCCAGTCTGTAGCGATCGCCTTCTGCGCTGCGGCCAGCGTGACCTTGCCCGAGCAGACCGCGGTGTGCAGCTTCGTCTCCACCGGGTCCTTCTTGTTGTTGATCCCGCCGCCTGACTTGTGGCCCGGATCCGCGGGCTCGATCCACAAGTTACGGGCGTCATTCGGGGAACCGCCCAGCTGAAGCGAAATATCGTGATCATATTCAGCATCACTCAGGCTGCCCGTGTAGCCGTAGGACGCCGCATTCAGCTTCTTCTCCAGGCCCGTGATCGAAACCGGCGGCCGGATCCCCTTGGTGTAGCCGCCCTTACGGCAGATCGTCTGCGCCAGGTTCGCCTGTGTCACGGCCGGCGAGGTCGCACCCGGCGTGCACTTCCGATCCGGCAGCGGCTCCCCATCCTTGGTGTGACGGTAGTGGCAGCTGCCCGCGGGGGGCTGCTGTTGCACCGTGTACTTGGTCTGCGGGCCAGCACCCACCGGAATCGTCCCCCCCGAACCCACAGGTACCGCCGAACCCGCCGCAGCCGAGGCGCCGTTCTTCCCGGCGCCCCCACCGGAATGGGCCCCGGAGGACGAACACCCTGCCAGCACCAGACAGGACAGCACCACCAGCGGCACGGTACGACGCAACGAACGCATGACGACCCCCCAACGACCGGAATCAACCGAGCAGATACTGCCCCACCGAAGCCGCCGAACCACACCAGGGGTCCGGCGCACAGGAGCACATAGGCCCCTAACCGTCAGATAGATGCCCGATGTCAACCTCAAGCTTCGATTGGCACCGCCAGCGATGGATGCCACTGCCGTCTAGGCCGCAGCGAGCGCGCGACACACCTCCGACACACCGAGCGGCCTCACGCACTCCCCAACGGACTACCCGCAGGTCAAGACGCTCGTGAAGAGTGATCGACGCAACCACTCCGGAGCCGTGTGCGCAGGTTCGAATCCTGCCGGGGGCACTCGCCGAGGAACAGCAGAAATCAGGCGCTGACCAGGGCGGATGCCGACACGAGAGAGCGGGACCCAGTCTCACTGGGTCCCGCTCTCTCGCATTGCTGATCACGGTTCACGCGGGAGTAGCGCGTGAGTGATCAAGCGTCGCCCGCACTGGTGGACGACAGCCCAGGGGCGCCACCCGCTTCCCACCGTCGCCTCGCCTGACAACACGCGCCGGCCGGCAAGGTGCTACGAACAATCTCTTCCGCCGCTCCTCATAAGCGCCAAGCTCCGTGAGCAGTTGCTGTCACGTCAGGCGACGGGTCGTCAGCAAGACCGTCGAGCAACTTTTGAACCACCGCATACGGACCCTCCGAGACCGTATGTTCACCAGCCATGACGCCTGAGGGGGCGCAGACCCCAGCCTGGCGTTGCTCGGACTGGCGGTCGCCCTGTTCGGTGCGCTCATGGGTGGCGCCTTCTCGTAGTGGTGTTCCTGGCAGCAAGCACGCACTCAGCTCGAAGCGCAAGCAGCCGAGAATCGCGTAGAGCAAAAGAAGGAAGCCCGGGAAAAGAAGGCGGAAACATATGGGAAGTATCTCAGCGCCGTCAACACGTACGCTGTAGAAACAAAATGCAGTAATTACGGATCACAAGGACGGAAAACGCCTGCAACGAGCAACTCATGTGCCGCGAACTACCTGTTCATCTCCGCAGCCACTGTTGACTTACGACAACGGCATCGCCATCCCGCCGCAGCAAGGTGCCCAACGGTCCGGCGCTCCTCTGCGCGCACTCGGAGACAGCCGCCATGATCGAGAGAGTCAAGGTCGGTGAATTTGACCATCTCGCAGAGGGCCAGCGCTCTCGGCCATGCGAGTGAGTAGTTCGCTGAGCGGTTTTTCGGAATGATTAGCGAGGTAGCTTGGTGGCGACGTTGTCCTAGACGAGGCGGGAAACCATGCGTGCACGTAGAGTCTTCGCCATCTTGATCGCCACTCCTGTCCTGCTTGCCGCGATCGGAGTGGCTGGTGAATCCGCGGTCGCTCTGCAGAAACCCGCCTCCGAAGGGTCAAGCGCTCGGCCCAAGCCGACCGCTGAAGTCGAAAGCAGGCATGGCGAGGTCAAAAGATCTGCCGATGAAGAAACCGAACCGGAAGAAGGCCTACTCGGCACTGTCGGAGGGGAACTCCTCGATCGCGTTTCTTCCAGATGGGCGTAAGGGCTCGTAACGCGATCATGATCGTGTTACGAGCCCTGAGGACTTGCCGGGAATCAACACGTGAACTCGAAGATCGTGTTGGCCAGTTCGACCCGGGTTTTCGGCTGCTTGCGGTTGAACAGTTCGATCTGCATCGAGGCCAGAACGACTCCAGCATCGCGTTGTCCAGGCAGTCCCCGACGGTGCCGAACGACGACAGAAGGCCGGCGGAGCGGATCCGCTCCCCGAAGATCCAGGAGGTGAATACCGAGCGCACTACCCCCCTTCCCTGGTGCGGCGCTGCGTGATGTCGGTGACCCACCGCCTAGAGTGAGCTGGTCGGGCCCGCTCGCGCCCTGTGCGAGTCGTCGTCGGCTCGCACGCCGGACCTGGTCCGGGTCGCCCGGAGCCGCTGCCCACGGAATCACGCCCCCAGCCCGGCCGTCAGCCGCTCGAACGGTGCAGCGGGGCCACCACCGCACCCCTGCGCCGCAGTGTGCGGGGGATCCTGAGGGCGCACAGGCGCAGCCGGACCGCCGCTTCATGCCCTTCCGTCACACTGATCGTCGCCGTGCACACCTCGTCGGTGTCGGTGCTCATCACCTCGGCGCTGCTGGCCGGTGCCGGGCAGGGCATGGGGCAGCTCGGCGGCCTCTCCCTGCTCAACTCCACCGTTCCGCCGCAGCGGCTCGCCGAGGCCAACGCGGCGCTCAACGTGGGCGGTTACATCCCGGCGGGCCTGCTGCCGGTCTCCGCCGCCCACCTCGGCGACGCCGTGGGGCTGACCAACGGCGCGACCATCTTCGGCACCGTCCTGATGAGCCTCGCCGTCGTCGGCGGCCTGGTGGTCGTCGCCACCCGCCGCCGGGTCCCGGAGCCCGCCTGACGGTCCGGCACAAAATGCTCAGCGACAAGCGACATACACGACATACACGACATACACAGCGTCCCCGGCAACCGCGCACGATGCCGCCCACGTTGTTGGCGGAGTATGAACCGCGAGGACCGTTCGCCGGACCCGTCGGGCGGTGTCAGGCGCTGCGTTTGCGGGACGTCGTCTTCTTGGCGGGGGTCTTCTTTGCGGTGGTTGTCTTCGCCGCCGTCTTCTTCGTCGGCTGTGCGGACTTCGCCGTCGACTTCTTGGCAGAGGCCGATGCCGTCGTCTTCTTCGCCGTCGTCTTCTTGGCCGTGGACGTCGACTTCTTTCCGCCCGCCTGCTTCGGGGCCGTTCGGGCCGACTTGCGGGGCGGGAGGCTTCTGACCTCTGCCGGTTCCTCCTCGCCGCGCGACTCCTTGGCGGCCTTCACGCTCTTCTCCAGTGCTGCCATGAGGTCCAGGACCTTGCCGCCCGCCGCCGGTTCCGGGGCCTCCGGTGGGGCCTCGCCCGCCGCCTTCGCGGCGACGACCTCCTCCAGTGCCTCGCGGTACTCGTCGTGGAGTTCGTCGAGCTCGATCCCGCCCAGGGTGTCCATCAGGGCGTCCGCCAGGTCGAGTTCCTTGTCGTTGATGCTGACCTTGGCGTCGGGGGCCACCCCCTCGGGGGCGCGGACCTCGTCCGGCCACAGGAGGCCGTGCATGGCGATGGCGTCCTCCACCACCCGCAGCATGCCCAGCCGTTCCCTGCCGCGCAGGGCGAACTTGGCGATCGCCACCTTGTTGCTGCGTTTCAGGGCCTCACGGAGCAGCGTGTACGGCTTTGCCGCCGGGGCGCCGCCCGCCGCCAGGTAGTACGCCGCGTCCATCTGGAGGGGGTCGATGCTGTCCGCCGGGACGAAGGCCACGATCTCGATCGTCTTCGCCGTGGGGAGCGGCAGATGGGCCAGGTCCTCGTCCGTGATCGGGATGATCGTGCCGTCCGCGTCCTCGTAGCCCTTGCCGATCTCCGCCCCGCTGACCTCCTTGTCCTCCAGTTCGCAGACCTTGCGGTAGCGGATCCGGCCGCCGTCCTCCACATGGATCTGGCGGAAGGAGATCGAGTGGCTCTCGGTGGCGTTCACCAGCTTGATCGGGATGCTGACCAGGCCGAACGAGATGGCGCCGTTCCAGATGGATCGCACGTGCAGCACCCTTTCGGTCGGTTTTGATCGATTTGCAGCGTTCACTCAGTTTCATTGCGATTTGCGTGAGATTCTCATCGTATGACGCCGATCACAGAGGTGGAGGGGCGACGGCTCGCGCTCAGCAACCTCGAGAAGGTGCTGTATCCCGCGACCGGGTTCACCAAGGGTGAGGTGCTGCACTACTACGCCACCACCGCCGAACACCTTCTTCCTCATCTTCACGACCGGCCCGTCTCCTTTCTGCGGTATCCCGACGGGCCGGACGGACAGGTGTTCTTCGCCAAGAACGTGCCCCCCGGTACGCCCGACTGGGTCACCACCGCCGAGGTGCCGCGGATGGAGGGGCCGGCGCGGATGGTGCTCGTACAGGACCTGGCGAGCCTGATGTGGGCCGCGAATCTCGTCACCGAGTTCCATACGCCGCAGTGGGTCGTCCAGGACGCCGGTGTCGCCGACCGGATCGTCTTCGATCTCGATCCGGGGGCGCCCGCGACCGTCGTCGACTGCTGTGAGGTCGCGCTGTGGCTGCGGGAGCGGCTCGCCGCCGACGGCATCGACGCCTTCGCCAAGACCTCGGGGTCCAAGGGCCTGCACCTGCTCGCCGCCGTACGGCCCACCCCGTCCGAGCAGGTGAGCGAGTACGCCAAGCAGCTCGCCGTCGAGGCCGAGCGGGCCATGCCCCGGCTCGCCCTGCACCGGATGACCCGGAGCCTCAGGCCCGGGAAGGTCTTCGTCGACTGGAGCCAGAACGCCGCCCGGAAGACCACTGCCACGCCCTACACCCTGCGCGCCCGACCCGAGCCCACCGTCTCCGCGCCCGTCACCTGGACCGAGGTCGAGGAGTGCGGGTCGGCTGCGCAGCTGACGTTCCACGCGCCTGACCTTGCGCCCCGCCTCCAGGACTACGGCGATCTGCTCGCCCCGCTGCTCGACCCTGCCGGTGCGGCGCCCCTGCCCTGACTCGCTGCCTGGTCGCACATGTGCCGTCCTGGGGGCTGCGCCCCCAGACACCCCTTCGGCCTGAACGGCCTCGCCCTCAAACGCCGGACGGGCTGGGATGGTCCGGACGGGCTGAAAGAGACCGCCCAGCAGTCCTCACACCCGCGTCCACGTCCCCCGGTCCCGCGCCATCGCGTGCAGTGCCTCCACGTCCGCCGGCTTGAGGACGCCGCCGAGGCGGGCCAGGCCCTCGAGGTCCGTGTCCTTCAGGACGCGGACCTCGCGCAGCGGGGCCGGGATCGCGACGTCCGCGGGCCCCGCGAGGGCCAGGACCGGGTGGACCTCGGCCGTCAGCGCGTACGAGGCCCGGTCGGCGTCCGCGCGGACGCGGCGCAGCAGCGGACGGGGCTCGCGGCGGCCCAGAGCGACCATGGGGTCGGCGACCGTCACCTTCTGCTTACGGGCGTACACCGCATGGACGGCGAACAGGCCGCCCGGGCCGATCGCCAGGTGGTGGATGCGGTCGCCGCCGGGCAGCGGGACCGAGTGCAGGGCGTGCCAGCCGGCGCCGTCGAGGCGGTCCAGGGCCTCGCCGACCGCCTGTTCCGCCGCCAGCGCCCGGCGGCGGGGGTCCGGACGCAGCCGGTGCGGCGGCCCCGGTTCCCGGTCCAGGGCGACCAGCAGCGCCTCGCCGGGACGGTTGGGGGCCAGGTCGTCGTCCGGGTGGAGGGAGAGCCGGGCCAGCTCGGCCGGGGTCGGGACCGGCGGCGGGCCGACGGTCACCGGGCCGGTGAGGAAGGGGCCCAGGGCCTGCAGCACGCCCTCCCTCGCCTCCTCGCTGAGCAGGTTGACCCTGGCGGCCTCCCTGTCGTACCAGGCGACGTTCCGCCCGTCCGTGAGGCATACGTAGAGCCGCTCCTGGCCGTGCCGCCAGGACGGTACGACACGCAGTCCGGTCATGCACCATCACCCCTTGACCATGGGAACAGGCGGGGTGCTCCGCGGGCAAGAACCCGGTTACCTTTGACGAGGAGTTGGGCTCCACGGAAGCGGCGCTTGGGGAGGCCTGATTGCGTACCCGCAGGAAGCAGCCCGACGTACCGGCTCCGGACAGTCCGTGGAGCGAGATCGTGCCCGGACTGTGGATGGGCGGGCACGAGTTCAGGGGTCGCACCGGGCAACTGGAGTTCGCTGTCGTGCGGGGTGAGTTCGATCTCGTGCAGACCCTGTTGAGACTGCCGGGGCACGGGCCCGACCCCGGTGTGGAGCACCATGTGTGGGCGATACCGGACGGGCCGCTGGACGGCACCCAGCTCGCGGGCGTGATGCGCCTGGCGCAGGCCGCGGGCGAGGCACTGGACGAGGGCCGCAAGGTCCTCGTCCGCTGTTATCACGGGTACAACCGCTCGGGGCTGGTCGTCGCGCACGCCCTGGTCCGCCAGGGGCACTCTCCCGAGGAGGCGATACGGCTGATACGGTCCCGCCGCTCACCCTGGGCGCTGCACAACGAACTGTTCGTGGACTATCTGCGGGCAGGGCTGTCCACGGCACGGCTCCTTGAGGAACTCGCCGAGTAGCCGGGCGATTCCCGAGAGCCGGGCGATCAGGTCTCTGAGCAGCCGTATCGCCGGGCAGCCGGGTGGCGAGGTAATCGTTTCGCCGGACGAATAGGGTGTACCGGGTCACCGATGGTTCTCAGCCACAGGAGTACAGTGCTCCGCACTCGCGTCGCATGCACAGCCCTCGCCGCAGCCGTCCTCGCGCTGCTGGCGTCGGGCTGCGGTGACGCGGGCGGACTGCAGGGCGCCGGGTCGACGCCGACCGCCACCAGCCCGGACAAGCTGTGGCCCGGCCTGAGCCCGGCGGCCAGTCCCGCCTGGGACTACGACAACGGTGAGGCCGAGGTCATGAAGGGCATCACGGCCCCGGACGACGACATCCGCAAGGTGGACCCGGTGGCCGTGGTCAGGGCCGAGATGTCCCAGCACCCGGCTGACTACTCCGGCTCCAAGGCGCCGTACCGCGAGACGGCCCGCCGTATGGCCTACTGCGGCAAGCAGCCGGCGAACCCGAAGTGTCCGCTGCTCAAGGCGTACTACCGGGACGTCACCGGTGACGGGCGCCCCGACCTGACGCTGGGCTTCCGGCTGCTGCCCGGCAACCAGACGGCCGTGCGCGTCTACACCGTCGAGGCGGGCCGGGTGGTCCAGGTCATGTCGAACAACGACGCGGTGAGCGGCGTCGAGCTGGCCGGGCGTTCCGTGATCATCCACGCGCCGTCCGATCTCGCCGACTACGAGTACCGCTTCCAGTGGACCTGGGACCCGAACCAGCGCGTGATGCTGCTCACCCACGACGAGATGCTGCACATCGGCAAGCGCGAGCGCCTGTCGCACCCCTCCCCGCCGCCCTCCGCCTCCCCCTCGGCGACCCCATGACGGGGCTCGCACTCCCCCAGTGGGCCGGCACGCTCGCCCTGAAGGCCGCCGTCTTCATCACCGTGATGTGCTGTGCGCTCGCCGCGCTGCTCGGCGTGCTCGTGCATGTGTCGGTGACGAACCAGACCGTCGGCCAGGCCCGCAACCTCGCGCTGTCGCGTCTGACGGACGCGACGAGGGCGTACGAGGCCGGGGACTCGCTGCTGCCGGGTGCGGGCGTCGACCCTCCGGGGCTGCCGAGCGCGCTGCGCGAGCTGGCGGCGCACGGGGACCGCGGCACGATGGTCTCCGAGCACCATGGGCATCCCACGATGTGGGCGGCGGGTCCCGCGGACCGGAACAGGGCGCTTGCCGTCGAGGTCGACTACTCGCAGCAGTCCCATACGATCGCCGCGCTCGACCAGTCGATCCTGTGGTCCTCAGGTCTGGCGATCACGGTGACGCTGCTGGTGGGCGCGTTCGCGGTGACCCGGGTGACACGGCGGCTGCACGCCACGGCGCAGGTGGCCCGGCGGATCAGCGCCGGCGATCTGGACGCCCGCGTCGACGACCCCCGTACGAAAGACCCGACGCACCCCCAGGACGAGGTGGCCGCCGTGGCCGCCGCGCTGGACTCGATGGCGGCCTCGCTGCAGGGCAAGCTGCTGAGCGAGCAGCGGTTCACCGCGGACGTGGCGCATGAGCTGCGCACCCCGCTGACCGGGCTGCACGCGGCGGCCGAGCTGCTGCCGCCGGGCCGGCCGACGGAGCTGGTGCGGGACCGGGTGGCCGCGTTGCGCACGCTCACCGAGGATCTGCTGGAGATCTCCCGGCTGGACACCGGGCGGGAGCAGCTGGAGCTGGACGCGGAGGAACTGGGCGCGCTGGCGACGCGGGTGGTGCGGGCCTCGGGGACCGACACGGAGGTCGTGGTCCTGCGGGACGCCCGCGTGGAGACGGACCGGCGGCGGCTGGAGCGGGTGCTGGGGAACCTGGTCGCCAATGCGCACAAGCACGGGCGGGCGCCGGTGTCTCTGACGGTGGAGGGGGCGGTGGTGACCGTGCGGGATCACGGGGACGGGTACCCGGACTATCTCCTTGAGCACGGGCCGCAGCGGTTCCGGACCGAGGGGGGTGCCAGGGGGCACGGGCTCGGGTTGACCATTGCGGTCGGGCAGGCCGAGGTGTTGGGGGCGCGGCTGGAGTTCGCCAACGCGGTGGATGGTGGGGCGGTTGCCATTCTGACGCTGGGCCAAACTGACTGATCGAGAGCTCGGGGCTGCAGGTCGTTCGTCGCGTGCGGGCGCGTGGGGGTTTGTCGCGCCCACGCGGCGGAGCCGCACATCGATACAGCCCCGCGCCCCGAGAGAGGCGCGCGCTCCTATGGACCAGCAGGACAGGCGAGCCCCGCCCCCTCCTCCTAATGTGGCGGATATGTGGCGAATAGTCAGCTTCGCCCCCGTTCATGGAGGTATCCCCCATGTCCCTGCGCTCCACCCTCATACGCCTGGCCACCGCCACCGCCGCCTGTGCCCTCGTCAGTTCCGTGGCCGTCTCGCCCGCCCTCGCGGACGACGAGTGGGGCGGCGGTGACGGGGACCCCGGCTTCGGTCAGGGGGGCGAGCACGACCACGACCACGACCGGCTCGCGCGGGGCGTCGTCACCGCGGAGACGCTGTTCCTGCGCAGTGCACCGAACCGCGGCAGTCAGGTGATCCGGGTGGCGCACCGGGGCGACCGGGTCTCGATCTTCTGCAAGACCCCGGGCCAGAGCGTCGACGGCGACAACATCTGGTACCTCCTCCCGGACGGCACCTGGGCGTGGGGCGCGGCCCGCTTCATCGACGTCATCGGCCACGAACAACCGCGCTGGTGCTGAGACGCTGAGATCACAAGACCGACTATTTGGGTAGGTTCCGGACATGACCAACGCCGGACCCACCGTGGCACGGGCGGACACTCCGGCCACCCCGGCCCCCGTGACCCGCCTGCCCCGGCGGCGTGGCGTCGAACTCGCCCTCATCGTCGTCGCCGTACTGCTCTGTGTGTACGGCTACTGCGCCGTGGGCCTCGCCAGGAACGGCACCGTCCCGCCCGGCGCCGCCGGTTACGGCGCCGGGCTCGGCGTGCTCGCACTGCTCGCCCACTGGGCGGTGCGGATACGGGCGCCGTACGCCGACCCGCTGCTGCTGCCCATCGGGGTGCTGCTCAACGGCATCGGTCTGGTGCTGATCCACCGGCTCGACCTGGAGACTCCGCACGACCAGGCCGCCCCGACCCAACTCGTGTGGTCCACGCTGGGCGTGACCCTGTTCATCCTGCTCGTGCTGATGGTCCGGGACTACCGGGTGCTCCAGCGGTACGCGTACGTCTTCGTCGTCGCCGCGCTCTTCCTGCTGGCGCTGCCGATCCTCTTCCCGGCCGTGAACGGCGCCCGGATCTGGGTGCGGATCGCCGGGTTCTCCATCCAGCCGGGCGAGTTCGCGAAGGTGCTGCTCGCGGTGTTCTTCGCCGCGTATCTGGCGGCCAACCGCAGTGCGCTCGCGTACACCGGGCGTCAGGTCTGGCGGTTCCGGAGGGTCCAGCTGCCCACGGGCCGGGTGCTCGGTCCGATTCTCGCCATCTGGCTGGCGAGTGTGGGTGTGCTGGTGCTGGAGCGCGACCTCGGCACCTCGCTGCTGTTCTTCGGGCTGTTCGTGGTCCTGCTGTACGTCGCCACCGGGCGCATCGGCTGGATCGCCGTGGGTCTGCTGCTGGCCGCCGCGGGCGCGGTAGCCGTCGGCTGGCTGGAACCGCATGTGAACAGCCGGGTCCAGGACTGGCTGCACCCCTTCGCGACGATCGAGGCGGGGCAGGGCCCCAACCAGATCGCGCAGTCCCTGTTCGCCTTCGCGGCGGGCGGCGTCCTCGGCACCGGCCTGGGCCTCGGCCATGCGGTCCTCATCGGCTTCGCCACGAAGTCCGACTTCATTCTCGCGACGGCCGGGGAGGAACTGGGCCTCGCGGGCCTGTCCGCGCTCTTCCTCCTCTACGGCCTCCTTGTCGAGCGCGGTTACCGGGCCGGCCTGGCCCTGCGCGACCCCTTCGGCCGGCTGCTGGCGGTGGGGCTCGCCTCGATCGTGGCGCTGCAGGTGTTCGTGATCGCGGGCGGGGTGACCGGGCTGATCCCGTTGACCGGCATGGCGATGCCGTTCCTGGCGCAGGGCGGCTCCTCGCTGGTCACCAACTGGGCGATCGTGGCGCTGCTGATCCGGGTGAGCCATTCGGCGCGGCGGCAGTACAACGGGGAGGTGGCGCCCTGATGGCGAGGCACATCCGGCACGCCGCCTTCTTCTGCGCCCTCCTGCTCGTCGCGCTCCTCGTCAACGCCGTGCGCATCCAGGTCCTCAGCGCCGAGTCCTTCGACGCCAATCCCGCCAACCGCCGTGCCACCATCGCCCGTTACGAGCGGCCGCGCGGCAACATCCTGGTCGGCGGGCGGAGCGTCACCGGTTCGCGGGACTCCGGTGAGCAGCTCCGCTACGAACGGACGTACACGGACGGCCCGTTGTACGCCCCCGTCACCGGCTTCGCCTCGCAGGTGTACGGCACCACGCTGCTGGAGCACACCGGGGACTCCGTGCTGTCCGGCACCGACCCGATGCTCTCGCCGTTCCCCCTGGTGGGCGACCTCACGCGGGCGCTGGGCCGGGGCGGCAACGTCGTGACGACGCTCAATGCGGCGGCGCAGCGGGCGGCGTACCAGGGGCTCGGCGGGCGCCGGGGTGCGGTGGCGGCGATCGAGCCGGCGACGGGGCGGGTGCTGGCGCTGGTGTCGAGTCCGTCGTACGACCCGGCCGTGCTGTCGGGGAACGCCGCGGCGACGGAGCGGTCCTGGGTCCGGCTGAACGAGGATCCGGACAAGCCGATGCTCAACCGGGCGGTGCGGCAGACCTATCCGCCGGGTTCGACGTTCAAGGTGGTCACCGCGGCGGCCGCGCTGGACGCAGGTGTCGTCCTGGACATCGACCGGCCGACCGAGTCGCCGGACCCGTACCGGCTGCCGGGTACCACGACCCTGCTGATGAACGAGGGCGACGGCTGTGAGGACGCGCCGCTGCGGGAGGCCTTCGCGTGGTCCTGCAACACGGTGTTCGCGAAGCTGGGGGTGGATGTGGGCGTGAAGCGCATGGGGGCCGCGGCGAAGGCCTTCGGCTTCAACGACCCCCGGCTGCGGATCCCCTTCTCGGTGGCGCCGAGCACCTTCGACACCCACGTCGACCGGGCGCAGCTCGCGCTGTCGTCGATCGGGCAGTACAACACGCGGGCCACGCCGCTGCAGATGGCGATGGTCGCGGCGGCCGTGGCGAACGGCGGGCAGGTGCGCTCGCCGTATCTGGTGGAGCGGACGACCACGGGCAACGGCGCCACGGTGACCACGGCGGGCTCGCGCCCGGTGCGCCAGGCGATGCGTCCGGAGACCGCCGACGTCATGAAGCAGCTGATGGAGGATGTCGTGACGGAGGGCACCGGCACCAACGCCGCGATCCCCGGCGCGATCGTCGGCGGCAAGACCGGCACCGCCCAGCACGGCATCGGCAACTCCGGGATGCCGTACGCCTGGTTCGTGTCCTGGGCGCAGAGCGAGCGCGAGGTGCTGCCCAGGGTCGCGGTGGCCGTGGTGGTGGAGGACGCGTCGGCGGACCGCGACGACATCACGGGCGGCGGGGTGGCCGCGCCGATCGCCCGGGACGTGATGCGGGCGGTACTGAACTCCTCACCCGACGGCAGCAGTTGACGGCTGCTCCTGAACGAGCCCGGCCGACAGGGCTCACATGCTGAGACGGGGTCTGGGACCGCCCGGTACTCCCGACCTATCGTTCGGTCCATGACGACACCCGGTGCCGCGTACCAACTCGCCCAGGTCAACATCGGACGCCTCAAAGCCCCTCTGGACTCACCGCAGTTGAAGGACTTCGTCGACAACCTCGACCCCGTGAACGCCGACGCCGACGCGGCGGACGGTTTCGTCTGGCGGCTCGAGAGCGACTCGGGCAACGCGACGGACGTGCCCGTCTTCGGCGACGAGTGGCTGATCATCAACATGTCGGTGTGGCGCGACAGCAACGCCCTGACCGCCTACATGTACCAGGGCCGCCACCGCGAGATGCTGGCCCGCCGCCGGGAGTTCTTCGAGCGGGTGCAGGAGGCGATGGTGGTCCTGTGGTGGGTCCCGGCAGGGCACCGGCCGACCGTCGCGGAGGCCGAGCAGCGGCTGCTGCACCTGCGCGCGCACGGACCCACGCCGTACGCCTTCACGCTGCGGACGTCCTTCCCGGCACAGGGGGCCGAGCCGGTGCCGCTGGAGGTGCCGGACGACCTGGGGTGCTCGGTCTAACCCTCGCCCACGGCCGCCCCCGCCTCGATCGCGTCGGTCACCTCGGCCACCCGTTCCTGCTCCTCCGCCGCGAACCGTTCCGCGTCCAGCCGCTCCGCGATCTCCTCGTCCTGGGCCATCAACAGGTCCAGGTTCGAGTCGCCCATCTCGAACACGCCCATGTCGACGTACGCCTGCTGCAGCCGTTTGCCCCACAGGCCGATGTCCTTGACGCAGGGGACGATGCGGGAGAACAGCAACCGCCGGAACAGCGCGAGGAATTCGGACTGTTCGCTGTACTCCTCCGCCTCGGCCCTCGGGATGCCGAAGTTCTCCAGGACCTCGACCCCGCGCAGCCGGTCCCGCATCAGATAGCAGCCCTCGATGACGAACTCCTCGCGTTCACGCAGTTCGGCGTCGGTGAGCTGCTTGTAGTAGTCGCGCAGCGCCATCCGCCCGAAGGCCACGTGCCGGGCCTCGTCCTGCATGACGTAGGCGAGGATCTGCTTCGGGAGGGGCTTGTCGGTGGTGTCGCGGATCATGCCGAAGGCGGCCAGGGCCAGGCCCTCGATGAGGACCTGCATGCCGAGGTAGGGCATGTCCCAGCGGCTGTCGCGGAGGGTGTCGCCGAGCAGCGACTGCAGGTTGTCGTTGATCGGGTAGAGCATCCCGATCTTCTCGTGCAGGAAACGCCCGTAGATCTCCGCGTGCCGTGCCTCGTCCATGGTCTGGGTCGCCGAGTAGAACTTCGCGTCCAGGTCGGGGACCGACTCCACGATCCGCGCCGCGCAGATCATCGCGCCCTGCTCGCCGTGCAGGAACTGGCTGAACTGCCAGGAGGCGTAGTGCTTGCGCAGTTCGCCCTTGTCCTTGTCGCTCATCCTGGCCCAGTGCTTGGTGCCGTAGAGCGACATCGACTCGTCGGGGGTGCCGAGGGGGTCGTAAGGATCGACTTCGAGGTCCCAGTCGATGCGCTTCTGGCCGTCCCACTGCTTGTCCTTGCCCTTCTGGTACAGGGCGAGCAGGCGGTCGCGGCCGTCGTCGTACTCCCAGCTGAAACGGGCCGCGCCGGTCGCCGGCACCTGCCAGAGCGGGTCTCCCGAGTCCATGGCGTACAGGTCGTAAGTCGGCATGCTTCGCAGGCTCACACGTGGTAGACGCCGGGTCAACAAGTCGTGCGCAGGGGATTGACGAGCTTGCTGACAAGCAGTCTCATAAGTGGTGGAGGATGCGACCCCGGGTGACAGAGGTGGGAGAACGATGACGACCCTGACGGAAGCCGACGCGCTGGACGGTCTGCGCGACGCGCTCGGGCTGCTCAAGGACCGCGAACAGGTGGCCGAACGGCTCCTCGCCTCCTCCGCCAAGCACTCCTTCGACCCCGACAAGGAACTGGACTGGGACGCGCCCTTCGAGGAGGGCAAGTGGTTCTGGCCGCCGGAGCTGGTGTCGCTGTACGACACGCCCCTGTGGAAGCGGATGGGCGAGGAGCAGCGGATCCTGCTCTCCCAGCACGAGGCGGCCGCGCTGGCCTCGCTCGGGATCTGGTTCGAGCTGATCCTCATGCAGCTCCTGGTACGGCACATCTACGACAAGGCGGCCACGAGCGCGCATGTGCGGTACGCGCTCACCGAGATCGAGGACGAGTGCCGGCACTCGAAGATGTTCGCGCGGCTGATCTCGCGCGGGGACGCCCCGTGGTATCCGGTGGCCCGGGTGCACCAGAACCTGGGGCGGCTGTTCAAGACGATCTCGACCACGCCCGGCTCCTTCACGGCCACCCTCCTCGGGGAGGAGGTGCTCGACTGGATGCAGCGGCTGACGTTCCCGGACGAGCGGGTGCAGCCGCTGATACGGGGTGTGACGCGGATCCATGTCGTGGAGGAGGCCCGGCATGTGCGGTACGCGCGGGAGGAGCTGCGGCGGCAGATGGTCACCGCTCCGCGGTGGTCGCAGGAATTCACTCGGGTCACCTCGGGTGAGTTTGCTCGGGTGTTCTCCGTGGCCTTCGTGAATCCTGAGGTGTACACGAATGTGGGCTTGGACAAGCGGGAGGCGATGGCGCAGGTTCGCGGCAGCGGGCACCGGAGGGAAGTCATGCAGACCGGTGCGAAGAGGTTGACGGACTTCCTGGACGACATTGGTGTGCTGCGGGGTGTCGGCCGACGGCTTTGGAAGAGCTCGGGGCTGCTTGCTTGAGTGCGGTGCGCGCCCTGAAGGGGCGCGGGGAACTGCGCGACCAGCCACAACGAACCCGCACCCGGCCGACTACCCTGCGAGGCATGACCCCCTCCGCCCCTGCTTACCGTCGACTCAGTGTCGAAGAGCGCCGCAGCCAGCTGCTGGAAGCTGCGCTGAACCTCTTCGCTCACCGCGCCCCCGAGGACGTCTCCCTCGACGACGTGGCCGAGGCGGCCGGGGTCTCACGACCGCTCGTCTACCGGTACTTCCCCGGCGGGAAGCAGCAGCTCTACGAGGCTGCCCTGCGGTCCGCCGCAGACGAGCTGCAGCAGTGCTTCGACGAGGCGCGGGTCGGGCCGCTGCTGCCCCGGCTGGCCCGGGCTCTCGACCGGTATCTGGCGTTCGTCGACCAGCACGACGCCGGGTTCAGTGCGCTGCTGCAGGGCGGCAGCGTGGTGGAGACGTCACGGACGACCGCCATCGTGGACGGGGTGCGGCGGGCCGCCGCCGAGCACATCCTGAGCCATCTGGAGGTTCCGGACCCCGGGCTGCTGCTGCGGATGACCGTGCGGATGTGGATCACGGCGGTCGAGGCGGCCTCCCTGATCTGGCTCGACGAGGACAAGCGGCCGCCGCTCGACGAGCTGCGGGACTGGCTGGTCGAGCAGTTCGTGGCCGTCCTCTCGGTGACCGCGGCCCGCGACCCGCAGACCGCCGCGCTGGTGCAGGCGCTGGACGGGGATGTCTGAGACTGGTGCCGTGAAGAGCGAAGAGACACCGTTCGTGGGCGGGCCGATGGACGGCCGGGTGCTGCCGGTCCTGGTGGGCCCGACCGGGCACCCGCCCAAGACGTACCGCATCCCCGTGCCGGACGCGGCCGGCGGCCCGCCCACCGTGCTCGTCTACCGGCGCGTCCCGCGCGGCCACAGCAAGCGGCTCGGGCTGCCGCAGGGCTGGAAGTACGAGTACGACCCCGAGGGAAAGCCGAGCGACCGGCTGAAATGGCCGTGGTCCAAACCGGACGCCGATCCAGACGCCACGCCGGGCCGCAAGCCGGACGACACGGACGGGTGACGAGCTTGCGCCGGCCGGCGCACAGGCGGCGCGTTTTCGGCCGTGGAGACGTCAACACCTGACAGTGCGGAGCAGAAGGGCTGCCCCGCACCGGAGGTGATGATGTGTCAGGAAAGCTGCTGCGCCTGGTCTGCTCGGTGGCGATGGCCGCCGGCGCGCTCCTCGTACCGCCGCCCGCCGCGGCCGTGCCCGGGGCGGAGCCCGGCGGGCCTACCGTCGCCCAGCAGCTGACGGATCTGCAGCGGCTGTACCGGGAGGCCGAGAAGGCCACCGAGACCTACGACGCCACCGCGGAGAAGCTGACGAAGCAGCGCGCGGAAGTGGCCCGCCTCGACCGCGAACTGGCCCAGGCCCGCCACTCGCTGCACGACAGCCGGATCGCCGCGGGACGTCTGGCCAGGCAGCAGTACCAGGGCAGCACCGAGATCTCCGCGTACGTACGGCTGCTGCTCGCGCGCAACCCCCAGCAGGCGCTGGACGAGGGGCATGTGATCGGCCAGTTGGCGCGGGAGCGGGTCGAGGCGGTCGGGCGGCTGACCGCGAGTGAGAAGCAGGCCGGCGAGCTGGACCGCGCGGCGCGCAAGGCCCTCGACGATCAACTCGCCCTCGCCGAGCGGCAGAGGAAGGACCGCGACGACGTACAGGCGCGTCTGAAGGACGTGGAGAAGCTCCTCGCCTCCCTCACCCCGCAACAGCTGGCCGCGCTCGGCGAGTTGGAGAAGAAGGGCACCGCCGCGGCGCAGCGGCGGCTGATGGCGTCCGGTGTGCTGAGCGGGGAACGCCGTCCGTCGAAGAAGGGCGCCCGGGCCCTCGGCTATGCCGTGCGGCAGCTCGGGAAGCCGTACCGGTGGGGGGCCCAGGGCCCGAAGTCGTACGACTGCTCGGGCCTGACCTCCCAGGCCTGGGCCAAGGCCGGCAGGCCGATCCCCCGCACGAGTCAGGAGCAGTGGGCGCGGCTGCCGCGGATCCCGCTGAAGAAGCTGCGCCCGGGCGACCTCGTGATCTACTTCCCGGAGGCCACGCATGTGGCGATGTACCTGGGCGAGGGCATGATGATCCAGGCGCCGCGCACCGGCGAGACGATCAGGGTCTCGCCTCTCGCGTCCTTCCCGATCCTGGGAGCCGTACGCCCGGACCAGCGCCCCAAGGGCGCCTAGTAGTGCTTCGTTAGGTCTATGCGTTTTCGCTGATCAAGAGCATGTTGGGTGTGTGGACACGCATGAAGTGAACCGATTACGGGCTGCGTTGGGAC
>NZ_JBITLY010000017.1:0-157889 GCF_044465725.1 Streptomyces sp. NPDC049541 | reverse complement strand
CGGCGAGGTTGTCCTCGGCGAGGGCGTGCAGGGGCAGACTGTCGGGTGCGGTCATCGTGCTGATCTCCTTCGAGCTTCGACACCTCGAAGATCAGCCGGTGGCCGTTCATCTATGCGGGCACCATCCCGACGCCGGAGCAAACCCCCGGATCAGGTCAAACCCGTACACCACTTCCCTGGACGCAACCCGAACAACCCCTTCGACGAGAGGATCTGCCACCGCAACCCCCAAGCGACGCGCCACCCCCGAGCCGCTGCTGTCGGACTGATCCATGGCTTGGTCGTGCGTCACTCACCTTCACGGGTGGCGACCGGCTTTCGGTGTGCCGTGGACGGCTGGGTAGGGTCGCGGTACCCGAGCTGGAGAGGTAGTTGCTTGGCCAACGATATTGTGATTGTGCAGACGACCAGCGACGACCCCATGGAGCAGTACGCGATCAACCTTGCCCTCGCAAAATACGAGCACGATCGTGAGCTGTCTTGAGCGCCCACGGCCTAGGGGCGGCCATGCCAGCCGCCCCGGAGCAGCGGCTACTGCTGACGCTTACTCACGTGTGACACGGCGGTCATGCCAGCGCCGTAGGTGAAGGCAAGGACCGCACCGCCAGAAGCGACGGCGGTGAGGGCAGGCTGCCCCAGAACAGCAGAGCCGATCCACGCAACGAGCCCAGCGATGACGGATACCAGAGCAACGACGACAACGTGATACACGCGGTGGTCACAGGTAGAAGTGGTGGCAGACAAGTAGGGCCCTCCCATACTCCGTCGGAGCGCCGTCACCTGAATCAGGGCAGGGTGCAGCCTGCGCTGGATTCACGTCACAGCGTCGCCGCCCAGCGGGCGTCGCGATAGGGAAGCGCCGGCCTGGCGCGCCTATCGCTCCTCGGATGGAGCGCCGTAGCGGTTGGCCATCATCACCGATGCACCATGCCTTCAAGGATCTCGTCAACCACGTCCATGGTAGCCAACCTTACTGACACCCAGGCAAGTTGGTAGCCGTTTCTTGGGGGGCCCAAGCTGCAGCCCTGGCACCGGCACGGCCTTCGCTCTCACCGTCCTTCTCGCCGCGCGCCGACATCTGGGCCCCGCGGGCAGGCGCGGTGCGGCTGGCGCCGGTGCCTGCTCCGTGGCCGGTACATGACGCCCTGATCAAGGCGCAGCCCCACTACTTCCAGCCCCTTTGAGGAGATCGAATCATGGCCGTGCGTACGCACTGGACCGTGGAGCACGCCTGCTCCCACCGAGTGGATCACGACCTGTCCAATCGCCCTGCCGACAAGCGGGCCAGCTTCGCCCGCTGGCTCGCGTCGAAGGACTGCACCGACTGCTGGAAAGCCGCACGCGACGCCGACTCCGAGTCCAAGGATGGGTGGCTCGCGGCCAAGCGGGCCGAGGAGCAGGAGGCAGCCCTCGCGTGGGCGAAGCAGTTCGACATGCCGCAGTTGGAGGGCCCGGCCAAGGCCCTGGACTGGGGCGAACGCTCCCGCCACCAGCTGATGACATCCGCGCACACCGCGCTCGTCATCGAGGGCACGTGGGACGAGGCGGACTGGGCGGAGCTGGAGGAGAAGGCCCGCGCCATCACCCGTGCCGGATGGTGGATCGACCAGCGCGACGCCGAAGGCACTGACCTGCTCGAACTCCTCGACGCAGCCAGTGAGGCGGACCGCGGGACGGAGAACCCGTTCCACTGACGGCTAGGCAACATAGCCGGATAACGCCGGTTAGCCAAACCGGCGTTCCTCCGGACTATTGATGCTCCCACCCCGCCAGCATCTGCGTGGAAGGAACTCATGTCCCAGCTTCCGCCCACCTCGGCGTTCGCACCGACGCCCGACCCGCTCACCCCCGATCGAGACATCACCCACGCCCACTTCCAGGCCGGTGACACTGTCGTCGTCCTGAAGGGGAAGGCCGGCGGAGAACTGTGGGGCGATGCGATGCGCGTCGTGGCCCCGTCCTGGCACACCCCGACCGACGAGGACGGCTGGCGGCTGCGTGATGCGACCGGCGGCGCCCAGTCCTACGTCACCGCCCACCCCCGCTACCTCGTGCACCTCTCGCGCCGCTGCCCGGACTGCCTGATCTACCTGCGCGCCATGGAGGATGCCCTCTTTACGCGGTTCGCCGACCGCGACGAGCTGATCGACTGCGGCTGGTACACCACCACCGCCCTGGGCCAGCTCGTGCACATCGCGGACATCCGGAGTGGCCGATGACTTCCTCCATGCACCGCCCCGGCCGTTCCGACCTGGCCCGCGAGCGCTCACTGCTCTGCACAGCCCGCGGCCTTCATCAGCACCGGCCGCCCACCCGCACGTCGGGCGGAGCCCCGTCATGATCCCCCGCCTGCACGCGCGGACCCACTCGCCGCGCGACCCGCTCGCCGAGGCACTCGGGCGGCCCCTTTCCCCGAACGAGGGTCTGACGGAGTACACCATCGTCGCCCACTGGCCGGACCTGAACTACTACACCCCCAACGACGAGCAGAGAACTGGACATCCGTCCAGTGGGCCGAGCACCTCGAAGATCCCTACCTGGAGCATCCGTTCACTGCCAGTGCGGACGACGACCGACGGGCGATCCTCCATCTCGACATCCGCCTCCACCCGGACGACCGGGAGCTGACCGGTCCCGAGTGGGCCGAAACCGCTCACCGGTTCGCGCGAGCCGCCGGTATCGAGATACCCGGAGCCGCGGAGCACGGCTGGCGGTGGATCGCCGTCCAGGCACAGCCCGGGCGCCTGGACCTGATCGCCAACCTGATCCACCTCGACGGCACTTGGCGCACCCCGCCCTCAGACATACTGCGGCGCCTTACGGACGAGGCACGCCGCATCGAACAGGACCTCAACTTGATCCCCGCCCGCACCGGACCCGCGACACGCCCCGCTGTCCGTACGGCACCCACCGCATCCGCGCAGTTCGCGAGCCTCCTTACGCAGCTCGCCGACGAGCAGGCCGGCCCGCTGGCCACGGTCCGCGGACTGATCGAGCACACCGCTCACCGCATCGCCCTCCAGCCCGGAGCCGCCAGCACCGAAGCAGCACACGGTCTCGAGCTGATCGCCCGCCGGCTCCACGCGATCCAGCAGGACCTGGACACCACCGCGGCCCACCTGGTCCGCCGGTCCCGGATCGCCGCCGCACCGCCCGTAGCCCGGCACACCGCCCACAGATCTCCGTAGGAGCAACGCCTTCTTGCCCCATACCGGCCGCTTCATGGACATCCGCCGCGACTCGAACTCCAGCGAACTCCTCGCGTGCGGCGGCGACTTGGAGGCACACAGCATTCTCCAGCGCGCGGGATTCATCGCGGTCGTCCGCCTCCACGAGACCTACCACCGCGCCCCCGCCGGCCTCACCGAGGACGACGAGTCCCGTCTCGCCACCGATGCCGTAGCACGCCTGCGGGCTGCCGGGTACCACGTCGACTGCGACGAACCTTTCGACACCGACGCCCGCCCCGCGCGCTATCCCACGCTCGGTACCTCGGTCTCCCACCTCGCCGAACGCCTGCGCGAAGCCACCGACACCGCCGAGGCAGCCGACATCCTCACCGAACTCACCGCGCCCCACGACGGCATCCTCGCCGGGTTGGAGGAAACCCTCGGCGCTCTGGCGGAGTTCTTCGACGGACTCGGCAACGCGACCGATCCGCACACCGCCCGGCGCCTGCACTACCTCGCCGACGAATACGTCCGCGTCATCCACTCTGACCTCGCGCACACCCGCGAACAGCTGGCTGACCGGCGCGCCCCTAACCCCGGCCGCCGCGCCTGCGCCGAGCGGGTTCCCGACCACGAGCCCTAACGCTCCGCCGCGTGCACTGCCGGCCCCGGCACCGCCACCCGTCGGTGCCACCCGCCTGCGCCGCTGAGCCCCCGCAACTGCCCAAGGACACCATGCACGACCACGACACCTCCGAGCGCCTCGCCTCGTACGCCGACGTCCTCGCCGGTGAACTCCCCGACACCTGGACCAGCACCCACCTGCCAGCCGACGCCAAGGACGACCTCGCCGAACTCGCCGACCGGATCTGGGACCTGGACATGGTCGCCGCCTCCCTCGCCGAGCACCCGCTGACGCAGGCGGCCGTCCTCAGCCGCCCCGACGGCGCCCAGCTCGCCCTCCTGGACCGACACGACGGACGCGACGGCTTCCTTCTCGCCGCCGTCGCCCCGCGCGCCCTGCCCGACGAGGCGTACCGCGCTGTCCCCGAGCCCAACGGCATCGTCCTGGCAGACGACCCCTTCCTGAGCGCCGAGCAGGTCGCCGGCGATCTGCTCGCCCGCTACGACCGTGCGCTCGCACAGGTCCGGCACAACGCCCTCGGCGGCATCCAGCCCTCCCAGCCGGACCGGATCGTTCTGACCTGGCAGCCGGACGGCAGCGTCGCCACCGCCCCCGCCGACGACCGTGCTGGCACGATCCTCATCGCCCACGGCTTCGTCCAGGACCCGCAGAGCGGCATCTACCGCCTGGAGGGCGACGACACCCACGCCCAGGCCCGCGCCCTGCGCAAGATCGGCCCGCAGCTCGACGCACTCGGCATCGGCACCGCCCTCCAGCACCCCGCCGGATGGACCGCGCCCGCCTCCGCCCCGGCACCCATGCCGCCGGTACCGGCCGGCACCCGTACGCCAACCGCCAGGACTCGATGAACCAGGCGGAGGCCGACCTCGGCATCCGCCCTGCTCCTGACCGGTTACGACGTCAACAGCACGCCCGACGTCTTCGACGAAGCCACCTACCGGTAGGCCATGCACGGCCTCCGCACCCGAACGGCCTGTCCCGCCGCACAGCAACTGGCACCGGCTGGCTCCCCGTCGCACTCCGCGCCGGTCCGCCCCGTACCCCGTAAGACGCCCGGGCGGCCCCGGCACCCCACCGGGGCCGCCCAGCACACAGCCCGACTCCCGGAGAAACCCGTAGCACCCCGCACTCCCCCACCGATCAGCAACCGGCTCAAGCCCCGGCTCGCCACCGCCCTCTTCCGTCGCTATCTGCGCGCCTGCATACCGAGCGGCCCCGACCACACCTCCCCTCTGGCCGGCGCCCGCCCGGAGGCCGTCCTCACCGAGGCACAGCTCGTCGGGCAGCGCCACCACCACTGACCGTCCACCGCCCCGGAGGAGCATGTCCCACCCCGCCCCCTACCCATTGAGACTCGCCGACGAGATCACCCGCCAGCTCGGCCAGCTCGCCGACCACCTCTCCCAGCTTCCTCCGCCCCAGGCCGCGCAAGTCATCGCCCGCGTTCTCGACCCGGACAGCGGAGTCCTCGGGGGCGTCACGCAACTCGTCGCCACCGGAAGCGTGTTCGCCAAGGACCAGGCAGAGCGCGGCGCGCTCCCCGCAGAGGTGTGGCTCGCTCTGGGCCGTGCCTCGAACGAACTGCACGACATCACCCTCGACCTGGACGAACACAAGGACACCCTGCAGCACGTCTGCGCCCAGCCCGCCACCACTGCGGCGAAGCCCCCAGTGCCCGCACCGCTCGTCGTCCGGCGGCGTCGGTGAAGAAGAAGCAGTGGCAGGGCTGGGGGCCCGGCGAGCAGGCCGAGCAGCACTACCTCGTCCAGCCCCGTGCCCTGGCCGGCGGCGGCGACGTCCGGCACGTCTCGGAGTTCCTGCGCGCCTCGGGCTGGCGGGACAAGTCCAAGACCGGCGGCCCCTTGTTCATGGAGAGCCCGGACCGGACCGTCCGCGTCGCCTACGACCCTTACGTCCTTCCCGGCGGCTGGACCATCCACGGCCGGGCAGATGGTGCCAGCGGCGAGTGGTCGGCGCACCTGGGCCGTCAAGCCCCGGTGGAGATCGTCGCCGGCCTGACCGACGCCCTCACCCGTCCCCGCTCCGCACACGCCCCCAACGTCTGGGCTCCACTGCAGGAGCAGAACTGGCACACGCGTTTCGAGGGCGAACACTACGTGGCGACCAGCCCCGATGGCACCGCCTGGATGCAGTACCGCCAGAACCCCGACGGGGCGGCGATGTGGTGGACCGGAGCGCAGGATAAGCAAGGCAACGGCTGGACGGCCCACTTCACGCCGAACACCCCGATGCACCTCGTGCAAGCCTTCTCCACCGAACTCGCCAGCCCCGACCCCGTGATGCGCCCGCGCGGACGCGTCCCGCACAGCGCGCAGATCCGCACCTGGTCTGTATCCGTCAAGCCCTCCCAGCTCAGCGCCTGGCAGCAGGCCAGCATCACGGCCGCCCGAGCCCGCCACCTGGGCCCGCAACAGCTCCCGAAGCACCAGACCGCGCACCACCGCCCGTCCCCACGCCGCCGCCGGCGGCGCACGAACCCGCCACTGACCACGGACACCCACCACCCCGAGGAGCCCGATGCCCGCACTCACCCCGGACACCATCCGCGCCGCGACCGACACCCTGTGCCGCCTCACCGAATACCTGCGCGAGAACCCCGACCCCAAGGAGGCACTCGCTCTCGTCGAGCCCCTTCTCGACGAATACACCGGCCTGCCCATTTCAGCTCGGCGACACCCTGCGCGCCCTCGCCCGCGCCGTACAGAGCCACCCGAACACACCGCGCAGCGAGAAGATCAGCGACCTGGTCACCGAGCTGCGTGCCGCAGCGTGGGTGCAGACCGACCAGTACATGCTCCACTACGTCCTGGACGAGCTGCACAAGGTGATCGTCAGCGCCGCCTCGAGCGAGCCGGGGTGCGGTCGGTGCCGCTGAGCGAACGGCAGCTCGCCGAGTTCGCCGACAAGCACGCCTGGCGGATCCCCTTCGACACCAGCCCCCGCCACCTCGCCGGCCCCCGGGGATGCCCCCCACGTCACCCACTGCCTGGCCGCCGCCGGATGGAGCGCAGTCTCCGACCCGTTGAGTGCCGAGATCGTCCTGCGCAGTCCCGATCTGCGCCACAGCCTCCAGTTCGACCCGCAGTCCGCCACCTCTGCGTGGTGGCGGCTGCGGGCCGAGCCCACCGACACTGAGCCCGGCTGGTACGCCGAGTTCGGTGAACTCGCGCCCGCCGAGGTCCTCGCCGGCTTCACTGATGCCCTCATCGCCCCGCCGCCACAACAGCCAGACCCGTGGGAGCCGGTGACCTCGGCGGGATGGCACCGCGACTCGGACGGTACGGCGCGCTCGCCGGACTCCATGTGCCATATCGAACTGCGCCCGCTGAGCGAATTCAGTGGCCGGTCGTCCTGGCACGTTGAGACCTGCGAGCCCGGCGACGGGCAGTTCCCCGGCCCGCGCATCTGGCACGCCTACTTCGACGAGGACGTCCCCGCCCACCTCGTCGGATCGTTCCTCACCGCGCTGGCCGACCGCAGCCCGCTCCAACGCGGCATGTACGACCGCACCGGCCACTACGGCGCCGTGCAGGAGCCCAGCCCGCTGCGCCCGCAGCAGGTCGTCGACGCCCACACCTCCCGCATCGAGTCGCTCCGCGCCCGGGCACGCTCCGCCCGCAAGCAGCAGACGAAACCCGCGACGACCCCGGCGCAGGCCCACACCGCCCAGCCGACCGCCCGCCGCTGAACCGACATGGCCCCTTTCCCATTTCCGCCGATCACCGCGCACACCGCGACCTCCTCCGCCACCTCGACCATTACGTGAGCGACAGCAAGAAGATCCTCGACGCCTGGGACGCCTACTCCGACGAGCACACCAACCTCGACGGCTGGCCCTACGACGACCACGCCTACGGAAGGCGCGCGAGCCAGCGCGACGCCGACACCGCCGAGGCATTCGAGCCGCTCCGGTACGGTGCCCGTCACCTGCTGGCCACGGCCGAAACACAGCTGGCCCAGCTCCCGGAGACCAACATGCAGAGCCGCTGGGTCTACCAGCTGGGCGTCCTGCGCGACTCTCTCGACCGACTCGACGAACTGCACGAGCAATGGCTGGTCACCCGCGACGCCCTCCCCATCACCGCCAAGCCCGGCACCCCGGACTTCGACGACGCATTCGCGGAACATCACGCCGAATCGTGGAGCTACCTCGACGACTGGGCCACCCACGGCAAGGCGCTCCGCGAGATCAACACGGCCGCCCGCAAAGCCCCTTCACCCCTGGCCC
This sequence comes from Streptomyces sp. NPDC049541, assembly GCF_044465725.1. Classification (NCBI taxonomy): domain Bacteria; kingdom Bacillati; phylum Actinomycetota; class Actinomycetes; order Kitasatosporales; family Streptomycetaceae; genus Streptomyces; species Streptomyces sp. NPDC049541. The sequence goes on along the minus strand of NZ_JBITLY010000017.1, from coordinate 149,824 downwards.
CCACACCGACACCGGCCCCGGCCACCGCGCCCGACCGGCGAGCTACGGCACGGAAGTGAGCATGCCCCCGACCCCCGAGACCGTCGAGGTCGACCTCATCACGCCGCGCCACCTGGCCGACGCCGGTGACCCCGCCTGGATCACCGTCCCCCTGCACCGTGCCTGCGGCTGGAGCCACGGCAACGACCCCCTGATGCCCCGCGTCATGCTCTCCAGCCCGGACCAGAAGGCCCTCCTGCGCCTGGAACCCGACCCCGACGGACAGTGGTGGCCCCTCAACCATGCGGCGGAGGCGGACCGGCCCGCCTGGTACGCGAGTTTCGGCGCCCGCACCCCGGTCGAACTCATCGCCGCCTTCACCGACGCCCTCACCGACCCCGCCCCCGCCGCGAGCACACCCTCGGATCCGTACGAACCGCTCCGGCAGAGCGCGTGGCAGCCCCCGGCCATCGGGGCTGACGGCCTCGTGTCGCCCAACGGAACGGCCTACGTGCAGCGCCTGGGAACCGCGCAGGAGCCGGGAGCCGGGTTCGTCACCGCCTCCCTCGGCCCGGAGCGAAAGCCGGTGTGGCAGGCCCGCTTCGGCGAACACACCCCTGCACGACTGGTCGCCGCGTTCACCACCGCGCTCACCGATCCGCACCCCGCAGCGCGTACCGGCAGCTTGCGCAGTCTTCCGACCCGCGACCCGGATGTCGTCACCCGCCGCACGACGGACGCCCTCGCTGTGCACGTCGCCGCCGCCCTGGAAAAACGCGTCCACGCCCTCGCGGCCCGCCGCACCGTCCCGCCGACGACTCCAGGCCCGCCGCGCCAGCCGCCGGCCAGGAACAGCAGCAGCCGCTGAATGCCCCGCCCCCGCCCGGAAGACACGTAACTCTTTGCCCCCCCACCTCCTCCAACAGTTCCACCGACGGGTACGACATTGTCCTGCGCCTCCTGATCGGCGTCGCAGCCGTCGTCGTCCCCCTGTCCCACCTCGCCTGGCTGTCCGGCAACATCACCGCCTACCTCACCGGAGGCGGCTGGGCGCCGTACCAGCCGGCCACCGCCCTGCTCCACCCCCAGCGCCTCTGGCCCCACGCGGGAGAAACATCCCTGCTCATCGGGGCACGCGTCGTGCCCGTTCTCCTCCTCCTGACGCTCGGGACAACAGCGGGCATCCTGTGGGCCCGGCACAAGAACCGCAGCGGCGGCCGGAAAAAGAAGATCACCGGCATGGCCTAGGCACGGGACATCCAACCGCTGATGGCCAAGGCGATCACCGACAAGGCCCGCTCCCTGCGCCCGAGCCTGAAGGACGCCAAGCACATCGAGGCCCGCGACACCGGCATCCTCCTCGGCAACCTCCAGGGCACCAAGCACGAGGTCCGCATGGGCTACGAGGACGTGGCCGTCGCCATCATGGCGCCCCGCTCGGGAAAGACCACCTCGCTGGCGATCCCGTCCATCCTCAACGCGCCCGGACCGGTCCTGCTGACCTCGAACAAGGCGGCCAGCGACGCCAACACCGCCACCCTCGACGCCCGTGGTGCGCTGGGACGGGTTTGGTCGATGGACCCGCAGCAGATCGCGCACGCCGCCCGCGAGATGTGGTGGAACCCCCTCGCCGACGCCAAGACTCTCGACGGCGCCGGCCGCCTGGCCGGCCACTTCCTCGCCGCTTCCGTGGACGCCTCCCAGCAGGGCGACTTCTGGTCCAAGGCTGGATCCAACATCCTCAGCCAGCTCTTCCTCGCCGCCGCGCTCGATGACCGGCCGATCACCGACGTGATGCAGTGGCTGGCCTTCCCGGCCGACCGCACCCCGCTCGACATCCTGCGCGACCACGACTTCACCGCGGTCGCCGCCCAGCTCAAGGGCACCGTGGAGGGACCGCCGGAGACCCGTGACGGCATCTACGAGACCGCCCGCCAGTACGCCGCCGCCCTCACTCAACAGCGAGATAGCCGCCTGGGTCACCCCGTAGAAGGACGTCGCCGAGTTCCGGCCCGCCGAGTTCGTCACCTCCACCGACACCCTCTACCTCCTGTCCAAGGACGGCGGCGGAGGCGCGTCGGCGCTGATCGCGGCGTGCGCGGACTCCATGATGCGGGCCGCGACCGCCCAGGCCGAACGGGCCGGCGGTCGGCTCGACCCGCCGATGCTGGCGATCCTGGACGAGGCCGCCAACGTCTGCAAGATCAGCGATCTGCCGGACCTGTACTCCCACCTCGGCTCACGTGGGATCATCCCGATCACGATCCTGCAGTCCTACCGCCAGGGCCAGAAGGTCTGGGGAGACGCGGGCATGGACGCCATTTGGTCAGCCGCGACCGTCAAGGTCATCGGATCCGGTATCGACGACCCGGACTTCGCGGACAAGCTGTCCCGGCTGATCGGCGACCACGACGTCGAGACCACCTCCACCTCAACGTCCGAGTCCGGGAAGTCGACGTCCGTGTCGATGCGGCAGGAGCGGATCCTGCCCGCCGATGCGATCCGCGCCCTGCCCAAGGGCACCGCCCTGGTCTTCGCCACCGGCATGCGCGCCGCGATGCTCGACCTGCGCCCCTGGTACGCCGAGCCCGGAGCCGGCGAACTGGCCGCCGCCTCTGCCCGTGCCTCCACAGCGATCACCGCCCGTGCCATCACAAAACACGCACCCAGCCAAGCCGACTTCGGATCGGCAGCATGAGCAGGACACGCCTGGACGAAGCCGACGAAGTGCAGACGGGCGCCAAGGACAGATGTTGGCCCGAGCATGGCCTCGTCGCTTGCCGCGGAGATGCGGGTGCATCGAAGCGGCACAAGTTGGGGCTGGTCACGTGATACTCGACCTCTTCGCGGGGCCGGGCGGCTGGAGCCGAGCATTGGGTGTCCTCGGAGTGCGCGACGTCGGCCTGGAGTGGGATGAGTGGGCCTGCAAAACTCGTGCTGCCGCTGGTCAGTTGACGATCCGGGCCGACGTGGCGATGTATCCGACGGGGCCCTTCATCGGCCGCACTAGTGGGCTGATCGCTTCCCCTCCGTGCCAGGCGTGGAGTATGGCTGGCAAGCGCCTCGGTCTGGTGGACCAGCCGCTAGTGCACGCGGCGGTCGAGGACTTGGCCGCCGGGCGGGACACCCGCGAACGCCTCCTCGCCGCGTGCCGTGGCGAGCGGTCGCTGCTGGCGGCTGAGCCGATGCGCTACCTCCAGGCCCTGAACACGGCCGGCGAGCCTGAGTGGGTGGCTATGGAGGAGGTGCCGGACGTCCTGCCGCTGTGGAAACAGTACGCGGCCGTCCTGCGCGGATGGGGTTTCTCAGTCTGGTGCGGGATCCTCAACGCCGCCGACTTCGGCGTCCCGCAGACGAGAAAGCGGGCGATCCTGCTCGCCTCCCGGGTCCGTACGGCACATCCTCCCACGCCGACGCACTCCCAGGTCGAGGAGCCGGAATCCCTGTTCGGTCCGGGCCGCGCCCGCTGGGTCAGCATGGCCGAGGCCCTGGGATGGGGCGCGACCGACCGGCCCGTCCCGACCGTGTGCGCTGGCGGCGGACCCGGCGGCGGACCCGAACCGTTCCCTTCCGGCTCGCGACAGACGTTGTCCGACGCCCGGAAGCGCGGCACCTGGGTGCCCCAGCCGGACGGAGTGGTCCTGCAGTCCCGCCGCGAAGGAGCCGGTTGGGCTGCCAGGCACGGCACCCGCGAAAACCGCGCCGCCACCGCTCCTGCGCCGACATTCACCGCCGAAGCACACTGCTGGTCTTGGTCCCTACGTAGCAACAACCAGGCCAACGCCACCGTCCGCCCGCTGTCCGAGCCGGCAGCCACGCTGTTCTTCGGACACCGAGCGAACGAGTGCACATGGGTCGCCGAACCGGTGTCTGCTCCGGCCAACGACACGGACGCGTCCGCGGTGCCGGAGCCGATCCGGATCACTGCCCGGGAGGCCGGCCTCCTGCAGACCTTTCCCGCCGACTACCCATGGCAGGGCAACAAGGGCCAGCAGTTCTCCCAGATCGGCAACGCTGTGCCACCACGCCTCGCCGCCCACCTCTTGGCGCCTCACCTCGGCAAGACCCTCACCCTCGACAACTTCACCCTGGCCGCTTGATGCCCCATGCTCCCGACCCGCACGAGGATCACGACCTCGGCGACCTGCCCGACACTCATCCGCCGCAGCCCGTGCACTACGCCGAGCAGGCCCTGCTCGGCGCGCTCCTCCTCGAGCCGCACCGCCTGTCCGAGATCGGCTCCTTGGAGCCCGTGCACTTCAACAGCTACGCCCATGGCTCCCTGTTCGCGGGGATGCACACCGTGCCGGCACCCGACCATGCCCGGCACCACAAGGACCCGGCGTGGCTGAACGCAGTCCTCGCCGCCGCCCGCCCCAAGGCCCCCGGACTGACCGCCTCCTACCTCCACACCCTCATCCAGGTCTGCCCCTGGCCCAAGCACACGGCCACGTACGCGCGGATAATCCGCGCCGACCATGCCCGCCGCACCCTGCGTGTCCACGCCGAACGCCTCGCCCAGGCAGCCACCGACACCACACTGCCGCACCGCCGCTGCCACTCTCGCCCAGGCCGACGCCCTCGCGCGCTGTCTTGACGAAATGGCTGGCCAGTTCGCCCCGCACCCCGGCTCCCTGACCCGTACTCCGCTTCCGCCTAACCCTCCTTACGACACGGACGAGGAAGCCCTGGACGAGGAACGGCTGCTGCTGGCGACCGCGACCGCCCACCCGCAAGACCTGAAGGGCATGCGGTGGCTGCTGGCCGATGACTTCGCCCTGCCGTTGCACGGCGCCCTGTTGCAGTGCCTGACAAGCCTCACCTACCGCGGCGATCCGGTCGATCCGATCACCGTGCTATGGGAGGCCCAGCATCGCGGCCTGCTGACGAAGGACTTCGCCCCGGGCGACCTCATAGCGCTCGTCTCCACGCCGGCCGGATCAGCGGAGTACTGGGGCGAACGCATCCTCCAGCGGGCCCTACTCGCCCACGCCCACGCCGTAGCCCAGCGGATACAGGCGTTCACCGACGACCCGTCCAACACCCCGCATCAGCTGATCATCGGCAGCCGCCGCGCGCTGGCCGACCTCAACGCCCTGCGCGCCCGCTACCAGCACACCAGCACACCAGCACAAGCCCACCCTCCGCCGCTGTGCGCACGCCCCGCACGCCGCTGCCCTCCCGGGCCGGACCACCACGCACAGCGGTACCCGCCGCCACTCGATAACCCCCGTTCCAGGACCGTTCGGCACCACGCCAGCCGAACCCGCAAATCTCCTCGCCTTACGGACAAGGGCTCCGCGATACTCTCGACCGACTGCGGACGGCAGGCCTGAGCGCTCCGTCACCTGCGCCCGCGCGCACAGCTCCTGACGGCGTACCCCCGCTGACCGTCTCCTCGTCCACTGCGCTGCTCAAGGAGGCGGTCAGCTCCCACAGGTGGCCAAGGTTGTGCTCGCCGACGCCGACGGGCAGCAACGCTCGGCGGCGTCCCCGGCAGAGGGCGGTCTATAGCAACCCAACATGGCGTAGCGGTTCAGTGACTGTGGAATCTGCCACGCAGTGGCCGTGTTCCAGGCTCTTCAGCACAAGCTGATTGTCAACTTTGTCGGCGTGGAAGGTCGACCACGTGCGGCAAATAGGACAGATCCGCCCCGTGAGGTAGGGACGGAGAAGGTGCAGCTGGTGACTGCGGTCAATCACGTAAAGGCTGCCAGTCTCCAGTGCGCTGCTCGGATTCCGCATCGACTCCGTGGGCACGACTGGGTGATCGCCCATGAGCCGTCTGAAGCCGAGAGTGGCTTGGCCGCGGAACGCGTCCCACGTCACGGAAGTGATCTCGATCAGTGGCCAGTCCGCCAAGAAGCGCGTTCGATTGAGCAGTAGGGAAAGATCATTGAATGACTCCTCCAGCGCTTTGGGCAGTTCGACCGAGTCAGCGCGACGCAGGTGTGCCTGATTGTTCCGGCGAGCGGAATGCCGCTGTCGGGCAGCCTTGACCTCTTCGTCGGCCAGCATCGCGCCTAGTTCGTGGAGTGGATGCTCCGCGCCCAAGCTGCGGCGCTTCTTCTTGCTGGAGATCTCCTGGAGTACCTCAGTCCATTCACCGAGTCCGGGGCCGCCGTGGTTGTTGGCGAGTTTGTTACGGAGCGCGGTGACGGAGGAGAGGTCGAGGCCGGCACCGTGGGCGAAGGCCGCGGTGAGGAGGGCGCTGTAGCACAAGAGGATCTCGGTCGCATCGAGCACAGCGTCGTAGGCGGGCCCGAAGTCGCCAGCACTCTTCTTTGCTTCGGTCTCGCGCCATCGCAACGCGATGGGGTAAGGGAATCGAGTGCGGACGATGTACCCAAAGTCGTCGAGCTGCACGGCCGTCTCGGCCCGCAGCCGCAGAATCTGTCCCGCCTCAATGATCCGTTGGCGGGCGTGCCCAGTATCCCGAGCATCGGTGAAGACGGACCGGGCCAAGGCCGTAGCCTCAGCGCTCCAGTCGCTCAACTGCCGCCCCGCCGTGTCAAGGTCATCCAGGGCGGTGGCCAGTGCCTCATCCGGCTGCGGTAGCACAAGGGACTCCAGATCCTGCCTGCGCAGATGCACCAAGCCAGATACGACGCGCGGCGAGACTCTTTCGACTGCCGACGAGCGCAAGAAGGCCAGAATGAGGCGCATATGCTCTGGGCCGACGGAGGTGACCGGACGCAAAGCAATGGTGTGGTTGCCCGCCACCGCAGGCAGATCCCGCTCTCTCACCAAGGCTGCCCCGGCCCGGCCGGGCAGGAAGGCATCTCGAATCAGCACGTCCCCGGCTCGCAGGTGATAGCGCTCCGGGATATCGGAGTACCACAAGTCGCTATCCGGGTCCGGCTCGGCAATCGTCCCGTCCCCCCTAATGTCCCGCCCGCGCAAGAGGCGCGCGCCGCGCGGAGCATGCGCCTCGCAGAGGTCGCCTGACCGGCCAGAGAACCCTCGGACGATGTTAAAGACCGAGGAAACCGTAAGGTCACGGAGCGAAAGCGGGCGTGCAGTCGTGCCCGGCACTGCCGCAGACTGCGATGGCGATCCATCGCCGACGTAGGACCACCCCTCATCCGCCGACGAAGCGCTGTGTGAGACATAGCCGTATGCGGTACTCCCCTCGGGCAGCCGCAGGAGCGTCTCAAGGTCTTCCCTGAGTGCTCCCTCGTCGCCGCTTCTCGGCACCCGAAAAAATCGGCTCTTCACGGTCTGAGTGGTGTTCGGGCACAGCAGGACAGCCGCCACCTCACTCGACAGGTGGACACTTCGTAGCGCTCCTGTCGAGTACAAGATGAAAACGGGTTGCCATTGCCGGGCAAGCATGCGACGGAAGCGTGCCCACCCCCTGGTCTTGGAAGTGAGGTACTTCGCCGGCAGGAGCATCAGCAAAGGAGCCTGGCCGGGATGGGCCTCTATGCCAGCCACAGCGGCTTCGAACAGGCCAGCGACAGAAGCAGCAGCCGAGCCCTGGGAGAGTCGGGCAGAGTCGCACAAGTCCGCAATGGGTGGGAGAAGGAGCACCGGCCCCACGGACAGGAGGCCGTTGATACGGGCCGGGAGAGCAACCCACGCATTGTCATGCTGGATGGGCCAGTCGGCAGGAATCGGAAGAACTGACCCGAACGACTTATCGCTGCCCACGGTAACGACGGTGGGCACGTCGCTCGTGTAGTGCCGCAGCATGGCGGCCAGAACCTGGCCGAACAGAGCGGACGCGTCCTGCGCTGGAACAGCGACATGGTCTTCCGAACCGGTCATCAAGTACCCCCTGGCGATGTGGCGCTGAGAAAGCCTATGCCGACGAGGAGTTGGCTTGGCCAGTTGGGGACCGCACGCCAAGGAGACAGCGCGCGGTCCCGCCGACAAACGCCCCAGATGCCCGCGAACCCATGTGCTTGGTGGCTGCGCTCCACGCGGGCCGCGAAGGACAGTTACTGAGCCACGTCGACATCGCCGGGAATGAGGGCGACCAGATCGTCCATGGCAACCGGGTACTTGTCTTTCTTGAGGTCCGCGTACATCCGAAGTGCCCTGGACACTTGGACCTTGGTTCGCGGTGCCAGGTGGGCAATGAGGAGGTTGTACAGGAGCTGCAGGTGGTCCTTTCCACTGGCCATCTTGCCGTTGGCCCGGCCATCTGGGGTATCGATCCACATGGCGGAGAACGGCGCCGCCACCATGCGCCAGTCCAGGCTCGCGAGCCGCTTCATGATGTCGTCCCACTCGAGCAACTCCTGCTCAAGGATGTGTCGGACGGCCTTGGCGACGGTCGCCTGGACAGCGGGACGCATGAGCGGGTGCCCTGAGCCCTCCCGACCCTTCGGAGCGCGGACGTCCTTCGGAGCCTGGGCAGCGAAGTAGCGCTGGCGCAGGTTCCCGCAGACATCAAGGAGATCGTCGAGCCGGCGGGCCAAGACCGTGTAGCTCTGATCGAGAAGCTCGTCGGTCACACGCTGCTTCGACTGGTCTGCTGTGCAGGGGAGATCGAAGCCGATCTCCTTGACAATGTCGTAGAGCACGCCGATGGTGCTCCAGGCGGGGCTTCCCGGGCCGATCGAGCGCTGCGCGAGAACCATCTTCCCCTCGTCGCCGACCTTGCTGAAGACGAGGACGACCTTGTCCTTGCTCAGGAACGGGTGGTCGTCCAAGAGACGCCGGGTGAGGATGGCAAAACTGTCGTCCTCATCGAGGGCGATGTTCTCCTGTGCGCTTGTGCTCTTGGCGTTGCGGTTAATGTTGGTGAATAGGCGCCGAGTACGCTGACGCCCTTCGGGCGTGTCGAAGTGCGGCACGACGATCACATTGATGTCCTCGGCGCCGAGCTCGGGGTTCCGCTTGACCGCGTCCTTGATGGCCTTGAGGCGGTGCTGCCCGTCGAGCGCGAAGAACTGCTGCGTGCCGTCGAAGGTGAGGACGCCGAAGTTACGGTCGATACCGGCAAGCACGGCCTGGTTCTCGGCGTCGGAGTCCATCTCGAGAGGGAGGTAGTTGGCGTTGCCGCCCCACACGGCGACGATGATGGCGCCGAGGAACCTGTTCTCGTTGGTGAGCAGGTATTCGGTGATCTGCCCGGTTCGGTCGCCAACCCCGCGCTGGATCATGGTGCCGAGATCGCGATTGCCACCAAGTTCGTGGGCAAAGTTGATCTCTCGGGCCACCTGGGCGTAGCTCATTAGGCAGGAGTAGTAGGTCCAGGTGCCCACCTTGGCTTCGAAGGCAGGGACGAAGGTCTTGGACGGCATGGGAGTACCTCGATCGGGCTGGACAGGACAAGGGTCAGGGCCGAAGGGCTGGGCGCGGGATGGTGCTGACCCGCGCGCGCAGCCGTGGACGGTTCTGGCTGTTGAGCGGGGGGTTGTACAGGTTGATCAAGCGGCTTTCCAAGTTTTTGATCTTGGAGCGCTCCTCAACGGTGGCGAACCAGAACTCCAGCGGGCGCAGAGCAAGGTAGTGAGTCAACCTCGCGGCCCTGGCCGTGGGCGGTTCCTGCGTCCACAGAGCCTCGGGGTCGCCGCGTAGGTGCTTTCGGTAGTCCTTGAACCGGTTCCGGATCGTGTTGCCACCCTGGCCGGATCCGCCGGCCTGCCCGATGTAGAGCACCTGGTGGAAGCTGCTCTGGGAATCGTCGGCCATGGCGAGCCGGATGGAAGGCCGCCACACAAACATGTACAGGCCGGGTTGTTCGGGGAGGACGTCTGTCAGGCTCTCAGCCGCGACGTGCGCTTCCCATGGCGATGCGTCCGCTCTTAGATCGTCCTGCAGCACCTTGTGCGCAGGGACATCCAGCATCGGAGCTATCCCTAACTGGATCTCCAGGGCAGGGCTACTCTCGACGCTGTGCCGGATGACGGAGCGTATGAGGGGCTCAGGCGTCGTCATGCCGCAAGCTGGTCCCGCTGCGCTTGAGAATCACGAGAGGCATCCTTGCACGCGCCTCTGACATGTGCCGCCTGCAGACAGAAAATAAGCCCTTGATGTGTGACATCCCGTCACGCACCAAGGGCTTCTGGGTCCTTACCGCCAGTACTACAGGTGGCAGACTGCGCAGCCTGCTTCGTCGTCGTCCTCGTCGTGGGCGTCAGCGAGGATCTCCAGCAGCGGGCGGTTCGGCTTGACTCGCTTGGCGGCGCGTTCGAGGGCTGCTTGGTGCTTGGCTTCAATCTCCTCGCGGCGGGCGATGAGTTCGTGGAGGGACTCGCCTTGGGACCACGTGTACTGCCGGTCCTGCATAGCGGTGTGCCGGTAGTTGACCTTCTCCTCGTACGCTATGGCCTTCTCGAACAGGTCGGGGTGCCGGTCACGGAGGCCGACCCATTCGTGCTTGCGCTGGAAGAAGCAGAAGTAGCAGCCGGAGCGGGTGCGCCACTCGTAGTAATCAGGCAGGCCGATGCCAGCTTCGTCGAGGATGCGATCGACACCGGCACGATCGATGCCATCCTCGCGGAACGGGAAGACCGCTGTGATGTTGGGCTTGGTGCTGACATAGCCGAGGCGGTTCTCGTCGGCGCGGATGGCGACGTACGAAATCACATCGTCATCGCCGACCCACTCCTCCAAGGGCTTGATCTTGAGGTTCTTCGTGCACCAGCGCATCTGGGGGCTGGGAAGGGTGCCTTGGTAAACCTCGAGCCAGTGATCGAAGTCTCGGCTGGCGTTGAGGCGCACGATGGGCTTGCCGACGGCGGCCTCGAGTCGGTTCAGGTACTCGTAGGTCTCGGGTAGCTCGGCGCCTGTGTCGCAGAAGAAGTACTCCATGTCCGGGACGCGATCCCGCATGTAGATCGCGAGGGCGGAGGAGTCCTTGCCCCCGGACAGACCGAGCACGTGGCGCTTGTTGCTGTCGGAGTTGTCGCTAGAACTCACAGCATTCCTTCCTTCCTAGCGGGCACGGAATCGCCGTCTGTCGCTGCAAGGCGTTCAGCCAGGGCGGCGAGCAGGATGCGGGCTCCGTCGGGACCAAGTGCCTCTTCAGCCTGCCTGATGACACTGACAACGAGCTCGTCAGCAGTGTGGCGCGACTGCTTGGGAACGTGGATGAGGGCGCGTTCCTCGGTGCCCTGCGGAGTGGTGAGTGTCAGAAGGCGAGTCTCGATCTGCTGCGCCGGGGGCGCCGCCTCTTGGTCGGCAACAGGGGTCTGACGTACGTCGTAGAGGTGTCCGACGCGGTCGAGGGCGCGGGCCACCTCCTTGACCTTGCGGGGGAAGCTCTCGGCATCGGCGTCCGTCCAGTCTCCGAGGGCCTTGTTCGCAAGGCGGATGACGATTGGGTCGAGCCAGTCCTCGTCCGGGAGATTCTCGTTGAGGGCCCGGGAAACGAAGCCTTGCAGGCTGAGTTCCAGGGGGGCCTCGGCGAAGCCTCGCAGGCGCTCGGTAAGACCGACCCTCAGCTCCCGGATACCTGAGGGCAGGCGGAACTCCTTGCCGAGCGTCGCAGCGACTTCCTGGCGCAGGGCTCCGGCCGCGCCGGACAGGTCGTCAAGCGCCGTGGTAAGTGCGGCCGCGTACGCCTGAGCGGTCTGCTCGTCCTTGGGCGTGTCTGCACCGATCGCTGGGTATCCGAGCGCCTTGGGAAGGGAGGTGAAGATCAGGTCGTCCGGGTCGGTTGCACGCGACAGAAGGCCGCGGATCGCCAGGGCCTGCGCACTGAGTCTCCTCGTCTGCCGGGTGTAAGGGTCGAGGACCATCACACGCTCCAGGACGGTGCGTGTGACCGCGAGGAGGAGCGGGTTGCGCGCCGAACGCGAGCGCGGAACGTCGACCTTGAGAGCCTTGGCGAGACCATTGACCACAAGCCGGCGCTGTCCGCGGCCGACCGGCACTGCCTTGACCGTGAAGCGGTCGGGGTAGGGGACGTTGAGGCGTTCGGCGATCTCCGGGGTCAAGCGCGGGCAATAGTTCCCCTCCTCGAACAGGGCGATGTCTTCCCCGCGCAGGATCAGGGAGGCGACCACGAGGGTGGGCACGACTCCAGCCTTGACACCGTAGGGCGGCGCCATGAGCTGGTGGTAGATGTCCACGATGGGCGTGGGCCGCTTGGCACCGGTCAGCGCGTCATCGAGAGCCTCCCAGACGGCCATGACGCTGGAGTTCTTCTCGGGGTCCGGCCGCGCGATGCCGTGGGTGAGAATGCTGTCCGTCGCGCCTCCGCTGCTGGCTTCACCAGCAAAGCGATGCAGGCCGAGGTACTCGACAACGCCGTGGTACATGGCGCGTTCTGCCGAGTAGCCTTTCTCATCGAATCCGAGAAGGGGGAGGCCGGAGCGCTGGATCATCGCGGTGAGCAGCTCCCGGCGTGCCCGGGCGCCGTTGCTCGTGAGCTGATGGCGGCCGGCCATCTCGTTGCGGATGTTGGGGGTGAAGGGGTAGACGCGCTCGCATGCCTGGGAGACGAGGCTCGAGTAGCTGCGGGCCTCGATGACTGCATCAGGAGCGTTTCCGGCCTCGGTGCCTACGTGCCACAGGCGCCAGGTGGAGTGAGAGCTTCGCGGGTTGAACGCCTCGTCGAGCATGGTTCCGATGCTCTGGGAAATCTCGGCAGCGCGTTCGGTGATCTCTCGGGAGGCGACATGGTCGATCGTGTCGTCGTCGAGGAGTTCCTCGAGTGCCACGAGCTCGATGCCGGCCTGCAGGACCCGCTCCGGATGTTCGGTGGTGCCGACCAGCACGGGCAGGGGCGAGTTGACAGCCGGCAACGTGTCGAGTGGACCTAGGTGGAAGGCGATGAGACCGTCTGCCGCGTCCTTGACGACCTCAGGTCCGTCAATCTTCTCGCCTCTGGGGCTGACGTCGGTGACGAAGTAGCGGAGCATGCCAGTCTGCTGGCTGTGCTTGCCAGCCACCACCGCGTCGGGAAGCACGGCACCGAGGTGCTTGCTGAGGTAGGCCACGACGTCGGCCGGCTTGACCCGGGTGGCGTTCTCTTTGACCCGCGCGTCGATGTCGACATCGGTGCCCTGCCAGACCCGGTACTCGTTGCTGTACTCGCGGTGGACGACGAACCCATCCTCGACGAGCTTGCCGAGACGGTCTTGCAGGGCGGCGTATCGCTCGGAGTCAGAAGCGTCTCTTGGGTCCTGCAGCGCCAAGTGGATCAAAGAGGGTGTGGCTCGCAGCAGGCCGTCAGCGTCGATGAGGTTGAGGATGCCGATCGCTTTGAGGACATCCTGGTCCTCAGGAGCTAGCCCGTGGGCCTCGCTGAGCCGCATGTCGATCTCCAGCGCGCGGCTTGCCTTGGAAGAGGCCAGGATGGTGGTGCGGCCGGAGGCGAAGAAGTAGTCGTACAGCTGAGGCAGGCGGATGGTGGAAGCACGCTCTGGCTTGTCGGAGGCGAGCGCCTCCAAGGAGCGTCGAACCGTGTTGGGCTCGTCGCTAGCGAGAAAACCCGTGAGACTGCGGTCGTGCTGTCCGATTTGCGAGGCAATGAGCGGTGCGGCGACGACGGTTAGAGGGTGCAGCGGGTACAAGTCGGCGAACATCTGCGGGGAGATGTCGACGACAGCGTTGAGTCCGCGCAGCATCCAGGCCTCCGCGGCAGCCTCTGCCTGGGACTGGATGAGAGTGCGGCCTCGTTCAGGGACCTGGCTGAGGTCGAGGCGTCGTCGCATCAGGTGGACGGCGTCGCCCAGGTTTGGACCAAAGGTGATGTCTTCGAAGCGGCCTTGGACCTTGGCCCACTCCTGAGTTTGCACGCTGCTAGAGCGAGCAGCGTAGTCGGTAAAGGCCAGGTGCTGCAGAGTGAGCATGAACAGCGGCAGGCCCGAAGGACCGGCGCCCTTCTCCGCGAGCATCTGGAGCAGGAATACGTCGCTGTCGGCGTCACCGGTATCTCCCGCAGCAGCGAGGTATTCCAGCGTCTTGCCGAACTCATCGATGATCAGCAGCACCGGGGCGGCATCGCACAGCACGGCGACCGCGTCCATGAGGCTCTCGGCCGTCGGCACCGCGCTCTCAGCGCACACCGCGAATGCTTGGTCAATGGCCTTGGGAAGCCGCGTCTTCCACCGGCGTTCTGCGGCAGTCCGCAGGGCACGGTGGATGGTCGCGGCAAGCGGCTCGCGACTAGCAGTGGCGACCGCGCCGAGGAAACCACGCTCCGCAGCCTGGTCACGCACCTGACCCAGGCGAGCCGCGGTGTGGGGGTTGCTTGCGGCCACCGCCTTGTCCGCCTCAGCTCGGCGGGTCTTGTCGTGTCCGAGGAGGGCGTCGATAAGGTTCGACAAGGTGGACTTGCCCGAACCGTAAGGGCCGGTGAACGACCACGCACGAGTACGCCGGGGGTTCTCGATTGCGTTGGCGAGGCGTTCGAGCACGTCAAGGGCGCGTGCTCCGACGTAAGGAGCGTTGAGGTGGGGTTCACGCACATCGCGTTCGAGGTTGGTGGACCGCAGTTCGGATCCGACCAAGGCGATGCCGGCCGGGAGCTGGGCACGGTTCTCGGTCATGATCCGATGCTCTCCTCGCTCAGTTCGAACTCCTCAACCTGGCGAGGAGCCGTCTTGCGTGTGTTCTTGGGCGCGGTACCGACGAGCCCCGGGTGCTTGCGAAGCCACTCCTGCGGGGTGGGGAAGCCATCGCGTTCCCGCACGCGGCCGTAATACTCGTCCAGAACATCCCAGGCCAACTCCTGAGGTGGCTTCGCATAAGCGAGGCTGCGTTGACCGAGCGCTTCAACGATCTGAAGATCCGGATGACTACCCACCAGTGCTTCGATGGCCTTGGTCAGCTCCGGTTCCCTCATGCGGAACGCCCGTCCCGGGGAACCCGGCTCACTGGCGAGCCGGGCGAGAGAGATCTGGCCGGCCTTCGTGGAGAGCCGCGAGGCGTAATCCAGGCAGGCATAGATCAGAACCGCCGCGGGCAGGTTCGAACGGGTACCGCTGGTGAAACGCCAAGTGCGGTCCTTGCCCTTGCCCCGGCCTTCGAGCAGGCCAAGCTCCTTGAAGGGCGACATCAGCTGATCTTCGAAGCTACCCGGAGACAGAGGGTTGGCCTCGAGGTCCTGCGCGTACATCTTGATGATGCAGTCCACGTCACGTTTGATGGACTCCGCCGCAGGCCGCTTATTCGCCGCAAAGTTCTCGTTGACGTAGCGCGTGATGACGCTCTCCATCTCCTCCGCGGTCGCGCGGGAACGCGCGGCGAGGTTGAAGATGATGTACCAGCTCGGCACCTGGCACTTGGCTTCAGGCTCGGATGACAGCAGCCACCAGTGCAACAGCCACAGGCTCCCGGTGTCCTCCAGATAAGGGTCAGCACCGTCTTCATCGAGCAGCCAGCGCGCCCGCCACGTCGGCGCGGTCAGAAGTGCGCGGGCCGAGGGATCGCTGTGTGCATACTCCTTGGTCAGTTTGAACGCCCGCGACCAGTACCGCATGGCGTTGACCATGTTCTTGCCCACCCCGAGCAGAACGGGCGCGTCCTCTTGGTAGAAGACGCCGGGTACGTCCTTGACCTGCATGTACGCCTTGTGCAACCAACCGAACCGTGGGGCGAACGTCTCATGCCGATTGAAGTAGAGGTCGACGGCCTCGGCAAGCCGACTGTCTGACATGTGTAGGGGGCCTTTCCAGGTTCGTGGAGCTCACGGGCAGCAGGGGGTCAGCGCCGAGCGCTGCTTACGGTTCGGCGTCGGTAGCCATCACCGAGCGGATCTTCGCAACTGCATCCACGACGGCTTCCATGCCTCGCTCAATGTCTCGGTACGTGGTTGCGTAACCGAGTGAGAACCGGACGGTGGAGTCCGCCTCCTCACGGCTACGGCCCATGGCGAGCAGGACATGACTCGGGCTTGGCGCCCCCGAAGCGCAGGCGCTACCATCCGAGGCCGCAACCTCAGGCATTGCAGCCAGCACGGCGTCGGCAGGCACCCCCGGAAAAGTGACGCTGATCACACCTGGAAGCCGAGACGCGTTGGAACCATTGATCCGGCAGCCCGGCACCCGGGCCAACAGATCGGCTTCCAGCTCGCCGCGGAGCGCGGTGATCCGAGCGGCCTCGTCCTGCATCTTAAGGCGGGCGGCTTCGGCGGCTGCCCCGAGCCCGACGATGCCTGCGACGTTGAGCGTGCCCGCACGCCAGCCACGTTCCTGCCCTCCGCCGATCAGGAGGGGGTGATACGGCAACGAGATGCCACGGCGAACGAACAGGGCACCTACGCCCTGCGGTCCACCGAACTTGTGGGCGGACAAGGAGAGCAGGTCGACGTCCAGCTCGTCGAGGTCGAGCGGCAGCCGGCCCACGTATTGTGTGGCGTCGGTGTGTACCATTGCCCCGGCGGCGTGCGCGGCCCTGATGACGGGCTGCAGGTCGGTGAGGACTCCGGTCTCGTTGTTCGCGAGCATCACCGAGACCAGGGCGGCTCCGCGCTCACCAGTCTTCTCCAGCGCCTCGTCCAGCTTCGCCAGGTCGACAACGCCGTCTCCGTCCACCGGCAGGATCACGAGGGCGTCGGGGGTTCCGTCAGTGATCGCTCGGGCCACCTCGAGCACGGCCGGGTGTTCTACCGCAGTGGTCACCAGTACGCCACCGCGGGCGTATGCCGCGCGAAGGGCGAGGTTATTGGCCTCCGTTGCACCGGAGGTGAAGATGATCTCCCCAGCAGAGCAGTTGAGAAGCGCGGCGAGTTGACGGCGCGCCAAATCTACCCGGGTGGCGGCATCACGCCCGGCGTGATGCATGCTTGAGGCGTTGCCGACGCTCCCGAGTGCGGCGAAGGTAGCGTCGAGCGCCTCCGGGCGCAGTGGCGCGGTGGCGTTGTAGTCGAGGTAGATCATGTCGACCCCTTCGGGCTGCTCCGCCATATGTGCCCCCTCGTTCAACGGACCTAAGCTCATTCCTGGCGCCTTCGCTCGTCGGAGCTTCTTCTTCCGCCAGGAGTGCACTGAGATCCTAGCCGCCCCCGGAGGCGGAGGAGACCAAAGTCAAGCGTTGGCACGCCACGGGTGTGGGCCACCCAACAAATACGAACATACATTCGACACGAGATCTACCCCTGCCGCCTGCGCAGCCTGGCAGGAGGTTGCGTGCGTGCACGGCCGGGACTGAACGCAAAATCAGCCGTAGCGGCCCACGTTGTCGGTACGGAGGTCTAGGGTTAACTCGACTGGCACCACATATGCAGGTGAGAAGTCGAACACGGCGGCATCTAGGGGAGGGTAGGACGGTTGCACTTCGCTCAGGGGGGCCTCTCGCGGCCGGGCGTGCGGGAGGGGGCGACGTGATCGACTCGCCCGGTATGGCGTTCCGGGCCATCCTCGACCTGGCCCCGATCGATTACGTGCGGCACTTGGTAGGCGAGCACGTATGTGAGCTGCTGGAGCTGCTGAAGGGTAGCAAAGCGGACGACGATGCCCTCCGCGCAGTGGCCGCCTCCGCAGTCTCCGCCGAACGGCTCGTAGCTGATCCCGACGAACGCGCACAACTGCTGCGGCTGCTGCCGCCGGGAAAGCAGGAGGAACTCGCAGGACGGCTAGGTCGCGCCGGCAGCACCCCGGCGGCCACGTTTCTAGCGCGCCTACCCTGGTCCCCCGAGCAGCGCAGAACCTTTCACGGTTTCCTCGGCCTGGTGGTCGAACGCGCACCCGAGGCTCCTGTGTCCTCGCTCCGGCGCGTGGAGTCGGCCTACGGCCTCTTCCCATATCAGCGGACCGCGGCGAGCAAGGTGCGCCGTCTGCTGTACTCCGGGGAGCGGCGGACCGTGCTCCACCTGCCAACCGGAGGCGGCAAGACCCGCACTGGCATGGACCTGGTCTGCGACCACCTGCGGCATAACGAACCGACGGTGGTCGTCTGGCTGGCCCGAGGCCAAGAGCTGCTCGAGCAGGCAGCGCTGGAATTCGAGCGCGCTTGGGCAGCCCTCGGCAACAGAGAAGTCACAGTCGTACGGATGTGGGGCGACACCCCAACCGAGCTGGACGGCATCACCGACGGCATCGTCATCCTGGGCCTCGACAAGGCCGGCGCCGCAGCCAAGGCCGATCAAACCTTCCTAGACCGCCTGGCCGTGCGGACAACCCTGACCGTCTTCGACGAGACGCATCAGGCGATCGCCCCCACCTACCGGAGGGTCCTCGACGCGCTGACACTGCGAAGCGACTCCAGCCTGCTCGGCCTAACGGCCACGCCTGGTCGTACTTGGGCCGACATCACCGAGGACGAGAGACTCGCGGACCTCTTCGCCCGTCAGAAGGTCATGCTGGAGATCGAAGGGTATGACAACCCCGTCACCGCCCTCATCGAGCAGGGCTATCTGGCCCGCCCGACCTTCCGCACCGTCGCGGCGGAGTCTGGCATGACACTCAGTGCGCAGGACCGGAGGCACCTCTCAGCGTCGTTCGACGTACCGGACCTGTTCATCGATCGGCTCGCCGAGAGCGTGCAGTGGAACCTACAAGTCGTCCGCACTGCCCTCGACTTGACTGCGCAGCACCGGCGCGTCCTACTGTTCGCTGCTTCCGTAGAGCACAGTCGGCTGATCACAGCGCTTTTGTCCATGCTCGGGATGGACGCAGACCAAGTCACGGCAGAATCGTCTGCCCGTCACCGGGACCGGGTGATCAGCCGATTCAAAGGGCCAGGGACGAGGCCCATGATCCTGTCCAATTTCGGAGTGCTCACAACCGGCTTCGATGCACCTGCTGCAAGTGCCACAGTCATCGCTCGCCCCACCCGTTCCCTGGTGCTCTACAGCCAGATGGTGGGCCGCGTCATCCGAGGGCCGAAGGCGGGCGGCACCCCCACCTGCGAAGTAGTCACCGTCGTCGACCCGGAACTGCCCGGTTTCGGAGACGTGGCGGAGGCGTTCACGAACTGGGAAGACGTATGGAAGGCCCGATGACATCCAAGTACTCGATCGTCACCTCCGACCTGACGGTCAAGGCTCTGCAGGACAGCGGCTACAAATCGACCGCCCACGCCATCGCTGAGTTGATCGACAACGGCATCGAGGCTGGCGCCAACCTCGTTGAGCTTTTCGTCGTCGAGGGGACGCACCGACCCTCCGAGCGTGCTCGGCACCGCGTGGAGACGATAGCCGTCGTCGACAACGGCCATGGGATGGACGCCGAGACGCTCAGGCAATCCCTGCGCTTCGGCGCCGGAACACGACAACACCGCAAAGGCATCGGGCGCTTTGGAGTCGGCCTCCCCAACTCCAGCATCTCCCAGTGCGACCGCGTCGACGTCTGGTCGTGGATCAACGGACCCGACAACGCTCTCCACACCTACCTCGATCTCGCGGAACTGCGCGCCGGCCTCGAAGAGGTGCCCGAGCCCAAGGCCGAACCAGTCCCGGAAGACTGGCAACGCCTGTCGCATGCTCTCGGCCCCACGGGCACCCTGGTGCAGTGGACGCAGCTCGAGCGCGTGCAATGGCGCGGAGCTGAGGCGACGCTCGCCAACACCGAGAGCCTCATCGGCCGGATCTATCGACGTCTGATCACCAAAGGAACGCGCATCCGACTCGTACCCGTGCGGGGATGGTTCCCACTCGAGGGGGAGCGCGACGCACGTCCCAACGATCCGCTCTATCTCACGGTGCCGAGTTCCACGCCACCACCGTTCGACACCAAGCCCATGTTCCGCCCCCATGGAGGCGGCAACGCTGGCGAGATCGGCGTCGAGCGGTTCATGGTCAAGGGCATGGACAGCGCAGAGTACCCCGTCTTGGTGCGAGCATCCCTTGCTGTCGACGCTGCTCGGCGCCCCGACATCTCCAATGAGGAGTGGCCCGAAGACGTCTCACCCACTCTCGACCCTGGCAGGACGGAATGGGGTAAGCACGCCGCCAAGAACTTGGGAATCTCCCTCATCCGGGCGGATCGCGAGCTCGACCTCGACTCAAGCTGGACCAACTCCTACGACCCAGTCGAGCGATGGTGGGGTGTCGAAATCGACTTCCCGCCTCAACTCGACGAGGTGTTCGGCGTAACGAACAACAAGCAGGCCGCCACGATCTTCTCCAGCCTGTCCAGCTTCAACTGGAGGGAGGAGGCGGCAGGGCTTTCGTTCGAAGAATTCCGCGACCAGCTCCGCGAAGAGGGCGACCGCCGCCTGCCTTTGATCGAGATCGTCTACTACATCCGCGAGAAGTTGCTCGGCAACCTACGCGCCCACCTGACCGATCAGACCCGCGGGACCAGGTCCAACAGAAAGCGGCACGAGGAGGTCGAGGCGAAGGCCGAGCACGCCCTGCGGCGCCGGCGAGAGGAGACCCAGCCGAGCTTCACCGACCAGCTTGCGGAGCAGACGACCGAGGAAGAGAGCCAACAACAGCAGCTGGAAAGCCTCGTCAACGTCCACAAATACACCCCAGCCGACGCCGAGCGCATCATTGCGGAGACCAAGGCTAACAACCGCCACGTCCAGCTCCTCACCAGCCGAAACCCCGACTCGCCCGCATTCTTCAACGTCGAGTTCATCCCGGGCGTGTTGCAGGTCTCGCTCAATATGGACCACCCGGCCTACAGCGACCTCATCGCTGTTCTCGACCAGGACCTCGACAATGCCAGTCGGGAAGAGCTCGGCGAACGGCTCGTCGCTGCCGCCAACGCGTTCAAGCTCCTACTGCTGTCGTGGGCCCGCTACGAAGACGAGCAGCCCGACAGGCCCCGCGCTCGAGCCAAGCAGATGCGGCAGGACTGGGGCCGTATCGCCCGTGAGTTCCTCGCACCTGATGACGAGGATGACGAGTGACGGACGATCACGTCTGGCAGCAGATCGAGCAGCTTCTGCGAAAAGCGAGACAGCGCGTCGTCATCGTCGCCCCCTTCATCAAGAAGAACCTGTTTCGGGCAGCGCTCGAGGCCATCCCCGCCAGCGTCACCGACATAAGCTGCGTAACCCGGTGGTCTGTCACGGAGATTGCCGCCGGCGTCTCGGACCCTGAGATCATGCAACTTGCCGTCGATGACGGACGGGTCCGCATACGGCTGTGCCACAACCTGCACGCCAAGCTATACGCCGCGGACACTCGCTGCCTGGTCGGCTCAGCCAACCTCACCGGGAAGGCGACCGGTCTCGTCCCAGAGGCCAACATCGAGCTGCTCCTGGAGACTGAAACCGCGCACCCGGCAGTGCGGCGAGTGCTCGCCGCAATCGATCAAAGCGAGGTGCCAGCAACGCTCGAGCTAGCGCAGCAACTACGTGAGCAGGCAGAGCTTCTCCAGGGTGACGAGGACGCCCCCAGAATCGTGATCCCCGGGCAGCAGACCCGGGCTGCCCGCTGGCTGCCCGAGACACGACGCCCGGAACGTCTGTACCGGGTGTATTGCGGGCGGCACCGCAACATCGGCAAGGACGTCCTCGCCGGTGTACTCCGTGATCTCGCCGAGCTCGACATCTCGCCCGGCCTGTCCGAACAGGAGTTCGCGGTCGCCATCCGTGCCCGCCTCCACGAACTGCCGGAACTCCGCGAGCTGAACGAGGCCGGCCGTCTACGCCTGGATGACGCGAAGGACGAGCTAGTCAGGAGCGGCGCCTACACAGAAGAGCAGGCTCAGCGCACCGTCGAGACCATCGCCGAGTGGCTACGGTACTTCGACGAGGTCCACTTGGTACCGACCGGACCGTGGGAGATCAGGCAGGGGAAGCAGATCATCTGACGGCTTGAGACGCCACGGTAGGCGACGGGAGCCGCCCTCGGCGCCTGACGGGCACCGAGGGCGGCTCCAACATACGGGGCCTACGCTCGCGATATCTTGGGCCAGGCTGGCGCAATGCGGCAGACCTTCGGCAGCCACTGCGACGACAGAGAGGGTAGAGGGCATGGCAACGGGATGCGTGCCATATCTGCTCGGTCACGCGGAGATCGCCGCCATCTTCGGCATCGAACGGCAGACATCGCAGAAGTGGCGGACCGATGGGACGTTGCCCACGCCCGATCTGCTGGCCTCCGGGAATCCTTACTGGCTGTTGGCCACAGTGCTGCGACTCGGTGGAGTAGGCGACCGCCAAATCGCCCAGGAACGGCTGGCCGCATATAAGGCCGACATCCCCCATGGCCACGCGGTCAGGGACAAGCAGCACCTGCCTACGATCCTCGGCATCCAGGAGGTAGCCCGCATCCTCGCCTGTGACCGGCAGACGATCTCCCGATGGCGCAACCGACACCAGATCGCCGAGGCCGACCTGGTCCTCTCCGGCTCGCCGTTGTGGCTCCTGGAGACCATCCTGGAGGATGCGCGGCAGCGGCAGCGGACCACGGTCTCCTCCGAGATTACGTTGCTCCGCGAGGGTCGGCGCGCCCCCCAGAAACCTCGCGGTCGCAGGACCAGCGCCCCCGCCGCGCGCCCGACGCGAGAACCAGTGCCTGTCGCACGGACATTCACCAGTGCCGACCACACTGCCGCCGGCGAGTTCCTCACATCGATTCTGGCTCAGGGCTATTCCGTCGTCATCAAGCCTCAGCCCTAACTAACTTCACCACCCACTCAGCACAGCCCTACAGGATCAGCGCCCAGTTGGCTGCCTGCTGTGTTCGCCGACAGCTGCGAGAGAAACACTTGATCGCCTGGTTTCTCATCCATATTATCTCTCATATGTCGATCTTGCCGCATGCCGCTGGAGCCCACTACGCCGACCCAACCCATTCCGCGCCTCAAGCCGTTTCCGCCGATCCCGAACACCGGCCGAGCAGCTGCACCATGAAGGTCGTCTCCTACGGCGGCGGGGTCCAGTCAACGGCGCTGCTCGTACTGGCCGCCCGGGGAGAGGTCGACTTTCGCACCTTCCTCTTCGCCAACGTGGGGGACGACAGCGAGCACCCTGCAACGCTCACTTACGTCCGCAAGATCGCCATCCCGTACGCCGTCCGCGCCGGAATTGAGGTGCACGAGCTCAAGCGGCGTCGGCGCGACGGAGCCACCGAAACGCTCATGCAGCGTCTGAATCGGCCGGACACCCGCTCGATCCCCATCCCGGTGCGCATGGCTAACGGTGCTCCGGGCCGACGGAACTGCACGGCCGACTTCAAGATCAAGGTGATCGGACGGTGGCTCCGGGAGAACGGAGCCGCCACAGATCACCCGGCTGTGGTGGGTATCGGCATATCGCTCGACGAACTCCATCGCGCCAACCGCCGGCGGAGAGAAGCCCACGAGGTCATCGAATACCCCCTCCTCGACCTCGGGCTCCGCCGGGACGACTGCGAGCGCATCATCGCCGAGGCCGGCCTGCCGGTACCGCCCAAGAGCTCCTGCTTCTTCTGCCCCTTCCGCACCGTCGACGCTTGGCGCCACCAGCGTCGCCACGAGCCCGAGTTGTTCGCTCAGTCGGTCCGGCTGGAGGAGACGATCAACCGGCGGCGGACCGCACTCGGGCGGGATGCCGTGTATCTCACGAGGTACGGGATCCCGCTCACTCAAGCCATCCCCGATGAGAGTCCGGGGGAAGCTGACGCCGATGAGGATGAGGGGGCATGCGACTCAGGCTGGTGCATGACCTGATACGTGCCGAGCAGGCCACGACGGGTGGGCTCAAAGCCATGGCTTCGGGCCCATCCGTCGTTTGCCCCTGGCTGCCGACGTGGCCGCCGCGGGCACTGCAGGTGGCGGAATCAGAGCTCGGGCGGCTCGCCGGGGTGAAGGTGGAGAACGGCGAGGTACTCGCCGTAGGGCATCTCTTCATCCACCCAGCGGCTGCCGCCTGAGGCGTCGGGAATCCACATACCGTCGAGAAGGTACTTGTCGTCGAAGACAACAACGCGGTCCTCTTTCACCGCTGCCGCCATCAGCAGCTGGATTCCCAGCAGCAACACTGTGGAGGCTTCCTTGAGCACGCAGACCTCGGCGTGCCCGGTGGGAAAGACCTTCCCGTCCACGTCGCTGTCCGGCTCGGGGATGGCGGCACGGCCCCGGACGGCCATCTCGTGCAGGGCAATCGCCTGGGCCACCGCTGCCGCCACCGGCGTGCCGGCGCCTGGCCCCCCGTCAGGGGCATGCGTCCGCAGATGGTCGGCGACCGCGCGAGCGTGCACTGGCCATGCGGCGGCGTGATGGTGCAGCCGCTGTTCCGCGGCCTCGACGGCCAGTCCAGGCTCCATGGTGCCCGGGTGCAGCAGCCGGACGAATCCTTCAAGTGCTGCGCGCAGGTAGCCGAGACGGATCTGGTGCTGCTGCCACGCCTCCATCATCTCGGTCCAGACGGCGTCGAAGTCGAGGCCCGCCGAACACATGCCGCCGTCGTCATAGGACATGTCGAACGTCACCGTGCGCAAGCCCTGGGCGAGGCGCAGCCACTTGTAGGCCGTGTCCCAGCTGTTCTGCGCCCCGGGGAGGGTGGTGACGGCGGAGGCGTGCTCCACCCAGTCGGTGAGTTCACGGACGTGGTCCTCGGGCTCGGACAGCGCGAGGGTGGACAGCGTGCGGTATGAGGGCAGGCAGGGGCCCTCCATCCGGCTTGTGGTCATGGGTGGAGCGTGGCACACGGCACTGACACTCGCCCCGGTGCCGAGAACCGGTGCGATGCTCAGGTACTGGTTTTGCGGCGTACGAGCCGGTGGCCTCGCAACTCCCGCTCGCAGCGTACAAGTTCGCGCGCCCAGCCCTCTTCCGTGCCGATCAGGTGCGGACTCTCGTAGAGGCCGGCGCGAACCTCGGCCTCCGTGAGCCTCCGGTACTTGGGTGCGTCGGGATCGTCCTCAGCAAGGAACTCGTGCTTACGGTGCAGCAGGGGACGGTTGGTGGAGTCCGCGTACGAGGTGAACGAGGACTTGAGTGTCTTCAGGTCGACCGCGTACGACGCCGCGAGCCGCGGATGGGGGTCCGTGTCGAACTCGGGGTAGTCGAGCCAGCTGACGCCGCGGCCCTGATGGCGGAGCTTGACGACGGACCACTCGCCAGGGCGGCCGGCAGCGATGCTCGCGCACTGCTCGTACAGACGCAGCACGGCCGGGATCCTGTGAAGTGCCCGACGGTGCACGTACAGGGCGGTCGCGGTGAACTTGCCGGCGATCGATCCGTTCATCGCGCGACGGACGTATGCGTCATCGCGCAGCTTGAACAGCAGGCGATCGGCTCGCTGGCACGCCTCGGTGTACGAGGGAAAGAACGCGCGGATGTCCAGTTGGACGGGCAGGGGCAGACTGCTCACGGGGCCTCGGCCATGGAACAGCTCCAGAGCGAGGAACAGCAGCGTATCGAGGGCTCCTCGTTCGGCACTTCTTTCTACCTTCACAGGGTCGGCTTCCTGCTCGGCAAGGCGCTTCAGTTCAGCAGGGCGAAGGTGGCCGAGGAGGCTGATGATGGGCTGCGGCATCTCCTCAAGCTGGGGCATCCGGCCCCGCTGTTCGAGGTGAGCAACGACCGAGGTAATCGCCGAGGCGGTGTCCTCGGACGCCAGCCAGCCCCCGTCAGGGGCGACCTGGCGGGCGAGGTAGCTCAGGCGGGCCGCATCGTCCTTGAAGGCATAGACAATGCCCGGCGCCGCCGACACACAGCGGACGCCAGTAGCCTCTTCAACGTAGTCGCGAAGCTCTCCGGCGGCGTAGAGGTGCTGGAAGGTACGGCGCTGAGTGAGGATGCCGTCGCCGTACTCCGCACCTTTGATCTGGTTGCGCTCCCACCTCAACCGCGCGGATACCACGAGCACGGATTTGGTGAGTTCCCAGGCATGGAGGAGCGTGTCTCGTCGTTCGACGGGATTCTCGATGACGTTCAGGACATAGGTGAGGAGGACCACCTCGGCAGCCCCACGCCGCCCATCGGGGAAATGCACCGGGTCCCAGCCCACGGCATCAAGACCGAGGTTCTGCAATGCCCGTACATCCCCACCGCGTCCGCACCCGTAGTCCAGTACTCCTGTGTCTGGTTTCAACTGGAGGTCGCCAACTGCACGACGGGCCGGTAGCGAGAGGCCGACACGGCCGATGGCGGTCCGATGCCTCTGGCTGCCCCAAAGTTGCTGCGTCATCGGCGTCCCCTGATTCCACGGACGGGCCAGCATGCGACAGCATCAAACCTTACGTGAGACCCGCTCTGGAGGACCGGCTCACGGTGAGCTGCACCAACCAGCTGCCCACGGACGACACAGCGTCAAAGATCCGCTTGGTGGTAGCAGGGATTGCTCGCTGTTCGAATCACCCTCAAGAGAGCATTTCAGGAACATGCCAGCCCCAGGCTAGACGCGCAGAGCGATACATAGCGCACGATCCCCGGTTAGCGGGGATCGTCTGGACTATGGGTGCTCCACCGCCATTCCCTGTCCGCCGCGTCAAAGGGCACCATCAAGATGACAACCCACAACTACACATGCGTGTGGCATGCCTCCGACAGAAGAGGTCTCTACGCCGCGGCGTAGCTGAGGCGGAACAGGTCCTGGGCGCGATCCAGGTCCCGCTCCGTACGCAACTGCAGCTCCAGGTCACCCGTGCCGTGGTGACCGACCTCCGTCACGTCCCGGGTGAAGCCGGGCACCAGGTCGACCGACTTCGGGTCGGCCTTGAGGTAGACGAGGAGCTTGGTCTGCTGCGGCGGGCAGACGCAGGCGAAGTTCCGCAGCCGCTGGTATGCCGCGTACTGCTTGCGCTGGACCCGGGTGACGCCGTCCCCCAGGCCGAGCAGCGCCTCGTCGACCGCCTCCGCCAGCTCCGGCAGGGCCCCGCCCCTATTCCGGGCAGGCGACGTTCCGGCCGCACGCCGGCGCAGCCGCCTGGTGGGCGTGTGCCCCGTGACGGAGGCCACGGTCTCGAGGCCGATGAGGTCGCTGCCGAAGTACCGGTAGCGGACCAGGTCGATCGAGCGCCGGTGCTCGCGTACGGCGTGCGCGTCGTAGCGGGTGAAGTCGCCGGCGACACAGATCAGCCTGGGTGCGCTCCATAGGATCTGGGACGCGGCCGGTGCACCGAGCCGGTCGCGGACCAGGCTCCGGAAGGCGTTCTTGTGGGCCATCAGCCACGCCATGTAGTAGAGGCCCTGGTTGATCACGTCGGCGTCAGTGCCCCGCTTGTACTCCACGATCACCGGTGCGTTGTTCTCATCGAGGCCCAGCGAGTCGATCCGTCCGCCGTCGACACAGTCAATCACGTACTCGCTCGCCAGGAACCTGACGCCCAGCATCGTCTCCATGTGCGCCTCGATGAGGTCCTGCACATCCGCCTCAGCCTCAGCAAGACGCGGCGTGACCTCGGTCACGCCGCTGTTCGTCGTGTGGAACAACTTCAGGCTCGACACCTTCCCCTCCTCGGCTCGAAGATCGAAAACGTCAGGGAGGGCAAGATTGGTTCCGTGAGGTCCTGCGGCGAGTGAAGATGGTGCGACAAGCTACGTGCGGGCCACATGGGTGTCCCAAGGGCCCCGCAACCACATAGATCCCACGGGTACCCGGGCCGGGCGGTCGGAAGCCTGCGTTTACGCAGGTCAGTCGCCGTAGCTCAGCGGATGGAGCGGGGTCGCCAGCACCATAGGGCCGACAATTGCGCCCCGCTGCCACCTCCCACCGGTACCACACCCCTCCACCTACCGCAGTTACCGCCTATTCCAGCGGTTGACGTAGATCACGCTCTTGCAGCGGAACGTGCTCCTTCGCTGCCCTATGGGCGCACGCCGGCGAAGGGGTCGAATCGCTGGATTACGCGAAGGGTTGGGTACTCCCGAAGCCTGAAGCCCTCAAGACGAACGAAAACTCAGCGACCGTGTCTTACCTCGGCACGTCGGCGAACAAGTAGCCGGCCTCTACCAGGGGCGAGATCCCGCTCGGATTGACGCCGTCTGCCGAAGTCTTCGGTCCGGAGACAGGTCAAAGCGCCAGCCTCGGCTTGTTCTGAACAACAGCTCCGGTACGTCTGCCCGGAGGAGAGAATCGATGGCCGGGGCAGGAGCGACAACGGGTGGGGGAAGAGTCATGGCACGGTGGACGGCCAACGAGAAGGAAGCTGCCGAGTGGGCGGAGCGGCTGTTCAAGAAGACGTGCGCGCCCGGGCCGAACGTGCCCGAGCCAACGACGCCGGAAGCGGTCCATGCAGCCATCAAGCGCTTGGCTGAGCTGCCCACCGAAACAGGTGTGATGCAGGACTTGGCGATCGGGGCCCGACGCGCGGCGAAAGGGGTATCCACGGATCGTCTGCAGGGGCTGTCGGAGGTCGTGCAGAATGCGGAGGACCTCGGAGCGACCGAGGTACGGATCCAGGTACGTGAGGCGACCCTGCTGGTGGCCCACAATGGCAAACCGGTCGTGTTGACAGACGTCATTCCGCTGTCGATGCCGTGGCTGACGAGCAAAGCCGAGGACGCGGAGGCCATCGGGCGTTTCGGCATCGGTCTCATGACTCTCTTCCACCTCTCGTCGACAATCGAGGTGCACAGCGGCCACTACCGTCTACGGATCGGCGAATCTGGTCTGAGCCTGGCTCCAGCGTGTCTTCTTCCCCCTGAGCTGGGCGGCGACGAATGGACGGTCTTCCGTGTCCCGCTCACCGAGGAGCCGCTCACCGCATCCGACGTGGACGACTGGCTGGCCTCCTGGGGAAACGAGGCACTGCTCTTCCTGCGTCATGTCGCCGCGGTGATCCACCTCGACAGCCACGGCCGGACTGTGCGGCGTCTTGCGCTGCGACGAGAGGCCGCCAAGCAGTTCACCGCCGAAGTCGCGGGCCAATGCGTATCGGTCGAGGTGGAGGATGTGCGCGATCCCGTCGGCGTGCGCTGGCGGGTCTGCCATGCTGTCGTGGTGTCACCGCCGGGCCTCGAACCTGCGGCGAAGGCTTTCAGAGACACCACTCCCCTGGCCGTGGCCCTTCCGTTGGAACCTGTGGGCACCGCCGCGCCCGTCAGCGAAGCCCGATCTGGGCACGTCCACGTCCGACTCCCCGTGACCCCTCTCGCTCTACCCGTCCGTGTACACGCCGCATTCGATCCCACCCCGAGCCGGCAAGGGCTCCAAGCGACCGCCTGGAACAAGGCGCTCGTACCACGCTTGGCAGATCTGTGGGCAGCAGCGGTAACTGAGCAGTTCCGGCTCGTCCCAGCGTCGTCCTGGCCGATGGTCCCTCTCCCACAGAAGACAAGCCGGCAAGAGCAAGCCGAGGTCGTCGACGCGCTGGAAGCGGCACTGCTGGAGCGGGCCCGTCTGCAGGTCTCTGCGCGTCTACGGGTCGACGTTTCCTGTCAGGAACCCCAGGCGCTTGAGGACCTAGCCCTTGAAGCCGCTGAACTCACCAGCATTCTGACCGAAGCTGAGATCGAGCGGCTCACCGAGCACCCGGCCCTCCCTTACGCCGCGCGGGACTCGGCAGGCCGCTACCGCCAAGTCCTCAAGGACTGGGCGGACCATGGTGCAGTCAAGCCGGTGTCCGTCGACGTGTGGGACGCCCTGGAGCTCCTGGGGGATGAGGGCCGCTCCCTGGAAAGCACCATCGAGCTGGCCGCCGTGGGGGTGGCATCCGGGTGGGCAGACCACCGGCTGTCCTCCTTCGCCTGGCTGGCGGACGAGAGTGGCGCCCGGCACCGGCCCCCCGAATCCGGTGAACTGCGGATCTTCGCCGACCGCCCGGGCAACCTCGCTGAGAGCCTCGGCTTCGCCCACGTCCTGCATCCGGCCTTCCTTGCCGACTCCCCTTCCCCCACCCGCGTACGAGAGTGGTTGGCCAAACGCGATGCTCTGCTGACGGACGGGGACGAGCTCACCGCCCTGCGGCGTCTGGCGAGTTACGGCAAGGCCCGTAAGGACGCACCAGCCTTGCAGCTCACCGACGAGCAACTGCGCAACCTCCAGGACGCCTTCGCCCGGCTCGAAGCTCCCGACCGCTCCCGGCTCGGCGGCGACGTGGGCATGGCCGTCGCACTCCAAGCCCTCAGATATGACTCCGACGGCGGCCGACGCAACGTGTGGGAGTCTCCGGCGAAGTCGTACCTGCCAGCAGGCATCGACCGCGTCGACCGCACTGAGAGCTTCGCCTACGCCGCGGGGAACACCCCGAGCCTCGCCTGGCTGCGCCGGCGCTACAGCGACGTTCTGCGCGGGACCGGCGCCGGTTTGAGCCCCCTCAGCTTTCTCCGGCTGCTGGGAGCCGATTCGGCACCCCGAATCCAGCTGCACCGCCACCGTGAGAAACGGCTCAACCGCCGGGAAGTGCCCGTTCACGCGCCGGGTTCACCGAAGAGCCGCATCGTGAAGATGAATGCGCTCGGCGCTGAGTACACCCTGAACGATCGGGAAACGCCCGATCTGGACGCCGTTGCACACGCGATCGCCGACGAGGCGGACGGAACGGTGCGACGTCAGCGGGCCATCGCCCTCATCCATGTGCTCGGCAGGACCTGGGCCAAGCGGTACGCGGAGCACGAGTCGGTCATGGCCGCCTACGCCTACCGCTCCTGGTATTCCGTGGATACTGTTCCCGGGTTCTGGCTCTGGCGCCTGAAGGAGATCCCGTGGCTCGACAGTGAGAGCGGGAACCCTATGGCGCCTTCGGTCCTGCGCCGACGGACCGAGGCGACTGCCGTGGTGTATGGCGCGGAGGCGGACGGGCTCCTGCACCCGGAGATCCAGTCCGCTGTCGGCCGTCGCGTAGACGTGCTGAAGGCCCTCGGCGTCGGCGGTGAACCCACCACCGCCGACATCGTGGGTCGGCTGCGCCGACTGCGAGACACGGAACGGGAAGGCGGAGGTCGCGACGCATCCGGTGCCCTGCTGCTCTACCGCGCCTTGGCCGCCAAGACGGTTCCCTCCCGCGCCCCTGCAGGCAACCTGTCCCGCGACGACCTCCGACGTGCCTTCACTCAAGGGGACGGACTCGTCCTCACCGACGCGGGATGGAAGACTCCGAACGCGTGCCTGCGCGGCACACCGCTGTTCGGCCGACTCCGTGCCTTCGCCCCCCACTTCACCGGCGGGGAGGCACTGTGGCAAATGCTAGGCGTGCCGGAGCCCGGCGCAGACGATGCCATCGCCGTCATCCGGGAACTCGTGCCATCCAGTCCCGAGGCCAAGCGGAAGGAACCGGACGCGGAGACGCAGACGGTCCTGCTTCAGAGCCTGCAGTTCCTCGAGAGCCTGGCATCCAGCAATCCGGAAGCGCTGAAGGGCAGCCCGCTTCGGCGGCTGCCGCTATGGACGAGCCGCGGCTGGACGAGCCGTCGTCCTGTATACGCCGTGGCGGACGAGGCGGTCGCCGCCTTGCTGGGCGCCGCCCTTGCCGAAAGCGGGAGCGACGCCGCAGTGTGGCGTCCCGGGGCGGAGATGGAGCACTTCCGCGGGCTCATCGACCGGCTCGGCGTCACCGTCGTCGGCCCCGACGACACCGCCCCGCACGTTACTGGGCGCCCCCTCCCTGACCCACACGCCACGGCCCGCCTCGCGGCAGCCGTGGCCCACCTCCGCGAGGATCTCCAACGCAACGATCCCGGCACGGCGCGCGAACTCACCTGCACCTGGGAAGAGCTGGCCAGTCTCCTCGTCTGTGTCGAACCCGGCCTGACGTGCACGGTCACGCTGCCCGGACCGGCCCCTCTGGTCCACTTCCCCATCGAAACAGCAATCGACACGGGACAGGGCGTCATGTATGTCCGATCTACCTCGGCGCTCGCACGCTTCTCCCACGCCGGCCGGACTCTCGCAGGCCGCTTCCGCGCCCGACGACGTGAAGTGGCCTACGCATGGGTGGCAGCCTGGGAACGCGCCGAGGCCGGCCTGTCCGCGATCGACATCACCCGGGCGGAGGACCGCATCAGCGCCCTCAACGAAGCAGCCGACGCGGAAGAGCAACAACGGCTGGCCGCCTTCCACGGTGAGATCCACGAACGCCACAAAAAAGCGCGGGCCAGAACGCCCGGCGACGCCAGGCCCGGAAAACGCCCCGCAGACGCCCAAGTCCCCCGGCCTGTGCACGCCCCGGGGCAGTTCAAAGAACGGCACCTCGTCGACCCCACCGAGCTACGCCCGGTGTTCACGGACTCCTCTATCGTCCCTCAGAACGACCGGTCGCGATCCGAAGCCTCAGGCTCTAGAACCTCCAGCAGCTCAGGCCGTCCCTCGCTCTCCCGCCCAAGCTCAAGTTCAGCAGTTCCTCAGCAGCGGAGCGGAGTGAAGATGTTCACCCCGCAAGAGCAGGAAGGCGCCGCCCTCGCCCTGGTACGGGCGGCTCTGGCACGGGACTCCGAGGAATTGCGGGACCTGCGGGCCCAGCGCGGCGTCGGGGCTGACTCGGTGGACGAGTTGAATCGCTTCTACGAAGTGAAGTCATTCCTGGGGGCGGAGGAGGATTCCGTCTCCTTGACCCCGCACGAATTCGAACGGGCCGCCACCGAGAGCAACTTCTTTCTCGTCGTAGTGTCCGGGCTGCAGCGCGGGGCAGGCATACCGACAACAGTGCGGATCATTCTGGACCCGCTGCGGAAGCTGTCGGTCCGCACCAGCGAATCCGTCACGCTCACCGGTGTCCGGGGATGCGGGAGCCTTCAGATTCCTTTCGAACAGGCGGAATGACGGCAACGCCGGCCCAGAGAGAGGGGAGGCCGGCGCCTGGCATGCGGCCGAGGGATCGCAACATCGGCTTGTCTGCCTACGTCGACGCCAACCACGTGGTGGCCAACGCCCCCTACGGCGGCAGAGGTTGGGGCAAACCCGTTCTGGTGGTCTCCCCACCCTTCGTATGACTTTATTCGGTCAATTCGTGTGATCTTCTTCGGCGTGTCGAGTTGGCCCGGGAGTGTCCTGGAGAGCTTGCGTGAGACGACACATTCGAGGTTCCGGGATTATCTGTGACTGGGGCGCGGAATTGTCTTCAGGGAAGTTCTTGCGGGCCGTTGAGACCGCGACAGTGTGCCGCGTGGAATTTCTACTATCTGCTCACCATCAGAGTAGGGCCGAGCCCCCGTATTCACCGGAGCGACCGTGAATCACCTCTCGCGTCTTCTAGCCGACACGTCGGACGGCATCCTTGACGACACGACCGAGGCTGAGCCTCCATCGACGGCAACCGTCAGCGTCGCCCCGGAAAGGCCCTGCCCCGCCGGAGGTCCGCGAGTGTTCGTGGAATACGTCGTTGTCGACGGGGAGGACGCTCAGGCGCTGACTCAACGTCAAGATGCTGCGATCCGCGAGGTGCTGAAGTGGTTCTACGCCTGCCACAGCGCCCCAGCGGAAGGCGGACAGGCCGAAACGGCCAGCCGTACGCCTTCCCGCGCGGAGAGGGACACCACATGACCGTCACCCCACCTGCCCCCCGGTCGTCCTGGGCACCTCCGGTACCCGGCCGCCCCTGGGCCACCGACGTCCCGGACGCTGCGGCGCCTCCAGTGACTGTCCCGGTTGCCTGGCTCGGTCGAACCTCCACGGAGGACGCCCAGGACCCCACGTTGTCGCTGCCCCGACAGCTGCGCAACGCCAGAGCCGCTCTGCCAGCCGGCTGGCTGATCGTCGCCCACTTCTACGACGTCGAGTCCGGCCGCAAGGAACTGCACGAGCGAGGCAACTCCCTGGCCCACCAGGACTTCAAGATCCCCATCCCGCGCGACGGCAGCCTCACCGATCTCCTCAAGGAGGCCCAGTGCCCTGACCGTCGCTTCGCTGCCGTCATCTGCGAGTCGAGCGAGCGCGTCGCACGGCGCACATACTTCGGCACAAAGATCGAGTACGAGCTGGAGCAGGCCGGAGTCGCCCTGTGCGCCGCTGATGAGCCGATCGTCACCGGCTCAAAGGCGAAACGGGCCACGCCCACGCTCACCCGCCGCGTGAAGCAGGCTGTCTCAGAGTGGTACGTGCTACAGATGCTGGAGCTGTCCTGGGACGGATTCATCGAACACGTCTCCCAGGGCTGGAACGTCGGCAAGCCTCCCTACGGATACCTGGCAGAGAAGGTGCCCCACCCCGTCCCGGCTCGCCGATCCGAGGGCCGTACCAAACACCGGCTCGTCCCCGACCCACCCCGAGCTTCAACAGTCACGCACATCTTCCAGCTTCGTGGGCTGGACAAGCTCGGCTACGACGCGATCACCGACCGTCTAAACCTGGACCTCGTCACCTACCCGCCTCCGGAGCCGACCCGCCACAATGCAGCCCTCGGCCGCTGGAGCGGATCCGCTGTACGAGAGATTCTGCGCAACCCCAAATACACGGGCTATCAGGTTTGGAACCGCCGGGCGACGAAGAAGGGCGGCCGTAACAACGACCCCAGGGACTGGGTTTGGTCGTTGCGACCCACTCACGAACCTCTTGTCACCAAGGAGCTGTTCGACACGGTCTCCATGTGGGCCGCAGCCGCCAGGGATCACGCACCACGAGCGGAGCCAGCGCTCACCCGGCCACCAAACGCTCCTACGTCCTGCGGTCGTACGTAACCTGCGACATCTGTGACCGCCGTATGTTCGGCAAGACCCGCCATGAGATCTCGTACTACGCGTGCCAGCCAGACCCGAATGAACATCGTGACACGCCGTGGTTTCTCGACCACCCCAAGAGTATCTGGATCCGCGAAGAGATCTTGATCGCATCAATTTCAGGCTTCTTCTCTAAGAACTCCTAACAGAATGCTGCAACTTGCCTTGGAATGTTGGTGTCTGATGGGTTGTTAGCCTGGACATGAGAAGGGGTGAGCAGCCGCCGTGGATCGTGCCGGATGGGCTGTGGGAGCGGATCGAGCCGTTGCTGCCGGTTGTGCCGCGCCGAACGGATCACCTGGCCGTGAGCGTCTGGACGACCGGAAAGTGCTGTCGGGCATCCTGTTCGTGCTGTACACCGGCATTCCGTGGGAGTTCTTGCCCCAGGAGCTGGGCTTCGGCTCCGGCATGACCTGCTGGCGGCGTCTGCGTGACTGGAACGACGCGGGCGTCTGGCAGCGGTTGCACGAGTCGCTCCTGGCCGAGCTGAACGCCGCCGGCGCGCTGAACTGGTCGAGGGCGGTGATCGACGGCTCGCACGTCAGGGCGCTTAAAGGCGGCCCAAAACAGGACCGAGCCCGGTCGACCGTGCCCGAACAGGCTCCAAGCACGATCTGATCACCGAAGGGCACTGCATTCCGCTGGCGGTGTCGCTGGCCGGCGGAAACCGAAACGACGTCACCCAGCTCATGCCCCTGCTCCAGGCCGTCCCGCCCGTACGCGGCCGGCGCGGACGGCCCCGACGACGACCGGTCTCGCTCTACGCCGACCGCGGCTACGACCACGACAAGTACCGCAAGCAGGTGCAGGCCCTCGGTATCACCCCGGTCATCGCGCGGCGCGGCGTCGAGCACGGTTCCGGACTGGGCGTGCACCGCTGGGTGGTCGAGCAGAGCTTTGCACTGCTGCACTGGTTCCGCCGACTGCGCATCCGCTGGGAGATCCGCGACGACATCCACGAAGCCTTCCTCAGCCTGGCCTGCGGCATCATCTGCTGGCGACGACTGGTCAACCTCTCACTTTGTTAGGAGTTCTTAGTCCTCATCGGCGCCCAGCAATTCTAGAAGCGCACGGGGATCGGGGGCGTCGGCGGAGTGGTAATCGAGGAGGACCCTGCCCGACGGGGTAGTGAGGGTGAGAGTGCCGACGTGGCGGGCACCGAACCACCACTCCTCGACGACCCGCACGAGCCGGTCGCGGGCCGGTCCCGGGACACCGGTGAGGGGGACCACCACATGGTCGGGTGCCGTGAACCGCAGCTCGCCGACGTGCACGCCAGCATCCATGACGAGCCGGGCCAGCTCCCACAACAGGTCGCGGTCCTCGCGGCGGGGGCCGCAGCGCACGCTGAGGTGGTACATCGTGCGACGCGGTGCCTCCGAGGCCGCTGCAACCTCCCGCGGGGTCTGCCAGGACGGCGGTTCCCCGGACTGCGCGGGCGTCGGCGTGCGCTCCAAAGTGAGGCGTACCCCGGAGTCGCCCTGTGGACCCAACCGGAAGGTCCGCACCGGTCCGTGCGGGACCCGATCGGGGCGGCGTACGGACACCTTCGGATCGCCGGGCTCAGGGGCCGTGTATGTGAGCAGGGCTGAGGGATGCGCGGCGGCCATCAACGGCATCACGCGCTCCTCGGCGTGGCGGCTCGGCTCCGGCTGCCTGATCAAATCCTCGTACAGCAGGCCAAGCCCTTCGCCAGTCAAAGGCAGAACCCAGTGGTCGAGGGCTTCAAGCCACGCCGCGTCGTGTGAGCCGCGGCGGCTCCTGCGGCGCGCCACCCAGGCCGACAGCGCGGCGACGTCACCGGCGTCGGCCTGCGATCCGCGCGTATCTGAGCGCGAGGACAACCACTCGTCGACCCAGTCGACGTCCCCTTGGCGGCAGCGTAGATACGCGACCGCCAGGTCGAAGAGCGGGGACCCGCCAGCCCGGGACCAGGCGGTAGGCAGCGGCCCGGACCACGCCTGTGCGATAGTTCCCGCCCACACGGCCTCGCCGCGGCGTAGGGCCTCCAACAGGGTGTAGCCGGAGTCGGCCACCGGGCGCAGCGCCAGACGGGTACCGGCCAGTCCCTCGACCGGGTCGACGGTTACGGGCACACCGGGTGGCACCACCGTGCAGGAGGGCGCACGATTACCGCCACCCACTTGGACAGCGAGCGGCAGCTCGGCCGTGCCGATCGGGACGACCGCTGGTGTGTCCACCTCCGCGACGGGCAAGGCCGAGGGCGGCAACGGCACCCACCCATCGATGTCGCGCCCAGGCCCCTGCCACAGACACAGCCACCCTCCCGTGCTGCGGCGCCCACGGCCCGACGGCCGCGTCTTCGGAGGAGCGTCCGTCGCGAGACATGCCGTCGGGTCCCCACCGGTCACAAGCGTGCGCCGGAGCGACAAGTACGGTGACCAGCCGCGCAGCAGGAACCGCTCGCCAACGCGCAGCTCTACTGTGTGGGGCCTGTCGGCACACAGCGGAAAACGGTCCAGGATACGGTTGCGGCGGTCCAAGATCTCCGCGGCGCCGACGACTGTGCCCATGTCGGCGGCCGGCACGGTCGGGGCGAGCACAGTGGTCCGTTCCGTGCGGGTACTCACAACTCTCCCACGGTGAGGATGGTTTGGTGGCTCGGCGGGGACAGCCACACGTCGGTGCTGGTCGCGGTGAAGCGGCCGTTGACGAAGTCGGCATCGACGCGGGCCGGACCGCTGGGGCCTTCGCCCTGCCATGGGTCGGAGCCGGGATCACGCTGCTGGATGAGTTGCCCGCTGGGGCGCTCCGAGAGCGTCCACGTGGTTGAGGAGAGCGCGTCACCGGGATTTGTGTCGAAGTGGAACGGCACTGGCGGGCACGCGTCGAACGTGAACAGGGTGCCGCCCTTGGTAGAGCTGAGAAAGGGATCGCACACCTGTCGCGGCTCGTCCGGCGCGCGTAGCCCCCGCCACTCCGTGAGCTTGCGGACGTGCGGCCCGATGGTCTCCGTGGTGACTTCCCATCGCGAGCCCTGCCAAGGTTCGCTCGGCATGCTCAGCGCCTTCAGCACCGCGCGGGTGAACAGCGAGGGCGACTTGAGGCGAGCATACGCGTCGGCGGTGACGTCGGTGGACCGCAGCACCAGCCGATCTCGGCTCCGCGGGGGACCGTCCGGAGACTTGAGTGCCTTGGCGTCGAGGGGCGCCGCCTCACCGAGCGACGAGGGCATGCCGCGGCATGCATCGACGAAGAAGAGTTGCTTCTCGGCGGCGTTGTCCTCCATGCCCAGCACCGTGCGATCCAGGTCAACGGCGTTCCCGAAATACGAGAACAGGCTCTCGCCTGTGTCCTGCAACAGCAGGCCGTGCGGGCCCCGGCCGACCTGGATACCGTGACCGCAGAAGTAGAACAGCGCGACGTTGTCCGCATGGCCGTCGCAGCGCTCGTACCACCGCTCGAAGGCTGCCTGCACCTCGCGCATCACGGCTGGCGTGATCTCCGTTGAACCGTCGTCGCCTGCCAGCCGCACCGGCTCCTCTGCCGAAATCAGCACCTCCAGGCTGCCCAACGGCAACTCCGGGCGGGCGCCCAGCGGACCGAGCAGGGCCTCACACATCGCCGTCGCGGACACGGGCGGCGCCGTCAACTGCGCGAAGTTGCGGCAGTGGTCTTTTCGCTGGGCCTTGGGCCGCTGATGCGTGCCGCCCTTGAACCAGTCGTAGCGCCCCACGCCGATCACGAACGCGTGCAGCGCCGGCCTGTCGATTGCGTTATTCCTGAGCGTTGTCACGAGTGGAGCCCCTCGCGGATCCGGCGGGCCAGCCGGCGATGGAAGTCTGGCGAGGTGAGATAAGCACCGTGCGGCAGCAGGGCCCCGCTGTCGAACACTAGATCCTCGGCGCCGGCGAACACCGGCCCGGCTGCGAACGCCAGCGGATCTCGTACGTCCATGACGTTGATCCACCGCTTCACGTTCTGCAGTGCTGGCACCTTCGCGACCTGAGAAGACGGCACGGCCGGGTCACTGCTGTCGAACAGCTTCAACTCCTCGAACAGCCCGACCTGCGTTCCCACGGTGACGAGCAGGGCGATGGGCACCTCGGGCTGATGGAACGACGAAAGGACGTCGTGGACGATGTTGCCGCCCATGCTGTGGGCCACGACGATCAGCGGATCACCGTTCGCCTGCGCCGCCTTGGCCGCCTTGTCCAGATCCTCAGCCACCAATTTCACGATCTTGCCCGGCTCTTTGGCGCTGCCGCGCCCGGCGAGATACGCGGCGACGTCCGCGAACAACAGCGCGCCCTTCGGCGTGAAGCGCCGGCTTACCGCCATCACACGGCCAGCGACGGTCCTCTTGAGCGTGGCGTTGATCCGCCGCACGGCCGTCCGTAGGGGCCGGGGCACTTGCACGGCGCCGAACCTTTCCAACTCGTCCGGTACGTCCTCCTGCCCGCCGCTTTCCTCGTGCTCTTGCTGCCAGGTGTCGAGTTCTTGCTCCAGGCGATCCAGGAAATCGTCATCGGCCTCGACCTTGCCAAGCCACGCGAAGAACTTGATGCCGTCGCCGCGCCGGCCGTCGCTGGTCTTCCACGCCCAATAGGCCACCGCCAGCGCGCAGAATGCCACCGTCGCGTCCCGCTCCGCGGGCGACTGCGCCTCCACCGATGCTGCCAGCAACTCCAGAGCCCACAACAGCGAAGTCCGCGCGGCCGTCACCAGCACGCACCCCTCCGCGACTTCCGGTGCCATCGCCATGACCCCGTCGACGATCTCCGTGATCGAGTGGTCGCCCACAGGCCCGTCGTCGCCTAGGGATTCGATGCCGTCGAGGCCCAAGCTCGCCCAGTTCCAAGCTGGCGGCGGCAACTCCGCGCCCCAGCGCGGATTCAGGATCGGCGCCTCGGGCGACCGACAGCCCGCCGCTGGCATCAACTCGAGCCGAAACCAGCTGTTGCGCAATTCCGCCTGTGCCTCGTTCTCCGCTCCACGATTCCCGATTCCGTGCACGTGGACCAGCGCCATTGGTCCCCCTCAAGCCTCAGCGAGCCCAGGCCGTCCATTCTGCAACACGGGACACACCTCCCGTGGCGGGTTGACTACCCATCGGGACGCTCCTCTTGATTGAGGAGGCCCTGCCCGGCCCAACACTCGACACCGTTCTCGGCTTCTGCATCCCGCGGGTGCCGCAGTAGAAGTCGTCGCGTGAGCGGCCTCGCATGAAGAGGTCGAACTCGTCGTGGTCGTACGGGAGGAAGACGGGCGTGTCGGGTCCGGCCCGACCGATGACGGCAGTCTGGACCTTGCGGGTGTCTTCCTCGTTGGCGAATGCTGGCACGACACGCTCCAGGGCGATGCGGCAGTGCTGCGGGTTGATCGTGGTGCGCGCTTTGACGACCTGGCGCTCTGACCGGGGCTCAGCTCACCGCGGTCGCCCCCCTTGCCCGCTCGTCAGTCGTTTCCGTCATCGTGCGGCAGCACACCTTCCGCTCTTGGGATGGGAACGTAGCCGCCGTCGGCTCGAATGCTCGCGACGAGCTTCCCGAGTTCGGCCAGGGTGTCCTCGCCGAGCAGCGAAGGGTTCGCCTCGAGCATCAACGCGACGTGCTCCCTGATGCGCTGAGGCGTGAGGTCCTCCGTCGCCCCCAGCTCCACCGGACCGTCCTCTCCTTCTTCCACGACCCGGGCGTTGCGCACCAACCGTAGCTGCTCATCGCTGTATATCCGGGCCATCAGAGCCGCAGTGAACCGCTTCCGCGCCTCCGCGCCGCTCATGGTCGTCCGCTGATCGCTTGAAACGGTGACGACTTCCTGCAGGTCCTCCGCGACCTCAGCCCGGCGGTCTCTCGTGCGGCTTCGCACCACGCTGCTCCACTGCGCTTTCACGGACGGGAGCGCTTGGTCGTTCCACTTCGCCTTCGCTGCCGGAAGCGCTTGTTGGTACCACCACTTCCTGACGTGCGGCGCGGCCTTCTCCACCACTCTGAAGCCGATCTGGACGAGCACCTCGGCGACGAACTCCGCGTTCTCTCGACGCTCCTGCGCTCGGGCCTCCGACTCGTGCCGGTCAGAGTCGAGCCGACCCTGCGGGTACGCCGCCACCGGATCCGGCTCGTTCTCCTTCAAGAAGATCTCGGCTTGACCCACCTGATTGGTGTCGGGGTCACGTGTCATGCCGCGATGAGCGCCCTCAGTCTTCCTCGACCGCGCGAGACACGTGCCTTTCCGGACTCTGACAATGGCCTCGTACTCGTCGTACTCGCTGCTGTCCATGCCCCACCTTCGACCTGCAGGACCCCTTGCGTCCGCCGCCCGTGCCCCCGGGAGCGGCGCCCCCGACACTGTACGTCCGGCCGCCGACCGTCCGGCGGATCGCCAGATGTGGCCCGGTGATCCGGGTTCGGAGCAGCCCCTCAGTTCGGTGACCGTCACCGGCGGGATCTTCGGACCAGGACGGCTCACACCCAACTAACGCCGCCGACTCAGGACACTAGGGTGCGCCCATGCTCAACGACGCCACCGTTCAACGAGCCACAGCCGAACTGCTCTCCGCACCCCAGACCCTCGATCGCGCGGCCCGCGCCCTGCCCACGACCGCAGGGGTGTACGCCTGGTGGGCGCCGCCCGAGGTCCTGGACTTCTTCCCCGGACCGGTCAATACCGGCGATGCCGGACTGCGGCTGCTCTACCTGGGCAAGGCCCGCCGGCTGCGGTCCCGCGTCGCCTCCAACCACCTGAGGGACTCCGGACGGTCCACCCTGCGTCGAACCCTGGCCGGACTCCTCATGCCCGCCGAGAGCTACCGCACCACCTGGACCGACCGTGTCGTCCTGATTCCCCAGGACGAACAGCGCCTTACCCATTGGATGCACCATCACCTCACCCTCACCTGGACCGAGTACCCCGATCCCCTCCCGCTGGAGAAGGAACTGATCTCCCAACTGCACCCGCCGCTGAATGTCGAAGGAGCGGAACATGGCACCTACCGGGACCGCGTTAAGCAGGCGCGAGCCTTCTACCATGCCAGTGCCGGCCCCCGGCCGGACAAGTAGCCGACTTTTGCTGAGCGGCCCAAAGAGACAAGGACTGGCAAGAGGGACCGCCAGGATCATCCGCTGGCGCCGAGTCCGAGAGACAACTCTGAGGGCCGACGGCAGCCTGACTTGCGCCGGGCGCGAGAGCGGGCAATCCGCTCCAGTCGGATGCTGCCCGGAATATACACACGTTCATTACCGACCAGGAGAAACCGCTC
This sequence comes from Streptomyces sp. NPDC049541, assembly GCF_044465725.1. Lineage (NCBI taxonomy): Bacteria > Bacillati > Actinomycetota > Actinomycetes > Kitasatosporales > Streptomycetaceae > Streptomyces > Streptomyces sp. NPDC049541. Next base: position 108,307 of record NZ_JBITLY010000017.1, on the reverse strand, counting down.
GAACAATCTATCTGCGGCGAGGATCATGGCGGGATGGCTGCGTACCTGTATGACCGGCTGGTGACGGAGGACGAATACCGTCAGCGCATCCGGCGTCATCGCCCCAGCTCGCTGCTGCCCCTGATCGCCGCAGCGGCGGCACGCTACAGCACGCCCGAGCGGCCACAGCCCTGGCTGGAAAGTCCCTCTCTGAAGTACACACCCTGGGCGCTGGCTGACGCGGCCCGCGTCAGCCTGGCCTACGGCACCGAGCACCTGCGCTCCGAAGCCACCGAACGCGATCTACTGGAGATCCTGGCCGCGTACTCCAGTCTGAAAGAGCCGACCCTGCACGGCACCGACGAGGACGCAGTCCGCCTGAGGGACTTCATGATGCGCCTGAGCGGTGAGCAGATGGCCTTCCAAGCCCCGGAGTTCGTCAGCCTCGCCCGTTCCGCGGCGCTGTACCTGCAGACTCCGTTCCCCGCACGCCGGCAGCCCCGCTGCATGGCCCCCGGCTGGGACACCGAGGTGTTCGGCTGCCCACTGCCCGACTACGTCGGCACCGCCCAGCTGCTATGGGGATGTGCGTTGTTCAATGCCGGGCGTTTCGATCCTGCTATCTACGACAGCCCGGACGGGGAGAAGTTCAACCGCATTGTCAGCCGGGACACAGCCCTGCGCGTCGCCGAACGCCACTTCGCCACCGATGTAGCCTCCGTCAAAGCAGCCGAGAAGCGGATCACGCAGAACCTGGCGCGAGTGGCCGGCGGCAATGCGGCCCAGCTGCGGCGCTTCACCTACAACCCGCTGCTCGGCCGGCCTGCGGTCACCGGCTTCGGACCCGGCCTGCTGTGCCCCTCACCCCAGCTGGTCTGGCGCAAAGCAACCCCGCCCGGCATCTACCACACAGGACGTGAACACTTCGGACCCGACTTCCTCCAGGAGACCGGCTACCTCTTCGAGGAGTACGTCGGCCGCCAGCTCCGCCTGATACCGGACACCGATGTCCTCCCGGAGATCACCTACCGGGTCAAGCGGAACGAACTGCAAAGCGTCGACTGGTTCGTCATCTTCGACGACCTGGTGCTGCTCGTGGAGGTCAAGTCCATGATGCCGACCGAGAACGCCCGCCTCGGCCTGGAACTTGGCGTCGCCGAGACCGACAGCAAACTCGCCCGCGCCTTCCGCCAGGTCAACGCCACCTCGGCCCAGATCGACCAGCGCCATCCGGCATTCGCCGTGATTCCGACCGACCGTCCACGCCAGGCACTGATCGTCACCCTTGAACCATTCCCCGTCGCCAACGCCAACCTGCCCCACCTCGACCTGCCCACCGCCGACATCCCGACAACGGTCGTCGCAGCCCACGAAGTCGAACGCCTGGTGACCCTCACCGACACCACACCCAGCTCTCTGCTCCTGGACCGGGCGGCCGACCCCGAGCGCTCCACATGGGCGCTCAACGAATGCCTGAACGGGCACGAGATCTCCCTCAACCCGATCCTCGTCCAGGGATGGGCGTCCTACCCTTGGGCCAGCGGCCGACTGGAACCGGGGCCAAGGACCGTCCTCTGAGCGGTGGCGACGGGGCAGTTGGGGCCGGTGGCCCGGCTCGCGGAGCGGGCTCACGAGTACGGCTGCACGTCCTGTGCTCCTATTGGCCCGTCGGCGACTTCCCTGGTGAGCCTCCGCCGATCAAGCGGCACGGAGACGTAGGCATCCATGCCCGCTGTGGCCAGGGGATGGAGGGGAGCCGTCTCAAGATCGCCGTGCAGGCGCAGCAGTACATGGTCGTCACCGACCAGGCAGTCGGTGAACGGAAGGGTGTGCGACAGCAGGCGGGCGAAATCGTCGCAGGCCGCCCGGACGTCCACCTTGTCGAGGCCGAGCCAGACGTGCAGCGTGCCGTCCTGAACCGTCAGCTCGACGTCGATTCGGGTGCCGGCCGCCTCGGCGGCTTCGCCGCACCACGTCAGGGTCTCGTCCAGCGCGCCGAGGTGGACGGGAAGCGGGCGGAAGACGTCCTGACGCATGTCATCGCGGACCGTGACGCCGGTGGCCGGGGCCTGGTCGCGCCACCAGTCCTGCACGATGTCTCGGACCGAGGCGGCCTGCGGCCCGTTGCTCAGCGCTCGCCGTACGGCGTCCGTCGCGTTTCGCCGGACCACGCTCGCGGCGTCGGGCCCGGGGGCTGCGGCCATGCGGCGCAGGAGCGAGCCGGGCCCGATTCGCGTGTCGTCGAGCACCTTCCGGTAAAGCTCGCACAGAGCGTCCGGTACGGCCGGGCCGTCCGGCCCAAGCAGGAGGCGGACGCGTTCTGCCCAGGCAAGAAACGCCTCGGTATCGCCGGTGGTGAGGAGAACGGTGCCGAGGTCGCCGCGGGCGAGCATCCGGGCGCGCTGCCGTTCCGTCGGCCGGCCCAGGCCATCGAGCTGGGCCCGCAGGAGGAAGACGAGCAGGTCCCGTTCCGGGGCGGGAAGATCGTCGACGGCACCGTTGACGGGAGTGGCGAGGATGTCGAGGACGGCCTCGGCGGTCGCCTTCTTCGCCTCCGGCTTTCCGGGGGTTCCAGGCAGACGCTCGGTCCACTGGTGGACCCGGCCCTGAGCGTCCCGCAGCCTGATCGTGGCGGTGAAGCTCTTCAGGTGGTCTGGCCCCGAGACGTCGTACGTGTACTCGTGGTCGATGCCGTATGTGGTGGCCATGGCGGCAAGGATGGTCACCGGGTCGTGCTGGTGTTCCAGGCCGGTGAGCCAGTCGTCCAGGATGACGGGCCGACGCCTAAGCAGCCGATGCCCGTGGATGCGCCAGGCCGCTGCGACAACCGCCTGGGTGGCGTCCGATACCGCTGTGCGGCTCTGTCCGCTCTCACCGCGGCTCGTCAACAGCCCTTCCGCGAGCTGGAGGCTCGCACCGAGCCGGGCGGTGTCGTCGTCAGAAGTGGTGAGGATGCGTGCCTCGTCCTCGTCGGGGGTGAGGCTGTGTGCGAGGGCCTGGCGGACGCGGATGTGGGCGGCGAGGTGGTTCACCACGTGCGAGCCGTGGTGGGCGAGGAGGTGGTTGTCGCGCTGGCGGGCGGCGGTAACCGCCGACTGGTTCTCGTGGACCCAGGAGGCATGGGTGAGGGCCTGGACGAGGAGCCCGTCCGCGCGATGGCCGAGTTCGAACATGGTCGCCAGGTCGCTCACGGCGTCTCTGTGTCGGTTGCCCGGCTGCGCGTACGGCAGCGGCGACGCTGCTGGCAGGGTCGCGGGTTCCGCCTTCCGCTCGGCGCCCGCCGCCCTGGCCACCTGCGGGTATGCGTCGAGCAGTGCTCGTGCCGCCGCTGCCCGCGCCGCCTTCTTGGACTGACCGGTGCCTTCCGCCGTGCGGCCGGTTCCGGTGCGGACGGTGGCGCGGAAGACCTTGCGGTGGTCCGGGCCCTCCTCGTTGTAGTCGTAGGTCAGTCCTTCCTTGTGGAAGGCCGTTTGCGCCAGGGTGACGGGATCGGCTCCCGTCTCCACGGACGGGCGGTCGAGGTCGGGCCACACGGAGGCGACCAACCCCCGGGCGATCTCGTGCTCACCGCAGAGGCTGAGCACGCCGAGGATCTGCCGGGCCACTCCTTCGAAGACGGATCTGGCGGGTTGCTGCGCCTCCCCCGCGCCCATGCGCACCAGGCCCTGCTTGGTGGCCCAGGCGCCGAGCGCGAGGTCGGCGGCGGCGCGTCGACGGGCGTGTTCGCTCGACTGTTCGCCCGCCTTCCGAGGGGTCGCCCGTCGCACGTAAGCGTCGAGCAGGATCACGTCGAGCGCGGTGGCACCGAGCCGATCGAACAGGCCGAGCACGTGCGGTGAGACCTGGTCGGCGTAGTGGCTCTCGTAGAGGTGACTGCGGTGTTCGGCGGCCAGACCGAGCCAAGCGGTGACCTCGGCGTCGGCGTCCCATCCGCGCACGGCCTTCCCCACGGCCTCGCAGACCTCTTGCCCGTAAGTGCCCACCAGCGACACGGACGGCTCGCACAGCGCCGGGTACGTGACGTCGTGGACGTCGAGTCGCCGTTCGGCGCGGGAGTAAGGCCGGACCGGCTCGGGCGACGGACGCTGCCCGGCCGCGGGCGTGGCTGACCGCGCCGGCCGGGCCGGGCGGGTGACTTCGGGCGGTGTGGTCCGGCCCCGGCGGGTGGACGTCGGGCGCTGGTGGGCAGGACGCGAGACGGTGCGCCGAGGGGCCTCTTGCACCCTCCGCCCGCCGGTCGGCGGTGTGCCGGACCTGCCATCCAGGAGGTTCTGAAGTTCCTTGGCGAGCCAGGAGGGCAGGCCCGTTGGGGGGTGGCCGCCGTCGAAGAAGTCGCTGGCCAGGTCGATGCAGTACGCGTACCGCTCCCACTCGTGGTGGCGCGCATGCTCCTGACCGAGCGTGCGCAGCACCGACCGCATCCGCGCGTACGGCACCGTCTGGTCGGCCAGTTGGTACGACGTCCGGTTCCGCGCGGCGTCGATGGCGAGCGCGATGCGGTGCACGGGTGTCGGCGGCGCGGTCTCGCGCAGTGACACGATGCCGACCCAGCGGTTCATGGCCCTCCCCCTGCCGGGCGACGCGGCCCTGCCCGGCCACAGCACGCACTCCCAGACGGCGTCGGTACAGAGTGCCCCGGTGCTTGCGTACGGGCGGCGGCCTGCCCCCGGTCCTGCTGTCCTTCCTCCCGCCGCGTCTCCCGGGGCTCCCGGTGATCACGGCGGCACTGGCTGGCCAGCGTATGCCGCCGGGCGCGGGTTCGGGGAGGGTTCACTCGACACGGATCGTTCCGTGTGACTCGCAGCATGAGGTGGCGGGCCGCGCGGCCCGGCAGGGGCAGGAGAGCGGTCCGTGGGCGCGCGGAGAACCGAAGGAGAGCTCCGGCTGTGGTGATTACGGCTGATCGGCATCGCGTGGCGCCTGCACAAGCTGCATAGAGCCGAAAGAGTGGCCGTGGACCGTGGGAGTCCCCTGGGACTTTTCTGGGCTTCCGGCTGCATCAACGGGCACGGGCGTGAAACAACCGAAAGACCATTTTTGCAGGTCAGCGCCCCGTGATAGGCAATCGCTGCAGGTCACAGCGCTGGCTGGTCTCTTCCGGGACATCTGAGTCGGGACGTGGGCCGGCCGCCTCGGCGGCTTCCTCGCGATCAGAGGGTGAGCAGTTCCTCGTGGAAGCCGCCGAACTCCCGTTGCCGGTCGATGAGATGGATCTCCAGGATCCAGTGGCAGGTGCGCCCGGCCTTGTCGGTGCGGCGCAGTGGGGTGTCGTTGACGGAGGTGATGTACGACTCCGTGTCCGCTCCGTCGATCCGTTCGTGCGGGAACTCCCCGACCAGATGCCCGGCGTGCCAGCCGCCCAGCTCCCACCCGGCGCCGGCCGCCAGCCGCTCCACCTCGGCGTAGAGCTGCTTGCCGGTGATGTCGGGATCGGCTTCGAAGAAGCGGCGGCCCGCGGCGAAGATCTTCGGCAGGTCGTCGCGGAGCCGCTGCTTGACCGGGTCGTCACCGAGGACGAAGGTCCGGCCGAAGTCGGCCTCGTACTCCTCGAAGACCGGCCCGAAGTCGGCGAACACGATGTCGTCCGCGTCGATCACCCGGTCCGGCGGATTCTCCCTGTACGGCACCAGCGTGTTCGGGCCCGAGCGCACGATCCGCTTGTGCCAGTGCCGGGTCGTGCCGAACAGCTCGTTCGCCAGGTCCCGGATCCGGTCGCTGACCGCCCGCTCCCCCTGTCCGGGCGCGACCAGCCCGCGTTCCTCGATCTCCGCAAAGAGCCGCACGGCCTTCGCCTGGGCGTCCAGCAGGCGCGCCGCACGCGCGGGTTCGTCATCGTCCGCCATGGGCCGACCGTAGTGACCCGGATCATTCAGGGCAACGACTGCTAAGGGGCGGGGCCTCCGGTCGCCGTCAGGCCCGCGGTGTGTCCGCCGTCCACGCGTATCGCGTCGATACGGCTGATACAGCGGGCGCCGCAGCGGTCCTGGGGCAGGACGAGCCGGGCGCCGCCGCGGTCGAGCGGGATGCCGTCGAGGGCGACCACGAGCAGGAGCGGGTCCGTGAAGAGGTGCTGCCGGCCGCCGCTCGTCGCGCAGGTCGCCGGTGAGGACGAGTTTCGCCGCGGGTCCGCTAGCCACCACGCCCCCGTACGAACGCACATGCCATGCCAACAGATCAGAGTTCCGGCTCATGCGATGTGACAGCAGACTTTCGCCTTGCATCTGCGGAAGTATCATCGGCGCAGGCCGTTCCGGGTGCCCGGTGTTCCGGCGGTTGCCGTGATCAAGTCGACCCGCGCGGTCGTCGAGAGACCGTAGAGAAGGTCGCGAGACCGTAGCCGAGTCCGTCAGGACCTCGAGGGAGTTACCCGTGATGACCCGTACCGTGCGTCGGACCCGCCGGCTGCTGCAGGTGACCGGTGTGAGCGCCGCCGTGCTGCTGGCCCTGAGCGCCTGTTCGTCCTCCGACTCGGACTCCGGCAAGTCCGACACCTCGGCGCCGGCGTCCTCGTCGCCGAAGCTGTCGGGCACGGTGACCGTCTTCGCCGCCGCCTCGCTGAAGGAGAGCTTCACGACGCTGGGCAAGGAGTTCGAGAAGGCCCACCCGGGTACGAAGGTGACCTTCAGCTTCGGTGGCAGCGACACCCTCGCCGCGCAGATCACCGGCGGCGCCCCGGCCGACGTCTTCGCCGCGGCGAGCCCCAAGACGATGAAGATCGTGACGGCCAAGGGCGACGCGGTGGGCACGCCGGCCACCTTCGTCCGCAACCAGCTGGAGATCGCCACACTGCCGGGCAACCCCGACAAGGTCGCCTCCCTCAAGGACCTCACCAAGTCCTCGCTGAAGGTCGTGCTGTGCGACAGGACGGTGCCGTGCGGCGCCGCCGCCCAGAAGGCGCTCGACGCGAGCAGGCTGAAGCTCACCCCGGTCTCCTACGAGCAGGACGTCAAGTCCGCCCTGAACAAGGTGGTGCTGAAGGAGGCCGACGCCGCGGTCGTCTACAAGACCGATGTGAAGGCGGCGGGCAGCAAGGTGCAGGGCGTGGAGTTCCCCGAGTCCGCCGACGCCGTCAACGACTACCCGATCACCCTGCTCAAGGACGCGCCCAACGCCGCGGCGGCCAAGGCGTTCATCGCCCTGGTGCGGTCCGCCGAGGGCCGGCAGGTCCTGACCGGGGCCGGGTTCCTCAAGCCGTGACCCCTCCCGAGGCCGGTGCCGCGGACACCCTGAACGGTGGCCCGCGGCGCCGCCGTGTCCGCAGCGGCGGTGCTCCGTTGCCGCTCCTCGTACCCGCGCTGATCGGCCTGGCGTTCCTGGTCCTGCCGCTCGTCGCCCTGCTCGTCAGGGCCCCGTGGCGGAGCATGCCCGAATTGCTGACCAGCACCGAGGTATGGCAGGCGCTCCAGCTGTCCCTGGTCTGCGCGACGGCGGCGACCGCCGTGAGCCTGGTGCTCGGGGTGCCGCTGGCCTGGCTGCTGGCCCGGGTCGAGTTCCCGGGACGTGGTGTCGTACGGGCCCTGGTCACCCTGCCGCTGGTGCTGCCGCCGGTGGTGGGGGGCGTCGCGCTGCTGATGGCGCTCGGGCGCAACGGGGTGGTGGGGAAGTGGCTGGACTCCTGGTTCGGCGTCACCCTGCCCTTCACCACCGCCGGAGTCGTGGTCGCCGAGGCCTTCGTGGCCATGCCGTTCCTCGTCATCAGCGTCGAGGGCACCCTGCGCGCCGCCGATCCGCGCTACGAGGAGGCGGCCACCACGCTCGGTGCCTCCCGCTTCACCGCGTTCCGCCGGGTCACCCTGCCGCTCATCGCCCCCGGGGTCGCCGCGGGCGCCGTGCTGGCCTGGGCACGCGCGCTGGGCGAGTTCGGTGCGACGATCACCTTCGCGGGGAACTTCCCGGGCCGCACCGAGACCATGCCCCTCGCCGTCTACCTCGCCCTCCAGAACGACCCGGAGGCGGCGATCGCCCTCAGCCTGGTGCTGCTGGCGGTGTCGATCGCCGTGCTGGCGGGGCTGCGAGACCGCTGGATGACCCCCTCATGACCGACATCGACAAGGCCGCCGCGGGCGCCCCCACCCGCACCGGCGAGGGACTCGACGCCCGGCTGGTGGTCGAGCGCGGCTCCTTCCGCCTCGACGTGACGCTGAGCGCGGCGCCCGGTGACGTGATCGCCCTCCTCGGCCCCAACGGCGCCGGCAAGACCACCGCCCTGCGCGCCCTGGCCGGACTCGTGCCGCTCACCGGCGGCCGGCTGCGGCTGGACGGCGAGCAGTTGGACGCCGTGCCGCCCGAGTCGCGCCCGGTCGGTGTCGTCTTCCAGGACTATCTGCTCTTCCCCCATCTGACCGCCCTGGACAACGTGGCCTTCGGGCCGCGCTGCCACGGCGCCACCAAGGTGGAGGCCCGCGCCGAGGCCGCCGTATGGCTGGAGCGGATGGGCCTGAGCGACCACGCCGGGGTCAAACCCCGCCGCCTCTCCGGCGGCCAGGCCCAGCGCGTCGCGCTCGCCCGCGCCCTGGCCACCCGCCCCCGTCTGCTGCTCCTCGACGAACCGCTGGCCGCCCTCGACGCCCGCACCCGCCTGGACGTCCGGGCCCAGCTCCGCCACCACCTGGCGGACTTCGAGGCCGTCGCCGTACTCGTCACGCACGACCCCCTGGACGCGATGGTCCTGGCCGACCGCCTGGTCGTCATCGAGGACGGCCGCATCGTCCAGGAGGGCACCCCCGCGCACATCGCCCGCCGCCCGCGCACCGACTACATCGCCCATCTGGTCGGCCTGAACCTCTACCGAGGAGAGGCCGAAGGCCACACGGTCCGCCTCGACGACGGCCCCGGCATCACGACCGAGGAGGACCTCACCGGACCCGTCTTCGTGGCCTTCCCGCCCGGCGCGGTCACCCTCTACCGGGACCGCCCCACCGGCGCCAGCGCCCGCAACCTCTGGCGTTGCGAGGTGGCCGGCCTGGAGGCCCACGGGGACCAGATCCGCGCCGCCCTCACCGGTGAACTCCCCCTCGCCGCCGACCTCACCACGGTCGCCGCCGCGGAACTCGACCTGCACCCCGGCGCCACGGTCTGGGCGACGGTGAAGGCGGCGCAGACGCACGCCTATCCGGCCTGACGTCAGCCCCGCGGGATGCGCTCTTGTCGGTGCGCCGGTCATCCGTGGAGTGTCGGGCGCGTGCGCGCCGCCGGGCGGGGCCGGGCGGCGCGCACGGGCGGCGGTCAGTCCTTGGTCAGGGTGACCTCGTGCCGCTCGTCGGCGTGGATGCGGGGCAGCGGCAGGATCCCCTCGAAGCGGAGTTCCGCGACCGTGGCCTCGACGCTGACCTTGCCCGGGCCGATGGCCGGGGACGGTCTGCTCGTGTTCTCCCAGCGGTGTGTCACCCCGTCGCACACGGCGACCGTGCCGCCGATGCCCTGGATCAGGGTCGAGGTGCCGTGGGTCGCGGAGGCCTTCGTGGTGCTCACCGAGGAGCTGATGAACGCCGCGCCCGTGCTGTCCGTGCAGCGGTAGGTGCCGGAGAGGGTGACGGTGCCGTCCGCGGAGATGTGGCCCGTCGGGTCGACGGTCACCGTCTCCTCCAGCTCCGCGGCCTGGTACGGGGCCGCGGTCACGGCAGGAGCGGTGAGCAGGAGCAGGGCGGCACCGGCGGCGAGGGCCAGGGCGGGTCGCTTGAACATCGGAAACCTCCTGTAGGTGGGGCTTCCACTGGTACCCGCCGGGCACGCCCCCGGCCGTGACCGTCACCCACTCGGTGGCGAGTCCGCCCCGGGGGTCCTGGAACCGTCCTGGTGTTGTCCGCGTGTTGTCACGCTTCACGCTCGGCCGTTCCGATGCGTTCGGCAGGAGAGCATGGTCTGTCCATGGGGGCCGGCGGACGGTCCCGACCGACGTGGAGGTGCGCCATGTGTTCCCACCAGACTTCGTGCCCTTCCTTCGACGAGCTCGCCGTGCACGTCGTCGCCGCCCACCCCGAGCAGGGCTGGAGCCTCCTGTGCGACGGCGCGATCCTGTTCGACGACAGCGGTGAGCTGACCCCCGACGGCCGGGCCGTCGCACCGCACCGGGCACCGGCGGAGCAACTGGCTGCCGCCGCCTGATCAGCACGCCTAGGGCAGGACGGCGAACCCGTCCAGTTCCACCATCGCCTCCTCGTCCCACAGCCGTACGACCTCCACGACCGCCATCGCCGGATAGTCCCGGCCCGCCAACTCCCGCCACAGACGCCCCAGTTCGGGCGCATGGGTGCGGTAGGCGGCGACGTCGGTGGCGTAGACCGTGACGCGGGCGAGGTCCGCGGGGGTGCCGCCCGCCGCGCGCAGAGCGGTGAGAAGGTTGGTCAGGGCCCGCTCGAACTGGGCGGGGAGGGTGTCGCCGATGACCTTGCCGTCCGTGTCGAGCGCGGTCTGGCCGGCCAGGAAGACGACACGGGTGCCGGTGACGACGACGGCGTGGGAGAAGCCCGTGGGCGGGGAGAGGTCGGGCGGGTTGACGCGCTCGGTGCTCACCGGGAGGCCTCCACGTCGGCGGACGGTCGGTTGTCCGGCTCGTCGTCCGGCTCCTTGTACAGCTCCTTCGCGATGATGCCGCGTTGGACCTCGCTCGCGCCCTCGTAGATACGAGGGGCGCGCACCTCGCGGTAGAGGTGTTCGAGGAGGTGGCCGCGGCGCAGGGCGCGGGCGCCGTGCAGCTGGACGGCCTGGTCGACGACGTACTGCGCCGTCTCGGTGGCGAGCAGCTTCGCCATCGCCGCACGCTTCGGGACATCGGGGGCGTTCTCGTCGTACGCCGTCGCCGCCGCGTACACCATGAGGCGGGCCGCCTCGGTGCGCAGCGCCATCTCGGCGACCTGGTGGGCGACGGTCTGCAGGTCCTTCAGCTTGCCGCCGAACGCGTCCCGCCCGGCCGTGTGCGCGAGGGTCGCGTCCAGGGCCGCCTGCGCCATGCCGACGGCGAACGCGCCGACGCTGGGGCGGAACAGGTTGAGGGTTCCCATGGCGACCCGGAACCCGCGGTCGGCCTCACCGAGCACATCGTCCGTGGTGACGGGTACGGCGTCGAAGTCGAGGGCGCCGATGGGGTGCGGCGAGAGCATGTCGAGGGCCCTGCCGGTCAGGCCGGGACGGTCGGCGGGCACCAGGAAGGCGGTCACCCCGCGGGCGCCGGCGCCGGGGGTGGTGCGCGCGAAGACGGTGTAGAAGTCGGCCTCGGGGGCGTTGGAGATCCAGCACTTCTCGCCGGTGAGCCGAAAGCGTCCGGGGCCGTCGGGACGGGCGGTCAGCGACAGCGCCGCCGCATCCGATCCGGCCCCCGGCTCGCTCAGCGCGAACGCGGCGACCGCGCTCCCCTCGCTCACCCGGGGCAGCCAGCGCTCCCGCTGGGCGGGCGTGCCGTACGCATGGACCGGATGGGCGCCCAGTCCCTGCAGCGCAAGGGCCGTCTCCGCCTCCGTGCAGGCGTACGCGAGCGACTCCCTCATCAGACAGAGGTCGAGGGCCCCCGAGGTGAACAGCCGCTCCAGGAGCCCGAGTTGGCCGAGTTCGGCGACCAGGGGGCGGTTGACGTGCCCCGGCTCGCTGTTCTCCGCCTTCTCCACGAGCGGGCGCAGCCGGTCGGCGGCGAGGGAGCGCAGCTCGGCACACCAGGCGGTTTGTACCGGATCGAGCGAGAATGCGGGCATTGGCGGTCCCCTTTCTCGACATGACCCCTCGACGATATCGCGCACCGTTGACTGTCGTCACCAACACGATACGCTCGAACGAGCCCACCAGGACGCCCACAACGGCAAGGGGGCGCACCGCCATGCATGTCTCGGCCCACGTCGACACCTTTGCGCGCGACCACCTCCCGCCGCCCGAGGAGTGGCCGGAACTCCGGTTCGACCTGCCGGAGCTGCGTTACCCCGATCGGCTGAACTGTGCCGCCGAGCTGCTGGACCACGCCGACCCCGGCCGCCCGGTGTTCCACACCCCTGCCGGGCCTTCGTGGACGTACGGCGATCTGCGGGCCCGCGTCGACCGCATCGCCCATGTCCTGACGGGGGATCTCGGCGTCGTCCCCGGCAACCGCGTCCTGCTGCGCGGCCCGACCACGCCCTGGCTCGCGGCCTGCTGGCTGGCGGTGCTGAAGGCGGGCGGGGTCGCCGTCACCGTGCTGGCCCAGCAGCGGCCGCACGAGCTCGAAGTCATCTGCGACATGGCCCTGATCCGGCACGCCCTGTGCGACATCCGCGCCGTCGACGACCTCGCCAAGGCCGAGATACCGGGCCTGCGGATCACGACGTACGGCGGCGACGCCCCCGACGACCTCCTGCACCGCCCGGCGCCCGACACCCCGTACCCGACCGTCGCGACCGCGGCCGACGACGTCGCGCTGATCGCGTTCACCTCGGGCACGACCGGCCGTCCCAAGGGGTGCATGCACTTCCACCGGGATGTGCTCGCCATAGCCGACACCTTCGCCAAGCATGTGCTGCAACCCCATGTGGACGATGTGTTCGCGGGCAGCCCCCCGCTCGGTTTCACCTTCGGGCTCGGCGGTCTGGTCGTCTTCCCGATGCGGGTCGGTGCCAGCGCGCTCCTGCTCGAACAGGCCCACCCCCGGCAGTTGCTGGCGGCGGTCGCCGAGCACCGGGTCTCCGTGCTGTTCACCGCGCCGACGGCCTACCGCGCGATGCTCGACGAGCTCGACGCCCACGACACCTCGTCCCTGCGCCGCTGCGTCTCGGCCGGCGAGAACCTGCCCGCCGCGACCTGGCAGGCCTGGTACGAGCGGACCGGGCTGCGCATCATCAACGGCATCGGCGCCACCGAACTGCTGCACATCTTCATCTCCGCGGCCGACGAACACATCAGGCCCGGCACGACGGGCGTGCCCGTACCCGGCTGGCACGCGCGCGTGCAGGACGAGAACGGCCGGCCCGTGCCCGACGGACAGCCAGGACTGCTCGCGGTGCGCGGGCCCGTCGGCTGCCGCTACCTCACCGACCCGCGCCAGCGCGTCTACGTACGCGACGGCTGGAACGTCACCGGTGACACATACGTCCGCGAGAGCGACGGCTACTTCCGGTATGTCGCCCGCGCCGACGACATGATCATCTCGGCCGGGTACAACATCGCGGGGCCGGAGGTGGAGGACGCCCTGCTGCGCCACCCGGACGTGGTGGAGGCGGCCGTCGTGGGACGGCCCGACGAGGCGCGCGGACAGGTCGTCGTGGCCCATGTCGTCCTCGGGGAGGGCGCCGAGCGGGACGCCGAGGCCCTGCGCGGCTTCGTCAAGTCCGAACTCGCACCCTACAAGTGCCCCCGCGAGATCGTCTTCCTGGACGCCCTGCCCCGCACGGCGACCGGCAAGCTGCAGCGCTTCCGACTGCGCACCGAAGGTGACCAGCACTGATACCGAAGACCTAAGATGATCAACGTGTCCGACCAGCATGCACCACGGTCTCTCATCGTCACGCTCTACGGCGCGTACGGCCGCTTCGCTCCGGGCCCCGTGCCCGTCGCCGAACTGATCCGGCTGCTGGCCGCGGTCGGCGTGGACGCACCCTCGGTGCGCTCGTCGGTCTCCCGCCTCAAACGCCGCGGACTGCTGCTGACGGCCCGTACGGCGCAGGGCGCGGCCGGGTACGAACTGTCGCCGGACGCCCGCCAGTTGCTCGACGACGGCGACCGACGTATCTACGCCACCGCCCCGCCCGAGGACGAGGGCTGGGTGCTCGCCGTGTTCTCGGTGCCGGAGTCGGAGCGGCAGAAGCGGCATGTGCTGCGCTCCCGGCTGGCCGGGCTCGGGTTCGGCACGGCGGCACCCGGGGTGTGGATCGCTCCCGCCCGGCTGTACGAGGAGACCCGGCACACCCTCCAGCGGCTGCACCTCGACCCGTACGTCGACCTGTTCCGCGGCGAGCACCTCGGGTTCGCGGCGACCGAGGAGGCGGTGGCCCGCTGGTGGGACCTGGCCGCGATCGCCAAGGAGCACGAGGCCTTCCTCGACCGGCACGCGCCCGTGCTGCACGGGTGGGAGCACCGGGCGGACACCCCGCCCGAGGAGGCCTACCGCGACTACCTCCTCGCCCTCGACTCCTGGCGCCACCTGCCCTACCTCGACCCCGGCCTGCCCGCCCGCCTCCTCCCCGAGGACTGGCCCGGCGTCCGCTCGGCGGCCGTCTTCCGGGAGCTGCATGCACGGCTGAGGGACGCGGGGGCCGAGTTCGCGGGTGTATGACCCCCCGAGGCCTCGCACGCGACGGCGTGCTCGGTCAGGTCTCCAGGGTCAGGCGGGGTTTGGGGGCGTCCGTGCGGCCGGTCTGGGGGCGGCGGCTGCCCGCCCGGTAAGGGGCCGGCCAGACGACGCCGGGGCCGTCGTAGCCCTGCTCGGCTGCCGCGTGCAGGGTCCAGTGCGGGTCGTAGAGGTGGGGGCGGGCGAGGGCGCACAGGTCCGTACGGCCCGCCAGGATCAGGGAGTTGACGTCGTCCCAGGAGGAGATCGCGCCGACCGCGATCACGGGGAGGCCGGTGGCGTGACGGATGCGGTCCGCGTACGGCGTCTGGTACGAGCGCCCGAACTCCGGGTGGTCGTCGGACACGACCTGCCCGGTCGACACGTCGATGGCGTCGACGCCGTGTGCGGCGAAGGCGCGGGCGATCTCGACGGCGTCCTCGGCCGTCGTACCGCCTTCGGCCCAGTCGGTGGCCGAGATACGGACGGTCATGGGCCTCTCCTCGGGCCACACGGCGCGGACCGCGTCGAAGACCTCCAGCGGGAAGCGGAGTCGTTTCTCCAGCGAGCCGCCGTAGGCGTCGGTGCGGCGGTTGGTGAGCGGGGAGAGGAAGCCGGAGAGCAGATAGCCGTGGGCGCAGTGGAGTTCGAGGAGGTCGAAGCCCGCGCGGGCGGCCCGCCAGGCGGCGGCGGTGAACTGCTCGCGGATGTCGGTGAGTTGGGCGCGGTTCAGCTCGCGCGGGGTCTGGCTGCCCGGCTTGTACGGCAGCGGTGAGGCGGCCACCAGGGGCCAGTTGCCGTCGGGCAGCGGTTCGTCCATGCCCTCCCACATCAGCCTGGTCGAGCCCTTGCGGCCGGAGTGGCCGAGCTGCACGCCGATCGCGGTGCCGGGCGACCGGGCGTGCACGAACTCGGTGATCCGTTTCCACGACTCGGCCTGCCGTCCGGTGTAGAGGCCGGTGCAGCCGGGGGTGATCCGGCCCTCCGCGCTGACGCACACCATCTCGGTCATCACCAGGCCGGCGCCGCCGAGGGCGCGGGCGCCGAGGTGGACGAGGTGGAAGTCGCCGGGGACGCCGTCGACCGCCGAGTACATGTCCATGGGCGAGACGACGACCCGGTTGCGCAGGGTCAGACCGCGGAGCCGGAACGGCGTGAACATGGGCGGCGTTCCGGGCGGGCAGCCGAACTCGCGCTCCACGGCTTCGGTGAAGCGGGCGTCGCGCAGCCGCAGGTTGTCGTGGGTGACGCGGCGGCTGCGGGTGAGCAGGTTGAAGGCGAACTGGCGGGGCGGCTGGTCGAGGTAGAGCGCCAGGTTCTCGAACCACTCCAGGCTGGCGCGGGCCGCGCGCTGGGTGGAGGCGACGACGGGTTTGCGTTCCTCCTCGTAGGCCGCGAGCGCCTCGGCCGGCGTGGGCTGTTCCTCCAGGCAGGCGGCAAGGGCGAGAGCGTCCTCGACGGCCAGCTTGGTGCCGGAGCCGATGGAGAAGTGGGCGGTGTGGGCGGCGTCGCCGAGCAGGACCACGTTGCCGTGGGACCAGCGCTCGTTGACGACCGTGCGGAAGGTGGTCCACGCCGACTTGTTGGAGCGGAGAGGGCGGCCGCGGAGGGCTTCCGAGAAGATCTTGGCGCAGCGTTCGACCGACCCCGCCTCGTCGAGCTCCTCGAAACCGGCGGCGCGCCACACGTCCTCGTGCATCTCGACGATCACGGTTGAGGCATCGGGGGCATAGGGGTAGCCGTGCAGCTGCATCACGCCGTGCTCGGTCTCGGCGATCTCGAAGCGGAAGGCGTCGAAGGCGAAGTCGGCGGCGAGCCAGATGTAGCGGCAGCGGTGGGTGGCCACCTGCGGGCGGAAGACATCGGCGTAGGCCTCGCGGGTGGTGCTGTTGACTCCGTCGGCGGCGACGACCAGGTCGTACGACTGTGCCAGCCAGTCGGGGTACGGGGCCTCCGAACGGAAGCGGAGTTCCACGCCGAGGGCGCGGCAGCGGTCGTGGAGGATCTCCAGGAGGCGTTTTCTGCCGAGCGCGGCGAAACCGTGCCCTGAGGAGGTCTGGCGGTTGTTCCGGTGGACGATGTGGATGTCGTCCCAGCGGGTGAAGTGTTTCTGCAGGGCCGCGTAGACGACCGGGTCGGCGTGTTCGATGCCGCCGAGGGTTTCGTCGGAGAGGACGACGCCGAAGCCGAAGGTGTCGTCTGGGGCGTTGCGTTCCCATACGGTGACCTGGCGGTCGGGGGCCAGGCGTTTGAGGAGGGCGGCGGCGTACAGGCCCCCGGGGCCGCCGCCGATGACCGCGATGCGTTGGGGGTGGCTGGTGTTGGCCGGCGACTGCGGGTCAGTCGTGGCTGGTCGCGCCCGCGCGGCGGTAGCCGCACATTCAACACGGTCTCGCGCCCCTGAGGAAGCCATGGTCACCGCCCCCTCCACTTGGGAGGGCGCTTTTCCATGAACGCAGCATGGAACTCGGCGTAGTCCTCGCCGTTCATCAGGAGGGCCTGGGTCGAGGCGTCCAGTTCCACGGCGGACGCCAGCGGCATGTCCAGCTCGGCCGTGAGCAGGGCCTTTGTCTGGGCGTAGGCCAGGGCCGGGCCGTCGGCCAGGCGGCGGGCCAGGTTCTGTGCTGCCTCGTCCGCGTGGCCCTCGTCGGTCAGTTCGCTGACGAGTCCGATGCGTTCCGCCTCGGGGGCGCGGACCGGTTCGCCGAGCATCAGCAGGCGGGTCGCGTGACCCAGGCCCACGACCCTCGGCAGCAGATAGGCCGCACCCATGTCGCCGCCGGACAGGCCCACTCTGGTGAACAGGAACGCGAACCGGGCCGAGGGGTCCGCGACGCGGAAGTCCGCCGCCAGGGCGAGGACCGCCCCGGCGCCCGCCGCCACCCCGTGCACCGCCGCGATCACCGGGAACGGGCACTCCCGTATGGCCCGTACGGTCTGGCCGGTCATCCGGTTGAAGTCGAGGAGCTGGGCGGTGTCCATGGAGAGGGTCGCGCCGATGATCTCGTCGACGTCGCCGCCCGAGCAGAAGCCGCGGCCCTCGCCGGCCAGGACCAGCGCCCGTACGGACCGCTCGCGGGAGAGTTCGGCGAGCAGGTCGCGCAGGTCGGCGTAGGCGCCGAAGGTGAGCGCGTTGAGTTTCTCGGGGCGGGCGAGGGTGACCGTGGCGACCCCGTCGGCGTGCTCCACGCGCAGATGCCGCCAGTCGGAGGTGCGGGCGGCGGAGCCGGTGAAGGGACTCATGACGTGCGGCCTCCTCGGGGGGCGGGCACTGCCTCACTGAGCTCTACCCTTCGAAGCTATCACCCATCCGTGACTGTCGTCATGAGCGCGCGATAGAGCTGTCCTGATCTGACCCGGCCCGGTCACATCCGTCACGGCTCGTCGACAGAGTGGCTACGACGGGAGCGGCGCCGCGAGGCAAGCCGTTGCTACGGGTAAGCCGCCCGTCGCGGGGCCGAAGGTGCCGCACGGTGCCCGCCGGGCCGCTCGTCGGGCGGCGCCGTACCATTCGTAAAAGTTGAAAGCAGGACGGCCTGCTCATGAACGGACCCGCCTTGTACGACCGCCCCTCGTCGTCCGCCGCCTCCTGGCGCATCGCACTGCCGCACTCCGCCGCGGCCGTGCCCGTGGCCCGTGCACTCGTGCGCACGGCGCTGGCCGAGCTGGAGCACGGGGCCGACTGCGACACCGCGGAACTGCTCACGGCGGAGCTGGTCGCGAACGCCGTGGAGCACACCGTCGTCGGGGACTCCCCGATAGAACTCGTGGTGGAGCTGCTGCCGAACGGCTGCCGGGTCGAGGTGCACGACCCCGACCCGGTGCCGCCGTTCGATCTCACCTGGCCGGGCGCGGAGATGCCCGACCCCTGGCAGGAGCACGGGCGCGGGCTGCTGCTGATCCGCGCGCTCAGTTCGTCCTGCGGCCACCGGCCGACGAGGTCCGGCAAGGCCGTGTGGTTCCGCCTGCCGGTGGTGCCGCGGCAGCGGCGTTCCTCCTGAGCACGAGGCCGGGCCTCAGGCCAGGGTCGCGACCAGGACCGCCTTGATGGTGTGCATACGGTTCTCGGCCTCGTCGAAGACCACGGAGTGCTCCGACTCGAACACCTCGTCGGTGACCTCCAGCTCGGTCAGACCGTGCCGCTCGTGGACCTCGCGGCCGACGCGCGTGCCGAGGTCGTGGAAGGCCGGCAG
This sequence comes from Streptomyces sp. NPDC049541, assembly GCF_044465725.1. Lineage (NCBI taxonomy): Bacteria > Bacillati > Actinomycetota > Actinomycetes > Kitasatosporales > Streptomycetaceae > Streptomyces > Streptomyces sp. NPDC049541. The sequence goes on along the minus strand of NZ_JBITLY010000017.1, from coordinate 89,914 downwards.
ACAGTGCATGAACTTCACGTCCGGGTTGCCGGTGGCGCGCAGCACGTCCATGGTCACGGCGTAGGGGCCGAGCAGCGCTATGCGCTCGTCCCAGACCTCCTTGGGCTCCCCCATCGACACCCAGACGTCGGTGGCGACGAAGTCGGCGTGGCGCACGCCCTCCTTCACGTCCTCGGTGAGGGTGACCTGGCCGCCGGAGGCGGCGGCGAGCTGCTGGGCCACCTCGACGATCGTGTCGTCCGGCCACAGCACCCGGGGCGCGACGATACGGACGTCCATGCCGAGCAGGGCGCCGGTGACCAGGTAGGAGTTGCCCATGTTGTAGCGGGAGTCGCCGAGGTAGGCGAAGACCGTCTCGCTGAGCGGCTTGTCACTGTGCTCGGTCATGGTGAGGACGTCGGCGAGCATCTGGGTGGGGTGCCACTCGTCGGTGAGGCCGTTGTAGACGGGAACCCCGGCGTATGCGGCCAGCTCCTCGACGACACCCTGCCCGTGCCCGCGGTACTCGATCGCGTCGTACATCCGCCCCAGCACACGCGCGGTGTCCTTCACGGACTCCTTGTGCCCGATCTGCGAGCCCGTGGGGTCGAGGTAGGTCGTCGACGCGCCCTGATCGGCGGCGGCGACCTCGAACGCGCACCGTGTGCGCGTCGAGGTCTTCTCGAAGATCAGCGCGATGTTGCGGCCCCGCAGGTACTGCGTCTCGGTCCCGGCCTTCTTGGCGGCCTTCAGCTCGGCGGCCAGCTCGATCAGGCCGAGGAACTCCTGCTGGGAGAAGTCGAGCTCCTTGAGGAAGTGGCGGCCGGCGAGGGCGGTCGGGACTGTCGCCATGGGGCGCTCCAGGAATGCGGGGACATGTGCCGCTGGAAGTCTATACGAAGAATCGCATTTCTATACGGCAGCCCGTTCGACGGGACAGCTCATACAGCGCGGGCCGCCCCGGCCCCGGCCCAGTTCGCTGCCGGGGATCTCGATGACCTCGATGCCCTGCTTGCGCAGATGGGTATTGGTGGTGGCGTTGCGTTCGTAGGCGATGACGACGCCCGGTTCGACGGCGAGGACGTTGCAGCCGTCGTCCCACTGCTCGCGCTCGGCGGCGTGCACGTCCTGGGTGGCGGTCAGCACGCGGATCTCGCTCAGCCCGAGGGCGGCGGCGATCGCGCGGTGCATGTGCTCCGGCGGGTGGTCGGTGACCTTGAGCTCCTTGTCGCCGGCGCCCGGCTCGATGGTGTACGAGCGGAGCATGCCGAGGCCCGCGTACTGGGTGAAGGTGTCGCCGTCGACCATCGTCATCACGGTGTCGAGGTGCATGAAGGCGCGCCGCTTCGGCATGTCGAGGGCCACGATCGTCTGCGCGGAGCCGGCCTCGAACAGCTTGTGGGCCAGCATCTCGACCGCCTGCGGGGTGGTGCGCTCGCTCATGCCGATCAGGACGGCGCCGTTGCCGATGACGAGGACGTCCCCGCCCTCGATGGTGGACGGGTAGTCCGCCTGCCCCTCGGACCAGACGCGGAAGTCCTCGTCGCGGAAGAGGGGGTGGTGGCGGTAGATCGCCTCGAAGTGGACCGTCTCGCGCTGGCGAGCCGGCCAGCGCATGGCGTTGACGCAGACGCCGTCGTAGATCCAGGCGGAGGTGTCGCGGGTGAAGAGGTGGTTGGGGAGCGGCGCGAGGAGGAAGTCGTCGAGGTCCATGACATGGAAGCGGACGGAGGTGGGCTCCGCGTGGGCGGCCAGGAACTCGCGCTTGGTCATGCCGCCGACCAGGGCCTCGGCCAGTTCCTGCGCGGGGAGGGTCTCGAAGGCGGCTCTGAGGTGGTCGGTGGCGAGGACTCCGTACTCCTTCTCGTCGAAGACCCGGTCCAGGACGAGCGTTCTGGCGGCCGGGACCTCCAGGGCCTCGGTGAGCAGGTCGCCGAAGAGGTGGACGGCGACCCCGCGGTCGCGCAGGACGTCGGCGAAACCGTCGTGCTCCGCGCGGGCGCGGCGCACCCAGAGCACGTCGTCGAAGAGGAGGGCGTCCTTGTTGCTGGGGGTGAGCCTTTTGAGCTCGAGATCCGGCCGGTGGAGTATGACGCGGCGCAGCCGCCCGGCCTCGGAGTCGACATGCATTCCCATGCCTCCATCCTGACCACCGGGGGCCTTCTTGACCCGCTGGTCGACGGGTTTCTTCCCCTTCTTGTTCTCGTCCCCTTGACGATAAGCGCTTGTGGCGATTATCGTCGAACGGACGAGAACCGAGGGGGTTCGATGGCCGACATCACACGGCGTCTGGGCTGGCGCCATCTGCGCGGGGCGCCGACGGCGCACATCCGGCACCAACGCGCGGGGAAGCTGCTGCACGACGGTCCGGGGCTCAGCTTCTGGTTCCGTGCGCTGACCGCGGCGCTCTCCGAGGTCCCGGTGGACGACCGGGAGCTGGCGATGACCTTCCACGCCCGTACGTCCGACTTCCAGGACGTGGCGGTGCAGGCGACGGTGACGTACCGGATCAGTGACCCGGCGCTCGCCGCCGCCCGACTGGACTTCTCCGTCGACCCGGACACGGGGGTGTGGCGGGGGGCGCCGCTGGAGCAGCTGGGGACGCTGCTGACCGAGACGGCCCAGCAGCATGCGCTGGACGTCCTCGCCCGTACGTCACTGTCGTCGGCGCTGGTGGACGGGGTGGCGGCGGTGCGGGAGCGGGTCGCGGCCGGACTGGGCGCGGAGCCGCGGCTGCCGGCGACCGGCATCGAGGTGGTCGCCGTCCGGGTGGTGGCGCTGCGTCCCGAGCCGGAGGTGGAGCGGGCCCTGCGCACGCCCGCCCGTGAGCAGATCCAGCAGGAGGCGGACCGGGCGACGTACGAGCGGCGGGCCGTGGCCGTCGAGCGGGAGCGGACGATCGCCGAGAACGAACTGGCCAGCCAGATCGAACTCGCCCGCCGCGAGGAGCAGTTGGTCGAGCAGCGCGGCACGAACGCCCGCCGGGAGGCCGAGGAGCACGCGGCGGCGGACGCGGTACGGGCAGAGGCGGAGGCGGCGCGGACGGTGAAGCTGGCTCAGGCGGAGGCGGACCGCTCGCTTCGGCTGGCCGACGCCGAGGCCACGCGGTCGGTGCAGCTCGCGGACGCCGAGGCGCGGCGTACCGAGCGGCTGGCGGAGGCGGAGGCGGCGCGGACGGTGCGGATGGCCGATGCCGAGGCGGCTCGTTCGGTCCGGCTCGCGCGGGCGGAGGCCGAAGGCGCGCGCGAGGTCGGGGAGGCGCGGGCCCAGGCGCAGGCGGCCTGGCTGCGGGTGCATGGGGAGGTGGAGGTCGCGACCCTGCACGCCCTCGCCGGGACCCGGCTGGCGGAGAACCTGCCGAACATCGACAGCGTGACCATCTCGCCGGACGTACTGACGGGCCTGCTCGCCCGGCTCGGCAGCGGGGAGCGGACGTGAAGACGGGAGCCGGACGGGCCGGCTTCCCCGAAGCGAGGATGACCGCCCTGCCACCGGCCGCCGCGGCGGGGTCCCGCAGCGCGGACCCGACCACGGGACAGCCGCCGTACACCGCCGGCCCGGCGGGGTCGCCCGCCCGGCCCGTCCGCGGCGCAGGCCCCGGTACCGGGCGGGTGCCACCCGCCGCCGGCCCGACGAGGGGCCTCGCCCGACCCAGCCGCAGCGGAGACAACACCCGACAGACACCACCCACCATCCCCCCGACGAGTGCCCTCGCCCGACCCAGCCACAGCGCAGACCCCAACACCCGACAGGTGCCACCCACCATCCCCCCGACGAGTGCCCTCGCCCCACCCAGCCACAGCGCAGACCCCAACACCCGACAGACACCACCCACCACCCCACCGACGAGGAGCCTCGCCCCACCCAGCCACAGCACAGACAACACCCGACAGGCGCCATCCACCGTCCCACGGACGAGGAGCCTCGCCCCACCCAGCCACAGCGCAGACCCCAACACCCAACAGGCACCACCCACCATCCCCCCGACGAGTGCCTTCGCCCGACCTAGCCACAGCGCAGACCCCAACACCCGACAGACACCACCCACCATCCCCCCGACGAGGAGCCTCGCCCCACCCAGCCACAGCGCAGACCCCAACACCCGACAGACACCACCCACCGTCCCCCCGACGAGGACCCTCGCCCGACCCATCCGCGGTGCGGACCCGAGCGCCGGACAGCCGCTGGCCGGTCTCGCCCGGACGGGAGCCCTCGTCCGGCCCGTGCTCTCCGCGGAGTGTGCCGCGTGAGTCTCGCGCCGCGGGTCGTTCTCGTGCATCGGACCACGGAGTACGAGGAGTTGGTCGCCCACCACGGTACGCACGGGCAGGCCGCCTTCTTTCTCTCCTCCCGGGGGCGGGACATCGGGGAGGTCGCCGAGCGGCACCGACGCACCCGGCGGGCGCTCGGCGAGGTGACCGCCGCGATTCCGCTGACCTGGCGTCAGGCACAGGTGGAACGGGGCGACCTGGACCGTTTCCTGTTCGCCCCGGAGGACGTCGTGGTGGTCGTGGGGCAGGACGGGCTGGTGGCGAACGTCGCCAAGTACCTGGCCGGGCAGCCGGTGGTGGGCATCGACACGGACCCGGGGCGCAACCCTGGCGTCCTGGTGCGGCACCGCCCCGCCGACGCGGCGGCGCTGCTCCCCGCGGTGCTCACGAGCGCCGTGGACGAGCTCACCATGGTCGAGGCGGTCGCCGACGACACCCAGCGGATCGTCGCGCTCAACGAGATCTACCTGGGCGCCGCCGGACATCAGACGGCCAGGTACCGCCTGGGCCTCGAGGGCGACGGGGGTGTCGTCGAGGCCCAGGCTTCGTCCGGGGTGCTGGTGGGGACGGGGACCGGCGCGACGGGATGGATCCGCTCGGTGTGGCAGGAGCGGGGCGCCGCCCTGTCGCTGCCGCGCCCGACCGACGACCGGCTGCTGTGGTTCGTGAGGGAGGCGTGGCCGTCACCGGCCACCGGAACGTCGCTGGTCGCGGGCGAGCTCGCGGACGCGGCACGTCTCACCCTCACCGTCGAGTCCGAACGGCTGATCGCCTTCGGGGACGGCATGGAGCAGGACGCGCTGCAGCTGACCTGGGGGCAGTCGGTGCGGGTGGGCGTGGCGGGCACCTCACTGCGCCTGGTCGGATAGCGGTACCGCCTGCCCCGCCCTCTCGAACTCCCCGGATTCGTAAGGTTGTTCAAGCTGGGCGGGGCCGCGCATGTGACACCAGGTTTCCCTGGCGCCTGTGTGGACACGGCTCACGATTGGCTCAGAGCCGCGGGTCCACCGGTTCCGACTCCAGTGCCAGCACCCCGAACACGGCCTCGTGCACGCGCCACAGCGGCTCGCCCTCCGCCAGCCGGTCCAGGGCCTCCAGGCCCAGGGCGTACTCGCGGATCGCCAGCGACCGCTTGTGGTTCAGGAAGCGGCTGCGCAGCCGGGTGAGGTTGTCGGGACGTGTGTACTCCGGACCGTAGATGATCCGCAGGTACTCGCGGCCCCGGCACTTGATGCCGGGCTGCACGAGCCGCCCCTCCGCGCTGCGCACCAGCGCGCCCAGCGGCTTGACGACCATGCCCTCGCCGCCGCGACCGGTCATCTCCAGCCACCAGTCGACACCGGCCCGCACCGACTCCGGGTCGCCGGTGTCGACGTAGAGCCGTCGGGTGGTCTGCAGCAGGCCGCCGGAGTCGTGCTCGACGAGGCGGTCGAGCAGGGCGAGCTGCTCGTCGTGCGGGAGCCCGGCGAGGCTGCGGCCCTGGACGGCCAGGATCTGGAAGGGGGCGAGTCGTACGCCGTCCAGTCCCTCGGTCGGCCAGCAGTAGCGGCGGTACGCCTCCGTGAACGCGGCCGCGTTCGAGGCCCGTTCCCGCTGGCGCGCCAGCAGGTCGGACACCTCGACACCCCGGGACGCGGCACCCTCCAGCGCGGCGAGCGCACCCGGGAACACCGCCCCGGCCGCGGCGCCGACGGCCGCGTACTGGGACCGCAGCAGCCCCGCGGCCTTCAGCGACCACGGCATCAGCTCGGCGTCCAACAGCAGCCAGTCGGTGGCGAGTTCGTCCCACAGACCGGCCGCGTCGACCGCCGTGCGCACGCGTCCGAGGATCTCCTCCGTCACCGACCCGTCGTCGAAGAACGGCCGTCCGGTACGGGTGTACAGCGCCCCCGTCGGGCCGTCCACGCCGAACCGCTTGCGCGCCGCCTCCGCGTCCCGGCACACCAGGGCCACCGCCCGCGAGCCCATGTGCTTCTCCTCGCACACGACCCGCGCCACCCCGTCGGCGGCGTACTGGGCGAAGGCCTCGACCGGGTGCTCCAGGTATCCGTCCACGTGGCTGGTCGCCGTCGGTGCCATGGTCGGCGGCAGGTACGGCAGCAGCCGCGGGTCGATCGCGAAGCGGCTCATGACCTCCAGGGCCGCGGCCGCGTTCTCCTCGCGGACGGCCACCCGGCCCGAGTGCCGGGTCTCGACGACCCGGCGGCCGTGCACGTCGTTCAGGTCCAGCGGCCGGCCGTCCTGACCGCCGGGTGCCTCGGTCCGCAGCGGGCGCGCCGGCTCGTACCAGACCTGCTCCGCCGGTACGTCGACCAGCTCACGCTCCGGCCAGCGCAGCGCGGTGAGCTTGCCGCCGAAGACCGCGCCGGTGTCCAGGCAGATGGTGTTGTTGAGCCAGGTGGCCTCCGGGACAGGTGTGTGGCCGTAGACGACCGCCGCCCGGCCCCGGTAGTCCTCCGCCCACGGGTAGCGCACGGGCAGCCCGAACTCGTCGGTCTCGCCGGTGGTGTCGCCGTACAGCGCGTGCGAGCGGACCCGGCCGGAGGTGCGGCCGTGGTACTTCTCGGGCAGACCGGCGTGACAGACCACGAGTCGGCCGCCGTCGAGGACGTAGTGGCTGACCAGACCGTCGATGAACTCCCTCACCTGAGCGCGGAACTCGTCGCTCTCGCCCTCCATCTGCTCGATGGTCTCGGCGAGGCCGTGGGTGTGCTGGACCTTGCGGCCCTTGAGATAGCGGCCGTACTTGTTCTCGTGGTTGCCGGGCACGCACAGCGCGTTGCCGGACTCGACCATCGACATCACGCGGCGCAGTACGCCCGGGCTGTCCGGGCCGCGGTCGACGAGGTCACCGACGAAGACGGCCGTACGGCCCTCGGCGTGCACGCCGTCGAGGTAGCCCAGCTTGCCGAGCAGCGACTCCAGTTCGGCGGAGCAACCGTGGATGTCGCCGATGATGTCGAAGGGGCCGGTGAGGTGGGTCAGGTCGTTGAAGCGCTTCTCGGTGACGACGGAGGCGTTCTCGACGTCCTCCACCCCGCGCAGGACGTGCACCTTGCGGAAGCCCTCGCGCTCCAAGTGCCGTACGGATCGGCGCAGTTCGCGGATGTGGCGCTGGATGACCCGGCGCGGCATGTCGGCCCGGTCGGTGCGGGCCGCGTTGCGCTCGGCGCACACCTCCTCCGGTACGTCCAGCACGATGGCGATGGGCAGCACGTCGTACTGCTTGGCCAGGTCGATCAGCTGACGGCGGGCGTCCTGCTGCACGCTGGTCGCGTCGACAACGGTGCGGCGGCCGGCCGCCAGGCGCTTGCCCGCGATGTAGTGCAGGACGTCGAAGGCGTCCTTGGTGGCGCTCTGGTCGTTCTCGTCGTCGGAGACCAGGCCGCGGCAGAAGTCGGAGGAGATCACCTCGGTCGGCTTGAAGTGCCGGCGGGCGAAGGTCGACTTGCCGGAGCCGGAGGCGCCGACGAGGACGACGAGGGAGAGGTCGGTGACGGGCAGGACGCGTCCCTTGGTCTGGTTCTCGGTCATGCCGCCTTCGCCTCCTTCTCGGTCCTGATACGGAAAACAGCCATCTGGGTCGGCGGTCCGACCTCCGGGTCGTCGGGGCCGACGGGCACGAACTCCACCTCGTACCCGTGCCGTTCGGCCACCGTGTGCGCCCAGGTGCGGAACTCCTCCCGGGTCCACTCGAAGCGGTGGTCGCCGTGCCGGACATGGCCGGCCGGGAGGGACTCCCAGCGGACGTTGTACTCGACGTTGGGGGTCGTCACCAGGACGGTCCGCGGGCGGGCCGCGCCGAACACCGCGTACTCCAGGGCGGGCAGCCGCGGCAGGTCGAGGTGCTCGATGACCTCGCTGAGCACGGCGGCGTCGTACCCCTTGAGCCGGTTGTCGGTGTAGGCGAGCGAGCCCTGGAGGAGCTTGACGCGCGCGGCCTGCCGCTCCCCCATGCGGTCCAGCTTCAGCCGCCGGGAGGCGATGGTCAGCGCGCGCATCGACACATCGACGCCGACGATCTCGGTGAACCGCGGGTCCTTGAGCAGCGCCTGCACCAACTGGCCCTGTCCGCAGCCGAGGTCGAGCACCCGGGCGGCGCCGGACGCGCCGAGCGCGGCGATGATCGCGTCGCGCCGTTGCACGGCGAGCGGGGTGGGCTTCTCCTCCGTCTCGGTCTCCTCCTCGACGGCGTTGTCGATGTCCTCGACCTCGCTGTCGTCCGCCTCCGCGAGCCGCACCAGCTCAAGCCGCTCCATCGCCTCGCGCGTCAGCGACCAGCGGCGCGAGAGGTAACGGCTGGTGATCAGCTTCTGCTCCGGGTGGCCGGGCAGCCAGCCCTCGCCGGCCCGCAGCAGCTTGTCGACCTCGTCGGGGGCCACCCAGTAGTGCTTGGCGTCGTCGAGGACCGGCAGCAGGACGTAGAGGTGGCGCAGGGCCTCGGCGAGGGTGAGCGTCTCGCCCTCCAGGACGAGCCGCACATACCGCGAGTCGCCCCACTCGGGGAACTCGGTGTCCAGCGCCACCGGTTCGACGGTGACGGTCCAGCCCAGCGGCTCGAAGAGCCGTCGCACCAGCCCCGGGCCACCGCGGGCGGGCAGCGCGGGCACCTCGATGCGCAGCGGCAGCGGCTGCGCGGCCCGCTCGGGGCGAGCCTTGCACACGCCTCGCATGGCGCTGGAGAAGACCGCGCTCAGTGCCACCGCGAGCAGCGAGGAGGCCGCGTACGGGCGGTCGTTGACGTACTGCGCCAGTGCCGCGTCGGGCGCCCCGCCACGTCCCTTGCCCTTCCCCCGCCGCACCAGCGCCACCGCGTCGACCTCCAGCAGCAGCGCCGCCGTACAGCGCTCGGCATCGGCCTCGGGGTAGAGGACGTGCGCCATGCCGTAGGACGTGGAGAACGTCTGCGCGTTGTCGGGGTGCTTGTGCAGCAGGTAGCCGAGGTCGGTGGCCGGTGAGGCGGCGGTGCCGCGCGTGGAGATCGTCAGGAACACATGTCCGAGTCTCTCGGCTGTGCCCCCACTGTGACCACTGGATTTCAGGCGGCCCCGAGGGTGCGGGCGGCCTCCAGCGCAGCCTGGTACGACGCGGCGGCCGTCTCCTGGAACCGGGCGAGCCGCGGCACATGGGCCGACTTGGTCAGCTCGGCGTGCAGGAAGGTGAGGTCGGTCGCAAGGCCGACCATGCCGAGGGCCGCCTTGAGGTACCGCTCCTGATGGTCGCTGTCGTGGCGGGGCGTGCCGGGGCCGTAGGCACCGCCGCGTGCCGAGGCCACCACGACCTTCTTGCCCGAGAGCGGGCCCTGGCCGGTGGCCGGGTCGGCGATCAGCGGGCCGATCAGCACCCGGTCGAACCACGCCTTGAAGGTCGACGGCACCGAGAAGTTGTACATCGGCACACCGAGCAGGATGGTGTCGGCGGCGAGAAGCTCCTCGACCAGCGGCCACGTCACCGCCCAGCTCGCCTTCTCCTCGGGCGTCCGCGCCGCGGCCCGGGCGACCGCGAGGTCGCGCACGCCCTCCGTCTCCAGGCGGTGCATCACCCCGATCTGCGCGTCGTCGACATGCGGGACGTGGTCGGCGGCCAGGTCCCGGTAGACGTAGGTGCCCTCGGGGTCGGCCTTGCGCCAGGCCTCGGCGAACTCGCCCGAGATCCGGCGGGAGACGGAGCCCGCGCGCGGGCTGGAGTCGAGGTGGAGCAGCGTCGGCATGGCGGAGTTCCCCTGTCTGATCAGGTCGTTCGGGTCGGGCCGAGAGCCGTGGTCCGGGTCGGGCCGAGCTCCATTGAAGGTCCCGGGGAAGCCGTTGTCCCGTAATCTGGCGTGACAGTTGGTGACTCAAAGCGTTAGCGAGGGTGACGGTGCTGGACGTAAGGAAACTGGTACTGCTGCGCGAGGTCGGCGTCCGTGGATCCATCGCCGCGGCCGCGCAGGCCCTCAACTACACCCGTTCCGCGGTCTCCCAGCAGCTCTCCGCCCTGGAGGCGGAGACCGGCACCGCCCTGCTGGACCGCGGCAGCAGGCGGGCCGAACTCACCCCGGCCGGGCGGTTGCTGGTGTCCCACACCGACCGGATCATGGCCCAGCTGGAGGCCGCCGAGGCTCAGTTGCGTGCCCGCGACGGGCGGGTCAGCGGTGAGCTGCGGGTGGGGGTGCCCTTGCACGAGGGGCCCGCGCTTCTGGTGCCGGCGCTGAACCGGCTGCGCCAGGACCATCCGCGGCTGCGCATCACCCTGCACGGCGTGGCGCCCGACGAGGGCCGGCAGACCGTGAGGCTCGGCCGGCTGGATGCCGTGCTGGCCGCCGGCTATCCGCAGGTGCCCGAGCCCCGGGTGCCCGGGCTGTACGAGGAGGAGGTGCTCAGCGACCGCCTCCGCCTCGTCGTCGCCCCCGGCCATCCGCTGGCCACCGGTGAACTACCGCGCCGTCTGGAGGAGTTCGCCCGGGAACCATGGCTGCTCGACCGTACCTCGCGGCTCGGCCGGCTCGCCCTGCACGCCTGCGCCGGCGCCGGTTTCGTGCCCGACATCGTCTCCGACATCGGCGACATGCAAGCGGTGTTCGGGCTGGTCTCGCTGGGCTGGGGCGTGGCGCTCGTCCCCGACCTGGTGCCCGGCCGGCCGGGCCATCCGGTCGTCCGGGTCACGCTGGAGGGACCCCGACTCGCCCGCCGCATCACCCTCGTCGTACGCGAGGGCTCCCTGCAGACCCCGCCGGTGGCCGCGCTGCTGCCGGCCGTGCGGGAGGCAGCGGCGGAGCTGAGCAGGTCGCTGACGGAACATCAGGACCCGGCGTCCCGGTAGCGGGCCCCTCTCACCACGAAGCCGCCGGCCGACCGGGAGGCCGCCGAGGCCGGCATCCCCGGCCGGGCGGCCGGCGCGACACCTCGACCTCGGCGTTGATGTGCATGTCCGCGGCGGCCGGCTGATCCATGGTGGCGGGCCCCCGCGCACCGAGTGCATCAGGACGCGTCCGGAAAACGGAACCGCCCCGAACCTGAGGCCGGGGCGGAGGGCCGGGCGGTTACGACAGCTGTGCCTGTACCCGGGACGAGATCAGCTCCAGGTGGTCCAGATCGGCGAGGTCGAGGATCTGGAGGTAGAGGCGGCCGGCGCCGGTCTCCGCATAGCGGCCGATCTTGTCGACGACCTCGGACGGGGTGCCCGCCAGGCCGTTGGCCTTCAGTTCGTCGACCTCGCGGCCGATCGCGGCGGCCCGGCGGGCGACCTCCTGGTCGTCCTTGCCGACGCAGACGACCAGGGCGTTGGAGTAGACCAGGTCCTCGGGCCGCCGGCCGGCCTCCTCGGCGGCGGCACGCACCCGTGCGAACTGCCGCTCGCTGTCCTCGACCGAGGCGAACGGCATGTTGAACTCGTCGGCGTACCGGGCGGCCAGCCGCGGGGTGCGGGTCGCGCCGTGGCCACCGACCAGGACCGGGATCTTCTCCTGGGCGGGCTTGGGCAGCGCGGGCGAGTCGGTGAGGTCGTAGTACGTGCCGTGGAAGTCGAAGGTGTCGCCGACCTTGGTCTGCCACAGGCCCGTGACGATCTCGAGCTGCTCCTCGAGCCGGCCGAACTTCTCCTTCGGGAACGGGATGCCGTACGCCTTGTGCTCCTCCTCGAACCAGCCTGCGCCGAGGCCGAGTTCGACGCGGCCGCCGGACATCTGGTCGACCTGCGCGACCTGGATGGCGAGCACGCCGGGCAGACGGAAGGTGCCGGCGGTCATGAGGGTGCCCAGGCGGATGCGCTTGGTCTCGCGGGCCAGTCCCGCGAGGGTGATCCAGGCGTCGGTGGGGCCGGGAAGGCCGTCCACGGAGCCCATGCGGAGATAGTGGTCGGAGCGGAAGAAGGCGTCGAACCCGAGGTCCTCGGTGGCCTTGGCCACCGCGAGCAGCGTGTCGTAGGAGGCCCCCTGCTGGGGCTCGGTGAAGATGCGAAGATCCATACCTCCATCCTGCACGCCTCGGTGCCGGTCAACCCCACCGGTCCCTCCGGGCACTCCTGTCCACGGTCGGGTGAAAATCCGTGGTCGGCCGACCTGGGGCGTACCTGGCCAGTGACCCGTTCTGGTGGTGGTCGTTGGCTCGTGCGGAGCCGGACCGCCCGGCACCCGCCGGCGGCCGTCGCCGGGCTGTCACCCGATCGGCCTCCTGGCGGGGGCCTGGGGCCGAGGAGGCCGTCATGTCCGAAGAGTCCGTGCCGCAGCAGGGCGGCGGTGCCGGCCGGCCGAAGGGCCTGCTGCAGCAGATGGAGGAGCTGATGGCGGCGCTGAACGCGGACCTGTCGGCCCTGGACGCGGATCTGCAGTCCGCGGGGCGGGGTGCGGAGGAGAGCGAGGCAGGCTGAGACCCGGGCCCCTGGGGCCGTTCTAACCCGCCTCCCTCTCGGGTAACACCTCTTCCCGGTCCGCGAGTCTGCGCAGCATCTCCCGGACCCGGTCCCTGGACTCGTCCGCCGCGTCGATGGCCTCCATGCACTGCCAGTAGGTGCTCTCGTCGTCCGCGGCGCAGGCGAGTCCCACCAGGGCGATACCCACCTCGCCCAGGAGGCTGCCGAGGCAGAGGAGTGCCTGGCGGGCGTCCCCCAGGTCGGTGAGCTGGGCCGCGCGCAGGTCCTCGGTGGCGAGGTGAGGGTTGTCGAGGACCCCGCAGCCCCGGCCCGCCAGCTCCGTCAACCCCAGTGCCTCGCCGCGCAGTTCGGGCGGTCCGGAGACCGCGAGGCGGCTGCCTATCGCCTGCGCCAGGGCCTGCGCCTGCCACACCTCGGTCATGGTCTCCGGAGCGTCGCCGCTCCCTGCCAGGGCACGTCTGCTCGTCACGATGAGCCGCACAGCGTCCATGCCGCTGCCCCCGTCTGTCTGGACGCGCTGCCCGCACGTCCGCCCGAACTCCGCCGTCCACTACCCAGAGTGAGGGTGTGCGGGACGAAAAGCCAGAGGAAGACCGAAATCTGTGGACAACAAATCGGTTTCGGACCGGTGTTTGACTCCGGAGAGTAAAAGCGGACTGAACCGCTCCCGAAGGCTGCCCTGTTCGACTACGGCGCCGGGAACCTCCGTTCGTTGCGGTCGATCTTCGCGTCCAGCGCCGCGAGCGGGTCGATGTCCAGGACGTCACACAGCTGCAGCAAGTAGGCGAGCACGTCCGCGACTTCGTCCGTCACGCGGTGCGCGGTGTCCGGGTCGTCCATGACGCGGGCCGACTCCTCCGGCGTCAACCACTGGAAGATCTCGACCAGTTCGGAGGCCTCGACGCTGAGTGCGGCGACGAGGTTCTTGGGGGTGTGGTACTGCCGCCAGTCGCGGGCGGCGGCGAAGTCGGCCAGCCTGCGCTGCAGTTTCGCCACGTCGAGAGGATCGGTCACGGCTCCAGGTGTACCACCGTGACGGGCTCCGGCCCGGCCGCCCACGAGGCGTCGCTGACCGCGGCCACGACGCGGATGTGGCCTCGGCCGACGGTCCGCATGGCCAGCCGTAGCAGTTCCCGTCGCTGCCGTGGGTCCAGTGAGCGGTCGAAGCCGTCGGCGAGGACGGTGAGCGTCTGCATGGCCGCGGGCACCTCGCCCGCGGTGTCCACCTCCAGGACGCCCGGCCCGGTCAGCAGGACCAGCGCGAGGGCGAGGTATCTGAGCTCGCCGTCGCCGAGGCGCCGCAGAGCTGTCCGGAAACCGTCGCCGCGGTCGAGCAGGGCCTGCACGGTCCCGTCGCCCAGCGGCTCGGCGAGCACGTCGGCCACCGGCCCCGCGCAGCCCGCGCGCACCACCTCGACGAGCTGTGCGTGCCGTCGTGTGCACTCGGCGCGGGTGCGCCACAGGACGTCGGCGAGGTTGTCGCAGCCGCCGAGGAGCAGTCCGGAGCCGAGCGGGGCCGGGGCGCGCATCCGGCCGGGGTGCGGATCGCAGGCGAAGACGGACCGCAGGGCGACGACCATCTGTTCGGCGGCGGCGAGCACCCGGCGCTGTCCGTCGGTCTTGCCGGCCACGCGCAGCGGCAGCAGCGCGGTGCCGAGCCGGTCGTCGGGCAGCGGCGCCCGCGTCACCGGTGCCGAACCCGCGGTGTGCCAGGCGGCCTGCACGGTGCGGCGGGAGGGGTCGCGCAGGGCGGTCTCCAGGAGCACAAGACCGCCCGCGGTCAGCCGCTCGCCCACGATGCGCAGTTCGGGCTCAGCCTGCACGGCGACGTCGAGCCGGACCGGCCCCTCGGGCCCGTCGGCCGTACAGCCGATGCGGAACCCGCGCCGCCGCTGCGCATCGGGCCGCGCGCGCTGCGGCACACAGTCGGCCGCGTCGGGGAACACCTCCCCGACCTCGGCACCGCCGCCGAGCCGGGCCAGCGCCTCGTAGGCCCGCAGCGCGCTGGTCTTCCCGCAGCCGCTGCCCCCGGCGAAGAGGGTGACCGGCCCGAGCTCGAAGGCGGCCCGCCGGTGTCCGGCGAAGGCGGACAGCCGCAGCTCGGTGACACAGGGGCGGTCCGGGCGCGGGCGGTCCGCGAGGATTCGCAGCGGGGACGACGTAGCGGAGTGCGCCGCGGGCGGCACGGATGACACGGTCATGTCCGGACCGTAGGGCGGTGCACGGAAGGTGAACCGTTACGGCGTCCGGAGCTTCCTACGATCGGGGGACCGCGGTCAGGAACCGGCCGCTGAGGCGCTCTCCACCAGGTCGGTGACCTCGGTGTCCGCCGGGGTCAGCAGGAAGACGTTGCGGTCGACGCGGTGCATGCCGCTCGCGAGGCCGAAGACGACTCCGGTGCTGAAGTCGAGGACGCGCTTGGCGACCTCGGCCTCCGCCCCGCTCAGGTCGAGCAGGACGGGAACGCCTGCCATCAGGGTCTCGGCGACCTCGCGGGCGTCCGCGAAGACATTGACCCTGAGGACGACGAAACGGCGCCGGGCCTCCGTCAGGGCTTCGGGGTGCGCGCGGTGGTCCACGGCGGACGGCCAGGCGTCGCGTCCCCGCAGCGGCACCACCTGGGCGAGCCCTTCCCACTGTTCATCGGTGACGTCGTGGCGGTTCACCGGCTCCCCCCGAACTGACTCGCACTCATTGCCTGCACCAGCCAATTCTTACGCCACGTCACCCGTTCGGCCCAACAGCGACACGGTCCGCGACCGTCACAACCGTTCCGCGGCGACGGGAACCGGCCAGATATGAGCCGGTTCCTGTTCGAACAAGGCTTCTTACCCGTCTCACACCGGGCTTTTCCCCTCCGGCCACGTACTGGTCACCGGGCGCCACTAGCGTGCGCTGCCGTGCACTTGGCAGAAACCCAGCTGGTGACACCCGGCCGGCGGACGCAGTCGGCGGTGTCCGCCCCACCGGAACCTCCCGCGCAGTGGCATCGCGTGCTCACTCTGCTGGCGAACGTCAGCCTCTTCATCGGTACGCGCACGGTGTGGACGCAGGCGGCGAGTCACCGGCCGGCCGTGGCCGCCGTCATCTCGGTGTGCTACGCCTCGATCCTGGTGTGCGGGGTGCTGGCGCTCGTCGTGCGCCGGGCCCGGTCGCTCGCGCGGCTCGACGCGCTCGTGCTGGTGACCGCCGTGGTCCTCGCCCTGTCCGCCTGGGCCATGAACCACAGCGGCTCGGACGAGGCGGTGCTGACCACCCAGGCCGCCAAGGAGCTGGTCGCCGGCCACCACGTCTACGGGCATCCGTGGCCCTGGCTCTTCCAGAAGGGCATCGCCCTCACCACGACCTTCGACGGCGGCTACGACTACACCTACGGCTATCCCCCGCTCGCCCCGCTGCTCACCGCGCCCCTGCTGTGGATCGGTCACGGCGGCGCCCCGGCGACGGCGGTCAGCACGGGCGCGCTGATCGTCGGCACGGTCGTGCTGTGGCGGATGCTGCCGGTGCAGTGGCGGTCGGCGGCGACCATGGCGTGCCTGGGCTTCGGGTTTCTGCCGACCTACGGCCGTGAGGGCTACCCGGCGATCATCGCGCTGGCCCTGCTGATCCCGGTGGCGGTGCGCTGGCCGCGGATCGGACAGGGCGGACGGCTCGGGGCGGCCGGTGTGGCGCGGGCCGCATGCCTGGGTGCCGCGTGTGCCGCGCAGCAGTTGCCCTGGTTCCTGACACCGTTCCTGCTGGCCGGGATCTACGCGGTGCGCCGCGGTGAGCTGGGCGGCCGGGCCGCGGCGCTGGTGGTGGCGCGGATCGCGGGGATCGCCGCGACCGTGTGGCTGCTGATCAACACGTACTTCGTCGTGAGCGAGCCGAGCACCTGGATCGGTGGCATCGCGCTGCCGCTGACCCAGGGGGCGACGCTGCACGGACAGGGCCTTGTAGGCGTGTCCCTGTACTACACGAACGGCAGCGACCGGGTCGACTGGTACGGGCACGCGAGCATGCTGCTGGCCGCGGCCCTGCTCGGGCTGCTGATCCTGTTCATGCGCCGGCTGGGGCCGGCGGCGACCGTGCTCCCCTGGTGCGCCTTCTTCCTGGCGACCCGCTCCCAGGACGGCTACTACCTGATGATGACGCCGCTGTGGCTGGCGACCGCCGTCACCGCACCGCCGTCCGAGTTCGTACGGGCCTGGCAGCCGCGCCCGCGTCCGCTGACCGGTCCCCACCGGCGCCCGGCGCTGGCCGCGGCGGCCGCGCTGCTGGTCGCCCCGGCGCTGGTGAGCGCCGTCGTGGCGGTCACCGGGAAGCCTCCGCTCAGGATGGAGATCGCCTCCGTGCGCCGGACGGCGGCGGACGCGAACGCCCTCGCCCGGCTGAGTCTGCGGGTCACCAACAGGGACGACAGCGCCCTGGAACCGCACTTCATGCTCACGGTCGGCCAGGGCCTGCGCGAGTACTGGACGGTCCTGAAGGGACCGGCCACCCTGCCCGCGCACGCCTCGGCCGACTATGTGATCCGGGCGCCCGACGGGAAGTTCACCCTGCCGGGGCCGAAGGCCCGGCTCCGGCTGCGGGTCTTCACGCCCGCACCGCAGACGCTGTCCAGCATGGACCTCCACCTGCGGGTGCGCGGCACCCGCTGACGCGCGTCAGGCCGCCGTACGCACGAAGCGGAGCGTGGCGGCGACCGTGGTCAGGCCGCGGATCATGCCCAGCTGGTTCCAGCCCAGGCCGAACTCGCCGCGGTCCACGGTGAACTCCGTCTCCAGGGTGAGCGCGTCGGCGTCCGCACCGGCCAGGCGGGCGGTGAGGGTCTGCGGGCGGCTGATGCCGCGCACGGTCAGCTGGCCGGAGACCTCGACGGTGGCGCCGGCGCCCGCCTTCGCGCTGCGGACGGCGAAGGTGATCTCGGGGTGGTTCGCGGTGTCGAAGAAGTCGGCCGAGCGCAGGTGCTCGTCCCGCTTCTTGTTCTTGGTGTCGAGGGTGGCGGCGTCCAGGGTCAGGGTGCCGGTGGCGGAGCCGTCGGGCTGCACCTCACCCTGTCCGCCGACGGCGCCGAAGGTGCCCTTGACGGTGACGAGGCCCCACATCGTCTTGTGGCGCAGGGCGACGGTGGAAGCGGCGGCGTCGAGCTGCCAGACACCGGTTTCGACGGCGACGGTCATGATCTTCTCCAGGGCGGGGAAAGCAAGTGCTTCAAATTTGGATGACTACGACCGACCGTAGAGCATTATCCAAATCTGGACAACCCTTCGGTCCAAAATTGGACAACGGTTAGACTCGACACCATGGCCGACCCCGAGGAGCACCCCACCGACCTGCCCGAATGCCCGTCCGCGCGGGGTGGCGGACTGCTGCCCAAGGAGCTGCGGGCCTGGATGGTGATGCTCGGGGCCGTGGGGGCGGTGGAGCAGGAGCTGCGGTCGGTCGTGAAGGAGCGCCTCGACGTCTCGCACGACGAGTTCCTGATCCTTTGCCTGCTCGCCGAGCAGCCCGGGACGGGGCTGCGCATGACGCGGATCGCGGAGCTCCTCGGCCGCCCGAAGACCCGGCTCACCTACCAGATCGCCTGTCTCCAGCACGCCGGGCTGGTCACCCGCCAGTCGGTCTGCGGCGACAAGAGGGGCATCGAGGTGGCCCTCACCGACAAGGCCCGCCGCCTCCTGGAGGAGGCCTCCGGCACCCTGGCCTCGACGGTCACCCGGGCGCTGACCCATGTGATGGGTCCGGACCAGCACGAGGCGATGTGCGGCCTGCTGCCCGAGCCGGCCAAAGAGGCCGCACCCGCCCAGGAGGCCGAACTCGCCGAGGAGTCCGAGCAGCCGTAGCGCGGGGTGACCCGCCGCCTGCTGGGTACTCGACGGTCCCGTGCCGGCGATCGCAGGAGGGCTCCATGGGCGCACTCGACCTGCCCGAACCCGTCGTCCGCAGCGGAGCCGCGCCGCCGGTCGACGCGGCGGGGCTGGAGGCCGCGTTGCGCGAGAGGGTCGACGGCGAAGTCCGCTTCGACGCCGGGAGCCGGGCCGCGTACTCCACCGACGCCTCGAACTTCCGGCAGACCCCGATCGGTGTCGTCGTGCCCCGCACCCCGGAGGCGGCCGCGGAGGCGGTGGCCGTCGCCCGCGAGTACGACGCGCCCGTCCTGTCGCGCGGCGGCGGGACCAGCCTCGCCGGGCAGTGCACCAACGCGGGCGTGGTGATCGACTGGTCGAAGTACTGCCACCGGCTCGAGTCCGTGGACCCGGACGCCCGCACCTGCATCGTGCAGCCCGGCATCGTCCTCGACGAACTGAACCGGCAGCTCGCCCCGACCGGCCTGCGCTACGGCCCCGAGCCCGCCACCCATATGAACTGCACCATCGGCGGCATGATCGGCAACAACTCCTGCGGCGCCACCGCGCAGGCCACCGGCAAGGTCGTCGACAACATCGCCCGGCTGGAGGTGCTGCTCTACGACGGCACCCGCTTCTGGTGCGGCGAGACCAGCGACGAGGAGTACGCCGAGATCGAGCGGCACGGCGATCTGCGGGCCGCCCTCTACCGGCAGTTGCGCGCCCTGCGGGACCGGTACGGCGACGAGGTCCGCCGCCGCTACCCGGACATCCCGCGCCGGGTCTCCGGCTACAACCTGGACTCGCTGCTGCCCGAGCACGGCTTCGACGTCGCGGGGCTGCTCGTGGGCAGCGAGTCGACGCTGGTCACCGTTCTGCGGGCGGAGCTGGAGCTGGTGCCCGTGGTCAAGGAACGGACGCTGGTCGTCCTGGGGTTCCCGGAGATCTCCGTGGCCGCCGACGCCGTACCGGCGATCCTGCCGTACGAGCCGATGGCGCTGGAGGGCGTCGACGCACGGCTCATCAAGGACGAGCGGATCAAGCGCCTCAATCCCAAGGCCCGCGCCCAGATGCCCGAGGGCAACGCCTTCTTGATGGTGCAGTTCGGCGGAGACACGGTCGAGGAGGCGGACGAGCGGGCGCACCGGATGCTCGACGGGCTGCACGAGTCCGAGCACGACGCCGAGGTGGCCTTCCTCGACGACCCCTCGCACGAGGAGGAGTTGTGGCAGGTGCGCGAGGCCGGCCTGGGGGCCACCGCGCACATCCCGGGCAAGCCCGACACCTTCGAGGGCTGGGAGGACTCGGCGGTGGCACCGGAGCGGCTCGGCGACTATCTGCGCCGATTGCGCCGCCTCTACGACGAGTTCGGGTACCTCAGCGACACCGGACCCAGCCTCTACGGCCACTTCGGGCAGGGCTGTGTGCACACCCGGATCCCCTTCGACCTGTACTCGGCCGACGGGGTGGCCACCTACCGGCGGTTCATGGAACGGGCGGCCGATCTGGTCGCCGAGTTCGGCGGATCCTTCTCCGGGGAGCACGGGGACGGCCAGAGCCGCGGTGAGCTGCTGCCGCGGATGTTCGGGGAGGAACTGGTCGAGGCCTTCGGGCGGCTGAAGGCGGTCTTCGACCCGCTCGACCGGATGAACCCGGGGAAGGTCGTGGCGCCGTACCGGCTGGACGAGAATCTGCGCCTGGGCGGCGACTGGGCCCCGTACGCACCCCGTGACCTGCACTTCCGCTTCCCGCACGACGGGGGCTCCTTCGCCGAGGCCGCCAACCGGTGCGTCGGCGTGGGCAAGTGCCGGCAGCTGACCAACAAGGGCGGCTCGGTGATGTGCCCCTCCTACCAGGTGACCCGGGAGGAGGAGCACTCCACGCGGGGACGGGCGCGACTGCTGTTCGAGATGCTCGACGGGCACGGGGACAGCGCGATCCGGGACGGCTGGCGCTCTCAGGCGGTACGGGACGCGCTCGATCTCTGCCTGGCCTGCAAGGGCTGCAAGAAGGACTGCCCGGCCGATGTGGACATGGCGACCTACAAGGCGGAGTTCCTGTCGCACCACTACGAGGGCCGGCCCTGGCGCAGGCCCCGCTCCGACCTGTCCATGGGCTGGCTGCCGGCCGTCGCGCAGGCCGTCGGCCGGGCCAGGCTCGGGCCGCTCGTCAACGCGCTCACCCACACCCCACCGCTGTCCCGGGCGGCCGTGGCGGCGGCCGGTGTCGAGAACCGGGAGATACCGCTGTTCGCGGGGCAGACCCTGCAGCAGTGGTTCGCAAGCCGTGGTGAGACGTACGGCGACGGGTCGCGCGGGAGCGTCCTGCTGTGGCCGGACACGTTCACCAACTTCTTCCACCCGCATGTCGGGCAGGCGGCCGTGGAGGTGCTGGAGCACGCCGGCTGGCGGGTCGAGCTGCCGCGGGAACCGCTGTGCTGCGGACTGACGTGGATCTCCACCGGCCAACTCGCCACGGCCGAGCGGGTGTTGGGCCGCACGGTGCGCCGTCTCGCCGGGCATGTCCGGGCGGGCGGGCTGGTGGTCGGCCTGGAGCCGAGCTGCACCACCGTGTTCCGTTCGGACATGGGCGAGCTCTTCCCCGGCGACCGTGACGCGCGCAGGCTCCGCGACCAGACGGTGACGCTCGCCGAGCTGCTCACCGAGCACTCCCCCGGCTACCAGCCCCCGCAGGTGCCGGACCGTTCGGCGCGGGCGCTGGCACAGGTGCACTGCCACCAGCACGCGGTGCTCGGCTGGGACGCCGACCGTGAACTGCTCGGCCGGGCCGGCGTGGACGCCGAGCAGCTGGAGTCCGGCTGCTGCGGACTGGCGGGCAACTTCGGCTTCGAACGCGGCCACCTGGAGGTCAGCGAGGCCTGCGCGGAACGCGTGCTGCTGCCCCGGCTGCGCGAGACCGACCCGGCGACGGTGCTGCTGGCCGACGGCTTCAGCTGCCGCACCCAGGTCCACGAGTTCGACAGCGGCGGCCACGAGGCGGTGCACCTCGCGGAACTGCTGGCCTCGGCGCTGCCCGAGGGTGCGCACGGCAGCGCCTACGGCGTCGGCGCGGGCGTACGGCCGGCCCCGCCGGGCCGCCGCGCCCAGTCCCTCGCCCTGGCCGGGGTGGGGCTGGGCGCGGCGGCCGCCGCAGCAGGCGTGACCCGCCTGTTGCGGCGGTGAGGACCGCGGTCAGGAGGCCTTGGCCGAGCGGCCCCGGACGAGCGCGAACGCCGCTGCGGCCAGGCCCAGTACGCCCACGACCAGCCCGGCGACACCGAGTCCGCGAGCGGTGGAGTCGCTGCTCGCCGCGCTCGACGTGGAGCTGCCGGCGCTCTTGGGCGTCGCCGACGAGGCCGAGGCGCTGCCCTCCTCGGCACCCTTGGCGGTCAGCTTGAGGACCGGTGCCGGGTTCTCCGGCTCGTCCGCACCGGACTGGGCCACGTCGATCCAGCGGACGGTCTTCCCGTCCGAATACGTCTGCAGGGTCTTGAAGGTCAACTGGTCGGTGTCGTCGGGCAGTTGACCGAAGGCGACGTTGAAGTCCTGGTACTGCCCGGCTCCGATTCTCCCGCCCGTCCAGGTGATCTCGGAGACGGCGTCGGTGATGGTGCCGTCGTCCGTCTTGACGGGTGTCTTCAGCTTGGTGTTGGTGACCTTCGCCGTCCAGCCGTTCTCCGGCGGCGAGACGAGCACACCGAGGACGGGGTGGTCGGTGGGCAGGAACACCTGCACCTTGGTGGTGCTCGCGGTGTCCTCCTCGTTGGGGACGCGGAAGGTGAGGACGCCGTCCGTGGCGCCCTTCGCATAGCTCTCGGGGTGGACGGTGACGTGCGCGGAGGCGATTCCCGCGGCGGCCAGGAGCCCCCCGGCGGTCAGCGCGGTGACGGTGCCGACGCGGCGCAGGGCGGTGCGTGCAGTGGACATGGGTGAGCTGATCTCCGTACTGAGGAAGGGATGTCGAGGTCAGATCGCGTACGACATCCCCGGCGGCGGACCGCGCCGCTGCACCGTGTGCCGCAACAGCAGCCCTCGCAACGGCCGCGGACCGTCGGCACCCGGGCGTACGGCGTCCGGCGCGGTCGGCAGGGTCCCCGCCCCGCCGCGCACCCGCCACCAGGCCGCGAGGCCCGGTACGAGCGCGGCGGCCCGCCGCAGCAGCGACCACAGCGCGGCCTCACCGCGCCGCAGCCACCAGGTCAGCACCACCGCGGCGCCGACGTGGGCGGCGGTGGCGTGCGGGGTCAGGGCGTGGGAGTGGCCCATGTGCATGGCGCTCATGCCCTGCATGCCGTACATGCCGTGCATGAGCATCATGGGGTGCGGGCGTACGGCGTCGAAGGCGAGGTGCAGTCCGGCCTGGGCCGTGAGCGTGCCGGCGCCGATCGCGACCAGCGAGCGCTCCCGGGCACCCAGCAGACAGCCGGCCCCGAAGACCGGTACGAACCCCGAGGCCTGCACCCACACGGGCGGTGCCGTCCCGGTCGCCAGTGCGTGTCCCCCGGCGGCGAGCAGCACGCACAGCGCGGCGAACACCGCCGCGCGCAGCACGCGTACCGAAGGAGACGCCCTCATGGCGCCAGATCCTGCCACGCGCCCGGGTGGCAGCACCCGGCGGATCCCCACGCGCACAGGTGCAGACTGGAGCCCCGAGAAGAAGTGCCGGAGAAAGGCGGTGACGGGGTGACGGCCGAACTGCGCATCCGTATCGACGGCGTCGACCTGCCGGGTCGCGTGTGCGGGCCCGGCGGTGACATGCCGTCGTACTCCGACATCCATGTGGCCGTGCAGCGCCGGGACCGGCCGGGCGAGCTTCTCGATCCGCAGCCCGGCGACGCCGGGGCCGTGAGCTGGACGCTGGAGTGCACGGTCACAGGTACGGACGTCAAGGGGCCGTATGTTCAAGGGCGTCCGGGCGGGCGGTTCGTCTATCTGTCCTGGGGGACGGTCGACGACTCCGGTGCCTTCGGCATGTTCCGGCGCGCCAAGCTGATGCTGGACGCCGTGCCCGTCGAGGTGCTCGGCGCCGCTGTGCGCGAGGGACTGCTGGTCGGGCGGCTGCGGCTGACCGACGCCCACGGGAACCCGCTGTGCGCACGGGTGGTGCCGCCGCAGATCGCCTGGAGCGCGGAACGGGGGTAACGGCCCAGGGCCCACGGCGGTCTGCGTACCATGGGCGCCGTGACAGCCCGTGCACAGCATCGCGATGCGCCACCGCCTTCCCTGCGGTGGCGGGTGCTGCTCGTGCTCGGGCTGCTGGCCGGGCTGCTCGCCATGCACGGCCTGGCGCCCGTCGGCGGTGTCGTCGAGCACTCCGCCGCACGGCACATCACGGCGGCGGCCGCCGTGCACGGCGACTGCGCGGGTGACGACTGCGGTGGCGGTCATGTCCATCACGCCGACCGGACCTGCGCGTCGGGTGCCCTGAGCGGTGGGCCGACGCTGCCCGCCCTCGTCGCCGACCCGGTGCCGGTGCCGGCCCCCTCCGACGCCCCCTGCCCGTATGCGGGCACGGCCCCGGACGGTGCACGCGCGCCGCCCTCCCTGGCGGAACTGCAACTCCTGCGGATCTAGACACCACGCGGCACCGCGCCCCCCGCACGACCGGCGACGCGGTGCGCCTCGGCACGTCCAGATCCCTTTTCACGCAGCAACGCAGGAGTTCCAGCATGCGCAACACCCGTACCTCCATGGCCCGTCGCACCGCCCTGGTGGCCGCGACCGTCACCGCCGGGCTCGTCCTGGCCGCCTGCGGCGGCAGCAGCGACAGCGGGAGCGGCGGCCACGACAGCCACAGCTCCGGCTCGTCCTCGCCCTCGTCGAGCGCCGCCGCTCACAACGCGCAGGACGTGTCCTTCGCGCAGGGCATGATCCCGCACCACCAGCAGGCCCTGGAGATGGCGAAGCTGGCGGCGGGCCGGGCCTCGTCCGCCAAGGTCAAGGATCTCGCCGCGCGCATCGAGAAGGCGCAGGACCCGGAGATCCGCACCATGAGCGGCTGGCTGAAGTCCTGGGGCCAGGCGGTGCCCTCGGCGATGCCCGGCATGGACCACTCGGCCCACTCGGGCATGGCCGGAATGATGGACACCAAGGACATGGACAAGCTGGCGAAGGCGTCCGGCACCGAGTTCGACACCATGTTCCTGACCATGATGATCGAACACCACAAGGGCGCCGTACAGATGGCCGGCACGGAGAAGTCAAAGGGCGCCTACGCCCCCGCCACGTCCATGGCGGACAACATCATCACCGGCCAGACCGCCGAGATCAAGGAAATGAACCAGCTCCTCGGCAAGAGCTGACGTCCTGAGGGGAGGGACCGCTGACCGGTCCCTCCCCGCCGCCCTGAAGGGACGCGCCCCAAAGGGGCGCGGGGAACTGCGCGACAAGCCCCGACGGCGCAGCAGACGAAAACACACCACGCCCCCACGGACCTCACCGCAAAAGCGCTGCAAGCACCTCCGCACAGATGGCCAAGGCCGTCTCCGCCGGCGTACGCGCCCCGATGTCCAGCCCGATCGGCCCATGGATCCGCCCGAGCAGCCCCTCGTCCAGACCCGCCTCCACCAGCCCGGCGGCGCGCCGCTCCTGCGTATGGCGGGAGCCCAGCGCGCCGACGTACGGGACACCGGAGGTCAGTGCGGTGTGCAGAGTGGGCACGTCCACATCGGGCTCATGGCTCAACATGATCAGACAGGCGGCGGCCGGATGCGAGACGAGTAGCTTGCCCGCATCCCGGGCGACCGACGTCACCGTGGCCTGCCAGCCGAGCAACCCCGCCTGGGTGACGAGGAGTTCGGCGAGTTCGCCACCGCCGACGATGACGAGGTGGGGGACGGCGGGGCAGGTCTCGACGAGGCAGAGTCCGGCCTCGGTCGCGTGCACCTCGCGTCCGGCGCGGTGGCGGGCGAGCAGGGCGCGGGCGCTAACGGCGGCCTGGGGCGGCACGTCCGGGCCGTCGGCCCTGTCGTCCGGGGTGACGACGGCGCTGACGGCATGTGTCCGCCGCTCGTCCAGCCAGGTGACCAGCGCCGCGTCGGCACCCGCACCGAGCAGCTCCCACCAGCGGGCCGGTACGGCGGCCAGGGGCTGGAGCAGGATCTCGGCCTGGCCTCCGCAGGTCAGCCCGGCCTGCTTCACGCCGTCGTCGTGCACGGCCACCGCGACCACCCGGGCGGTGTGACCGGGCGGGAGCGAGGCCGCCTCAGCGACCAGCTGCCGGTCGAAGGCGCCCCGGTAGAGCCGGCCGTGACACTGCCCGTCCTCGTCGACGAGGATCGCGTCGGCCGGATCGCGCGGCCCGAAGCCCCGCTCGCTGAGCGGCCGCGCCAGGACCGCCGCAC
The DNA here is from genome assembly GCF_044465725.1 of Streptomyces sp. NPDC049541. Lineage (NCBI taxonomy): Bacteria > Bacillati > Actinomycetota > Actinomycetes > Kitasatosporales > Streptomycetaceae > Streptomyces > Streptomyces sp. NPDC049541. The sequence goes on along the minus strand of NZ_JBITLY010000017.1, from coordinate 64,145 downwards.
GGCCCTGCGCCGTCCACCGTGCTGCCGTATCGGCCAGTTCGCGCATGGATCCAGCGTAGTCCGCAGGTCAGTACACGTCCCTGAGGTAGCGCTTCTCGCTCGCGAGCTGTTTGACGTAGGCCGCCGCGCCCGTCTCGTCCAGGCCGCCGTGCACCACCGCGATGTCGCGCAGGGCCTTGTCGACGTCCTTGGCCATGCGGGAGGCGTCGCCGCAGACGTAGAAGTGGGCGCCGTCCTGGAGCCAGGACCACAGCAGCGGGCCGTGTTCGCGCATCCGGTCCTGGACGTAGACCTTGGCGCGCTGGTCGCGGGAGAAGGCGGTGTCCAGACGGGTCAGGGTGCCCTCGGCGAGGAAGGCGGTGAGCTCCTCCTCGTAGTAGAAGTCCGTGGCCCGGTGCTGCTCGCCGAAGAACAGCCAGTTCGGGCCGCGGTGGCCGAGCGCGCGGCGCTGTTCCAGGAAGCCGAGGAAGGGGGCGACTCCGGTGCCGGGGCCGACCATGACCATCGGGGTGGCGGGGTCGGCGGGCGGGTGGAAGTGGGCGGAGCGCTGGACGTGGACCGGTACGGGGGTGTCCTGCTCGGCGTCGGCCAGGAAGGGGGAGCAGACGCCCTGGCGGGGGCGGCCGTGCAGGTTCTCGTAGCGGACCACGGAGACGGTCAGCGAGACCAGGTGGGGGTCGGTCAGCGGACTGGACGATATGGAGTACAGGCGTGGCTGCAGACGGCCCAGCGCGTCCGCCCACTCCTGGGCGTCGGCCCCGACCCGGTGCTCGGCGACCACATCCACGGCCTGCCGGCCCCAGGACCACTTCGCCAGCTCGCCCTTGTTGTCGGGGCGCAGCAGCTTCTTCAGCTCCCGTGGGTCGCGGGCCCGTTCGGCGACGAAGCGGAGCAGGTCGGGGCTGACGCGGGTGATGTCGAGGTGCCGGAGCAGGGCCTCGCCGAGGGGGACCTCGCCTGCGCCCTTCACCTCGACCGCCGTCTCCGCGTCCAGGCCGGTGACGGTCAGCCACTCGGCCACCAGTTCAGGGGAGTTGAGGGGGCGGACCCCGAGTGCGTCGCCCGCCTCGTAGAGCAGCGGGGTCTCGCTGTCGCGGGTGTCGAAGGTGAACCGGCGGACCTCCTTGCCGGCGCCGGGGAGGCTGAGGAGACGGTTGCCGGTGAGGCGGGCGGTGACCGGGGCGGGTTTCTTCGTACGCGGGGCGTGGGCGGGCGGGGCCGGGGCCGGGCGTTCCGGCGTACCGGACAGGGCGGTGAGCACCTGGTCGAGCCAGGCGTGGGCCGCGTCCTCGTAGTCGGGTTCGCAGTCCGTGCGCGGGGCGAGGCGCAGTCCGCCGAGCTCGTCGAGGCGCTGGTCGAGGCGGCGGCCGTGGCCGCAGAAGTCGTCGTAGGAGGAGTCGCCGAAGGCGAGCACCGCATACCGTCGCCCGTCCATGCGCAGGGTGTCGGACGCGGCCAGGGTCTCCCAGAACCCGCTGCCGTTGTCGGGGGCGTCGCCGTCGCCGAAGGTGCTGGTGACCAGGAGCAGGTCGGCGCCGGACGGCAGCGCGGCGGGGTCGGCCTCGTCCATGCCCAGCAGCGAGGCGGAGTGCCCGTCGGACTTGACGCGTTCGGCGACGGCGGCGGCGAACTCCTCGGCGTTGCCGGTCTGCGAGGCCCAGAGGATCACGACCTCACGGCCGGGTGACGACGTGGCCGGTACGGCGGTGTCGGCGGCCCGCGAGTACATGCCGGCCAGCACCCCGTTGACCCACAGGGCGTGCTCGGGGCTGAAGGGCGCGGAGGCCGGCAGCACCGGCACGCCCGGAGCGCCGGAGTGGATGCCGGCGAGGAAGCCGACGAGGTACTGCCGTTCCTGCGCGGTGAGCACGGGCGGCGGGGCGGGCGCGAGACCGAACGGGTCGGAAGCGGGCGCCGCAACCGGTACGGCCTCAACTGCCGCTTCCACGACCGGAGTTCGCACCGTGACCGGCGTCGACACCTTGGTCAGCGACACCGCGCACACCTTCAGCTCCGGCTGGAAGGACAGCGGGTCGACGGCGTCGCTCGTCACGGCGTTGACGCTCAGGTACTCGCCGAACAGGTCGTTCCAGTGGAACGGCGCGAAGCAGCTCCCGGGCCGCACCCGGTCGGTGACCCGGGCGGGCAGTACGGCCCGGCCGCGCCGCGAGGCGACCTCCACCGAGTCGCCGTCGCCGATGTCGAGTGCGGCGGCGTCCTGCGGGTGGAGCTCCACGAACGGCCCGGGGTTGAGCTTGTTGAGCTTGGGCACCTTCGCCGTCTTGGTCAGCGTGTGCCACTGGTGCTGCAGCCGCCCGGTGTTCAGTACGAACGGGTAGTCGTCGTCCGGCATTTCGGCAGCCGGGAGGTGCGGGCGGGCGTAGAAGGCGGCGCGGCCGCTCGCGGTGGGGAAGGTGAGGGAGCCGTCCGCGCCGACGTAGCGGATCGGGTTGCGGTCGGGTCCGTCGCCGCTCGCGGCGGGCCACTGCACGGGGGTCTCGCGGAGCCGCTCGTAGGTCACCCCGCGCAGGTCCCAGCCGGTCTTCGGGTTCCAGGCCTGCTTGATCTCCTCGAAGATCTCCTCGGCGCTGTCGTAGGCGAACCCCTTCTCGTAGCCCATCTCCCGTGCGACGGCGGCGATGAGCCGCCAGTCCGCCGTGGCCTCGCCGGGCGGGTCGGCGGCCGGCCGGGCCAGGGTGAGGTTGCGCTCGCTGTTGATGAGGACGCCCTCGGTCTCGGTCCACAGGGCGGCGGGCAGGACGACGTCGGCGTAGGCGTTGGTCTCGGTGTCGGCGAAGACGTCCTGGGTGACGACGAACTCGGCGGCCTCCAGGCCCTCGATGACCGTCTTGCGGTTGCCGACGGAGGCGACCGGGTTGGTGCAGATGATCCAGCAGGCCTTGATCTCTCCGTCGGCCATCTTCTGGAACATCTCGACGGTGCCCTTGCCGACCCCGTCGGCGCGGATGGTGCCGGGTTCCAGTCCCCACAGCTCCTCCACGAACGCCCGCTCCTCGTCGACCAGCACGGACCGCTGGCCGGGGAGACCGGGGCCCATGTAGCCCATCTCCCGGCCGCCCATGGCGTTGGGCTGGCCGGTGAGGGAGAACGGGCCGCTGCCCGGCCGGCAGATCGCGCCCGTCGCGAGATGCAGATTGACCAGGGCGTTGGTGTTCCAGGTGCCGTGCGTGGACTGGTTGAGGCCCATGGTCCAGCAGCTGGTCCACTCCCCTGCCTCGCCGATCAGCCGGGCGGCCTCCCGGATGTCGTCCTCGGGGATGCCGGTGATCCGGGCGACCGTGGCGGGCGGGTAGTCGGCGAGGAAGGCGGGCATCTCCTCCCAGCCGTCGGTGTAACCGGCGATGAACTCGGGGTCCGTGTGGCCGCTCTCGTGCAGGAGGTGCAGCAGGCCGTTCAGCAGGGCGAGATCGGTTCCCGGCTTGATCTGCAGGAACAGGTCGGCCTTGTCGGCGGTGGCGGTGCGGCGCGGGTCGACGACGACCAGCTTGGCGCCGGCCGACTTCACCCGTTCCATCATGCGCAGGAAGAGGATCGGGTGGCAGTCGGCCATGTTGGAGCCGATGACGAAGAAGAGATCGGCCCGGTCGAGGTCCTGGTAGGAGCCGGGCGGTCCGTCGGCGCCGAGCGACAGCTTGTAGCCGGTGCCCGCGCTGGCCATGCACAGCCGCGAGTTCGACTCGATCTGGTTGGTCCGCACGAACCCCTTGGCCAGCTTGTTCGCCAGGTACTGCGCCTCCAGGCTCATCTGCCCTGAGACATAGAAGGCGATCGCGTCCGGCCCGTGCTCGTCGACGATGGCGCGCAGCCTCCGGGCCGTCTCGCTGACGGCCGCGTGGACGGCGTCCGGCACGGGCTCCTCGCCCCGGTCGTGCCGTACGAGGGCCGTGGTCAGCCGTCCGGGAGCGGCGAGCAGGTCGGCGGTGGTCGCGCCCTTGGTGCACAGGCGGCCGAAGTTCGCGGGGTGCTCCTTGTCGCCGGACGCCTTCAGGACCGTACGACGGCCGTCCGGTCCGAACCCGATGTCCAGCACGATGCCGCAGCCCACCCCGCAGTACGAGCAGACCGTCCGCACCTTCGTCGCCGTCGTCGTGTCGGTGTTCCGCGAGTCCGGCGCGGCCACGGGCACCCCCTGCCTCTCATGATCGTCCCGCACGGGTGGAGCTTCCGTGACGGTACGAAATGCCCATTACACGGGTGTCTCCTGGGCCGGTCATCAGGGGTTACGCCGGGCGCACAGGGGTCGGAAGGGCGGTGTGAGAGGTCCTTCGGGGAGCGGATCGGGGGGTGAGAGGTCAGCTGCCGACTCCGCAGGCCGCCAGCAGCACCAGGACCAGGGTGGTCGCGGCGAGCAGGCCGTGGGCGCCGACGACCAGCACGGGCAGGTGCCGTTCGGCGGGTGTCGTCGCCTCGGTGGTGGCGGGGGCCGCGCGGTACACGGGGATCCAGCGGGCGAGCATGGTGAAGCCGAGCAGGGCGACGGCGACGAGCACGCCGAAGGACGCCCATGCCAGGGCGGTCCGGTCGGCGGCGAGATAGACGATCCACACCACCAGTCCGGCGGCCGCCAGCAGGAAGTGCCCGAAGACCAGCGACGCCGGGAACCGGGTGGTCCCGGTCTGCTGCTGGCGCAGGCCACCGCCGGAGATCCAGCGGACGAGGAGGAAGAATCCACCGACGGCGGTCACGATCCAGGCGACGAGAGCGGCGATGTCCATGTCCGGCTCCAGTGGCTCGGGCCCGATGGTTCTGGTCAGGGCGTCGTACGGGTACTGCGGTACCCCTCCGTCTGCACGGACTCGGCGGCCACGCGGACGCCGTAGCGGTAGGCGAGCTTGCCGCCCAGGTATCCGGAGACACCGAGGGCGGCCAGGGCGACGGCGGAGAGTGTCAGCTGCCCGTTGCCGACGCTCTGCCCTCCCGCGTAGCCGTCGCCCTGACGCCAGGCGAAACCGGCCGCGTATGCCGCGGTCACGGCGAGGTTCAGTGCCATGTGCACCAGCGCCGTACGGAAGGCCGGTGTCCCGGTGGGGATGGCGAACAGGTCGAGGAAGCCGACGCTCGCCGCGGCCAGGGCGCCGAGCACACCGATCGCGATCAGCCAGGCCGAGCCATGGGTCAGAAAGCCCGGCCGGTCGACGATCTTGGAGGCGATGTCGAAGACCAGGCTGCAGACCCAGGCCCCGATCGGCACGGTGACCAGGATCGGATGGAACGGATGTCCGTAAGGGCCTGCCAGCGCGCCGCTGACCGGCTGCTTCGCCTGACGTAGCTCACTGTCGACCGTCATGGGGCACCTCGCCTGAGAGGTATTTCACCAACAAGTGTTGGTCTTATTCGCGTGGAGGTCAACCGTGAACGCCGAGTACCCCGAATCGGAGTTACCGTGAGCCCGTGACCTCCGGCTCCGACCCCATGTCCGCACTCGCCGTCCTCGGCGACGAGTCACGGCGCCGGCTGCTGGACTTCGTACGGCGGGCCCGGCGGCCGGTGACCCGGGAGGAGGCCTCGGCGGCGGTCGGGATCTCCCGCAAGCTCGCGGCCTTCCACCTCGACAAGCTGGTGGCCTCGGGCCTGCTGCAGTCCCGGCACGGCGGGCACGGCCCGCGCCGGGTCGGCCGCGCCCCGAAGGTGTACGAGCCCGCCCCGCACACCCTCTCCCTGAGCCTCCCTCCGCGCCGCCACGACTTGCTGGCCTCGCTCTTGACCGAGGCCCTGACGGCGCAGAGGCAGGGGGAGAGCGCGCAGGAGGCGGCTTTGCGCGTGGCCGGGGAGAGGGGCGAGGCCGTGGGCGCCGAGGCCCGGGGCGGCGACCTCATGGCCACCCTGGAATCGCTCGGATTCGAGCCCGCCGAGGAGGGAGCCGGGCGCACGGTGCTGCACAACTGTCCCTTCCATCCGGTCGCCGCACAGGCGCCGGATCTGATCTGCGGCATGAACCACGCCTTCCTGCGCGGCTGTCTCGCCGCGTCCGGCCATCCCGAGACGACTGCCCTGCTGACCCCGCAACCCGGTATCTGCTGCGTCGAGTTGCACACCGAGCGATAAGAACCGGCAGGAGCCGGCAGGGAAATGCCGTGCGCGTTCGAATTCACGGTCCCTTCGTTTTCTCCACGGAATACCACCGGAATGCAATGCGTGCATTGGGGCGATGAGGTCCGTTCTCACAGTGACCCTGCAGTCGGAAATGAGGCAACGAAACGATCGATTAACTGACGCGTAGCGGACGGGAATCGTCGCAACGGTGCACTCCTGGTCACCGCCGTTCACGCACAGCGTCAGGAGGGACCATGTCCTTCTTTGCCAGGGGATCCTGGCCAGCAGACCATCGCGACGAGATCGTCGCGGGCGCGCTCGTCGCGGCCGTCGTCGTGGTCCTCGGATACGCCTCGGGCATTGGCGCCCAGGCACCGACGACCATCGACACCGCGGCCCCGCCCGCGTCCGAGACCTCTGCCGCACCGCACCAACCCACGGCCCGCTCCGCAACCGGACCTCCCGACACCGGCGCCGGGAATTACGGCTCCGGCTCGGCGGGCGGCTATTGGCCGGGCGGCAACGACGCCGGAATTCCCGTGGCGGGTGGCATGCCGTCCACCGGCGGGGAAAGCGGCCACGGTCACGGTACGGGCGGATCGGGCGGCGCATCGGGGGGCGGATCCAGCACCGGACCCTCGCCCTCCCCCACTCCGACCCCCACGCCCTCGGACAACTGCGACGAGGGTGAAGTCCACCTCGTACAGCCGCTGTTGAACGGCGTGGTCACTCCGGTCACCGGTCTGCTGGACGGGCTCCTGAGCCCGGCCTCCCCGAGTCCGTCGCCCTCACCGTCCCCCTCGTCGTCGGCCGGCGCCCTGTCCTCGCTGTGCGTCGGTGTCGCCGCCTCACCCTCGGTCGTCCCGGAGGTACTGCCGTGAGACGCCGCGCCCCGTCCCTGCTCGCCCTGCTCCTGACCGCGCTCGCGACCCTGCTGTTCGCGGCACCCCCCGCCGCGGCCCACACGGAGTTGAAGTCCTCCGCGCCGAAGGACGGCGCCCGGCTCCTGCACACCCCCGCCACCGTGCGACTCACCTTCAGCGAACCGGTCGAACCGGCCGACGTGCATGTCAAGGCGGCCGGCAAGCGGCTGGCCGTGTCCCGGGGCGACCACGGCAAGGACAGCGTCGAGGTCACCGTCCCGAAGGTCTCGGAGCGGGAACAGAGCAAGGACCGGGGTGATCTGACCCTGGCCTGGCAGGTACTGGACATGGAGGACGGGCATCTCACGTCCGGGACGCTCTCCTTCCGCCTCACCGCCAAGGCGGCCCACCCGGCCGAGGCAGCGGCGCTCCCGGAGCCGTCCGAGGCGGTGCACTCCGCCTGGGTCGCCGCCCGCTGGGTCGGCTATCTCGCCCTTGCCCTGTTCGTCGGCGGTCTGGCGTTTGTCGCGCTGCTCTGGCCGCAGGGCGCGTGGGACCGTCGTACCCGCCGCGTCCTCACCCTCTCCTGGGCCGCCGGTCTCGTGGCGAGTCTGCTCGCGCCCGGACTCCAGGGCGCGTACGGATCGATGGGCACGCTCGGCGCCGTGTTCCGGCCCGGCACCTATACCGACCTGTTGAACACCGAGGTCGGCGTCGTGGCCGCCTGCCGGGTGCTGATGTGGGTGCTCGCCGCCATCGCGCTGGCCGCCCTGCTGCAGGGCGGGGACCGGGCCGCACGGTCGCCCGGCTGGCGGGTCGGCGCGCTCGCCGTCGGCCTCGGACTGCTGCGGACGACGAGCATGACCGGCCACAACTCCGAGGGCACGCACCCCGGTTGGGGCGCGGTGGCCGACCTGGTCCATCTGCTCGGCGTCTCGCTGTGGCTCGGCGGTCTGACGGTGCTGCTGCTCGGGGTGCTGCCCCGGCGCCGCCCCGACGAGCTGTCGGCCGTCGTGACCGGCTACTCCACGCTGGCCGGGGTGTCCGTCGCGGCGATCGTGGCGGCGGGGGCGGTGCTGACCTGGCAGGTGGTCGGGTCCTTCGACGCCCTGTTCCACACCGGCTACGGGCAACTGCTGCTGGTCAAACTCGCCGTACTGGCCGCCGTACTGCTGATCGCCCAGCGCAGCCGCGGCTGGGTGCGGACGCGGCTCGACATCGCCGTACTGCTGCGCGGCGACCGCGCCACCGTGCGGCCCTTCGTCCACTCGGTCGCGGCCGAGACGGGGCTCGTCCTCGTCGTACTCGCCGCGACGAGTCTGCTGGTCACGTCCGCTCCCGGCCGCTGACCCGCACCCCTGTCCCACCCCTCTCCCCTCACCAGGGAACTCACAAGGGAGAAGCACCACCATGCACACAGAGGAAACCACCGCACCCGCGCCGCACCACCGGCGCTCCCGTGCGGGCAACCGGGTGCTGCTGGCCACCGGCCTCGGCGCCGGTCTCGCCGCAGTGGCCGGCCTGGGCCTGCTCCAGGCCTCCGCCGGGGCCGCGGCCCCGCAGACGGCCACCCCGGCGGCCGAGGCCAAGTCGATGTCGGACATGGGCCACTCGTCCGGCAAGGCCGCGGCGGCCGACTACACCATCGAGATCAAGAACTACAAGTTCGCCCAGCCCAAGCTGACGGTGAAGGTCGGCGACACCGTGAAGTGGGTCAACGAGGACTCCGCGCCGCACACCGTCACCACCACCAGCGGCCCGGCCAAGTTCGACTCCGGGACCCTGCAGAAGGGCGACAGCTGGTCGTACACCTTCACCAAGGCCGGTACGTACCAGTACTACTGCGCGGTCCACCCGGACATGACGGCGTCGATCACCGTCGTCGCGGACAGCGGCGGCTCGGGCGGCTCCACGGGCGGCTCGACCGGGGGCTCGACCGGCGGCAGCACCGGCGGCTCGACCGGAGGATCCACGGGCGGCTCGACGGGCGGTTCCACCGGCGGCTCCACGGGTGGCTCGACCGGCGGCTCCACGGGCGGTTCGACCGGCGGGGGCAGCAGCTCCGGCGGTACCGGCGGCGGGGGCGACGGCGACTGCGTCAGCGTCCAGCAGGTCCTGCTGCCGATCCTGCAGCACATCAACAAGGCACACCTGGAGGAGTCCCCGGGCCAGCAGGTCCAGGACGCGCTCAAGCTCGACAGCTACCTCAAGATGCACACCGTCTGGCTGGAGTCGATCCTCACCCCCGCGGTGAACGGCACCGGCAGCGTCGCCGACGACACCCTCGGGGTGCTCCTGCAGCACATCAACAAGGCACACCTGGAGGAATCCCCGGGCCAGCAGCTCGCGGACATCCTCAACCCGGACGCCTACGTGAAGATGCACACGGTCTGGGCCGAGCACCTGCTCGCTCCCACCGAGAACTACGTCACCAACTCCTGCTGAACCAACTCCTGTTGGCTTCCCCCAGCAGGACGCGGGGGGGGGGGGGGGGGGGGGGGGGGGGGGGGGGGGCGCGGCCCCGCGCCCCCCGCCCCCCCGGCGCCCCCCCCCCCCGCCCCCCCCGCCGCGCGCGCGCCCCCCCCCCCCCCCACCCCCGCCCCCCCCCCGCCCCCCCCCCCCCCCCCCCCCCCCCCCCCCCCCCCCCCCCCCCCTCACTCCATTCTCCCCGCCCGTCACTCCGCTCGCCCACGAGGTGCCGAGATGACCACCGAGACCCAACCCACCGCCGTCCTGCCCCCGGCCCGCCCGGGCCCCGACTGGCTGCCCGACCCCGGCACCTACGGCGCCGCCCCGGACCGGTGCATCGTCGAACTGACCGCCCGTTTCGGCCCGTTGACCACCCTGCGCCGCCGACTCACCGCCCTGGACGCGACCCTCACCGTGGCGCCCGACTCCGACGACTGCGTGCTGAGCCTGGAGCTGGCCGGCCGGCCGCTGGGCGGCAGGGTGCTCACCTTCGTCAGCACCAGCCTCACGCCCACGGACGAGGCCACCCGGCTGCACGTCCCCGGTGAACTGGAACTGGCCGGTGAACCGGCCCCGGCCCTCTTCGGCTTCCGTGTCGTCGAGCGCACCGCCGACCGCCTCCTGGTCCTCGGCACGCTCCGGCTGCCGTACCGACCCCTGCGCCGTACGACCGGCCTCGCCCTGCCCCGCATCCGTCCCGCAGACCGCATCCGGCTGCTCGTAGCCGCGGAGTTCACATGCCCCGTCTGACCGCCCTCCTCGGCGCCCTCTTCCTGGCGGGCGCCGCGCTCGTCCTGCCCGCCCCCGCGGTACAGGCGGCCGCCGGCCACCAAGTCCTCATGTCCGGCTACGCGTTCTCGCCCCGCACCCTGACCATCACCGCCGGGGACACGGTCACCTGGACCAACCAGGACCAGGCACCCCATGACGTCGAGACGACCTCCGGCCCTGCCTCCGTCCACTCCCCCATGCTCAACAAGGGCGGCAGCTGGAGCCACACGTTCACCACACCGGGGACCTACGGCTACCTCTGCACCGTGCATCCGGGCATGACGGCCCAGCTCGTCGTGCAGCCGGCCGCCGCGCCCGCGCCCACCGTCCACCAGCACCAGCACCAGACGGCCGCCGCGCCCGCCACCCACCCCGCCGGCGCAACGCCGTCGTCCATGCACATGGGCCACAGCGCCGAGGCCGCCGCCCCGGGAGCCGCCAAGACGCCGTCACCCTCCCCCACGGCCTCCGCCTCCGCCCCCGCGGCGGCACAGCAGCCCGCCGTGGACAACGCCGCCTCCGCCGTCCGCCCCCTCAGCCCCCTCCTGCTCCTCACCGGCGTCGTGGCAGGCGTGGCCGTCCTGTGTCTGCTCCTGGTCGGCTCCCGCTCGGCCGCCGCCGCGTCCCGGAACGAGGAGGCGGGTACGGGCTGACCTCGCACCGGGCCGGTCACGCCCGGCGCAGCACCACCAGCACGACCAGCAGCACGGTTGCGCCCGCGCTCGTCCCGTGGGCGACGACCGCCGTCAGCGGAAAGTGCCGCTCGGCGGTCCGTGCGCCCCGCGAGTGCCGTCCCGAGCTGGGCAGCCAGCGCAGCAGCATCATGAAGCCGAACGCGGCGACCACCAGCACCACGGCACAGGCCGCCCAGGCCGTGCCCCGGACCGCGCCCGCGAGATAGGCCGTCCAGCAGACCAGACCGGCGACGGCCAGCGCGACATGCCCCACGACGAGCCACAGCGGCAGCCGCGTCACCCCCGGCGTGCGCTGCCGCAGGCCGCCGTGGCGGATCCACACCGAGGCCAGATAGCCGCCGAGCCCCGCGGTCAGCAGCCACGCGCACAGAACGAAGACACTCACGCGCTCCAGCACAGCGCAGGGAACGAGTGCAGAACGGACATCCATTCACTGATTCACCCGTAGGCGTGAACAGTGGTGCGAACCCCTTGCCAGGCCTTGATCCGCGGGGGTTCCCCCGGAGGTCATCGACCGGCCACCAAACCTGTCTCGTTCGTTTTCTTGAATCATTCGTGTTTATGCGGGTAGCTTGGGTGCCATGACTTCACCCCAGACTCCGACCACCGCCGAGGAGCTGCGCGGTGCCGGCCTGCGGGTGACGGCCGCCCGCGTCGCGCTGCTCGAGACCGTCCGCGAGGGTGACCACCTCGGTGTCGAGGCGATCGCCTCGGGTGTGCGGGACCGGGTGGGCCACATATCCCTGCAAGCCGTGTACGAGGCGCTGCACGCCCTCACCACGGCCGGACTCGTACGTCGCATCGAGCCGCCGGGCAGCCCGGCCCGGTTCGAGGGCAGGGTCGGGGACAACCACCACCACCTGGTGTGCCGCTCGTGCGGTGCCGTCCTGGACGTCGACTGCGCGGTCGGTCATGCCCCCTGTCTCACCGCCTCGGACGACCGAGGCTTCGCGATCGACGAGGCCGAGGTCATCTACTGGGGCCTGTGCCCCGACTGTTCCACCGCTCGCACGGCCTGAGCACCAACCCCGGAAGGATTCCCATGTCTGAGAACAACGCCGCTGAAGCGAAGTGCCCGGTGGCGCACGATCGCGCTCTGCACCCGACCCAGGGCGGCGGAAACCGCCAGTGGTGGCCGGAGCGGCTCAACCTGAAGATCCTTGCCAAGAACCCTGCCGTGGCGAACCCCCTCGGTGAGGACTTCGACTACGCCGAGGCGTTCAAGAGCCTCGACCTGCCGGCCGTGAAGCAGGACATCGCCGCGATCCTGACGGACTCCAAGGACTGGTGGCCGGCCGACTTCGGGCACTACGGCCCGTTCATGATCCGTATGGCCTGGCACAGCGCGGGCACCTACCGCATCAGCGACGGCCGTGGCGGCGCCGGCGCCGGCCAGCAGCGCTTCGCCCCGCTGAACAGCTGGCCGGACAACGGCAACCTGGACAAGGCCCGCCGTCTGCTGTGGCCGGTGAAGAAGAAGTACGGCAAGAGCCTGTCCTGGGCCGACCTGATGATCCTTGCGGGCAACGTGGCGCTGGAGTCCATGGGCTTCAAGACCTTCGGCTTCGGCGGTGGCCGCGAGGACGTGTGGGAGTCGGAGGAGGACGTCTACTGGGGTCCCGAGAAGGTCTGGCTCGACGACCAGCGCTACACCGGCGACCGTGAGCTGGAGAGCCCGCTCGGCGCGGTCCAGATGGGTCTGATCTACGTCAACCCCGAGGGCCCGAACGGCAACCCGGACCCGATCGCCGCGGCCCGCGACATCCGTGAGACCTTCCGCCGCATGGCGATGGACGACGAGGAGACCGTCGCCCTCATCGCCGGTGGCCACACCTTCGGCAAGACCCACGGCGCGGGCCCGGCCGACCACGTCGGCGCCGACCCCGAGGCCGCCCCGATCGAGGACCAGGGCTTCGGCTGGAAGAGCACCTACGGCTCCGGCAAGGCCGGCGACGCGATCACCTCCGGCCTGGAGGTCACCTGGACCGCCACGCCGACCAAGTGGAGCAACGGCTTCTTCAAGAACCTCTTCGAGTACGAGTACGAGCTCACCGAGAGCCCGGCCGGTGCGAAGCAGTGGGTCGCCAAGGACGCCGAGGCGATCATCCCCGACGCCCACGACGCGTCGAAGAAGAAGCTCCCGACGATGCTCACCACCGACCTGTCGCTGCGCTTCGACCCGGTCTACGAGCAGATCTCGCGTCGCTTCTACGAGAACCCCGACCAGTTCGCGGACGCCTTCGCCCGCGCCTGGTACAAGCTGACCCACCGTGACATGGGCCCGAAGTCGCTGTACCTCGGCCCGGAGGTCCCGGAGGAGACCCTGCTGTGGCAGGACCCGCTGCCGGAGGCCGAGGGCGAGCCCATCGACGCCGCCGATGTCGCGGCGCTCAAGGCCAAGCTGCTGGAGTCGGGTCTGTCCGTGGCCCAGCTGGTGTCCACGGCGTGGGCCTCGGCCTCGACGTACCGCAACAGCGACAAGCGCGGCGGTGCCAACGGCGCCCGCATCCGCCTGCAGCCGCAGGCCGGCTGGGAGGTCAACGAGCCCGACGAGCTGGCTCAGGTGCTGCGCGTCCTCGAGGGCGTCCAGGCGGAGTTCAACGCCAACTCCGGCGCCAAGAAGGTCTCGCTGGCCGACCTGATCGTCCTCGGTGGCGCCGCCGCCGTGGAGAAGGCCGCCAAGGACGCCGGTCACGACATCGAGGTGCCCTTCACCCCGGGCCGTGTGGACGCCACGGAGGAGCACACCGACGCGGAGTCCTTCGCCGCGCTTGAGCCCACCGCCGACGGCTTCCGCAACTACCTGGGCAAGGGCAACCGCCTGCCGGCCGAGTACCTGCTGATCGACAAGGCCAACCTGCTGGGTCTGAGCGCCCCCGAGCTGACCGTCCTCGTCGGCGGTCTGCGCGTCCTCGGCGCCAACTACCAGCAGACCGCGCACGGCGTCCTCACCGACACTCCCGGCAAGCTGACGAACGACTTCTTCGTCAACCTGCTCGACCTGGGCCACACGTGGACGCCGGTCTCCGAGGACCAGACGGTCTTCGAGTGCCGTGACGACGCGACCGGCGAGGTCAAGTGGACCGGTACCCGTGCCGACCTGGTCTTCGGCTCGAACTCCGAGCTGCGTGCGCTCGCCGAGGTCTACGCGGCCGACGACGCGAAGGAGAAGTTCGTGAACGACTTCGTCGCGGCGTGGGTCAAGGTGTCGAACGCGGACCGCTTCGACATCGCCTGACCGTACGGTGACCGGGCTCGGTCACCGAGCAGGCCACTGACGTCCGGGCCGTCCCGCAAGGGGCGGCCCGGACGTCGCCTCTTCCGCCCGTGCATCACCGCTTGCGCCGTGCGCGTCCAGCCGCATGACGGCGCAGTGCGTGCTTCTGCGTAAGGTGAACCCGTGACTGCCACGCAGCCCGCCCCCAGCAGGCCCCGGACCCGCCACCGCAAAGTGGTGCGGCCGGCCGTGCTGGTTGCGGTGCTGCTCGGGCTGTTCCTGATGCACGGCGGCCCGGCCGCGGCCGACGGCGGCTGCCACGGGGCCATGGCGGTCACGCAACCGTCGCCGGCCACCATGGCAGCGCACTCGGCCGACCACTCCAGGACCGCGGGCGACAAGGCGACCACGCGCGCGGACGAGACCATGCGGGGCGCGCTGTGCCTGGCCACCCCGCCCCGCTCGGCGATCCCGCTGCCGCCGCTCGCCGTGGCCGCCCTGGTCCTCCCGGCCGCCGTCCTCTTGCCACGGGCCCCGCGGGCGTACCTGGGCACCCGGCGCAGGGGACCACCCCTGGGCGGGCGCGAACTTCTCCTCCAGGCGTGCATCGCACGGACGTGATGCGCCCCCCGGACACCGGCTCACCGCCGCGGTCCGGCACGGCTCCCACGTTCGTCACTTGCGTCGCATCGCGGCGCCCACCTGGAAAGACACCTCATGTCCAAGCGCTCTCGGACGCCCCGCCGCCTCCTCATGGCGGCCACCACCACCTCGGTCCTCACGCTGGCGCTGGCCGCCTGCGGCTCGGGCACCGGCCACAGCTCCGCCATGCCCGGCATGGACCACGGCGACACGCCGTCCTCCTCCGCACCGGCCGACGCCAGGGCGTCGATGCCCGGCATGGACACCGCCGCCACCGGCAACGGCCTGGCCGCCGCCCGGGACGGCTACCGCATGACGTCCACCACCGCCGGCCTCCCCGCCGGCCGGCCGGCCGACTACCGCTTCACCGTCACCGGCCCAAACGGCAAGCCGGTCACCGACTACACCGTCGACCAGACCAAGCGGATGCACTTCTACGCCGTCCGCACCGACCTCACCGGCTTCCAGCACCTGCACCCCACCATGGCCGAGAACGGCACCTGGACCGCGCCGCTCGCCGCGCTGAGGCCGGGCACCTGGCGGCTGTACACCTCCTTCGCACCGGCCACCGGCTCAGGCAAGGGCAGGGACTTCGTCCTCAGCCGTACGGTGAAGGTCTCCGGCATGCCGATGACCACGTCCCTGCCCAAGGCGTCAGGCACCACCACCGTCGACGGCTACACGATCGCGGTGAAGGGCGACCTGATGGCCGGCACGGCCCGCCGGCTGACCGCCACCGTCACCAAGAACGGCAAGCCGGTCACCGACCTCCAGCCCTACCTGGACACCTACGCCCACCTCACCGCCTTCCACCAGGGCGACCTCTCCTTCGCCCACCTCCACCCGGAGACCAAGGTCAACGGTGACCATGGTGGACCGAGCCTGACCTTCCACGCCGAGTTCACCCAGTCCGGAAACTGGCGGCTCTTCCTGCAGTTCCAGACCGGCGGCAAGCTGCACACCGCAGCACTCACCCTCCACGTGAACTGAGGGCCCGACACCCAACGCCCCGGCAGAGCACAGAGAAACACCACATCAGGGGCCTGATCCGCTTTCACGGATCAGGCCCCTGACTGGTTTGCGGGTGTCTGCATGTCAGACGGGTGTGATCTTCAGCGACGCCCGGCGGTATCGGCATCCGCCTGCGGCCCGATCAGCACGGCCGGCCAGACACTGGTGTGCCTCCATCAGCGGACCAACCCACAGACCGTCAACCACAGCCCGTGCTCCACCGGTTGGTCCATGAGACGTTGGCGAGCAGCCCCGTTCCAGGAGACGACCTAGAAGGCGCGGTCGTTGCAGCCCATGGACGAGCCGATGTGAGAGTTCTGCCCACCCGCGTTGCCCTCGCCGTTGAGCGCGTTGCCCAGCGCGCCGTTGAGGACGCCGACCTGACCGAGGACGTCGACATTCAGGTCGTGCGACCTGCAGTGGGCGCTCTGCAGGACGTTGCCGCCGTGACCGTCGCCCCCGTCGGCGGTGGCGGTGCCGGCACTCAGGAGTCCGACACCACCGAGGGCGACGGCCAGGACGACAGCCTTGTGAAGCTTGCGCATGACATCTCCGATGGAGTGAGGTGGGTGCGATCCGTGAGAGATCGACTTCGTACAGTTACCAGACGATAGTATGAAGAATGACGATATGGGCGCTATGACGCGCCGAGAGACGTGATCAGCGCACGACCTTGACCGAGCGCCTCAACCGGCTGCGACATGCGCATGTTGACGGTTCGTCACGGCGTGCGATGTGCATGCGGAGCTGCTCGGTCCCGCTGTCACCTGACCGGAACGCCCCCTGACAGATCATCAGGTGGAGCGGCAGGTCACCGGCGACCACTAGCCCAGGCACGGCTGCTGTCGGCCTACACGGCGGTCGTCTGGAAACATGCGCAAAACGCTCGGCACCGCACTCGCAGCCCCGGACAGACGCGCAGAGTCGGCCGCACCGTGCGCGCCGTATGGGAGGACGCCTTCCCTCAGCTCGCCTCCCGCACCCGGGCAGCCGCGTGACAGACTTGCCGGAGCTGCACACGCGGCTCCTGGCGGATGTGATCGCGCTAGGTTCCCCGTATCCACTCGTTCTCACGGGTGGATACGCCGTGCGAGCCCACCGCCTCGTGAACCGCCCCAGCCAGGACCTCGACGTCGCCACCGAGAACCCGGCCCCCATGGCCGACATCGCCGCCACGCTCCGCGCCGGCCTGGAAGCCCGCGGTTGGAAGGTGCACGCGCTGGAGACCGCCCCGCTGTCCGCCCGCTTCACCGTGTCCGACAATGCAAAAATCCGCCCCTTCACACTGCTGTCGGCGGCAGCCGAACCGGACGTCAGCGACCGATCGGGTGTGGTTCACGTCATGCACTTCGGGAAACGCCCTTATAAGGCGACCCTATAAGGAACATCGGCATTGCGTCTTGGACGCGCTGCCCGGCCCGCTGCTGGAATCGGCCCTATGCCGAACCCAGAACCACCGCATCACCCTCATCTCCGGTGACGGCATCGGGCCCGCGGGACCGAGATCCTGCCGCCCGCCCGGTTCCTGCCGTTCGGCCGCGCCTACTGCAAAGCGAAGGAGAAGTCGTGCTGAGCCGATACCCACGGCGGTGAGCCTGCGCAGACTTCCGCCACGTGATCGTGAGAAGTCCCCACCGCCCTGGCGGGTCGGCTCGCTCGCCTCCTTGCTGCACCCCACGAACACGCCCGCCTGAACATGCTCCGAGAGAAGGCCCGGCCTGCCATGACCGCCGTAGCTCACCGCAGCGAGCACGACCTGCTGGGCGATCGGGACGTACCCGCCGACGCCTACTGGGGTGTGCACACCCTGCGTGTCACCGAGAACTTCCCCATCACCGGCACCCCGATCTCCGCCTACCCCCACCTGATCGATGCCCTCGCCGCCGTCAAGGAGGCCGCCGCCCTCGCCAACGAGGAGCTGGGGCTGCTGGAGCCCAGGAAGGCCGCCGCCATCATGGAGGCGTGCCGTGAGATCCGGGACGGGAAGCTGCACGAGCAGTTCGTGGTCGACGTGTTCCAGGGCGGCGCCGGTACCTCCACCAACATGAACGCCAACGAGGTCATCGCGAACCGGGCCCCGGAGCTGCTGGGGCACGCGAAGGGGCAGTACGCGTTCCTGCACCCCAACGAGGACGTCAACCTGGGGCAGTCGACCAACGACGTCTATCCGACCGCCGTCAAGGTCGCGACGGTATATGCGGTGCGCGGGCTGCTGAAGGCGATGGCGGTGCTTCAGGACGCGTTCGCGGCCAAGGCGGTGGAGTTCCGTGACGTGCTGAAGATGGGCCGCACCCAGTTGCAGGACGCAGTGCCGATGACGCTGGGGCAGGAGTTCTCGGCGTACGCGGTCATGCTGGAGGAGGACCGCAGCCGGCTGTCGGAGGCAGTGGAGCTGGTCCACGAGATCAACCTGGGCGCCACGGCGATCGGCACCGGCCTCAATTCTCCTGCCGGGTACGCCGAGTCGGTGCGGCGCCACTTGTCGCAGATCACCGGGCTTTCGCTGGTGACCGCGGTCAACCTGGTGGAGGCGACGCAGGACTGCGGGGCATTCGTGCAGATGTCCGGCGTGCTCAAGCGGATCGCGGTCAAGCTTTCCAAGAGCTGCAACGACCTGCGTCTTTTGTCGTCCGGGCCGCGCGCGGGTCTGAACGAGATCAACCTGCCGCCGGTGCAGGCCGGTTCCAGCATCATGCCCGGCAAGGTCAACCCGGTGATCCCCGAGGTCGTCAACCAGGTCGCCTTCGAGGTGATCGGCAACGACGTCTCCATCACCATGGCCGCCGAGGCCGGGCAGCTCCAGCTGAACGCCTTCGAGCCGGTCATCCTGCACTCCCTCTCCAAGAGCATCACGCACCTGGAGCGCGCGTGCCTGACCCTGACCGAGCGGTGCGTCGCAGGGATCACGGCCAACACCGAGGCGCTGCGGGCGGCGGTGGAGAACTCCATCGGCCCGTTCACCGCCCTCAACCCGTACATCGGCTACGAGGCGGCCACCGGCATCGCCAAGGAGGCCCTCGCCACTGGACGCGGAGTCGCCGAACTCGTACTGGACAAGGGCCTCCTTCCCGCCGGGACCCTCGCCCAGCTGCTCCGTCCCAAGGCCGTCGCGGGACCCGGTCAAGCCCTGGTGTGACGTGATCAGGCGCGACCTCGACGGACGTTCCCCCTCAACCACTCGTAACAGACCAGGAATTCACCATGTCTCTACCCCTTCATGCCCAGACGCGGCCCGTCCCCGAGGCAACGGTGCTGGAAGGGCTGCCTCCAGTCCACGAGGTGAGCGCCGCGGAAGTGACCGCCCGCATATCCGGCGGCCCCCGTCTCGTCGTCCTCGACGACGATCCGACCGGCACCCAGACGGTCGCCGACGTGCCCGTCCTGACGTCCTGGACGGTGGACGACCTGCGCTGGGCGCTGCGCCAGAACAGCGCCGTCTTCTTCGTCCTCACCAACACCCGCAGCCTGTCCCCCGAGGACGCCGCCGCCCGCAACCGCGAGGTGGTGCGCGCCCTGCACGCGGCGTCGGCGGCCGAGGGCACCGGCTACGTCCTGGCCAGCCGCGGGGACTCCACGCTTCGCGGTCACTTCCCGCTGGAGACCGATGTCCTCGCAGAGGAGCTGACGGAGCTGGGCGCAGGTGCTCCGGACGGCGTGGTAGTGGTCCCCGCCTACATCGAGGCAGGCCGCCTGACCGTAAACTCCCACCACTGGATGCGCACCGCCGACGGCCTGCTCCCGGTCGGCGAGAGCGAGTTCGCCCGCGACGCCACCTTCGGCTACCGCAGCTCCTCGCTGCCCGATTGGGTCGAGGAGAAGACGGGCGGACGCGTGCCCGCGGACGAGGTTCTGCGCGTCACCCTCGACGACCTGCGCGGCGGCGGCCCGGCGCACACGGCGCGGCTGCTGTCCTCGCTGCGCGGCGGACGCACGGCCGTGGTCGACGCGGTGTGCGACGACGATCTGCGGGTGCTGGCCCTGGCCCTCGCACAGGCGGAGGAGAACGGCACGCGGCTGGTGTACCGTGTCGGGCCGTCCTTCGTCAGGGCCCGCGCCGGACAGGCTGCGCGGGCACCGCTCACCCCGGCCGAACTGCGCCCACTGCGCGGCGACGCACCGCACGGTCTCATCGTCGTGGGCTCTCATGTCGCGCTGACGACACGGCAGTTGGACCGGCTGCGGGAGCGAGGCGGGATCGCCGAGTACGAGCTGGACGTGGCCCTGCTGCTCGACGAGGAGCGGCGTGACGCCCACATCGCCGAAGTCGCGACCGCGGCTGCCGCCGCGCTGGACTCGGCGGACGCGGTGATCCGTACCTCTCGCATGCTGGTGACGGGTGCCGACGCGGACGACAGTCTGGCGATCTCCCGCCGGGTCTCCGCCGCACTCGTTCAGGCCGTGCGCCAGGTCAACGCCTCCCGGCGGCCCGCTTTCGTCCTCGCCAAGGGCGGGATCACCTCCAGCGACACCGCCACCCACGGCCTTCGGATCCGCCGTGCCTGGGCCCGGGGCACGCTGCTGCCGGGCATCGTCTCGCTCTGGGAGCCTGCGGACGGCCCCGCCGCCGGCATCCCCTACATCGTCTTCGCCGGGAACGTCGGGGGCGCCGACGCCCTCGCCGACGCCCTCGACCTGCTCAGGAGTGCCTGATGCTGCTGCAGGGAACCGATGCCCTGAAGGAGGCCGCGGCCGCCGGTCACGCCCTGCCCGGGTTCGTCGCCTACAACCTGGAGACGGTCCAGGGCGTCACGGCCGCCGCTGAGGCCGCCGGACGGCCGGTCGTCATCCAGGCGGGCTCAAGCCCCTTCAAGCACGCCGGCCGCGAAGCCCTGATACGGCTGGCGCTGGACGCCGCCGCACGCTCCACGGCCCCTCTCGGTGTGCACCTCGACCACAGCCGGGACCTGGCCGAGATCACGGCCTGTCTGGAGGCGGGCTACACCTCCGTCATGGTCGACGGCTCCCACCTGCCGTTCGCCGAGAACATCGCCTTGACGAAGGAGGCGGTCCGCCGGGCCCGCAGCCACAGCGCCTGGGTGGAGGCCGAGCTCGGTGCCCTGCCGGGCGACGAGGACGTCTCCACCGACGCCGTCGCGCACACCGCGGCGATGACCGACCCGCAGCAGGCGGCCGAATTCGTGGCCGCGACGGGCGTGGACGCGCTCGCCGTCGCCGTCGGCAACGTCCACGGCTTCACCAAGCACCCGGTCCGCCTGGACCTGGAGCGGCTCGCCGCGATCCACGAGGCCGTACCGGTCCCGCTCGTCCTGCACGGCGCAAGCGGCCTGCCCGTCGAGGAACTGCACGGCGCCCTCGCCCGAGGCGTCGCCAAGGTCAACGTCAACGCCGAACTGCGCCGCGCCTATCTGGAGGCCACCCGCCTGACCCTCCCGTCCGCGTTGCCCGGCTCCGACGTCGTCTCCCTGTGGGCGGCCGGCCGCGACGCGGTCCGGGACGCCGCCCTCGATGTCATCAACCGCCTGAGCCCCCGCGCCGCAGGGGGAAACGCATGACCTGAGCTCAGCCCCGCTGACCTGGACCGCATTACAGCGACGGGCACCAGACCGTCGTACGCCCCGGCCGTGCGCGTCGCGCGCGGTTCTCACCGCTTCGTCACGCGCTCTCGTGCCCTCACCGGCACGCGGGCCGATACCTCACCCTGTCGGAGACACCATGTCCACCACTGCCTCGATCGCCGTGCTGCACACCAGCCTGCTGTTCGTCAACCCCGATTCGGTCATCAACGAATACCTCGCGGAACTCGCGCCGGACGCCAACGTCCTGCACTTCGTCGACAGCGACGTGCTCGCTGCCGTGGTGCGCGACGGTGGGATCTCACCTGCCAGCACGCAGCGCATGGTGCACCTGGCCCAGGCCGCGGAGGCCGCGGGGGCCGATGTCATCTTCTCCGCCTGCTCCTCGGTCGGTCCGGCCATCGACGTGGCCCGACGCCTGGTCTCCGCCCCGATCGTCAAGATCGATGACGCGATGACCGCGTCAGCGGTCGAGACCGCTGACGCCATCGGCGTCCTGGCCACGGTCCCCACGACGCTGCCGCCGACCCGTGCCCTCGTCGAGGAGAAGGCCCGGGCGGCCGGTCGCGACATCACCGTCCAAGAACGGCTCTGCGAGGGTGCCTTCTCGGTGCTGATGTCCGGTGACCGCGACCGCCACGACGCGATGGTGCTGGACGGGGCACGGGCGCTGGCCACCGAGGTCGACGTGATCGTGCTGGCCCAGGCGTCCATGGCACGGCTGGCTCCCGCGATCGCCGAAGCCGTCGGCAAGCCCGTGCTCTCCAGCCCACGCAGTGGAGCGGAGGACGCGGTGCGTGTGCTGAACGAGCAGGCGGCTGAACCCGTCCGTGCCACAGGCAGGGCCTTCGAGACCGTGGAAGGGCAGGGAGGCTGCGAAGCCAGATAATGGCACCGCATCACACTGCGGTCCGGCTTTTGATGACGCGGCCCACGGTGCTGCGATCTTTTCAGTGCGTGGCACCGTGGCGGACCGGGCGGCCATCCGCAAGACCCCTTTCCTTGCGGATGGCCGCCTGGTCGGCCTGCTCCGGGATCACCGCCCAGATCTTCCGTCTACGCAGGTGAGCACGGCCGGCTCGGACCAGGAGTACGCCCTGTCCCCTGCAACAGGCCTCACAAGCAGTCCGTCAACCACTGCCCTTGGCCGTCCCCGGCCGGAACACAGGAGCCAGCATGCCGAGGTTCGCAGCGAACCTGTCCATGATGTACACCGAGCACGATTTCCTCGACCGTTTCGCCGCGGCCTCGGCTGACGGCTTCGAGGCCGTGGAGTACCTCTTCCCCTATGCGTACGACGCCACCGAGCTGCGCCGCCGGCTCGACGACCACGGCCTGGAGCAGGTGCTCTTCAACGCCCCTGCAGGAGCGTGGGAGTCCGGAGAGCGCGGGATGGCGGCACTGCCCGGACGCGAGGCGGAGGTGCGTTCCGGGGTCGACCGGGCGCTGGAGTACGCGGCGGCGTTGGGCTGCCCGCGGGTGCACCTCATGGCCGGGCTGGTCCGGCCGGACGCGCCACCGGCCGAGCGGGCCAAGCACCGTGACACCTACCTGACCAACCTGGCCTGGGCCGCGGAGCGGGCCGCCGCGGCAGGCGTCGACATCCTGATCGAGCCGATCAACGGCCGCGACATGCCCGGCTATTTCCTGAGTACCCAGGCCGAGGCCCACGCCGTGGTGCAGGAGGTGGGAGCCTCGCATCTCAAAGTGCAGCTCGACCTCTACCACTGCCAGATCGTCGAGGGCGACCTCACCGCGACCCTGCGCCGTGACCTGCCGACCGGCCGGGTCGGTCATCTGCAGATCGCGGGCGTGCCCGACCGGGGTGAGCCCGATCGAGGTGAGCTCAACGTCCGTCACCTGCTCGACGCGGTCGACGAGCTGGGCTTCGACGGGTGGATCGGCTGCGAGTACCGCCCCCGTGCCGGGACGAGCGAAGGTCTCCGCTGGCTCCACGACTACCGGAGCCAGCGAGGGGAAAACACATGAGCACCTCATCACGGGTGCCTTGGGCTTCCTGGGCGGACAGGTCGCCGCCGCACTGCTGAAGACGCGGTTCGTCTGCGTGGTGCACCGAGGGACGGGCTGATGCTCGCAGACCCGTCCGTGCCGCTGGATGCGCCCGTGGCGACCGATCCGCTCCTGGTCATGAATGCCCCTCTGGCCTCCCGCCTGACACAACGTCCGAACATCGTGACCGCGACGGACAGATCACGCATGGGCTCCGTGCGGGGCGTCAGAAATACTCGACGGGCCGAAGCAGTCGCACGCTCCACACCGCCGGTGCAGGCCGGTTCCAGCATGATGCCCGGCACGGTCGATCCGGTGCTTGCCGAGGCCGCCCATCAGGTCGCCTTCGATGCCGATCGTCCGGCACACCCGTGGCGGCAGCCGTCAGGCCCTGCTCCGAGACGCGCGATGAGTCTGGTCGAACTCGGCCCGGTGCCGCCCACTATGTCCGCTCCCGATTTTCATCGTTGTCAAATTCCACTGGAGGAAGAACATGTCGCTCCTGAAGACCATCGATCCCAACCCCTCCTTCGCGCCCCAGGAGTCCGGCCCGCTGCCGGAACGCCTGATTTCCGGCAACCCTGCTTACAAGACCTGGGCCCAGGACGCCGCCCGCGGGGAAACGATCAAAACGGGCGTCTGGGAAGCCACGCCCGGCGAGACGCACTCGATCAAGGGCGAGCTCTTCGAGTTCTGCCACATCCTTTCCGGCGTCATCGAACTCACGCCGGAAGGTGGCGAGCCGGTGATCTACAAGGCAGGCGACAGCTTTGTCATGAAGCCGGGCTACGTCGGTGTCTGGAAGACCATCGAAACCGTGCGCAAGATCTACCTGACCGTTTCATAAGTCCGGCTCAGCGAAGCGGTACGGGGTGATGGGACCGGGCGGCTACCGCCCGGTCCCATCCATGCTGCTCGGCGTCCGGGTCCAGCCAGGTGCCGCAGGTCGGAGAGAGAAAGCGAGTAGCACGCGCCCCGGCCGGTAGGAGTCACCGGCCGGGGCGCGTGCTGCTCGCTTTCAGGCTGGGCGCGTGTCGTCGACCACGTATCCGCGCCGCTTGTCCACCACGTTGCGCAGCGGTCGGCCCTCGATGTGGCGGGCGAAGTTGTCGAGGAACACCTCGACGAGCGCCTCCCGCTCGCTGGTGGTCTCGCCCGCCGTGTGCGGGGAGATCATCACGCCGGGCAGGTTCCACAGGGGAGATTCGGCCGGCAGCGGTTCCTGGGCGAACACGTCCAGGGCTGCACCGGCGAGCCGTCCGGCGGCGAGGTGGTCGACCAGCGCCTCCTCGTCGACGAGTCCGCCCCGGCCTACGTTGATCAGCCGCGCCCCCGGCTTCATGGCGGCGAGCGCGGAGGCGTCGACCATGCCCCGGGTGTTCTGGGTGAGGGGGGCGGCCAGGACGACGTAGTCCGCTTCTGTCAGGGCCGAGCGCAGGGTCGTCGCACCATGAACAGTGCCGAAGTCGGGATCGTCCGTGCGGGATGTGCGGCCCGCACCGCTCACCCGCATCCCGACGGCGCGCAGCAGCCGGGCGATGGCCCGGCCGATCGGCCCCGTCCCCCAGACCAGCACGGTGCGTCCGGTGATGCTGTCGCTGGGCCGCGGGCGCCACTCGCGGCGCCGCTGGTGCTCCCAGGTGCCGGGGAAGTCCTTGGCGAGGGCGAGGATCAGGCCCAGGACGTACTCGGCGGTCGGCTGTTCGTAGACCCCGCGGGCGTTGGTCAGGACAACCTGCGGATCGTCCACCAGGGCGGGGAACAGGAAGGAGTCCACGCCCGCGGAGGACGCGTGCACCCAGCGGGGCGCCTTGTGCGGATCGTCGGGCCACGCCTCCCGGATGGCCGGGGTGATGTTCACCCAGGCCAGGAGGACATCGGCGCCGGGCAGGAGGTAGGGCAGCTCCTCCTCGGTGGCGTAGACGGTGTCGGCGAGGCTTTCGAGGCGCGCGGTGGCGGGGGGCCGGTTGCCGCGGTAGAGGACGACGAGTCGCTCGCGCATGTCAGGCTCCGACGGGGACGGCCAGGTACTTGTACTCCAGGAACTCGTCGATGCCGACGCGTCCGCCTTCGCGGCCCAGGCCGGACTGCTTGACGCCGCCGAAGGGCGCGGCGGGGTTGGAGACCAGTCCGGTGTTGATGCCGATCATGCCGCTTTCGAGGCGTTCGGCGACCCGCAGGGCACGGTCGAGGTTCTGCGTGAACAGGTAGGCGGCCAGGCCGAATTCGGTGTCGTTGGCGGCGGCGACGGCCTCGTCCTCGGTCTCGAAGGTACGGATCGCGGCGACCGGGCCGAAGATCTCGGTGTCGATGATCGCGGCGTCGGGGGCGATACCGATGAGGACGGTCGGCGGGTAGAAGCAGCCGGGCCCTTCGGGGAGTTCACCGCCGGTCAGGACGGTGGCGCCGCGCTTGACGGCGTCCCGCACCAGGTCGTGGGCCTTGCTGCGGCCGGCGGCGTCGATGAGGGGGCCGACATCGGTGCCGGGTTCGGTACCGGGACCGACGGTGAGGGCGGCCATGCGATCGGCCAGGCGGGAGGCGAACTCCTCGGCTACGGAGGCGTGGACGAAGATGCGGTTGGCCGCGCAGCAGGACTCGCCCATGTTGCGCATCTTGGCGACCATGGCGCCCTCGACGGCCACGTCGAGGTCGGCGTCGTCGAAGACGAGGAGCGGGGCGTTGCCGCCCAGTTCCATGGAGGTGCGGATGACGGTGTCGGCGCACTGGGCCAGCAGGATACGGCCGACCTGGGTGGAGCCGGTGAAGGACAGCTTGCGGATCTGCCCGCCGCGCAGCAGGGGTTCGACTACGCCGGCGGCGTCGGAGGTGGTGACGACGTTCAGCACCCCGGCCGGCAGCCCCGCTTCGGTGAGGATCTCCGCCAGGGCGAGGCTGGTCAGGGGCGTCTGGGGGGCGGGTTTGAGGACGATGGTGCAGCCGGCGGCGACGGCGGGGCCAATCTTGCGGGTGCCCATGGCCAGGGGGAAGTTCCAGGGCGTGATGAGCAGACAGGGGCCGACGGGCTGACGGGTGACCAGGAGACGGTTCCTGCCGTCGGGGGCGGTCATCATGCCGCCGTCGATACGCACGGCTTCCTCGGAGAACCAGCGGAAGAACTCCGCGCCGTAGGCGACCTCGGCACGCGCCTCGGCCAGGGGCTTGCCCATCTCCAGGGTCATCAGCAGCGCGAGGTCCTCGGTGCGCTCGATGATGATGTCGTAGGCGCGGCGCAGGATCTCGCTGCGCACGCGCGGCGGGGTGGCCGCCCAGGCGGCCTGCGCGGCGACCGCCGCCTCGACGGCACGCCGACCGTCGCCGGGTGAGGCGTCGGCGACCCGGCACAGTTCCTCGCCGGTGGCCGGGTTGTCGACGGACAGGGTCCGGCCGGACTCCGCGTCCTGCCAATCGCCGCCGATGAACAGCTGCTGGGGAACATCACGGACGACAGTCATCGTGGGTATCTCCTTGTAGGGGTAGAGAGGCTGCCGACCGGTCAGCGGACGCGGTCCAGCGTCTTGTAGTAGGCACCCGCGAAGGGCAGGAACCAGGCGGTGCCGTTGTAGAGGGGGATGCGGGGCGGGGCGAGGTCGCGGACGGGGCTGACCTCGGGGTGGCCGTCCATCACCTCGGCCATGACCTGCCCCATGTGGGTGGCCATCTGCACGCCGTGGCCGGCGTACCCCAGGGAGTAGTAGACGCCGTCCTCGGTCTGCCCGGCGTGCACGATGCGGTCCATGGCGAAGCCGACGGAGCCGCCCCACACGTACTCGATCTTTGTGCGGGAGAGCTGGGGGAAGATCCCGCACATCTCACGGAACAGGACCGCCCCGCTCTTCTTGTCCGAGGCCGGGTCGGACGGTGCGAAGCGGGCGCGGCCGCCGAACAGCAGCCGGTTGTCCGGGGTGAGCCGGAAGTAGTGGCAGACCTTGTTGGAGTCGACGATGAGGCGGGCCTTGGGGATGATGTCCCGGGCGAGCTCCTCGCCCAGCGGCTCGGTGACGATGATGAAGCTGCCCACGCAGACCTGCTGGCGGCGCAGCCACGGGAAGTTCCTGTCGGTGTAGGCGTCGGTGGCCATCATGACCTGACCTGCACGGATCACACCGCGCTCGGTGCTGACCTCGTACCGTCCCGCTGCGGTACGCCGCACGCCGATGGCCGCGTTGCGCTCGTGGATCTCGACGCCGGTGCGCTCGCACGCCTCGGCCATACCGCGCACGAAGCGGCCGACGTGCAGGGCGGCGCTGAACGGGTCGAGCAGGCCGCCGTGGTAGGCGTCGGAGCCGATCTCGGAACGCAGCTCGGACTTGCCGATCAGAGTCGTCTCGTGTCCGAAGTGCTTGGCCAGGTCGCGCTGCTGGGCCTTCTTGCTCTCGAAGTGGGCGGGTCGGGAGGCGACGCCCAGGCGTCCGACGCGGCGGAACTGGCAGTCGATGGACTCCTCGTTCACGAGTCGCTCGACGGTGTCCACGGCCTCGCCGTAGGAGTTGTAGATCTCGCGGGCCCGTTCGAGTCCGTACCGGCGGATGGCCTGGCCCACGCCGATGGTGAAGCCCAGGTTGGCCATGCCGCCGTTGCGGGCGGAGGCACCGGAGCCGATCTGGCCCTTCTCCACGAGGGTGACGCGGGCGCCCTTGCGGGCGGAGTGCAGGGCGGTGGACAGACCCGTCAGGCCGGCGCCGACGACCACCAGGTCGGTGTCCTCGGACAGCGGCTTGCCGGACCGGTCGGGAAACGCCCCGGCGGTATCTATCCAGTAGGGAATCGTCTTCATGTCGGATCCTTAGCGGGGAGTTTCGAAGTGGGGGCGGCCGGGCAGCACCAGGGGGCCCTGCCGACGGCGATGTCAGCGACGGTCGGATCGACGTCTGACTGGAGGGCGTTGAGGACCGGGACCAACAGGGTGCGGACGTCACGTCGGTCCCAGCCGCTTCTACAGGACCCTTTCGAGGAAGGCCTGGGTTCGCTTCTCGCGGGGGTTGGCCAGCACTTCGCGTGCGTCGCCGCGCTCGACTGCGATGCCTTCGTCCATGAACAGGACTTCGTCGGCGACTTCGCGGGCGAAGGCCATCTCGTGGGTGACGAGCAGCATGGTCATGCCGTTTCCGGCGAGGTCGCGCATGACGGCGAGTACTTCGCCCACGCGCTCGGGGTCCAGCGCACTGGTGGGTTCGTCGAACAGCATGATGGTGGGTTCCATGGCGAGTGCGCGGGCGATGGCCACGCGCTGCTGCTGACCGCCGGAGAGCTGGGCGGGGTACTTGTGGCCACAGCCCTTGAGGCCGACCTTGGCCAGCAGTTGCTGTGCCTGTTCCCGGCAGGTGGCGCGGTCTTTCTTCTGCACCAGTACTGGTCCGGACATGACGTTGCTTTCGGCGGTCATGTTGGGGAACAGGTTGAACTGCTGGAAGACCATGCCGATACGGGCGCGCTGTTCGGCCAGCCGCTTGGGGCGGACGGCGTGGTAGACGTCGTCCTTCTCGACGTAGCCGAAGTCCTCTCCGTTGACCTTGAGGACTCCGCGGTCGACGGTCTCCAGGCCGTTGATGCACCGCAGCAGTGTCGATTTGCCCGAGCCGCTCGGTCCGATGATGCAGGAGATCTCCCCGGCCTTGACGGTCAGGTCGATGTCACGCAGGACTTGGTGACGTCCGAAGCTCTTGCACAGCTTGCGTGCGACGATCGTTCCGTCCGGGTTCACAGCAGCGACTCCCTCGTAGTGGGAACGAGTTGACCGGCCCCGGGCTCGGCCGCGGTGGCGGCCGGGGTCAGCCGCGCCCGGGTCGAGCGGGAGAAACGGCGCTCGATCATGGACTGCGGCACGCTCAGCACCAGCGTCATGATCAGGTACCAGAGGCTGGCGACGATCAGCAGCGGGATCGTCTGGTAGTTGCGGGCGTAGATCGACTGTGCGCTGTTCAGCAGGTCGGCGACGCCGAGCACGCTCACCAGCGAGGTCTCCTTGAGCATGCCGATCACCTGGTTGCCCGTGGCCGGGATGACCGCCGGCATGGTCTGCGGGATGATCACGTGCCGGAGCTTGGTGAACCCCGACATGCCCAAGGACTCCGCCGCCTCGTGCTGTCCGCGACTGACCGAGGCGAACCCGCCGCGGATGATCTCGGACATGTAGGCGGCCTGGTTGAGCGTCAGCCCCACGATGGCCGCGGTCATCGGCGTCATGATCGCGTTCACGTTCACCGGCGTGGAGATGTCGGTGAACGGGATGCCGATCGAGAGGTGCGGGTACAGGGCCGCGATGTTGAACCAGAAGACCAGCTGCACGAGCACCGGGGTGCCGCGGAAGAAGGTGATGTAGAGCTGGGCGAGCCCGGAGACGGGCCGCTGGTGCGACATGCGCATCACCGCCAGCACCAGCCCGAGCAGCGTGCCCAGGGCCATGCTCGCCGCGGTCAGGAGGAGCGTGATCAGCAGGCCGTTGAGGATGGTCTCGGTGGTGAAGTAGCTGAACACCACCGGCCAGCGGTAGTTCTCGTTCGTCACCGCGGTCCACACCAGACCGGCGACGATCGCGATCGCGACGGCCCAGGCGACGTAGTCGCGCGGTCGTTTCGGCGTGATCCGCTTCTTTTCTTCGGCCAGCAATGGTGACATCGGTCGGCTCCCGGTCTTCGTACCGATCAGATCCGTGGACATGTCAGTCCTGCGGGACAGCCATGGCCGCGGTCTTGATCCCGAGGTCCTTGAGACCCCAGCGGTCCAGCGCCTGGGTGTACTTGGGGTCGTCGATGATCGACTGGATGGCAGCCTTCACCGCGGGGGTCAGCGGCGAGTCCTTCTTCAGCGCGACGGTCGCGGGCTTGGTGGCCACCAGGGGCTTGAGGACGTCGAACGTCTTGGGCTGCTGCGCGGCCGCCCACTCGAGCGAGATGAAGTCGTACATCACCGCGTCGATCCGCTTGGAGACCAGCTGGGTGAGAGCGTCGTTCACGCTGGGCAGGGACACCGACTTGATGGCCGGCTTGCCCTTGCTCGTACAGTCCTGCTTGGACAGCTGGGGCAGCCACTGCAGCTCCGCGGTGCTGCCGGAGGGGACGGCGACGCGGTGCCCGCACAGCGTGTGGGTGCCCAGCTTCTGCGGGTTGCCGTAAGGGACGGACACGCCGGTCCCGGAGTTGACGTAGTCGACCATGTCGAGCACCTTCAGCCGGTCGCTGGTGGCACCCATGGTGGAGGCGGTGAAGTCGTACCGGTTGGCTTGCAGTCCGGTGATGATGGTGTCGAACTTGACGTTGTTGATCTGGAGTTTCAGGCCGAGCTTGGCGGCGATCAGCCGGGACATGTCCGGGTTGAACCCGATCGGGGTCTTGTTGTCCGATGCCATGAACGTGGTGGGCGGATAGGCCAGGTCCATGGCCACCGAGAGCGTGCCCTTGGCCTTCACCGCCGCGGGCAGCAGCTTCACCGCGTTCTGGTCCGGCTTCACGCCCACCGAGATGTCGTCGGTGTGCTCGGCGGACGCGCCGGCTCCCCCGCCCTGCGTCGTGCCCTTCGCCGCCGCGTTCTGTGCCGTGCCGGTCGCCCCGCACGCGGCGAGCGCGAGGGCCAGGGCGGTGGTGGCGATCGGGATGCTCAGGTGTCTGTTGACCTGCATCGCGGCGGCCACGGCGCCTGCGGTGCGGAATACGTTTCTGCGGCCTGTCCGGTTGGTTTCCATGGCGGTGCCTCCTGGGGATACGGGAATACGGGGAATCCGTGTTGCGGGGACGACGTGCGGATCGGACGGGGGGGTGGGTGAGCGGGTGCGCCGCGCGCGTCAGATGCCGAGCATCTGGTTGAGCTCGTCCAGGGACTTGACGGTCACGTAGTCGTAGCCGTGGGTGACCGGATCGCAGCCGCGGTCCAGCAGGACGAGGTTGCGGAATCCCATGTCGTGCATCGGCATCAGGTCGTAGCGGGTGTGCGAGGAGACGTGCACGAAGTCCTCGGGGGACGCGTCGAGCTGGTCGAGCATGTACTCGAACGCGGCGTAGCGGGGCTTGTAGTAGCCGGCCTGCTCGGCGGTGAAGACGGCGTGGAAGTCGGCGCCCAGCCGCGGCACGCTTTCCGCGAGGAAGGAGTCGTCGGCGTTGGACAGGATCACCAGCTTGTAGTGCTCACCCATCTTCTTCAGCGGCTCCGGCACGTCCGCGTGCGGCCCCCAGCTGCGCACGCCGTCGGCCAGCCGCTTGCCCGCGTCCGGGGCCGCCTTGACGCCCCACTTGCGGCAGACCCCCTCGAAGGCGGCCTGCAGCGTCTGCTCGTAGGGGTAGTACTTGTCGAGGACCGCGTCGTAGCGGTAGCCGCGGAACTCCTTGACGAACTGGTCCCACTGCTCGGCAGGGATCTGGTCACCGACGAGTTCACGCGTGATGGGGGTCATCGGCCACTCGATCAACGTCCCGTAGCAGTCGAACGAGACGTACTTCGGGCGGAACTGGAACGAGGGAATGGGCATGGAAGTACTCCACTTTCTTGCGTCGGGGAACTGGTCGGGGCCGGCCGCGGCCCTTTTTGGGCATGCTCACGACAGAAATGTCGAAGGGGGGTGATGACGTCGGCAACCGCCGGGGATCAGGCGGCGCCGACTCCTGCCGGAGCAAGGAAGTCGACAGGGTGCTGGGTGGCGCCGTCGAGCGCCAGGTCGGCGGCGATCTCGCCCATCGCGGGCGAGAACTTGAAACCGCTGCCGGAGAACCCGGCCATGACGATGATGTCGTCCTCGCCGGGGAGATGACCGACGAGCGGGTTTCCGGACTCCGTATAGCCCTCCATGTAGGCCGACATCCTGATGGGGTCGGGGTTCAGGTCGGGCATGAGTTCGCCGATGAGCTCGTGGAAGATGCCGAGTTCTTCGGGGCGGACGGTACGGTCGAGCCGTTCGGGCTCGGGCACCGGCGCATGGTATTTGAAGGAGAGTCCGAGCTTGACGGAGATGCCGTCGGGCGACGGGATTCCGAAGCAGTCGTGGGGTGCGGCGCGCACGAAGGAAGGGGCACCGCCCGCGAACCAGTCGTGGCGGGTGGGCAGGTGCCAGGAGCAGATCACCCGGCGGACGTCGACGGCCTGGGGGAGGTCCGGGAGCAGGGTGTTGATCCAGGGGCCCACGGTCACCACGGCGGCGTCCACATGGTCCGTGCCCTGGTCGGTGACGATCCGCACCCCGCCGCCCGCTGCGGGGACGACCTCGCGCACCGTGGTGTAGCGGTGCAGCCGGGCTCCCAGCTGCTCGGCACGTCCGGCGGCGGCCTGGATCGACGCCTCCGGTCTGATGACGGCGCCCAACCGGTCGAGGACGGCGGTGTGTCCGTCCGGGAGCCGGTGCTGCGGGTAGCGGCGGGCGAGTTCCGCCCGGTCCAGTACCTCGTGATCCAGCCCCTGGGCCGCACTGGTGGAAAGGAGGAGGCTCATGGACGCTGAGGACGCCTCTCCCATCACCAGGCTGCCGCTGCGGCGTCGCAGCGACCGGCCCGTCTCCGTCTGGAGCTGCTCCCACATCCGGTCCGCGAGCCGCAGCAGCGGGATGTACGCGGGCTCGCCGAGGTGGGCGGCCCGGTAGATGCGGCTCTCGCCCCCGGCCGCGCCGCGGTCGTGACCCGGTGCGTACCGGTCGTAGCCGATGACCTCGGCTCCGCGGGCGGCCAGTCGCCACATGGCCTGGCTGCCCATGCTGCCGGCACCGATCACGGCGACGCGCTTCGGGATGCGCATGAGGTCGCTCCTCTCGATGGTGTGGTGGGTGGCAGTGGGGCCCCAGCACGGTGCGGACACCGTGCGGACCTTTCCGGTTCGCCTCCTGCTGGGGATGGCGTTCACTCTCCGCCCGGGAGAACCCGCAGGGCAACCCACACTGTGTTCCGCCTCGGGGCCTTCTTGAGACGGTCTGTCACGGCGGACGACCGGACTGCCCGAATGACGGGCCGCCTCTTGTCACGATGAGTGGCCGATGCGAAGGTGAGCCCGATTCCCCTCGGATGAAAGCACCACCTATGCCACCCAGACGTCACGCAGCCGGGCACTTCCCGACGCTCAGGGAGGTACTGCGCCTGCCCGTGCTCGCCGAAGGGATGCCGCGCGTGCTGGCCGGCGAGTCACGGCTGGACAGCCCGGTGCGCTGGGTGCATGTCACCGAGCTGCTCAACCCCGCCGACTTCCTGGAGGGCGGCGAGCTGATCCTGACGACCGGCGTGCCGCATCCCGAGGACGCCTCCCAGCTGCGCGGCTACGTCGACCAGCTCGCGGACGTCGGCGCGGCCGGCCTGATCGTGGAGCTCGGTTACCGGTACCAGAAGGTGCCCCAGGAGCTGGTGGCGGCGTGCCGCGCCCGTGATGTGCCGCTGGTCGAGCTGGCCCGTGGCGTGCGGTTCATCGACGTCACGCAGACGGTGCACGCGCTCATCCTCGACGCCCAGGGGGCCCTGCTGCGCCGCGGCCGGGACATCCAGGACATCTTCACCGCCCTGACACTGCGGGGCGCGGACCCCGAGGAACTGGTGCACACCACCGCGGAACTCACCGGAGCCCCCGTGGTGCTGGAGGACCTCACCCACCGGGTCCTGATGTGCGAGCTGCTCGGCCGGCCGTACGAGCCGGTGGTGTCGGCCTGGTCGCGGCGTTCGCGGGCCGCCCCGACGCCGGAGAGGCTCACGCCGAGCGGCCCGGAGGGGTGGCTGATCGCGCCGGTGCAGGACCACCACGGCCCGTGGGGGCGGCTGGTCCTGCTGGAGGACCGGCTGAGCGCCGAGCCCGACCCGGAACACGTCCTGGTGCTGGAGCGTGCGGCGATCGCGCTGACCATGGCGCGTCTGGCGGGGCAGGCCTGGTGGGAGCGCCGGGCCCACCGCTCGGTCCTGCGGGACCTGTACGAACGGCGTTTCCGCTCCCCCGCGGACGCCCGCGCCCGCGCCGAGGCACTGGGACTGCCCACCCTCGGACACCGCCTCTTCGCCGTGGTCATCCGCCACCCGTACACCGGCACCGAAGGTGAGCACCTCGACGAACGGATCGCGAAGGCGCTGACGCACACCGGTGTCCGCGCCCTGGTCGGCGAGACGGCCCCGGGCCGCATCGGTGTCCTCATGGCGCTGGCACAGGCGAGCGCCTGGCAGCCGGTCGCCGAACGGATCGGCCGACTGACCCGGGAAGAACTCGGACCGCGGGCCGTCGTCGCCATCGGCCCCGGTGTGACCGACCTCGGCGGAATCGCCCGGTCGTGGCAGGAGGCGGAGCAGACGGCCGAGGCCATCACACCGGCCTCCCCGGAGCGGTGGTTCTACGTCCCCGCCGACGTCCGCCTGCCGGAGTTGCTGGGCATCCTGCGCGAGGACACCCGTCTCCAGCGGTACGCCGAGCGGCAACTGACCCGCCTCATCGAGCACGACGGCCGCAACGGCGGCGATCTGCTCCCGGCACTGCGCGCCTATCTGGCGGCGGCCGGGAACAAGTCGGTCGCGGCCAAACGCGCCGGCATGTCCCGGCAGGCGTACTACCAGCGCCTGCACACCATCGAACGGCTCCT
Source organism: Streptomyces sp. NPDC049541 (assembly GCF_044465725.1). Lineage (NCBI taxonomy): Bacteria > Bacillati > Actinomycetota > Actinomycetes > Kitasatosporales > Streptomycetaceae > Streptomyces > Streptomyces sp. NPDC049541. The sequence continues at coordinate 29,358 of NZ_JBITLY010000017.1, read as the reverse complement.
CGGCTGCGACCTGGAATCAGGTCTGCAGCGCACCTCCCTGCACGTCGCTGTGCTGGTTCTGGACGCGGGAGAAGCAGCTGTTCCCGGCGCGTGACGGGGCACGTCGGCCGTCACGCGCGTCGCAGTGCGACCGGCTCTTATTCGCCACCAGGTCTCGGTCGCCGTCTACCAGCGTCCAGCTCCTCTGACGACCACTCTTGCCGCGCGCCCGCCCCTTAGGCCTCGATCACTCGATCAGACCAACGACGACGCCCAGGACGGGGAAACGGGACTCGTCCGGCTACCCGTGACCTACTTTGCGGCTGGTGTCTGAGCTAGGACTCCAGGGCTCTGTGGGGCGGCCAGGAATTGCCGGGCCGCCGGCCCATCGCGCGGTGAGTGCGGGGCCGGGCGGCACCGGTCGGCGGTCAGGCTCCGGGGTGCAGTCCGAGCCAGCCCGGTGACGGGTCTCCCTTCACCTCACCGAAGTACAGGGCGAAGGTCTGCTTCCAGCGCTCGATCGCCGCGCGGTCGGCCATGAACTTGGGGAAGCCGTCGAGATTGCCGTTGGGGTACTCCCAGACAGGCCTCAGCCCGCTCGGCGGGGTGACATCGGTGCGGACCGACCAGCCGTTGGTGGCGGCCTTCTGCTGCTCGACGGAGAGCCGCCAGTTCAGGTACAGCTTGGCGGCGGTGGGGTTCTTGGCCTGCTTGAGGATCGCGGCCCGCTGTCCCCAGGACATGAACGGCGCCTGCTCGGGCAGCACCCACTTGACCGGCCCGGTGGACAGCGGTGCACCGGAGCCGCCGATGCCGATGGCCTTCTGGCCGCTGGTGACGGCCGCGCTCGGGGTGTAGCTGCCGCGGGCGAACTGAATGTCCTGGGCGGCCAGCCGGGCCAGCCAGTCCCAGCCGTACTTCTCCACGTAGAGGGTGTAGAGGTAGAGGACCGCGTCGTCGTCGTGCGGGTAGGAGGAGGCGATCTTCCCCTTCCAGCGGGCGTCGGCCAAGTCGAGCGGACCGCTGGGGATGTCGGAGCCGACCGCGGCGGGACCGTACATGTAGCTGAAGGCACTGACCTGGACGGCGACCCACGCGCCGTGCGGGTCCTTGAAGGGAGCGTAGAGCTTGGAGAAACCGGCCGGCTTGTAGGCGAGCAGGCGGCCCTGCTCCTTCCAGCGCACGAAGTCCTGCACGGTCTGGAGCTGTACGACGTCGGGTATCAGGGTGTCGGTCGCGAACTGGTTGTCGACGCGGACGTCGTGGTACTTGCTGTAGTCGACGACCACCGTCAGGTCGATGTCCGGGAACCGGCTCTTGAAGCCGTTGCGTATTCCGTCCGCCTGGCTGGAGATGTCACCACCGGCGTAGAGCACGAGCTTGCCGCCCTCCGCGAGGGCTGCCTGGTAGAGCTCGTCAAGGGTCCGCTTCTCCTCGGCGCCGCCCGTCACCACGCGGCCCGCGGAGGCCTGGCCGGTGGCGGCCTGAGCGGGGGTGACGGAGGCAGCGGCGACACCGAGACCGAGAGCGGCGCCCGCTCCGGTGGTAAGCAGGCGGCGTCGGCTGGGAAGGCTGGTCATGGTGGGGGGAGCCTCTCTGTCTGTTCTGTTCGGTTGTCTGTGTGGTGCGGCTGGACCACGGCAGTGGAGCAGCACGGCGCCCGGGTACGGCACGGGTGCCGTGCTGTTGCGTGGGGTCAGAACATGGTGTTGTCGTTGGCGCTCTTCTCGGGCACCTCCTGGATGACGTCCCAGTGCTCGACGATCTTTCCGTCGGCGACGCGCCAGAAGTCGGCGACGGCCATGCCACGGTCGCCGGGCTTGAGGTGCAGGTTGCTGTGGGTGACCACGAGGTCCCCTTCGGCGATCACACGCTTGATGTCCAGTCGCAGGTCGGGGAACTGCCCGCGCAGCCAGTGGACATAGCCGACGAAGGCCTGCGGGCCGTCCTGCGCCTCGGGGTTGTGCTGGGTGTAGCTCTCGCCGAGGTGTGCGGTGGCGGCCGCCTCGGGCTGGTAGTCGTTGAATGCCTGCTCGTAGAACGCGGTCACGAGTGCCTTGTTGTCCGCAGCGGACATGTCTGTCTCCTGCCTCGCGGTGGGTGCGGTACGACTCAGTCGTTCATGGCCTCGCGGACGAGCGCCGTGTCGACGAACTGTTCGAAGCGGACGATGAGTCCGCCCCGTACGGTGAAGTGGTGCGCGACCCGGACGTCGATCGGCTTGCCGGTGGCCTTGTTGGTCGCGGTGTAACGGGCGAGGACGACGACGTTCTCGCCGTTGACGACGTAGGTGTCGTCGTGGGCGGCCCAGCCGTCCCACTCCTTGCCGAGCTGCTCCATGACGTTCGAGGTGACGCCCTCGGGCGTGCGATAGGTCCCGGCCAGCGGGAAGCCGGCCATCTCCGTCCACTCCACGTCGGGAGCGAGGGTGGCGCGCAGGGCGTCCAGGTCGCCGGTCGCGGAGGCCAGGTACTGGCGGCGTACGACGTCGGCCGGGGCGGTGGAGGTGGCGAACTCGCTCATGTCAGCCCCACTTCATCTCGCCCTTGGCGACCTTCGAGCCGATCTGGGCGGCGATCAGCATGCCGTTGTCCGGGAAGCGCTTGACGAGGGCGTCGTTCAGGGCGGCTCCGTCGGCGGCCTTGCCGAGCTCCTCCTCGAAGGCGATCAGGTAGTCGCGGGTGGCGGTGATGGCGGAGGCGTCGGCGGCGGTGCCGGGGAGGCGGTGGCCGGGGACGACCAGTTCGGGGTCGAGGACGGCCATGTCGTCGAGCAGGTCGATCCAGGCGGCGCGGTCGCCGGGGGTGGGGGTGTCGGCGACCCAGACGTGCTCCTGCTGGAAGAGCAGGACCCCGCCGAGCAGGGCGCGGTGCTCGGCCTGCCAGAGGTAGTGGCGGTCGGGCAGGCCGGCCGGGCCGCCCTTGAGCTGGAAGGTGTGGCCCTCCAGGGTGAGGTCGCCGGTCAGCGGCTCCAGGTCGACCAGGCGGGTGGGCAGGTTCGGGCCGAGCACGGCCCAGGCCTTGAGCTTGCCCTCGTAGGAGTGCTTGATGTGTTCGATGACGATCGGGGTGGCGACGAACTTCGCCTCGGGGAAGGCGTCGGCGATCACCTCGGCGCCGAAGTAGAAGTCGGGGTCGCCGTGGGAGATGAAGACGGTGGTCAGGGTCTTGCCGGAGTCGAGGATCTCGGCGGCCAGGCGGTGGCCGTCGGCGCGGGTGAAGGCGGCGTCCACCAGCAGTGCTTCGTTCTCACCGGTGACGAGGGTGGCGGTCTTGTTCTTGCTGCCGGCCGGGAAGTCGAGGTCGAGGACTTTGAAGGAGAGAGTGCTCATGCGTGCTTCCTCGGGTGAAGGGTGAGTGGTCGGGGAAATCGCCTCGCGGCGAGGTGTACGACGTGAACCGGGCCGAGATGGGAACACGGTCGAAATATCTGCCGACGCAGACAATATATCTGCTGCAGCAGAGTTTGCAACGGCAGCTTCTGCCACTCAGATCCTTCTGTCATCCTTGAGGAGTGAACGAGCAACTGCTGAACGACGACGACGTGACACTCTTCGGTCTCTTCGTGGAGGCCCACAGCCGTATCAAGCCTCTGGTGAACCGCGATCTCGATATACCGCCCACCTGGTTCGAAGTGCTGCTGCGACTGGGCCGCACCCCCGGCCACCAGCTCCGCATGACGGACCTGGCAGAGGCCGTGTCCTTCAGCTCGGGCGGCTTCACCCGGCTCGCCGACCGCATGGAAAAGGAAGGACTCATCCGCCGCGACCCCGATCCTGACGACCGGCGAGCCGCACTCGCCGTACTGACCGACAAGGGCGGTCAGGCGCTCGACCACGCACTGGCCGCCCACGTCTCCCACCTGCGCAACCACCTCGCCGGACCACTCTCAGCCGAGGACCGCCGCCACCTCAAGCGCATCCTGCGCACGCTCCGCGACGCGAACGCGTAAGTTCCTGTTCCTGATCCGGATCGCCGTCGCGGGCTTCGGACGCCGCCAGAGCCTGCCTCTGGCTCCCCATGGCGGTCGTCGGTTCAGTAGGTGTTTTGATCCCTGGCAGGTGCAGGCCGGCCGTACGCCTGGATCATCTGGGTTGTGGGGGCTGACAAGACGGCTCGGCGGTATTGCCAGGAGTGCGGTGGTCCGCTGCCGCAGACGATCGCTGCGCAGGCGTCAGCAGAACCTTGAGCGAGTCATCGCGATGCAGCGTGGCGAGCAAGCGGAGTGCCCGGTATGCGGCAGGTGGCAGGTCGTGGACGGTGGGGTGGAGCGGTCGAGGGCGGCTGTGTACCGCTCGGACCGTTGTCGGGCGCGAGCATGTCGTCAGCGACGGGCGTCTCGGAAACACCGCGGCCGAAGGCCTAGCGAACAAGTCCAGCCGGCGACCGAGCTTGGCGAGCGCGCTGCGGTAGCTGCCTCCCGGCGTCCTGGGCCCCGCTGGGCCTACGACGGCCGTCACGACCCGGTGCTGTACACCGACTTCCTCGCGCTGATCGAGGGCCGCGTCCAGGCCCAGAGCCTCACCGCCCCCCCGACCACGAGGCCACCCGTTCCTGCGCGGGCGCCGCTCTCCCTTCCCGCCATGGCCTGTCGAGGTCACCTACGACGAGCGGAGCACCGTCCTGACCTCCGCGGACGGCGAGGCCCTGCGCTTGCACCGCCCTAGGTGTATTGATCACGAGCGTTGTTGACACTCGTGATCAATACACCTAGACCCCACCGCACCCGGCAACCGCGCCCGGGCGGTGTTCGCCACCGCGCACATCGGCGGACCGGGGCGGGGGTGACGGGCGGGGCCCCGGCCTCTAGAACATGCCGTTGCCGTTGGCCGAGGTCTCCGGGACGTTCTGGATGATGTCCCAGTGCTCGACGATCTTGCCGTTCCGCACCCGGAACAGGTCCAGGATCGCCGCGCCCCGGTCTCCCGGATAGTTGACGTAGTGGCTGTGGACGGCCACCAGGTCGCCCTCGGCGATGATCCGCTTCGGGGTGACCGTCAGTTGCGGTGCCGAGGCGAAGTAACCGCCGAGGCCGGCCTTCGCGGCGGGCACGCCGTTCAGCATCTGCGGGTTGTGCTGGAGGTAGCCGGGGTCCCAGTAGCGGTCGAGGGCGCTCAGGTCCTTGTGGACCATGAGCTCGTCGAAGGCCTTGGTGACCAGCGCCTGGTTGGCCTGGGTGAGCCGGTGGTCCAGGGGCTGCGAGACCCGCGGTGAACTCAGCGTGGAGAACATGTCGTTGCCGCTGGCCGTGGTGTCCGGCACGTTCTGGATGACGTCCCAGTGCTCGGCGATCTTCCCGCCCTGGAAGCGGAAGATGTCGATGACGGACGCACCCTTAGTGCCCGGGACCAGCACCACGTTGGAGTGGAGCAGCACGAGGTCGCCCTGGGAGATGACCCGCTTCACGTCGTACTGGGCGTCGGGGAACTGCTGGTGGATCGAGGTGGCCAGGGCCTTGAGGCCCGCTGAACCGTCGGCCGCGGTCGGGTTGTGCTGGATGTAGTCCGGCCGGACGTAGCGGTCGACGACCGCGGTGTCACCGCGCTCGAACACCCTCTTGGTGACGGTGATGGCGACGGTCTTCTGGTAGCCGAGGCGGGCGGCATCGCCGTAGCCGCCATGGCCGTGCGCCGCGTGCCCGGCGGCCGGGCCGTGCGGGGCCGCCACGGCGGGTACGGCGGTCGCGCCCAGGACCGCGGCGGCGGCGAGGAAGGCGGCGGCCCGGCGGGCAGGGGTGGTGGGGGCAATGGGGGGCATGGTGCGCTCCAGTCATCTCATGCGTGCCAAAACCAAAGAGCTTGAAGATTCAAACTCTGCTTCGGCAGGTAATCACTGCAGGGCGGTTCATGTCAACCGTCTTTGCCGCCTCTCGACGTTCCTTGACCCTCCTCGACGCTCTTGCCTGGGGGGCACTCGAAGCCGTGGGCCAGGTGGTCATGAAGTACACGCAGCTCGGACGCACGGGACTCGAGGTCAGCCGCTGGCCCTCGGCACCATGAACTTCGGACCGCAACGAACGAGGCCGACAGCCACGCGATCATGGACGCGGCGGGGGACACCGGCATCGACTTCTTCGACACGGCCAACGTGTACGGCTGGGGCGAGAAGAAGGGCCGTACCGAGGAGATCATCGGCAACTGGTTCGCCAAGGGCGACGACCGACGCGACAAGGTCGCCCTCGCCACCAAGGTGTACGGCAACATGGCCGCCGACGGTCGAGTCGTGGCCCGACCACGACAAGCTCTCGGCGGTCAACATCCGGTGTGCGGTCGACGCGTCGCTCAGGCGGCTCCAGACCGACCACATCGACGTCTACCAGTTCCACCAGGTCGACCGCCGCACCCCCTTCGAGGAGATCTGGTAGGCGATCGACACCCTGATCACCCAGGGCCGAAGCGGACGGATGACGGCCAGCTTTCCGTCGCAGAGCGGACTACGAGGACGTACTGGACCCCTCGTGGTGGATCCCCACGGGAGAGCCAGCCGATGAGTGGCGAGATGCGCAGTGCCGGTAGGTGAGCGACCCTGCGCCAATGGCGAGTTGCCGCCCGGCGGCTGGTCTCACCGGAGCGGATGGGATCTGACGACGGGGCGTACTACGCCGTCGGCGAGGGGTCGCCAGGGTGGGGTGAGCGGTGGGCGGCGCCGTCCATGCCGCCCACCGAGAGGGAGACGACTCAGAGCAGCTCGATCAGCTTGTCGGTGAACTCGGCGGTGGTCGCGGTTCCGCCCAGGTCACGTGTGCGGGTATCGGTCTTGGCCAGGACCGACGCGATCGCGTCCGTGATGTCCCTGGCCGCGGCTGGGTGGCCGAGGTGGTCGAGCATCATGGCCGCGGACCAGATCGCGCCCAACGGGTTGGCGATGGCCTGGCCTGCGATGTCGGGCGCTGAGCCGTGTACCGGCTCGAACATCGAGGGGAAGTCACCCTCGGGGTTGAGGTTGGCCGCCGGAGCGATACCGATGGATCCGGCGACCGCGGCCGCGAGGTCGCTGAGAATGTCGCCGAAGAGGTTGGAGGCGACGACGACGTCGAAGCGGGCGGGGTCGAGGACGAACTTGGCCGCCAGCGCGTCGATGTGCTCCTGGTCCCAGGTGACGCCGGGGTGGTCGGCGGCCCGCTCGGCGATCAGCTCGTCCCAGAACGGCATGGTGTGAATGATGCCGTTGGACTTGGTGGCGGAGGTGAGCTTCCCCCGGCGGCGGGCGGCGAGCGAGAACGCGTAGTCGGCGATACGGGTGACCCCGGCCCGGGTGAACACCGATTCCTGGACGGCCAGTTCCTCGGGCGTGCCCTGGTTCAGCCGTCCGCCGATCTCGCTGTACTCACCCTCGGCGTTCTCCCGCACGATGACGAGATCGACCTCGCCCGGCTGTGCGCCGCGCACCGGACTGTCGATGCCTTCGAAGACGCGGACGGGCCGGAGGTTGACGTACTGGCGGAAGCTGCGCCGGATCGGGATCAGCAACCCCCACAGCGAGACATGGTCCGGCACCCCCGGGTAGCCGACGGCGCCCAGCAGGATCGCGTCCTTGTCGCGCAGTTGGTCGATCCCGTCGGCGGGCATCATCGCGCCCTCCCGCAGGTACCGCTCGCACGACCAGTCGTACGAGGTGTAGGACAGGCTGAAGCCGTGGCGGCGACCGAGAACATCGAGCACCTGCTGTGCTGGGGGGAGTACCTCGGCGCCGATGCCGTCGCCGGGGATCAGGGCAATGCGGTGGTTGGTCGTCATGCCGTCGATTGCAGCAAGGCGGTCCTCGGGGCGTCCAAGACGCAAAGCGGATATCCCTTATAAGGGGCGCCTATCAGCTGCCGGAAGCCGAGATGGCGGCCGTGACGAACGCGGCAGCCGCCGGCGACAGGCTGCCGCGGCGGCTGACGAGAGCGATGTCCAAGGTGGTCTCCGGCTCGATGTCCAGGACGCGGGCGCCCAACTGCCGGGCGAGGTCCCGCCAGGAATCCATGACCACCGCGAGCCCCACACCGGCCAGTACCAGGGGCATGAGCGACACCCGGTGCTCGGTCTCGGCGGCGACGGTGAACTCGATGCCCTGTTCCCGCAGCGCGTCGACGTAGGCGCGCATCCCGGTACCCGGCTGCCCGACGATCAGCCGCTGTCCGGCAAGCTCCTGGCACCCCACCGCCGTCCGATCAGCGAACGGGCCGTCGGCCGGCACCATCAGCACAAAGCGCTGCCGCCCCAGTGCATGGCAGACGACCTCCTTGTCGGAGAACGGCCCGGCGGACGCCAAGAGCCCCAGTTCCACGGCACCCGTGCGCACCATGTCGATCACATCCCGCGAGGTGAACGCCGCTTTGATGGCCACGGAGACGCCGGGATACCGGTGGCTGAAGGCACTCACCAGACTCGTCAGCGGCTCCACCGCCTGCGACGGCACGGATGCCACGTCCAGGCGCCCCTCCCGCAGCTCATGCACCGCCGCGACACTTGCCCGCGCCGTCTCCAGACTCCGCACGGCCTCCCGGGCAGGCTCGATCAGAGCCCTTCCGGCCTCCGTCAGCACTGCCCTACGCCCGATGCGATGGAACAACTCGGAACCGAGATCACGCTCCAGTGCCCGCACGGCCTGCGACAGCGACGGCTGCGACACGTACAGAGCCGAGGCCGCACGGTTGAACCCCCCACGATCGACGATCGCAAGGAAGTACTCCAGCTGCCGAATGTCCATTGCGCACCCTCTGCCCCTCAGCAAAGCAGCCGACGACTCGATGGTCCCGACCATGGTTGCGTGAAGGACAGCCTCGACGAAGCACGGCCCCCCGATGCGGTGACCGTTTCTGTCACCGCATCGGGGTCACAGCTGGTTGAGGCGCTCGTCGCCACCATGCGGGCCCGCCGCGGCCCGGACTCCGTCACTGGCTTCCCCGAGGCCCGTGCCTGGTGGTATGTCGAGTTCGACTGCGACGACGCGGACGCGGTGAAGGCCCGCGCCTCCGGCGCTGCTGGTCGTACAGCAGCGCCGGAGAACCTGGCTGCTCACCTGCGCGACTTCGCAAGCTCCTGACTCAAGACGCGAGGGAGCGGTGTGGAAGCCTGTGCGGTCGCCACCAGGCGGACCGTCGCCGCGGTGACGACCGCACAGGAGCCCTCGGTACGCGCAGGCCGGGTGCGGCCGGAAAGGACGGCGCCCCGGCCCGACCACGTCATCGCCGCGCCGCTCCCGATGTGCCGGCCTCCACCGCGGCCGCCCATGCCTCAAGTCCCTGGTCCACCGCCGTCTCGTCGATCACCAGGGCCGGGATCATCCGCACGACCTGGTTCCAGGCACCGCACAGAAGCAGGAGCAGGCCCTGGTCGACGGCGGCACGCTGCACGCGGGCAGCAGTCTCAGGGTCCGGACTGCCGTCCTCGGTGACGAACTCCGTGGCGAGCATGAGCCCGAGGCCGCGTACGTCGCCGATGCCTGCGGTCCGGTCGGCCACCGCCTCCAGGCCCTGGCGAAGGCGCTTGCCCATCGCCTCGGCGTTCTCGACGAGCCTCTCGTCGCGGACGACGTCGAGGGTGGCGCAGGCCGCGGCGCAGGCGACGGCGTTGGCGCCGTACGTACCGCCCTGCGAGCCCGGCCACGCCTTGGTCATCAGCTCCTCGGAGGCGGCGATTCCTGACAGCGGGAAGCCGCTGGCCAGGCCCTTGGCGGTGATGAGGATGTCGGGCGTGACGCCGAAGTGGTCGTGACCCCAGAAGCGACCGGTGCGGCCGACGCCCGTCTGTACCTCGTCGAGGATCAGCAGGAAGCCGTGGCGGTCTGCCCGCTCCCGCAGGCCCTGCATGAAGGCGCGGTTCGCGGGCACGTAACCGCCCTCGCCGAGCACCGGCTCGACGATGATCGCGGCCGTGTCGGCGGGCGAGGAGGTCGTCTGGAGCGTGTAGTCCAGCTCCTTCAGGGCGAAGCGGGTCGCGGTCTCCTCGTCCCAGCGCTCACGAGCGACACCTCCCGCCGGCCGCACATCCGTGTCCGGACCCGGCGGCTGGCTCGTGACATCCGTGGAGTACCAGGGCGAAAGCTGGGGCCGGGTGGTCATGTTGCCCGCCTCGTCACGCCAGCCCACCCCCTCGACATTCGGCCCCACCGCTGTGACGGTCCTGGAGAGAGCTGCGATGGCCCTCACCATCGCCCGCGTCATCCACCCCGTGCCCTGGGAACGCGCACACTGCAATCTCCTGCGCGACTTCGTCGAACAACGCCACCACTCCCCTGCGCCACTCCCACGCACCCCTCCTCCTCAGACGAACGCCCACGTCACGCGGCATCGTCCGCCTTCACCCGTTCCCACCTCCCAAACAGGTCGAGCCGACGAAAGAAGTCAGAAAACCGCAGGTCAAGAGCCCTTTCCAGTGGGTTCCAGGATCGCGACGCACTCCACGTGCGCGGTCATCGGAAACAGATCGAACGCCCGCAACATCCGCACCCGGTACCCCCCGTCCCGGAAGTACCCCAGGTCCCGTGCCAGCGCTGCCGGGTCGCAGGCCACGTATGCGATGCGGCGGGCGCCCAGGGAGGACAGGTGGGCGACCGTCTGACGGCCGGCGCCCGAGCGTGGGGGGTCCAGGACGATGAGGTCGACCTCGGTGATTCCGGTGCGCGGGAGTACCGCTTCGACCTTGCCCTGTTCGATCCGCACCCGCTCGAAGTCGGCGAGGTTGTGCCGGGCGTCCTCGACGGCCCGCTTGCCGGACTCGATGCCGAGGACCGCGCCCTTGTCGCCGAGCCGGTCGGCGAGGGCTCCCGCGAACAGGCCCACGCCGCAGTACAGGTCGAGCGCCATCTCGCCCTTGCGCGGCAGCAGGCCCTGCATGACCGCGGTCACCAGGGTGTCGGCGGCCTTCGGGTGGACCTGCCAGAAGCCGCCGCTGCCGACACGGTACGTACGGCCGTCCGCACGCTCTCGTACGAAGGGGCGGCCGTGGACGCGGTGCACCCCGCCGTCCTTCTCCTCCACCCGCATCACGGACACCGGCTTGTCCAGCTCGACGATCGGCAGCCGGGCGCCCGGCTTCGGCGTGAGGATCACCTGGCGGTCCTGCGATCCCGTCGCCGCGATGGCGTCGACCGACGCCATGCCCGCCCAGTCGCGCTTCTCGATGCCCAGCTCGCTGACGCCCTCGGCCGCGATCATGCAGTGGTCGATCGCCTCGACCTCGTGTGAGCGGTGCCGGCGCAGACCGGCATGCCCGTCGGCGTCCACCGCGTACTGCACCCGCGTCCGCCAGGCAGGCACCTCGCCCGCGGGCAGCTTGTCGCCCTCGGCCGGCATCACGGTGCCGTCCCAGCCGGCTTCCTCGGGCGTCAGGCCCGCGAGCCGCTGCAGCTGCTCGGCGAGCACCTCGCCCTTCAGCCGCCGCTGCGCCCCCGGCTTGGCGTGCTGCCAGTCGCAGCCGCCGCAGCGGCCGGGGCCGGCGTAGGGGCAGGGCGCCTCGATGCGATCCTTGGAGGCCGAGAGGACCTGGACGGCGTCCGCGCGCAGGAAACGGGCGCCCTCCTCGCCCTCCGTGACCCGCGCCACGACCCGCTCACCGGGCAGGGTGTGCCGGACGAACAGCACCTGGCCGTCGGCGGTACGGGCGATGCAGTGCCCGCCGTGGGCGACGGGGCCGATCTCGACCTCGTACTCCTCCCCGACCAGCGACTTCTTCGGTTCTGCCTGCATGGCGGGGTGACTCCACAACATCGAAGGGGAACTGGCGAAAGGAAACAGCCGGACAACAGCCCACCAGTCTACGTGGGTGTCGTCCGGCCGTTGACCGACGTGTGTCAGCCCTGGGAGCTTGAGGGCTCCTTCGGCCGGCCCTCCTGGGCCGGACCGCGCCGCACCGAACCCGGCGCGTTCCACTCCTGCCGCTTGCGGGCCCTGCTCTTCGCCGCCTCCGAGGACTGCAGCTGGTAGGGCACGGACGTCACCATGATGCCCGGCGTGAACAGCAGCCGGCCCTTGAGCCGGAGCGCGCTCTGGTTGTGCAGAAGATGCTCGTACCAGTGGCCGACCACATACTCGGGGATGATCACGGACACCGCGTCGCGGGGCGACTCCTTGCGCAGGCCCCTGACGTACTCGATGATCGGCCGCGTGATCTCGCGGTACGGCGAGTCGAGCACCTTCAGCGGTACGTCGATGCCGCGCCGCTCCCACTCCTCCTTCAGCGCCTTCGTCTCCGCCGCGTCGACGTTGACGGTGAGCGCCTCCAGGCTGTCGGAACGCATCAGCTTGGCGTAGGCGAGGGCACGCAGCGTGGGGCGGTGGATCTTCGAGATCAGGACGACCGAGTGGACGCGGGAGGGCCGTACGCTGTCGTCGCTCGGGCCCTCGGGCGCCGCGATCTCCGCGGCCACACCGTCGTAGTGCTTACGGATCGCGGTCATCGTCGCGTAGAAGATCACCATGCCGAGCAGGGCGACCCAGGCGCCGTGCGTGAACTTGGTGACCAGGACGACGACCAGCACCAGGCCGGTGAAGAAGGCGCCGAAGGCGTTGATCGCACGGGAGCGCACCATGTGGCGGCGGGTGGCGAGGTCCTTCTCGACGGCCAGATGACGGTTCCAGTGCCGGACCATGCCGGTCTGACTGAGCGTGAAGGACACGAACACGCCGACGATGTACAGCTGGATCAGCCGGGTCGAGTCGGCGCCGTAGATCACGGTCAGCAGGGTGGCCGCACCGGCGAGGAGCACGATGCCGTTCGAGAACGCCAGGCGGTCGCCGCGGGTGTGCAGCTGGCGGGGCAGATAGCGGTCCTGGGCGAGGATCGAGCCGAGCACCGGGAAGCCGTTGTAGGCGGTGTTGGCGGCCAGGAACAGGACCAGGGCGGTGGCCGCGGCGAGCACCACGAACAGGAAGCTGCCCTTGCCGAAGACGGCCTCGGCCACCTGGGTGATCACCGGGTTCTGCACATAGCCGGAGCCGATCGCGACGCCGTGCTTGAGCAGGTCGGTGGCCGGGTTCTCGGCCATGCGGACCTTGGTCGTCAGGGCGAGGACGATGATCCCGCAGAACATGGTGACGGCGAGCAGACCCATCGCGGCCAGCGTGGTCGCGGCGTTCTTCGACTTGGGCTTGCGGAAGGCCGGCACGCCGTTGGAGATCGCCTCGACACCGGTGAGCGCGGCACAGCCGGAGGAGAAGGCCCGCAGCATCAGGAAGACCAGCGCGAAACCGGCCAGCCCCTGGTGCTCGGCCTTGATCGTGTAGCCCGCCGTCGGCGCCCGCATGGTGTCGTTGAGCACCAGCCCCCGGAACGCACCCCACGCGATCATGATGAACACGCCGCCGACGAACACATACGTCGGGATCGCGAAGAGCTTGCCGGACTCCTTCACGCCGCGCAGGTTCATCAGCGTCAGCAGCACGATCACGGAGACGGCGCACAGCACCTTGTGCTCGACCACGAACGGGATCGCGGAGCCGAGGTTCTCGATGCCGGACGCGATCGACACGGCGACGGTGAGGACGTAGTCGACGAGCAGGGCGCTGGCCACGGTCAGGCCCGCCTTGGCGCCCAGGTTGGTGGTCGCGACCTCGTAGTCGCCGCCGCCGCTCGGGTAGGCATGCACGTTCTGCCGGTAGGAAGCGACCACGGTGAACATCAGCACGACGACCGCGAGGGCGATCCAGGGGCTGAAGTGGTACGCCGACACACCCGCGATGGACAGGACCAGCAGCACCTCTCCCGGGGCGTAGGCCACGGAGGACAGCGGGTCGGAGGCGAAGACGGGGAGGGCGATGCGCTTCGGCAGGAGCGTTTCGCCCAGCCGGTCACTGCGCAGTGCGCGCCCGATCAGAATCCGTTTGGGCACGTCGGTCAGTTTGGACACAACAGGTAATCGTAGGCGTTCGAACGGGCACCCAACCACCCTCCCCCACCCATCTGCCCTCCGAGTGAAAACACAGGGGGCTCCGGCGACGGATTCCGCAGCTCGCCACGCCCTCATGCCTATATGACAATCACCGCCCCAGTTGCCGCCCCTTGGAGGTTCCATGCATGCCACCGCAGAGCTGATCGGCGCCGCGGCGGCCCTCGTCGGCCTCGGAATCCTGACTCTTGCCAGTGTCCGCAGCATCAGCCGTCGCTGAGGTCACACGCGGTGCGGCAACCGTGCACGGGGGTGCCGTCGTCCTACCGCGCGTGTGTAGCTTGGGCGTCTGTCTGAGACCCTGATGTGGCTGAGCAGTAACTCTTGACACCGGAAGGACGGTCGTGCACATCGTCATCATGGGCTGCGGAAGAGTGGGTTCCGCGCTTGCCCAGACCCTGGAGCAACAGGGGCACACGGTCGCAGTGATCGACCAGGACCCCACGGCCTTCCGCCGCCTCGGGCCCGGATTCGGCGGCCGTAGGGTCACCGGGATCGGCTTCGACCAGGACACCCTGCGCGAGGCCGGCATCGAGGAGGCCGGTGCCTTCGCTGCCGTGTCCAGCGGGGACAACTCGAACATCATCTCCGCGCGGGTGGCCCGCGAGATGTTCGGCGTGGAGAACGTCGCAGCCCGTATCTACGACCCGCGTCGTGCCGAGGTCTACCAGCGCCTCGGCATCCCCACCGTCGCGACGGTCCGCTGGACGGCCGACCAGATGCTGCGTCGGCTGCTGCCCTCGGGCGCCGAGCCGCTGTGGCGGGACCCCACGGGCGGTGTCCAGCTCGCCGAGGTGCATGCCTCCGCCGCCTGGGTCGGCCACAAGATCAGCAAGTTGCAGGAGGAGACGGGCGTCCGCGTGGCGTTCCTGACCCGGCTCGGTGAGGCGATCCTGCCCAGCTCGCAGACGGTGCTGCAGGAGGGCGACCTGGTGCATGTGATGATGCGCACCGACGAGGTCGACAAGGTCGAGGCGTCCTTCGCCAAGGGTCCCGAAGAGGAGGGCGGTCACTGATGAGGGTCGCCATTGCCGGTGCCGGCGCGGTCGGCCGCTCGATCGCGGGCGAGCTGCTGGAGAACGGCCACGAGGTCCTGCTCGTCGACAAGGCGCCGACCGCCATCTCGGTCGAGCGCGTCCCGCAGGCGGAGTGGCTGCTGGCCGACGCCTGCGAGATCACTTCGCTGGACGAGGCGGCGCTCCAGCGCTGCAACGTGGTGATCGCCGCGACGGGCGACGACAAGGTGAACCTGGTCGTCTCGCTCCTCGCCAAGACGGAGTACGGCGTCCCGCGTGTCGTGGCCCGCGTCAACAACCCCAAGAACGAGTGGCTCTTCAACGAGTCCTGGGGCGTCGACGTGGCGGTGTCGACCCCCCGTCTGATGTCGGCCCTGGT
Source organism: Streptomyces sp. NPDC049541 (assembly GCF_044465725.1). Classification (NCBI taxonomy): domain Bacteria; kingdom Bacillati; phylum Actinomycetota; class Actinomycetes; order Kitasatosporales; family Streptomycetaceae; genus Streptomyces; species Streptomyces sp. NPDC049541. The sequence goes on along the minus strand of NZ_JBITLY010000017.1, from coordinate 14,113 downwards.
CGAGGAAGCGGTCTCGGTCGGCGACCTGGTACGCCTGCTGCGCTTCAGCCACGGCGACGCGAACCTGGTGGAGCTGACGCTGCCGGAGGAGTCGGCCCTGGCCGGCACCCAGGTCGGCGACGTCGAATGGCCCGAGGACACGTCCCTGGTCACGATCATCCGCGGCACCCGAGTCCTCACCCCGTCCCGCGACGACTCCCTGGAGCCGGGCGACGAACTCCTCTTCGTCGCCGCCCAGGCCCGGGAGGAGCAGCTGGAGGACCTGCTGTCGGTCCGGCGCGAGGACACGGCGAGCTGATCGCCCGTCCGGTACGACGAAGGGCGCCCCTGAACCCAGGGGCGCCCTTCGTTTTGTTGTCTCAGCCCGTCCGGCGTTTGAGGACGAGGCAGTCCAGGCCGACGAGCGGGGGTCTGGGGGCGCAGCCCCCAGGGGCTACGCCTCCCGCCGGTGCCGGGCACCGCTCGGCTCGGCCTCCGCGGTAGCGGCCCGCTCCTTCTCGGCCTTCTCCTCCGCCTCCATCTCCGCGAACACGTCGATCGGAGCCGGCGCCTTCGCCAGGAACACCCAGGTGAGCCACACGGCCAGCAGGAACGGCGGAATCTTCAGCGCGACCAGCACCCAGCCCAACTGCGCCGTGTTCGCCCACCAGTACAGCGGGAAGAGAATCGCGCACTTGGCGAGCAGGATCAGCCCCCAGGCCCAACTGGCCTTGGCATACGCCTTCTTGCGCCCAGGATTGCGCGTCCGCCAGGAGAGGTTCTCCTTGAACACCGGTCCGAGGATCAGCCCGAGCAGTGGCACCCCGCACAGGGTCGTGACGATGTACGCCAGTGCCAGGCCCAGCGTGTAGAGCATGCCGGGGAGGTAGAAGTCCTTGGCGTTGCCCGTCATCATCGCGAAGACGACACCGAAGGCGACACCGAAGACACCGCTGAACGCGTGCTTGACGGTGTCCCGCATCACCAGGCGGACCACCACGAGCAGCAGGGACACCGCGAGGGCGGCGATCGCCGACCAGTGCAGGTCCTTGTTGATCGTGAAGATGGTGACGAAGAGGAGGCCGGGCAGCACCGTCTCGACCATGCCCCGCACTCCGCCGAACGCCTCGAACAGGGCGGCCTCGGTCACCGCCCGGGCTTCGTCGGCTTGAGTGTCTTCGGTCGGCTTGTCGAGCGACGTCACCGGCTACTCCCGTCCGAGGGGTCTCAGTTCGTATTTCGGATTGAACAGCACCCGGCGGCCCCGGCTGAGCGAGACGCGGCCCGATGCGATCAGCCTGCGCCCCGGTTCTATGCCCACGATGGAGCGCCGGCCGAGCCACACCACGTCCAGGGCGGCGGAGCCGTCGAACAGCTCGGCCTCCAGGGCCGGGACGCCCGCACGCGGCCGCAGGGTGACCGTGCGCAAGGTACCAGTAACCGTCACGATCTGTCGGTCGTGACAGTCACCGATCCGGGTGCATCCGGCGGTCTCGGTGTCCTCCCGCAGCTCCTCGGACTCCAGGTCCTCCTGCGAAGAGGAGAGCCGGTCGAGCATGCGCCGGAACCGGCCCACCGGCTTTTCGGATTGAGGAACAGGACTCATATCTGAAGCGTACCGGGGTGCACTGACAGCTACGTACCCCCGACCCCGGGGACCGAACCGACGCCCTCACCTCTCGAACCGGCGGGAGACAACCCCCCGGACCCCCGGCCCGCCGCACAGCTCCCCTCTCAAACCGGCACCCCATCCCCGGCTCCGTGATGCCACAGCTCCCAGGGGCCACCCCCCGGACCCCCGGCCCGCCGCACAGCTCACCTCTCAAACCGGCACCCCATCCCCGGCTCCGTGATGCCACAGCTCCCAGGGGCCACCCCCCGGACCCCCGGCCCGCCGCGCAGCTCACCTCTCGAACCGGTACCCCATCCCGGGCTCCGTGATGAAGTGCTCAGGGTGCGACGGGTCCGCCTCCAGCTTCCTGCGCAGCTGGGCCATGTACACCCTCAGGTAGTTCGTCTCGGTGCCGTATGACGGACCCCACACTTCCTGCAGGAGCTGCTTCTGGCTCACCAGCCGGCCCGTGTTGCGCACCAGCACCTCCAGCAGATGCCACTCGGTGGGCGTGAGCCGTACGTCCTTGCCTCCCCGGTTGACCTTCTTCGCGGCCAGGTCGACGGTGAACTCCTCGGTCTCCACGGTGGTCACGTCGTCCTCGCCGGCGCCGACCGGCTCGGCGCGGCGGACGGCGGCCCGCAGCCGGGCGAGCAGTTCGTCCATGCCGAAGGGCTTGGTGACGTAGTCGTCGGCGCCGGCGTCGAGGGCCTCGACCTTCTCGTCGGAGGTGTGCCGGGCGGACAGCACCAGGATCGGCACGCGGGTCCAGCCGCGCAGCCCGCGGATCACCTCGACGCCGTCCATGTCGGGCAGGCCCAGGTCCAGGACGACCACGTCGGGGTGGCGGGCGGCGGCGAGCTCCAGGGCGGTGGCGCCGTCGTGAGCCGCGTCGACCTCGTACTTGCGCGCCTTGAGGTTGATCACGAGGGCGCGCACGATCTGCGGCTCGTCATCGATGACCAGCACACGGGTCATGTGGCCTGCCTTTCGGGTTCCGCCGGGTGGACGAGCTCGGGCGCGCGCGATCCTGCCGCACGCAGGGTGAGGACCATGCTGAGGCCGCCGCCGGGTGTGTCCTCGGCGTTCAGGGTGCCGCCCATGGCCTCCGCGAAACCGCGCGCCACGGCGAGGCCGAGGCCCACGCCGGCCCCGCGCGGGGCGTCGCCGTGGCGCTGGAAGGGCTCGAAGATGCGCTCCTTGGCGTCGTCGGGGACGCCGGGTCCGCGGTCGACCACGCGTACCTCGACGCGGTCGGCGATGGCGCTGGCGGCGACCAGTACCGGGCGGCCCGGCGGGCTGTACTTGACGGCGTTCTCCACCAGGTTGGCCACCGACCGCTCCAGCAGGCCCGGGTCCACGTCGACCATGGGCAGGGTCTCCGGCACGTCCAGCTCGACGCTGTCCTCGGGCACTCCGACCAGCGCCATGGGTACGACCTCGTCGAGGTCGACCTCGCGGATCAGCGGGGTGACCGTGCCGGTCTGCAGACGGGACATGTCGAGGAGGTTGCCCACCAGGTGGTCGAGCCGGTCGGCGCCCTCCTCGATGCCCTCCAGCAGCTCCGCCTCGTCCTCCTCGGACCACGCCACGTCGTCCGAGCGCAAGGACGACACGGCCGCCTTGATCCCGGCCAGCGGGGTACGCAGGTCATGGCTCACGGCGGCCAGCAGCGCCGTGCGGATCCGGTTGCCCTCGGCCAGGGTCCGGGCCTGTTCGGCCTCCTCCTGGAGGCGCCGGCGGTCCAGTACGACGGCCGCCTGGGCGGCGAACGCGGCCAGCACCCGGCGGTCCTCGGCGGGCAGCACCCGCCCGGTCAGCGCCAGCGCCATGTGGTCACCGGCCGGCACGTCGACGTCCGCCTCTTCCGGCCGCTGCACCGCGGGCCCGAGGCCCGCACGGCCCGCGCAGGTCCACGGATCGTGGTCGCCGGCCCGCTCCAGCAGGGCCGCCGACTCCATGCCGAAGGTCTCTCGGACCCGTTCGAGGAGTTCCTCCAGACCGGTCTCGCCGCGCAGCACGTTGCCCGCGAGGAACGACAGGATCTCCGACTCGGCGCGCAGCCGGGCCGCCTGGTGGGTGCGCCGGGCGGCCAGGTCGACCACGGAGGCCACCGACACGCCGACGCCCACGAAGATCACGATGGCGACGATGTTCTTCGGGTCGGCGATGGTCCAGCGGTGCAGGGGCGGTGTGTAGAAGTAGTTCAGCAGCAGCGAGCCCAGCGCGGCCGAGGCCAGCGCGGGCAACAGGCCGCCGAGCAGCGCCGCGGCGACCGTCACCGCCAGGAACAGCAGCATGTCGTTGGCGAGTCCGAGCTGGACGGTGTTCAGGAGAACCGCGAGGAGCGCGGGGCCGAACGCACCGACCAGCCAGCCCGCGATGATCCGCGACCGGCCCAGCCGCGCCCCCCGGGCCACCGGCAGCCCGCGGCCCTTGCCCGCCTCGTCGTGCGTGATCAGGTGGACGTCGAGGTCGGGCCCCGAGTCGCGGGCGACCGTCGCGCCGACGCCGGGCCCGAAGACGTACTGCCAGCTCTTGCGCCGTGAGACACCGAGCACTATCTGCGTGGCGTTGACCCCGCGCGCGAAGGCGAGCAGCGCCGCCGGTACGTCGTCGCCGACCACGTGGTGGAAGGTGCCGCCGAGGTCCTCCACGAGGGTGCGCTGCACCGCCAGTTCCTTCGGTGAGGCGGCCGTCAGCCCGTCGCTGCTGGCTATGTAGACGGCGAGCACCTCGCCGCCCGCGCCCTTCTCGGCGAGGCGCGCGGCCCGCCGGATGAGGGTGCGGCCCTCGGGTCCGCCGGTCAGACCGACCACGATCCGCTCCCGCGAGCCCCATATCTTCGACACCCGGTGGTCGCTGCGGTACTGCTTCAGGTACTCGTCGACCCGGTCCGCCACCCAGAGCAGGGCCAGTTCCCGCAGGGCGGTCAGGTTGCCGGGCCGGAAGTAGTTCGACAGGGCCGCGTCGACCTTGTCGGGCTGGTAGATGTTGCCGTGCGCCATACGGCGGCGCAGCGCCTGGGGCGACATGTCGACGAGCTCTATCTGGTCCGCCCGGCGCACCACCTCGTCCGGCACGGTCTCCCGCTGCCGTACGCCGGTGATCGACTCGACGACGTCGCCGAGCGACTCCAGGTGCTGGATGTTGACGGTCGAGACGACGTCGATGCCGGCCGCGAGCAGTTCCTCCACGTCCTGCCAGCGCTTGGCGTTGCGGGAGCCGGGGACATTGGTGTGGGCGAGCTCGTCCACGAGGGCCACCTGGGGGCTGCGGGCGAGGACGGCGTCGACGTCCATCTCGGTGAAGGCCGTGTCCCGGTACGCCAGCTCCTTGCGGGCCACCTGCTCCAGGCCGTGCAGCATCACTTCGGTGCGCGGGCGCCCGTGGTGCTCCACGAAGGCCACCACGCAGTCGGTGCCCCGCTCCACCCGCCGGTGCGCCTCGGAGAGCATCGCGTACGTCTTGCCGACGCCCGGTGCCGCACCGAGGTAGATCCGAAGCTTGCCGCGTCCCATGGCCCCATTGTCTTCCGGTCACTGCTGCCCACGCAGCGTCGACCTTACGGCCAGCAATCGCGACAAAAGGTCCCGTCAGCGGCATCGGAGCCGTCTTTGACGGAACTCTGACGCCGTACCGCTCAGTGCTCGGCGATCTCCCCGTCGCGCAGCTCCAGCACCCGGTCGGCGAGGTCCAGCAGGGTCGCGTCGTGGGTGGCCACCAGGGCGGTGACCTGTTCGCTGTCGACGACGGCCCGCAGCAGCTCCATGACCGCGTGCCCGGTCTCGGCGTCCAGTTGGCCGGTCGGCTCGTCGGCGACGAGGAGCGAGGGGCTGTTGGCGAGGGCGCGGGCAATGGCGACCCGCTGCTGCTGGCCGCCGGACAGCTCGCCGGGCCGCTGGGCCGCGTGATCGGTGAGACCGACGAGGGCGAGCAGCAGTTCGACACGTTCCTCGCGCTCGCGCGCCTCGGCCCGGCGCAGCCGCATCGGCACGCCGACGTTCTCGGCGGCCGTGAGGATGGGGATCAGCCCGAAGGACTGGAACACGAAGCCGACGCGGTCGCGCCGCAGGGCCAGAAGTCCGTCCTCGCCGAGCTGCGACAGGTCGAGGCCGTCGACGCTCACCCGCCCCTCGTCCGGTACGTCGAGCCCGCCGACGATGTTGAGGAGCGTCGTCTTGCCCGACCCCGAGCGCCCCTTGAGGGCGACGAGTTCGCCGCGCGACACCTCGAAGGAGACACCGCGCAGGGCATGCACTGCGGCCGCTCCCTGAGCGTAGGACTTGTGGACGTTCTCGACCCGCACCATGGTCCCGGTGACCACCTGGCTCATGTGCCCTCCCCCGTGCAGCCGTCGGCCGGGCGTCAGTATCGTCACCCGGCGCCCGGTCCTTCAACGGTCGGTCAGCTCGGATTGTCCCCGTGGGTGAGGGTCTCCCAGGCGACGAAGAGGCTGTTGGTGCCGGCCGGGCGCTGCTGCTCGGTGAGCGTCTGTGTGTTGGTCATCGCGATGCCCAGGCGGTTGTGCAGGGCGTTGTAGCCGACCTCGGTGACGGGTCCGAGCCCGAGCTTCAGCGAGCCGCCGCACAGCCAGCCGGGGACGGCGGCGCCCAGCTGGTACTTGGCCTGGAACCCGAGCGCCTGCCGCAGCCGCTCGCCGACGTCGGTGCCGTACAGGTCCTGGCCCTGGATCCGGCTGGTCTCGGCGACGTGCGAGATCGCGGAGATGCCGTATCCCGTGTGGGTGAGGTCGCGGCAGGTCTCCTGGGTGAGCCCGGTGACGAAGGTGGACTGTCCCTGCCAGTAGCTGACGATCTTCGCCTTGGTGTCGAGGTTCTGGCCGGGCACCGTCTTCGGCAGATCGCCGTCGGAGGAGAGATAGACATAGGCGGCGGTACGGGTCCGGAATTTCGCCATGGCCTTGTCGTACGACGCCCTGTCCTCCAGGAAGACGGAGATGCCGATCGCGGCCTCCATCATCGACAGCTCCCAATTGCCGTTGGAGTGGGAGCCTTTGACGACCTCGGGGAGGTACACGTTGCGGAGCATGGTCGCGAAGCGGCCGGAGTTCGGCCAGCCGCCGGTGTACGTGTACTTGATGATCTCGGCGGCCCTCGGCCAGGAGGAGCCCGCCCAGCCGGTCTGCAGGGGCGCGTTGCTGTTGGTGTGCTCCTTGAGCACGGCGGACCAGGCGTCCATCAGCTCGATGGACTTCTTCGCGTACCGGTCGTCGCGGGTGAGGTACCAGGCGAGTGCGTCGGTGTACGCGGCGATCGCGTCCTGGCGCTCGTCGGTGCAGCCGTGGTCGGGGTTGGAGTAGGAGCCGCACTCGACCGTCGCACGGGGTTTCGGCGTGTGGTTCAGGTCGGCGTACTTGCTCGCCATCATCTGGTCAAAGGCACCCTTCCAGGGCTGGGCGCCCGCGTTCACCTTGGTTCGTGCGAAGTCCAACTGTGCCTTGGAGACGGTGACTCCCGGGTGCACGAAGGCGGCGGGGGCGGCGTCGGCGTGGCGGGCGACAGGCCAGAAAATCATGCACACGACAAGCGAGGAAGCGGTCGCGAGGAGTGCGGTACGGCGCATGGCGAGGGTCATCCGTTCTTATAGGTGAACGTGAAGCGCCTTTATGAACAGGCGTGTTGAGCGGAGACCGTAGGTACAGACCAATGCGCCGTCAAGGGTCCTGCACACGAAAAAGGGCCGCACCCCCTGGGGTGCGGCCCTTTCGACGTACGGCTAGCGGACCTCGGTGATCTCCGGTCCGCGCTGCAGCTGCCCCATGCCGCCGGAGAAGCGCGAGCCCTCCTCCTGCAGGACACCCTCGGGGACCATCTGGGCGTCGTTCGGCAGCTTCAGGACGATCGGGTCGCGGGGCGCCATCGGGCCCTCGCCGCGGACCACGACCGTGTCCCGGAAGATCTGCTCGAGCAGGCCGGCCGCCTGCGGCTGCACCGCGCCCTGGCCGGAGATCACGCCGCGCAGGAACCAGCGGGGACCGTCCACACCGACGAACCGCACGACCTGGAAGCCGCCCGTGCCGTCCGGCAGCTGGACCGGCACCTGGGCGCGCAGCTCCCAGCCGAGCGGGCCCTCGACCTCGTCGACGATGCCACCCTGCTGAGTGATGCCGGCGCCGATCTCCTCGCGCACCTCGGCCCAGATGCCCTCGCGCTTGGGGGCGGCGAAGGCCTGCAGCTGGATGGCGCTGTCGCGCAGCACGACGGTCGCCGCGACGATCGCGTCACCCGCGACCTCGACCCGTAGCTCCATGCCGTCGACGCCGGGCACGAAGAGACCGCCCAGGTCCACGCGGCCCTCCGCGGGGTCGCGCACCTCGGAGTCGTCCCAGGGGCCGTCCGGCCGCGGCTCGGGCTCGAGCCTCACGCGCTCGCGCTCGCCCTCTTCGTCGTCCGCCTCAGTGTCGACAAAGTCGACGACCTGCTCGGCCTCGCCGGCCGCGTCCTCGGCGGCACCCTTCTTGTTGCGACGTCCGAACACGTCACTGTCCTTCCCGGTCGGATACGACCGAAGCGTATCGATTCCCACCCGTAGTGCCGCCCACGGCGGCCTGACCGATTGTGCTGCTCGTCCCGGCCACCGCCGCATGACCTCCGGTGGACCCGAAGCCCCCTTCGGCCCGCGCCGAGCCGGGAAGCTCCGCGACCTCCTGGAAGCGGACCCTCTCGACTTGCTGGACGACCAGTTGGGCAATCCGGTCGAAGCGCTCGAACCGCACGGCCTCGCGCGGGTCGAGATTCACCACGATCACCTTGATCTCCCCACGGTACCCGGCATCAACCGTCCCCGGGGCATTCACCAGGGCGACACCGCAACGGGCGGCGAGCCCGGACCGCGGGTGCACGAAGGCCGCGTACCCCTCCGGGAGCGCGATCGACACCCCCGTGGGCAGCACGACCCGCTCGCCCGGCTGCAGTTCACACGCCTCGGTGGTACGCAGATCGGCGCCCGCGTCACCGGGATGTGCGTACGACGGAAGCGGTACGTCGGGGTCGACGCGCCGGATCGCTACGTTCACGGGGTCACGGCTCACGGGTTCACCTCGAAGGCGCGGGAGCGCCGGATCTGGTCCGGGTCGTTCATGGCGGCGCGGATCTCCTCCGGGCGGCCGTTGTCGATGAAGTGGTCGACCTTCACCTCGATGAACAGCGCGTCGGCGCGCACGGCCACGGGCCCGTCCGGGCCGCCGATGCGCCCGGTGGCGGACGAGTAGATCTTGCGGCCCGCCACCGCCGTGACCTCGGCCTCCAGGTACAGCACCGTCCCGACCGGAACGGGCCGCACGAAGTCCGTCTCCAGCCGTCCGGTCACGGCGATCGTCCTGAGCAGCCAGTTCAACGAGCCGAGGGTCTCGTCCAGGGCGGTGGCCAGCACCCCGCCGTGGGCCAGTCCGGGCGCCCCCTGGTGAGCGGGCTGGACGGTGAACTCCGCGGTGATGGTGACGCCTTCGCCGGCCCGTGCCTCCAGGTGCAGTCCATGGGGCTGCCCGCCGCCGCATCCGAAACACTGTTCGTAGTGGGCACCGAGCAGCTCACCGGGCGCGGGAGCGTCAGGGTGCCGCACCGGTTTCACCGCGTCGGCGGGAGGCTGAAGAGCTGGGGAAGTACCACTCACAGCCGCAGACCTTACCCGCGCGTCCACCAAATCCGGACACCGTGCCAAGCTTGGCTGCATGCAGCTCTCCGCCACCCCTTACGAAGAACGCCTCACCGCCCCCCGCTCGTGGTGGCTGATCTCCTTCCTGGTGGGCGTCTCCTTCGCCCTGATCCTGCTGCCCTTCGGCACCCTGCCGCTGCTCGGCGGCCTGGTCGGCGGCACGGCGGCGATGGCGGTCGCGGCGAGCGCGTACGGCTCGGTCCGCATCCGGGTGGTGGCCGGCTCGCTGATCGCGGGCGAGGCGAAGATCCCGGTGACGGCGCTGGGCGAGGCGGAGGTGCTGGACCCGGAGGAGGCGCGCGCCTGGCGCACCTACAAGGCCGACACCCGCGCCTTCCTCCTGCTGCGCGCCTACATCCCCACGGCCCTGCGCGTGGAGGTCACCGACCCCGAGGACCCGACGCCGTATCTGTACCTGTCGACGCGGGAGCCGGAGCGTCTGGCTGAGGCGCTGAGGACGGCCAGGGAGGCCGTGGCGTAACCCCGCTCAGCCCGCTGAGCCGTCCCCCAGCTCCAGCGGCCGCTCCGGGGCTTCCAGGGGCGGGAGGTCGGGGAGTGCGTCCCAGGGCACCTGGACCTTTCTCAGGTCCCCCCGGATCCGCGCCGCGAGCTTCTTGGTGTCCCGGCGGTTCATGACCGCCCCCACGGCGGCTCCCACCATGAAGGGCATGAGGTTCGGCAGGTCGCGGACCATGCGTTTCATGATCCGCTGGCGCAGTTCGCGCTTCATGGGGCCGTTCAGCGCGGAACTCACGGTCGACGGCTTGGTCACGTCGATCCCGCGCTCTCCCGACCAGGAGTTGAGATACGCGGTGCTGCGCTGCTTGAGGTTGCCGGGCGGGCGTACGCCGTAGACCTCGTGGAGTTCGGCGATCAGTTTCAGCTCGATCGCCGCGACCCCGGTGATCTCGGCGGCCAGTTCCGTCGGCATCGCGGGCGGTACGGGCAGCATCGCCGCCGCTCCGATCCCCGCGCCGACCGTCGAGGTGGCGGCCGCCGCTCCCGCCACGAGCTTGTCCGCGAGCTGCTCGGGTCCCAGGCCGGGGAACTGTCTGCGGAGCGCCGCGAGGTCCCGTACGGGGATCCGCGGGGCGTTCTCGATGATCCTGTCCGCGACATACGCCAGGCCCGCCCTGGCGGCGCTGCCGCCCTTGCGGACGCCTGCCCTGGCCTTGTCGCGGATCACCGCGGCCCGTCTGGCGCCGGGCACGCGGGTCTGCGGCGTGGCCGGGAGGTCGGCCCGGCCGGCCGCCGGTTCGAGCGAGGCCGATCCTGTGGGCCCTTGCGTACCCGGTGTCGCACCGGATGGGCCCCGCTCGTCGTCACGCGCGCCGTGAGGGCCGCCGGACGGCCCTTCGTCCGCTCCCGGCAAGGGGGAGCGGCGCTTCCAAGGAGGGGTCGAGCCGGTCACGGCCGACCCGGCCTCAGTCGCAGTCGCGGCAGATCGGCTGACCGTTCTTCTCGCGGGCCAGCTGGCTGCGGTGGTGCACCAGGAAGCAGCTCATGCAGGTGAACTCGTCCTGCTGCTTGGGCAGCACCCGGACGGCCAGCTCCTCGTTCGAGAGGTCCGCGCCGGGCAGCTCCAGGCCTTCGGCGGCCTCGAACTCGTCGACGTCCACAGCGGAGGTCGACTTGTCGTTACGCCTGGCCTTGAGCTCTTCAAGGCTGTCCGAGTCGACGTCGTCGTCGGTCTTGCGTGGGGTGTCGTAATCCGTTGCCATGTCGCTCTCCCCCTCTGGGTGTCTGCGGTGTCTCCAGCGCACGTAACGCGTGAGAGGCCGGACTTGTGCCCGACCCGAGGCGGAGATTTTGCCTCACATCAAGGTCTGTTACTCAATCGACACCCAACCGGACTCCTCAAGAGTGATCGGCTTGGATGGCGAACGGGACCGTACACGGTCCCCCTACCGCACTTCAAAGGCGCCTCACCCTGTACTTCCCGTGATCAGGACACCCGAAAACCCGGATTTTCCCGGCTTTACGGCAGTCCTCATGATCACGGAGAGTAGATGGCCAGAAAATCGCCCTTGTGATCGATCACACATGGGATGCTCCGTTCGGCGGCCAGAAAATTCCGCGCAAAGCGAACATCCCCGTGTGTCGGCGACATGATCTCAGATCGGCAGCGCGACGCGCATCACGAGGCCACCCCCTTCACGGGGCTGGGCCGAAATGTGCCCGCCGTGGGCCCTGGCCACCGACCGGACGATGGAAAGACCGAGGCCGACGCCCTTGTCGCTGCCCGTGCGCTCCGTGCGCAGCCGCCGGAAGGGCTCGAAGAGATTGTCGATCTCGTACGCCGGTACCACCGGTCCGGTGTTCGACACCACCAGGACCGCCTGGCCGTGCTGGACCTCGGTGGTGACCTCGACCCAGCCGTCCTCCGGCACGTTGTACCGCACGGCGTTCTGTACCAGGTTCAGCGCGATCCGCTCCAGGAGCACGCCGTTGCCCTGCACGACCGCGGGCTTCTGCTCGCCGCGGATCACCACACCCTTGGCGTCCGCCTCCGAGCGCACCTGGTCGACGGCCTGCTCGGCGACCTCGGCGAGGTCCACCGGCTTGCGCTCGACGATCTGGTTGTCGCTGCGGGCGAGCAGCAGCAGGCCCTCGACGAGCTGCTCGCTGCGCTCGTTGGTCGCCAGCAGCGTCTTGCCGAGCTGGTGCAGCTCCGCCGGCGCGTTCGGGTCGGACAGGTGCACCTCGAGCAGCGTGCGGTTGATCGCGAGGGGGGTGCGCAGCTCGTGCGAGGCGTTGCCGACGAAGCGCTGCTGGGCGGTGAAGGCGCGCTGCAGGCGCTCCAGCATGTCGTCGAAGGTGTCGGCCAGTTCCTTGATCTCGTCGTCCGGGCCGTCCAGCTCGATACGGCGGGACAGGTCCGAGCCGGCCACCGCGCGCGCGGTGCGCAGAATCCGGCCGAGCGGGGAGAGCACCCGGCCGGCCATGGCGTAGCCGAAGGCGAAGGCGATGATCGCGAGGCCGAGGAGTGCGAGCAGGGAGCGGCTCAGCAGGTCGTCGAGGGCATGCTGGCGCTGGATGGCGTCGCACTGCTTCAGGATCGAGCTGACCTCGCTCAGCGGTGCCGAGTTCACGGCGGGGCAGGTAGTGCTGGTGATGTCGAAGTTGCCGGACACCGAGAACGCCTGGCCACTGCCCTCATGGAGGGCCTGGGCGGCCAGCAGATAGATGATCGACAGCAGCAGGATGCCGGCGATCAGGAACATGCCGCCGTACAGCAGCGTGAGGCGTATGCGGATGGTCGGGCGCAGCCAGGGGAACGGCGGCTCGGGCTTCCGGGGGTCCCAGGTGGGCTTGGGCGGTGCCGTGGGGAGAGCGGGTGTTGCGGCCATCGCGCATCAGATCCGGTAGCCGGAGCCGGGCACGGTGACGATCACGGGCGGCTCGCCCAGCTTGCGGCGCAAGGTCATGACGGTCACGCGCACGACGTTGGTGAACGGGTCGGTGTTCTCGTCCCAGGCCTTCTCCAGGAGCTGCTCGGCCGAGACGACGGCGCCCTCGGAGCGCATCAGCACCTCCAGGACGGCGAACTCCTTGGGCGCGAGCTGCACCTCCTTGCCGTCACGGAAGACCTCACGGCGGTTCGGGTCGAGCTTGATGCCCGCGCGCTCCAGAACGGGCGGCAGCGGCACACTCGTACGCCGGCCGAGGGCACGCACGCGTGCGATGAGCTCGCTGAACGCGAAGGGCTTGGGGAGATAGTCGTCGGCGCCGATCTCCAGGCCCTCGACGCGGTCGCTGACATCGCCGGAGGCCGTGAGCATCAGCACGCGCGTGGGCATGCCGAGTTCCACGATCTTGCGGCAGACGTCGTCGCCGTGGACGAGCGGGAGGTCGCGGTCGAGGACGACCACGTCGTAGTCGTTGACGCCGATGCGCTCCAGGGCGGCCGCACCGTCGTACACGACGTCGACGGCCATGGCCTCCCGGCGCAGTCCGGTGGCCACCGCATCGGCGAGCAGCTGCTCGTCCTCGACGACGAGTACGCGCACGTCGCTTGTCCTTCCTGTGTCCACCCGCGTAGCGCCTGCAAGGGCACACGCGGGCAGGGGTCTTCATGAGTGTGTGCCTCCATCCTGCCCTTTTCGGTCATAAGTCGGCGGTAAGGCGGGGAGCGCAGGATGAGCGCAGGATGAAGGACAGGTGTGAGACCCGGGAATGCGAGATTTTCTCGGCGGGTTGAGGTTTCCGTGGAAGGAAGCGGGGGGAGGACGGTTCATACCCCGCGATCACGCTCTGCTAGTGCCGCAACACCATGCGGCACGGCGCAATCCGCTTTCCGCAGAGTGGGCGTGGGTGTCCGGCACCGTCGCCACCCCCGGCGCCCGTGTGCCGGGCACCTGATGGAGACGTGATCGCCCCTTCCCAACGGCACACCCCCGTGCCACCGACCCACGACCCAGGACGAGGGGGCGCAGCATGGACGCATTCACCGCAGGACTTCTGCAGCGCATAAGGACGACCGAGTCCGACCTGACGCGGGCTCGCGACGAGGGCGACGACTTCCTCGTCGAGGTGGAGCAGGGCGAGCTCGACGACCTGCGCCGCCTCGCCGCCGAGCACGGTGTGGAGGTCGGCGCCTAGCGTCTGCGTCTGATCAGCGCGTACGTACGACAGCGGCCCCCGGCGAATCCAGCGCCGGGGGTTTGCTTGTGGCGCCTCCTTTGGGTGGGGGGGGGCGGCGGGGGGGGGGCCCGCGGGGGGGGGGGGGGGGGGGGGGGGGGGGGGGGGCACTGGTGGGGGTCCTTCTGCTGCCCTTGGTGTGGGTGTCGCACGAGCAGGCGGGGCAGGTGGGCTGGCTGGTGACACCCGGGTGGGACCAGGCGG
>NZ_JBITLY010000016.1:0-171380 GCF_044465725.1 Streptomyces sp. NPDC049541 | reverse complement strand
GGCGAAGCGCCGGTGCCGATCGTCGCCCCGTGCACCCCGGCCGACTGCTTCGACGCCGCCATGGAGGCGGCGCGGATCGCGCTGACCTACCGCACGCCGGTGTTCCTGCTCTCCGACGGCTATCTGGCCAACGGCTCGGAGCCCTGGCGCATCCCGGAACTGGACGAACTCCCGGACCTGACCGTGCAGTTCGCGCAGGGCCCGAACCACACCCTGGAGGACGGCACCGAGGTGTTCTGGCCGTACAAGCGCGACCCGCAGACCCTCGCCCGCCCCTGGGCCATCCCCGGCACCCCCGGCCTCGAACACCGCATCGGCGGCATCGAGAAGGAGGACGGGACCGGGAACATCTCGTACGCCCCCGCCAACCACGACTTCATGGTCCGCACCCGGCAGGCCAAGATCGACGGGATCGACGTGCCGGAGCTGGAGGTCGACGACCCGCACGAGGCGCGCACCCTGGTGCTCGGCTGGGGCTCGACCTACGGCCCGATCACCGCGGCGGTTCGCCGGCTGCGCACGGCCGGCGAGTCCATCGCGCAGGCCCATCTGCGGCATCTGAACCCCTTCCCGAGGAATCTCGGCGCGGTCTTGAAGCGTTACGACAAAGTGGTGATTCCCGAGATGAACCTCGGGCAGCTCGCCACCCTGATCCGGGCGAAGTACCTGGTCGACGCCCACTCGTACAACCAGGTGAACGGCATGCCGTTCAAGGCTGAGCAGCTCGCCACGGCTCTCAAGGAGGCCATCGATGGCTGAGACGTCCACGGAAGGCACGGGCACGATCGAGGCGCTCTCGCTCGTTCCCAAGGCCGAGGCCCGCCAGTCCATGAAGGACTTCAAGTCCGATCAGGAGGTGCGCTGGTGCCCCGGCTGCGGTGACTACGCGATCCTGGCGGCCGTCCAGGGCTTCATGCCGGAGCTGGGTCTGGCCAGGGAGAACATCGTCTTCGTCTCGGGCATCGGCTGCTCCTCCCGCTTCCCGTACTACATGAACACCTACGGCATGCACTCCATCCACGGCCGGGCACCCGCCATCGCCACCGGGCTCGCCGCCAGCCGGCGGGACCTGTCCGTGTGGGTGGTCACCGGTGACGGCGACGCCCTGTCCATCGGCGGCAACCACCTCATCCACGCGCTGCGCCGCAACGTCAACCTGAAGATCCTGCTGTTCAACAACCGGATCTACGGCCTGACCAAGGGGCAGTACTCGCCGACCTCCGAGGTCGGCAAGATCACCAAGTCGACGCCGATGGGTTCGCTGGACGCGCCCTTCAACCCGGTGTCGCTGGCGATCGGCGCGGAGGCCTCCTTCGTCGCCCGCACCATCGACTCCGACCGCAAGCACCTGACCGAGGTACTGCGCCAGGCGGCCGCCCATCCGGGCACGGCGCTGATCGAGATCTACCAGAACTGCAACATCTTCAACGACGGCGCCTTCGAGGCCCTGAAGGACAAGCAGCAGGCCGAGGAGGCGGTGATCCGGCTGGAGCACGGACAGCCGATCCGCTTCGGCAGCGGCCTGTCCAAGGGCGTCGTCCGGGACGAGGCCACCGGCGATCTGAAGGTGGTCGACGTGACCGCTGAGAACGAGTCCCGGATTCTGGTCCACGACGCCCACGCCGAGTCCCCGACCACCGCCTTCGCCCTGTCCCGGCTCGCCGACCCGGACACCCTGCACCACACGCCGATCGGTGTGCTGCGGTCGGTGGACCGGCCGGTGTACGACACCCAGATGGCCGACCAACTGGACACGGCGATCGTGCAGAACGGCAAGGGCGACCTGGCCGCACTGCTGGCCGGCGGCGACACCTGGACGGTCGTCGGCTGACCGACCCGCACAAAGGGAGGGCCCGGATGCAGCGGTGCGGCATCCGGGCCCTCCCCGCTCAGCGCTGCCGCTTCGCCGCGTCGTACGCGTCCCGTGCCTGCTGTACGGCGTCCATCCGCCGCTCGGTCCACGCCGCCAGCGCCCGCACCTGCTGCGCCGCCTCCCGCCCCAGGTCGGTCAGGGAGTAGTCGACCCTCGGTGGGATCACCGGCTTGGCGTCGCGGTGCACCAGTCCGTCGCGCTCCAGGGTCTGCAGGGTCTGGGTGAGCATCTTCTCGCTGACGCGACCGATGGCCCGGCGCAGTTCGCTGAAGCGGTAGGGGCGCTCCAGGAGTTCGATCAGGACCAGGACACCCCAGCGGCTGGTGAGGTGTTCCAGGACGAGGCGGTAGGGGCACATCGCCTCGCCGGTGTCGTACCTGGCGGCGGGCGCCGGCTCGACGACGGACTCCGGAGTACTTACTGCCATGCCAGTACCTTACTTCAAAGTGGGTACTTTCCAATAGTTAGCGCCACTCCTAGGGTTAGTAGCACATCCGCACCCCACAAGGAGATCGCTGATCATGAGCATCGTCGTCACCGGAGCCACCGGACACCTCGGCCGTCATGTCGTGGAGCAGCTGCTGGAGAAGGTCCCGGCGGAGCAGATCACCGCCGTCGTACGTGACGAGGCGAAGGGCGCCGACTTCGCCGCGCGCGGCGTGACGCTCGCGATCGCCGACTACAACGCGCCCGAGACCTTCGACAGCCTCTTCTCGGCCGGTGACAAGGTGCTGCTCATCTCCGGCAACGAGTTCGACAAGGGCCGTGTCGGCCAGCACAAGGTGGTCATCGAGGCCGCGAAGGCCGCCGGTGTAGCGCTGCTCGCCTACACCAGCGCCCCCGGCAGCCTGACGGCCGCGCTCGCCGACGACCACCGCGGCACCGAGGAGGCCCTGCTCGCCTCCGGCGTGCCGTTCACGCTGCTGCGCAACGGCTGGTACCACGAGAACTACACCGAGAACCTGGCCCCCGTGCTGGAGCACAACGCCGTTGTCGCCGCCGCCGGCGAGGGCCGTGTCTCCTCCGCCTCGCGCGCCGACTACGCGGCCGCCGCCGTGGCCGTACTGACCGGCGAGGGCCACGAGAACAAGACGTACGAGCTGGGCGGCGACGAGGCGTGGAGCTTCGCCGAGTACGCGGCCGAGCTCAGCAAGCAGACCGGCAAGGAGATCGTCTACAGCCCCGTCTCGGTCGAGGCCTACACCGGGATCCTGACCGGCGCCGGGCTGCCCGGCCCGCTCGCCGCCGTCCTTGCGGGCGTGGACGCCTCCATCGAGAAGGGCGAGCTGGTCGTCTCCACCGGCGACCTGTCCCGCCTGGCCGGCCGTCCGACCACGCCGCTCGCCGACGCGATCGCGGTGGCCGTCAAGGGCTGACGCTCCCGGCGCCCCGGGTGCGACACCCCCGCCTGTCATGACCGTATGGCGATACGGGCATGACAGACGGGGGCGCTCGGCGTTACTTTCTGCCTGGCACGCGTGCGCGACGAGGTGAGGAGGGGCCCGTGACCGGGAAGCCGAGGGGCGAGCGGCACATAGGACTGCTGAACGGCTTCGCCGCCTACGGGATGTGGGGCCTCGTCCCCCTCTTCTGGCCCCTGCTGAAGCCCGCCGGCGCGGTCGAGATCCTCGCCCACCGGATGGCCTGGTCCCTGGTCTTCGTGGGCGCCGCGCTCGTGGTGATGCGGCGCTGGGCCTGGGCGGGCGAGCTGCTGCGGCAGCCGCGCAGGCTGGGGCTGCTCGCGATCGCCGCGGCCGTCATCACCGTGAACTGGGGCGTGTACATCTGGTCCGTGAACAGCGGGCATGTCGTCGAGGCCTCGCTCGGGTACTTCATCAACCCGTTGGTCACCATCGCCATGGGAGTGCTGCTCCTCAAGGAACGGCTGCGGCCCGTGCAGTGGGTGGCGGTCGGGACCGGCTTCGCCGCGGTGGTGGTGCTCACGGTGGGGTACGGGCAGCCGCCGTGGATCTCGCTCACGCTCGCCCTCTCGTTCGCGACGTACGGTCTGGTGAAGAAGAAGGTCGGGCTCGGCGGGATCGAGTCGCTGGCCGCGGAGACCGCGATCCAGTTCCTGCCCGCGGTGGGTTATCTGCTGTGGCTGAGCTCGCGGGGCTCGTCGACGTTCACGACGCACGGGGTGGGGCACGGGGCGTTGCTCGCCGCGACCGGGGTGGTGACGGCGTTGCCGCTGGTGTGTTTCGGGGCGGCGGCGATTCGGGTGCCGTTGTCGACGCTGGGGCTGCTGCAGTATCTGGCGCCGGTGTTTCAGTTTCTGCTCGGGGTGCTGTACTTCCATGAGGCGATGCCGGTGGAGCGGTGGGCCGGGTTCGCGTTGGTGTGGGTCGCCTTGTCTCTGCTGACCTGGGATGCCTGGCGCGGGGCGCGGCGCTTGCGGAGCGAGGTGGGCGTGCCGAGGGTCGAGGCGGCGCCGCCCGCTGCGGTGGACGCCTGACCGGGAGGTCTGCCCCGGACCCCCGTGTCGGTCTGAACGGCCTCGTCCTCAAACGCCGGACGGGCTGAGTGTCGTACCCGACCGCTATAAGTGGTCGCATGACACAGACTTCCGAAACCACCCCCGTTCACTGGAAGCTCGTCATCGACGCGGCCGACCCCCATGCGCAGGCCGACTTCTGGGCCGCCGCGTTGCGGTACGAGGTCGAGGACAACAGTGCGTTCGTGGAGCGACTGCTGGAGCTCGGGGCGCTGCCCGTCGCGGCCACCGTCGAGTTCCATGGGCGGCGCGCCTTCCGGGACCTGATTGCGGTACGGCATCCGGACGATCCGTACGACAAGGAGCGGGGTACGGGGCTCGGGCGGCGGTTGCTGTTCCAGCGGGTGCCCGAGGCGAAGAGCGGCAAGAACCGGCTGCATCTGGATCTGCATCCCGGCGACGGGCGGCGGGACGGCGAGGTCGAGCGGCTGGTGGGGCTGGGGGCGAGCGTGCTGCGGCGGGTGCGGGAGCCCGCCGGGGAGTGGGTGGTGATGGCGGACCCGGAGGGGAACGAGTTCTGCGTGCAGTAGGTCAGGGCGCCGTTCAAGGACGGCCGAGCAGCAGCCCTCGGTCGTCAGCCCGGCGTCTGCCCGGCCGACTTGCGGGCACGTTCCGTGAGCCTGCCCATGCGGGTGCGGGCCGACTCCAGGCGTTCGATGTCGTCGGCCGCCGGGCCGTCCTCGGCCGTGAGCTCGGTCCACAGGCCGATCAGTTCGTGGCCGAGCTCCAGGCCCTGCTGCGGGTCGCGCACGGCACGCCAGGCGGAGGCGGCGCTCTGGATGTTGCCGTAGGCCGCCTCCGCGTCCCCGGTGCGGCGGTGGAGCCGGACCAGGTCGAGCGAGAGCCGGAACGCGCGGATCGGTTCGCCCGCCAAGTAGGCAATGTACGCGGTGAGTTCACGCAGCCGGAGCACTTCGGCGTGCTCCGGCCCGAGTGCCGCGGACGCCTCCTCGACCGTGGTCTCGGCCAGTGCGGCCGCGATCTCTGTCCGCCCCGCCTTCACGGCCTCGTTGATCTGCGCCATCGGCTCCGCGAGGAAGGCGGGAGCGGTCGGCGGTTCGTCACCGAGGACGGCTTCCGCCACGGCGTCGAAGCCGCGGGCGGGGGTGGGCCCGGGGTCGGGGTCGAGGGCCGGGTCCGGGGGGACCAGGAGGAGGGGGGCGGGCGCCGGGCGCTTGGATGCGGGTGCGTCCTCGGGTTCCGGGTGGTGCCGCGGGACCGCGTCCATCGGCGGGGGCGGGCCGAACTCGCCGGTCGGGGCCGCCACCGTGCCCGGGGCCCTGTCCGGTGCCGGCTGCGGCAGCGCACGCAGCACGAACGTCGGGGAGGCCTCCCGCGCGGTTTCCGCGGACGCCCGTAGGACGTGCGTCGGCGTGTCACCCTGGGGCGACGGCTCCGGCTGCCGCGGCGGGGACGGCGGAGCCTGGGCCGCGGGAACAGTCATCCCTACGGGCTCCCCGGTGAAACTGCTGGCCCCGTCCGTGTCCACCTGAAGGTGTACGACACAGCCGATCCGCTCGTCGTGCACGGTGGCGAGGACGCAGCGGCCGGTGGCGAGGGCGATGCGATGGAGATGGTTCAGGACGGCCTGCTGGATCTCCTCGCCGGCGGCCGCGGTGACCGGCACACCGCCGACCCAGGCGCCGATCGCACCTGCTTCGGGGACGCGGACGTCGATGGGAGCCGCCACCAGGGCCGCCGAGCCCTCGGCGCGCTGCTGTTCCCGCTTCTTCTCGCGGCTGAGTCGAGCCATCGGTTCCCTCACTCGGATGCGTCGGGGAGTCTGCGGACAGCGCGTTCGGGTTCCATGGTGCTCCCTCCCGCCGTCGGGTTTCCGCTCCCCCGGCGTCAAGATCCGTTCGTGCACGTACTGTTGAGTCTCGCCGGTCGCTGCCGGTTCTCCGGTCACCGTGGCGTCACAGACTCGTCCCAGGAGCCCGCCCCCCTCGTGTGGCCGGCGTCATGAGCACCGGTGGGTGTACGAGGGAGGAAGGCGGGCATGCGGACGGACGTGCAACAGGGACCTGAGATCTGGATCCGCGGCCCGGTCACCGTACCGGAGCCGGGACCGCAGCGGCCCGCACTGTCCACCGCCACCGCCCGGCGCTACTCCTTCGTGGGCACGCACGGCGGCGCGGGCGTGTCCACCCTCGCCGCCGTCTACGGCGGCCATGACTGCGGCCGCGCCTGGCCCGGCCCCGAGGACCCGCAGTCCGTCCTGCTCGTCGCCCGTACGCATGCGTCGGGGCTGACGGCGGCCCTGCGCACCCTGGAGGTCTTCCGCCTCGGGGAGGCCCCGCCGGGGCTCGACCTCGACGCCGTCGTGCTCGTCGCGGACGCGCCGGGGCGGTTGCCGCGGCCCCTCGACCGGCAGGTCCGGCTGATCGAGTCGCTCGTCGACGTGTACCGGGTGCCCTGGGTGTCCGGCTGGCGCCTCGGCGACCTCGCCGGGTCACCGCCGCGCGGGACGCAGCCGCTGGCCCGCCTTATGGGGGCGGCTAGGCGGTGATGTCCTTCGCCGTGAACCGGGCCCAGGCCGCCGAGCCGAACACGGCCGCGTACAGGGCCTGGATCTCGAGGTTCTTCACCAGGTCGTCCCAGTAGACCGGGTCGCGCATCAGGTCGGCGAAGGACAGCCAGTAGTGGGAGAAGAAGTACGGCTGTATCGCGTGGAGCTGGGGTATCTGGTCGAGGATCTGGACGGTGATCAGCAGTCCGACGGTCGTCGCCATCGCGGCGATGCCGCTTCCGGTCAGGGTGGAGACGAACACGCCGAGTGCCGCGACGCCGATGAGGGACACGGCGACGATCAGAGCGATCAGCAGGGCTCTGCCCAGCCCCTCGGTGAAGCTGATCCGGGTGCCGGAGATGGTCGTCAGTTCGCCGAGCGGGAACAGTATCGCCCCGACGGTGAGCGCCGAGACCGCCACCACGAGCGTGGCGACCAGGCAGAAGGTCATCACCGTCGCGTACTTGGTGAGCAGCAGGCGGGTTCGGCCGGCCGGGGCGACCAGCAGATAGCGCAGGGTGCCCGAGCTCGCCTCGCCGGCGATGGCGTCGCCCGCGATGACGCCGATCGCCATCGGCAGGAAGAACGGGAGCGTCGCGGCCAGCGCGGTGAACACCAGGAACAGGCCGTTGTTGGTGATCTGCGAGATGAAGGCGGGACCGCCGCCGCGACCTGGGCCTTCCGGCGAACCACCGCTGGTCTCGATCTTGACTGCGATGCCGACCAGGACCGGGATGGCCGCGAGCACGGCGAGGAGCGCGAGGGTCCGCCAGCGGCGGAACGTGGTGACCAGTTCACTGCGGAAGAGCCCGAAGGTCCACAGGGGACTCGGCTGACGCACCTCGGTCACGACCGCTTCAGCCTGCGACATCGAAGCCCTCCCCCGTCAGTGCCACGAACGCGTCCTCCAGGGAGGCCCGTTCCACGCCGAAGCCGCGGACCCGGACGCCGGCTGTGACCAGCGCGGCGTTCACCTCGGCGAGGTCGCGGTCCGGGGGCTCGGCGGTCACTCGGTCGTCGGTGACGACGACGTCGGCGGCGCCTTGCTCCTTCAGCACCCGGGCCGCGTCCCCGGGGTCGGGCGTGGTGACGACCAGCCGGCCGCGCACCCCCGCGGCCAGGTCGGCCACGGCGCCCTGGGTGATCAGTCGGCCCTGCGCCATCACCGCGGCATGGGTGCAGACCTGCTCGATCTCGTCGAGGAGGTGGGAGGAGAGGAAGACCGTCGTGCCGTCGGAGGCCAACTCCCTGACCAGCGACCGGATTTCACGCATGCCCTGCGGGTCGAGCCCGTTGGTCGGCTCGTCGAGCACGAGCAGTCTGCGGGGCTGCAGCAGCGCCGCCGCGAGGCCGAGCCGCTGCTTCATGCCCAGCGAGTAGGCCTTCGCCTTCTTGCCGGCCGCCGCGGTCAGGCCCACCCGGTCCAGCGCGGCCGCGACACGGGCACGGCGGGTGCGCGGATCGGCGGTCGGGTCGGCGGCGTCGTACCGCAGCAGGTTGTCGCGGCCGGAGAGGAAGCCGTACAGGGCGGGGCCCTCGATGAGGGCGCCGACGTGCGGGAGCACGGTGCGCGAGGCGCGCGGCATGGGCCGCCCCAGCACGCGCGCCGTGCCCGATGTGGGTTCGATCAGCCCCATCAGCATGCGGATGGTGGTGGTCTTGCCCGAGCCGTTCGGACCGAGGAAGCCGAAGACGCTGCCCGCCGGGACGGTCAGATCCAGACCGTCGACGGCGAGTTGCCCGCCGCGGTAGCGCTTGGTGAGCCCATGGGTGGCGATGACACTGTCACCCGGCGGCTCACTCCGCTCCGGCTCCGTGGCGGACTCCTCGTCCATCGGCTTCCTCGATTCGTACGGGTACGACCTCATGCGGCGACTACGTACAGTGATTACGTACGGGCGCCGCGCAAGGTTCCCGGGCTAGCCCGCGTTCGCCGCCCTGACCAATGCGTCCTTGCTCACCGCACCGACGTAGACCTTGCCCTTGTCGGTGATCAGGGCGTTGATCAGGCGGGTCTTGAAGACCGTGCCCGAGCCGAACTTGCCGGAGACCTTGTCGCCGAGCGAGTCCAGGAAGCCGCCGAACTGGCCGCCGGCCTCGGAGCCGGACGGGATGCCCTTGCCGCCGGTGTCGAAGGTGGCGATGGAGTTCCAGCCCTTGCCGATGACGTTCAGCCCGTCGGCCCCCTTGCCGAGGTCCTGGCCGGGCTTGCCGTGGGGCGTGCCGGGCTTGTGGTCGGCCTTCGGGCCGCCCTCGAAGTGGCCCTTCGCGTGGTCGCCCGGCTTGTCCTCGGTGACCTTCGCGCCCTTGGGCGGGGTGAAGTCGAAGGTCGAGGCGCTCGGCTTGGCGAAGCTGACCTGGGTGAAGCCGGCGTCGATCACGGCGGCCCCGCCGCTCGCCGGGGTCAGGGTGAACTTCAGGGGCAGGCCGGTCTTCGAGTCCACGGCCACGGTGATCTGACCGACCGTCGTACCGGACTGCTTGGGCTTGATGACCAGCCGGTATGCGTCACGGCCCGCGACCTGGGCGGTCCCCTCCACGGTCACCGAGGTGGTGGAGTCGACCGACTTCAGGGCGTCCTTGGTGAGGTCCTCGGGCGTGGCCGGGACGTCCTGCTTCTGCTGCTTCTCCGCGCCGGCGGGGGCGGTCGAGTGGTAGACCTCGTTCGACTGGCTGTCGTAGCCCCAGACGTCCTTGCCGTTGTGGATGATGCTGTATTCGGCCGCGTTCTCCAGCAGCGACAGCTTCTGCCTGTCCTGGCCGTCGGCCGCGACGCGCAGGGTGTGCGTGCCGGCGGCGAGCTCCGTGAGCTTGGAGGTCGGGTCGGCGGACGAGCCGTCGCCCGACTTGCCGGCGCCGGACGTCAGGCTGCTCTCCAGACCGCCGAGGTTCGGCAGCCCCAGATCCGTGGTGATCTTCACCGTGCCGGACAGCTGCTGTACGTCCGACTTGGCGATCTTGTCGATGAGTTGCTGTGCGCTGATCTTCGGCAGATCGGGGTCGCCGGAGTCGGCGAGCGCCGGGACCAGGCCGATGGTCGCCGCCGCCACCCCCACCACCGCGACCGGGACGACGTACCGCGCGGCCTTGCGGCGACCCGCACGCAGGTCGTCGGCCTCCTCGGCGCTCGTGCTGTCGTCGGTTTCGTACGGTGCCATGTGTGCGCTACCTCCGTCGTCGGCGGCGGCTTGTCCAACTCCTGTGTTTCCGTTGTCCACCCCGAGCCGCCATTCTCACCCGAATCGGTGATCAGTGGTGATTTCCGTGGTTTCCATCTCACCAAATCGGCCAGGGGGAAGCGTCAGCCCCGGGGGCCAACTCCGTGTACACCTGGGGTATGACGCGAGCGGGCGACGCCTGCCCCGACCCGTAGGGGTCGCAGGGGAGGACGCCGCACGCCCGAGGTGAGCTCCCGTCAGCTCTGCAGGAAGACGTAGTCCGCCCGGTACGGGACTCCCACGATCGCGCCGGGCGTGCAGGAGCCGGCCGGGGCCACTCCGCCCACGGTGTTGAGCCGCAGGATCTCGGCGGTGTTCGCGAGCAGACCGTGGTGCTTGCCGGACCGGGTGGCCTTGAGGTCGAGCTCGGGGATGTTGCCGTCGCCGTTCGGCGTCTTGGACAGGACCGCCCCGGTCACCGCACTTCCGTCCGGTGCGACCCACTGCGGCATACCGGAGTCGGGCGCGACGAAGGAGTGCCGGATGCCGCCGCCGAGCAGGGCGCCGACGTCCCGCTGGGCGAAGGCGTAGCCACCGCCGGCGGCGGGCTTGCACTCGTAGATCTGCTTGCCCTTGATCACGGACGCCTGGAAGTTGTGCAGGGCGTCACGGAAGTCGAAGGCGGCGACGGCGACCTTGTGGAGCTGGCCGCGGACGGCGCCGCCGGGGAACTCGGTGGTGTGCAGGTTGGCGTAGAACGAACCCGGGTCGGACTTGAGGGCGGCGAGCAGGCCGGCGTCCTTGACCTCGACCGTGCCGGTGACGCTGTGCCGCTTGCCGTTCTTCAGCAGGTCGGTGAAGTCGACCTTGACGCCGCCGTTGGTGCCCTTGGCGCCCTGGTGGATGTGGAGCATGGTCGGTTTGCCGGTGCCGCGCCAGGTCACGGCGACGGACACCTTGTCGTCCTGCACCTTGATGAACTCGAGAGCGGCCCCGTCCTGGTCGCCGACTGCCGGACCGCCCGCCACGGGCACCTCGTTGGCCCCGCGCAGACTGGCGGCCAGAAGGGTTCCCCCGTTGTCGTCGGACGCGGCCCCTGCGGTGGCATGGGCAGGGATCACCGCGACGGCGATCCCCCCGGCGGCGACCACCGCGACAGCGGTGGCCATCAGGCTCTTACGGCGCTTCGAGAACGTCGCGTTCATGCCCATGATTCTGTTTTCTCCCCGTAGACCGGCCGACACCCCCTGCGTCGGCCTCTGGCTGTGTCTACGGAAGTGATCTCATTCTGGACTCAGTCCAGATGTGTGACGCGTATCACACCATGTGGAACGCAGGACGGAGTCCGACCCGGCCGACAGCTCAGCCGGCCCGATGCACCACGGCGTCGCACATCTCCATCAGCGCGAGCTTTGCATCGCACTCCGGCAGCGGAGCCAGCGCCGCTCGCGCCTCCTCCGCGTAGCGCACCGTGTCCCGACGTGCCTGCTCGAGCGCCGGGTGCGCCCGCAGCCCGGCGAGCGCCTCGGCGTGCCGGGCGTCGTCGCTCAGATCGGAGTCCAGCAGCTCGCACAGGGCGATGTCCTCGGCAAGCCCGAGCCGGGCCGCCCGCTCCCGCAGCCGCAGCACCGGAAGCGTGGGGACTCCCTCGCGGAGGTCGGTGCCCGGGGTCTTGCCGGACTCGCGCGACTCGGAGGCGATGTCCAGTACGTCGTCCGCCAGCTGGAAGGCGACCCCGAGCCGCTCCCCGTACTGCGTGAGCACGTCCACGACGGTCTCGTCGGCGCCCGACATCATCGCCCCGAAGCGGCACGACACGGCCACCAGCGAGCCCGTCTTGCCGCCGAGCACGTCCAGGTAGTGGTCGACCGGGTCCCGTCCGTCCTGCGGCCCCGCCGTCTCCAGGATCTGCCCGGTGACCAAGCGCTCGAACGCCTCGGCCTGCACCCGGACCGCCTCGGGTCCGAGGTCGGCGAGGATGTGCGAGGCGCGCGCGAACAGGAAGTCGCCGGTGAGGACCGCCACCGAGTTGCCCCAGCGGGTGTTGGCGCTGTCGACGCCGCGCCGCACGGCGGCCTCGTCCATCACGTCGTCGTGGTACAGCGTCGCCAGATGGGTCAGCTCCACCACCACGGCCGACGGCACGACCCCCGGCGCATACGGGTCGCCGAACTGGGCGGCGAGCATCACGAGCAGCGGGCGGAACCGCTTCCCGCCCGCCCGCACCAGATGCTGGGCGGCCTCCGTGATGAAGGGCACCTCACTCTTGGTGGCTTCGAGCAAACCTTCCTCGACGGCCGCCAATCCGGCCTGGACATCGGCTTCCAGAGCCTGGTCCCGCACGCTCAGCCCGAACGGCCCGACGACGGTCACGAGGGGTCTCCTGTCTGCTGGTGTCTACTGGCGGTTACACGGTTTGTCGATAGGTCGCTGACATCACTCAAGTCAGCGTATCCGGTCACCTTTCGATCACCGATGCCGCCCACCCGTCCAGCCCGGGCGGTATCGGATCACGACCGGTATGTTTTTGATCAAGAGATAAGAACGGATATCTATCGACTTGTCTATCGGGGTGTCGGCCGGCGCGCCTCTCGGCGTGTACCCCGGCGCGTCCGTACGAGTCGGAACGCCCGATCGCCCCTCCCTCACGAAACGACTCACGAGGACCTCCGGATCCCGGTGCGGGGCGCTCGACGGGCGACCGTCATGACAACGACGCGCACCACACGCCAGGTTCCGCTTTCGCCCCCCAATGAGGCGATGGGCGGCTGGTTGACCACGAGTTGGGGCCATTGCCCCATTTGCCGTTCTTGCGGATGCCGGTGACTTGACTCACACGGCAGTGCCGGCCGACGAGCGCCGCGCTCACTCCGGTTCCCCTCCTTCGTACGCGAGTTGAAGCTTGGCAACCGCAAAGGATCAAGTCCCCCATAAGCCTCAGACCAAGGTCAACAGGTGTGATCTGTGAAGCTGACACTTGTTCCCGCCATGTGCTCTCGCATACGTTCCCGGCCTGTCGGGTGGACGCCGAATCCTGCCGCCACCCGGGCACGACCATCGACCGACTCACTCGCACGGCAGGAGCGGGGGAACCAGGTAGGCCGCCGGACCGGGCATCGTCCCGGGCCGGCTAGGGGTGAAGTCGCGTTGCCGTACGGCTGCGCGGCCGGGCATCTCCCCGCCCGAACCCGACAGCTCACCTCGCAGGCGACGGAGAGGATCCCGCCATGCCTGCAACAGGTCAGCACCGCCGCCCCAGAAGCAACCGCCTCGCCCGCAAGCTCGCCGTCACCGGTACGGGCGCCGCCGTTCTCGCCCTCCCGCTCATCGGGGCCAACAGCGCGTCCGCGGCCACCCCGACCGTCGCCAACGTGAAGTCGATGGGCTACGCCGACAACCTCGACGGCTGGATCCGGGGCGCCCTCCAGGTCATGAAGCAGAACGGGATTCCCGGGACGTACAACGGCATCTACCGCAACATCATCCGCGAGTCCTCGGGCGACCCGGCCGCCATCAACAACTGGGACTCGAACGCGCTCGCAGGCACCCCGTCCAAGGGACTGCTGCAGGTCATCGACCCGACGTTCCTCGCCTACCACGTGCCCGGCACGGCGATGAACCCCTTCGACCCGATCGCGAACATCACGGCCGCCTGCAACTACGCCGCCGCGCGGTACGGGTCGATCGACAACGTCTTCGGTGCCTACTGAGCCCTCCGTCGGAGGTGCCGCGATGGGCCGTTCGTTGTCTGCTGCGCCGTCGTGGCTGGTCGCGCCGTTCCCCGCGCCCCTGAAGGGGCGCTGCCGGACCGTGGCGGACTTCGCCGAGGCCGCTCAGAGCTCCTCCAGCTCCCCGAGTTCACGGAGCACATCGAGCTCCCCGAACTCGAAGAACAGTCGCTCGAGGACGACGGCGATGCCGTCGTCCTCGTTCGACAGGGTGATCTCGTCGGCCACCGCCTTGAGTTCGGGGTGGGCGTTGGCCATGGCGACGCCGTGGGCGGCCCAGTCGAACATGGGGATGTCATTGGGCATGTCGCCGAAGGCGATGGTCTGCTCAGGACCGAGTCCCAGGTGCGCGGCGGCCAGTGCGAGGCCCGTCGCCTTGGTGATGCCGCATGGCTGGAGTTCGACGGTCCCCGGCCCCGACATGGTGACGGTGGCCAGCGAACCCACCACCGAGCGTGCCGTCGCCGCCAACTCGTCGTCGGACAGGGCGGGATGACGCAGCAGCACCTTGCTGATGGGTTCGCACCACAGGTCCTCGCGTCGGTCGACCCGGACCGCCGGCAGCGTCGGATGCGGCATCAGATAGCCCGGTTCGATGAGCGTGAGTCCCTCCACACCGTCCTGGTCGACAGCCGCGTACACCTGGCCCACCTCTGCCTCGATCTTGCCGAGGGCGGTCTCGGCCAACTCCCGGTCCAGGGTGACGGACCACAGCAGACGGTCCGCGCCCACGTCGTACACCTGCGCGCCCTGCCCGCACACCGCGAGCCCCCCGCTGCCCAGTTGCTCGAAGAGCGGCCGCACCCTGGGGGCCGGCCGGCCCGTCACGACCAGGTGCCGGGCACCGGCCCCGGCGACCCGTGCGAGAGCGGCGAGGGACCGGTCGGACAGCGTGTCGTCGCCTCGGAGCAGCGTGCCGTCCAGGTCGGTGGCGATGAGTGCATATGCGGTGGGTGCGGCCATGATCAGAGAATACGGACAGGACGCCCCACCTACTCATCGCGAACCGGAGGACGGCTGATTGCCCCGCCGTCCCCCGCTCAACTCCCCTATCCTTGTTGGCTCTTCCTCGTCAGGCAGGGGCCCGCGGCCGCTGCCTAACCGTGCACTGCCGCCAGGTGTTTGGCCAGCCTCGGAGAGGCGAACTCGGTGCCGCACACGAAGCGCATCACCGGGCCGTACGACGCCGCGGCCGGCAGGCCGGTGAAGTACAGGCCGGGGACCGAGGAGACGTATCCCGCACCCAGTTTGGGCGTGCCGCGGCTCACCGCGAGACGGGTGCGCAGTTCGTGGCCGAGGAAGTCCATGGCCGCGATGTCCACCCGGTATCCGGTGGCCGCGATGACATGGTCCGCGGACATGTCCAGGATGCGGCCCGCGTGGGTGCGGACCGTCAGCTTGGGGCTGCCGTCGGCCGCGTCCGCCCGCACGATCCGGTCGACCTCGCTGACCTGCACCTTCCCCTCGAAGCGGTCGCGCAGCCACCACGCGCCGAGCGGACCGAGGACGCGCCGCACCAGGTAGTGGCGGGCCTCCGCCGGCAGATAGCGGTACGGGTGCGGGTAGTAGCTGAGGGCCCACAGGGACCAGGCGCGGCCGAAGGGCGACTCGGGGCGCAGCCTCGGCTGCTTCCACGGTGGTGCGCCGAAGGCGACCCTGCCACGACCGCGGGAGACCACCCGCACCTGTGCGCCCGCCTCAGCGGCCAGTGCCGCCGTCTCCAGCGCGGACTGCCCTGCGCCGATCACGATCAGTTCCTTGCCGGCGTAGCGCGTGAGGTCGTGCTGCTGGGAGCTGTGGGAGACCGGGCCCGTGGGGGTGGGTCCGTCCGCCGCGGCGGTGGCCAGTTCGGCCGGCAGGTGGGCGAGGCCGGACAGACCGGTCGCCACGACGACCGCGCGGGCGGTGAACAACTCACCGGAGTCCAGCTTCAGTTCGAAGCCACCACCCTTGCGCCGGTCCACCGACACCACCCGCACCCGCTCCAGTTCGGGCACCAGCTTCTGCTGGAACCACTCGCCGTAGGCGATGAAGGTCTCGACGGGGATGATGTCCTCGTCCGTCACCAGCCGCCTGATGCCGGCGGCATCGCAGTAGTCGGCGAGTGTGTGGCCCTGCTGCGGCGCGTCCAGACTGGAGGCGACAGGGGTCGACTTGAGGAGCATTCCGACGGGCATGTGGTCGCGCCAGCTGACCATGGGCTCGCCGAAGACGCGGACCGGCAGTCCGCGGGCTCGGAGATGGGCGGCGGTCGACAGGCCGAAGGGCCCGGCGCCGATGACTGCAACCGGTTGAATCACGAAGTCCCTCCCCAGGACGCTCACTTCGTCACTTCGTGTGATTCGTCTCGGGCCGCTGACCGGTCGGCTAGCCGCCCGAACTGGTGGTGCTGCCACGGCGGTTGGTCCGCCACAGCTGGTACAGGTGCTTCGCGCCCGGCCGCACGAAGCGCGCGAGCATCGTCAGGAACGGCAGCGGGTCGTCACCCGCGAGCCAGGCCAGCTCCGTCCCGCTCGCGCGCGCCGGGGCGTGCGGCGTCGTATAGCCGCTGCGGCGGTAGGCGAGCAGGGCGGGCAGGTCGATGTTCTCCACGATGTACCGGTGGCCGGCCCGCTGTTCCCCCTCCGGGACGGAGCGGCCGGTCAGGTCCAGATGCATGGCGCGGACGACGTCCACCCCCGACTCGTTCTCGAAGAGCCGGAACTGGGCGCCCATGCGGGGGTTGAAGTCGAGGAGTTTGTACTGTCCGTCGCGCCGGTCGAAGCGCAGGTCGAGGTCGATGATGCCGGTGAAGCCGATCTGTTTGATGAAACGCGCGGCGATGTCCGCGAGTTCCGGGTTGTCGACCACGTACGCGTTCGCCGTCATGCCCGCGTGCGGCGGCCAGGAGCGCACCTTCACGCCCGTGAACATCGCGAGCGGCGTCGAGTCCCGGTCGAAGTAGGCGTGCACGATCCAGTCCTCGGCGTCCTCCCTCGGCAGGTACTCCTGGAGGATCACCCCGGGGCACTCGCCCCAGTCCCGGGCGAGGCGGAGCAGGCCCTCGGGGGTGGCGATCCGCGTGGTGCCGTTCACCGCCGGCCGTTTGCGCCGTACGAACGCCTCACGGTTCTTGGCGACCACCGGGAAGCGGGCCTTCTCGGCGAACGTGACGATGTCGTCGTACGACTGCGGGAAGGCGGCCGTGGGGCTCGGGATGCCGTGTTCCACGCACAGTTCGTGCAGGCCCTGCTTGCTCGCGAGACGGCGGGGCAGGGCGGGCTCGACCCGCGGGAACAGGAAACGGCCGGCGAGCGCGTCCTGGTTCTCTGCGATCAGGACGGCTGCCTCCTCGTCGGTGGGGACCAGGACGGTGGGGCGGCCGATGCGGCGCCCGATGCGCAGCAGGCCCTCCACCAGACGGGCGGGGTCCTCCGTGCCGGTGGTCGGCCAGACGAAGGCTTTCCGGAGGTAGCGGGAGCAGGCGGCGGGCGTGTAACGGTCCTCGGCGATCGCATACATCGGCACGCCGAGACGGCCCAGGCTGCGGATCGCACCGACACCGCCGTGGTGCAGCGGGTAGTCGCCGAACTTGACGATCAGGCCCGGCACTTCACGGTCGGCCGCGAACGGCACACTGCGCGTGCTGCTGGCCACGGGTCCCCCCACGCGTCCCCCCTACGGACCGGACCCACCCCGTCCGTGTCCCCCA
Organism: Streptomyces sp. NPDC049541; assembly: GCF_044465725.1. Taxonomy (NCBI): domain Bacteria; kingdom Bacillati; phylum Actinomycetota; class Actinomycetes; order Kitasatosporales; family Streptomycetaceae; genus Streptomyces; species Streptomyces sp. NPDC049541. The sequence continues at coordinate 153,927 of NZ_JBITLY010000016.1, read as the reverse complement.
AAGGACGCTAAGCCGGAATTGCCACATCCGACAAGCCCAATTCGGACATTGCAAACTCTTTAGACACTGCCCAAGACCGGTCACGCGGCCGTAACGTGTGGCGCGGCCACCCAGCGGCCGTATAACGGTTCGCGCAGGTGGCACACGACAGACGGTCCGCGACACAGTGAGAGTGAGGCAGCACCCCATGCCCCCCTTCGATGTCCCCGAGGGCGATCCCTTCGGTCCGCACAACCTTCCGTACGGCGTCTTCTCCCCCGCCGGCTCGACGGAGCGGACCGTCGGCGTCCGGCTCGGCGACCAGGTCCTCGACGCGGGCGCGGCGGCGCGCGCGCTCGGCTCGCCGTACGCCTCCCTGCTCGCGCAGCCCTCGCTGAACCCGCTGCTCGCCGCGGGCCGCACCACCTGGTCGGACGTACGGCGCGCCCTGACGGCGTGGGTGACGGTCCCGGCGCACCAGGAGGCGGTCGAAGCGTTCCTGCACCCCCTGGCGTCGGTGACGCTCCACCTCCCCTTCGAGGTCGCGGACTACGTCGACTTCTACGCCTCGGAGAACCACGCCCGGAATGTCGGCCAGATCTTCCGCCCGGACGCCGCCGACTCGCTGACGCCGAACTGGAAGCACCTCCCGATCGGTTACCACGGGCGGTCCGGCACGGTCGTGGTGTCGGGCACGGACGTCGTACGGCCGGCCGGGCAGCGCAAGGCCCCGACCGACGCGGCGCCCGTCTTCGGGCCGTCCGTCCGCCTCGACATCGAGGCCGAGGTCGGATTCGTGGTGGGCGTGCCCTCGAAGCGCGGGCGGCCGGTGGCGCTCGGCGACTTCCGGGAGCACGTCTTCGGTCTGTGCCTGCTCAACGACTGGTCCGCGCGCGACATCCAGGCCTGGGAGTACGTCCCCCTCGGCCCGTTCCTCGGCAAGTCCTTCGCCACGTCGGTGTCGGCGTGGATCACCCCGCTGGACGCCCTGGAGGACGCGCGGGTGGCGCCGCCGGAGCGGACCCACGAGCTGCTGCCGTATCTGGACGACGCAGCCGACTCGGGCCACGAGCCCGGCGGGTACGACCTGCGGATCTCCGTCGCGATCAACGGCTCCGTCGTCTCCGAGCCGCCGTTCTCCACCATGTACTGGACGGCCGCGCAGCAGCTGGCCCATATGACGGTGAACGGCGCCTCCCTGCGGACCGGCGACCTCTACGGGTCGGGCACGGTGAGCGGCCCGGAGCCCGCGCAGCGCGGCTCGCTGCTGGAGCTGACCTGGAACGGGCGCGATCCGCTGGAACTTCCCGAGGGCAAGCGGACGTTCCTGGAGGACGGGGACGTGGTGACCTTGTCGGCGTGGGCGCCCGGACCGGGCGGGACCCGCGTGGGCCTCGGCGACGTGGGCGGACGGATCGTGGCAAGCGAGACGGAGTGAGCGGGTGCGGGCCGTGACGGCGGCGGTACGGGTCGTGCGGGCGGTCGTACGAGACGTGCGACAAGTACGAGGTGTGTCGTACGGGATGGCTGTCGTCCCCTGACTCCTGCGCCGTTCGCCGTCATACTGGCGGCGGGCGCCTTGTGCGCCGAGCCGCACCACCGAACCGCCCCGCCCCTTCCTCCGACCAGGATCCGGAGACCGTGGCATGACCGTCTGTCTGCTCCTGCTGAGCGTCGTCGCCCTGATGGCCGCCGTGCCGGTGCCGCGTGCGCTGGTGCGGTCGGCGTGGCCCGAGCGAGAGCCCGTGGTCGCGCTGTGGGTGTGGCAGTGCCTGGTCGCCACGGTCCTGCTGTGCTGTCTGACGGCGCTCGTGCTGGGCACGGCCGCCGTCTTCCACACCTTCCGCGACCACGTCTTCGCGCCGGCGCCGCCGGCCGTGACCGCGGCGTACGACCTGACCGCCGCGCCCGCCTGGTCCGCGGCCCTCACCCTGCTGCTGGCCTGCGGCGCCGCCTGGACGACGGCGATGCTCGCCCGCGAACTCGTCGAGGCGCGCCGCCGCCGCGGGCAGACCCGGGCGCATCTGCGCGAACGCGCCCCCGAGTTGCCCGCCGGACTGGGGGCGGCGGCGCGCGGCCCGCTGCTGGTGCTGGAGGACGAGTACCCGGACGCCTGGTGGATGCCCGGCCACCCGCCCCAGCTGGTCGTCACCACGGGTGCCCTGCACCGGCTCACCGACCACCAGCTCGACGCGGTCCTGACACATGAACGCGATCATGCGCGGGCGCACCACGACTGGCTGCTGCATCTGTCCAGCGCGCTGGCCACCGGCTTTCCCCGCATCCCACTGTTCGCCCACTTCTGCGAGCAGACCCACCGGCTGGTGGAGCTGGCGGCGGACGACACGGCGTCCCGCCGGTGCGGCCATCTGACCACCGCGCTCGCCCTGATCGAGCTGAACCAGCACCGCGGTGTGCTGTCCTGCGCCTCCAGCCACCGCCTCCTCGGCGAACGTGTCGACCGCCTCCTGGAGCCGCCGCCGCGGCTGGGGCGCAGGCACCGGGCGCTGACGACGACGGTGGCGGCGCTGGTGCCGTTGCTGCCGCTGCTGATCGCGTTCGCGCCGGGGTTGACGGCACTGGGGTGACCCTGACCCTGGGGGCTGCTTTCTTTGGGACGGGCACTTCGGCCTGAACGGCCTCGTCCTCAAACGCCGGACGGGCTGAGATTGGCTGAGCTGGTCTCGTCCGTGCACGCCGGACCGGCTGGAAGGGGCTGGGCCAGCCTCGTACCTGCACGCCCGACAGACTCGGGCGCCCTGGCAGATCTTGCTCCGGAGCAGACGTATCAGCAGGTCAGCGGGCCATCTGACGCCCCGGCAAGTGGCGCAACACTGCCGCAACACTCCATTCCCTACCCGCTCGCTATGGTTCGAGGCATGCCTCCCGCCGACCGCATCCGAGACCACGCCGGACAGGGCGCGACCACCGTCGCCGCCCACCGCGCGCGGCGTCGGCTGCGTGCCGACCAGGCCAGGCAGCTCGCCGACCTGCTCCGCCACCAGCTCCTGGCCGGCGGTTTCCCGGACGGCACACTCCCGCACGAGACGACCCTCGCCTCGGAGTACCGCGCCACCCGCAACACCGTCCGCCAGGCCCTGGACCTGCTCAGGGCCGAAGGCCTCGTGGAACGGCTCCCCGGAGTGGGCACCGTGGTCGTCGCCGAGAAGTATCCGCACGGCCTCGACCATCTGATGGGCCTCGCGGAGACCCTCCATGAACACGGCCGCGTCACCAACGAGGTCCGCACCATGGGCCCCGCCCCCGCACCCGCCCCGGTCGCCGAACGCCTCCGCGTCCCCGCCGGCGACGACGTCCTCTACATCGAACGCCTGCGCCGGCTCAACGGCCTCCCCCTCTCCCTCGACCTCACCTACATCCCGCTCGACATCGGCACCGCCCTGCTCGGCGCCGACCTGGAGAACACCGACGTCTTCCGCCTCCTGGAGACGATCACCGGCCAGCGCCTCGGGCACGCCGAGATCACCCTGGAGGCGGTCAACGCGGACACCCACTCCGCCGCCGTACTCGAAGCCCCGCGCGGCGCGGCCGTCCTCATGCTGGAACGGCTCACGCACCTCGCCGACGGCCGCCCGGTCGACCTGGAGTTCATCCGCTTCCGCGGCGACCGCATCACCATGAGCGGTCTGCTGCACCGCTCCCTCTGACCTCTCCCCGACCCCTTTCAGACCCGTTTCCTGGAGACAGCCATGCCTTTGGCGCCCCAGCGGGCCGACGTGCCCGTGACCATCGACGAGTCGAAGTGCATCGACGGCTGCACCCTGTGCGTCGACATGTGCCCGCTGGACTCCCTCGCCATCGACGAGAGCAGCGGCAAGGCCTATATGCACGTCGACGAGTGCTGGTACTGCGGCCCGTGCGCGGCCCGCTGTCCCACCGGAGCCGTGACGGTCAACATGCCCTATCTGCTCCGGTGAAAGGCCCCGAACTCCCATGAAACACAAAGCAGTTGCTGCCGCCGCCCTCCTTTTCCTCCCCCTGACGGCCTGCGGTGGCAACGCGGAGGCCGGCAGCGACGGCTCCACGGTCACCGTCACCGTCGGCTACCAGTCCAAGACCATCAACACGGTCACCGCGGGCACCCTCCTGCGCTCCCTCGGCTACTTCGAGAAGGAGCTGAACTCGCTGGGCGACGGCAAGCACTACAAGGTCGACTGGCAGGACTACGCCACGGGCGCCCCCATCACCGCCCAGATGACCGCGGGGAAGATCGACATCGGCTCGATGGGCGACTTCCCGCTCCTCATCAACGCGGCCCGCGGCAGGCAGCTCGGCAAGCCGACCCACTTGGTCTCCGTCACCGGCTACAACCTGCGCGGCGGTCTCAACACGATCGTCACCTCCCCGGACTCGAAGCTGGCCACCCTCACCGACCTGAAGGGCAAGAAGGTCTCCACGAGCGTCGGCTCCGCGGCCGACGGCACGCTCGTACGGGCCCTGCAGCGAGCCGGCATCGACCCCGACAAGGGCATCCAGAAGCTCAACCAGCAGCCCGCGGTCGGCGCCTCGGCCCTGACGGCGGGCAGCGCGGACGCCCTGTCGCAGTTCGTCGCCTGGCCAGGACTGCTCACCTTCCAGGGCAAGGCGAAGGCTCTGTACGACGGCGCCCAGCTGAACCTCCCCACCTTCCACGGCGTCACCGCCCGCGAGGACTTCGCCAAGCAGCGGCCCGCCGTCCTGGAGGCCTTCCTCAAGGCCCAGTCACAGGCCACCGACTACCTGAACGCCCACCCGGTCGCCGCCGCCGAGTCGGTCGCCAAGGCCACCGGACTGCCCCCCGAGGTCGTCTATCTCTACAACGGCGCCCACGGCATCTCCACCTTCGACCCCGCGGTCAAGCCGCAGCTGATCTCCGCGCTGAAGAAGGACGTCTCGGTCCTGAAGTCGGCCAAGCTGACCGGGGACATCGACGTGGACTCCTTCGTCGACGACCGGTACGTGAAGAAGGCCCTCGGCGCGGACTACGCCCAGCGGCTCGCCGCGACACCGCCGGCCTCCGCGAGCGAGGTGTGGCCCAAGGGCACCGAGAAGACCGTCTCCTTCAAGTCGCCCGCCGAGCTGCTGGGTTACGTGAAGAAGCACAAGGACGGCATCCGCGCCGCCTATGTCCCCGACGCCACCACCGGCACCCTCTGGTTCGCCGACAAGGCGGTCTGGGTGGCCGACGGCAGCCGGCTCCTCCCCTTCGTCGCACCCGCCACCGCCAAGGCCTACGTCGCCGCACACGGGGGTGCCCGCGTCATCACGTACGCCGACGCGCTGGGGCGGGCGTCGTGACCCGGCGAACGCCGCAACGGGAGAACCGGTTCGCGCCCCGCCGTCCGCGGCGCGCGGGCCGGTACGCCCTGCGGCTCGTCTCGCTCGCGGCCGCCCTCGGCGCCTGGCAACTGCTGGCCGGCCTCAAGGTCGACCTGTGGCTGCGCTTCTCGCAGTTCCCGACCGTCACCGATGTGGCCCGCACCTTCGCCGACCGGCTGTCCGGCCCGGACTACTGGACGGATCTCACCGACAGCCTCACCCGCATCCTCACCGGCTTCCTCCTCGCCGCCGTGCTCGGCGTGGCGACGGGCGTGCTCGTGGCGCGCTCCCGCCTCGCCGAGGACCTGCTCGGGCCGGTGCTGGAGGTCGTCCGCCCGATTCCGGCGATCGCCCTGGTCCCCGTCGCGATCCTGCTCTTCCCCTCCAACGAACAGGGCATCGTCTTCATCACCTGCACCGCCGCCTTCTTCCCCGTCCTGGTCTCCACCCGCCATGCGGTCCGCGCGCTGACGCCGGTGTGGGAGGAGGCGGTCCTCACCATGGGCGGCGGGCGGTGGCGGATCCTCGGCTCGGTCGTCCTGCCGGGCGCGCTGCCCGGTATCTTCGGCGGGCTGTCGGTCGGCATCGGCGTCTCGTGGATCTGCGTGATCTCCGCCGAGATGATCTCCGGCCAGTACGGCGTCGGCTACCGCACCTGGCAGGACTACACCGTCGTCAACTACGCGGGTGTCTTCGTCGGCATGATCACGATCGGTGTGCTCGGCTGGGTCACGTCCACGGCCGTGGAGCTCCTCGGCCGCCGCCTGACCCGCTGGTTGCCGCGCACGTCGTACATCCCCGGCGCACGGGCTCCCCGTCCGGCGCGCGGTGCCGCCGCTCCCGCGCCGGTGAGTCCCACCACCAAGGAGGAGGCGCCCCATGACCAGCTCGTCTGACCTCCGCTCGCCCGCCCGCACCGGCGCGGGACTGGCCCTGCGGGACGCCAGGCTCGGACGGCCCGGTGCACCCGTGCTGGAGGGAGTCGACCTCGACGTGGCCCCCGGCGAGATCCTCACCCTCGTCGGACCCTCCGGCTGCGGCAAGTCGACCCTGCTGCGGACCCTGGCCGGACTGCTGGCCCCCCTCGCCGGAGACGTCGGCCAGGACGGACACCCGCTGACCGGCCCCGCCGCCGACCGCGCCCTGATCTTCCAGGAGGACGCTCTCCTGCCCTGGCGCACCCTGCGCGCGAACGTCGAACTGCCCCTCGCCATCAAGGGACTGCCCCGTGCGGAGCGCCGGCGCCAGGCGGAGGACTGGCTGGAGCGCGTCGGCCTCGCCGAACAGTCCCGGCAGCTGCCCCACCGGGTCTCCGGCGGGCAGCGCGGGAGGGCCCAACTGGCCCGGGCGCTCGCGGGCGCACCCCGCGCCGTCCTCATGGACGAACCCTTCGGCGCCCTCGACGCCCAGACCCGTGCCGGCATGCAGGACCTGCTGGTGGAGGTACTGCGCGGCACGGGCGCGACGGTCGTCTTCGTCACCCACGACGTGGACGAAGCCCTCTTCCTCGGCGACCGTGTGGCCCTCCTCGGCAACGGCCGGCTGACGGCCGTACGCGCAGTGCCACGCCCGCGCGACCGTACGGCGCACGACGATCCCGCGCGCGTGGCACTGCGGCGCGACGTCCTCACCTCGCTCGGTACCTGAAAGGCCCCCCGGTGACCACCCCCTCCTCGAACACGCCCCTGGAGATCCCCGCCCTCACCGACGCCGAGGAGATCCGCTGCGATGTCCTCATCGTCGGCGGCGGCACCGCCGGCACCATGGCCGCGCTGACCGCCGCCGAGCACGGCGCGGACGTCCTCCTTCTGGAGAAGGCCCACGTCCGCCACTCCGGCGCGCTCGCCATGGGCATGGACGGCGTCAACAACGCAGTCATCCCCGGCCGCGCCGAGCCCGACGACTACGTCGCCGAGATCACCCGCGCCAACGACGGCATCGTCGACCAGTCCACCGTCCGCCAGACCGCCACCCGCGGCTTCGGCATGGTGCAGCGCCTGGAGTCGTACGGCGTGAAGTTCGAGAAGGACGAGCACGGCGACTACGCGGTCCGCCAGGTCCACCGCTCCGGCTCCTACGTGCTGCCGATGCCGGAGGGCAAGGACGTCAAGAAGGTCCTGTACCGGCAGTTGCGGCGACGCGAGATGCGGGAGCGGATCCGTATCGAGAACCGGGTGATGCCGGTGCGCGTGCTCACCGCGGAGGGGCGCGCGGTGGGGGCGGTCGGCTTCAACACACGCACCGGCGCGTTCGTGGTGGTGCGCGCGGGCGCGGTGATCCTCGCGACCGGCGCATGCGGCCGACTGGGCCTCCCGGCTTCCGGCTACTTGTACGGCACCTACGAGAACCCGACCAACGCCGGTGACGGTTATGCCATGGCCTACCACGCGGGCGCCGAGCTCACCGGTATCGAGTGCTTCCAGATCAACCCGCTGATCAAGGACTACAACGGGCCGGCCTGCGCCTACGTCGCCAACCCCTTCGGCGGCTACCAGGTCAACCGGCACGGCGAACGCTTCGTCGACTCCGACTACTGGTCGGGCCAGATGATGGCCGAGTTCGCAGCGGAGGTCGCGAGCGACCGGGGTCCCGTCTACCTGAAGCTGAGCCACCTCCCTGAGGAGTCGATCTCCTCCCTGGAGTCGATTCTGCACTCGACGGAGCGGCCCACCCGGGGGACCTTCCATGCGGGCCGGGGCCACGACTACCGCACCCACGACGTCGAGATGCACATCTCCGAGATCGGCCTGTGCGGCGGCCATTCGGCCTCGGGCGTACGAGTCGACGACCACGCCCGCACGACCGTCCCCCGGCTGTACGCCGCCGGCGACCTGGCCTGCGTGCCCCACAACTACATGATCGGCGCATTCGTCTTCGGCGACCTGGCGGGCGCGGACGCGTCCCAGTACCAGGCCTACGAGGGCGAGTTGCCAGAGGAGCAGCTGCGCGAGGCGCACGAGCTGATCTACCGTCCGCTGCGCAACCCGGACGGCCCCCCGCAGCCCCAGGTCGAATACAAGCTGCGCCGCTTCGTGAACGACTACGTGGCCCCGCCGAAGTCCGGCGCCCGCCTGTCCCTGGCCCTGGAGGCCTTCGAGCGGATGCACGACGACATCGCGGCGATGGGTGCGCGCACCCCGCACGAGCTGATGCGCTGCGCCGAGGTCTCCTTCATCCGCGACTGCGCGGAAATGGCCGCCCGGGCCTCCCTGGCCCGCACGGAGTCGCGCTGGGGGCTCTATCACGACCGCATCGACCACCCCCGGCGCGACGACGCCTCCTGGTTCCACCACCTCGACCTGCACAAGTCCCCCTCCGGTTCGATGGAGTTCACGGCCCGTCCCGTGGCTCCGTATCTGGTCCCCGTCGACGAGTTCACGCCCGTGGGCGGCCCGCCCCGGCACATCGGCGAGGTCCACGCCGAGAACGTGGCGACCGCCGGGTCGCGGGACGTGGCGCCGGTCGCCACCGGGCCGACCTCCGCGCGTACCGCCACGCCCGTGGGCCACGGCTCTGGCGAGACTGCCTCGCCCAGGCTCCTTGAGCTGCTGGAGCTGGCCGAGGAGCAGCCGGAACTCGCCGCGATCGAGCCCTACTTGACCGACCTCGACGCCGCCGTGCGGCGCACTGCGGTCTCGGTCCTCACCGAGACGGTGCCGCCCGGCACCGGGCAGGCCCTGGCCGGCGCCCTCAGCGACCCCGACGGCGACGTCCGTGCGGCCGCCGCGGCCTCGCTGCGCGAACTGGTCGAGACCCTCCCGCCCGAACCCGACCTGGGTGTCGCCCTCGTCGCTGCGGTCACCGAGGCGGACCCCGTGGTCCGCGCCGCCGCCCTCGACGTACTGCGCGCCCTGCGCCTGGGGAACGTCGGGGTGTTCGCCGGGGCGTTGGACGATCCCGACATCGCCGTCCGTATCGAAGCCGTGCGCGCGCTCGTCTCGGTCGACGCGGTCGAACCCCTCTCCGGGGCGGCGGCCGACGCCTCACGCGAGGTCCGCGTCACCGTGGCCAAGGCACTCGCCGCCGTCAGCCCTCAGGCCCGTGCCGCGAGCGGCCCGGAGCTGCTCACCGGCACCCTGGACCGGCTCACCGAGGACGACGACCCCCTGGTCCGCGGTGCCGCGCTCGGCGCGCTGGCCACCGTCGGCTGCCCGGCCACGCTCGCCGCGCGTGCCGTCGCCTCGCTGGCCGACCCGGCGTGGCAGGTCCGCGCCGGTGCCGCCGCCGCCCTGTCCGCCGCGCCCGCCGACATCGCCGTGCCCGCCCTCGCCAAGACGCTCGCCGACGCCAACGCCGACGTGCGCAAGGCGGCGGTGCTCGCCCTGACCAGGCACAACGGCACAGCGGAGGCCCGGGCGGCCCTCGCCACCGTCACCTCGGACCCGGATGCGGACGTCAGGGCGTATGCGGCACGGGGGCTGTGACGGCGGCCCGGACCCTGTGACGGTGCTTCCGCCGCGGGCCGGCGCCAGCCAGCCGGCCCCCCTCATATATCCAGGGGGCGCAGGCCGGTGAGGCGAAGGCCGAGCTGGCCCAGTACCCGTGCGAGGTGCTGTGACGGCGCTCCGGACCCTGTGACCGTGCCTCCGCCACAGGCCGGCGCCGACCGATCGCGGCCGGCCCGCCTCTATATCCAGTCCGGTTCCGGCTCCACGTCCATCTCGGGCCAGTCGTCCTCGCCGCCCGCACCGGCTCCCGCACCGACATCCCCGGCGGGAGCCGTGTGAGGTGCGCCGTCCAGTGAGGCCAGCACCTCCAGCACCCCTTCCCCGTAAGTCGCCAGCTTCTTCTCACCGACCCCGCTGATGCCGCCGAGCTGCGTCACCGACGTCGGCCAGGTGGTGGCGATCTCCCGGAGCGTGGCGTCGTGGAAGATGACGTACGCAGGGACGCCCTGTTCCCGGGCCTGCTCGGCGCGCCAGGCGCGCAGCGCCTCGAACGCGGGCTGCAGTTCCTCGGGCAGCTCGGCCGCCGCGGCCTTGGCCTTGCGCTCGCCCCGGCCGGCGGAGCCCGATGCCGAACGCGAGGTCACCGGCTTCTTCGGCTCCTTGCGCAGCGGTACCTCCCGCTCGCGCCGGAGCACCGACCCGCTGGCCTCGGTCAGCACCAGCGTGCCGTACTCCCCCTCGACCGCGAGCAGCCCCTGCGCCAGCAACTGCCGTACCACGCCCCGCCATTCGCCCTCGTCGAGCTCCTCACCGATGCCGAACACGGACAGCTGGTCGTGGTCGAACTGGATCACCTTGGCCGTGCGCTTGCCGAGCAGGATGTCGACGATCTGCACGGCACCGAACTTCTGCCCCCGTTCACGCTGCAGTCGCACCACCGTGGACAGGACCTTCTGGGCGGCGATCGTGCCATCCCAGGTCTCCGGCGGGACCAGACAGGTGTCGCAGTTGCCGCAGCCCGCGGGATCGGGGTCCTGGCCGAAGTAGGCGAGCAGCTGGCCGCGCCGGCACTGGGCGGTCTCGCACAGCGCCAGCATCGAGTCGAGGTGGGCGGCGGCCCGGCGCCGGAACGCCTCGTCGCCCTCGCCGGACTGGATCAGTTTGCGCTGCTGTATGACGTCGTTGAGGCCGTACGCCATCCATGCCGTCGACGGCAGCCCGTCCCGGCCGGCCCGGCCCGTCTCCTGGTAGTAGCCCTCGACCGACTTCGGCAGGTCGAGATGGGCGACGAACCGGACGTCCGGCTTGTCGATGCCCATGCCGAAGGCGATGGTCGCGACCACGACCAGGCCTTCCTCCCGCAGGAAGCGGGACTGGTGAGCCGCGCGCGTGCCCGCGTCCAGGCCTGCGTGGTAGGGCACCGCCTCGATACCGTTGCGGCTCAGGAACTCCGCCGTCGACTCCACCGACTTGCGGGACAGGCAGTACACGATGCCCGCGTCCCCCTCATGCTCCTGCCGCAGGAAGCTCAGCAGCTGCTTCTTGGGGTCGGCCTTGGGCACGATCCGGTACTGGATGTTGGGCCGGTCGAAGCTCGCGACGAAGTGCCGGGCCGTTGGCATGTGGAGCCGCTGGGTGATCTCCTGGTGCGTGGCGTGCGTGGCCGTGGCCGTGAGCGCGATCCGTGGGACGTCCGGCCAGCGCTCGCCGAGGAGGGACAGGGCGAGATAGTCGGGGCGGAAGTCGTGGCCCCACTGGGACACGCAGTGTGCCTCGTCGATCGCGAAGACCGCGATCTTGCCGCGGGAGAGGAGGTCCAGCGTCGAGTCGAGCCGCAGTCGCTCCGGTGCGAGATAGAGCAGGTCCAGCTCGCCGGCGAGGTATTCGGCCTCGACGACCCTGCGCTCGTCGAAGTCCTGTGTGGAGTTCATGAACCCGGCGCGCACGCCGAGCGCCCGCAGCGCGTCCACCTGGTCCTGCATCAGCGCGATGAGGGGCGAGATCACGATGCCTGTGCCGGGTCTGACCAGGGCGGGGATCTGGTAGCACAGCGACTTGCCGCCGCCGGTCGGCATGAGGACCACGGCGTCGCCGCCGGTCACCACATGCTCGATGACGGCTTCCTGCTCGCCGCGGAAGGCCTCGTAGCCGAAGACCCGGTGCAGCGTGGCCAGCGCCTCGCTCTCGGTCACCCCTGGCATCTCGCTGATCCCGCCCATCCCACCCATAGTTCCGTCCCCCGTACGTCGTCCCTCGACCACTGCCTCCACGATAGGGGCCCGCACTGACAGCCCAGGGGTTATCCACAGGGCCGTACCCCCTCCTCACGGCAGTGTGGGCCCCGGTTCCTGTTCGAGAACCGGGGCCCACACCCACGCAATGCAGGTCCGTGCAGGTCAGCGCACGAACACTCCCGCCTGGCTCGCCAGGTCGAGGAAGTACTGCGGTGCCACACCGAGCACCAGCGTGACCACGACGCCGAGTCCGATCGCGGCCATGGTCAGCGGCGACGGCACGGCGACCGTCGGGCCCTCGGGCCGTGGCTCGCTGAAGAACATCAGCACGATCACGCGGATGTAGAAGAAGGCCGCGACCGCGGACGAGATCACACCGATCACGACCAGCGGGGCCGCCCCGCCCTCCGCCGCCGCCTTGAACACGGCGAACTTCCCGGCGAAACCGGAGGTCAGCGGAATGCCGGCGAAGGCCAGCAGGAACACCGCGAACACGGCCGCCACCAGCGGTGAGCGCCTGCCGAGACCGGCCCACTTGGACAGATGCGTCGCCTCGCCGCCCGCGTCACGCACCAGTGTCACCACCGCGAAGGCGCCGATGGTCACGAAGGAGTACGCGCCCAGGTAGAACAGGACGGAGGAGACACCGTCCTTCGACGTGGCGATGACACCCGCGAGGATGAATCCGGCGTGTGCGATCGACGAGTACGCCAGCAGCCGCTTGATGTCGGTCTGCGTGATCGCGACGATCGCGCCGCCGAGCATGGTGACGATCGCGACGGCCCACATCACCGGCCGCCAGTCCCAGCGCAGACCCGGCAGGACGACGTAGAGCAGCCGGAGCAGCGCACCGAACGCGGCCACCTTCGTCGCCGCCGCCATGAACCCGGTCACCGGGGTGGGCGCGCCCTGGTAGACGTCCGGGGTCCACATGTGGAACGGGACGGCGCCGACCTTGAACAGCAGGCCCATGACGATCATCGCGCCGCCGACGAGCAGCAGCGCGTCGTTGCCCATCGTGTCGGCGAGCGCCGGGTCGACGTTCGTGACCGAGCCGTCGACGACATGCGCGATCGTCGCGTACGACACGGAGCCCGCGTAGCCGTAGAGCAGTGCGATGCCGAACAGCGTGAACGCGGAGGCGAAGGCACCGAGCAGGAAGTACTTCACCGCGGCTTCCTGCGACATGAGCCGCTTGCGGCGGGCCAGGGCGCACAGCAGGTACAGCGGCAGCGAGAAGACTTCCAGGGCCACGAACAGGGTCAGCAGGTCGTTGGCCGAGGGGAAGACCAGCATGCCGGCGATCGCGAAGAGCAGCAGCGGGAACACCTCGGTGGTGGTGAACCCGGCCTTCACGGCCGCCTTCTCGCTGTCGCTGCCGGGCACGGACGCGGCCTGCGCGGCGAACGAGTCGACGCGGTTGCCGTGCGCCTCCGGGTCCAGGCGCCGCTCGGCGAAGGTGAACAGGCCGACCAGACCGGACAGCAGGATCGTGCCCTGCAGGAACAGGGACGGCCCGTCGACCGCGATCGCGCCCATCGCCGCGATGTGCGCCTTGGTGGTGCCGTACCCGTCGGCCGCGAGTCCGACGACCGCGGCGAAGGCGGCGCAGAGCGCGACGGCGGACACGAACACCTGGGCGTAGTAACGGGACTTGCGCGGCACGAAGGCCTCGATCAGTACCCCGACGATCGCCGCGCCCACGACGATCAAGGTGGGCGACAGCTGTCCGTATTCGATCTTCGGTGCGGGGATCTTCGAGATCGGATCGGCCGCGGTTGCCGCCGTTGTCCACAGGCTGTGGACGGCTGATGCGCTCACTTGGCCACCGCCTCCACCTCAGGCTTGGGGTCCTTCTTGTGTACGTCGGACAGGGTCGACTTCACCGCCGGGTTGACGATGTCGGTGACCGGCTTCGGGTAGACGCCCAGGAAGATCAGCAACACGATCAGGGGGGCGACGACCACGAGTTCGCGTGCCCTGAGGTCGGGCATCGCGGAGACCTCCTGTTTCACCGGGCCGGTCATCGTCCGCTGGTAGAGGACGAGGGTGTAGAGCGCGGCGAGCACGATGCCGAAGGTGGCGATGATCCCGATGGCCGGATAGCGCGTGAACGTGCCGACCAGCACCAGGAACTCACTCACGAACGGCGCGAGACCGGGGAGCGACAGGGTGGCCAGGCCCCCGACCAGGAAGGTGCCGGCGAGGACCGGGGCGACCTTCTGCACACCGCCGTAGTCGGCGATGAGCCGCGAGCCGCGCCGGGAGATCAGGAAGCCCGCCACCAGCATCAACGCGGCGGTGGAGATGCCGTGGTTGACCATGTAGAGCGTCGCTCCGGACTGGCCCTGGCTGGTCATCGCGAAGATGCCCAGGATGATGAACCCGAAGTGCGAGATCGACGCGTACGCCACCAGCCGCTTGATGTCCCGCTGCCCGACGGCGAGCAACGCCCCGTAGATGATGCTGATCAGGGCCAGGACGAGGATGGCGGGCGTCGCCCACTTCGAGGCCTCCGGGAAGAGCTGGAGGCAGAAGCGGAGCATCGCGAAGGTGCCCACCTTGTCGACGACCGCCGTGATGAGGACGGCTACCGGGGCGGTGGCCTCCTGCATGGCGTTGGGCAGCCAGGTGTGCAGCGGCCACAGCGGCGCCTTCACCGCGAAGGCGAAGAAGAAGCCGAGGAACAGCCAGCGTTCGGTGTTCGTCGCCATGTGCAGCGAGCCGTTGGCCCGGGCCTGCGCGATCTCCTGGAGGCTGAAGTTCCCGGCGACCACGTACAGGCCGATCACCGCGGCCAGCATGATCAGGCCGCCGACCAGGTTGTAGAGGAGGAACTTCACGGCCGCGTACGACCGCTGCGTCGACGCCGCCTCCTCGCCGTGCTCGTGGGCACGGTCCCCGAAGCCGCCGATGAGGAAGTACATCGGGATCAGCATGGCTTCGAAGAAGATGTAGAAGAGGAAGACGTCGGTGGCCTCGAAGGAGATGATCACCATCGCCTCGACGCCGAGGATCAGGGCGAAGAAGCCCTGCGTCGGCCGCCACCGCTTGCTGCCTGTCTCCAGCGGATCAGCGTCGTGCCAGCCCGCGAGGATGATGAACGGGATCAGCAGTGCGGTCAGCGCGATGAGCGCCACCGCGATGCCGTCGACGCCCAGCTCGTATCTGACCCCGAAGTCCTTGATCCAGGCGTGGGATTCGGTGAGCTGGTAGCGGCCGCCGTCCGGGTCGAAGCGGACCAGGACGACGATCGCCAGGGCGAGGGTGGCGAGCGAGACGATCAGCGCGAGCCATTTGGCGGCGGTGCGCTGCGCCGCCGGCACGGCAGCCGTGGCGATGGCCCCGATCGCCGGGAGCACCGCCGTCGCTGTCAGCAGAGGAAAGGACATCGGTATCAGACCGCCCTCATCAGCAGGGTCGCGGCGATGAGGAGCGCCGCACCGCCGAACATCGAGACCGCGTACGACCGCGCGAAGCCGTTCTGCAGCTTGCGCATACGCCCGGACAGGCCGCCGACCGAGGCCGCCGTGCCGTTGACGACGCCGTCGACCAGGGTGTGGTCGACGTACACCAGGGAGCGCGTGAGGTGTTCACCGCCGCGGACCAGGACGACGTGGTTGAAGTCGTCCTGCAGCAGATCGCGCCGGGCGGCCCGGGTGAGCAGCGATCCGCGGGGGGCGACGGACGGGACCGGGCGGCGGCCGTACATGGCGTACGCGATGCCGACGCCGATGAGCAGGCAGACCATCGTCCCGCCGGTGACCGCCGCCGCGCTGAGCGGGGAGTCGCCCTCGCTGTGGCCGGTGACCGGCTCCAGCCAGTGCAGGAAGCGGTCGCCGATGCTGAAGAACGCGCCGCCGAAGACCGAGCCGACGGCCAGCACGATCATGGGGATCGTCATGACCTTCGGCGACTCGTGCGGATGCGGCTCCGCGTGCTCGCCCCGGTGCTCGGCGGCGGGCTCCGCGCTCGGCGCCTCCGGTGAGCGGGTGGGCTCGTTGCGCCAGCGCTCCTCGCCGAAGAACGTCATCAGCATCACGCGCGTCATGTAGAACGCGGTGATGGCCGCGCCCAGCAGGGCCGCGCCGCCGAGGATCCAGCCCTCGGTGCCGCCCTTCGCGAAGGCCGCCTCGATGATCTTGTCCTTGGAGAAGAAGCCGGACAGACCGGGGAAGCCGATGATCGCGAGGTAGCCGAGGCCGAAGGTGATGAAGGTGACCGGCATGTACTTGCGCAGGCCGCCGTACTTCCTCATGTCGACCTCGTCGTTCATGCCGTGCATGACCGATCCGGCGCCGAGGAAGAGCCCGGCCTTGAAGAAGCCGTGCGTCACCAGATGCATGATCGCGAAGACGTAGCCGATGGGGCCGAGGCCCGCCGCCAGCACCATGTAGCCGATCTGCGACATGGTCGAGCCGGCCAGCGCCTTCTTGATGTCGTCCTTCGCGCAACCGACGATCGCACCGAACAGGAGCGTGACGGCACCGACCACGGTGACCGCCAGCTGTGCGTCGGGCGCTGCGTTGAAGATCGCTCCGGAGCGGACGATGAGGTAGACGCCGGCGGTCACCATGGTCGCGGCGTGGATGAGGGCCGAGACCGGGGTCGGGCCCTCCATCGCGTCGCCGAGCCAGGACTGCAGCGGCACCTGGGCGGACTTGCCGCACGCGGCGAGCAGCAGCATCAGGCCGATGGCGGTGAGCTTGCCCTCGCCGGTGTCCCCGGTGTGGCTGAGGACCGGCCCGAAGGCGAAGGTCCCGAAGGTCGTGAACATCAGCATGATCGCGATGGACAGACCCATGTCGCCGACGCGGTTGACCAGGAAGGCCTTCTTCGCCGCGGTCGCCGCACTGGGCTTGTGCTGCCAGAAGCCGATCAGCAGGTAGGAGGCGAGGCCGACGCCCTCCCAGCCGACGTACAGCAGCAGGTAGTTGTCGGCAAGGACGAGCAGCAGCATCGCCGCGAGGAACAGGTTCAGATAGCCGAAGAAGCGGCGGCGGCGCTCGTCGTGCTCCATGTACCCGACCGAGTACAGGTGGATCAGCGAGCCGACACCGGTGATCAGCAGGACGAACGTCATCGACAGCTGGTCCAGGCGGAAGGCGACATCCGCCTGGAAGCCCTGGACCGGGACCCAGCTGAACAGGTGCTGCAGCAGGGTCCGGTGTTCGGCGTCCTTGCCGAGCAGGTCGGCGAAGAGGACGACGCCGATGACGAAGGAGGCGCCGGCGAGGACCGTGCCGATCCATTGGCCGACGGCATCGAGCCGCCGGCCGCCGCACAGCAGTACGGCCGCTCCGAGCAGTGGCGCCGCCACCAGCAGCGCAATCAGGTTCTCCACGATTCAGCGACCCCTCAGAGCTTCATCAGGCTGGCGTCGTCGACCGAGGCCGAGTGGCGGGAACGGAACAGGGACACGATGATCGCGAGGCCGACCACGACCTCCGCGGCGGCCACGACCATCGTGAAGAAGGCGATGATCTGGCCGTCGAGATTGCCGTGCATCCGGGAGAAGGTGACGAACGCGAGGTTGCAGGCGTTGAGCATGAGCTCGATGCACATGAACACGACGATCGCGTTGCGCCTGATCAGTACGCCGGTGGCGCCGATCGTGAACAACAGGGCGGCGAGATACAGGTAGTTGACCGGGTTCACTTCGACGCCTCCTCGGCCCGCTTGAGGTTCGCCGGATCGATCGCGGTCCGCTCCAGTCGCTCCTCGGCGCGCTGCTCCAGCGCCCGCAGGTCGTTGAGCGCCTCGGCCGACACGTCACGGATCTGGCCCCGCTCACGCAGCGTCTTGCTGACCGTCAGCTCGGAGGGGGTGCCGTCGGGCAGCAGACCCGCGATGTCCACCGCGTTGTGCCGGGCGTACACGCCGGGTGCCGGCAGCGGCGGTACGTACTTGCCTTCCCGGACGCGCTGTTCGGACAGCTCGCGCTGGGTCTTGGCCCGTTCGGTGCGCTCGCGGTGCGTGAGCACCATCGCGCCGACCGCGGCCGTGATCAGCAGGGCGCCGGTGATTTCGAAGGCGAAGACGTACTTGGTGAAGATGAGGGCCGCGAGGCCCTCCACATTGCCGTTCGCGTTCGCCTCGCCCAGGCCGTTGAAGTCCTTGAGGGAGGCGTTGCCGATCCCGGCGAGCAGCAGGATGCCGAAGCCGAGCCCGCACAGAAGGGCCAGCCAGCGCTGGCCCTTGATGGTCTCCTTCAGGGAGTCCGCGGCCGTCACACCGACGAGCATCACCACGAACAGGAACAGCATCATGATCGCGCCGGTGTAGACGACGATCTGCACGATGCCCAGGAAGTAGGCACCGTTGGCGAGGTAGAAGATCGCCAGGATGATCATGGTGCCGGCGAGCGAGAGCGCGCTGTGCACGGCCCTCTTCATGAAGACGGTGGCCAGGGCGCCGATCACGGCGACGGTGCCGAGGACCCAGAACTGGAAGGCCTCTCCGGTGGAGGTGGAGTAGGCGGCGAGTTGCGCGCTCATCGTCCGATCACCTTCTCCGAGGCGGGCTCGTCCTCACCGAAGGTGGAGGCGGCCTCCTGGACGACCTCGCCCTTGGAGACGGCCGCCTGACGCTCGGTGCCGGGCGCGGCCTCGGTGACGAGCCCCCGGTAGTAGTCCTGCTCGTCCATCCCCGGGTAGATGGCGTGCGGGGTGTCGACCATGCCCTCTTCGAGGCCGGCGAGCAGCTGCTCCTTGGTGTAGATGAGGTTGGCGCGGCTCGAGTCGGCGAGTTCGAACTCGTTGGTCATCGTGAGCGCGCGCGTGGGGCACGCCTCGATGCACAGGCCGCACAGGATGCAGCGGGCGTAGTTGATCTGGTACACGCGCCCGTACCGCTCGCCCGGCGAGTAACGCTCCTCGTCCGTGTTGTCGGCGCCCTCCACATAGATGGCGTCGGCGGGACAGGCCCAGGCGCACAGCTCACAGCCCACGCACTTCTCCAGGCCGTCCGGATGGCGGTTGAGCTGGTGCCGTCCGTGGAACCGCGGAGCCGTGGTCTTCTTCTGCTCCGGGTACTGCTCGGTCAGCCGCTTCTTGAACATGGCCTTGAAGGTCACGCCGAAGCCTGCGACGGGGTTCATGAAGCCGGGCTTCAACTGCTCGGTCTCCTTGGGCTCCTCAGCCATCGGACGCCTCCTTTCCATCCGAAGATCCGTCACTGGCAGTATCCGACCCACCACTGACAATCAGCTCTCGCTCGCGGCGCGGACTGCGCCTCGGCACCGACGGCAGCTCCTGTCCCGGCAGTGGCGGTACGGGGAATCCGCCCGCCATCGGGTCGAAGCCGGCGACCTGTTCGGCAGGCGGCTCGGCTTTCCCGGCCTTGCGGAAGATGTCGGCGACGAAGGAGAGAAGCAGCAGGGCGAGGACGCCGCCGGCGATGTAGAGGGCGATGTCGGCGAAGTCGTAGTTCTCGTTCTTCATGGCCCGGACGGTCGCGACCAGCATCAGCCAGACCACGGAGACCGGGATGAGGACCTTCCAGCCGAGCTTCATCAGCTGGTCGTAGCGGACCCGCGGGAGGGTGCCGCGCAGCCAGATGAAGCCGAACAGCAGCAGCTGCACCTTGATCACGAACCAGAGCAGCGGCCACCAGCCGTGGTTGGCGCCCTCCCAGAAGGTGCTGATCGGCCAGGGGGCGCGCCAGCCGCCGAGGAAGAGCGTGGTCGACACGGCCGAGACCGTCACCATGTTCACGTACTCGGCGAGCATGAACATCGCGAACTTGATCGACGAGTACTCGGTGTTGAAGCCGCCGACCAGGTCGCCCTCGGACTCCGGCATGTCGAAGGGGGCGCGGTTGGTCTCGCCGACCATCGTGACGATGTAGAGGATGAAGGAGACCGGCAGCAGGACGATGTACCAGCGGTCGTGCTGCTGCTGGACGATCGTCGACGTCGACATCGACCCCGAGTAGAGGAACACGGAGGCGAAGGCGGCACCCATGGCGATCTCGTACGAGATCATCTGTGCGCAGGAGCGCAGGCCGCCGAGGAGCGGGTAGGTGGATCCGGAACTCCAGCCCGCCAGCACGATGCCGTAGATGCCGACCGAGGCGACCGCGAGGATGTAGAGCATCGCGATCGGCAGGTCGGTCAGCTGCATCGCCGTACGGTGGCCGAAGATCGAGATCTCGTTGTCGGCCGGGCCGAAGGGGATCACCGCGATCGCCATGAAGGCCGGGATGGCCGCGACGATCGGCGCGAGGACGTAGACGACCTTGTCCGCGCGTTTGACGACGACGTCTTCCTTGAGCATCAGCTTGATGCCGTCGGCGAGCGACTGGAGCATGCCCCAGGGGCCGTGCCGGTTGGGGCCGATGCGCAACTGCATCCAGGCGACGACCTTGCGCTCCCAGACGATGGAGAACAGCACGGTCACCATCAGGAAGGCGAAGCAGAAGACGGCCTTGACGACGACCAGCCACCAGGGGTCGCGGCCGAACATCGAGAGGTCTTCTGCGGCGAGGTACGGGCTCATGCCTCCACCTCCTCGGGGGCCTCGCCGACGAGCGTCGCCGGGCCGATACGGACGAGAGCGCCGGGCAGCGCCCCGGTGTCGGAGGCGACGCCCCCGCCTGCGGAGTTCAGCGGGAGCCAGACCACCCGGTCGGGCATCTCGGCGATCCGCAGCGGCAGTTCGACCGCTCCGGAGGGGCCGGTCACCGCGAGGGTGTCGCCGTCCTTGACTCCCGCCTCGGCGGCGGTCGCGGCGGACACGCGCGCGTGGGCGGCGTGCCGGGTTCCGGCGAGCGCTTCGTCGCCCTCCTGGAGGAGCCCCTGGTCGAGCAGCAGCCGGTGCCCGGCCAGTACGGCTTCCCCGGCGGCGGGCCGCGGCAGCTGGGCCGCGGTCTCCAGGGGCTCCGTGGCCCGGGGCCCGTCCCAGGGGCCGAGCCGGTCGATCTCCGCGCGTACGGTGCGCAGATCGGGCAGTCCCAGGTGGACGTCCATGGCGTCGGCCAGCATCTGCAGCACGCGCGCGTCGGTGGGCGCGAGGGGGCGGGTCATCTGGTCCGGCTTGAGCGCGGCCTCGAAGAACCGCACCCGGCCCTCCCAGTTGAGGAAGGTGCCGGCCTTCTCGGCGACCGCGGCGACGGGAAGGACGACGTCGGCGCGTTCGGTGACCTCACTGGGCCGCAGCTCCAGCGACACCACGAATCCGGCTTCCTGCAGTGCTTCACGCGCGCGTGCCGGGTCCGGCAGATCGGCGACCTCGACGCCCGCGACCAGCAGTGCCTGCAGTTCGCCGGCCGCCGCGGCCTCGATGATCTGGCTGGTGTCGCGGCCGTAGCGGTGCGGGAGTTCGGCGAGGCCCCAGGCCGCGGCGACCTCCTCACGCGCGCGTGGATCGGTGGACGGACGTCCGCCCGGCAGCAGCGAGGGCAGCGCGCCCGCCTCGAGGGCACCGCGCTCACCGGCCCGCCGCGGGATCCACACCAGCTGGGCGCCGGTCGCGGAGGCCGCCCGTACAGCTGCGGTGAGTCCGCCTGCCACGGCGGCCAGCCGCTCGCCGACGACGATCACCGCGCCCTCGGCGCGCAACGCCTCGGCCGCCCTGGCCCCGTCGTCCTCAAGGCCGACCCCGCTCGCCAGTGCGTCCAGCCACTCGGTCTCGGTTCCCGGGGCGGCCGGCAGCAGCGTGCCGCCGGCCTTCTCCAGGCCGCGCGTGGTGTGCGTGGCGAGCGAGAACACCTGCTGGCCGTGCCTGCGCCAGGCCTTGCGCAGCCGCAGGAAGACGCCGGGCGCCTCCTCCTCGGCCTCGAACCCGACCAGCAGAACAGCGGGGGCCTTCTCCAGGGAGGTGTACGTGACGCCCGTACCGTCGAGATCACGTCCGCGTCCGGCGATCCTGGCGGCGAGGAAGTCGGCTTCCTCGCTGCCGTGCACGCGCGCGCGGAAGTCGATGTCGTTCGTGTCGAGGGCCACGCGCGCGAACTTGCTGTACGCGTAGGCGTCCTCGACGGTGAGGCGGCCGCCGGTCAGGACGCCGGTCCTGCCGCGGGAGGCGAGCAGTCCCTGAGCGGCGATCTGCAGCGCCTCGGGCCAGGAGGCGGGTTCGAGGTCGCCCTCCGCGTTCCGTACCAGGGGCGTCTGGAGCCGGTCCCGCTGCTGTGCGTACCGGAACGCGAAGCGCCCCTTGTCGCAGATCCACTCCTCGTTGACCTCGGGGTCGTTGGCGGCGAGCCGCCGCATGACCTTGCCGCGCCGGTGGTCGGTGCGGGTGGCGCAGCCGCCGGAGCAGTGCTCGCACACGCTCGGCGAGGACACCAGGTCGAAGGGCCGGGAGCGGAAGCGGTAGGCCGCCGAGGTCAGCGCGCCGACCGGGCAGATCTGGATGGTGTTGCCGGAGAAGTACGACTCGAAGGGGTCGCCCTCACCGGTACCGACCTGCTGCAGGGCGCCCCGCTCGACCAGCTCGATCATCGGGTCGCCCGCGATCT
The DNA here is from genome assembly GCF_044465725.1 of Streptomyces sp. NPDC049541. Lineage (NCBI taxonomy): Bacteria > Bacillati > Actinomycetota > Actinomycetes > Kitasatosporales > Streptomycetaceae > Streptomyces > Streptomyces sp. NPDC049541. The sequence continues at coordinate 131,549 of NZ_JBITLY010000016.1, read as the reverse complement.
GGTTGGAGAAGCGGGTGCAGCGTGCGCACAGCACGCACCGCTCACGGTCGAGCAGCACCTGCGTGGAGATCGGCACGGGCTTCTCGTACGTCCGCTTCTTGCCCTCGAAGCGCGACTCGGCCTGCCCGTGCGACATGGCCTGGTTCTGCAGCGGGCACTCGCCGCCCTTGTCGCAGACCGGGCAGTCCAGCGGGTGGTTGATGAGGAGCAGCTCCATCACACCGTGCTGGGCCTTCTCGGCGACCGGCGAGGTGAGGTGGGTCTTCACGACCATGCCGTCCGTGCACGTGATGGTGCAGGACGCCATCGGCTTGCGCTGGCCCTCGACCTCGACGATGCACTGCCGGCAGGCGCCGGCCGGGTCGAGCAGGGGATGGTCGCAGAACCGGGGGATCTCGATGCCGAGCTGCTCGGCGGCCCGGATGACCAGGGTGCCCTTCGGCACGCTGATCTCGGCGCCGTCGATCGTCAGCGTCACGAGATCCTCCGGCGGGACCGCCGCCTCTCCCCCACCCGTGGGAGCGCTGGTGGTCACGGTCATGCGTTCACCTCCGTGCGGTCGGCCCAGGCCGTCGACTTGGCCGGGTCGAAGGGGCAGCCGCGGCCCGTGATGTGCTGCTCGTACTCCTCGCGGAAGTACTTCAGCGAGGAGAAGATCGGCGAGGCGGCGCCGTCGCCGAGGGCGCAGAACGACTTGCCGTTGATGTTGTCGGCGATGTCGTTCAGCTTGTCGAGGTCGCTCATCACGCCCTTGCCGGCCTCGATGTCGCGCAGCAACTGCACGAGCCAGTACGTCCCTTCACGGCACGGCGTGCACTTGCCGCAGGACTCGTGGGCGTAGAACTCAGTCCAGCGGGTCACGGCGCGGACGACGCAGGTCGTCTCGTCGAAGCACTGCAGGGCCTTGGTGCCGAGCATGGAGCCGGCGGCGCCCACTCCCTCGTAGTCGAGGGGTACGTCGAGGTGCTCGTCGGTGAACATCGGCGTCGAGGAGCCGCCCGGCGTCCAGAACTTGAGCCGGTGGCCCGGCCGCATGCCGCCGCTCATCTCGAGCAGCTGGCGGAGCGTGATGCCGAGCGGGGCCTCGTACTGGCCGGGGCTGGCGACATGGCCGCTGAGCGAGTAGAGCGTGAAGCCGGGGGACTTCTCGCTGCCCATCGACCGGAACCATTCCTTGCCCCGATGCAGAATCGCGGGAACCGACGCGATCGACTCGACGTTGTTCACAACAGTCGGGCACGCATAGAGGCCCGCCACCGCAGGGAAGGGGGGACGGAGCCGCGGTTGACCCCGGCGGCCTTCGAGCGAGTCGAGCAGTGCGGTCTCCTCACCGCAGATGTACGCGCCGGCGCCGGCGTGCACGGTGAGCTGGAGGTTCAGCCCGCTGCCCAGGATGTTCTCGCCGAGGTAGCCGGCCTCGTAGGCCTCGCGCACGGCCTCGTGCAACCGCCGCAGAACGGGGACGACTTCACCACGCAGATAGATGAAGGCATGCGAAGACCTGATGGCGTAGCACGCAATGACGATGCCCTCGATGAGGCTGTGCGGGTTCGCGAAGAGGAGCGGGATGTCCTTGCACGTCCCCGGCTCCGACTCGTCGGCGTTGACAACTAGATAGTGCGGCTTTCCATCCCCCTGGGGAATGAACTGCCATTTCATTCCCGTCGGGAATCCCGCGCCGCCACGGCCGCGCAGCCCGGAGTCCTTGACGTACGCGATCAGGTCGTCCGGGGACATCGCGAGCGCCTTGCGGAGCCCCTCGTATCCCTCGTGCCTTCGGTACACGTCCAGAGTCCAGGACCGGTCCTCGTCCCAGAAGGCCGACAGCACGGGTGCGAGCAGCTTCTCGGGGCTGTTGTTCCTGAGTTCGGGTGCCAAGGTCATCACTCCCCCTCCTCGGCGGCAGGCCCTGCCGGGTGGGCCGGGTCGGAGGCCGACGTGTCCTGTGGCGCATCGTGTGAGCTGAGGTGCTCGGTCGGCGACGGCTCGTGCACTTCCCTGTCCTGCGGCTCGTCCTCGTACGGGCCGCCGTCCCGCGGATGGACCACGCGCGCGGGTGCGGCCTCTCCCCTTGCCAGGCGAAGGCCCACCAGCGACGCCGGTCCCGCACCGCCGCTCTCCTCGACGGCCCCGGGCCGCTCGTCGGGGAAGCCGGCCAGAATCCGCGCGGTGTCCTTGAAGGTGCACAGGCGCGCCCCGCGCGTCGGCTCGACGTCCCGTCCCGCGCGCAGGTCGTCGACGAGGCGCTTGGCACTGGCCGGGGTCTGGTTGTCGAAGAACTCCCAGTTGACCATCACCACCGGCGCGAAGTCGCAGGCCGCGTTGCACTCGATGTGCTCCAGGGTGACCTTGCCGTCGTCGGTGGTCTCGCCGTTGCCGATGCCGAGGTGCTCCTGGAGCTCCTCGAAGATCGCGTCACCGCCCATCACGGCACACAGCGTGTTGGTGCAGACGCCCACCTGGTAGTCACCGCTCGGCTTGCGCCGGTACATCGTGTAGAAGGTCGCGACGGCGGTGACCTCGGCCGTGGTCAGGCCCAGCACGTCCGCGCAGAACTGCATCCCGGTACGCGTGACATGGCCCTCCTCCGACTGCACGAGATGCAGCAACGGCAGGAGCGCGGACCGGGAGTCGGGGTAGCGGGCGATCACCTCGCGCGCGTCCGCCTCGAGCCGGGCTCGAACGTCGTCCGGGTAGGCGGGCGCGGGCAGTTCGGGCATGCCCAGGCTGACGCCCCGCTCCGAAGAACTGGTGGTCACCGGTCGACGCCTCCCATCACGGGGTCGATGGACGCGACGGCGACGATGACGTCGGCGACCTGGCCGCCCTCGCACATCGCCGCCATGGCCTGCAGGTTGGTGAAGGACGGGTCACGGAAGTGGACCCGGAAGGGGCGGGTGCCGCCGTCGGACACGGCATGCACCCCGAGCTCGCCCTTGGGCGACTCGACGGCCGCGTACGCCTGTCCCGGCGGCACGCGGAAGCCCTCGGTGACCAGCTTGAAGTGGTGGATCAGGGCCTCCATGGAGGTGCCCATGATCTTCTTGATGTGATCGAGGGAGTTGCCGAGCCCGTCCGGTCCCAGAGCGAGCTGGGCGGGCCAGGCGATCTTCTTGTCGGCGACCATGACCGGTCCGGGCTGCAGCCGGTCCAGGCACTGCTCGACGATCCTGAGGGACTGGCGCATCTCCTCGAGGCGGATCAGGAAGCGCCCGTAGGAGTCGCAGGTGTCGGCGGTCGGGACGTCGAAGTCGTACGTCTCGTAGTCGCAGTACGGCTGCGCCTTGCGCAGGTCGTGCGGGAGGCCGGTGGAGCGCAGGATCGGGCCGGTGGCACCGAGGGCCATGCAGCCGGCCAGGTCGAGATAGCCGACGTCCTGCATACGGGCCTTGAAGATGGGGTTCCCGGTGGCGAGCTTGTCGTACTCCGGGAGGTTCTTCTTCATCTTCTTCACGAACTCGCGGATGTGGTCCACCGCGCCGGGCGGCAGGTCCTGCGCGAGTCCGCCGGGCCGGATGTACGCGTGGTTCATGCGCAGGCCCGTGATGAGCTCGTAGATGTCGAGAATCATTTCACGATCACGGAATCCGTAGATCATGATCGTGGTGGCGCCGAGTTCCATTCCACCGGTGGCGATGCACACCAGATGCGAGGAGAGCCGGTTCAGCTCCATCAGGAGCACCCGGATGATCTTGGCGCGCTCGGTGATCTGGTCCTCGATGCCGAGGAGTTTCTCGACGGCGAGGCAGTAGGCGGTCTCGTTGAAGAAGGACGTCAGGTAGTCCATGCGCGTCACGAACGTGGTGCCCTGCGTCCACGTGCGGAACTCGAGGTTCTTCTCGATGCCGGTGTGCAGGTAGCCGATGCCGCAGCGGGCCTCGGTGACCGTCTCGCCGTCGATCTCCAGGATCAGACGGAGCACTCCATGGGTGGAGGGGTGCTGGGGCCCCATGTTGACGACGATGCGCTCGTCGTCGGCGCGCGCCGCGGACTGGACGATCTCGTCCCAGTCGCCACCGGTGACCGTGTAGACGGTGCCTTCCGTGGTCTCGCGAGGAGAGGCTTGCGAAGTGCTCACGAGTACGACCTCCGCTGGTCGGGAGCCGGGATCTGGGCGCCCTTGTACTCGACGGGGATGCCGCCGAGGGGGTAGTCCTTGCGCTGCGGATGGCCCTGCCAGTCGTCCGGCATCATGATCCGCGTCAGGGCCGGGTGACCGTCGAAGACGATCCCGAAGAAGTCGTAGGTCTCGCGCTCGTGCCAGTCGTTGGTGGGGTAGACGGAGACCAGGGACGGGATCTTCGGGTCGGCGTCCGGGGCGCTGACCTCGAGGCGGATCAGCCGGTTGTGGGTGATCGAGCGCAGGTGGTAGACGGCGTGCAGCTCGCGGCCCTTGTCGTGCGGGTAGTGGACTCCACTGACGCCGGTACAGAGCTCGAAGCGCAGAGCGGGGTCGTCGCGCAGGGTGCGGGCGACACGCAGCAGGTGCTCACGCTCGATGTGGAAGGTGAGTTCACCGCGGTCGACGACCGTCTTCTCGATCGCGTTGTCCGGGAGGAGTCCTTGTTCCTCCAGGGCGCCCTCCAGTTCGTCGGCGACCTCGTCGAACCATCCGCCGTAGGGGCGGGCCGCCGGTCCCGGGAGGCGGACCGAGCGGACCAGGCCTCCGTAGCCGGAGGTGTCGCCGCCGTTGTTGGCGCCGAACATGCCGCGCTGGACGCGGATCTCCTCACCGCCCTCGCCGCGCATGCCCGGGAGGTTGGAGGCGCCGAGATCCTTCTCCGGGTTGACGCCGTTGGTGCCGTTCGCGTCGCTCACCGCAGCAGCCCCTTCATCTCGATCGTGGGCAGGGCCTTGAGCGCCGCTTCCTCCGCCTCGCGGGCCGCTTCCTCGGCGTTCACGCCGAGCTTGGAGGACTGGATCTTCTGGTGCAGCTTGAGGATGGCGTCCATCAGCATCTCGGGCCGTGGCGGGCAGCCGGGCAGATAGATGTCGACCGGCACGATGTGGTCGACGCCCTGGACGATCGCGTAGTTGTTGAACATGCCGCCCGAGGAGGCGCAGACCCCCATGGAGATCACCCACTTGGGGTTCGGCATCTGGTCGTAGACCTGGCGCAGCACCGGCGCCATCTTCTGGCTCACCCGGCCGGCCACGATCATCAGGTCCGCCTGGCGGGGCGAACCGCGGAAGACCTCCATGCCGAAGCGCGCCAGGTCGTAGCGGCCGGCGCCGGTGGTCATCATCTCGATGGCACAGCAGGCCAGCCCGAACGTGGCCGGGAAGACGGACGCCTTGCGCACCCAGCCCGCGGCCTGCTCGACGGTGGTCAGCAGGAATCCGCTCGGCAGCTTTTCTTCGAGTCCCATGTGTTAAAGGCCCCTCAGTCCCATTCCAGGCCGCCGCGCCGCCATACGTACGCGTACGCGACGAAGACGGTGAGCACGAAGAGCAGCATCTCCACGAGCCCGAAAATCCCCAGGGCGTCGAAGGTGACGGCCCAGGGGTAGAGGAAGACGATCTCGATGTCGAAGACGATGAAGAGCATCGCCGTCAGGTAGTACTTGATGGGGAAGCGCCCGCCGCCGGCCGGCGTGGGGGTGGGCTCGATCCCGCACTCGTAGGCCTCGAGCTTGGCCCGGTTGTACCGCTTCGGACCGATCAGCGTGGCCATGACCACGGAGAAGATCGCAAAGCCTGCCCCGAGGGCTCCCAGTACGAGGATGGGCGCATACGCGTTCACCGCTCCTCGCTCCTCTCAGTCGGCACTGACTGCTGGCGATGGCATCAGACTCACACCAACCTCATACGTCTCTCCAACCCCGCCCGTCCCGGCGAAGATCGAGAACATGTGAAGCAGGTCACAAGCCCAACTGCCTCGCATCTTATGCCCGCCGCTCTGTGATCTGCGACACGGGGTATTGCACAAGCTTTGTGATCTCCACCACCTGATGAAGGATCATGAAGTCGGATGAGCGGTGATCTTCGTACGCGAAGCGTCCAAGTGATCACCAGAGGTGACATTTTCGCTCGTCGGCGCAGCTCGGGAGGGGCGTCTCAATATCAAGAGACTTCCCTTGCATGCAAATTGGCGTTGGACGAGATGTCCTGATAATGCGCCGCGTTCACACATCAGAGGGAGTGTGCGGTCCGGTGTGGACGCGTGCACGCATTCACGAGCGGGACCCGGCCGTGACGCGAGCGCAATCGGGCTGTGATCTTCGCGCGAGACGCGCCCATTGCCGTGACCGTTGCGTGACCTCCGCCACACCATGAGAGGCGCCTGAGAACGGGGCTTGGCCACCTGCCCCAACGAATGGTAGGCGCGGGGCAATTCGGGCGTAATCATGAAACGCCGTGATCACAGGGCCGACAGGCCGTGTCCGCAATGTCCGTTACGGCGTCAATAAAGAGTCAGCCGCCCGGAATTCGGGCCGTCGACTGAACAACTGTGGCGCACCACACGTTTCTTGAAGGTATGGAGGAGCCCCTGATACCCGTTGTCCTCATGTCCCACACCGCTCACATACGCAGCCACCGGAAGCCCCGCCGCAGCGCGACCACGAGTCTCGCGGTGCGCGCCGGAGTTGCCGGTGGCGTCCTCAGCATGGCTGCCGCGGGTGCGTCGGCCTCGGCGAGCGCCGCCGAGACCACGCAGACCCTGCAACTGCCCACCCTGACGGCCGATCTGGCCACTCAGGTCGCCCAGTCCGCGGAAGCCACACAGCAGGCAGCCGCGAACTACGAGCTGCAGGCCGAGCGTGACGCGGCCGCCGCAAAGGCCGCGAAGCAGGCCAAGGCGGACCTCGCGGAGGCGAAGAAGAAGGCCGAGGCCAAGCAGAAGGCCGAGGCGGCCCGCAAGGCGGCCGCCGAGCAGGCCGCTTCCCGGAGCGCGGAGCGGACCACCCTCGCCGCCACGACGAGCACCTCGACGTCCACGGCCACCGGTTCGGCCGCCGCGATCGTCAACTTCGTGAAGGCTCAGGTCGGTAAGGCGTATGTGTCCGGTGCGACCGGTTCGTCCGCTTACGACTGCTCGGGTCTGGTGCAGACCGCCTTCAAGCAGATCGGCATCAGCCTCCCGCGCGTCTCGCAGGACCAGTCGACCGCCGGCACCCAGGTCTCGCTGAGCAACCTGCAGCCGGGCGACATCCTGTACTGGGGCAGCGCGGGCAGCGCGTACCACGTGGCGGTGTACGTCGGCGACGGCATGTTCGTCGGCGCGCAGAACCCGTCCACCGGTGTGGTCGAGAGGCCGCTCTCCTACGACCCGCCGACCGGCGCGGTGCGGGTGCTCTGACGCACCCCGCAGCACAACGTGCTGCACGGACGCACGGAAGGGCCGCAGCCGCTCGGGGGCAGCGGCCCCTCCGTCGATTCCGCCGGGCCCCGTGCCGGGCGGTTCTGTCCCAGGCCGGAGGTGTCGGGCACGCCGAGCCTGTAGCGCAGTTCGTCGGCCCGCTTCAGGGGCTCCGTCTCAGGAGCTGTTCACGGCTCTGCGGGGCCGGGCCGCCGAGACCCGTCACCTCGAACTTCGTGCTCCCCCAAAGGGGGGACACCCACTCGGCGGAAGGGCGCGCGCAGGCAGGCTGATCGCGCCCCGCGGCGAAGCCGCTGTTGCGTCTGCGCCGCGGGGCAGTGGACTTCGCCGGACCTGCTGGGTCAGGCCTTCGGGGCCACCCTGCTCAGCCCGTTGATGATGCGGTCCATCGCGTCGCCGCCGCTCGGGTCCGTCAGGTTCGCCAGCAGCTTCAGGGTGAACTTCATCAGCATGGGGTGGGTCAGACCGCGCTGGGCCGCGATCTTCATGACCTTCGGGTTGCCGATGAGCTTCACGAAGGCGCGACCCAGCGTGTAGTACCCGCCGTAGGTGTCCTTGAGGACGCGCGGGTAGCGCTGCAGGGCGAGTTCACGGCTCGCGGGGGTCGGGCGCGCGTGGGCCTGGACGATGACGTCGGCCGCGATCTGGCCGGACTCCATGGCGTAGGCGATGCCCTCGCCGTTGAAGGGGTTCACCAGGCCGCCGGCGTCGCCGACCAGCAGCAGGCCCTTGGTGTAGTGGGGCTGGCGGTTGAACGCCATCGGGAGGGCGGCGCCGCGGATCGGCCCGGTCATGTTGTCCGGGGTGTAGCCCCAGTCCTCCGGCATGGAGGCGCACCAGGCCTTGAGGACCTCGCGCCAGTCGAGCTCCTTGAAGGAGTCGGAGGTGTTCAGCACGCCCAGGCCGACGTTGGAGGTGCCGTCGCCCATGCCGAAGATCCAGCCGTAGCCGGGGAGCAGGCGGTCCTGAGGGCCCCGGCGGTCCCAGAGTTCCAGCCAGGACTCCAGGTAGTCGTCGTCGTGGCGGGGCGACTCGAAGTACGTCCGCACCGCGACGCCCATCGGGCGGTCCTCGCGGCGGTGCAGGCCCATGGCCAGCGACAGACGGGTCGAGTTGCCGTCGGCGGCGACCACGAGCGGGGCGTGGAAGGTGACTTCGCGCTTCTCCTCACCGAGCTTGGCGTGCACGCCGGTGATGCGGCCGGTGCGGTCGTCGATGATCGGGGCGCCGACGTTGCAGCGCTCGAAGAGCCGGGCGCCCGCCTTCTGCGCCTGGCGGGCGAGTTGCTCGTCGAAGTCGTCACGCTTGCGGACGAGGCCGTAGTCCGGGAAGGAGGCGAGATCCGGCCAGTCCAACTGGAGGCGGACGCCGCCGCCGATGATGCGCAGGCCCTTGTTGCGCAGCCAGCCGGCCTCCTCGGAGACGTCGATGCCCATCGCCACGAGCTGCTTGACCGCGCGCGGGGTCAGGCCGTCGCCGCAGACCTTCTCGCGCGGGAACTCGGTCTTCTCCAGCAGCAGTACGTCGAGGCCGGACTTGGCGAGGTGGTACGCCGTGGTGGAGCCGGCCGGGCCCGCGCCTACGACGATCACATCGGCGGTGTTCTCGGAGAAGGGCTCGGGGGAGGGCTCGGAGTGGGGCTCGGTCACGACGGTCACGGCGGGATCTCCCCAAGTTCGATAAATCTCTGTGCCGAGCGGCACTGGACACAGGCAGTCTATTCAGCAGAATTGATCACCAGGCTGAAGGGCTGCCCTCGTGAACCGAGCTCTCCCCGTAGTACGGCTGCGCGTCCCCACCGACGAGGACGCGGTCGCCTGGCACCGGGTCTTCGACGACCCGGACGTCATGGAGTTCCACGGCGGGAAATCCGCCGACCTCTCCGTCTACGAGGAGCTCACCGCCCGGCAGCGCAGACATGACGCGGAGCTCGGCTTCTGCCTGTGGACCATGGTCGACGAGTTGGGGCAGGTCATGGGCTTCACGGGCGCCCAGCCGTGGCCGCGGGACTGGGGCCCCACGGGCGAGATCGAGATCGGCTGGCGGCTCGGGCGGGACTTCTGGGGCAAGGGATATGCCACCGCGGCCGCGCAGATGACGCTGGAACGGCTCAGGGCGGCGGGCGTGCCGAGCGTGGTGGCCATGATCAGGCCCGGGAACGAGCGGTCCACCGCGGTCGCCCGGCGGCTCGGCATGGAACCGGCGGAGACCTTCCCACACCCCCGGTTCCAGGAGGACGCCCTCTGCTTCCGGCTCCGGCTCCAAAACGGTCACGCACAGTAACCGACTGCTACAGAAAGCCACTCGGCGCTTCCGGTCGACACCCCCGTGCGGTTACCCTTCCAGTACCGCTGGGGGTGACATCTGTGCGAATAACACCCAAAACACCCGAGGTACGCGTGCCTCGGCTGGTCGGACTGATGGCCATGGACGCACGCAAGACGGCGGAGGCGACCGGCCTCTTCCTGACTGCGCCGGACCGCCCCGACTTCCACCAGACCGTGGTCGAGTACGTCGTACGGCAGTACCCGCAGCCCAATGCGGAGGTGCCGCGGGACTCCGTGATCTACGTGTGGTTCGACTTCGGCGAGGGAGAGGGAGGCGGAGGCGTGCGCGAGCCGCGCATCCCGAGACCCCCCACCGGCGGGCTGCAGCGCGAGCTGGACGAGCCGGGCGACCCGTACGTCGTCAGCTCCGCCTGAGCGTCAGCCCTTGAACCCGCGGTGCAGGGCCACGACCCCGCCCGTCAGGTTCCGCCACGCCACCTTCGACCAGCCGGCCTTCTGCAGGTGCTCGGCCAGCGCGGGCTGGTCCGGCCAGGCGCGGATGGACTCGGCGAGGTAGACGTAGGCCTCCGGGTTCGAGGAGACCGCGCGGGCCACCGGTGGCAGGGCGCGCATCAGGTACTCGGTGTAGACCGTGCGGAAGGGCGCCCAGGTCGGGTGCGAGAACTCGCAGATCACCACCCGGCCGCCGGGCCTGGTCACCCGGTACAGCTCGCGCAGGGCGGCGTCGAAGTCCTGCACGTTGCGCAGCCCGAAGGAGATCGTGACGGCGTCGAAGGTGTCGTCCTTGAACGGCAGCTTCGTCGCGTCGCCCGCGGTCAGCGGCAGCCAGGGGTGCTTCTTCTTGCCGACCTGGAGCATGCCGAGCGAGAAGTCGCAGGGGACGACGTACGCGCCCGTGCGGGCGAAGGGCAACGAGGACGTGGCCGTGCCGGCGGCCAGGTCCAGGATCTTCTGCGCGGGCCGCGCGTCGACCGCCCGGGCCACCTCCTTGCGCCACACCCGGTCCTGGCCGAGCGACAGCACGTCGTTCGTCAGGTCGTACCGTTCCGCCACGTCGTCGAACATCGAGGCGACTTCGTGCGGCTGCTTGTTCAGGGAAGCGCGGGTCACCCCGCCATTCTTGCAGCACGGCCCGCGGCTCCCGCTCAGGGGAGGAGCCTGGCTCCTCCTTCCGGGGCGGGCGCCGGCGCAGGACCACGGCGTACCCGGGGCACAGCAAGCCGGCGAGGAGGCCGGTCCGGCGCTAACGGCGCCTGTGGACGAGACGCCCCGCGCAGACGGTCGCGATGCACGCGCCGGTTTCGTCGAACACGGCGAGGTCGGCCCGCTCGGACTCGGCCAGCGCCGAAGGCACCGCACCGGACACCACGAGGACGTCGTTCCGGTCGGCCGCCGCCCGCAGTTCGGGTGAGTCGGCGTAATCCGCGAGGATCGCCACGGCACCCGACTTCAGCACGGCATGGATGCGTTCGCGCGGGCTCGGGGCGTCGGGAAGCGGGCCCTCGTGCAGGCGCCCGGGCTCCAGGACGCCCGGCCAACTCCGCACCCGTGCCTGCGGAAACCGCTCCCGGACCGCCGCCAGCGGACCCACCGCGGCGATCCGGTTCCCCTCGACCGCCACGGCGCCGTCCTCGATCGGTCGGGCGTCGCGGCCGGTGCGGACCTCGTCCGCCGCGTGGATCGTCAGCACCGGTACGTCAGTTGGAGGCCAGCAGCTTCAGCTCGGGATGCGCGGTGCCGCCCGCGATCGCGGTGGACGAGATGTGCGACATCACCCGCTCGTCGACCGGGTCGTTCGCCGGGTCGTCGTGGACGACGATGTGCTCGTACGTCGTGGTCCGCTGGGCGGGAACGCGCCCCGCCTTCCTGATCAGGTCGATGATCTCGAGCCGGTTGGAGCGGTGCTTGGCGCCGGCCGAGGAGACGACGTTCTCCTCCAGCATGATCGAGCCGAGGTCGTCGGCGCCGTAGTGCAGGGACAGCTGCCCGACCTCCTTGCCGGTGGTCAGCCAGGACCCCTGGATGTGCCGGACGTTGTCCATGAACAGCCGCGCGATGGCGATCATCCGCAGGTACTCGAAGAGCGTGGCCTGGGTGCGGCCCTTCAGATGGTTGTTCTCGGGCTGGTAGGTGTACGGGATGAAGGCACGGAAGCCGCCCGTCCGGTCCTGCACGTCACGGATCATCCGCAGGTGCTCGATGCGCTCGGCGTTGGTCTCGCCCGTGCCCATGAGCATGGTGGACGTCGACTCGACGCCCAGGCGGTGCGCGGTCTCCATGATCTCCAGCCAGCGCTCGCCGGACTCCTTGAGGGGGGCGATGGCCTTGCGCGGCCGCTCCGGCAGCAGTTCGGCGCCCGCGCCCGCGAAGGAGTCGAGCCCGGCGGCGTGGATCCGCGAGATCGCCTCTTCCACGCTCACCTTGGAGATCCGGGCCATGTGCTCGACCTCGCTCGCCCCCAGGCTGTGGATGACGAGCTGCGGGAACTCCTTCTTGATGGCGGCGAAGTGCTTCTCGTAGTACTCGACGCCGTAGTCCGGGTGGTGTCCGCCCTGGAACATGATCTGGGTGCCGCCGAGCTCGACGGTCTCCGCGCAGCGCCGCAGGATGTCGTCCAGATCCCGCGTCCAGCCCTTCGCCGTGTCCTTGGGAGCGGCGTAGAAGGCGCAGAACTTGCACGCCGTGACACACACGTTCGTGTAGTTGATGTTGCGCTCGATGATGTACGTCGCGATGTGCTCGGTGCCGGCGTACTTACGGCGGCGTACGGCGTCGGCGGCGGCGCCCAGCGCATGCAGCGGGGCGTCGCGGTAGAGGTCGAGTGCCTCTTCGGGGGTGATCCGACCACCGGCCGCGGCACGGTCGAGGACGGACTGAAGGTCGGCCTTCTCGGTCACCGGGGCGTCCCTTTCGTCAAGGGTTGTGGACAGACCAGCCCAGCCTACGTCAGGCCGGGTACGCCCCGATCAGCAGCCCGAGAAACACCCCGCCGAGCAGGAACGGCCCGAACGCCACGGCCGTCCCCCGCCCGGCCCGCCCCGCCGCGAAACCGTGGCCCCGGCCTCACACAGCGCCGAACAGAGAGGCGAGCCCCCGGTCGAGGGCCGGTTCCAGGGGCTCGCCGCCCGGTTCGGTGACCGTGTAGGAGCGGAGCAGGAAGCGGTGCAGCGCTCTGGTCTCGAAGCGGACCGCCGCAATGCCCTGGGGGGCGTGGAGTTCCACGACGGTGTGGGCCGGGCCGTGCGGGCGGAGCCGTACCGTGCCGAGACCGACGGGGGTGCCCAGGCCCTCCTCGAGGAGACTGCGGGCGAAGGTCCAGATCACCTCCTCCTCGTCGAGCGAGATCCAGGCCGGGAAGACGAAGTGCACCGCCAGCGGGTCGTCGGAGAGATAGCGGAGGGTGACGGGCACCGCCAGCTCCTCCTGGTCGGGGGTGAGCAGGTGGGCGCCGGTGGGCTGCTCCAGGGCTATGTACACGAGGGGGGCTCCCTTTTCGGGCATGTAGAGCATTTCGAGCATGTCGGGTTCTGCGGCGGCCCGTTGGGCCTGTGCACCTCTTGGGAGCCCCTTTGCGGCGCAGGCATTACGCCGCAACAGAAAACAACCCCAGTGACGTGCGCCACATCGGCGAGGAGCCGCAACTTTGATTGGAACTTTTGCCATCTAGGCTTACAAAATCCCCTCCGCCCTCAGTAGTAGGCAACTGGAGCGTTCCGCCATGTCCGACGGTTCCACTGCAGTGTCCGCACCGGCTTCCGCGTCCGACGCCGCCACCACTGCGTATGCCCGGATCTACGAGGAACAGCAGCCGCGACTCGTCGCCTACGCCCGCTCGCTCACCCGGAACGCCTGGACCGCCGAAGACCTCGTCGCCGAGGCGCACTTCCGGGTGTGGCGACGGCTGGCCGCGGGGCACGAGATCGACAACGTGCCGGCGTATCTGATGACGACGGTGCGCCACCTCGCGATCGCCGCCGGGGGCGCGGTCCGCGAGACGCCGCGGGACCCGCACGGCGAGGAGCGGGTCGCGACGGACGCCCACCCGCACACGGACGACCCCGCCGAGCGGGTGTCCTCCGTCGACCTGGTGGTACGGGTGCTGGGGCAGTTGCCCGAGCGGTGGGTGAAGGCGCTGTGGCTGGCCGAGGCGGAGGGGCAGCCGCTGGCCGCGATCGGTCCGCAGCTCGGGACCAAGGAGGGTGCCACGGCAGTGCTGTTGCACCGGGCCCGGGAGGGTATGCGGCAGGCGTTCCTGCGGACGCAGACCGGGGCGCCCGACGACCCCGCGTGCCAGGTGTACTGGGCGCGGATGCCCGCGTATGTAAGGGGTGCGGCGACGGCGAAGCAGTCCGAGCGGCTGCTCGGGCATGTGGACGCGTGCGACGACTGCCGGGCGCGGCTGGCCGCCCTGATGAGCGCCAACGACCGGCTGCCCGCACTGGTCGGCCCGGCACTTCTCGTGTTCGCGGTGGGCGGTGCGGGCAAGTTCCTGCTCGCCCTGACCGCCGGACCGGCCGGTGCGGCGACCGCGGCCGGCGGGCACGGCGGGCTGCTGCACGGAGTGCGCCACATGGCGGTCGGCGGTTCGAAGACCCAGGTGGCGGCGGCTGCCGGGGCGGTCGTGGCGGGCGCCGCCGCGCTCCTGCTCGTCCTCGGCCCTGCCGACGCCGGTCGGATACCGGCCCAGCGCACTCCGGTGGCCGACGCACCCGCGGCTCAGGTCCCGGTGGCCGGGACGCCGGCGGGGCCGCCGTCGAAGGGCCCGCGGCACGGGGCAGCGAAGAAGGGCGGTACGCAGGCTCACGCGGCCGGCGTTCAGGCCGGCGAACGGGTGCGTACGGCCGGCACCGGCAGCACCGCACCGGCCGTACCGAAGCCCCGTCATACCGACGGGCCCACCCCGGCTCCGAGCGGGAACACGGCCGGGAGCAGCACGCACGACACACCGCCGCCCACCAAGCCCGCACCGAAGAAGCCCACCAAGCCGGCACCGAAGGGCACGGACCCGGCGCCCCCGAAGAAGGGCGGTTCGGACAAGGACCCGAAGACCCCGCCCCCGCCCCCGCCCGGCGACCCGTACCCGGACCCCCCGGCTCCGACCGAACAGCCCCCGCAGACTCCGGCACCCCCGACCGAACAGCCCCCGCAGACTCCGGCACCCCCGACCGAACAGCCCCCGCAGACTCCGGCACCCCCGACCGAGGACACCCCCGCACCCGCGTCCCCCAGCGCGCCCACACCGGAGCCCGAGAACCCGACTCCTGTGGAGCCCGGGCCTGTTGAAGACCCTGCTCCCCCCGCGGACGGCACCGGCCAGCCCCCCGTCACACCGCCCGCCCCGGACCCGGCACCGACGGCGCCCGGCCCCGCCGGGACCGAGCCCCCGTCCGGCTCCGGGCCCGCCGCCCCACCGGTCCCCACACCTCCCGGAGACGGCTGCGGGCACCCGCACGGGAGCGCAGGCCCGGAGTAGACGCGCCAAGCCCGAGAGGTCCCCCGCACCCACCGGTCACAGGTGTACGGTGCGCCCGCCGCGCTCCCTCCGGCCGGGTGGGTGCGACGTCTACAGTGGGGGCGAGGAGGCCTGATGAGCAGCGAAAACCACGGCAGCATGCACGGGCTGCCGATCCGCCCCCGGGCCTGATCTCCGGCATGAACCGTCCGCAGGGAGAGCCCCCCGTGAAGACCCGCCGCCTCAGACATCCCGGCCTCGGCACCGTCGCCGTCCTCGCGGTCGTCGCGCTCAGCGCCTGCGGCGGCTCCGGTGCCGACCCGGGGGCCGGCGCGAGCGGGGCCCCGGTGGTGGGCGTCGACTATCCCCGCTCCGACACCGACTTCTGGACTTCGTACATCGAGTACACCCCTCGGTTCGCCAAGGAGCTCGGGCTGAGGCTGGAGACGACCAACTCGCAGAACGACGTCGGCAATCTCGCCGCCGACGTGCAGACGCTCATCATCCATGGGGTGCAGGGCGTGGCGATGGCTCCGCAGAGCACCGGCGCGATCGGGCCCGTCCTGCGGCAGCTGTCCGCCCAGAAGATCCCCGTGGTCACCCTGGACACCCGCCCTGACACCGGCCGCGTCTACATGATCGTCCGCGCCGACAACCGCGCGTACGGCGAGAAGGCCTGCCGGTTCCTCGGCACCGAGCTTCACGGCGAGGGCAAGGTCGTCATGCTCGAAGGCGACCTCGCCTCGATCAATGCCCGGGACCGCACCGAGGGGTTCAACGGGTGCATGAAGAAGAACTACCCGGGGATCCAGGTCTTCGGGGAGGCGACCAACTGGGACGGGGCGATCGCGGCCCGGAAGCTGCAGACGGATCTCACCGCCCACCCGGACATCAAGGGCGTCTACATGCAGGCCAGCTCCGCGCTCTCGGGCACCCTCCAGGTGCTCCGGCAACAGGGCCTGCTGGTCGGCCCGAAGGACGCCGGACACGTGTTCGTGGTCTCCAACGACGGCACCCCCAGGGAGCTCAGGAGCATCGCCCGGGGCGAGATCGACGCCACGGTCTCCCAGCCCGCCGACCTCTATGCGAAGTACGCCCTCTCCTATCTGAAGGCGGCGATCGAAGGCAAGACGTTCAAGCCGGGCCGGACCGACCACGACAGCACGATCGTCCAGATCCGCAAGGGTGTCCTGGAGGACCAGCTCCCCGCCCCGCTGGTGACCGCGGGCGGCGGGACCTACGGCGGGGTTCCCAGTCTCAGAAGCGACGACGCGTCCCTCTGGGGCAACAACCGCTGATCTGCGCTCGGCCTATTCGACCTTCGTCATCTGTGCCGTGGGCTTGCCCTCGGCGTCACTGTCCGACATGTACGTGAGGTCGTTGCCCGACCGGGCCAACCGCACCGTGTGCGCCACCGGGTTGCACCCGGCGTGGTTGGACTTGGCGCCCACCGACACCGTGACGAGCTCCCGCTTCGTCACCTTCTTCAGGGTGAGTACGTCGTTGCAGACGCCCCCGAGCTGGTCGGTCTGCCGGACCCGGCCCAACTCTTCGCCCACGCCCGCCTGATGGACCGTGACCCGGAAGGTGCCCGCGGGCAGGGCACCGTCGAGGACGAGGCCCTGGCCCTCCCAGGTGCCGAGGTAGCCGGCCGGCACGGCGGACCCGGTGGCGCCGTCGGCGGTGGAGTCGCCGGTGGGTGAGGCGCTCGAAGTGGCGCCCGGCTGCGGGGAGTACGCCCCGCTGCTCGAACCGCCCGCATCGTTCTCACTGCTGCCCGGCAACAGGTCGAACAGGAACACCGACCCCACCGTCACAGCCGCCAGCGCCCCGGCAACGGCCAGCGCCACCGTGCAGCTCAGCCGCCGTCCACGCCCGCTCTCCCCCGGCGCGGACGTCGCCGCGACGGACACCGAAAGCCTGCCGGGAGCCTGCTCGACGGGAGGCGCGTCCCGCGGCTCGGGCACGGGGGCGGGAGGCGCATCAACGGCGGAGGCAGGTGCGGCAGGGACAGGAGCAGCAGGCGCGGAAACCGAGGGGGCGGAGAAAGCCGCGGCCCCCGGCATCACCGGCGCAGGGCCGAACTCCCCCGCCGTGGGCTGCCCGGCCGCCTCCCGGCCGGCCGTCGACCGCCCGGCCGCTTCTCCGCCGGCCGTCACCGCATCCCCGACCGAGGGGCTGCTGAACCCCACCGGCCCCGACGGCGCCTCGTCCCCCGCCTCCAGGTTCAGCAGCTTCACGACACTGCGGCTCACCTGTTCCACCAGCGTCCCCGGCAGCCACCCGCCCGCCAGCAGCCGCGCCGCCCCCTCGGGAGCCAGCCGCCGTGCCACCTCACCGGGCGTAGGCCGCCGCCCCGGCTCCTTGACCAGGCACGCCTCCACGACGTCCCGCAGCTCACCGCCCAGCGCGCCGAGTTCGGGCTCCTCGTGGACGACCTTGTAGAGCAGCGCCGCGGACGAGTCCCCGGGGAACGGTGGCCGGCCGGTCGCCGCATACGCCAGCACCGCGCCCAGCGAGAAGACGTCGGCCGCCCCCGTGGCCCCCTTGCCGAGGATCTGCTCGGGCGACATGTATCCGGGCGAGCCGATGGACACGCCGGTCGAGGTCAGGGACGCCGTACCGTCGGTGGCCCGCGCGATGCCGAAGTCGATCAGCAGCGGACCGTCGAGCGTCAGCAGCACGTTGGACGGCTTCACGTCCCGGTGCACCAGGCCCAGTTCGTGCACCGCCGCCAGCGCCTCACCCAGCCCCGCACCCAGCACCCGTACCGAATGAGCCGGCAGCGGGCCGCCGTCCGCGACCGCCGCCGCAAGCGACGGGCCCGCCGCATACGCCGTGGCCACCCAGGGAACGTCCGCCCCCGGGTCCGCGTCGAGCACCGGGGCCGTCCATGCGCCGCCCACCCGCCGCGCGGCCTCCACCTCGCGGCGGAAGCGGGCGCGGAACTCCTCGTCGAGTGCGAAGTGCGGATGCACGATCTTGACGGCGACCGTGCGGCCCCCGGCGCTGCGTCCCAGGTAGACGCGGCCCATCCCGCCGGAGCCGAGCCGGCCGAGCAGCCGGTAGGGCCCCACGACGGTGGGCTCGTCGGCTCCGAGCGGCTGCATGGCGTCCACCCCTCCCCCGTATCCCCCGTAACGACGAGAAAAGGGTAGTGCGCCGTTCCCGTACGGCTTACGGCTGCAGCAGATCCACCTTCACATCGGCCGGGAAGCCGGTCGTCGGACCGATCCGCCGGGCGAACTCGGCGACCGCGGCCAACTGCGGCCCGCCGAAGCGGAAGTCCAGCGTCGTGAAGTACTGCTCCAGGACCTGCTCGTCGAACTCCTCCCAGCGGGCCGCCTGCTCGGCGACCTTGCCGACCTCCTCCAGGGAGAGGTTGCGGGAGGCGAGGAAGGCCTCGTGGACCTTGCGGGTGATCTCCGGCTCGCGCTCCAGGTAGTCCCGGCGCGCCGCCCAGACCGCGAACACGAACGGCAGACCCGTCCACTCCTTCCAGAGCGTGCCGAGGTCGTGCACCTGGAGGCCGAAGCGCGGCCCGTCGTGCAGGTTCGCCCGCAGGGCCGCGTCCCCGATGAGTACGGCCGCCTCGGCCTCCTGCATCATCAGGCTGAGGTCGGGCGGGCAGGTGTAGTAGTCGGGCTGGACGCCGTAGCGGTCGGACAGGAGGAGCTGGGCGAGGCGGACGGAGGTGCGCGAGGTCGAGCCGAGCGCGACCCGGGCGCCGTCCAGCTCGTCCAGCGGGACCTGCGAGACGATCACGCAGGACATCACCGGGCCGTCGCAGCCCACCGCGATGTCCGGGAAGGCGACCAGGTCGTCCGCGTTCTTGAGGAACTCGACGAGGGTGATGGGCCCGATGTCGAGGTCTCCCTGCACCAGCTGCTCGCTGAGCTTCTCGGGGGTGTCCTTGGTGAGCTCGAAGTCGAGGAGCGTGCCCGTTCTCGCGAGCCCCCAGTACAGGGGCAGGCAGTTCAGGAACTGGATGTGGCCGACGCGCGGCCGGGTGCGAGAATTGTCCACATCGCGAGGCTAGACCCTATGAGGTACGGTGCAGCCTTCAGGGTGGTGTGGTGCCGTCCCCGGTGTCACGTCAATCCCACTGCGAGACCTTCAAACGTCCGAGTGACGTGATCTTGCCCTCTATTGCTTTCGGCTGCCCGCGTGCTAGGCTCGCCGCAAGTTGCAGTTTGGTTTCCCTTGCAGTACAGAGCCTGCGGAGCATGTAACCGCGGGCTCTCGTCGTTTTCAGAAGTATGCAGTTGTGCAGCACTGTTTTCACACTTGCAGGTTCTGGAGCAGGGCAACCCTTTGGGCCCAAGGAGGGCTTATGGCTACCGGAACCGTGAAGTGGTTCAACGCCGAAAAGGGCTTTGGCTTCATCGCCCAGGAAGGTGGCGGCCCGGACGTCTTCGTCCACTACTCCGCCATCAACGCGAGCGGCTTCCGCTCGCTGGAGGAGAACCAGCAGGTCTCCTTCGACGTGACCCAGGGCCCGAAGGGCCCGCAGGCGGAGAACGTCACCCCCGTCTGATTCGGTCTCGGAGCCTGGTGCTTTGATCCGGAACTGAGAGCAGTACCCAAGGAGCCCCGCGCCGCAAGGCAGCGGGGCTCCTGCCTTTTCCGTACCTCACCCGTACGGCTCACACATGCTGCATGACCAGCACGAACGTCGTCCCCGGCGCCAGCGCCTCGTACAAGTGCGGCACATCCCCGCGATACGTCATGTAGTCCCCGGGCCCGAGTTCCTCGGTCTCCCCCGCCGGCCCGGCCTTGAGCCTCCCCGTGGACACGATCAGATGCTCCACCGAACCCGGGATGTGCGGCTCCGACTCACGGGCGGGTCCCGGCTCCGCACGCAGGTGGTAGATGTCACGCCGGGCACCGGGCGGGCTCGCGGAGAGCAGGGTGGCCCGGTAGTCCGCCCGTTCGGATGCCACGACCGGCCCCTCTCCCGCCCGGATGACGTGCACTGCAGGGGCGGGCGGCTCCACCAGGACGCTGAAGGGCACCCGCAGGGCCACCCCCAGCGCCCACAGGGTCTCCACGCTCGGGTTTCCGCTGCCGCCCTCCAGCTGCGACAACGTCGACTTCGCGATCCCGGCCCGTTTGGCCAGCTCGGAGAGGGACAGCCCGGCGCGGATGCGCTCGCGCCGCAGCGCGGCCGCGATCCAGTCCAGAGGGAGCCGGGGTGGCAGATCGGACGTCATGTTCGCTCCATCGGTACGACCGTTCGCCTTGACGAACAACGCTTCTCCTGTTCATTCTAGAGAACATGCGTACGGTACGGCGAACGCCCCCTGGGCCCGGCTCATCGGCTCCCACCCCGTCCCGGGACCTGATCCGCGACGCCTCCCTCGTCTGGCTCGCCAGCGGCGTCGTCGGTGTCTCCTTCGGCGCGATCGCCGTGGCCGGGGGCCTGCCGGTGTGGGTGCCGGTGGTGATGTCCCTCGTGGTCTACGCGGGCTCCGCCCAGTTCAGCGCGGTCGGAGTCATGCTCGCCGGGGGCGGCCCGATCGCGGCGGCGGCCACCGGTCTGCTCCTGAACACCCGCACGGCCGCGTTCAGCCTCGCCATCGCCGACGCCCTCGGGCCGGGCCGCCTCGCCCGCCTCATCGGCGCCCACCTCGTCACCGACGAGACGGTGGCCTTCGCCCTGGCCCAGGCCGATCCGGTACGGCGGCGGAGGGCGTTCTGGATCTCGGGGACCGGCCTGTTCGTCGTATGGAACGTGGGTGTCCTGGCCGGGGCGCTGGCCGGGGGCGCGCTGGGCGACACGGCGACCTACGGACTGGACGCGGCCTTCCCCGCGGTGCTGGTGGCCCTGGTGCTGCCCACCCTGCGGGCGGACGCACGGATACGGCGGTCCGCGCTGCTCGGCGCCGCTTTGGCCCTCGCGGTGACGCCGGCCGTCCCGGCGGGGGTGCCGGTGCTGCTGGCGCTGGCAGGGCTGGTCCTGCACGGCCGCAAGGGGGTCTCCGCATGAACGCCACGGTCGCGATGATCCTTGCCCTGGCGGTCGGAACGTACGCATTCCGGCTGGTCGGCCCGGCGCTGCACGGGCGCGGAGAGCTACCGGAGCGCATCCAGGAACTGCTGTCGGCGGGTGCGGTCGTACTGCTGGCGGCCCTGCTGGCGACGGGCGCACTGACGGAGAGCGGCGGCTTCGCAGGCTGGGCCCGCCCGGCCGGGGTGCTGGTCGGAGGCGTGCTGGCATGGCGGAGGGCACCGTTCGCGGTGGTGGTACTGGCGGCCGCGGGGACGACGGCGGTGCTGCGGGCGGCGGGGGTGGGGTGAGCAGGGTGGGGCGAGCGGGGGTGGCCTGGTCCGGGTGGCCGAGTCGCGCGGTGCTCGATCGTATGGATCTGCCCGCCCGCGGAACACGCCACGAGCCCGCCGCGGGTACCCCCCTGCTCTTCGGCGCCGCCGTACTCGCCGCCCTCCCGGCGGCACGAGCGGCAGGACGACGGCTCGCGGACAACCGCAGCGCGGTGACCTGACGGGGCAGGTGGAGTGAGTCAACTGCCGTACAGATCCTGCCGGTTGTATGGCACCGGAAGGCGGACGGTCGGGCACCGCTCGCTTCCCTCGGCCATCGCGGCGGGTGTCGGGCCCGGACCCGCAGGTCCCGGGGGGCCCAGACGGACGAGCCCGGGCGGGCGGATCGAGACCGACGGGCCGAGGCTGACAGGCCGAGCCCTACGGCCCGGGCGGACAGGCCCAGACGGGACGACCCAGACGGACGGGCCGAGACTGACGGCCCAGACGGACGGACCCAGAGGGACGAGCCACGGGCCGAGCGGCCGACGGGCCAGCCGAACGGGCCCAGACGGACGAGCCCGGGCGGGCGGATCGAGACCGACGGGCCGGGACCGAGGGACCAGACGGACAGGCAGCCTGTGCCGGACCTGCGGACCGAGGTGGAGGTGCGGGTGCAGATCACCCCGCGCAACGCTCGAATCGAATACGCATCGACATCACCGAGCTGACCCTGTTGCCGCACCCTCGCTCGTCGCCGACGTGGTCGTGCTACGAGACGGAACCCCGTCGATCAGCGTCACCAAACTCGGCCCCAGGCAGGCAGGCCCGGGCAGGCGGGCCGAGACCGACGGCCCAGGCTGACGGCCGATGCGGACAGGCCCAGACCGACGAGCCAGACGGACGGGCCCAGGCAGGCGGGCCCAGGCAGGCAGGCCCTGGCGGGCGGTGCCCGTTGATTGTCAGTGGTGGTCGCTACGGTTTTGGGTATGACCGAGACCCGCGGCGCGACCGCGTCCGAACCCGACTTCCTTACCAGTACCCGGACGTTCTACGACGCCGTGGCCGAGGACTACGCCGCCCTGTTCGAGCGGGAGCTCGTGGGCAGGCCGTTGGAGCGGGCGATACTCCAGGTGTTCGCCGAACTCGTGGGTGGCGAGGGGCCGGTGGCCGACCTGGGGTGCGGTCCCGGACGGACGACGGCCCGCCTCGCCTCGCTCGGACTGGACGTGTTCGGCCTCGACCTGTCGGACTCGATGCTGGCGGTCGCCCGCCGCGAGAGCCCGGGGCTGCGTTTCGTGCAGGGCTCGATGCTGGACCTGGACATCCCAGACGGGACGCTGGCCGGGGCGCTCTCCTGGTACTCCTCCATCCACACCCCGGCGGACGAACTGCCCGCCCTGTTCGCCGAGTTCCACAGGGTGCTCGCACCCGGCGGCCACCTCCTGGTCGCCTTCCAGGTGGGCGACCAGCACCGCCACCACGACCGCCCCTGGGGCCGCCCGGTCTCGCTGACCTTCCTGCGCCGCCGACCCGCGGAGATGATCCGGCTGTTGACGGAGGCCGGCTTCACGCTCCTCTCGCAGACCGTGCGGGAACCGGAGGAAAGCCTGGAGGAGACCTCCCCGCAGGCCTTCCTCATAGCCAGGAAGCCGGCGGTGGTGGCCTCCTAGAGCACCCCTGCGATGTCCAGTGCCGCGATGTACCCGAAGGTCATCGCGGGCCCGATGGTCGACCCGGCCCCGGCGTAGCTGTGGCCCATCACCGCGGCGCTGGCGTTCCCGGCGGCGTACAGACCCGGGATCACCGAGCCGTCCGGCCGCAACACCCGCGCCCGGGCGTCCGTGACCAGCCCGCCCTTCGTCCCGAGGTCCCCGGGGACGATGCGGAAGGCGTAGTACGGGGGCAGCCACAGCGGTGCGAGGCAGGAGTTGGGGAGGACGGAGGGGTCCGTGTAGTAGTGGTCGTACGCGCTGTCGCCGCGGTGGAAGTCGCTGTCGGTCCCTTTGAGGGCGAGGGAGTTGAAGCGGTCGACCGTGGCGCGCAGGGCCGCGGCGGGAACACCGACGGAGGCGGCGAGGGCGTCGAGGGTCCAGGCCTTGTGCGCCGCGCCCGAGCTGTACCAGTCGTCGGGGAAGGTGAAGGTCGGCGCGACGTCCTTGAACAAGTACCGGTTGCGGTAGTTCTGGTCCACGATCAGCCAGGCCGGGATGTCCGGATCGGTGGCGTTGCGGTCGTACATGGTGTGGACGACGTCGCTGTAGGGGCCGGCCTCGTTGACGAAGCGGGAGCCCGCCGCGTTGACGAGAAGGCCGCCGGGGAGGGTGCGTTCGGCGAGACAGAAGTAGGGCTGGTCGGGGAGCGGGATGGCCGGTCCCCACCAGGCGTCGTCCATGAGGGCGAGCGCGGCGCCCAGTTGTCGTCCCGCCCGGATGCCGTCTCCGGTGTTCTCCTTCGCGCCGACCGTCCACTCCGTCCCGATGGGCTGCCGCTGGTACTGGGCGCGCATGGCACCGTTGTGCTCGAAGCCGCCGGAGCCGACGACCACGGCACGGCGGGCGCGTACGAGTCCGGGGGCGCCGTCCTTGGTGACCACCGCCCCGGTGACGGCACCGCTCTCGACGAACAGCTCGGTGAGCGGGGTGCCCAGCCGGACGGGGACACCCGCGTCCAGCAGCCCCTTGCGCAACCCGGCGGCCAGCGACTGCCCCATCGTCAACGGGGTCTGCCCCAGCACCGCCGCCTTCGTACCGCGCGCCAGGCACTCGGCAGCGACGGCGGCGCCCTTGACGCTCACGGCGGCGAGGGCGAGCCACTTGTAGTCGGCGCTGAACACGACCATTCCGGAAGGGACCTGCATGTACGGCGGATTGAGATGAGCGAGTTCGGCGCCGAGGAGGTTGCCGTCGAACTGGGCGGGCTCGATGGACCGGCCGCCCGGCAGACCGCCCGGCAGCTCCGGGTAGTAGTCGCTGTACCCCTCCATCCAGCGGAAGCGCAGCGGGCTGTTGGCCATGACGAAGGAGATCATGCCGGGGCCGTGGGCGAGGAAGGCCCTCTGCCGGGCCACGGGTACGTCCGGGCCGACGACCGCGGCGAGGTAGGCGGCGGCCTTGGCGGGGGTGTCCGGGACACCGGCGGCGAGGATCACGGGGTTGTTGGGGATCCAGATGCCGGCACCGGAACGGGCGGCGGATCCGCCAAAGGTGGGGGCCTTTTCAACCACGACGGTGCTCAGGCCCTGCTTGGCCGCCGTGAGCGCGGCGGTCATGCCTGCCGCGCCGGAGCCGATGACGACGACGTCATAGGTGCCGAGGAGGGGGAGGTCGGCGGCGGTGGCCGTGCGGGCGCCGGGGCCCGCGCCGACGGCCAGGGCGAGACCGGTGGTGCCCGCGGTACCGAGCACCTGCCTCCGGGTGGGTCGTGCCGTACGTCTCACGGGTTCCGCGCTCGTGACCATGGCAGGTCGCTCCAACCGGACGAAGGGTGGGGTGAGTTGCTCAGGTGCTCAGGTGCGGGGTGGGAATGTGGCGCGGGGGTCTTGGGAAGTCAAGGCCGGAGGCAGAAGCGGTACGAGGAATTCCGGCGGTCGGCGGCGAATGGGTTTCCGGGACGACCTCGGGCCGCTCGCCCGACAGCGGCGAAAAAAGACCGGCCGAAAGAATCGAACCCGTTATTGCCGCTCTTCTTTCGCGCGGACCCGGGCCGCGGCCTGGATGGCCTGGACGTAGGGCTCGTCCTCGCGCTGGGTCGCCGGGGAGAGCTCGTCGAAGGGGAGGAGTGCGCGATGACCCGGATCCCGGTTCTCCATCCAGGCGGTCCAGGCGTCGTGGACATCGGCCGCGGTGACCAGTTCCCCCTTGGCGCGCATGAGGACCGCGTAGAGAAGAAAGAGGTCGTCGGCGTCCGACGGGGGCCTGGCCTCCGGCGGCAGAAGTTCGCGGATGAGACCGGCGTCCGTGCGCAGATAACTCACGTGCAGAGTATGCCGATGAACAGACCTGCGTGCAATGCCGCAAATACCCAGGGGACTTTCCGCTCGGTGGCCCCCAACTCGGTGTACCGGGTCCACCATGGCCCGTCCGGATTCTCCGTCAGTATCTCCCACTCCTGGCTGAATATCTGCAGGGGGAGTCGCGGTTCGACGGCATTGATGACGTCGAATTTCGCGTGGTTGAGCACGCGGTAACTGCGCAACTGGAGCCACCAGACGAGGGAGATGGAGATTCCGGCGAGCGTCAGTACGAGCGCGGCCCACCAGGGCACATTCCGGTTTTCCGTGGCGGTGATGCCCAGCGCGCCGATGAATGCGGTCTGGACGGAGAGGAAGAATGCGTTCGCGGCGCCGCGCCGGGCGGAGACGCGGTCCGACATCTCGACTGCCATCTTGTAGAGGTCGAGGAGTTCCGGTGCGGGGCCGGGCTCTTCCGCACGGGTGGGGTCCCCGCCGGGAGCGGCCGGTTCGGACGTCACCAACTCCTGATGCCCTGGCGGGAGTTGCCTCTAACCTTGCGGTTATGCCTCTCCCCAGCCTCCTGGGCGTCTTCGCGCATCCCGACGACGAGTCGCTGGTGTCCGGCGGTGTGCCGGCCCGGCACGCGGCCTCGGGAGCGCGCACCGCGGTCGTCAACGCCACCTGGACCGAGGGCACCAGGCGGGCCGGGGAGCTGGCGGAGGCGCTGCGCATTCTCGGGGCGGGGGAACCGCGGATGCTCGGGTACGCCGACGCACACGTCCCCGAGTCGGCACCGGGCGCTGCGCGCTTCTGCGATGCGCCGCTGGACGAGGCCGTGGGGCGGCTGGTCAGGCACATCCGGGAGTTCCGGCCGGAGATCGTGATCACGCATGACGCCTACGGCAATCTGTCCGGGCACCCGGATCATGTGCACGCCCATCGGGTGACGGTGCTCGCCGTACAGGCGGCGGGTTGGGGGCTGCTGTACCCGGAGGCGGGACCGCCCTGGGAGCCGAGTGCGCTCTACCTGGCCACGCATCCGGAATCCGCGGTGCAGGCTCTGGGCCGCGAGGTGCTGCTCCGGCCGGGTCGGGCGATGTACAGCGTGCCCGCCGAGTGGGTGTCGGCGGTGGTGGATGTCGGACCGTGGGTGGAGCAGAAGCTGGACGCGGTCATGGCTCATCGCAGCGAGGTGGAAAGGGGGGCGCTGCCGGGCCGTCTCGCCGCGCTCCGGCCTGCGGACCGGGCCGGGGTGATGTCCACCGAGTGGTACATGCGGTGCGGCGCCCCCGCACCGGTGGAGTCCGGGCCCGCCCTGTAAGGCAGCAAGGACGGCTGGGCCGTGCCCCACGCCGGGCCGGCCGTGATCACACGCGGCGGCTCACCGCTCGTACAAGGCCTCGATCTCCGCGGCGAAGTCCCGCATCACGGCCTCCCGCCGCAACTTCATCGACGGGGTCAGATGGCCCTCCTCCTCCGTGAAGTCCCGGGGGACGATGACGAAGCGGCGGATGGATTCCGGGCGGGAGACGAGTTTGTTCGCCTCGTCCACGGCACGTTGCAGGATCGCCTTCAACTCCTCGTCGTCGATGAGGAGTTCCGCGGGGACCGGGTGCCGTCGGTTCATCCGGCGCCAGTGGCTGACGCCCTCCATGTCGAGGGTGATGAGTGCGGCGATGTACGGGCGGCGGTCTCCCACGACCATGCACTGGGAGATCAGGGGGTGCGAGCGCAGCCAGTTCTCCAGCGGGGCCGGCGCGGTGTTCTTGCCGCCCGCCGTGATCAGGATCTCCTTCTTGCGGCCGGTGATCGTGAGGTAGCCCTCGTCGTCGAGGCGGCCGATGTCGCCCGTCGGGAACCAGCCGTCCGCCGAGGAGGGGATCACTCCCCTGCCGTGCGGGTCCCAGTAGCCGCGGAAGACCTGGCCGCCCTGGAGGAGGATCTCGCCGTCCGCCGCGATGCGGACCTTCGTGCCGGGCATGGGCCAGCCGACCGTGCCCAGGCGGGGCTTGAGCGGCGGGGTGACCGTCGCGGCACCGGTGGACTCGGTGAGGCCGTAGCCCTCGTAGATCTCCATGCCGGCGCCCGCGTAGAAGGCGGCCAGGTGGCGGCCGAGCGGGGAGCCGCCGGAGATGATGTGGCGGATGCGGCCGCCCATGGCGTTGCGGATGCGCCGGTAGACGAGCGGATCGTAGAAGGCGCGGGCCGTCTTGAGGGAGGCGCCCGGGCCGGAGCCGGTGCCGGCGTGCCGGGCCTCCATCGCCTCGCCGTAGCGGACGGCCACGCTCGCCGCCCGGTCGAAGGCGGCGACCCGGCCGCCGACCTCCGCCTTGGCGCGGGCGTTGTTGTAGACCTTCTCCAGCATGTACGGGATGCAGAGGAGGAAGGTCGGGCGGAAGGTGCCCAGGTCGGCCAGGAGGTCGTCCGCCTGGAGGCTCGCGGCGTGGCCCAGACGGACCCGGGCGCGGATACAGGCGATCGCCACCATGCGGCCGAAGACGTGCGACATGGGCAGGAAGAGCAGCGTGGCCGGGTCTTCCGACTTCGACTTGAAGATGGGGTAGAGGAGTTCGGTCGCGTTGTCGACCTCGGCGAGGAAGTTGCCGTGCGTGAGCACACAGCCCTTGGGGCGGCCGGTGGTGCCCGAGGTGTAGACGACCGTGGCGAGCGTGTCGGGGACCAACATGCCGCGGCGTACGGCGACTTCCTGGTCGGGCACGGGCGCGCCGAGTTCGGCCAGCCGCTCCAGGTGCCCCTTCTCCACGATCCACATGTGCCGCAGGTCGGGCAGCCGGCTGAGCTCCGGGCTGAGGGCCGTCGCCTGCCCTGCGGTCTCCGTCACCAGGGCCACCGCGCCGGAGTCCTGGAGGATCCACAGGGTCTGGTAGACGGAGGAGGTGGGGTAGATGGGGACGGTGACGAGGCCCGCGGCCCAGGCGGCGAAGTCGAGGAGCGTCCACTCGTAGATCGTCCGCGCCATGACGGCGATACGGTCGCCGGCCACCAGCCCTTCCGAGATCAGCCCCTTGGCGAGGGCCAGGACCTGCTCCGCGAACTCCGCCGCGGTCACGTCCGCCCAGTCCCCGTCCTGGGTACGGCGGCTGAGGACGCGGGCGTCCGGTGCCGCCTCCGCGTTGTCGAACGGCAGGTCGGCGAGCGAGCCATGAGTGGGCGGCGGGACGAGGGGCGGGACCGACGCCTCACGCACTTCGCCGTCCAGCCGCCGTATCTCGGGCTCCACCAGCTGGGGGACGCCGTCGTAGTCGGACGCGGACGGATAGGGCACGGGCACGGACATGGCAGCTCCTGGGGCGTGCAGCTCGGTACCGCTCTGCTGTGAGGTACGTGCAGCGCGTACCGAGACGTTCACCAGCGGTGTGCGGCTTCGGGGTTACCGCGGGTTACGCGATCGTACGCGTCCGGCGTGGGGAGTTGGTGCGGTTTCGGGAAGGGTCCGGAGCCGGGCCTGTGACAACCTCTGCCGACAAGTTGAGCTGCTGTCAGGTGTCAGCTGCCCCGGACCGTGGGGTCGTAGAGCTGCTCGATCTGCGCCGCGAACTCCTCGGCGATCGCTTCCCTCTTCAGCTTCATCGACGGGGTCAGATGTCCCGCCTCCTCCGTGAAGTCGACCGGGAGGACGGTGAAACGGCGGATGGATTCCGGGCGGGAGACCAGTTTGTTGGCCTCGTTCACCGCGCGTTGCAGGACCTGTCGCAACTCGTCGTCGTCCACGAGCAGTTGGGCCGGTACGGGGTGCTTGCCGCGCATGCGGCGCCAGTGGCTGACGCCCTCCATGTCCAGGGTGATCAGGGCGCCGACGTAGGGGCGGGCATCGCCGACGACCATGACCTGGGAGATCAGGGGGTGGGCGCGCAGCCAGTTCTCCAGCGGGGCCGGGGCGACGCTCTTGCCGCCCGCCGTGATCAGCAGCTCCTTCTTCCGGCCGGTGATGTAGAGATAGCCCTCCTCGTCGAGGCGGCCGATGTCGCCGGTGGCCAGCCAACCGTCGACGGTCGCCGGGACGACGCCGCCCGCGTTCGGGTCCCAGTAGCCGCGCAGGACATGGTCACCGGCCAGCAGGATCTCGCCGTCGGCGGCGATACGGACCTTCGTGCCCGGTATGGGCCAGCCCACCGAGCCCAGACGGGGTCTGAGCGGCGGGGTCACCGTGGAGGCGCCCGTCACCTCCGTGAGGCCGTAGCCCTCGTAGATCTCGATGCCCGCCCCGGCGTAGAACGCGGCCAGCCGGCGGCCCAGCGGGGAGCCGCCGCAGATCATGTAGCGGACCCTGCCGCCCATGGCGTTGCGAATACGGCGGTAGACGAGCGGGTCGTAGAAGGTGCGGGCGGCCCTCAGCGCGGCACTCGGGCCGGGGCCGGTGCCGGCATGGCGGGCCTCCACCGCCTCCCCGTACCGCCGGGCCACGCCCGCCGCGCGGTCGAAGGCGGTGACCCGACCGCCGATCTCCGCCCTCGCGCGGGCCACGTTGAACACCTTCTCCAGCATGTACGGAATGGCGACCAGGCAGGTGGGACGGAAGCTCGCCAGGTCGGGAAGGAGTTCGTCCGCCTTCAGGCTCGGCGCGTGGCCCAGCCGTACCCGGGCCCGGATGCAGGCGACCGCCACCATGCGGCCGAAGATGTGGGACATCGGGAGGAAGTGCAGGATGGAGGCCTCTTCGCTGGTCCGTGAGCGGAACACCGGGTAGAGGAGTTCGATGGCGTTGTCGACCTCGGCGAAGAAGTTGCCGTGGGTGATCGCACAGCCCTTGGGGCGGCCGGTGGTGCCCGAGGTGTAGACGACGGTGGCGAGCGAGTCGGGTCCCAACATCCCGCGCCGCACGTCCACTTCCTGGTCCGGCACCTGGCCGCCCCGCTCCGCCAGCCGCTTCACATGGCCCTTCTCGACGACCCAGAGGTGCCGCAGGTCCGGCACCCGGTCGAGTTCCGGGCCGAGGGCCGCCGCTTGGGCGGCGGTCTCCGTGACGAGTGCGACCGCCCCGGAGTCCTGGAGGATCCACCGGGTCTGGAAGGCCGAGGAGGTGGGATAGATGGGGACGGTGACAAGGCCCGCGGCCCAGGCGGCGAAGTCGAGAAGCGTCCACTCGTAGATCGTCCGCGCCATCACAGCGAGCCGGTCCCCCGGCACCAGCCCCTCGGCGATCAGTCCTTTCGCCACCGCCAGCACCTCGTCGGCGAACTCGGCCGCCGTGACGTCCGCCCACCGGCCCGACTCGGTGCGGCGGCTGAGCACCTTGTCGTCGGGGGCGATGCGCGCGTTGTCGAAGGGCAGGTCGGCGAGCGAACCGTAGGTCACCGGCGGGACGAAGGGCGGCACGAAGACCTCGCGCACCTCCCCGTCCAGCCGCCGGATCACGGGCTCCACGAGAACCGGCGTGCCGTCGTACGTCGTCGAGGGCACGGCGGCGTGCGCGGACGGCTGCGAGATGGACACGGGCGACTCCAGACGTTCACCAGAGTTGCCCTGCGGGGGAGTTGCCGCAGGCTGGGGGGAGGAGATCGTACGGCGCGCCCGTGATGAGCCGGTGTGGGTTCCAAGGTGGTCCGGCGGCGGGGATGCGTCGGGGATGTGCAAGCTCGTCGCTTTTCTGGCCGATAAGGCCGTGCCGGACGGGATGGTGAACGTTTTTCATCTTCTGACCTCCCCTCACCTGCCCTTACCTCAGGTAACCTGACTCTGGAGTAAGCAGAGCCGCCCATGGGGAGTTTCGGTATGTCGATGTCCGTCGTCCTGCCCGGTGCGCCCGCCCTCGGCCCCCTGCTCGCCCGCGGCGCCCTGCTGTCCCCCTTCAAACGCCCCCGCCCGGACGCCGACTTCCCCCGCAGCCGGCTCGTCCTGCCCGGGCTGCGGATCGACCTCGCGCGGCTGGCGGCGTATGAGAGGGTCTGCGGCTTCGCGACCGGCGCCGACGCACTGCCCCCGACCTATCCGCATGTGCTGGGCTTTCCGCTGGCCATGCGACTGATGAGCGACCGGGGCTTCCCGCTGCCGCTGCTCGGCCTCGTCCACACGTCGATCGAGATCACGCAGCGGCGCGCGCCCGCGGCGACCGGCGAGTACGAACTCGCCGTGTACGTCGGCGGGCTGGAGCCGCACAGGCGCGGCACCGAGGCCTCGGTGATCACCGAGATGCGGGCCGGCGGAAACGTCGTCTGGGAGTCACGCAGCACCTATCTGGCCCGGCACCGGACGCGGCATTCCGGTGAGCCGCCCAGGGACGACCGGGAACAGCTGCCCGCCGTCGCGGAGTGGCGGCTGGCCGCCGACGTCGGGCGGCGGTACGGCGCCGCGTCCGGCGACCGCAACCCGATCCATCTGCACCCCCTCACCGCCCGCCTCTTCGGCTTCCCGCGCGCCATCGCACACGGCATGTGGACGGTGGCCCGCTGCCTCGCCGCACACGGGGTGCCGCAACGCGCCCGAGTGGAGGCGCGGTTCAGGGCGCCGGTGCTGCTGCCGGGAACGGTGACCTATGCGGCGGACGGGGAGCGGTTCGAGCTGCGCGGGAGCGGGGGCCGCGTCCATGTGAGCGGAAGTGTCAGCAGTCTCGGGGCGGCTGACGGCGCGTCATGAATCCGGGGTGGGCGGCGGCGACCAGGGCCGTCCGTCCATGAGGTTGCCCAGGCCCGCCCAGGCGAAGTTCATCAGGGTGGCGGCCGCCTGGCGGGCCGTGGTGCCGGGGGTGGCGTTGGCCCAGGCGGCGAGGGCTTCGGCGGCGCCGACCAGGGCCTCGGCGAGCCCGGCGACCTCTCGCTCGGGGAGGTTCGGATTGCGGTGCGCCTCCCTCGCCGCGACGACGATGAGCTGCGTCACGAACGCGACGATCTCCTCGCGCATCGCGGTGACCTCGGCCGCGAAGGGTTCGCGGGTACGGGCCTGCAGATGCAGCACGGCCCAGCCGTCCGGGTTCTGCGCGGTGTGCGTGAAGAAGGCCCGCAGCCCCTCCCAGAGCTGACGGTCCGCGGGCAGTTCGGGCCTGACCCCGGCCCTGACCGCCTCGACGAGCGCGGTCGCCTCCCGGCGGATGCAGGCCGTGAACAGGTCTTCCTTCGAGTTCAGGTACAGGTACACCAACGGCTTGGACACGCCCGCCAGTTCGGCGATCTCGTCCATCGACGCGGCCATGTACCCACGCTGCCCGAAGGTCCGCACGGCGGCGTCCATCATCTGCTGCTCACGGACCGCCCGCGGCATCCGCTTGGTCTTCACGGCACCCATGGGGCAAGGGTAATTGGGAGCGGG
Source organism: Streptomyces sp. NPDC049541 (assembly GCF_044465725.1). NCBI lineage: Bacteria > Bacillati > Actinomycetota > Actinomycetes > Kitasatosporales > Streptomycetaceae > Streptomyces > Streptomyces sp. NPDC049541. Next base: position 99,009 of record NZ_JBITLY010000016.1, on the reverse strand, counting down.
CGCCCGTAACCCCGTCAGGAAGCCTGGGGTGCCTGGCCCTGCGAGCGGCTCGCGTCGTCCGCCTCGTCCTCCTGGGCGGCGGTCGCCGCGAAGCCGGCCTTCATCCGGTCGACGCGATGGGCGACCGTCACGGAGGCGCGGTCCCGCTCCTTGCGCAGGACGACGAAGCTGATGGGAGCGGAGATCACCAGCGCCAGCAGGCAGATCCACATGAAGTTGGAGGCGCCGTAGCCACGCGGGACGATGCCGGAGTAGACGAGGCCCCAGACGACCACGAAGCAGCCCGCGAAGATCCCGAGGCGCATCAGCGTGTAGCGGAGCATCTCAATCCACTCTTCCGTCAACGGTACGAACATTCCCAAAGGGCACCGTCCAGTGAAGCACGCCCGGGACCCGATCTTGCAGGGGGGTGCGCCGGGTCTCAGCCCAGCGGCAGCAGCATGAAGACGTCGTCACGGTAGTCGTCCGGGGCGACGCGGATGGCGCCCGGGACCCGGCCGACCTCCTTGTAGCCGCAGGAGCCGTAGAACCGCTCCAGGCCGTTTCCGCCGCGGCAGGTGAGCCGGATCGCGTCGATGCCGTCGAAGCCACGGGCCGCGTCCTCGGCGGCGGCGAGGAGGTCCCGGCCGTAGCCCTTGCCCTGGTGGCGGGGGTGGACCATCACCGTGTACAGCCACACCCAGTGCTGCATCAGCCGGTGGGTGTTGAAGCTGAAGAAGGCGGTCGCCGCGACCGCGCCGGTCTCGTCCAGGCCGACCAGCAGCCGGCTCCGCCCCTCCGCCATGGCGACGAAGTGCTTCACGAGCTCCGGCCGTATGTCCTCGGCCGTGACCGGCGGTACGAAGCCGACCGAGCCGCCCGCGTTCGAGACGTCGGCCCACAGGTCGAGGATCCCGTCGCGCAGGGCGGGCGTGACAGCGGGGTCGAGAGTGAAGGTAAGGGACACCGAGCCATGGTACGCATTACGCCAGCGCCCGCGCCGCCACCTCGAGATCCGAGACGAGGCCCCGGTAGGCCGCCTCCCTGTCGTCCGCCCGCAGTACGGCCGAGGGGTGCACGGTCGGCACCAGCCGCTCCCGCCTGCCGTGGATCTCCTCCTCCAGGACCGTCCCGCGCACCTGAGTGACCCGGAACGAGGAGCCCAGCAGCGCCTTCCCCGCGGTCGCCCCCAGCACCACGATCAGCTCGGGTTCGACCACGGCCAGCTCGGCGGCCAGCCACGGCCCGCACGCCGTCATCTCCCGCAGGCTGGGTGCCTTGTGGATACGGCGCTTGCGGGGTTCGGCCTGGGTGAACTTGAAGTGCTTGACGGCGTTCGTGACGTACGCGTCCGCCGGGTCCAGCCCGGCCTCGGCGAGAGCCCGGTCGAGCAGCTTGCCCGCAGGCCCGACGAACGGCTTCCCCTGCCGGTCCTCCTGATCCCCGGGCTGCTCCCCGACGAGCATCACGCGCGCATGTGCGTTCCCGGCCCCGAAGACGGTCTGCGTGGCGTCCCGGTGCAGGGGGCAGCCCCTGCACTCGGCAGCCGCCTTGCGCAGGGCGGGAAGCCCGCCGCGCTCGGGAAGGAAGGGTTCGGCGGTATAGGCATCCTCGGGCGCCTTGGTGCTCACCATGGGGGACGAGTACCCGCCGTAGGCCCTCGGACCCATTGTCATCTGCGGGTCAGTGGGGGCTGGTCGCGCAGTTCCCCGCACCCCTTCGGGGCGCGGCCGTCAGACGCGCATCGGCTGCGGAGATTCCCGGCGCGCCGGATCCGGGCCCTCGTACTCCCGGATGATCTCGTACCGAGTGTTCCGCTCCACCGGCCGGAACCCGGCATCCCGGATCAGATCCAGCAGATCCTCACGGGTCAGCTTGTTCGGCGTGCCGTAATTGTCCGCATCATGGGTGATCTTGTACTCGACCACCGACCCGTCCATGTCGTCCGCCCCGTGCTGCAGCGCGAGCTGCGCGGTCTGCACACCGTGCATGACCCAGAAGACCTTGACGTGCGGAACGTTGTCGAACAGCAGCCGGGAGACGGCGAAGGTCTTCAGCGCCTCCGCGCCGGTCGCCATCTGCGTCCGGGCCTGGAGCCGGTTGCGGACCTTGCCGTCCTTCATGTCGACGAAGTCGTGCTGGTAGCGCAGCGGGATGAAGACCTGGAAGCCGCCGGTCTCGTCCTGCAGCTCGCGCAGCCGCAGCACGTGGTCGACGCGGTGCCGGGGCTCCTCGATGTGGCCGTACAGCATGGTGCACGGGGTCTTCAGACCCTTCTCGTGCGCCAGGCGGTGGATGCGCGACCAGTCCTCCCAGTGGGTCTTGTGGTCCACGATGTGCTGGCGGACCTCCCAGTCGAAGATCTCCGCGCCGCCGCCGGTGAGGGACTCCAGGCCCGCGTCGATCAGCTCGTCCAGGATCTCGCTCGCGCTCAGCCCGGAGATCGTCTCGAAGTGGTGGATCTCCGTGGCCGTGAACGCCTTCAGGGAGACGTTCGGCAGCGCGGCCTTCAGCTCCCGCAGCGAACGCGGGTAGTAGCGCCACGGCAGGTTCGGGTGCAGGCCGTTGACGATGTGCAGCTCGGTGAGGTTCTCGCCCTCCATCGCCTTGGCGAGCTTCACCGCCTCCTCGATGCGCATCGTGTACGCGTCCTTCTCGCCCGGCTTGCGCTGGAAGGAGCAGTAGGCGCAGGAGGCGGTGCAGACGTTGGTCATGTTGAGGTGCCGGTTGACGTTGAAATGGACCACGTCACCGTTCTTGCGCGTGCGCACCTCGTGGGCGAGGCCGCCGAGCCACGCCAGGTCGTCCGACTCGTACAGCGCGATGCCGTCCTCGCGGGTCAGCCGTTCACCGGCCCTGACCTTCTCCTCCAGCTCGCGCTTGAGCCCGACGTCCATACCCTCAACCTCTTTCTACGACAGCTCGACCCAACCGTACGCCTACGAACTCAGACCTCTTCGGGCAGTTCCCCGACCCGGTTCTCCCACTTCGTGGAGAGCACGATCGTGGTGCGGGTACGGGAGACGCCCTTGGTGCCGCTGAGCCGGCGGATGATCTTCTCCAGGCCGTCCACGTCGTTCGCCCGCACCTTGAGCATGTACGAGTCGTCGCCGGCGATGAACCAGCAGTCCTCGATCTCGCTGAGCTCCTTCATCCGCTGGGCCACGTCCTCGTGGTCGGCGGCGTCCGAGAGCGAGATGCCGATGAGGGCGGTGACGCCGAGGCCCAGCGAGGCGGCGTCCACGGTGGCGCGGTAGCCGGTGATGACGCCGGCCGCCTCCAGCCGGTTGATGCGGTCGGTGACGCTGGGTCCCGACAGGCCGACGAGGCGCCCCAGCTCCGCGTACGAGGCCCGGCCGTTCTCCCTCAGGGCCTGGATGAGCTGCCTGTCCACCGCGTCCATGCGATTCGATGCCTTCCGCTGAAGATTCCCGAGTAGATGAGAGGTACTGCGGCGTGCCCTACCGGCCGGCGCCCCCGCCGCCCAGTTCGCCCGCCCAGCGCCGGTACAGGCCGTGCTCGACGCCCGCCGCGTCCAGCACCCGCCCGGCGACGAAGTCCACCAGGTCCTGGATGTGGGTGGCGCCCGCGTAGAAGGCGGGCGAGGCGGGCACCACGGTCGCGCCCGCGTCGTCGAGCGCCACCAGGTGCCGCAGGGTCTGACCGTTCAAGGGGGTCTCCCGTACGGTCACGACCAGCGGCCGGCGTTCCTTGAGGGTGACGCTCGCCGCGCGCTGGAGCAGGTCCTTGGAAAGGCCGAGGGCGACACCGGCCACACAGGCGGTGGAGGCGGGCACGATCAGCATGCCCTTGCTCGGGTACGAGCCCGAGGACGGCCCCGCGGCCAGGTCCCCGGCGGGCCAGTACCGCACCCCGTCGATGTCCGCGTCATGGACCCCTGGCTTGCCGTCGGCTCCCCGGCCCAGCCATTCCCGCAGGTCGTCCCGCCAGTGCGCGTCGCGGAACGAGATCCCCGTCTCGTCCAGCAGCGTGAGTCGCGAGGCCCGGCTGACGACCAGGTCCACGTTTTCACCTGCCTCCAGGAGCGCGCGCAGCACCGACGCGGCATAAGGCGTGCCGGAGGCCCCGGACACCCCTACGATCCAAGGTGTACGCGCCGTCTCTCCTGGCTTGGCTGGGTTCACAACACCGAGCCTATCCGGCCTCGCAGCATGGGAACCGGTCGAGGGGGCTCGGGCGTTCTTCAGGCGGGGACGAGTGAGTGGTGGGGGTTGCCATGTCGGACAGCGGGCTCGAGTGGTCGCGCACGGACCGGGCGAAGGCCGCGGCCAAGCTGATGGTGGGCTGGGTCGCGCTGCTGTGGCTGCTGGAAGTGGTCGACGTGATCAGTGGCCATGCACTGGACGGGCTCGGCATCACGCCGCGCGAGCCGTCCGAGCTGGTGGATGTCGTGCCGGCCGCCTTCATCCACTTCGGCTTCGCCCATGTGGCCGCCAACAGTGTGCCGCTGCTGGTCATGGGCTTCCTCGCGGCACTGGGCGGGATACGCCGGTTCGCCGCGGTGTGCCTCTTCGTCATCGTGGCGGACGGACTGGGGGTGTGGCTCATAGCCCCGGCGCACACCAACACGGCGGGCGCCTCCGGCCTGATCTTCGGCCTCTTCGGCTTCCTGCTGGTCAGCGGCTTCGTGGAGCGCCGGCCGCTGGGTGTCGTGGTGGGTCTGCTGGTGGGTGCGGTCTGGGGCACCTCGATCCTGCTGGGCCTCTCCCCGCTGCAGACGGGCGTCAGCTGGCAGGGCCACCTCATCGGCCTGGCGGCGGGCGTGGGGGCGGCGTTCTGGTTCCGGCGGCGGGCCGCAGAGCCCCGCGCGATTCAGGGCTGAGGGCTCGCTTCCGGATCCACGGGAAGGCGGTCCGTGTCGATGGCCAGCCGTCCGATCTTGGTCTCCACGGTGACCTTGCCGCCGTACGGAAACGTGTCGCGTCCCAGATATCCGTCGGCACCGGGATTCCAGAGCGTGACGAGGTGTCCCTTCCGGGGATCGAAGATCAGGTAGTTCCGGATGCCTCGCGCTGCGTACTGCTTGTTCTTGACCTCGTAGTCGTTGCGGACAGTGGACGGCGAAACGACCTCGATGGCGAGTTCGATCAGGTCAGGCGCGTAGGCGGTGAGATTGCGGTTCTTCTCGGCCGCGGGGATGAGAGCAAGGTCAGGACAGAACTCGAAATCCTCGCTGAACGGGATCGCGACATCACTGATGAAGGCCCACTCCTGGCCGAGCTGAGCTTCCAATTGGGTCCACAGCCTCACGATGGTCTCGTTGTGGAACGGCCTGAGCGGACTCATCACGATGTTGCCCTCGACAATCTCCATCCGGTAACCGCGGAACATGTCCTCGTACCGGGCGAGCTGCGAGTGCAGGCGGTCGCTGTCCGAGATGGTCACGTCGGCCTCCCTTTCTCTGCACTCGATGGTAGGCCGCCCCGTAATCAGACGGTCAGACCTCGAACCAGAAGATCAAGCAACGCACACACGAACAGGGCAATCCCGATGAACCCGTTGACGCTGAAGAACGCCCGGTTGAGGCGGGACAGGTCATGGGGGCGGACGATCGAGTGCTCGTACACGAACGCGCCCGCGACGATCATCAGGCCGACCCAGAAGAAGCCGCCCGCGTCCGTCACCACGGCGTACCAGACCAGCAGGGCCGTCACCACGGCGTGGCAGACCCGAGCGCCCCAGATGGCGGCCGGGATGCCGAAACGCGCCGGGACCGACATCACGCCGATCTCACGGTCCGTCTCCACGTCCTGGCAGGCGTAGATCAGGTCGAAGCCGCCGATCCAGATGCCGACCGCGAGGCCGAGGATCACCGCGTCCCAGGACCACTCCCCGCTGATCGCCAGCCAGCCGCCGACCGGGCCCATCGCCTGGGCGAGGCCGAGGATGGCCTGGGGGAAGTTCGTGAACCGCTTGCCGTACGGGTAGACCACCATCGGGATCACCGCGATGGGGGCGAGGGCGAAGCAGAGCGGGTTGAGCAGGGCCGCCGAGCCGAGGAAGACGACGACCGCGATCAGCGCTCCGGTCCAGGCGTGCTTCACCGACATCGCGCCGGTGACCAGTTCCCGCTGTGCCGTGCGGGGGTTCCTGGCGTCGATCTCGCGGTCGATGATCCGGTTGACCGCCATCGCGAAGGTGCGCAGGCCCACCATGCAGATGGTGACCAGGAGCAGCCGCCCCCAGTGGATGTTCCTGTCCCACTGGAACATCGCGGTCAGCGCGGCGATGTAGGCGAAGGGCAGGGCGAAGACCGAGTGCTCGATCATCACCAGGCGGAGGAACGCCTTGGTGCGTCCTGGCTGCGGGATCGCGGCGGAGGCGCTGCTCACAGGCCGTACTCCTTCCAGCGGCGGTCGACCTTCGCCGCCGTCTCCGGGTCGGACAGGACCATGTCGGGCCAGCCGCCGTCGCGCGTGTAGCCCTCCTCGGGCCACTTCTTCGTCGCGTCGATGCCTGCCTTGCCGCCCCAGAACTGCTGGTAGGAGGCGTGATCGAGGTGGTCGACGGGGCCTTCGACGACGCTGAGGTCACGGGCGTAGTCGGTGTTGCCGAGCGCGCGCCACGCGACCTCGTGGAGGTCGTGGACGTCGCAGTCGGAGTCCACGACCACGATCAGCTTCGTCAGGGACATCATGTGGGCCCCCCAGATCGCGTGCATCACCTTCTGCGCGTGCTTGGGGTACTTCTTGTCGATCGAGACGATCGCACAGTTGTGGAAGCCGCCCGCCTCCGGCAGGTGGTAGTCCACGATGTCCGGCACGATGATCTTCAGGAGGGGCAGGAAGAAGCGCTCGGTCGCCCGACCCAGCGGTCCGTCCTCCGTCGGAGGCCGGCCTACGACGATCGACTGAAGCAGCGGCCGCTTCCGCATGGTCACGCAGTCGATCTTCAGCGCGGGGAAGGGCTCCTGCGGGGTGTAGAACCCGGTGTGGTCGCCGAAGGGCCCCTCCGGGAGCATCTCGCCGGGCTCCAGCCAGCCCTCGATGACGACCTCCGCCTGCGCCGGCACCTGCAGCGGCACGGTCTTGCAGTCGACCATCTCGATCCGCTTCCCGGCGATGAACCCGGCGAAGAGGTACTCGTCGATGTCGCCGGGGAGCGGCGCGGTGGAGGCGTAGGTGACGGCGGGCGGGCAGCCGAAGGCGATCGCGACCGGCAGCCGTTCGCCCCGCCTGGCCGCGACCTGGTAGTGGTTGCGGCTGTCCTTGTGGATCTGCCAGTGCATGCCGATGGTGCGCCTGTCGTGGCGCTGCAGCCGGTAGAGGCCGAGGTTCCGGATGCCGCTCTCCGGGTCCTTGGTGTGAGTGAGCCCCAGGTTGAAGAAGGAACCGCCGTCCTGCGGCCAGGTGAACAGCGCCGGCAACTGGTCGAGGTCCACGTCGTCGCCGGTGAGGACGACCTCCTGGACGGGGGCTTCCTTCACCTTCTTCGGCGGGACGTGCGTCATCGCGCCGAGCTTCCCGAAGGCCTCACGCACGCCGACGAACCCGTGCGGCAGTTCGGGGCGGAGCAGCCCGCCGATCTTCTCGCTGATCTCCCCGTACGACTTCAGGCCGAGGGCTTTCAGCAGGCGCCGGTCGGTGCCGAAGACGTTCATCGCGAGGGGCATGGCGGAGCCCTTCACGTTCTCGAAGAGCAGCGCCGGGCCCCCCGACTTCTGCACCCGGTCGACGATCTCCCCGACCTCCAGATACGGGTCCACCTCGGCCTTGATGCGCTTGAGGTCACCCTCGCGTTCCAGTGCCCTGAGCAGGGAGCGAAGATCGTCGTAAGCCATGCGTCCCAGTATCGCCGAGCCCCTCGAACCCCCGACGTCCGCCCCGCCCGCAGGGACTCAGCCGCGGGCCCGCTCCAGGTCCGCCCCGTGCCGCCGCAGCCGGCCGCTCACCACACCCACGGCGAGGAGCACCCCGCCGAGGGTGGCGAGAGCGAGGGCGGTCACGGGCTTGGGCCAGTCACGGGCGGCGGCGCAGTGCCGCGCGTCGCCGTATGCGTAGCCGCCGGTGTACACGTCCTTCCGGTCGGCGAAGGCCGGGGCGGTGCAGTGCGTCTTGTGGCCGTTCGGGTGGTGCAGCTCGTACGGCGTGAAGAACTACCAGGCGGCGTATCCCCACAGCAGGGCGGCCAGGCCGAGCAGACCGCAGCCCCAGGCCTTGAGCCGGTCCGCGCCCGCACGGAAACGTTCTTCGACGGCTGCCGGATGCATGGCCTCTCCCCGTTTCGGCGCACTGTAGGGCGCCATTTTTGCCACCCGCTACCCTGACCCCGTCACCGGGGCCGTCGAGCGCCTCGTCACCGGAAGTAGAACGATGGGGGTTCGCACCACCATGATCAGGTATCTGCCGTTTCTGCTGGTCCTGGCGCTGTGGATCTATGCCTTCATCGACTGCCTGAACACCCCCGAGGAGCAGGTGCGCGGGCTGCCCAAGGTGGTCTGGGTGATCATCATCCTGCTGTTCGGGGAGGTGCTGGTCGGGCCGATCGCCTGGCTGGTCGCGGGCAAGTACCGCGGACCCGTCCCGGCCGGCGGATCCACGCCCTCCGAGTGGCACCGCAACCACCACGCCCAGTTCGTCGCGCCCGACGACAACCCCGAGTTCCTGAAGTCCCTCAAGGAAGAGACCAAGAAGGACGAGGCGCTGCTCAAGGACTGGGAGGCCGATCTGCGGCGCCGCGAGGAGGAGCTGCGGCGGCGGGAGCGCGGCGAGGACCCCAAGGCGGACTGATGGAGCTGCGGCTGCTCGTCACCTTCGAGAAGGTCGCGACCGTGCTGAGCTTCACGCAGGCCGCGGCCGAGCTGAAGTACGCGCAGTCCAGTGTGACCAGTCAGGTACGGGCCCTGGAGTCGTCCCTGGGTGCCGAGTTGTTCGACCGGCTCGGCAGCCGTATCCGGCTCACGGAGGCGGGTGAGCGGCTGCTCCCCTACGCCCGGCAGATCATCGAGCTCACCGAGGAGGCGCGGGCCGCGGTCACCGGTACCGAGGAGCCCGCCGGTTCGCTGGTGGTGGGGACGATGGAGTCGCTGACCTCGTTCCGGCTGCCGCCGCTGCTGGAGTTCTTCCACCACCGCTACCCCAAGGTGCGGCTCTCCCTGCGCACCACCATCGGCGACGAGACCCGGCAGGCGCTGCGGCAGGGCACGTACGATCTCGGCTTCCTGATGGAGGAGGCGACCGAGCACCCGGGGCTGGAGAGCGTGGTGCTGTGCGAGGAGCCGCTCGCGCTGGTCGCCGCGCCCCGACACGCCCTCGCCGGCCGGGAGTTCGGCACCGCCGATCTCGTACGGCAGTCCCTCCTCGCGACCGAGCCGGGCTGCGCCTACCGGGACCTGTTCGAGCGGGAGCTCAATTCCTCGGGTGAGCCGGCCGACTTCATGGAGTTCGGGACGATCGAGGCCACCAAACGCGCGGCGGCGGCCGGCCTCGGGGTCTCGTTGCTGCCCGAGGTGACGGTCGCCGCCGAACTCGCCGAGGGGTCTCTGGTACGGCTGCCGTGGCAGCCGCCGTTCACGCTTCGGACGCAACTGGCGTGGCGGGCCGGGAAGCGGCTTCCGGCGCACGTACGGCTGTTTCTCGAGCAGGCGCGGAAGCTGGTGTCCGAAGAGGCCGGGCCAGCGTGACCTTCAGACTGGCCAGCACGATCAGCGGGACGCCCAGCGCCTGGACGAGGCCGATGTGGTGGCCGTACACCGCCCAGTCCATGACCATCGCGACCGCCGGGTAGACGAAGGCGAGGACGGCGATCTTCGAGGTCGGCAGCTTGGCGTAGGCGGCGTACATCAGGACGTACATCACGCCGGTGTGGATGAAGCCGAGCCCGACCAGCCAGCCCCAGTCCCAGCCGGTGCCGGCCATCGCGCCGAAGTCGGCGAAGGGGAGCAGCAGCGGGATCCCGACGAGGACCTGGACCAGGGCGATGAGGTGCGGGCGTACGCCGGTGATGCGCTTGGTGACCAGGGTGGACAGGCCGTACAGGAGCGCGGCGAGGAGGGCCTGGCCCACGCCCGTCAGATAGGTGCCCCCGCTGGTGAAGTCGGACGGGGTGACCCCTGAGACCAGGATCAGGCCCGCGAAGGCCAGCGCGATCCAGCCGACCTTGGCGGCGGTGAGACGCTCACGGAAGAGGAGGGCGCCGAGCAGGACCACGTAGAACGGCTGGGTGTGGTAGACGACCGTGGCGACCGAGATCGAGGTGTTCTCGTACGACTCGAAGAGGAACACCCAGTTGAAGACGATGAACACGCCGCCCAGCACGGCGAGGCCGAGGGTGCGCGGGGTGAAGCCGTGGTCGCGGAGCCAGCCACGGGCGAGGACGTAGGAGCCGAGCGCGAGGGCTCCGAAGACGACCCGGAAGAAGACGACGTTGAAAGGCGAGGCGCCCGACTCGACGACGAAGACGCCGAGGGTGCCGGACAGCACCATCGCGGTCATCAGCTGGGCGACGCCCCTGCTCTCTGCGGACTTGCTCTGCGTGGTCATGTCCTGGACGCTACGAGCGGGCGGCGGTGCCGGTCCACGCGCCAGTGGGGCGTCCTGCCGATGGGGTCATCGGCGGCGCCGATGCCTACAGGTTGTACGCCGCAGAGCCCACCGAAGCGGACAGTGCGCCCCTGTGCCCGGACCGGCCGGAACCGGACACTTACCTCGCATGACGACTGCTCCCGCCGACTCCTCCGGCACCCTCGCCCCCGCATACGGTGACAAGGTCATCGCCGTCGAGACGGCGGGCTCCGAGCCCATCCCGGACGCCGAACGCCATGGCTCGCCGCTGCAGCTGCTGTGGACCTGGGCCTCCCCCAACATCGAGTTCGCGACCGTCTTCATCGGTGTGATCTCGGTGCTGTTCTTCGGTCTGAGCTTCTGGCAGGCCACGGCCGCCATCGTGCTCGGCACCGCGCTCGGCGCGATCACGCAGGGCGTGCTGTCCCTGGACGGGCCGCGGTTCGGTGTGCCGCAGATGGTCATCGGCCGCTTCTCCTTCGGCCGCCTCGGCAACATCCTGCCGGCCGCGGCCAACGGCCTGGTGGCGGGCGTGGGCTGGTTCGCGGTGAACAGCGTGAGCGCTGCCTTCGCCCTGAACACGCTGACGGGCCTGCGCCCGCTGCCCTCGCTCCTCCTGGTGGTCGTGGCCGAGATCCTGATCGGCTTCATCGGCCACAACTTCGTCCACACCTTCGAGAAATACGCCTTCCCGGCCCTCGCGGTGATCTTCCTGCTGGCGGGCGTGTGGACGTTCAAGGACGCGGACCTCGGCGGGGGCGGCAGCGGCGGCGGCATCGGCGGCTTCCTGCTCGCCTTCAGCGCGGCCTGGGGCTATGCGGCCGGCTGGAACCCGTACGCCACGGACTACTCCCGCTATCTGCCGCGCACCGCGAACCGGTTCAGGACGGTCCTCTACCCCGCGGTCGGCCTGTTCGTGTCGGTCGCCCTCGTGGCGATCATCGGGGCGGCCTCGGCGACCATCGTGGCCCCCAAGGACGCCACCCCGACGGCGGCCTTCACCGGTCATCTCCCGGGCTGGCTGGGCGACCTGGTGCTCCTCGCCATCATCCTCGGCGGCATCTCCGCGAACGCCCTCAACATCTACTCGGGCGCGATCTCCATCGCCTCCTTCGGCCTGAAGCTCCCCACCTGGCTGAGCCGCAGCGTGCTGGTCGTGGTGTCGGGTGTCGCCGGTACGGCGGCCGCGTGGGCGTCGCTGTCCGACGCGGGGTCGGCGTACGAGGCGTTCCTGCTGGTCATCGCGTACTGGGTGGCGCCGTGGCTGGGTGTCGTCCTGGTGGAGCGGTGGCTGCAGGGCCGCACGGCCACGGACGAGGAGCTGACCGCCCGCCTGAGCGACCGCTCCTTCACCAACTGGCCGGGACTGGCCGCCCTGGTGATCGGCATCGCGGTGTCGGTGCCGCTCTTCTCCAACCAGGAGGACTACGTCGGTTACGTACCGAAGCACTGGCCGTCCTTCGGCGACATCACTCCGGTGGTCGGGTTCGTGGTGAGCGCGGGGCTGTATGCGGTGCTGCGCCGCGCGAAGGCTCAGCCGGCGTCCACCGGTTCCGCCTGATCCGCGTGCTCGACCCTGATGTACCGGCTGTCGTGCCCGCCGTAGGCCTTCTTGAGGATCGGTTCCGCCTTGTCGGGGTCGTCGACCCCGATGAGGACGAAGCCCCGTTCGTCCGCGGCGACTTCGCGCATCTCGAAGGTGCCGTCCCAGCGGTGCATGTCGTCGCCGATCCGGTCGGAGAGGGCGTGCAGGGTCCTTCCGCTGACGTCGGTGTCGTGCAGCCGCACGGTCACACCCCGCACAGCCGCCCGGCAGATCACGTCGTCCAGGGCGGCTGAGGGCATGCGCCAGACGTCGACCGACCGGTGCTCCTCGTCGACGGAGAGGCCCGTGTAGACGTCGGCGTACTTCTTCCGGGCCAGTTCGTCGACGTGTACGACCACACGCATCAGCGGCGTGCCGTCGTCGCGGTCGGGAAGGCTGTCGGCGGGGCGGGTGCCGGCACAAGTGCGGTCCGCGACCGCCGACTTGATCCGGTCGGGGGCCGCTCGGAGGCCTCCGTCGGTGTGTCCCGCCCCCATGGCCTGGACGTACAGGCCCGCCGCCACCACCAGCGCGGCGCTCGCTCCGGCCGATGCGACCCAGGTGCGGTTGCTGCCCATGTCCCCCTCCGTCCCCGTGCGTTGGCGTCAGCACTGTGACGCGGGAGGGGGCGCAGAGGTTCAGAGCGTCGGTTCGTCCCGCAGGACGAGGTCCAGCAGCCCCGGGAAGCGGGCCTCGAACTCCGCCCGCCGCAGCCGGTTGACCCGCCGGGGCCCCTCGTCCCGCTGCTCCACCAGGCCCGCGCCCCGCAGCACCGTGAAGTGATGGCTGAGCGCCGCCTTGCCGACCGGCACGTCGAAGCTGCCGCAACTGCGCGACCACTCCGCCGAGCCCGCCAGCTCCCTGACGAGGCTGATCCGTACGGGATCGGCGAGCGCGGCGAGGGCGGTCTGCACGGAGACGTCGTCCGGGTGGGTGTGCTCGGGAGCGGCCCGATGACTGGTGTGCTGCGCCACGCGGGTCTCCTTCACGCCTTGCCCAGGTTCACGTCTTGCAGAGTGTTCGATGGAAATCATACACTCGCGACTGTTCGCTTTTCATTGAACAGTCCAGGGAACAGTCGTGGACCGAACAGTCATGGGTGGTGCGGCATGCGTGCGGTGGAGTTCCAGGAGTACGGCGGACCCGAGGTCCTGAAGGTCGTGGAGGCGGAGGTCCCCGAGCCCGGTCCGGGCCAGGTGAGCCTCGACGTGGCGTACACCGGGGTGAACTTCGCCGACCTCAAGGCGCGCGGCGAGGGCTACCGGGTGCCGCAACTGCCCTTCGTGCCCGGACTGGAGGCCTCGGGGCGCATCCGCGCGCTCGGCGAGGGGGTCACGGGTCTGTCCGTCGGCCAGGAGGTGACGGCACTGACGGAGGGCGGCGCTTACGCGGATGTCGCACTCGCGAACGCCGCGACCGTCTTCTCGGTCCCGGCCGGCGTCGACCTGCGCACGGCGGCGACCCTGCCGACCGTACTGCCGACGGCATACGCCCTGGTGCACGCGGTGGGCCGGCTGCAGCCGGGCGAGACGGTGCTCGTGCAGGGCGCGGCGGGCGGCGTCGGCACGGTGGTCGGACAGCTGGCGAAGGCGGCCGGCGCGGGGGCCGTGTACGGGGTGGTGTCGGGCGCGGCCAAGGCGGCGTACGCGCGCGAGTACGGCTACGACGAGGTGTTCGTCGGCGAGTTCACCGAGGCGGTACGGAAGGCGACCGGCGGCCGGGGCGTCGACCTCGCGCTCGACCCGGTCGGCGGCGAGACGTTCCGCGGCAGCCTGGCCTCGCTCGCGGTCTTCGGGCGCCTGGTCTCCTTCGGCAACGCAAGCTCGGCGCCGGCCTGGCACGTCGGCCAGCCGGAGCTCTACCCCTCCGGTGTGTCGGTGGGCGGCTTCTCGATCCTCACGCTGGCGAAGACGGCCCCCGGCGAGCTGCGCTCCCTCGCCGAGCGGGCCTTCGCAAAGGCGGTGGACGGCACGGTGTCCCTGCCGGTGACCGCCGAGTTCGGGCTGCAGGAGGCTGCGGAGGCCCACCGGCTGATGGGGACACGGACCAGCACCGGGAAGCTGCTGCTGCGGGTGAGCGGCTGAGGGCGGTCGACGACGGCGCGTATCCGGTCCGGCTTCGCCGACCACTTCGTAAGGTGGACTTCGACCCGATGGACGCCATCCGCGAGGGCGGAGCGGCCCCGAGGACCTCGGCCCCCTGCAACGGACCTGGCCAGGTCACCCTGCGCTGGGAACGCGCCCCGAAAGGGGCGCGGCGCTGTGTCGATGTGCGGCTGCGCCGCGGGGCGCGACCAGCCCCGACGGACCCGCGGACGACCGGCGGCCTGTCACGGCACCCCCAGCGGAGCGCCCCCGCACCACCCGATGCGCACACACCGCCGCCAGCAGCTCCCCCAACAGCTCCGGATCGTCGATCTCAAGCCCCAGCAGGGACTCGATCCGCTCCAGCCGCTGGTAGAGCGACTGGCGGCCGATGTGCAGCAGGGCCGCGGTCCGGGTCGGGGAGCAGCCGTTCCGCAGATGGACCTCCAGGGTGCGGACCAGGTCGCTGGGGTGAGCCGCCTCCCAGGCCAGCAGCGGGCCCAGGGTGTGCTGGACCAGCCGGTCGAGGCGCTCGCGGTTGGCGTCGATGCCGCCGCGGGTCAGCTCCCGTTCCAGGGCGAGCGCACGGGCGGAGGTGACCAACGGGCCCTCGGGGGCGGGCGGTTCGGCCGCCGGCACGGTCAGGGCCAGCTCCAGCGTCGTACGGGCCGCCCGCAGCGTGTCGCTCCAGCGCAGCCAGCCGCTGCCCGCGTCGACGGCGTGCCCGACGGCGACGGTGAGCCCCGCGTCGGCCGCCGTACGGAAGGCCTCCTGGACGGCACGGACCGGATCACCGGCGCGGAAGCCGCCGTCGCCGGGCAGCGCGAGCAGTGCCAGCACATCCCCCGGGAACGGCGCCCGCAGCACCCGCGCCCCGCCCAGCAGCCGTACCGCCCGGTCCACGGCGGCCACTTCGCGCGTGCCGTGCACCGACACCCCGACGAGCCGGGCGCCCGGCCCCGGGTGGAACCCGGCGAGCGCGCACCGTGCCTCGACCTCCGGCTGGTTGAGGGCCGCGCGGTCGGCCAGGTCGGCGAGCAGGGCCGCCGTGTGGTCCTCGCCCCAGGGGCGGACCACCGACCGCCCGGCCAGTCCCCGGGCCACGATCGCGCGGTTCGCCGCCTCCGTGAGGCGTACGAAGGGCACGACCCGGTGCAGGGCCAGCAGGGGCAGGCCCAGGCGGCGGGCCTCGTCGACGACCTCGGGGGGCATCTGCGGCAGTGAGCGGCCCACCTCCACCGCCAGCCCGGCGGCACCCCGCGCGGCCAGCTCGCGGACGTACCGGCGGCGGACCTCCTCGTCGGCGTCCATCAGGCCGAAACCGTTCGTGAGCAGCAGTTCTCCGCCGTCGAGGAAGTTGGCTCCCTCGTACACCTCGCTGGAGTGCACCCAGCGGACCGGGCGGTCCAGGGCGCCCTCGCCGGCGAGGAGGGCGGGTTCGGACGCGCGGACGGGATCGAGGTCCAGGACTTCGCGGAGGGTGAGTGCGGCCACGGGCACCTCCAGGGACGGCGCGTGGACAGTTCGTCCGGCGGCGGGATGCCCGGAGAGTACTTTCCGCACGTTGCCCTCGTGTTTCGGCCACAGCAGAGTGAGGACATGGACCTTGAGGACCCCATGGACCGGGCGACGGCACGGGCCTGGCTCGCCACCGCCGTCGCGGAGGCGCGCGCCGGGCTCGCGGAGGGCGGCATCCCGATCGGCGCCGCGCTCTACAGTGCCGACGGCACCCTGCTCGGCCGCGGCCACAACCGGCGCGTCCAGGACGACGACCCCTCGATGCACGCGGAGACGGCCGCTTTCCGCAATGCGGGACGGCAGCGCTCGTATCGTGGTACGACGATGGTCACGACCCTCTCGCCGTGCTGGTACTGCTCCGGCCTGGTCCGCCAGTTCGGCATCTCCCGGGTGGTGGTCGGCGAGGCGGCCACCTTCCACGGCGGGCACGACTGGCTGGCGGAGCACGGCGTGCGGATCGTGCTGCTGGACGACCCCGAGTGCATCGGGATGATGCGCGACTTCATCAAGAACCATCCGGCACTGTGGAACGAGGACATCGGTGAGTGATCCGCGTATTCCGACCATCGACCTGCGGCCCTGGCTCGACGGCGACGAGGACGCCCGCGCCGCCATCGCCCGCACCGTCGACAAGGCCCTGCAGACCGCCGGGTTCCTGCTGGTCACCGGACACGGCGTGGATCCGGCGCTGCGGTCCGCGATCCGGGAGGCGGCCCGGGCGTTCTTCCGGCTGCCCGTCGACGTCAAGCAGCCGTACGCGGCGAAGGTCGGCGGCCGCGGCTGGCTCGGCCCGGGCGCCGAGGCCAACGGCTACTCGGAGGGCACCGAGACCCCGCCGGACCTGAAGGAGTCACTGACGTTCGCGACGCACGAGCCCTTCGAGGACCCCGTCGTCAACGCGGAGTGGTACGCGCCCAATGTGTGGCCACGGGAAGTGCCGGAGCTCAAGACGCTGTGCGAGGAGTACCTGGAGCGCATGGGCGAGCTGGAGAAGCAGCTCCTGTCCCTGCTCGGCGAGGCGCTGGGCCTCGAACCGGACTTCTTCTCCCGGCACATGGACCACCCGACGTACGGCTTCAACATCAACTGGTACCCGGGCACGGAGGTCGTCGGGGAGCCGCAGCCGGGTCAGTTCCGCATCGGGCCGCACACCGACTTCGGCACGGTCACGATCCTCGACCGGCAGGCGGGCAAGGGCGGGCTGCAGGTGTACACGGACGAGGGCGGCTGGGAGGACGCGCCCTTCGACCCGGAGGCCTTCACCATCAACATCGGGGACCTGATGGCCCGTTGGACCGGTGACCGGTGGCGGTCGGGGCGGCACCGGGTGCTGCCGCCGCCCGCGGACGCGCCCGCCGAGGAGCTGATGTCGCTCGTGTACTTCGGCGAGTGCACACCGGGGACGCTGGTGGAGTCCGTGCCGGCGCCGGTCGGACGGGTGGCGTACGAGCCGGTCGACTCGCACCGCTATCTGCGGGAGAAGCTGGACTCGATCACGGTCGGCTGACCAGCTTCTCGAAGCGGGCCCGCCAGGCGGGTTCCGCCGCCTCGGCTCCCCGGTACTCATGGGTGAAGCGGAGGGCCGTGCCTTCGTCGCCGTCCCGTTCCAGGTGGAAACGGATCCGGTCGCCGTCGTCCAGCGTGTACTCGGCGACCCGGTCCACGTCCCAGGCGGTGACCCGGCCGCTGCCCACGTCACGCAGGGTGACCGCGCCGCCGAGCCTGGGTTCGAGGACGTCGGCGGCGGTGAACCACCGGGCGAGCCCCTCGGGGGTGGCCACCGACGGCCAGACGTCCTCCATGCGCCGTGGGACCCGCACCAGGAAGTGCAGCATGTGCGTGTTCCCATGGCTCTGACTGGTGCCCTGTGCGATGGAACCGCTCATGACACCAGTGTCGGCCCTGTACGGCTCAGACGCCCGCGTACGAGTGCTTGCCGGAGACGAAGATGTTGACGCCGTAGTAGTTGAACAGCCAGCAGCCGAAGGCGATCAGCGCCAGATAGGCGGCCTTGCGGCCCTTCCAGCCTGCGGTGGCGCGGGCGTGCAGGTAGCAGGCGTAGGCGACCCAGGTGATGAACGCCCAGGTCTCCTTCGGGTCCCAGCCCCAGTAGCGGCCCCAGGCCGACTCCGCCCAGATGGCGCCCGCGATGATCGTGAACGTCCACAGCGGGAAGACGGCCGCGTTGATGCGGTACGAGAACTTGTCCAGCGAGGACGAGGAGGGCAGGCGCTCCAGGAACGAGGTGGCGAAGCGGCCGGGGGTGCCGCCGTTCTCCAGCTTCGTCTCGTACGAGTCCTTGAAGAGGTACAGCAGCGTGCCGACCGCGCCCACGTAGAAGACCGCGCCGCACAGGATGGCGGTGGAGACGTGGATGTACAGCCAGTACGAGTGCAGGGCGGGAACCAACTGGTCACTGGCGGTGTACAAGACAGTGACGGCGATGCCGAGGTCGAGGAGGACCGTGGTGATCAGGAACAGGCCGAGCCAGCGGACGTTCTTCTTCAGCGCGAGCAGCACCAGGTACACGGTGACGGCCACCGCGGAGAACGTGATGTTGAACTCGTACATGTTGCCCCACGGCGCCCGCTCCACCGAGGCCGCGCGGGCGATCACGCCGGCGAGGTGCACGAGATACGCGAGCACGGTGAGCGAGATGGCGATACGCCCGTAGAGGTCACCCTGCTCGTCCCCGCCGTGTGCCCCGGGCCCGTCCGGCACGTCACGGGCGCCGGCCGCGGACCGTACGACGACCTTGGGCCGCTCCAGTACGGCGGTGCCGCCGGCCTTGTTCACCATGACGGCGGGGGCCTTGCCCTTGGCTCCCTTCGCCTCCGAGGTGAGCGCGGCGGCCGTACGGCCGACCTTGCTTCGGCTGCCGAAGAGCCATTCGGCGATGTACGCGAAGAAGGCCAGGGTGTAGACGGCCATCGCGGAGTAGATCAGCGTGTTGCTGATGTTCGCGAGGTGTTCGTTGGTGGCCGTGGCCAACTCGGTTCCGGTGGCGAGAGTCACTGCGTCTCAGCCCCTTCGGCAGGTACGACGTCGGTGTCGGGGGTGGTGGTGTCGTCTTGGTCCGGTGAGCCGGCGTCGGGTTCGGCGTCGGAGTCGTGGGAGTGCTCATCGAGGTCAGGTGCGCCCGATGCCTGGTCGTACAGGATCCCGGCGAGGTCGCCGAGTTCCTCCGGCACCTTGGCGGACTCGCTGCGGCCGAGGCCGGCCATCTCGACGACCGTCACACCGTCGGCGCCCTTGACGGCCCGCACCCAGACGCGGCGGCGCTGGATGAACAGGGAGGCGGCAAGGCCGAAGATCGCGGTGAGGGAGCCGGCGAGCGCCCAGGAGGTGCCGGGCTGCTGGACGATCTGGAAGTTCGCCCACTGCCTCGTGGTCTCGTAGGTGATCGAGCCGGCGCCGTTCGGGAGCTGCATGGTCTGGCCGGGCCTCAGGTTGTCCCTGAGCTGCTGGCCCTTGGAGTCCTTGAACTCCTTCACATGCGCCTTGTCGAGCTGGTAGACGCTCTGCGGGATGCCGGAGTCGACGCCGAGGTCGCCGTGGTACGGCGTCAGGTTCAGCACCGGGTTGCGCAGCGCGGGGAATGTGGAGGCCGTCTCGCTGCCCGGGGTGTAGGTCGGCAGGAGAAAGGCCGAGATGCCCAGCTGTTCGCTGACGCCCTGGGCGTTCTTGTAGCCGTCGAGGACCTTGACCACACCGGTGGAGGTGACGTTGGAGTCGAGCGGGAGGAGCGGTACGGCGTCGCGGTAGACGACGTTGCCCTTGCCGTCGCGGACGGTGATGACGGGGGCGTAGCCGTGGGCGGTGAGGTAGACCTTGGCGTCGCCGATCTCCAGCGGCTCGTTGACCTTGACGAGGTCCTTCTTGTCCTTGCCGTAGGCGCCCTGGCTGTAGGTGAGGGCGGCCTGGTAGGTGCGCGGGGTGCCCTTGTTGGGGCCGCTGGCCTCGTAGGTGCCGGTGAACTTGTCCAGGTGGAAGCTGAACGGCACCAGGTCATCGGTGGTGAAGAGGTTGCCGGACTTGAAGTCGTCGTACTGCGTGGTGGTGTTGGAGAAGCCGTCGCCCTCGACGACCAGCTTGTTGCCCTCGGACTTGAAGAGCTGGCCCCAGGCGAAGGCGATCAGCATCACGATCAGCGCGATGTGGAAGGCGAGGTTGCCGACCTCCCGCAGATAGCCCTTCTCGGCGGCTACGGCGTCACCGGCGAGGTGGGCGCGGAAGCGGCGCTTCTTGAGAAGGGCGAGGGCGGCCTCGCGTACCTGCTCGGGTTCGGTCCCGGTGCGCCAGGTGGTGTAGGCGGGCAGCCGGGTCAGGCGCTTGGGGGCGCCCGGCGGGCGGCCGCGGAGCTGGCCGATGAACTGCCAGGTGCGCGGGACGATGCAGCCGATGAGGGAGACGAACAGCAGGATGTAGATCGCGGAGAACCACACCGAGCTGTAGACGTGGAAGAGGCCGAGCTTGTCGTAGACCGGCGCCAGGAAGGTGTGGGATTTGCGGAAGTCGGCGACCTTCGTCTCGTCGATGCCGGACTGCGGGATCAGCGAGCCGGGGATCGCGCCGAGGGAGAGGAGCAGGAGCAGCAGCAGCGCGACCCGCATGGAGGTGAGCTGCCGCCAGAACCAGCGGGCCCAGCCGATGACGCCCAGGGCGGGCAGGTTCGCCAGTTCCTCCCTGGGGGCGGTGGAGAGCTGGGAGCCGGCGGCGCCGAGGTCCGGGTCCTCGGCCCGCTCGGGGGGCGTACCGGTGGTGGTCTTGCTCATCGATCAGATCCCCACAGTGAAGCCGTCGGACCAGGACTGCATGTCCTGCACGACGCGGTCCCAGGCGCCGGTCAGCAGCAGCAGACCGGTCACGATCATCATCGTGCCGCCGATCCGCATCACCCAGACATAGTGGCGCTTGACCCAGCCGAAAACACCGAGGGCCTTGCGGAAGGCGACCGCGGCGAGCACGAACGGTACGCCGAGACCGAGGCAGTAGGCGACGGTCAGTACGGCGCCGCGGCCCGCGCTGCCCTGCTCCGTGGAGAGGGCGATCACGGAGGCGAGGGTCGGACCGATGCACGGGGTCCAGCCGATACCGAAGAGCGCGCCCAGGAACGGGGCACCCGCAAGCCCTGCCACGGGCCGCTTGTGGAAGCGGAACTCACGCTGGGTCATCCAGGGCATCAGGCCCATGAAGAAGACACCCATGAGGATCATGAGCACGCCCAGCACCTTCGTGAGGACGTCCTTGTTCTGCTGGAGGGTGTAGCCGAAGGAGCCGAACAGGGCCCCGGTGGAGACGAACACGGCGGTGAAGCCGAGCACGAAGAGGGAGGCCCCGGCGACCATCCGCCCGCGCCGGGCCTCGGCCAGGTCGGTGCCGGCGACTCCGGTGACGTACGACAGATAGCCGGGTACGAGCGGCAGGACGCACGGGGAGAAGAAGGAGATGAGGCCGCCGAGCAGCGCGATGGGCAGGGCGAGCAGCAGTGCGCCGTGGAGCACCGTGTTGTTGTAGCCCGTCTCGGCGGCGAGCGTGGTGACTGAGGTCACGTCACTTCTCCGCGAGGACGGGGGCGATCATCGCGCGCAGCTTGTCCTCGCTGAGCGCGGCCAGCGACCGGGCGGCGATCTTGCCCTCCCGGTCGAGGACGAGCGTGGAGGGGACCGCCTGCGGGTTGAGCGTGCCCCTCTTGAAGCGGAGCATCAGCTTGCCCGTGGGGTCGTAGAGGCTCTGGTAGGTGATGCCCTGCTGCTTCTCGAAGGCGACCGCGTTCTGGGTGCTGGTGTCGCGGGTGTTGATGCCGACGAACTGGACGCCCTTGCTCCTGAGGTCCTGGTAGACCTTCTCGAAGTTGGGCGCCTCGGCACGGCAGGGGGCACACCAGGAGCCCCAGACGTTCAGGACGACGACCTTGCCCTTGAAGGAGGCGACGTCGAGTTGTCCCCCGTTGACGGTCTTGCCGGAGAGGTCGGGCGCCGCGGCCCGTTCCCCCTTCTTCGCGGTGGAGATGCCGTCCTTGCCCATGACGAAGTTGGTGTCACCGCCCCCGCCGGAGGTGCCTCCGGAAGAGCAGGCGGTCATCAGCAGCGCGGCGACCGCGGCACCGGCGGTGGTCAGGACGGCTCGGCGACGTGCGCGGTTCGAGCGCAGGGGGGCGCGGCTGGCGGCACTCATGTGAAAAGTTTCGCATGTCCGTTCCCGGGGTCGTGCGCACCCCCCTTGCGGGGGGAAAACCGCATTTCAGGCAGCCTGTCCCTGGGATGAGGACGAGGAGGAGGGGGTCTCCTTGAGGAACGTCTTCCAGCCGCCCACCGGTCGCTGGCCGACGCCGAGGGTACGCAGCTTGGCGAGGACCTCCGGCTTCTGTACGTCGATCCAGTCGGCGAACTGCCGGAAGGAGACGAGGCGGACGTCGGCACCCTTCTCCTTCTCCCGCGCGATGTGCTTGAACGCCTCCTCGACGGCGTCCATGTAGATGCCGCCGTTCCAGTGCTCGAAGTGGTTGCCTATGAAGAAGGGCGCACGGTTTGTCTCATATGCCCGCCGGAAGCCGGCTATGTAGGCCTTCGAGGCCTGGGTGCGCCAGCCCGGATAGTTGTAGGCGGGCGCCTTGGTCGAGTTGACCGACTGGTTGGCGAGCATGTTGTAGTCCATGGACAGGACCTCGAAGCTGCGCCCGGGGAACGGGATCTGCTGCAGCGGCAGGTCCCACAGCCCGTGCTTCTTCTCGGGCCAGACCTGGCGGCCGCCGGGCGAGGAGGCGTCGTAGCGCCAGCCGAGTTGCTTGGCGGTGGGCAGCAGGTTGTTCTGCCCGAGCAGACAGGGCGTGCGGCCGCCGACGAGCTCCTTCTCGTAGTCGAAGGGCAGGGACGGCATGTCGGTCCAGCCGGTGTTGGTCCGCCACTCCTTCACAAAGGCCTTGGCCTGCGCTATCTCGCTCCTCCACTGCGCGGGCGTCCAGTTGCCGACGGTGCCGTAGCCGGAGCAGAAGTGGCCGTTGAAGTGGGTGCCTATCTCGTGCCCTTCGAGCCAGGCGCGGCGGACGTTGGTGAGCGTGGCCCTGACGTGCTCGTCGGTGAGGTAGCCGATGTCCGAGGCGCCGCGCGGGTTGTTCGGCGGGTTGTAGAGGCGCTTCTTCGACTCGGGCAGCAGATACAGCCCGGACAGGAAGAAGGTCATGGACGCGCCGTGCTGCTTGGCGAGGTCGAGGAAGCGGGGGAAGAGCCCGTTGCCGACCTCTCCGGCGCCGTCCCAGGAGAAGATCACGAACTGCGGCGGGGTCTGTCCCGGCTCCAGCGGCTCGGGCTTCCCGGGCTGGTGGGGCTGCTTGCCGGTGAAGGAGGTCGAGCCGTCACCGATGGGGCGGGCGGAGGGCGAAGGCTTGGCGGATCCGCCACCGTTGGAACCCGAACCACGCGTCGACCCCTCTGACTCCGTGAGGGTGCCGCAGCCGGAGAGTCCGACGGCGGCCGCGGCGCCCGCGCCGAGCCCGAGCATTCCCCTTCGAGTGAGAGCACTCATTCCAACCCCGATCGTCATGTCCTGTGGTGGTCACCCATTCAGAGGACATGACGAAGGGAGAGGTTCCTGACGATCACGTTGATCTCGCCACAATTGTCACGAACGTGTCATGGGATCCCAAAGGGGATTTCTCATCTCCCAATGGGGTCCCATGACTTCGCCAAACGGAGCCTCAGGCGCCGAAGGCCTTGCTCTTCCCCTTCACCGGCTTGGCACCCGCGAGGAGATGGGCGGGGACGAGATCGCGGGCCGGCTCGCTGTAACCGACGGACACGAGCTTGTCGCCCTGGTAGGTGAAGGACGTCAGCGAGGCGAGCGTGCACTGCCGCTTGCGCGGGTCGTGCCACAGCCGCCGCTTCTCGACGTACGACCGCACGATCCAGATCGGCAGCTGGTGGCTGACGAGGACGGCCTCGTGCCCCCGCGCCCGGTCCTTGGCGGAGTCCAGCGCCTGCATCATCCGCACGACGATGTCGACGTACGGCTCGCCCCACGACGGCTTGAACGGGTTGACCAGGTGCTTCCAGTTGCCCGGCTTGCGCAGCGCGCCGTCCCCGACCCCGAAGGTCTTGCCCTGGAAGACGTTGTCGGCCTCGATGAGCCGCTCGTCGGTGGCCAGGTCCAGCCCGTGCGCCTTGGCGATCGGGGTGGCCGTCTCCTGGGCCCGCTCCAGCGGGGAGGCGCAGACGTAGGTGATGTCCCGGGGCGCGAGGTGCTCGGCGACCCGCTCGGCCATCTGCCGGCCCAGCTCGGAGAGGCGGTAGCCGGGCAGCCGCCCGTACAGGACCCCGTCCGGGTTGGCGACCTCGCCGTGCCGCATGACGTGGACGACGGTGATGTCGCCGCTGGTGTTCTCGCTCACGCGGTTGCCTCCGCCGCAGCTCGGGCCGCCGCCGGAAGGGCGTCGGCGATGCGCTGTACGGCCTGTTCGTCGTGGGCCGTGGACACGAACCAGGACTCGAAGGACGAGGGCGGCAGATAGACGCCCTGCGCCAGCATCGAGTGGAAGAAGGCGGTGAAGCGGAAGGACTCCTGCTTCTTGGCGTCCTCGTAGTCGCGGACCTCACGGTCCGTGAAGAAGACGGAGAACATGTTGGAGGCGCTCTGCAGCCGGTGCGCGACGCCCTCCTTGCTCAGGGCCTCGGTCACAAGCCCCTGAACGCTCTCCGACACGGCGTTGACCTTGGCGTACGCCGCCTCGTCGAGCAGCCGCAGCTGGGCGAGGCCGGCCGCGGTGGCGACCGGGTTCCCGGAGAGGGTGCCGGCCTGGTAGACGGGCCCGGCGGGCGCGAGATGATCCATGACGTCCTTACGGCCGCCGAAGGCGGCGGCGGGGAACCCGCCCCCCATCACCTTCCCGAAGGTCATGAGGTCGGGCGTGACCCCGTCGATCCCGAACCAGCCCGCCCGGCTGGTGCGGAACCCGGTCATGACCTCGTCGGAGATGAACAGAGCACCGTTCTTCGAGCAGGCGTCCTTGAGCCCCTGGTTGAACCCGGGCCGCGGCGGCACGACACCCATGTTCCCGGGCGAGGCCTCGGTGATCACGCAGGCGATCTCACCGGGGTGCCGGTGGAAGGCCTCGTGCACGGCCTCGAGGTCGTTGTACGGCAGCACGATGGTGTCGCCGGCCTGGGCGCCGGTGACGCCGGGGGTGTCGGGGAGGGCGAAGGTGGCCACCCCGCTCCCCGCCGCGGCGAGCAGCGAGTCGACGTGACCGTGGTAACACCCGGCGAACTTGATCACCTTGGTGCGCCGGGTGAACCCGCGGGCGAGCCGGATGGCCGACATGGTGGCCTCGGTCCCGCTGCTGACGAGCCGCACCTGGTCCACGGGCTCGACCCGCGCGACGATCTCCTCCGCGAGCGCGACCTCGCCCTCACCGGGCGTACCGAAGGAGGTACCGCGCGAGACGGCGTCCTGAACGGCGGCGATGACCTCCGGGTGGGAGTGTCCGAGGATCATCGGCCCCCAGGAACACACCAGGTCGACGTAGTCCCGCCCGTCCGCATCCGTCAGATACGGACCGGTACCGGACACCATGAACCGGGGCGTACCGCCCACGGCACGGAATGCACGCACCGGGGAGTTCACACCACCGGGAGTGACGGCCGCGGCCCGGTCGAACAGTGCCTGCGAGACAGGCGCTTCGTATGAATAAGGCAGTGAATCAGGCAGTTCGCTCATGACCTGCGACTTCTCCGACCTTCTCCGACTACTCGGGCTCCGGTTGCAAGGGACCTCCTCAGGGTAGGCCAGGGTGGACGGGTGGCAGCGGGCGCCGCTGCTGACCCGGGGGACAGCCGCCGCCCTGGACGATCTGCGAAACTGGGACCTGATACACACAGCTCATACGGCCCTGGCGTACGTATAGGTGTACGGACGGATGTACGACCGGGTGCGCGGCCAGGTGTACGGCGAGGTGTACGGAGGCTTGTTCAGAGGCTGCGAAGATCCTGCGGACAGGTGTTTCAACGCACGTTTCGGCGGGCGGCCGTGGGGGAGGTCACTGACACGATGATCGGGTTGCGCGGCGGGGGCCACGCGTCCTAGAAAAGCAGTCGGGTGGAGATATGCATCGCGGTGGCGGACTGGGCGAGGGGACTGATGACCTGGGTCCTCGACGTGCCCATCGAGGAAGGCACCGACGCGAGGCGGAGGAAGCGACCGAGGCACGTCGGGGACAGGGTGCACCGAGCGAGCCCGAGCGGATCGACCGGCGGATCGACCGCCGGGGCGACGCGCTCCGGGCGGGGAGCAGGAATGGTGGTCGGGTGGGGGTGACGTACAAGTACTTCGGCGCGCCGGACGGCGCGACCGCGGCCCGGGTCCCGATCTCGATGCGCCCCGAGGAACTCGGCGGCGACGAGCTCGGCATGAACGGCATGTTCACCAAGATCAAGCCGGAGACGATGGCGGCGATGGTGCTGACGGGCATCGAAGGCGTCCCCCTCCACAAGGTCCCGCCCCTGGAACTGGTCGTCCTGCACCCCGACTACGCGGTGGTCAAGCTCCCGATGACGGTCGTCGACCCCCTGCGGGGCATAGGCGAGGAGGCGGTGGGCGCGGCAGCGTTCATCTGGTCGACGGTGCCGGACCGCGGGGGCCCGCGGGACGCGTTCAACGTGTACCAACTGCTGCACGAGTGGCAGGACTTCAGCCATCGCTTGCATGAGGCGGGGCATCAGCCGTACTGCCTTGTGTGGCCGTGAGCTGGGGTTTCTTCAGCGGTGGGCGGGGTCTTCGGGCCTCGCCCTTTTTGGTGCCCTGGAAGGGTCGTCAGGCGGCCAGGGCACATTCGTTTCGGAACACCAACCCGCATCCGATGATCACCACCCACTCCCACGGGATCCGTCGCAGCATGCCTGGGACCACGGGTGGTGAGCACGGGTCAGGCGCTGTGGCGACGGGTGCCGCCCTGGGCCCTCGACGCGGGCCTCGTCGCGCTCGCCGCGCTCGACACCTGGGTCAACCTCTTAGGGCAGCAGGAAGACGGCCGGGGGAAAGCGCCTGCGCAGCAGCAGTCCGGCGCAGCCGAGAGCGGCACACGCCCACCTGAACGGTGTCGCCTCGCCGTTATCACGACAGGGGGTGGCGGGTTGTGCTCAGGCGGGCCGGGTGGGGGCCCGTAGTTCGATCTCGTAGCCGCCCTCGGGGGTGGGTTCGGCGGTGAGGGTGCCGTCGAGGAGTTCGGCGCGTTCCTTCAGGCCGATCAGGCCGTGCCGGGCGCTGGGCAGGGCGACGGACGGGCGGGTGGGGGCGGTGTTGGTGACGGTGACGCCGAAGTGCTGCGCGTCGTGCCACAGGCGCACCTCGGCACGGGCGCCGGGGGCGTGCTTGCGCACGTTGGTGAGGGCTTCCTGGACCGTGCGGTAGACGGTGCGTTGGGCGGTGGTGCTGATGCCGGGCGGGAGGCCGCCGGTCAGGGTGGTCTCGATGCCGCTGCCCGCGATCAGCTGCTGGATGTCGGCGAGGGTGGGCTGGGGAGTGAGTTCGGTTTCCTTGCCGCCGGAGGCGCGCAGCAGGGTGACCATGTGGCGGAGTTCGTCGAGCGTGTTCACGCTCAGGGTGCGGATGGTGCGGGCGGCGTCGCGGGCGTCGGGGTCCTTGGTGGCGACCTGGAGGGCTCCGGCCTGTACGGCGATGAGGCTGACCTGGTGGGAGACGACGTCGTGCATCTCGCGGGCCAGTTGGGCGCGTTCGCGGGCGAGAACGGTCTGGGCGTACAGGGCGCGTTCGTGTTCGCGGGCCTCTTCCACCTCGGCGAGCTGGCGGGCCACATCGTGTCCGGCCTGGACGAGCTGGCCGAACAGGATCGGGGCGAAGGCCGTGGCCAGCGTGTACACGAACTGCACGAGCGTCCAGGTCTGGTCGCCGGAGAACGAGTCGGACAGGGGCCAGGAGAGAGTGCTCGCCGCCGCGTTCAGCAGGGCGCAGCCGGCCAGCAGCGGGCGGTTGCGGGTGTGCGTGGCCAGTGTGTACAGGGCGGCAAGCGGTGCGACCGCCACGTCCATGAACAGAGTCATGGGCAGGGTCAGCAGGAAGACGGCCAGGGGAAAGCGCCTGCGCAGCAGCAGTCCGGCGCAGCCGAGGGCGGCACACGCCCACATGAACGGTGTCGCCTCGCCGTAGAGGTTGACCCAGGTGTCGAACGCGGCGAGCGCGACGAGGCCCGCGTCGAGGGCCCAGGGCGGCACCCGTCGCCACAGCGCCTGCCCCGTGCTCACCACCCGTGGTCCCGTGCCGTGTCGGCGCGGTCGCCGCTGAGCAGCCCGGCCCGCTCCGCGAGGAGCGCCGCCTGGACGCGGCTGGCGACCCGGAGCTTGGTCAGGATCGAGCTGACGTGGTCCTTGACGGTTCCCGCGCTCAGATGGATGCGGGCGCCGATGTCGGCGTTGGAGAGTCCTTCCGCGATCAGCACGAGCACGTCACGTTCACGGTCGCTGAGCAGTTTCACGCGCGCCACGTCCGCGTCCTGGGAGCCGCCCGCCCCCGGATGGCTGCGCAGCAGAGCCCGCGAGGCCTTCGGGGACATCACCACCCCGCCCGCGGCCAGGGTCCGTACCAGGTGGGCGAGTTGTTCGGGCTCGGTGTCCTTGAGCAGGAAGCCCGCGGCTCCCGAGCGCAGCGCGGTCAGGATGTACTCGTCGGTGTCGAAGGTGGTCAGCATGGCCACCGTCGGCGGCTCGGGCAGCGTCTGGATCTCCCTGAGGACGGTCAGGCCGTCCACGTCGGGCATGCGGATGTCGAGGAGCACGACGTCCGGCTGCTCGCGCCGGATCACGTCGGCGGCCTGCGCCCCTTCCGCGGTCGCGACCACGTGGATGCCGTCGGAGGCGTTCAGGATCAGCTCGAACCCGGACCGCACCAGGGCCTCGTCGTCCACCACCACTACCCGGATCACCGGCGTTCCGCCTCACACTCGTCTGCTCTGTCCAGCGTCTCGGCTGCCCCGTACACCCCGCATCGGGACGTCCATGTTCTCGTACGGTGATCGCCTGCCGTCGACAGTACGTCCGGCACGGCGCGCGAGGATGCGGCCGCTGGGGAGACCCGCCACCCGGCAGGCCGGTTCCAGCCGGTCGGGGGGAGCGCTCCGGCCCGTCGGCGGGAGGGTGGGCGAGGCTCGGCGGATGGTGTCGGGCCGTTCTCGGCCGGTGGGATCGGATCACCCGGCCATGCTGCTCGGGCCGTCGAGTTGGCCGACGCAGTCATCAAGCAGGCAGTTGTCCGTCCGGGCCCGCCGGTCGGCGGGCCGGTTCCGGCCAGTCGGCGGGGGTGTCGACGAAGCCTGCCGGATGGTCCGCCTCCTGACGGCACCGAAGGATTTTACGTATGACACACATACAGCCGCCACAGGAGACACCGGCTCCGCAGGAGAACTCGCCGCCACGGCCCCGAACCCCCTCCGGGCCCCCAGGGCAAGCCCCCGGCGGCCCCTCGATGGGGCGCCTGGTCGGGGTGGACCTGGCCCGCGCGCTGGCGGTGTTCGGCATGTACGTCGTGCACATCGGCCCCCCGCTGTCGGCCACGCACGGCGTCGCCAGCTGGATCCGCTACATCGCGGACGGCCACTCCTCGGTCCTGTTCGCCACCCTCGCCGGGTTCTCACTGATGCTGATCGCGGGTCGCTTCGAGCCGAAGACCGGACTGGCCGGCCGGCAGGCGAAGGCCCGGATCGCGATCCGCGCCGTGGTCCTGCTGGCGCTGGGCACCGTGATGGCGACGGAGTACGGGGGTGTGATCATCCTCGGCTTCTACGGCGTCTACTTCCTCCTCGCCCTGCCCCTGGTGCGCCTGGGCGCAGCGACCCTCGCGGTGATCGCGGCGGGGCTCGCGCTCGTCACGCCTCAGCTGGCGTTCGTCCTGACCATGCGGCTCAGCGACTCCGTCCAGCAGGGCATCAACGCCTACGACCCGCTCCATCACCTCAGCGAGGTGGGAGTGCTCGATCTGCTGCTCACCGGTTTCTACCCGGCGCTCACGTGGATGCCGTTCGTGATCGCCGGTATGGCGCTGGGCCGCATGGACCTGTCGGCGCGCACCGTCCAGCGGCGCCTGGCGGCGCTCGGCGCCGGCCTCGTCGTAGGGGCCTACGGCCTGTCCCTGCTGCTGGCGGGCAAGAACGCGCTGCGGAGCACGGCGGAGGACATGTCGTCGTCCAGTGGCTCCGGGGCGGCGTCCATGGGCAGCGGGTCCGGCGAGCCCCAGCGGGCGTTCTCGGAACTGTTGACCGCCGGGCCGCACACCGGCACCACGTTCGACATCATCGGCAGCGTCGGCGTCGCGATCCTCGTGATCGTGGGCGCGACGGTACTGATGGACCGGCTGCCGCGCCTGCGCCGCCTGGCGAAACCGGTCATCGCCGTGGGCACCATGTCCCTGACGGCCTACGTCGGTCACTTCCTGGCGCAGTCCCTGCTGTCGACGCCCGCCGGGACAGGCACCCAGCAGTCATGGGTGCCGCTGCTCATGTACGTCCTCGGGGCGATCGTCTTCGCCGCGATCTGGTCCCGCTTCTTCCGCCGCGGCCCCCTGGAGTACCTGCTCAACACCGCCACCAAGCCCGCCAAGTACGTCCGGTGAGGTCCGGCCGGGGTGGCTGGGCTTCCTGCCCCCTCCTGGCCCGGACGGTCTGCCCGGCTGCCGGCTGCCCGACTGCCCGCAAGGGAACGCCCTTGCGGGCTTCGGCTGTGGTCCCGGCCGACCGATGGGTGCTCGGTGCTCGAGCCTGGGGATTCCAGGCGTCCGGGAGGTGCTCCAGCGGCACCTCCTCCGCTGTGCGCGCACGCCACCACTCGGTCCTCAGGTGATCACGACGCGCCGTTCGTATGCGGCGGCTCGTGCCTTGGCGCAGATGCCCAGCCAACTCTCCTGCATGCGACGCGTGTGCTCAGCCATGGCGCCCGATGACCTGGAGGAGTTCGGCGAAGGTGGTGCAGGTCGCCGGTTCACCCAGGGCCGTCATGGTCCAAGCGCCCGCGGAGCGGGGGGACTCGGCACCCGTCGCCTTGCGGGCGGATGCGGTGTTCACAAGCTTCCTTTCCTACGTGCTCGGCCGCGCACCGCGTCAGCGGCTGCGGGCACCGGCCCGCACGGGGGCCTTGAGGGCTGTCGGCTCAACGGGCCGCTTCGACGGCCCTCGTCGCGAGTGTGCACGACGGCATCGCGGAGTTGAGGGGCGTACGACGGCCAGGCAGAGGCCGTCGGCACCGACGGCATGCAGGGGGAGCCGGCCGTGGTGCGGATGGCCGCGGAGGCCTCGCGTCGGAGGAGATCTCCGATCGCCGGCTCAGTGGACCAGTGAGGCCGCCCGCGTGGCGAAAACGTGCACTGCGGCCTCGTAGAACTCAGGACGGAGGACGAACAGGACACCGGCGGCCGCCACCAGCGTCAGGCCGAGAAGTTCCAGCGACCCGCCTCTGCGAGGCGGGACGTCACGGTCCCGCACGTCGAGGTCGGCCGACGCCCCGGGGACAGTCTCGGGCTCCTTGTTGCGAACATGCTGTGTCATGCCTCCAGGCTGTCCGCCCGGCCGCTCTCCGCCCATCCGACGACTGTCGGGTCCGCCCCCGCCGAGTGGCTGGAGGACACCGGCCTGGAGCGGTACCCGCCGCGGCCGGCAGGCACATCAACCGCGCGTGTCGACGACCTGTGCGTCCGGCTCGCCGGCCCCCGGGGAGCCGGGGCCGCCGGCAGCCGACGGGGGCGGGGCGGTCAGGGACCGGGCGATGGCCACCGAGCCGCCGCCGTGGAGCAGCACGCTGCCGAGCACCGTCAGGGTCATGGCGTACAGGGCGGTGTCGGCGTACGTCCCGTCCGGCAGGGCGTTGAACGCGAGCAGGCCGAACACGATGGAGGTGGTGCCGCGTGGTCCGAGCGCCCCGACCATGAGCCTCTCCCGCCAGGTGAACGTCGAGCCGAGGAAGGCGAGCAGGACCGGAAGGACGCGCACGACGGTGAGCGCGGCGACGCAGAGCACGACGGTGGGCCAGTGGACGCCCTCCCCCACGGCGAGCACCACGGCGTTGCCGAAGAAGAACCACATGCACATCGTCGCCATCGAGTTGGTGTCCTCGATGAGCTGGAAGTCCGAGGCGTGGGGGGCCGAGGCGCCCCGCCTGCGGACCGGCGCCTGTCTGACGTAGCGGAAGGCGATCCCGCACACGAACGAGGCCACGAACCCGTTGCCGTCCATCGCCACGGTCACGGTGTAGGCGAGCAGCGGTGTGACCAGCACGGCGATCCGCCGGGACTGCTCCGTCATCCACTCCGCGCGGTCGGCCACATTGATCAGCCACGCCACCAGCGCCCCCACCACGAAGCCGGCCACCAGCGCCTTCAGCGCGAACGGCACGGCCGTGCCGAGGGCCTGCATGGGCGTGCGGGTGACGGAGTTGGTGCCGACCAGGATCAGCGCGAACAGAAAGAGGGGCGAGACGATGCCGTCGTTGTAGCCGCTCTCCACGTTGAGGACGCTGCGCACCCTCGCCGGGATGCGCCGGTCGCGGACCAGCGTCTCGGCCGGGGCGAAGTCGGTCGGGACAACGATGCACGCGATGAGCAGCAGCAACGCCACCGGCAGCCCGGGCAGCAGCCACGTGCCCAGCAGCACCATCGTGACCAGGCTCAACGGCAGGGCCACCAGCAGAGCACGCGCGGCGGAGCCGGGATCGTTGCCGAACAGTCGTCCGCCCGGCAGCTCGGTGGCGTCGACGAACAGCAGGATGGCCAGGATGACCTCGGCCACATGCTGAGCGACCTCGGAGTTCAACGTGGCGGCGATGTGGCTGTGCGTGAACACCCCCGTGACGACTCCCGCGAGCACCAGCACCAGAGGAGCCCGCACATGCCGTTGTTCCAGCCGCCCGGCGACCAGCGACCACCCGGCCACCACCGTGGTGATCACAATCAGGACAAAGATCATTTGAATCCGCTTCAGAACTCGGAACAGACCGGCAGCCGCCCCACCGGGACCTCCGCAAGGGCGTCGACCGACGTCAGCCCGGGCAGACGGTACAACGGACGAGACCGGGCAAGACAGCGCAGGCACTCACGCCGGGCTCCGGCTCCGGCTCAGCATCTCCTCGCCGTGTCCGCCCGGCGCCGAGTGGGGCGCCGCGTGGACACAGGGCATCGGGATCGGGATCGAGTGGTGGTCAAAGAAGCAATCCATTCCGGGTTCTGCCGATGTCGCGTGGAGCAGCGAACAGGATCTTTGTGCATGTCCTCTGCCTGACCCATCCCGCGGTCGGCTGCTCCACCCCCGCCGATCGGCGGGGGTCGTCGTGGCCCTCGGTGCTCTGCTCAGTCCTGCGCGCGGCAGTCGTAGAGGCCGAAGTTGCCCCCGGTGCGCCAGCCGTAGGCCCCGGAGCGGACGCGCTCGCAGTGGGACTTCACCCAGGTGGTTGCGGGGGTGGTGGGCCGCAGGTGGGTGAGCAGCACGTAGCACAGCTGGTGCGTGGCGATCAGGTCGCCGAGCTGCGGGGCGCCGGGGAAGGGGGTTCCCGGTGAATCCGCCCATGACGAGGACGGGTTGGGCCTGAGCGCGCAGCAGTCGTTCCGCGGGGAGGCGGCCCGGGTCGCGGCAGGTACTTCTCACCCCTGCGGTGCGCGAGGAGGTAGTCCAGCAGGGCGTGTCGCGGGCGCTGGGCCGGTCCCCAGCCGCGCCATCGGCGCGGAGCGTTCCGACGCCGTGGCGGACCCGGGTGACGGTAAGGGCCGGGAAGGTGTCTTCTTGGCGCTTTCGATCTCGGTCACCGCTTCAACCTCCCCTAGGCGGGGGCGCTCGACCATCCGCCGGGCTTCGGGAGGTGTCCCGCCGATCGGCCGACCAGCCCCCTCCGATCGGCGGGGGGTCGGTGAACATCTCCGCAATCGTCGCAACCGGGTCCGTTCCGGGCGCCGTCCGGCGACCGTCGGGTGCACCCCCCGCGCGTCACACCGGCTACGTCCCCGGACAAGAACCACGGCCTCGCACCCGCCCGGTCCAAGTGCGGTCACAGGCGGCGAGCCCCGCGCAGCCCTTGGGCCCAGTAGCCGTCGCCGTCGAGCCGTGAGATGCCGCCCTTGTCGCCCATGGTGGGGCCGCCCGCGTTCTTCCGGCTGGAGATGAAGCGCGGGTGGTCGTCGGTGTCCAGGCCGAGGTAGATGCCGATGTGGCCGATCCGTCCGCCGGGCAGCTCCCGTGTGCTGAAGAAGACGAGGTCGCCGGGCTGGAGCTGCTGGATGACATCGGGGCGGTGGCCGGTGAGGGGGATCACGGATACGCCGAGCCGCGCGTGGGCGATCGCGTCGGGAGTCCGCTCGAGCCCGCTGCCCGCCGCGCCGTCCCTGCTGTTCAGCGGGAACCCCGAGCGGTATCCGTACA
Source organism: Streptomyces sp. NPDC049541 (assembly GCF_044465725.1). NCBI lineage: Bacteria > Bacillati > Actinomycetota > Actinomycetes > Kitasatosporales > Streptomycetaceae > Streptomyces > Streptomyces sp. NPDC049541. Next base: position 64,926 of record NZ_JBITLY010000016.1, on the reverse strand, counting down.
CCAGGCGGACATAGCCGGAGCTGTCGACGGAGCGTGCGCGGTCCTTGTCGGGGCGGCGGGTGACCGCGTCGGGGAAGGTCCAGGGGATGCCCAGGTAGTCGTAGAAGTCCGAGCCCGTGCGCAGTTTCCCCTGCTGAGCGCGCCCGGAGTCGCCGGTCGTGTCGGGGGTGTAGCGGGCGGCACCGCTGTAGGTGACTCCCGCTGACGTCTTCCGGGCCGGGGCACCTGCTATGTAGTCGAAGGCGGTGGCGAGGATGTCGGGGTCGCGGCTGCCCAGCCGCGACCCGAGCCAGGTCCTGAACCAGCCGCTGCGCTCCGCGCCACGCGTCCATGCCTTGGGCAGCAGCCGCACCCAGCTCTTGGTGACCACCTTGGCATCCGTCGTACGCGGCTCCGCGAACGTCCTGCTGGGCCCGGTCAGCACGGCCGTACGGGCGCCGTCGGTGAACGTGGCGACGACGGTGCCGTGCCGGTCGCGGGCGATCGTACGGGCGGGGTTGCCGATCCGCTCCAAGTGCAGTGGGCCGCTCCTGGACCGGATGACGGCATCCGCTGACGCCGGTGCTGTCAGTGCTGCCGGGAGTGAGGCCTCACGATGGTCGGTGCGGTGCCTGAACTGCAGGGTCAGCACGCAGCTCGCCGCGAGCAGGACGGCTGTCACCAGGAACAGAGCCGCGTTCCTGGGCAGGGAGAGCTCCCGGATTCTGGGCAGGGGGCGTTTCACTGGTCAACTCCGTTGGACGGGAAGGAGAGAGGGCGCCGCAGGTCGGGACGGGGCGGCTCATGTCGTGGGCAGGGCGCCCAGCAGCAGCCCGGACACCAGAATCACGTAGGCGGCGAAAGTGGCCGCGCAGGTGGAGAGGACCGTCGCGGCCTTGGGCTGCCTCTCCAGCTGGTAGGCGATGAGACCGGGGACGATGAACCCGAGGGCCTGATGGGCGAAGAGCAGGGGGAACTGCTGTTGGAGCAACAGGGAGAGCCCGGCCTGGAGCAGGACACCGACGAGCACGACGGAGGCGAACAGCCGCTTGCCGTAGAGGATGACGAACCGCTGCAGCAGCTTGGTCAGCAGGTAGGTCAGGGCTGCCACGGCCGCGACCATGGCGGCACGCCGCAGATCACCGACGAGGGTGAGGGCGAGCCAGCCGGGGGTGATCATGCCGCCCGGTGAGAGGTTCGTGGTCAGGTAGCACAGGAGGGAGAAGACCAGACCGAGTGCGATGCCGATGGCGGCGATCTGCGGGGTGACTACTGCGGGGATCAACGGGAAGCTCCGTGGGAGGAGTTGCGGGGGGCGCCGGGCGATGTGGGGGCGTCGCCCGGGTCGGCGGGATGGGCAAGGCCGGCGTCGGGGTGGTCGGGTGCGAGTGCCGCGAGCCGCTTCAGGAAGAGTTCGCCCTGGCCGTGGATGTTGCCGATGGCGACGAGCGAGGAGTCCGGCCCCAGATGGGCCAGCAGATCCGTGGTGAGCCGGTCGGGGTCGCGGCGGTCGCCGCCGAGATCGACGACGTTCCCGGTCCAGTGGGCGGGTATGGCGTCGGCGGCCGACTTGGTGGGGTGACCGATGAGGAAAACCGTCTCCGGGTCGAGCTGCGGAATGAGCGCGCCCATCTGCCCGTTGCGCTCCACACGGTCGGGACGGCAGTTGATGACGACGTGCAACGGACGGTGGATCGCGCCCAGTTCGAGCAGCTGCTCGATGTTCATCAGCGTCGACTCGGGGTCGTTGGCGGCGAAGACGTTCGCGAAGCGCAGCCGCTTGCCCTCAGGGGTGCGGTACCGCTCGACGGACAGCACACCCGGGTCCGGCGGCGCCGCGTACATGCCCTTCAGCGCGGTCGCGCGGTCGACGCCGAGCACTTCGGCGACCGCGATGGCGATGGCGACGTTCTCCTTGAAGGTGAACCAGCTGAAGCCGCGCAGTTCCTCGTCGGTGACGGTTTCCGGGTCGGCGTAGACCAGCTCGCAGTTCCGGGCGTGGGCCTCCTCCTGGAGGATGTGGAAGCGCTCCTTCTCTGCAGTGACGCAGACGCCACCCTGCGGCATGGACCGGCACAGGGAGCGTGCCACGTCGTCCAACGTCGGCCCCATCTCGGCGAGATGGTCCTCGCGGACGTTGCAGAGCACGCCGATGGTGGAGCGGATCAGCTTGGTCTGGTTGATCTCCTGGAGTGCGGGCATCACGGCCATGCACTCCATGACCAGGACATCGGGCCGGTAGCCGGCGGCCCGCCGGACGATGCCGATCTGCTCGACGACGTTGGCGATGCCGAACTTGCGGTAGACCGGCTCCTCGGTGGCGTCGGGGTGGATGAACCGGGCCGCGGTGCCCGTGGTCTTGGCGACGGTCACCAGGCCGCCGCCGCGCAGCGCGCCCGCGCACAGCCGGGTGATGGAGGACTTGCCGCGGATGCCGTTGACCAGCACTCGGGTGGGTATGGCGGCAAGTTTGGCGTCATGGCGGCGCTGTTCGACGATGCCTGCGACGAGCAGGCCGGCGCAGCACGCCGCGAGGACGCAGTACAGGAAGAGCACCGGGGGTCAGCTCCTGGGGCCGGGGCCGGACGGGGAAGTGGAGGGGGTGGGCGCGCTGTCCGGGGAACCGGGCGCGCGCGGTGCGTCGGTGCGGCGCAGTCGCTGTCTGATCAGTTCGAGGCTGCGGGCGACGGATCCCACCTCGTCTTGGTGGCGCGGGTAGAGCACCGTCGTGCGGTCTCCGGCCGCCAACGCCTCGGCACCGCGGGCGACTTCACGCAGCGGACGTACGACGACGAGGTACAGCCAGCCGAGGCAGAGGGCGCCCGTGGTCACCCCCAGCAGCCCGACGAGCATGATCCGCCGCTGTGCCTCGTACTCGGGCAGGCCGATCCAGAACACCGGCCTGATCGAGGCGACCTTCCAGCCGAGTGCGCTCGCGACGCCTCTCTTGTCGTTGAACGGTGCCACGGCGGCGACCGCCGGATCCCTCCAGCCGAGCAGCAGTTCGGCGGATCCCCTGGCCGTGCGGACGGTGTCCAGGCGGTTTCGCAGCCGGCTGTCCGAGACCCGCCCGAATGCCACGAACCCCTTGTTCGACGCGATGACCCGATGCGCGGAGTCCACCAGCCACACCGAGCCGAGACCCGGTCGGTTGAGGATCCCGGCCAGGTACTGGACCTTGAACTCGCCCACGACATAGCGGCGTTGGGGCTTCGCCGACGCCCCCGTGCCCTGCTGAGGGGCCACGGCGGCGAGCACCGGTTCCGTGCCGGAGGTGTTCGTCTGGCTGACCCCGGCCTTGATGCGGACCTTCTTCGGGGTACGGGGTTCTTCGCCGGCGCGGACGAGGATCTTGCCGACGCCGTCGACGACGTACAGGGACCGGTACCGGCCGTGCTGTTCCAGGGAGCTGTCGAGGACCTTGCGCGCCTCCTGCGACCGGGAAGCGTCGATCACGGTGGCGAGATGGGCGAGATCCGCGTACCCGTCGTTGATCCCCCTGCGCACGCGGTCCGCCGTCGTCTCGGTGCGTTGCCGCTGATCGTCGGTGATCAGCCGCGGTACGACCGCAGCCGGGTGCGGCAGGGTGCTGCCGAGCGTCAGCAGCATCGCCGTGGGCCAGGCCAGCAGGGCGAACGCGCACACCACAAGGACGGTGCGCAGCCCGAGCCGACGCCGGCCCTTGCCCGTCCCGAGCAGAACACGCCCCTTGGCCGGCGGCTGCGCGACCGTCTCCTGCGACTGCCCACCCCAGCCTCGGAGTTGACGGCGCAGTGCCTCCAGCGCGGCGCCGACCCGCGCGGGTTCCCCGAAGCGGGGTATGCGGACGGGGGCCGTGAGGTCGCCCGAGCCGATCCTCTGCGCGTCGCGGCGCAACCGCAGCACAGGCCGCTGCAGCACCAGGTGGAGGGCGACGGTGATCCCGGCCGCGAGGGCCAGCAGCACGGCCGCGGCGAGGAGGGCGAGACGAAGGTCGCCGGTACCGGCCCCATGGCGCTCGGTCCGCACCGTCGTGACGACCGTCAGCCCGAGTGCGCTGCTTGGACTCTCCTTCGCGGCAGGCCCCCGGGCGACTGAGGCATACCCGACGGCGGTACGGGTTCTGCCCTCCGCCGCCCCGACGAGACTGCCGCTCGCACCGTCGAAGCCGCCGACGGCGGCGGTGTCCGACGGTCCCTTGCCCTGCGCCTCGCGGGCGGCGGTGCCGGCCAGCGCCTTGGCCCGGTCGGTGCCGGATCCCGGCCCGGACGAGGCGAGAGTGGTCCCGTCACGGTCCACGACGTTGAGGGTGTGCTTGTTGCCGACGGAGATGCCCGGCGGTTTCAGGCTCTGGGAGGCGACGAGCAACTCCTGCCTGCCGCCTTGCGACAGCGTCGCGAAGGCCAGCAGCCGGGTGACGCCCGAGTCGTCCCGCACCAGTCTCGGAGGCGGGTTCGCGGGCAGCCCACGAAGGTCCACCTTGCCCAGCGGTACGGCCTCGCCGTGCGAGGCGAGCAGCCGGCCGGTGGACACGTCGACGACGGCGGTACCACGCCACTTGCGGTAGGCCCGGTCGAGGCGGGTCAGCATTCCGTCCGCCGGTACGGCCTTGGAGCCACCGAAGTCCGCGGCCGCCGTCCGCAGATCGGTGACGCTCTGGTCGACGGAGCCCTGCAGCGCGACCGCCCCGTCCTCGGCGATGTGCTGCTGGGAGCTGAGGACAGCCTCGGGAACGCCCCGTTCGGCATCGCTCCCGACAGCGAACACCGTCAGGCCCGCGACGAGCGCCAACAGAACCGGCAGGGCCGCAAGGGGCGGCCGCACACCTCCTAACGCCGCCATGTCCGCCCGACGCCGAGCCGAGCCCCGCATGGATATCGCAGATCCACTGGTGGTCAAGAAGGATCCTTTCCAGCAATGAAGTTCTCGACCTGCCTGACGACGGGAACGTTTGGCCGGTTTATCGGCGAGGTGTGACGGTACTCACCGAGTGATTTTCAGAGCCCTTCTGACCTGCTTGTTTGCCACGCCGACGAGCATTATGAATTCAGGCTTCACGATGTGAATAATTGCGATGAGTCCAACCGCGATTGAGACCAGAATTGCCCGCAAGGAGTATTTTGTATTTCCTCTTCCTTGCCCATCCCGCAGTCGGCTGCTCCACCCCCGCCGATCGGCGGGAGCCCGTTCTGCTCAGCCCTGCGCGCGGCAGTCGTAGAGACCGAAGTGGGACTTCACCCACGTCGTGGCGGGGCGGTGCGAGCAGGTACCCGGCGGAGAGCGGAAGGGTCATGGAGAGCCTGCGCGGTACGACCGGAGTGGCCGCAATTCCGGCAGCCGGCGTCTTCCTGCCATCGAACGGCCACTCCGGACCAGTCCGGCAGGCGATGCCCCTGGTCGCCGCGAAGTGCCGCGCACCGTATCGCTCAGCCGCTGGTGGTTCGCGTGCCCAAAACGTGCCCGCGGGCATGGACGACCACGGTCAACACCGGTGCGAGGCATCTCCCGTCGCGCGCCACACCCAGGAGGCCCGGCGAGTACCGAATCGCTCATTTGTACGTTCGGTTAATCGGATGTGTCGGATGTATTGACGCGCTCTCTTTTCCAGATTTAGCCTCTGCCCGATTTCACGAACAGCGTTCGATATACCGTTCAATGTGCCTGATGGGACAGGGAGTTGGTCATGAGGGCTTCCGGCCGAAGCGCCACCGACCTGAAACGCCTTCACGGGCGCTGAGACACACAGACACCCGGCCCGTGCCGCAGCCGCTCCACCTGGGCGGACGCACGTGCTCGCGCGCCCTGACCCGCCGTCACCACGGTGCCCTGGGCGAAGCGGTGAAACACCGTCGTTCGGATTCCCCCTTCCGATCCACGCGGTGCCCGGGTCCTGTCCCGCACCACTCCGAGACCAAGTTCCCCCCGCCACCCCGCTCCCCCTTCGCCCGGCGGTGGCACCCGCACCCGACAGGAGATCCGATGTCTGCGCTCCGCGCCCGGCTGACGGTGATATTGCTCGCCGCCTGCCTCCTCTTCACAGGGCAGGCCCTCACCACACCCCAGCGGGCGGCCGCCGCCGACCCCGGCTACCTGATGGTGCACTTCACCGGGGAGGGCGCGACCAACCAGCAGATGTACCTCTCCCACAGCACCGACGGCCTGCACTGGAGCGACCTCAACGGCGGCGGCATGGTCCTGCGCTCCACCGTCGGCACCAAGGGCGTACGTGACCCCGCATTCGTCCGATCCCCCGACGGCAGCAAATACTGGATCATCGCCACCGACCTGTGCATCAGCTGCGGACAGGACTGGAACGCCTCCATCAACAACGGCAGCCGCAACCTCGTCGTGTGGGAGTCCACCGACCTGATCACCTGGTCGCAGCCATGGCTGCTCAACGTCGCCGGCGCGATCCCCGACGGCCGCAACGCCTGGGCACCCGAAGCGATCTGGGACCCCGAGAGCAACGACTACGTCCTGTACTGGGCCACCAACGTCCCCTTCAACGGCGCGACGAAGCACCGCATCTTCGCCGCCCACACCAGCGACTTCCGCACCATCACCACCCCCCAGCTCTACATCGACCGCCCCGGCACCCAGGAGATCATCGACACCCAGATCATCGAAGTGCCCCCAGGCGTCGGCAACTACCGCTATGTACGGGCCTCCGGCGACGGACAGATCACCCTCGAAGGCAGCAACTCCATCCTCGGCACCTGGACCAAACTCGGCGACCTCTCCGGCATCGGCCTGACCGGGTCGATGGTCGAGGGCCCGATGTGGATGAAGTTCAACGGCACCAACAAGTGGGCGCTCTACCTCGACCAGTACGCCACCAACCGCGGCTACATGCCCGTCACCACGACCGACCCCTCCAACCCCGCCGCCTACCAGAAGCTCGCGTCGACCGGCTACAACATGGGCGGCACCAAGAAGCGCCACGGCTGGATCATGAACCTCACGGCCGCCGAGGAGAGCCGCGTACTCGCCCGCTGGCCCAACACCCCCGCGCAGCGGCTCCAGTCGTACAACGTCCAGGACCGGTACGTGCGCCAGATCAACTTCGACGTGCGCATCGACCCGAACGTCAGCCCCGTCGAGGACTCCCAGTTCCGGCTGCGGCCCGGCCTGGCGGGCACCGGCACCGTCTCCCTCGAGTCGGTGAACCACCCCGGCTACTTCCTGCGCCACGCCAACTACGACTTCCAGTTGGTCCACAACGACGGCACCGCCCAGTTCGCCGCCGACGCGACCTTCCGGCAGGTCGCCGGCCTGGCCGACTCCGCCTGGTCGTCGTTCCAGTCGTACAACTTCCCCGACCGCTACATCCGCCACTACGCCTACTACCTGAAGCTCGACCCGATCACCACCGTGACGGGGCGCAGCGACGCCACCTTCCGTGTGACGAGCTGACCCGACACCGACATCCCCCCCCCCGGCGACGGCGACGGCGTGAGGGGCGGGCAGGGGAGACCAATCCCAGCTGCTCTCTCAAGCCCCCCTGACGGGACCACCCGTTTCGCCGCCGCCACCCGTCGCTCCCTGGACCCGAAGAGCAACCAGCCTCCGGGGCCGGTGCCGAAGACGGCTGAAGCCGCACCGGCCCCGGGGGCGTCGACGCAACCCGCGCCGTCACGCAGCCGGGCACCACGGGTTCGTCGACGCCTCACCTCACAACCCACCTCGTGAAGGAGTTCTTCATGATCAAGCCACCGTGGATACGCAGCGCCAGACGCGCGCTCCTCGCGGCCGGTGCCACCGCCGCGCTCGCCGCCGGCCTGCTCACCGCGACGGCCGCCCCCTCGCAGGCCGCCACCCAGGGGCCGTGCGACATCTACGCCGCCGGCGGCACCCCCTGCGTGGCCGCGCACAGCACCACCCGCGCCCTGTACGGGGCGTACAACGGCCCGCTGTACCAGGTCAGGCGCGCCTCCGACAACACGACCAAGGACATCGGCCTGCTGACCGCCGGAGGTGTCGCCGACGCCGCGCAGCAGGACTCCTTCTGCGCGAACACCAGCTGCGTCATCACCGTCATCTACGACCAGTCGCCCAAGGGCAACGACCTCACCCAGGCACCCGGGGGCGGAGCCGCCGGCGGGCCGGACAACCTCGCCAACGCCGTCGAGGCGCCGGTCACCGTCGGCGGCCACAAGGCGTACGGCGTCTACATCGCCCCCGGCACCGGCTACCGCAACAACAACACCAACGGCATCGCCACCGGCGACCAGCCCGAGGGCATGTACGCCATCTTCAACGGCAAGCACTTCAACGGCGGCTGCTGCTTCGACTACGGCAACGCCGAGACCAACAACCTGGACACCGGCAACGGCCACATGGAGGCCCTCTACTTCGGCAACAGCAAGGCGTGGGGCTGGGGCAGCGACAACGGCCCCTGGGTCATGGCCGACCTGGAGAACGGTCTCTTCTCCGGGGTCAACCGCGGATTCAACGCCAATGACCCGAGCGTCGACCACCGGTTCCTGACCGCCATGCTCAAGGGCGGCGCGAACCAGTGGGCCCTGCGCGGCGGTGACGCCCAGTCGGGCGGCCTGTCCACGTTCTACAACGGCGTACGCCCCACCGTCTCCGGCTACAACCCGATGCACAAGGAAGGCGCGATCATCCTCGGCATCGGCGGTGACAACAGCAAGTGGGCCCAGGGCACCTTCTACGAAGGCGTCATGACGCAGGGCTACCCCTCGGACGCCACGGAGAACGCCGTCCAGGCCAACATCACCGCCGCCGGCTACAGCAGCGGCTCGACCAGCACCGGAACTCTCACCCCCGGCTCCCGGATCTCCCTGAAGGCCACCACCTCGCCCTGCTGCACCTCGCACTACCTGCGCCACGACGACGCGGACTCCAAGGTCGTCATCTCCAACATCACCTCAGCCAGCTCGGCCACCGACAAGGCCGACGCCACCTGGATCGTCCGGGCCGGACTGGCCAACACCTCCTGCCTGTCCTTCGAGTCCGTCGACAAGCCGGGCCAGTTCCTGCGCCACTACAACTACCAGCTCAACCTGAACTTCGACGACGGCGGAAGCAACTTCGCGAAGGACGCCACCTTCTGCCCCACCTCGGGCAACAGCGGCGTCGGCACCTCGTTCCAGTCCTTCAACTTCCCGACGAAGTACCTCCGCCACTACAACTACACGGTCTACATCGCCAGCAATGGCGGCACCAACGCCTGGGACGCCACGACGTCATGGGCCCAGGACACCAGCTGGCTCACCGCGGCTCCCTGGAACTGACGGGCCCGAACCCGTGGGCGGCTCCGCACCGGGGCCACCCACGGGTTCTCCATCCGCCGGCACCTTCCTACGCCCCGAAGACACCGGATGAGCGCAACCCCCAGACTCGGGCGGCAGGAGGGTTCGCGGCGGGCGGCCCTCCCGCCACTTGGCGCGCCTGCCTGCCCCGCACTCCCCCACCCATGCGCCTGGATTGCGCCCTACCCACACATAAGCCGTACGCGGACGCTCAACAGCATGGGGGGAGCAGAAGAGACAAACAGCAGCGCAGCACCCGCCCCGGACGACGCCACGCAGCGCGTCATCCCGTTACCCGGCCCGGACGAGCAGCGGCAGCCGCCGTCCGGCACCCCACAGCCGTGGGTGAACGTCGACCGCGCCCAAGCCGCCATGGACGGCGCCGACGCACCCGAGCCGCCGTCCCCGCCCGTATGCCCGCAGTGTGGGCTGGTCGGCGAGCGCCACCCGACCTACTACGGGGCGCACGTCCTCTTCGAGCCCGGTCTGACGGCGCCCGCGCACATGGTTCCGGCGTGGCACCGGTGGTACGTCGACTCAGACGGTACGGCGTGGAACAGCGGCCCCGAGGAGCCCACAGCCGAGGCAGAGTGCCGGGTGCCTCACAGGCTGGCGTGTCCGGGGCTGACGCTGGAGGAGATCGGGCTGTGGCGGTGGCTGGACGCAGTGCGTCAGGAGAACGCGCGGTGCGCGCAACGTCAGTCCGATGAGAAACGCATCCCAGGCAGTCTTCCGGACGTCGGTTGAGTTCGGCCCTTTTTGATGGCGTAGAGGCGCCGGCCCGCTGTTCGGTGGTCTGTAGTGTGCCGAAATGACGAGAAGCGAACGGCTCGCTGAGCAGTTGGACTGGTACTGGTGCAAGAACCTGCGGCCACGGCTGGAGGGGCTTACCGACGAGGAGTACTTCTGGGAGCCGGTGCGCGGCTGCTGGAGTGTCCGCCCGCGGGGTACGTCGGCCGCACCGATGGCGATGGGTTCGGGGGAATGGGCGATGGACTTCGCGTCCCCCGACCCGGTGCCGGCGCCGGTGACCACGATTGCCTGGCGGCTGGCGCACATCATCGTCTCGTGCCTGGGCTATCGGGTCGGATGGTACTTCGGCGGCCAGGACGTCGACTCCGGGACCTTCGCCTACGCGGGGACCGCCGGCGAGGCGCTGAAGCAGCTCGATGAGATGTACGGCAGATGGAACGCGGGGGTCCGCGAGCTCTCGGACGCCGACCTGGAGAACCCGCCCCCGGCTGGTCCCGAGCGGTTTCCCATGGAGAACAGGATCCTGCACGTCAACAGGGAGCTGATCCATCACGGCGCCGAGATCTCCCTGCTGCGCGACCTCTACCGATGGCAGGACGGGGGCGGCCCGCAGCGCAGGTGAGACACGTCGCGACGGTTCCTACGGGATCCGGAGCGTCGTCGTCCTGGCGTCGGTCCTGGGGACGTACGCCTGCTTCCAGGTCCAGGCCGCGCTGCCCGGCTTGTGGTGGAGTTCGACGGACGAGTTCTGCTTCCACCAGTAGTCCCAACCGGTGGCGCAGGTGCCCGCGTCGACGGTCCAGATGGGCGAGCCGACCCAGTCGTTGTGCTGGTTGTAGCCCTTGACCCAGAACACCTGGGTCACGCCGGCGTCGTTGCAGACCGTGATCTGTACGGCGGAGACCGACTCGGCGCCGGCCGGCGTCGGGACGGCGAGGCCGCTGAGGGCGGCTCCGGTCGCGAGGGCCACTATCGCGAACTTCCTTTTGATGTCGCGCATTTCGCTGTCACCGTTCTGCAGGAGGGGGCGAGGGAGGGATTCAGCCGAGCAGTCCTCTGGACCGCAGCCAGGTCCGTGCCGTCTCGGCGGGCGAGCGGCCCGCATCGACGGCGGAGGCAAGCACGGCCAGTTGGTCCGTGGTGAGTGCCGCGTTGAGCCGGGCCAGGGCTCTGCGTGCGGCCAGGCCGGCGTAGGGGGCCTGGATGAGCGGGAAGACGTGCTCGGGCGGGAGGACGCCCTCGGGGTCGGTCAGCACGACCAGCCGGTCACGGGTGAGGACGGGGTCGGTGCTGCGCAGGGCCAGCACATCGGCGGTCGCCGAGGTGCCCGCGCCGGTGAGGGTGACGCCGTACGCCTTCTTCAGCGACGACGGCGTCGGGGCGTCCCGATCGCCTGAGGCGGAGCCGCCGAGGGTGAGGCGACGGCCCGCTCCGGCGAGGTCGGCGAGGCTGTGCAGGGCGTGGCGGCGGGCGGTGGCCCGGGTGACCGCGAGGACGACGCCGTGCTCGGCCGCGGCCGGCGGCAGGGCGTCGATCCCCATGGGCAGTGCCATGCTCAGCGTCGCCGGCATGTTCCCGGGCAGCCTGCCGCCGTCCGGGAACGTGCGCAGCAGGGTGCTCTCGTATGCGGGAGCCAGGCCGATCCTGCCCGCGACCACGGCCCTGGCGGTGGCGGCGGGCGACGCATAGCTCGTGGTCGCCATCCGCACCGGCTGCCCGGCGTCGGTGAGCAGTTCGCGGTAGAGCGCCGCCGTCACCCGGCTCTCCGCCGAGGTGTCGGTGCCGATCACCGTCGGCCCCTGACGGTCCGCGTGCGCGGTGTCGGGTGCGCTCTTCGCGCCCGCCGCGCAGCCGGTCAGCAGGGCCAGCGCGCAGACGGCGGCCGCCGCGAGGCGGAGCCGGGGGCGGGTTCCCGGAGTCACGGAGCACCACATGCCGTCGGCCGGTGTCAGTTGCAGTGGGCGGCGCGGTCGCCGGCGGTCATCTTGGCGTCCTTGAAGTTGACGTAGCCCGAGTTGGGGTTGTCCTTGTTGAAGCCGGACGACTGGTAGTTGTTGACGTACCAGATGTAGTGGCCGTAGAAGCGCTTGCCGAAGTGGATCTCGTACCAGCCCTTGGCCTGCTGCTTGGCCGTGCCGCGCTCTATCCAGCCCTTGTACCCGGCCGGGATGTTGACGGTGTTGCTCTCGGTGTCGGTGTGCGAGGCCTCCCAGCTGTGCGAGTACGTGGTGCTGACGCCGACCGTGAACACCTCGAACCACTTGTATTCCGCGCTGATCGAGATGCCGAAGGTGTTGGTGGAGCCGGTGGTGTCCGCCCAGTCGATGCGGTGCTGGTTGGTCTGGCTGGCGCAGTTGTAGGCGGTGCTGCCGACCTGGTGCTGGGGGCCGGTGTACGTCCAGTAGTCCGTGGCGTGGAACTCGCACAGGTCCGCCCAGCTGCAGGCGTCCAGGAGCTCCTTGGTGGTGGGGCTGTCGGCGGCGGAGGCCTGCGGGGCCGCCAGCAGCGAGGCGCCCAGGGCCAGGGCGGCAACGGCACCGCCGGTACGGAGGACGCGCTGCGGGGAGGCGGGCTTGCGGCGTGCGAAGGGCATCGGGTTGCTCCCGTGAGTGGGGGGTGGTGTCTGCTGGACCCCCACTCTTCGGGGTGCCGATTTGTTGATCAATGCAGGTCAGAGACGTAAACAACCCAACCGTGCGCCGGGCTTCCGGGCGACGGGCCTACGAGGTTCCGTCGCCGGATGTGTCGCACACCCGCCGGTGGCGCACCTCGGGGAGGTACGTGCGCCATTCGCCGGCGGTCAGGGTCCGGCCGGCTCGCGCGCAGAGCCGGGTGGCGACCTGGGCGGCGCCGAGGGCGTACCGCTGGACGGGTACGTGCGGGCCGGCGGCGTACACGGAGTCCCCGTGCCGGTCGAAGGCGAGCGAACGGATCGTGTCGCCGGGGGTGTCTAGGCCGGAGCCGAGGGGCTGCCGGCCGGCGGTGTCCCACAGGCGCAGCGCGCCGGAGCGGTACCCCACCGCGAGGGTGCGGCCGTCGGGGCTGAAGGCGAGGGCGGTGACCGGGGAGCCCGAGGCGTCGGCCGGGACGACGGCCTCCCGGTGGCGTTCCGTACGGCCCCGCCAGACGGTGACGCTGCCGAAGGAACCGCCGGTGGCCAGGTGGACGCCGTCGGGGCTGAGAGCGAGGAGGTCGGCGTCGCCGAGTGGTACGCCGGGGTCCAGGCCGAAGGGCAGGGAAGCGGCCGGTCCGGCGAAACCGGAGGCCAGGGCGGACGCAAGGGTTCCGGCGAGAGCCGCGGGCCGGTCCGCCCTCGTCCCCCGAGCGGTGTCCCACACCTCACCGCTGGGCGATCCCGTGGAGGTCACCCGGGTGAGCAGCAGTTTCCGGCCGCCGGGGGTGAGCGCGAGCGAGCGGACGGCGGACGGCCGGGTCGGCTGAAGTGCCGCCTGTACGCGGTGAGTTGTGGCATTCCATACGACGATCCGGGCGCCGTTCCCGTAGGCGAGGGCCCGGCTGTCGGGGCTGAAGGCCATCAGGGGCGCGGCGGCCTCGGGGTGTCCGGGTGCTTCGAAGGCGGGCAGTTCGGCGACGACACGGCCGGTCCGGGTGGAGCGCACGAGGAAGCGGTAGCTGTCACCGTGCCGTTCGGCAGTGGCCAGCAGCCGCCCGTCCGGGCTGAGCGTCTCGTGGTCCAGCGGCCGGTCGCGCCACGGGGAGGTGAGGGCCGCCGAGAGGTCGAGGGTGTGGACGGTAGCGCCGGTCAGATAGCGCAGGGTGGGGGCGCCGGGGTCCCAGGCGAGGGCGGCGACCGGCCCGTCGGCCAGGTCGTGGCGCAACACCGGTGTTCCCGCCCCCGAGATGCGCCGGACCGTGATCCCGTCCTGCCCGGCCACCGCCAGGAACCGCCCGTCCGCGGTGAACGCCAGGTGCTTGACGCCCGGTTGGCCGAGATCCTCGAGCTGCCGCCCCGAGGCCGTGTCCCAGACACGTACCCCGCTGCCGGAGACCGCGGCGAGCCGCGTCCCGCCCCGGTCGAGGACGAGCGAGTCGCCCGAGCAGTCCCCCGCGGACCGGTACTGCCAGGCGCCCGGAACGGTACGGTGCCGGACGATGTCCCGCACCGAGAGCACCCGCTCCCGCCCGCAGACGACGGCCAGCCGCCCGTCCCCGCTCACCACCACGACACCCCCGACGGCCCCCTCCAGCACCACGGGATCATCGGTGAACCCCCGCAACTGCGCCTGCGGCTCGGGGCCGTTCACGACATAGCCGCCCACCCCCGGGGCTGCCGCGGCACGTTTCCGGACGGGGGCTGCCGCCTCGACGAAGCCTTTCGCCCCGACGACCTCATCCATCCCGACAGCCCCGGCGCCAGGCCACCGGTCGCCTCCCCCGAGCACGCCGCCGACCGCCCCTACGGCACTTTTAGGCCAGGTGGAACCTTTCGACCAGGCAGACGCTTCCGCCCCGGTGGAACCCCCCTCCGCCAGCCGCCACAGCCGCCGCTCGCCGCCGGGGCCGGTCAGGGCGAGCGTCCGGCCGTCGGGGCTGACCGCCGTCACCGGGAGGTTCGGCAGTTGGCCGGAGGCGGTGTGGTGGTGGGTGGAGACGTCCCAGGTCGACCAGGTGCCGGCGCCGGTGGTGAGGAGGGTGTGGCCGGAGGCGGTGAGGAAGGTGCGGGTGGTGGCGTTCTGGTCGGGGGCGGTGAAGGTGTCGCGCTCCGGGTCGGTCAGGGCGTCGAAGAGGGCCGCGCGGCTCTCCGGCAGCGGGGCGAGCCGCCAGGCGGCGACGGCGAGCAGGGTGCGGGTGCGGGGGTCGGTCACCCGGTCCCGGTCGGCGAGGCCCGCGGCCTGCCGGGCCGCGGCGAGGGTGCGCTCGGCCTCGGCCGCACCGCTCTCCTGCCAGGCGAGGTGACCGGCGACCAGGGCCCCGCCCAGCACACAGGTGAGGGCGACGACGAGTGACCGTATGCGGCGTTGCATACGGGCGGCCGTCCAGCGCTCCATGCGGTGGGCCACCCGGGAGGCGCACAGGAAGGCCCGTTCCCGCGCGGTCAGGTCGTCCTCGTGCCGTTCGCGGGTGAACAGCACGTCGGCCAGGGCGAGATGGATCCCCCGGTACAGGGTGCCGGGGTCGCTGCCGTGCTCCTGCCAGTTGCGGGCGGCCTCGGCGAGGTGGCGGTGCATGCGCAGCCGTTCGCGGTTCTCCTCGATCCACTGCTGCAGCCGGGGCCAGCGGGTGATCAGGGCCGCATGGGCGAGTTCCACGTTCTCCTCGTCCACGGTGACCAGCCGGGCACGGGCGAGCCGTTCGAGGACGACGGGCACCTCGGGGTCCGGCCATTCGCGCAGATCGGCGCGTCTGACCGGGCGGGGGCTGTCGGGGGTGCCGTCACCGGGGGCGATGAGGGCCAGCAGGAGCCGCCGGGCGGTGCCGGCCTGGTCGGCGGAGAGCCCGCCGTACACCTCCTCGGCTGCCGCGGCGATCGCTCCGTGGACGCCGCCGGCCTCCTCGTACGCGGCCAGCGTCAGCACTCCGCTGCGCCGTCTGCGCCAGGTCTCGCGCAGGGCGTGCGAGAGCATCGGCAGCGCGCCGGGCTGGTCGTGGACCTCCTCGACGATACGGGCGGTGAGTTCCCGCTCGACCCGCAGGCCCGCCGCCGTGGCCGGTTTGACGACCGCCTCCCGCAGTTCCTCCCGGCTCATCGGCCCGACCGACAGCGTGGTGTGCCGCAGCGCCTCGGCGAGCCCGGGGTGCTCCACGCACCGCCCGTGGAAGCCCGCCCCGACCGCGACGAGCACCCGCAGTCGGCCGTCCCCCTCCTTGGCGGCGAGCAACCGGTCGACGAACAGCCACCGTTCGGCCCGGTCCCGGCAGAGGGTGAAGATCTCCTCGAACTGGTCGACCACGACCACCCGGTGGGGTTCGTCCGGCCCCGGTGCGAGCAGCGGGCCGTGGGTGGCGGCGGGCCGGGCGCCGGGCGTGATCAGCCGCAGCCGGGCGCCGCAGCCCGCCTCGTCCACCACCTGCTCCAGGCGCGGCATGACCCCGGCCCGCAGCAGCGAGGACTTGCCGCTGCCGGACGCCCCGATCAGCACCGCGAACCGGTGCTCCTTCATCAGCTGCACGGCGTCCTCGGCGAGCGCGTCCCGCCCGAAGAACAGCTCCCGGTCGCCCGGTTCGAACCGGGCGAGGCCCTGGTACGGCGACTCCCCCTGCGCCGCACCGCAGGCCGCGACCTCGTCGGCCGCCGCCCGTAATCGGTCCTGCCAGACGTCCGGGTCCGCCCCGCAGGCCTGCGCGTACGCGCGCACCACGGCCACCGACGGCAGCCGTTCTCCGGAGGCCGCCCGCGACAGCGCGGCCACCGACACCCGGGCCTGTCCGGACATCGTCCGGTACGACGGGGAGCCGGCCCGGGCCCGTAAGGACCGCAGGTCGTGCGCGAAGCGCTGCACCGGCCCCGCGTCGGGATCGAGCGGCCGCTCGGGACGTCCCCGCTGCCGGCTCACGGATGCTCCAGCACATGGCTTCTCACGTTCACTGGCAATCGCTTTCCCAACCCTCAGGGGGACGATCACACGCCGGATCGCGAGTATGTCATGACAGCTTGAGAGTTAAATGGGGTTCAGCGGAATGGCCAGTTCCAGCCCCCCGGACGGGAGAGGCGGTGTCACCCTCCGGTGCTCGTCCCGCTCCCCGGCACCCCGCCGACGGTGAAACCGATCACCGCCCCGCCTCCCGCCCGCTGCGCCGCGAACGGCGCCCCGCCGTGCGCCATGGCGACCTCCCGCACGATCGACAGGCCGAGCCCCGACCCGGGCAGGGACCGGGCGTCGGCCGCGCGGTAGAAGCGGTCGAAGATACGGATCAGGTCGCCGTCGGCGATTCCGGGGCCGCGGTCGAGGATCTCCACGCGGACCGTGCCCGCACGGGCGGGCCCGGAGACGGCGATCTCGATGGGCCCGGTGCCGTCGCGGTCGAACTTGACGGCGTTCTCGACGAGGTTGGAGATCGCCCGCTGCAGCATCCCCGGCCGCCCGTCGGTCGTCGTGTCACCGCTCACCCGGACCGTGATCTGCCGCCCGCTGCGCCGCCGCGCGAGCCCGGCCACCTCCTCCGCGAGGTCCGCGAGGTCGACCCGCTGCGGCGGCTCGGTGTCGGACTGCCCGGCCGCCAGGTCCACCAGCTCGTTGACCAGGTCGGTCAGTTCACGCGCCTCCTGGCCCAGGTCCGCGACCAGCTCGTCACGGGTGGCCGGAGGCAGTTCGTCGATCCGGCGCAGCAGGGAGATGTTCGTTCGGAGCGAGGTGAGCGGGGTCCGCAGTTCGTGGCCCGCGTCCTGGACCAGGCGCCGCTGGTCCTCCTCCGACTG
Organism: Streptomyces sp. NPDC049541; assembly: GCF_044465725.1. Classification (NCBI taxonomy): domain Bacteria; kingdom Bacillati; phylum Actinomycetota; class Actinomycetes; order Kitasatosporales; family Streptomycetaceae; genus Streptomyces; species Streptomyces sp. NPDC049541. The sequence goes on along the minus strand of NZ_JBITLY010000016.1, from coordinate 47,562 downwards.
GGCGAGGCGGCCCAGCATGCGGTCGAAGGCGCGGCCGAGGCGGCCCACCTCGTCGTAGCCGGTGACGGGCACCTCGATGCCGAGCCGCCGGGTGCGGGCGACGTCCTCCGCCGCCGAGGTCAGCAGGATCAGACGGTGGGTGATGCGCCGCGCCAACCACCAGCCGAACAGCCCCGCCGCGATCACCACCGCGCACATCAGGATCAGCGTGCGCTGCTGCAGCGCCCGCAGCAGGTCCTCGGTGTCGCTGAACTCCTGCGCGACCTGCACCGCACCCCGCCCGGCGCCGAGCGAGACGGTCGCGATGCGGTAGACGTCCGTGGCGACGTCGACGTCCTTGTGCACGACCAGCTTCCCGGCCTTCCGGTCGGCCGCGACCGCGCGGTCGGCGGACACCACCGGCAGCCCGGGACTGCCCGGGTCGACGACCTTGCCGTCCGACCCCAGCACCTGCACATCCGTACGGGCCGGCCGCACGATGTCATGGCCCGGCGCCGAGGAGGAGAAGTCGTCCGTCGTCATCCGGTGCTGCCGCACCTCGTCCCGCAGGTCCTGCACGACCTGGTCGAACACGGACTCCTGGTCGACGCGCACCAGTCGGGCCGCGGCGCTGTACGACAGCACACCGACCAGCACCGTGACGGCGGCGGTGACCGCCGCGAACGAGACCGCGAACGTGGTGCGCAGGGAGACCAGCCCGGGCCGCCTTCTCGCCAGCAGCCGTCTGATCCTGCCCACTAGTCTTCCCGCAGCACGTAACCCACACCGCGCACCGTGTGGATCAGCGCCGGCGCGCCCGGCTCGTCGAGCTTGCGGCGCAGATAGCCGACGTACACGGCGAGGTTCTTGGAACCCGGTCCGAAGTCGTAGCCCCAGATGCGGTCGTAGATCGTGGAGTGGTCGAGGACGATTCCGGCGTTGCGCACGAGCAGCTCCAGCAGCTCGAACTCGGTCCGCGTGAGCTCCAGCTCCCGCTCGCCGCGCCAGGCCCGCCGCGCCTGTACGTCCATGCGCAGCCCGGCGGCCTCGATCTGACGGTCGGAGGCCGCGGGCAGCCCCTTCGGCACGTCGGCCAGGGCCGCGGGGTCCGGGCTGGTCCGGCGCAGCAGCGCCCGCAGCCGCGCGAAGACCTCCTCGACGTCGAACGGCTTGACCACGTAGTCGTCGGCGCCCGCGTCCAGGCCCGCGATGCGGTCGGCGGTCTCCACGAGCGCGGTAAGCATGAGGATCGGTGTGCGGTCGCCCTCGGCCCGCAGCACCCGGCAGACCTGCAGCCCGTCGATGCCGGGCATCATCACGTCGAGCAGGAGCACGTCCGGCGGGGTCTTGTGGGCCTGCGCCAGCGCCTCGACGCCGTCGGCGACCGCGGTGACCTGATAGCCCTCCAGGCTCAGGGCGCGTTCCAGGGCATGACGGATGGCGCGGTCGTCTTCGGCGAGCAGCACAGTTTGGGGCACGTACCCATACTGCCAATTCATCCGGCGGTTCAGCGGAGGACGGCGGCCGTACGATCTGCCTTTTTACCGGCCTCTCACCGTCACACGGGCAACCCGACGGTCCCTCCTACCGTCCTCTCACGGAAGGGGCGGACAGTGCGGCCAGCTGCTCGGCGAACGGCACCACCTCGAAACCGTCCGCCCTGGCCGGGGCCTTCGCCGGCCGCGACAGGCCGCTCATCAGACCGGCCAGCTCCCCCGCCGCCCGTTCGATGCGCCCGTCCAGGCCCTCCGCGCCCCAGTCCTCCGACGCGGCGTACACACCGGTGGGGACGACCACCGCGCGCAGGTGGGCGAACAGCGGCCGCAGCGCATGCTCCAGCACCAGGGAGTGCCGGGCCGTGCCGCCGGTCGCCGCGATCAGCACCGGCTTGCCCGCCAGCGCGTCCTTGTCGAGCACGTCGAAGAAGGACTTGAACAGCCCGCTGTACGAAGCCGAGAACACGGGAGTGACGACGACCAGCCCGTCCGCCTGCGTCACGGCGTCCAGCGCGGCGGAGAGCTTCCGCCCCGGGAAGCCGTTGGTGAAGTTGTGCGCGATCTCCACCGCGAGGTCGCGCAGCTCCACGACCTCGAGGTCGACCGGGGTCTGCCGGTCCACCGCGGCGGCCAGCCGGTCGCCCAGCAGCCGGGTGGACGAGGGGACGCTCAGCCCTGCCGAGACGACGACCAGCTTCATACGGCAGCCTCCTCCTTCTCCGCGGCGGCCAGCAGCGAGGCGTGCGTGGGCGCCTCCGGCACATTCGCCGGGCGGCCGGCCGCGAACTCCTTGCGCAGCACCGGGACGACCTCCTCGCCCAGCAGGTCGATCTGCTCCAGCACGCTCTTCAGCGGCAGCCCGGCGTGGTCCACCAGGAACAGCTGGCGCTGGTAGTCACCGGCGTACTCACGGAAGGACAAGGTCTTCTCGATCACCTGCTGCGGTGACCCGACGGTGAGCGGGGTCTGGTCCGTGAAGTCCTCCAGGGAGGGCCCGTGGCCGTAGACCGGCGCGTTGTCGAAGTAGGGCCGGAACTCCCGCACCGCGTCCTGCGAGTTGTGCCGCATGAACACCTGGCCGCCCAGGCCCACGATCGCCTGCTCGGGCGTGCCGTGCCCGTAGTGCGCATAGCGGGACCGGTACAGCTCGACCATCCGCTTGGTGTGGTCGGCAGGCCAGAAGATGTTGTTGTGGAAGAAGCCGTCGCCGTAGTACGCGGCCTGCTCGGCGATCTCCGGGGAGCGGATCGAGCCGTGCCAGACGAACGGCGGGACGTCGTCCAGCGGGCGGGGCGTGGAGGTGAAGCCCTGCAGCGGGGTGCGGAACCTGCCCTCCCAGTTCACGACGTCCTCGCGCCACAGCCGGCGCAGCAGGGCGTAGTTCTCGATGGCGAGATTGATGCCCTCGCGGATGTCCTGGCCGAACCAGGGATACACCGGTCCGGTGTTGCCGCGGCCCATCATCAGGTCCACCCGGCCGTCGGCCAGGTGCTGGAGCATCGCGAAGTCCTCGGCGATCTTCACCGGGTCGTTGGTGGTGATGAGGGTCGTGGAGGTGGAAAGGATCAGCTTCTCGGTCCGTGCGGCGACATAGCCGAGCATCGTGGTCGGCGACGACGGCACGAACGGCGGGTTGTGGTGCTCACCGGTCGCGAAGACGTCCAGGCCGACCTCCTCGGCCTTCAGCGCGATGGCGACCATGGCCTTGATGCGCTCGCGCTCGGTCGGCGTACGCCCGGTGGTCGGGTCCGGCGTGACGTCGCCGACGCTGAAGATCCCGAACTGCATGGTCGCTCAACCTCCAAGTTGTTGACCGTTCAACTATAACCGTTCAACGGTCTCCCCGGCCCCCTTGTTCCGGCGATTGTCAGTGCCCCGTCCTACGATCCCGACATGGCCGCCCCACGCCGTGACACCCGAGGCATCGTCCGCGCCGCGGACTTCCTCGCCCGAGTGGACTTCCGCCGCCCGGACCCCGCCGAGCCGCTGCGCCGCCATGTCGAGCACTACTGGCTGATCGACTGGGACCTGGAGGAGCCGTACGTCTCGCACGTGGTGCCGCACCCCGCGGTCCACCTCGTCTTCCAGCAGTTCGCGGACCAGGAACCGTTCGTCGAGGTCACCGGGGTCCAGCAGGGGCTCTTCGCGCAGAAGCTGGAGGGGCGCGGCCGGGTGTGCGGCATCAAGTTCCGGCCCGGCGGCTTCCGCCCCTTCGCGCCCGGGCATGCGGTGAGCGAGTGGACGGGCCGACGGGTCCGCTCCCCCGAGGCCTTCCCGACGGCGGATCTCGCGGCCGTCCTCACCCCGCCCGACGAGACCGCCCGGATCGCCGCCCTCGACACCTTCCTGCTCTCCCTCTCCCCCCGCCCCGACCCCCAGGCCGACCTCGCGATGACCCTGGTCGAGCGCATCCGCACCGACCGCACGATCCGCCGCGTCGCCGACTTCGCCCGCGCCGAGGGCATGTCCGTACGGCTGCTGCAGCGACTGTTCGCCGGGTATGTCGGCGTGGGCCCGAAGTGGGTCATCCTGCGCTACCGCATCCATGAGGCCCTGGAGCACGCGGAGACCGACCGCGAGGTCGACTGGGCGGCCCTGGCGGCCGACCTCGGCTACGCCGACCAGGCCCACCTGGTACGGGACTTCACGGCGACGGTCGGGGTACCACCGACCGCCTACGCCGCCGGAACCTCCGGCTAGCGGTATCCGTCCACGTCACGCGGATTCTTCACGCAAGCCCCCGGGGACGAGAACCAACCGGCCGCGCACCCCGCCCTCCGCCAGACGGGCGTGCGCCTTCGCCACGTCCTCCAGGGCGTACGTCTCGGCCACCCGCAGCGTCAGCACCCCCTCGTCCACCAGACCCGCCAGCTTCGCCAGCCGCGCCCCGTCGGCGCTCACCTCCACCGCACCGGTCCGCACACCACGCACGGATGCCGGGGCCGCCTGCGGGATCACGCCGACATAGGCGCCCCCGTCCCGCACCCACTCCAGGGCCGTCTCGCCGAGGATCGCCGCGTCCAGCACGGCGTCGACGCTCCCCGCCCCGTCTGCCCCGGACGTGAAGTGCGTGGCCCCCAGGGACCGTACGAGCTCCTCGTCGTCCTCCCTGGCCAGCGCGGTCACGGCCACCCCCCGGTGGGCGGCGAGCTGGACGGCGAACCCGCCGACCGCACCCGCCGCCCCCGTCACCAGCAGCGACTGCCCCGGCGCCAACTCCAGCAGATCCAGGGCCTGTACGGCGGTCAGGGCGTTCAGCGGCAGAGTCGCCGCGTGCACGGCGTCCACCGTGGCCGGCGCCTTGGCGACCGCGTCCGTGTCGACGACGACGTACTCGGCGTGCGTACCCAGCGGCTGCACCACGCCGTAGTGCAGGGCGACCACCTCGTCGCCGACGCTCCAGGCCGTGGCCACTCCCGTGGCGTCCACGGTCCCGGCCACGTCCCAGCCGAACCCGATCTGCTTGCCCGCACCCCCGAAGGCACCGGCCCGCACCCCCGCGTCCACCGGGTTCAGGGCAGCCGCCGCGACCCTGATCCGCACCTGCCGGGCCGCCGGCTCGGGCACCTCCACGTCCACGACCTCCACGACCTCGGGCCCGCCGAACGTCCTCACCACTGCAGCACGCATGGTCATTTCTCCCGTGAAGAGACTCTTCGAATGGCTTCGCTTGGCGAATGGATGCTTGCTTTCGCTTCGCTTGCTTGCGCTTCGCGTGCGCCAACCCTAGGAAGAGCTACTATCCAGCAGGAAGTAGTTACCTGAAGGTGCCTACCTCACCCGGAGGAGAGCCATGGCGACCAGAACGGCGGCCCAGAAGCGCGAACAGGCCCGCGCGGAGTACGACGCGTTCCTCCGCGCCTGCCCCACCAACCAGCTCCTCGACCGCCTCAGCGACAAATGGGTCAGCCTCGTCCTCGCGGCCCTCACCTCCGGGCCCATGCGCTACAGCGACCTCAGCCGCAGGATCGCGGGCGTCAGCCCCAAGATGCTGACGCAGACACTGCGTTCACTGGAACGCGACGGCATCCTCACCCGCACCGTCACCCCGTCCGTACCGGTCCGCGTCGACTACGAACTCACCGAACTCGGCGGCAGCCTCGCCCAGTTGCTGACCGCGGTGAAGACCTGGGCCGAAACCCACTTCGACGAGGTCCACGAGGCCCGCGAACGCTACGACGCCACCGTTTCCTAGACCTCGCCCGCCCGCAGCCGAGCGACCTGCTGCGCGCTGAACTCCACCGTGCGCCGCATGTGCCCGATGACCACGGCGAGTTCGGCGTCGTCCAGTTCCTCGAAGAGGGCGGACCAGCCGCCGCCCAGCCGGTCCCACATCCGCCCGAACTCGGCGATCCGCTCCGGCACGGTCGCCACCAGCACCCGCCGCCGGTCCCGCACGTCCCGCTCCCGTACGACGTAGCCCGCCTTCTCCAGCCGGTCCACCAGCCGCGTCGCCGAACCGGTCGTCAGGCCCGTCATCTCGGCGATCCGGCCGCTGGTCACCGGCCCGCCCTCCAGCGTCAGCAGGTTCAGACACTGCAGATCCGTCGGGTGCAGCCCCAGACGGTCGGCCACGGCCTGGTTGAAGAGGGCGTACGAGGCCATGTAGCGGCGCGAGACACCGGCCAGCTCGTCGAGCAGCCGCTCCCGCACGTTCCCGGCCATGCCCCGCTCCTCTTCGCCCCAGTTCATCTGCGCCGTGCAGGAATCGTACGACCCAGCCTCCCCGGAAGACGCAGCCTCCCTAGAAGGAGTACTCGTCCCCCGTGGCGAGCACCAGCACCCGCTGCCGGTCGTTGTGCCGGTGACGGTCGACGGCACCCCCGTTCCACGCCGTGTCGATCTCCACCCGCACCTCGGACGGCGCACCCCGCAGCCGTACCCGCAACCTGATCTGCCGGGCCACCGCGTTCGCGGTCAGCGCCCCCACCCGGCACATCATCACCCGCTCCCCCGACCGCACACACCCGCCCGGCAGCGACTGCTTGTTCGCCGGCGCCACCGACCAGCGCAGCCGCACCGTCGCGTCCGGCACGGCCGAAGGCCCGTAATTGCGCGGCATGAGCCGCAGATCCACCCGGCCGCCAGCCATGGACACGACACCGTGATACGCCAGATCGGCCTCCGGAGCCCCGACGGCGCTGCCCGGCACAGCAGCCGCCATCACCAGGGCGGCCACCCCGACCACAGAAATCCGCATCCTCCGCATACCGCCACTCCTCACTCCACGCAGTCGTACGGATGTATCCCACGCGGAGCACGCGGCAGGCGCCGTCCAACAGGTGACAGCACACCTGCCCATGGCGGCAGACATGCCAAGCTGCAGACATGCTCGTCGCCCGCTCCGCCGCCCTCTTCGTCCTCGCCGCCCTCTTCGAGATCGGCGGCGCCTGGCTGATCTGGCAGGGCGTACGGGAACACCGCGGCTGGCTCTGGATCACCGGCGGCATCCTCGCCCTCGGCGCCTACGGCTTCGCCGCCACCTTCCAGCCCGACGCCCACTTCGGCCGCATCCTCGCCGCGTACGGAGGCATCTTCGTGGCCGGCTCCCTCCTGTGGGGCATGGTCGCCGACGGCTACCGCCCCGACCGCTGGGACATCACGGGCGCCCTGGTGTGCCTGGCCGGCATGGCTCTCATCATGTGGGCGCCGCGCAACGGCGGCTGACCCTCGCCTACGCTGGGCGGAGCCGACCGCCGACCCGACACCAGGAGCACCGCATGGCACCCGCACCGTCCGCCGCATCCCGCATCGCCGTCGTGACGGGTGCGAGCAGCGGAATCGGCGCCGCCACCGCCCGGCAGCTCGCCGCAGCCGGCTACCGGGTCGTCCTCACCGCCCGCCGCAAGGACCGCATCGAGGCGCTGGCGGAGGAGATCAACGCAGCCGGCCACCGGGCCACGGCGTACCAGCTCGACGTCACCGACCGTACGGCCGTGGACGAGTTCGCCACCGCCTTCAAGACGATCGGCGTCCTGGTCAACAACGCGGGCGGCGCACTCGGCGCCGACCCGGTCGCCACGGGCGACCCGGCCGACTGGCGCGCGATGTACGAGACCAACGTCATCGGCACCCTGAACGTCACCCAGGCCCTCCTGCCCAAGCTGGTCGCGAGCGGCGACGGCACGGTCGTGATCCTCTCCTCCACCGCCGGCCTCGGCACCTACGAGGGCGGCGCGGGCTACGTCGCCGCCAAGCACGGCGAGCACGTCCTCGCCGAGACCCTCCGCCTGGAGATCGTCGGCCAGCCCGTCCGCGTCATCGAGATCGCCCCCGGCATGGTCAAGACCGACGAGTTCGCCCTCACCCGCTTCGGCGGCGACCAGGAGAAGGCGTCAAAGGTCTACGAGGGCGTCGCCGAACCCCTCACGGCCGACGACGTCGCGGACACCATCACCTGGGCCGTCACCCGCCCCCACCACGTCAACGTCGACCTCCTGGTCCTCCGCCCGCGCGCGCAGGCGTCGAACACGAAGGTCCACAGGGAACTCGGATGACGGAGGACGCCGAGCGGGAGGCCGAGCAGCAGCGCCTGCGGCTGGAGAAGAAACGCGAACGCTACGTCTGGTACTACCTCGCGTACTTCCTGTTCGGCATCCACATCGTGGCCTTCGTGATGATCTACGCGGTGCTGCACGCGAAGTAGGCATAGGGTCACGGTCTGTGGACCGACACATAGCTTTCGACGCGCTGCACAACTTCCGCGACCTGGGCGGCTACACGACCCCGGACGGCCACCGCATCCGCCCCGGCCGCCTCTACCGCGCGGACTCCCCGGGCAAGCTGGCCGAGGGCACACAGGACTGGGACCGCTTCCTCTCCCTCGGCATCCGCACGGTCATCGACCTCCGCCACCCCTGGGAGGCGGAGGCGCGCGGACGCGTCCCCTCCCACCCCTCCTTCGCGTACCACAACCTCAGCATCGAGCACCGCGCCTACGAGCAGGCGGTCCAGGCCCCCGACGTCGACCCCGGCCCGTACCTGGCGGAGCGCTACATGGAGGTGGCGGAGGACGGGGTCAAGGAGATCCGCCGGGCCCTGGAACTGGTGGCGGAGGCAGCGGAATCGGACACCCCGCTGGTCTTCCACTGCGCGTCGGGCAAGGACCGCACGGGCCAACTGGCCGCGCTGATCCTGACGTTGCTGGGCATCCCGGAAGAGACCATCATCGAGGACTACAGCCTCACCGAACTCGCCGCCCCGGCCATCCTCGCCTCCTGGAAGTCGAGAAACGACGGCCGCGAACCGACCTGGCCGGGCTTCGGCCGGGCCCCGCAGCAGGTGATGCGCACCTTCCTGGCCGCCATGAAGCAGCACTACGGCTCGCTGGAGGACTACATCACGCGGGAACTGTCCCTGGACGCAGAGGCGCTGGCGACAACCCTCCGCACGGCCCTCCTGGAACCCCGGCCCACCACCTGGCCGCCCCTCACCTTCCGCAAGGCGACCCCGCCGGACGCCCGCACCCTGGTCCGCCTCCGCGACTCGGCCGCGCTCTGGCAACTGGCCCGGGGAATCGACCAGTGGAAGCCGGGCGAAAAGGACGAGACCCACTTCCGCACGCGCATGCAGGAGGGCGAGGTCTGGCTGGCCCACGCAGGCCCCCACCTGGCAGGCGCCTGGGAACTCTGGTGGGACGACCCGGCAGCCTGGGGCCCCCGCCCCGCCGACGCTGGCTACATCCACCGCCTGATGACCGCCCCACACACGGCCCCACCGGGCACGGGCCGCCGCATGCTGACGGAAGCGGAGTCCCGCATCACCGCCGCAGGCCGCTCGTACGCCCGCCTGGACTGCCTGGCCTCCAACCCGCGGCTACGCGCGTACTACGAGTCGGCGGGCTACACGGTGGTCGGCGAACAGCTGGCAAAGGACGGCGGGTCGGGCAGCCCGTATGCGGTGACGCTGCTGGAGAAGCGGCTCGCGTAACTCACAGGGGTGAACCGTCTCGATCACCCGCACGTCGCCCGAACTCGCGATCTAGGCTCACGCCACAACATCAACTCGACGGCCCTCGACCGGGATGCCGCCCAGCCGAGGGCCTGACCAGCACGGAAGTGAGGCTTCCCTGTGGCTGAATGCGAGCCTAGCGCCCACCGATTCATGGACCTGACATCGCTCCCGACCGTCGCCGCTGGACCGCGCACGAAGACCGCGTGCTGTTGCGGCTGAACAACGACGCCGCAGCAGCCAAGGAGCTCGGCCGAACCGAGAAGAGCTGCTACATCCGCCTCTGGCGTCTACGCACCGGAAAGGTGCCCATGCCAAGCTCTCAGTGACGAACTGAACGAGGACCCCGGGCTCAGCACCAGGGGTCCTCGCGGATCAACCCTTCACACAGATGAACTGCTTCAACTTCGCCACGACCTCGACAAGATCGCTCTGCTGCTCCATCACCTGGTCGATGTTCTTGTACGCGCCCGGAATCTCGTCCAACACGCCAGAGTCCTTACGGCACTCGACTCCCCGCGTCTGCTCTTCCAGATCCCGGACCGTGAAGCGCCGCTTCGCCGCATTCCGGCTCATGCGCCGACCGGCGCCGTGGGAGGCCGAGTTGAATGCCTTCTCGTTACCGAGCCCCTTCACGATGTACGAGCTGGTGCCCATCGAGCCCGGAATGATCCCGAACTCGCCGGAACCCGCCCGGATGGCCCCCTTACGGGTCACCAGCAGGTCCATGCCTTCGTAGCTTTCCTCTGCCACGTAGTTGTGGTGACAGCTGATCTCCGTCTCGAAGGTCGGCTTCGCCTTCTTGAACTCCCTGCGGACCACGTCCTTCAGGAGTCCCATCATGATCGCGCGGTTGTACTTGGCGTACTCCTGCGCCCAGTACAAGTCGCTCCGGTACGCCGCCATCTGCGGTGTATCCGTTACGAACACGGCGAGGTCACGGTCGACCAGGCCCTGGTTGTGCGGGAGCTTCTGAGCAACACCGATGTGGTATTCCGCCAGCTCCTTTCCGATGTTCCGGGATCCGGAGTGCAGCATGAGCCAGACCGAATCTGACTGATCAAGGCAGAATTCGATCATGTGGTTGCCCGATCCAAGTGTGCCCATTTGCCTTTCTGCACGCTCATGACGGAATTTGACCGCTTCGGCGATCCCGTCGAACCGCCCCCAGAAGTCCTCCCACCCGGCCGTACCGAACCCGTACAGCCGTCCGGGATCCACGGGATCGTCATGCATCCCCCGCCCCACCGGAATGGCCTGCTCGATCTTCGACCGCAGCCGCGAAAGATCCCCCGGCAGATCATTGGCGGTCAGCGACGTCTTGACGGCCGACATCCCGCACCCGATGTCCACCCCCACCGCCGCAGGACACACAGCTCCCTGCATGGCGATGACGGACCCGACCGTCGCGCCCTTCCCGTAATGCACGTCCGGCATCACGGCCAGGCCCTTGATCCACGGCAGTGTCGCGACGTTGCGGAGCTGCTGCAGGGCCACGTCCTCGACCGTTGCCGGGTCGGTCCACATGCGGATCGGGACCTTCGCGCCCGGCATCTCTACGTACGACATATCGTCCTCATTCCCCCGAAAACATGACAGAAGTCTCAGATCGCAAAACCGGCGCCAAGGTCAGTGAAACGGGACAGCGGACCGGCGTCCACGGCAGTGCGTGCGATAGACATTGTCTCCAGGGGACGCCCCCGCGCGGCAAGCGATTAACCAGCGGGGACACTGGAGCAACGGCACAGAACCACCGTCGAGAGGAGCCCGACCGTGCAGCGGAAGGCGTACGTATCCGGCGTCGCCGCGCTCCTCGTGGCGCTGCTGGCAGGCTGCACAGGCGGTTCGGGCGGTGGCGGTGCCACGGATGACGCGAACCCTGGTAACGCCGGTACGGCGAGTGCCGTGGCGCAGCCGGGCAAGTACCGCACGCTGCCGGGGCCGTGCACTGCGGTGAGCCATGACACGTTGGACTCGCTGCTGCCGGGTATCAAGGCGATCGCGGACGCGGATCAGCAGGAGAAGGCGTACGCGGGCGACGCCACGCTTGCGTTCGACAACGACCGCAAGGCGGGTTGCCGGTGGAAGGTGGACTCGACGACCGCGACCGACCGGCTGCTGGTCGATTTCGAGCGGGTGGTCTCCTATGACAACTCGGTGAGCGACGACACGCAGGCGCAGGAGTTGTTCGCGGGGAAGGAGACGGCGGCGGACCTGCCCGAGCCGACGAGTTCGGAGAGTGGGTCCGGCTCCCCCTCCGCCTCCACCGCCGGCTCCAGTCCCACTGCCGGTTCCAGTGCCAGTGCCAGTTCCTCGGCGTCGGTCTCCCCTTCCGGTTCCGAGTCGGCTTCGTCGTCCGCGACCCCGTCCAGTCTTCAGCCCCGCACTCTCGACGATCTCGGTGACGAGGCGTTCCTGGACGACGCTCTGAGCGGCTCGGGTTCGACGGCCCGGCAGCGCACGGTGACTGTGGTGTTCCGCACGTCCAACGTCATTGTGACCATCGAGTACGAGGAGCAGCCGGCGACTGTCGGCGCCGTGCCCGACAGCAAGGAAATGCAGGACAGGGCCCGGAATCTGGCTGCGCAGTTGGCGGACACGCTGGGTGGTTAGGGGGCGTTCGGCTGCCTCGGGCGTCCCTTGGTGATGCTGACGAAGCGGAAGCACACAGTTTCCTCACCGCGTACGGTGGCTCCTCGGACCCGATCCGCCGACCTCAGGAACCACAGCGTCATGAGTGAAGGAACCATGCAGCGACCAGCAGAGCGAGACCAGCGCAACCGGCGAGAGAAGCGTGCGAGGCGGTCAGGCCGTCTGCTTGCGGGCGCGGTCGCAGTCCCCGTGATGGTGTTCGCCGCGAGCTGCTCCTCGGACTCGGGCTCGGGTGACGGGGGCAGCAAGGGCGCGAGCGCCGGTGAGACGGCGCCGGCGACGGCGAGTACGGCGCCGACGGTGCAGGCGGCGGCGTACAAGAAGTTGCCGGATTCGTGTGGGGTGCTGTCGGACAAAACGCTGGGCTCGCTTGTGCCGAAGGGTGTCAAGTCCGGCAAGGCGGGCAAGTCCGGTGATACGGCGACGCGGGCGAGCTGTTCGTGGAGCAGTCTGGACAACAAGGGTGTGAAGGGCTCGCAGTTCCGCTGGCTCAATGTGTCGCTGCTGCGCTTCGAGTCGGATGCGACGCGTGGTGAGGGCGACCAGTTGGCGCATGCGTACTTCGAGAAGCAGGTGAAGGACGCCCAGGGCTCTCAGGGTGCGAAGAACCTGAAGTCGGAGCCGGTTGCCGGGACGGGCGCCGAGGCGACGCTGGTGCGCTACGACCTGAAGAAGAAGGAAGGCGCCTTCAGGCAGCAGACGGTGGTGACGCGCGTCGAGAACGTGGTGATCACGCTGGACTACAACGGGGCGGGTCTGGCCGGTGAGAAGACCCCGGATGCGGACGGGCTGGTGAAGCTGGCGGAGGCGGCGGCCAAGGAGGCGGTGGCCTCGGTGGCGGCGGCGAACGGCGGCGGTGCTGGTGGCGGTGGTGCGGGCACGACGAAGCCCTCGCCGTCCGGGTCGGCGTCGAAGTCGGCGTCCGCGTCTCCTTCGAAGTCCGCTTCGGCCTCTCCGTCCTCCTCAGCGTCGAAGAAGAGCTGACTGTCACATCTGGGCCGCGTGTGGACGCCAACTCGCAGCTCAGCACCGTTTTTTGAAGGAGCCCGGTCCCCTGCGGGGATCGGGCTCCACCCGTTCCGTTACCTCGTTCGGCGTACACATGTGCCACTCTGTTGCGCGCAACAGCACGCAATGGGAGGGGAGTACGGGTGGCCGCGCCACTGCAGCTGACTCGGATGCACCGCGTTCTCATCGGCGTGGTCGTTTCCGGCGCCGTGATCATCGCCGGCATCGGCTTCGCCGGTTCGTATGCGGCGGTCCGTGAGTTGGCCATCAAGAAGGGCTTCGGGAACTTCTCGTATGTCTTCCCGATCGGCATCGACGCGGGTATCTGTGTCCTGCTGGCCCTGGATCTTCTGCTGACGTGGATCCGCATCCCCTTCCCGCTGCTGCGTCAGACGGCGTGGCTGCTGACGGCGGCGACGATCGCGTTCAACGGTGCGGCGGCCTGGCCGGACCCGCTCGGTGTGGGGATGCACGCCGTGATCCCGGTGCTGTTCGTGGTGGCGGTCGAGGCGGCCCGGCATGCGATCGGCCGTATCGCGGACATCACAGCGGACAAGCACATGGAGGGTGTCCGGCTGACGCGGTGGATGCTCTCGCCGATCCCGACGTTTCTGCTGTGGCGTCGGATGAAGCTGTGGGAGCTGCGCTCCTACGAGCAGGTGATCAAGCTGGAGCAGGAGCGGCTGGTCTATCAGGCGCGGTTGCGCTCGCGCTTCGGGCGGGCGTGGCGGCGGAAGGCTCCGGTGGAGTCGCTGATGCCGCTCCGGCTGGCGCGGTACGGGGTCCCGCTGGCGCAGACGGCTCCGGAGGGGCTGGCGGCGGCGGGCATCGAGCCGGCGTTGCTGCCGCCGGCGCCGGAGATCGCCCGGTCGGTGGAGAGCCGTCCCGCGGTGGCGGCGGCTCCGCAGCCGGTGGAGCAGCTCCGGCAGGTTCCGGAGCCGCAGCTGCCGGAGGAGAGCCAGTGGTTGCATGCCCGGCATCCCCAGCAGGTGGAGTACCACGGCGACTACGACCCGACGTACGACCCGGAGCAGTACGCGCAGTGGTTCGATGAGCAGCAGCAGGCCGAGCAGTATCAGCAGGAGCAGTACCGGCAGGAGCAGTTCACGGAGCAGCCGGTGTACGAGGAGCCGTCCCCGGAGGAGACGGGCAGCTTCCCGATCCCGGCGGGCCCGGGTCGCACCCGTGAGCTCGGTGAGGGCGGTGGCCCGCCGGAGCCGGACGAGGACGCGTACTACCAGGTCTTCCGGGAGTCGATCAAGAGCGGGAACGGGGCGCCCACTCCTCGCGGGTTCATCGCCGACGTCGAGGCGACGTACAACGTCACGCTGCCGCAGCGCGAGGCCGAGCAGATGGTGAATCGCTTCTCCAACCGGCTCAACGCGGAGCTTGCGGAAGAGCACATCGCGTAGACACTTCGCATGAGAAAGCGCCCGGTGCCCACGGCACCGGGCGCTTTCTCACGGCGTCACTCCCCGAGCAGGGCCCGCACCCGCTCCTGCCCGACGGCCAGCAGCAGCGTGGGCAGTCGCGGGCCGGTGTCGCGGCCGACCAGCAGGTGGTACAGCAGGGCGAAGAAGGTCCGCTGGGCGGTCTTGATCTCCGGCGGGAGTTCCTTGGGCGTGGCGTCCGCGGGGAATCCCGCCTGCACCTTCGGTACGCCGTAGACGAGGTGGGTGAGCCCGTCGAGCGACCAGTGGTCGGCGAGGCCGTCGGTCAGCAGCCGCAGGGACTGCTGGGAGGCGTCGTCGAGGGACTTGAGCAGTTCGGCGTCGGGTTCGTCGCGCACGATGGTCCGCTGGTCGGCGGGTACGTGCGTGTTGATCCAGGCCTCGGCCTTGTCGTAGCGCGGGCGGGCCTCGTCGAGGGAGCCGAGCGGGTTGGCGGGGTCCAGTTCGCTCAGGATCCGCAGGGCCTGGTCCTCGTGTCCGGCGGTGATGTCGGCGACGGAGGCCAGGGTCCGGTACGGCAGCGGACGCGGGGTCTTCGGCAGTTCGCCGCCGGCGGTGCGCACGGCGCGCGAGTGGGCCGCGATGTCCGCCGGGAGGGCGGAGCCGTCGGCGACCTTCGCGTCGAGCTTGTCCCACTCGTCGTAGAGGCGCTGGATCTCCTGGTCGAAGGCGATCTTGAAGGACTGGTTGGGCTTGCGGCGGGCGTACAGCCAGCGCAGCAGCTGCGGTTCCATGATCTTCAGGGCGTCGCCGGGGGTGGGCACGCCGCCGCGCGAGGAGGACATCTTGGCCATGCCGCTGATGCCCACGAAGGCGTACATGGGCCCGATGGGCTGCTTGCCGCCGAAGATCCCGACGATCTGACCGCCGACCTGGAAGCTGGATCCCGGGGAGGAGTGGTCGACGCCGCTCGGCTCGAAGATCACGCCCTCGTAGGCCCAGCGCATGGGCCAGTCGACCTTCCAGACGAGCTTGCCGCGGTTGAACTCGTTCAGCCGGACGGTCTCGGAGAAGCCGCAGGCGGTGCAGGCGTAGGTCAGCTCGGTCGTCTCGTCGTCGTACGAGGTGACCGTCGTCAGGTCCTTCTCGCAGTTGCCGCAGTAGGGCTTGTACGGGAAGTAGCCGGCGGAGCCGGACGAGCCGTCGTCCTCGCTCGCGGCTCCGGAGCCCTCCTCGGCCTCCAGCTCGGCCTCGTCGACGGGCTTCTGCTGCTGCTTGGGCTTGGCCGGGGCCTTCTTGGTGCGGTACTGGTCGAGGATCGCGTCGATCTCGGCGCGGTGCGCGACGGCGTGCAGGATCTGCTCGCGGTACACGCCGGAGGTGTACTGCGCGGTCTGGCTGATCCCGTCGAACTCGACGCCCAGCTCGGCGAGCGACTCGATCATGGCGGCCTTGAAGTGCTCGGCCCAGTTGGGGTGCGCGGACCCCTTGGGGGCGGGCACGGACGTCAGCGGCTTGCCGATGTGCTCGGCCCAGGTCTCGTCGACTCCGGCGACGCCGGCCGGCACCTTGCGGTAGCGGTCGTAGTCGTCCCAGGAGATGAGGTGGCGGACCTGGTGTCCGCGGCGCCGGATCTCGTCGGCGACGAGGTGCGGGGTCATGACCTCGCGGAGGTTGCCGAGGTGGATCGGGCCGGAGGGGGACAGTCCGGACGCGACGACGACAGGTTTGCCGGGGGCCCGGCGCTCCGACTCCTCGATGACGTCATCCGCGAAACGGGAGACCCAGTCGGCGGTCTCGGTGCTCTGAGCCACGATCGGCACGTCCTTCTTTCTGTTTGTTCTGCTACGCCGTGGAGACACGTCCTCGGGGCCGTGCCGGTGCGCCTGCGCCGACGGGACCCGCCCCCCATTGTCACCCGCGCCTGTCCCTGCCGGAAACGGATTGGGTCGCCGTACAACCCCAGGGGCCCCACGGCAGTCCTCTTGCCGTGATCACAGACAGATTCCGGGCCGGGCTGCGCGTGGGGGCGGCCGGACTCGCGATGACCTTGCCGACGGCCTGCGTCCTCCTCGCGGCGCCCGCCGCCGAGGCGGCCACGACCTGCGGCGACACCACGTTCAAGCGCACCTTCTACACGAACACCTCGTTCTCCGGCACGCCGAGGAAGACGGACTGCGACACCACGATCGACCAGTCCTGGTCGGGCGCTCCGTTCTCCGGGATGCCCACGAACTCTTTCGGTGTCCGCTGGTCGCTGACCCGCGACTTCGGTTCGGGCGGTTGTTTCACCTACCGTCTTTCCGGCACGGACGGCCTGCGGCTGTACGTGGACGGGGTGCGGAAGGTGAACAAGTGGACCAACACCGGTGACTCCGGCAACAGCGTCCCGGGCATGTTCTGCATCGGCTCGGGCAGCCACACCGTGCGCGTCGACCATGTGAACTGGACGGGCCTGTCCCGGGTGAAGTTCACCTGGCCCGCCTCCTCCGACAGCAAGCCGCCGCTGGCCCCGACGGGCATCACCACCACGTACGACGCGGCGACCGGCAAGGCGAGCGCCGCCTGGAAGAAGAACCGGGAGCTGGACATCTCCCAGTACCGGGTGCGGGTGGAGACTCCCGCGTCCGGCGTGGCCTCCTGGACGACCACCGGCACCACCGCCGTGTACACCCCGCCGAAGGACGGCCAGAAGTACCGGTTCTGCGTCCAGGCCGTCGACAAGTGGACGAACTACGGCGCCACCGCCTGCGGCCCGTACGTCAGCACTCCGGACCGGACGGCACCGGCGGTCCCGGACGTGCGCGCCTCCGACGTCTCGGTGTCGGTGACCGACGGCGGCGACGGCACGCCGATCCCGCGCGTCAACGTCTGGCTGGGCCAGGTACAACCGTCCGACGGCCCCGTCTTCACGCTGTGGCGCGCCACGGCGGCGGCGGGCCCGTTCACGAAGGTCGCCGCCATGGACCTGCGGCAGACGCCGGGTGAGCAGTACCTGTACGACGAGACGGCCGCCGAGAAGCAGACGTACTACTACGCGGCCACGGCCACCGACGCCGCGGGGAACACCTCGGCGCGCACCACGCCGGTCGAGGTGACCACGCCGGACGTGTCGGCGCCGGGCGCCGTGAAGGGGCTCGCGGCGAAGGCGGACGCCGACAAGGTCGCGCTGACCTGGGCCGCTCCGGCGGACGACGCCGTGCGCTGGCAGGTCTACGGTGCGGACGGCGGCGCGGAGCCGGTCCTCCTGGGCACCGCCGCGGCCGCCGCGTACGAGGACACGACAGCGCGGCCGGGCGTCACCCGCACCTACACGGTGTACGCCGTCGACGCGGCCGGTCACCGCTCCGCACCGGTGACGATCGCCTCCCGGCGCCAGGTGGCGCCCGCCGTGCCGGTCTATCTGAGGCCGGACGCGAACGGCCGGCCGGAGCTGCGCTTCCGGGTCGCGGCGGACAACGACCACAGCGGCGGCTTCCGGGTCTACTCCGGCAGCAGCGCCTCCACGGTCCGCACCACCCTGCGCGCCTGCGCAGCGGAGGAGATCTTCCATACCGATCTGTACATCGAGTACCGCTGCGTCCTCACCGACTTCGGCGGCTCGACCGACCGGTACATCACGGTGCTCGCCGTGGCCGCCAACGGCGTGACCTCGACGGACTTCAAGGCCGTGCAGTACGTGGACACCGTGGCGCCGCCCGTGCCGACCGGTTTCACCGCCACGCCGCAGCCGTGGGGCACGACCCTGCGGTGGGACGCCTCGACCGCCGCCGACGTGCGGGCCTACTGGCTGCGCGTGGGCACTCCCGAGACGGTCGACGGGGTGCGCACCTGCGGGGCCGGCAACACGCTGTCCCTGGCGGGCGGGGCCACGTCCTTCGAGGACACCTCGGGGCTGCCGGACGGCGAGGAGCGCTGCTGGGAGCTGCGCACGGTGGACGGCTCGAACAATTACACGGAGGCCGTCACCGTCTTCGCCACCGAGCAGGACACCCGGCCCGCCGAGCCGACCCCGCCGGGCTCCCCGGTGACCGGCCTGGACGTGGTGGAGAACGTCGGTGACGCCGTCCTCAACTGGGACTCCGTCGACGGTGCCACCGGCTACCGGGTCTACCGCTGGGACCGCGCCACGAGCTCGTACGAGCGGATCGCCGAGGGGACGCTGCCGAACCCGTACTCGGACGCGTTTCACACGTACCGCGACGAGAACCCTCCGTCCGGCACCGCCGCCTACTACCGTGTGACGGCCGTGTACGCGGACGGCACCGAGTCCGCCCCGGCCCTCGCGGCCGTGGCGCTGGCGCCCACGGCCTGACGCGCCGCCCGGGGGCGGGCGGTAAATGCGGGCGACCGCCCGTCCGCCCCCGTGGGACACTGGAGGCGTTTTCGTACTCCTACGAGCGGAACGGCATCCACTCCATGGCCTCGGTCACGTCCCTCACGTCCTCCGTCCACCAGCGTCTCGCCGACGCCCTGGTCACCGCCCTCCCCGAGGCCGGTGCGGGCGCGGACCCGCTGCTGCGACGCAGTGACCGGGCCGACTTCCAGGCCAACGGGATCCTGGCGCTGGCGAAGAAGGCGAAGGCGAACCCGCGGGAGCTGGCGACGCAGGTCGTCTCCCACGTCGTCACCGGTGAGGGGCTGATCAAGGACGTCGAGGTCTCCGGGCCCGGCTTCCTCAACATCACGATCTCGGACCGGGCGATCACCGAGACGCTCGCGGCGCGTGCCGCCGACGGCGACCGGCTCGGTGTGCCGCTGAAGGAGAACCCGGGCGTCACGGTCGTCGACTACGCGCAGCCGAACGTGGCGAAGGAGATGCACGTCGGCCATCTGCGCTCGGCGGTCATCGGTGACGCGCTGCGCGGCATGCTCGACTTCACCGGCGAGAAGACGATCGGCCGGCACCACATCGGCGACTGGGGCACCCAGTTCGGCATGCTCATCCAGTACCTGTTCGAGCACCCCGGCGAGCTGGCCCCGCCCGGGGAGGTCGACGGCGAGCAGGCCATGTCGAACCTGAACCGGGTGTACAAGGCGTCGCGTGCGGTCTTCGACGCGGACGAGGAGTTCAAGGAGCGCGCCCGCAAGAGGGTGGTCGCCCTCCAGTCGGGCGACAAGGAGACCCTCGAGCTCTGGCAGCAGTTCGTGGACGAGTCGAAGGTCTACTTCTACTCGGTCTTCGAGAAGCTGGACATGGTGATCCGTGACGAGGAGATCGTCGGCGAGTCCGCGTACAACGAGGGCATGCCCGAGACGGCCCGCCTCCTGGAGGAGATGGGCGTCGCGGTGCGTTCCGAGGGCGCGCTCGTCGTGTTCTTCGACGAGATCCGGGGCAAGGACGACAAGCCGGTCCCGCTGATCGTGCAGAAGGCCGACGGCGGCTTCGGCTACGCGGCCTCCGACCTGACCGCGATCCGCAACCGCGTCCAGGACCTGCACGCGACGACGCTGCTTTACGTCGTGGACGTGCGCCAGTCGCTGCACTTCAAGATGGTCTTCGAGACGGCCCGGCGGGCCGGCTGGCTGAACGACGGCGTCACCGCGCACAACATGGGCTACGGCACGGTGCTGGGCGCGGACGGCAAGCCGTTCAAGACCCGTGAGGGCGAGACCGTACGGCTGGAGGACCTGCTGGACGAGGCGGTGCAGCGGGCCGCCGAGGTGGTCCGGGAGAAGGCGCAGGACCTCACCGAGGACGAGATCCAGGAGCGGGCCGCGCAGGTGGGCATCGGTGCGGTGAAGTACGCCGACCTGTCCACTTCCCCCAACCGGGACTACAAGTTCGACCTGGACCAGATGGTGTCGCTGAACGGCGACACGTCGGTGTATCTGCAGTACGCGTACGCCCGTATCCAGTCGATTCTGCGCAAGGCCGGGGAGACGAAGCCGGCCGCGCATCCGGAGCTGGGGCTCGCCCCGGCGGAGCGGGCGCTCGGCCTGCACCTGGACGCGTTCGGGGACACGGTCTTCGAGGCGGCCGCGGAGTACGCGCCGCACAAGCTGGCCGCGTACCTGTACCAGCTGGCCTCGCTGTACACGTCGTTCTACGACAAGTGCCCGGTGCTGAAGGCCGAGACGCCGGAGCAGGTGGAGAACCGTCTGTTCCTGTGCGACCTGACGGCCCGCACCCTGCACCAGGGCATGGCGCTGCTGGGGATCAGGACGCCCGAGCGGCTCTGAGGCACTGCCGGACAGGCGCACGGCCCGTCCTCCCGCGCCGGGAGGACGGGCCGTGGCGCGTTCGGGCGGCCGGTCAGCTGCAGTTGGTCCACTTGTTGGACTTGATGTAGTGGTGGCCGCTGTCGTACGTCTTGTATCCCCTCGGGATCACGCCGCTGGATCCGCCGTAGTTCGTCGCCGAGTACCACTTGAAGTCACAGGAGTTGCCGTGGTTGTACCAGGACTGGAAGTCCTGGAAGACCGAGAACTGGGTCAGGTCCGCGTTCGTCCCCGCGACCTTCTGCATGTGGCCGGTGTAGTTCTGCCCGGACCAGACGCAGAACCAGCCCGCCGGGCAGTCCGACGCCGCCTGCGGCGCGGCCTGGGTCGCACTGGCGGCCCCCGCCCCGCCGACCAGCAGGCCACCGGTCAGCACGATGCCACCGGCCACGGCCGCGAACTTCCTGGTCAAGCGCATGCTGTCATCCCCTCGTAGACGGGCCGACCGCACCGGCCGGCTCGACGACGAGACTGCTGGGCGGGAGCGGGGACAGCCACACTTGGCGCGGAACTGACGCCCCCGCGGGACGTCCCACGCGTTGACCTGCGGGGACGTACGGTGGGGCGACGGTGCGGCGGGACGGCTGTCCGGCGGGCTGTCGGCCGCCGGTGGCCCGGTGGTGGCCGATTGTGTATGGGTGCAGGGCGCAGGTTCCGGTGCGGTCTTGTGGATGCTGGTGCAGAATGCGGCACGGGGTACAGGGGCCACTGACCACGGCCGCTGTTCATGAACGCGTGGGGGGACCACACCATGTCGCGTTGGAAAGCGCTGCCCGCAGAACTCGATCCGCGCGTACGGCAGTTACTGGTGCGCCTGCGCCGGCTGAAGGACCACAGCGGGCTGAGCATGCGTCAGCTGGCGGCGCGGACCGGGTACAGCCCGAAGTCGTGGGAGCGGTATCTGGGCGGCCGTTCGCTGCCGCCGCGGGAGGCCGTGGAGGCGCTGGCCCGGATCGGCGGCGACGACCCGACCCGGCTGCTCGCCCTGCACGAAGTCGCCGCCGAGGCTTGGGGGAACCCACGCGGCGGAACCGACGTACCGGAGAAGGCAGTCGGTGAGACCGCCGTACCGGAGCCGGAGATCGTGCCGGCGGGGCGCGGCGGCGGGGGCATACGCTCGTTGCGAGTCGCGCTCCTCGCGGGGGCGGTGGCCCTGGTGCTGGCCGTGTCGTCGGCGGTGCTGGTGACGATGCGGCTGACGGACCACGGCGGCGGCCGGGCGGAGCAGACGACGACCACGGTCACCTTGACGGCGGGGGTGTCGGCACCGTCGTACACCTGCCGTGTGAAGCAGGTCGACGGCCGCTGGTACGCGGGCAACAGCCGTACGCACAACGCCACGGTGGGGTACGGCGACTCCGGGCCCGCGGTGGCCGAGGTGCAGTGTCTGCTGCGCCGGGCGGGCATCTCGCCGGGCGGTATCGACGGCATGTTCGGCCCGCTGACGCAGGGCGCGGTCAAGGCCTTCCAGCGGCAGGCGCGGCTCGACGTGGACGGTGTCGTCGGCCCGCACACCTGGAAGGCCCTGCGGGGATGAACCCGGAACTGGTCCGACTGGCCGCCGCGCTACGGGAGTTGCGAGCCCGTACGGGTCTGAGCCTGGCGGCTCTCGCGGCGAAGACGGCGTTCAGCAAGTCGTCCTGGGAGCGCTACCTCAACGGCAGGACACTGCCGCCGCGCACGGCGGTGCAGGAGCTGTGCCGGCTGGCCGGGGAACCGGAGGGCCGGTGTCTTGCGCTGTGGGAGATCGCGGAGTCGGAGTGGAGCGGGCGGGCGACACAGGCGGATCGGGCGACGCCGACGGGGCGGGCGTCGTCGCCGGTCGCTGATCCCGTGCCGCCTCCGGATCCGGTGGAGGCCAACAAGGGCGGTGGCCACCGCAGAGCGGCAACCGTGGCGGTGCTCGCGTCGGTGTGTGCGGTGGCCGCCGGTGGCGTCGCGGCCGCGCTGCTCCTGCTGCCCCGCCAGAGCCACGAACCCCGGCCGACCGCCGCGACCACCTCCACTCCCGGTCCGCACTGCCGGGCTTCGTCCTGCGAGGGCAAGAGCCCGATGGCCATGTTCTGCGCCGCCACACCGGACACCCTCGCCACACGTCACACGGCCACCGGCGCCTGGCTGGAAGTGCGCCACAGCAAGGAATGCGGGACGAGCTGGGCCCGGATGTGGGGCACCCGGATCGGCGACCGGCTCGAGGTGACGGCGGGCGGCCGGGTCCGCGGCGCCGAGGTCGAGAACACCGTCGACGCGGACAAGTTCGTCTACACCCCGATGACGGTGACCGGGCCCGGAACCGTCATCCGCACCTGTTTCCGTCCGGCGAAGGGCCGCGGGGAGGAGTGCTTCACGTCCGTTTCGCGGTGACGGCCGCCGGGGGGATTGTCAGTGGGGCCGCCTACAGTCACTGACATGGCGACTCTTCCCAACCCCCTCCCGCGTCTCGCGTCCCTCGGCCTCGGGCTCCCGCCGGGCGCACTGGTCGACGCGACCGACGACGGGCCGTGGCACGAGCCGTTGCTGTGGCTGGCCGACGGCCGGGCGGTGCCCGGTGCCCTGGCCGCGCTCCAGCAGTCGGCACCGGCGGCCGGGCTGCTCCCGGTGGTCCTCGATGTCGGTGCCGGTCACGGCGGGCCGGAGGAATGGGAGTTGGTACCGGGCGAGATGTCCTACCCGGGGGATCACGACGCCGAGGAGGTGCTGGAGGAACTCTGGTACGAGTGCGCGCAGGACGGCGCCGACTGGCCCGGCCCGGCCGCCGCACGGCCCGTGGCCGCCGACGCGGATCCGGAGTCCGTCGCCTCCGCCGTCGCAGACTCCCTCCTCGAGGGCGGCGGTCCCCTCAAGGACCCCCGCCTCGCCCTGGTCCCCGCCCGCCGCAGCGCCGACATACCCGCGGCGATCGGCTGGATGGGCCCCGCGAACCACGAGAACGACGTGGCCCGGCTCTGCGCAGTACTCCGCTCCTGGGAGGACCGCTTCGGCATACGGGTCGTGGCGCTCGGCTTCGACCAGCTGACGGTGTCGGTCGCAGCGCCGCCCACCACTCTCGCCGAGGCGGAGGCCGTAGCCGCCGAGCACTTCGCGTTCTGTCCGGACAACTTCCTGCAGGGCGCGGACACCACCCTGGCCGCATACGCCGAACAGCAGCTCCTCGACCAGCCGGCCTGGCACTTCTGGTGGGACTGACCGTCCGCCGCGGCCGGGTCCGGTGGTGGGCGCACCGGTACCGGCCGCGGCGTGAGGGCTGTCTTCAGACGCCGAGAGCGTGGTGAAGGAGGAGAGCCACACCGGTGAGCAGAGCAGCGAGAACCATTGGAGACCTCCGTGTACGAAATGTGACGTTTCTGCCGTCCTCGATAACGTCACATTCCCAGCCGCGTTACGGGCGTGATCCAAACGGGAGGGCCTGGCCCCGCAGCCCCTCCCCCAGCCTCCTGAGCCCCTCGCGGATCTCCTCCGGCGTCTGCGTCACAAAGCACAGCCGCAGCGTCGAGCGGTCGGGGTCACCGGCGTAGAAGGGTGCGCCGGGGACGTACGCCACGTCGTGCCGCACCACCCGCGGCAGCAGCGCGGTGGTGTCGTACGGCTCCGGGAGACGGGCCCAGAGGAACATGCCGCCCTCGGGCCGGGCCCAGGCCGAGCCCTCGGGAAGCGCCTCGGGCAGCCCTGCGAGCATGGCGTCACGGCGCTCGCGGTAGACACCCGCGACCCGCGCCACATGGGCGTCCAGGTCACGGTCCGCCAGATACCGTGCCGCCGCCAGCTGGTTGAGGGTCGGCGTGTGCAGGTCGGCGGCCTGCTTGGCGACGACACAGGCGCGCCTCAGTTCCCCGGGCGCCCGCAGCCAGCCGAGCCTGAGGCCCGGCGCCATGACCTTGGAGAACGAGCCGAGCAGCACGGTCCGGTCCGCCGCCTCCTCGTACGAGGCGATCCACGGCACCCGCTCGCCCTCGAAGCGGAGTTCGCCGTAGGGGTCGTCCTCGACGATCCACAGCCCCCGGCGGGCGGCCACGGCCGCGACGGCGGCCCGGCGGTCGGCCGGCATGGTGCGCCCGGTCGGGTTCTGGAACGTCGGCACGGTGTACAGCAGCTTGGGCCGCTCCCGCACCACCAGTTCCTCCAGCGCGTCGGGGACGACACCGTCGTCGTCGCCGGGCACGGCCACCACCCGCGCGCCCGCGAACGCGAACACCTGAAGTGCCGCGAGATAACAGGGGCTTTCGACGAGGACGGTGTCCCCGGGCTCCAGCAGCGCCGTGGCCAGCAGGGACAGCGCCTGCTGCGAGCCGGTGGTGACCAGGATGTCGTCGGCGTCCGTGGGCAGCCCGCGGGCCGTCGTCCGGGCGGCGAGCGCGTCCCGCAGCGCCGGCTCGCCCTCCGTCGTGGAGTACTGCAAGGCCTGCGCGGACGCCTGGGCGAGCACCGAACCGAAGGCCTCCGCGACCCCCTGCGCGTCGAACAGCTGTGGCGCCGGCAGCCCGCCCGCGAAGTTGATCACTTCGGGCCGGGCGGTGACGGCAAGGATGTCCCGTACCGGCGAACCGCCGATCGACCGGGCCCGCGCGGCGAGCGGCGGGACGGGGGCAAAGGCGGGTGCGACGGTCATGGCGCGGCTCCTTCGGCTGCGGTGACGGCGGCTCGTGACCGCAGCCTAGGGATGTACGTGCCCTCTACAAGCAGGTTTCCGCGATACGGACGGCCCCTCGAAGCGTCCCGTACCGAACCCTTGGGACGCCACATCCCCGCAGGTCAGAGGCCATCCCCTGGCTTCGGCGTCCCGAATCGTCGGCAGAGTGTGGCGTGCGAAGGCGATCACCGCTCAGGCTGGAATCTCCCAGCCCACCGCCCACGGAAGGCACGTACCACCATGCCCGCCCGAGCCCGTCGCCCCCGACTCTTCGCCGCCACCGCCCTGGTACTCGCCGCGTTCGCGCTGACGGGGTGCAGGGACGGGAAGGGCCTCAAGGACGAGGGCCCGGCGACGAACCACTCCCTGCGCGCTCCCGCCGTACTGCATGCGAAAAGGCCGCCCGGTCATGGACCGGACGGCCTCGACGCTCACAGGATCAGGCGTGGGCCAGAGCCGCTTCCTTCGGGTTCGGGCCGTACTTGTTCTCGCCCGGCTGGCTGTCGGAGCAGCTGAAGACCAGCAGGGTGATACCGCCGACGATCGGGACGATCCCGAACAGGAGCCACCAGCCGGAGCGGCCGGTGTCGTGCAGCCGGCGGACGCCGACGGCCAGGCTGGGCAGCAGGATCGCGACGTAGAAGACGATCGCGATGTACGGCGCCTTGATCGCGAGGCCGACGCCGAGCAGGACGGCGTAGATGATCGCCGTGAACAGAACGAACATCCAGTACTCCTTGCGGCGCGCGCGCCCGCTGAACACCGCGTACTTCTTCAGCGCCTCGATGAACCAGCTCATGTGTGTCCCCCAGGGATCGACGTTCGGACCATCCGGAACGGATCAGGCCAGGCGAGAAGGTAAGGACACTGACGAGAACTCGTCAATTCGGTGTGTACGGCACAAGGGTTGAGCGCTTTTCAGACAGATCTACCGCGAATCGGCCCCGGACCCGCCGCTGATCACGGGGAACGGCGGGCAACCGCAGGACAGGAGGCTTCGGTTCACGGATCCGAGTTGCTTCCGTTGCCGAACCGAGTGCATTCCGATGCCGGCCAGTGGCCGATTCGAGGCCTGACGTATCCCCATCCGTAGCGCGAATCAGCGCAACTTTTCCGCCACTTCGGTCGCCCAGTACGTGAGGATGTTCTGCGCGCCCGCCCGCTTGATGCCGGTCAGGGTCTCCAGGATCGCCCGGTCGCGGTCGATCCAGCCCTTCTCGGCGGCGGCCTCGATCATCGAGTACTCGCCGGAGATCTGGTAGGCGGCGACCGGCACGTCCACCGCGTCCGCGACCCGCGCGAGGATGTCGAGGAACGGTCCGGCCGGCTTCACCATCACCATGTCGGCGCCCTCTTCGAGGTCGAGCGCCAACTCCCGCAGGGCCTCCCGCACATTGGCGGGATCCTGCTGGTAGGTCTTCCGGTCCCCCTTCAGGGAGGAGCCGACGGCCTCCCGGAACGGCCCGTAGAACGCGGAGGCGTACTTCACCGTGTACGCGAGGATCGCGACGTCCTCCCGCCCGATCTGGTCGAGCGCGTCCCGGATGACCCCGATCTGCCCGTCCATCATCCCGCTGGGCCCCACCACATGGGCGCCCGCGTCGGCCTGGACCTGCGCCATCTCGGCGTACCGCTCGAGCGTGGCGTCATTGTCGACGCGCCCCTCGGCGTCCAGCACACCGCAGTGCCCGTGATCGGTCGTCTCGTCGAGACAGAGATCGGACATGACCAGGAGGTCGTCCCCGACCTCGGCCCGCACATCGCGGATCGCGACCTGCAGAATCCCGTCCGGGTCGGTGCCGGGCGTGCCGAGGGCGTCCTTCTTCTCCTCCTCCGGCACGCCGAACAGCATGATCCCGGAGATTCCGGCGGCCACCGCCTCGGCGGCGGCCTTCTTCAGGCTGTCGCGCGTGTGCTGGACGACACCGGGCATGGCGGAGATCGGCACGGGCTCGGAGACGCCCTCGCGCACGAAGGCGGGGAGGATGAAGTCCGCCGGGTGCAGCCGGGTCTCGGCGACCATGCGCCGCATGACGGGGGTGGTCCGCAGCCGCCGCGGCCGCGTGCCGGGGAAGGATCCGTACTTCGTCATGCCACCTACGCTACGCCCGGCCCACAGGCACCTTTGCCGACGGTATGTCGGGCCTGCGCAGCCGCTCGCACCCCGTGATGCACCCCGCATCCGCCGGGTCCATCCTGAGAAGGCAGCAAGGAGCAAGGACCGGGCCCCCGTCCCCTCGCCGCGCACGGCTGCTGCCTGCGCGAAGGAGGAGGACGAGATGACCGCCACCCACCACACCCCGCACCAGGCCCCGGACCTGTTCGCGCTGTCCGAGATCCACGGCCCGGTTTTGCGGCCCGGTGACGACGCCTATGTGGCGGAGGTCACCGGCTTCAATCTGGCGGCCTTCCACCATCCCGACATCGTGGTCGGAGCGGCGGGCGTCGACGACATCGTGACGGCGATGCGCTGGGCCGCGGCCACCAGGACGCCGGTGGCGGTCCAGGCCACCGGCCACGGCGCGAACTTCCCGATCGACGGCGGCCTGCTCATCAGCACCACCCGCATGAACGACGTGACGATCGACCCGGCCGAACGCACCGCGACGGTCGCCGCGGGCGCGAGGTGGCGCGACGTCCTGGCGGCGGCCGCCCCCCACGGCCTCGCCCCGCTCAACGGGTCGTCCTCGGACGCGGGCGTCGTCGGCTACACCCTGGGCGGCGGTCTGCCCGTCCTCGGCCGGGCCTACGGCTACGCGGCCGACCGGGTCCGCTCCGTCCAGGTCGTCACCCCGGACGCGACCCTGCGCACGGTGACCGCCGACACCGAACCGGACCTCTTCTGGGCCCTGCGCGGCGGCAAGGGCAACGTGGGGGTGGTCACCGAGCTGACCTTCGAACTGCTCCCGCTGCCCTCGGTCCTCGGCGGCGGCATCTACTTCCCGGGCGAACACGCGGAGGCGGTCCTGCGCACCTGGACCGACTGGACGACCACCCTGCCCACCGAGATGTGCAGCGCGTACACGATCCTGCGTCTGCCGCCGATCCCGCAGATCCCCGAGCCCCTGCGCGGCGGCTTCTGGGCCCGCGTCGCCCTCGCCTGGACCGGCGATCCGCAGGAGGGCGAGAGCCTCCTGACCCGCGTCCGCGCGGCCGCGCCCGTCGTCATCGACACGGTGGAGGACATGCCGTACGCCGCCATGGACCGCATCTACCTGGACCCGCACGACCCGCTCCCCGCCCGAGAGGCCTGCACCCTGCTCAGGGCGCTGCCCCCGGACGCGCAGACGGCTTTCCTGGACCGGGCGGGCCCGGCCGTCCCGGACCTCCCGCTGCTGCTGATCGAACTCCGCCACATGGGCGGCGAACTCGCCCGTCCGGCCCCCGTCGAGGACGCCATCTGCGCCCGCGACGCCAGCTACCTCCTGGAAACGGTCGGCGTCCTGCCCGACCCGGACACCGCAGCCGTCGTGGAATCAGCCACCACGGCCCTCCACCACACCATGTCCCCGTGGAGCACCGGCCACACGATGGTCAACCTCCACGGCCGCCCGGGCGACGAGAAGGACCGGGCCCGCGCCTGGACGCAGGAGGTCTACGACCGCCTGAGCAGGACGAAGTCGGTCTACGACCCGGCCAACTTGCTGCGCTTCGGCCACACGGTGACCTCTGAACCGGCCTGAGAGGCACCTATCAGCCCGTCCGGCGTTTGAGGACGAGGCTTTGGGGCCGATGGGGTCTGGGGGCGCAGCCCCCAGGGCCGCGCACCCCCACACACCTCAGGTCGTACGACGACGCCGAGCCCCCGGCCGCCGCTCACTCGGCCGAGTAACCGCATCCCCGGCCTCCAGCGCGGCAGCACGCCGCCGCAGCCCGAAGTCCGCAAGCGCCTCAGCCAACTTGTGCACGGACGGCTCCGGAGCCATCACATCCACCCGCAGCCCATGCTCCTCAGCGGTCTTGGCGGTGGCCGGCCCGATACACGCGATCACGGTCACGTTGTGCGGCTTCCCGGCAATCCCCACCAGGTTCCGCACGGTGGACGACGAAGTGAACAGCACCGCATCGAACCCACCTCCCTTGATCGCCTCCCGCGTCTCGGCCGGCGGCGGCGATGCCCGCACGGTGCGGTAGGCCGTGACGTCGTCGACCTCCCACCCGAGCTCGATCAGCCCGGCGACCAGGGTCTCCGTGGCGATGTCGGCCCGCGGCAGGAACACCCGGTCGATCGGATCGAAAACAGGGTCGTACGGCGGCCAGTCCTCCAGCAGTCCCGCAGCGGACTGCTCCCCGCTCGGCACCAGATCCGGCTTCACACCGAAGGCGACCAGCGCCTTCGCGGTCTGCTCCCCCACCGCGGCGACCTTGATCCCCGCGAACGCCCGGGCATCGAGCCCGTACTCCTCGAACTTCTCCCGGACCGCCTTCACCGCGTTGACCGAGGTGAACGCGATCCACTCGTACCGCCCGGTGACAAGCCCCTTCACGGCCCGCTCCATCTGCTGGGGCGTGCGCGGCGGCTCGACAGCGATGGTCGGCACCTCGTGCGGTACGGCCCCGTAGGACCGCAGTTGGTCGGAGAGCGAGGCCGCCTGCTCCTTCGTACGCGGCACGAGAACCTTCCAGCCGAACAGCGGCTTGGACTCGAACCACGACAGCCGGTCGCGCTGGGCGGCGGCGGAACGCTCACCGACCACGGCTATCACCGGCCGCCCGCCCTCGGGCGAGGGCAGCACCTTGGCCTGCTTCAGCACCTGGGCGATGCTCCCCAGCGTCGCCGTCCAGGTCCGCTGACGCGTGGTCGTCCCCGCCACCGTCACGGTGATCGGCGTGTCCGGCTTACGGCCGGCCGACACCAGCTCGCCCGCGGCCGCGCCCACGGAGTCGAGGGTCGTCGACACGACCACCGTCCCGTCGGAGACACCCACTTCCGTCCAGCACCGGTCCGAGGCGGTACGGGCGTCCACGAACCGCACGTCCGCGCCCTGGGCGTCGCGCAGCGGAACACCGGCGTACGCGGGCACGCCGACGGCGGCGGCGACACCGGGCACGACCTCGAAGGGCACGCCCGCGGCGGCGCAGGCGAGCATCTCCTCGGCGGCGTACGCATCGAGTCCCGGGTCCCCGGACACCGCACGGACGACCCGCCTGCCGCCCCGCGTGGCCTCCATGACAAGATGTGCGGCA
Source organism: Streptomyces sp. NPDC049541 (assembly GCF_044465725.1). Taxonomy (NCBI): domain Bacteria; kingdom Bacillati; phylum Actinomycetota; class Actinomycetes; order Kitasatosporales; family Streptomycetaceae; genus Streptomyces; species Streptomyces sp. NPDC049541. The sequence goes on along the minus strand of NZ_JBITLY010000016.1, from coordinate 17,050 downwards.
TCCCGTACCGCGGGGACCCCAGCGGTTGTTGACGAGCTGTCAACAACCGCGAGCTGAGGTGTGCCCGTGCCCGGAAGCGGGTCCGAGGAAGGACCCCCGTCCGTGTGCACCTCGGCGACGCCTTGTCTGGCGTGCTGACGCACCACGTCGAGCACGTCGTGCTCGGCGACGAGGACGTCCGCGTTCGCCAGCGCCTCCACGGCGCGCAGAGTCAGCAGTCCCGGATCCCCGGGTCCGGCACCGAGGAAGGTGACGTGCCCGTGTTCAAGGCCGGCGGGAAGGGTGGTGGGGCTCAATGTGCTCGCTCCCCCATCAGACCGGCCGCGCCCTGGGCAAGCATCTCGGCAGCGAGTTCACGGCCGAGCGCCATTGCTTGGTCGTACGTCTCGGGCACGGGACCGGTGGTGGACAGCTGCACCGTGCGGGAGCCGTCGGGGGTACCGACGACGCCCCGCAGGCGCATTTCCTTGACAATCTGCCCGTCGGCCAGAAGGTCGGCCAGTGCGCCCACAGGGGCGCTGCAGCCGGCCTCCAGGGCGGCGAGCAGTGACCGCTCGGCGGTCACGGCGACCCGGGTGAAGGGGTCGTCGAGTTCTCCGAGCGCGGCGATCAGCTCCGCGTTGTCCGCGGCGCACTCGATCGCCAGTGCCCCCTGGCCGGGGGCGGGCAGAACGGTGTCGACCGACAGGAAGTCGGTCACTTCATCGCTACGGCCTATCCGGTTGAGTCCGGCGGCGGCGAGGACGACGGCGTCCAGCTCACCGTCCCGCACGTACCCGATCCGGGTATCCACGTTCCCCCGTATCGGGACCGTCTCGATGTCCAGCCCGTGGCTGCGCGCGTACGCGTTCAGCTGCGCCGTGCGACGCGGCGAACCCGTACCGATGCGCGCCCCGCGCGGCAGGTCGGTGAACTTCAGCGCGTCCCGAGCGACGATCACGTCGCGCGGGTCCTCGCGCCGCGGGACCGCGGCGAGCGCCAGCTCCTCGGGCTGCGCGGTGGGCAGGTCCTTGAGCGAATGAACCGCGAAGTCGACCTCACCCCGCAGCAGCGCGTCGCGCAGCGCCGTGACGAACACGCCCGTGCCGCCGATCTGCGCGAGGTGCTCGCGGGAGGTGTCGCCGTAGGTGGTGATCTCGACGAGCTCGACGGGCCGTCCGGTCACCTGGCTCACGGCGTCCGCCACCTGCCCGGACTGGGCCATGGCGAGTCTGCTTCGCCTCGTCCCCAGTCTCCATGCCTTGCTACTCATGCCGGCCCTCGGTTCTTGCTGTTCTCAGGTTCATCGTCGGCGCCCTCGGCCCGGGAGACGGCGGCCACCGCTTCCTGGTCGAGGTCGAACAGGGTCCTCAGGGCATCCGCGTACCCTGCTCCGCCCGGTTCGGCCGCGAGCTGCTTGACTCGTACGGTCGGCGCGTGCAGAAGCTTGTCGACGACGCGCTTGACGGTCTGGGTGATCTCGCTGCGGTGCTTGTCGTCGAGCCCGGGCAGCCGCCCCTCGAGCCGCGCGATCTCGTTCGCGACGACATCGGCGGCCATGGTCCGCAGGGCCACGACGGTGGGGGTGATGTGCGCGGCCCTGAGCGCCGCCCCGAAGGCCGCGACCTCGTCCGCGACGATACGGCGGACCTGGTCGACGTCGGCCGCCATCGGAGCGTCCGCGGAGGCCTCGGCGAGCGACTCGATGTCGACCAGCCGCACCCCGGCCAGCCGGTGCACGGCCGCGTCGATGTCACGGGGCATCGCGAGGTCGAGAAGGAACAGCACGGGCGCGGGCCGCGGAGCCTCGACGACCGGCTCGGCCTTACGGCGCTCCGGAATCCGCCCGACCGTGGCCACGGTGGCGGCCAGCGCGGTGATCAGCTCGGCATCGGCCTCGGGCCCCCGCCGGGCCGCCTCACGACGGTCGACGTCCCCGTTGTCCACCCAGACGGCATGTTGCTCCAGGGTCGCCGCATCCATCCCGGCAACGGCAGCCTCCCCCATGACGGAGAACCCTTGCTGCACAGCGGGAAGATCAAGCGGACACCCATCCTCGGGCTCCGCCAAGCCGCGGGCATCGGCTTCCGTCGCAAGTCCGCGGGCAATCGTGCCGCCCAGGGCGGCACGGGTGGGCGCGGGCGGCACCCCGCCCCCGCCGGGTTGCGCGACCGCCCCCCGGCCGGCAGCAGCATCCGGCACCTGGTCAACCACACGGTCCTGCACCGCCGTAGCAACCGCCCCGGCGGACAGCACAAGCCCAGTGGCCCCGGTACAAGAGACCACAACATCGGCACGTGTCAGCTCACCCGACACCGCACCCATCGGCACGGCACGAGCCAGGACCCCCTGGTCGGAGCCCTCGTTCAAGATCTCGGCGAGCCGCTCGGCCCGCTCCCCCGTCCGGTTGGCGATCACGATCTCACCGACCCCGGCCCGAGCCAGCGTCGCAGCGGCCAGCGAGGACATCGACCCCGCCCCGATGACCAGTGCCTTCTTCCCCCGGGCCCACGCCTGCACATCCGCACCGGCCGCCAGCTGCTCCAGCCCGAAGGTGACCAGCGACTGCCCGGCCCGGTCGATCCCGGTCTCGGAGTGCGCACGCTTGCCGACCCGCAGCGCCTGCTGGAACAGATCGTTCAGCAGTCGTCCGGCGCTGTGCAGATCCTGCGCCCTGGCCAGCGAGTCCTTGATCTGCCCGAGGATCTGCCCTTCCCCCACGACCATGGAGTCGAGCCCGCACGCCACCGAGAACAGATGGTGAACGGCCCGGTCCTCGTAGTGGACGTACAGATAGGGCGTGAGCTCGTCCAGTCCGACCCCGCTGTGCTGAGCGAGCAGCGTGGACAGCTCGGCGACACCGGCGTGGAACTTGTCGACGTCGGCGTACAGCTCGATGCGGTTGCAGGTCGCGAGCACCGCGGCCTCGGTGGCGGGCTCCGCGGCGACCGTGTCCTGCACCAGCTTGACCTGGGCGTCCGCGGTCAGCGCGGCCCGTTCCAGGACGCTGACCGGGGCGCTGCGGTGACTCAGCCCGACGACGAGGAGACTCATGCCGGCATCACGGCGGGTACGTCCCCGTCGGGCCCCTGCTCGGCGGACTCCTGGCGGGCTGCGGCGACGGGCCCCGAGCCGTCGGGACCCGCGGCCTCGGCCTCCTCGCCGGCCTTGCGCTGCTCGTGGAAGGCGAGGATCTGCAGCTCGATCGACAGATCCACCTTCCGCACGTCCACGCCGTCCGGGACGGACAGCACGGTCGGCGCGAAGTTCAGAATGGAGGTGACCCCGGCGGCCACGAGCCGGTCGCAGACCTGCTGGGCGGCGCCTGCGGGGGTGGCGATGACGCCGATGGACACCCCGTTGTCCTCGATGATCTTTTCCAGGTCATCGGTGTGCTGCACGGGGATCCCCGCGACGGGCTTGCCCGCCATCGCCGGATCGGCGTCTATGAGGGCCGCGACCCGGAAACCACGGGAGGCGAACCCGCCGTAGTTGGCGAGAGCGGCGCCGAGGTTACCGATACCGACGATCACAACCGGCCAGTCCTGGGTGAGCCCGAGCTCACGCGAGATCTGGTAGACGAGATACTCGACGTCGTAGCCGACACCGCGCGTTCCGTACGAGCCCAGGTAGGAGAAGTCCTTGCGCAGCTTGGCGGAGTTGACCCCCGCCGCGGCCGCGAGCTCCTCGGAGGAGACCGTGGGTACCGAGCGCTCCGACAGTGCGGTCAGGGCGCGGAGGTACAGCGGAAGCCTGGCGACGGTGGCCTCGGGAATCCCTCGGCTACGGGTCGCCGGTCGGTGAGTTCGGCCAGTTGCCACGGTGCTCCTGCGGGTAGAGCGGGGCTGCAGGCGGTCACACGTACCCAGACCGCCCCGTCGACAGCAGGCTATGTCTTTGTGAACGCGTGCACAAAGATGGTGTCCGATTTGCCCGGCCAACGTGACCGGGGTCACGCGCCCCCGGCGCACTGATGCGGAACCGGCGCACAAGCACCACCGCTTCTCATCTCGTGGGGGCAAAACCGCACACTCTCCTCTTACGATCCCCGCCCCCGAGACCAGTCGCCGTCGATCCTAAGCGAGGTTCCGGACGACTTGGACTACTCAGTCAGTGCCTTGCGCAACCGCTGCTCGTCCACACGCCAGAAGGTGTGCTGCCGGCCGTCGACGAGAACCACGGGAATCTGCTCCCAATACTGGTCGTGAAGCTGCTGGTCCAGGGAGATGTCCTTCGCCTCCCACGCCACCCCCACCTCCCCACACACCTTCTCCACCACAAGCTGTGCGTCATCACACAGATGACACCCGGGCTTACGGATGAGAGTGACGCTCCGGCTCGCGACGTCCTGGGGCTTACGACGGAAGAGGGGACTCATGTCAGCCATTCTCGCGCGAGCGCACGGCGGCGGCACACTCATGAAAACGCCAAGGAACGGGCGGATCGGATGAGTTCTTTAACGACGCGGTCGCGGAGAGTTCACAACCTCCAAACCTGTCGCGTCTGGAGGCACCGAACAAACTGGCTATGCTCACGGGCATGGCCGCTCTCGGATGGCTCACTCCCCGTAGGCGCTCCGCCACGGCGCGGAGCGTGTTGGCAGGCGAGGCCTCGGCAGAGGCTGCGCGCAAGTCCTCGCAGGACGTCCCCCCCGAGGAACCGGAGTTCCCGGTGCTCGGCGACGACAAGGCCGCAGCCTTCTTCGACCTCGACAACACCGTGATGCAAGGTGCTGCCCTCTTCCACTTCGGGCGGGGCCTGTACAAGCGCAAGTTCTTCGAGACCCGCGACCTCGCCAAGTTCGCCTGGCAGCAGGCGTGGTTCCGGCTGGCCGGCGTCGAGGACCCGGAGCACATGCAGGAGGCCCGCGACTCGGCCCTGTCCATCGTGAAGGGCCACCGCGTCGCGGAACTCCAGTCCATCGGCGAGGAGATCTACGACGAGTACATGGCCGAGCGCATCTGGCCCGGTACGCGCGCACTCGCCCAGGCCCACCTGGACGCGGGCCAGAAGGTGTGGCTGGTCACCGCGGCCCCGGTCGAGATCGCCACGGTGATCGCCCGCCGCCTCGGCCTCACCGGCGCGCTGGGCACGGTGGCCGAGTCCGTCGACGGCGTCTACACCGGCAAACTGGTCGGCGAACCCCTGCACGGCCCCGCGAAGGCGGAAGCGGTCCGCGCCCTCGCCGCCGCCGAAGGCCTCGACCTCTCCCGCTGCGCCGCGTACAGCGACTCCCACAACGACATCCCCATGCTGTCGCTGGTCGGCCATCCCTACGCGATCAACCCCGACACCAAGCTCCGCAAACACGCCCGCAAGCTCGACTGGCGCCTGCGCGACTACCGCACCGGCCGCAAGGCAGCCAAGGTGGGCATCCCCGCAGCGGCAGGCGTAGGAGCGGTAGCCGGCGGCACAGCAGCGGCGATCGCCCTCCACAAACGCCGCCGCTGACCCGACTCGGCCGTCCCGGGCGAGTCGCCGCCATCACGCAACGCGACCGCCCGGGGCCGCTTCACCGCTGCGCTGCAAGCCCGCCCCGAGAGCAGAGCACGCTGCGCTACAGGCCACCCCGAGGGCGGTGACGGCTGCTCTTTACGGCACCCACTGCTCCTGCGGGTATGCAGCAAACACCCTGCGCGGCAAGTCAGTCGTCGGGGAAGTACGCGAACACCCGGCTCCCCACCGGGGTTCAGGGGCGAGCCCCTGGCGGGGTCGAAGGGGCGGAGCCCCTGGGGACGGGACGGGGTAGGGACAGCGGGGGCGAGAAAACATCAACTCCGCACCACACCTGATCACTCCGCAACCAGCCCCGCCCCGAACACGCCAATCCCCACGACCTACCCCCACACCCCCTGTCCAGTCCCATTGGCTGCACACGGCCACAACACGCCCCGTTCCCACTCGAAACACGACCCATATCGATCAACAACCAGTCACGCTACGACACTTGATAGGCCGCCAATCGGTTACAGAAGCGACGTAATCGATGATTTGAGCAACTGGGTGTAGCAGCGCCTGCACGAAGCGTTATTCTCCTCAGACGCAAACCGGTACCCCTCCGTCGCTACGACGGGTGAAAGGTCCCGCACTGCACGTGATGGAAGCTCTGCCTCTGGGAGTCCCGTGTACCCACACGTCGGGGTTGACGCCTCGGGCCTGGCTACGCTGCGCGCAACGGTCCACAACCTGTTGCGCGGCTTCGTCCCCACCGCGTACGCCGTCCCCGCCCTAGCCGTAGCCAGCACCCCCGTCGGCCCGTGCTACGCCCTCGCCGACGGCAGCACCGCCGCCGTCGGCAGACGCAGCCGCGCCGCCGGCGCCACCACCACCCGCCGCCCGGCCGCGGACAGCGACAGCGCCCGGATGATGGACCTCGTCGAACGCGCCCAGGCCGGCGAGGCCGACGCCTTCGGCCGCCTCTACGACCAGTACAGCGACACCGTGTACCGGTACATCTACTACCGCGTCGGCGGCAAAGCCACCGCCGAGGACCTCACCAGCGAGACGTTCCTGCGCGCCCTGCGCCGCATCGGCACCTTCACCTGGCAGGGCCGCGACTTCGGCGCCTGGCTGGTCACCATCGCCCGCAACCTCGTCGCCGACCACTTCAAGTCGAGCCGCTTCCGCCTCGAGGTGACCACCGGCGAGATGCTCGACGCCAACGAGGTCGAGCGCTCCCCCGAGGACTCCGTCCTGGAGTCCCTCTCCAACGCCGCCCTGCTCGACGCCGTACGACGCCTCAACCCCCAGCAGCAGGAGTGCGTGACGCTCCGCTTCCTCCAGGGCCTCTCCGTCGCCGAGACCGCCCGCGTGATGGGCAAGAACGAGGGCGCCATCAAGACCCTCCAGTACCGAGCCGTACGCACTCTGGCCCGCCTCCTCCCGGACGACGCCCGCTGACGGAACGCCCCGCGCCGGACCTGACCGAACACACCGGTACACGCTCAGTGATACCCAACTAGCTGTCAGTGAAAGTCCGTTGACTTCCCCATCCGATCATCCGTCGTCCGTAACCCAAGTGCCGAGACGCTCGTTGTGCGGGATGCAGGCTCCCTGTGGTCACTCCCTGGCCGTCTCCGATCACTCGATCGTGTGGATGTGGTCAGAGCGTGCAACCCTCAGGACCCCCTGGGGAGTCGACCGTCATCACGAGAGGAGGTGCCGCCAGTGATCGCGAACGTATCGGCACACCGGCGGGCGAACGCCTTCGCCCAGGCCCTGGAGGAGCAGCCGGACCAGGGCACGGCGGCCGAGCAGTCCGAAGGACCGGCCCCGGCCCCGGCTGCTGCGGAACAGACCGAGCAGGGCCGCCTGTTGGCCCTCGCGGAGTGTCTCGGCGAGCTGCCCAGACCGGAGCTGGACCCCGAGGTCAAGGTCGTCCAACGAGCACAACTGGTGGCCGCGTTCGAGGCCATGGTGCAGGCGGGCGCCGACGGCGAGGCGGCGGACACCGCGGTACCCGAACAGCGCTCCCGCGGCGCGCACCGGGCGAGCCCACTGGGCAAGCTGCGACCACGGTCACGGCTGACCAAGGGCCTGGCCGCGGGCGGGCTCAGCGTCGGAGTCGCGGCGGGCGCCTTCGGCGGAGTCGCCGCCGCCAGCTCGGACGCCCTGCCCGGCGACTCACTCTACGGACTCAAACGCGGCATCGAGGACTTCAAGCTCAACTACCTCTCCCAGGGGGACGACGAGCGCGGAGTGGCCTACCTCGATCAGGCCTCCACCCGGCTGGCCGAGGCCCGCCGCCTGATGGAGCGCGGCCGCGGCGGCGGCCACCTCGATCACGAGTCCGTCGGCGAGATCCGCCGCACCCTGGCGGGCATGACGCGGGACGCGTCCGAGGGCCACCGGCTGCTGCACGAGGCGTACGAGCGGGACCCCGGGTCCCTCGGCCCCATCCAGGCCCTGTCCGCCTTCTCCCGCCAGCACCGCGAGGTCTGGGGCGCCCTGCGCCAGAAACTCCCGGTCCAGCTCGGGGACGTCAGCAACCAGGTGTCGTCGGTGTTCGCCGCCATAGACCAAGAGGTCGCCCCGCTGCAGTCCCTGCTGCCCCCGTCCGCGACCCACGGCGGCGGCCACGGCAAGCACCACGGCTCGGGCCCGGCGTCCAAGGGCACACCCGGCTCCGGCAGGACATCGACAGCATCCGGCAGCGGCTCCTCCAAGCACAGCCACTCCAGCAGCCCCAGCCAGTCGACCGGCGCCACCGGCGAGGGCCTGCTCGGAGGCAGCACCGGCGGCCTGCTCGAGCCCCCCAAGGAAACCGGCAGCGCCTCCCCGTCGTCCACCAAGTCCCCGTCCGCCGAGCCGGACGTGACGATCCCACCCCTGCTCCCAGGCCTGCTCCCCGGCCTCGGCATCGAAGGCAACGAAACAAACCAGTAGCCCGCCCGTACGGCAACGGGGGCGCCCCTCTCCAGGGGGCGCCCCCGTCGTCGTGGGAGACCTCAGAAGAACACCGACCGCCGCTGCACCAGCAACTTGTAGAGCGTGTGCTGGATCTGCTCCCTCACCTGGTCCGTCAGGTTGAACATCAGCATCGGGTCCTCCGCCGCCTCCGGCGGATAGCCGTCCGTCGGGATCGGCTCGCCGAACTGGATCGTCCACTTCGTCGGCAACGGCACCGCACCCAGCGGCCCCAGCCACGGAAACGTCGGCGTCAGCGGGAAGTACGGGAAGCCCAGCAGACGCGCCAGGGTCTTCGCGTTGCCGATCATGGGGTAGATCTCCTCCGCCCCGACGATCGAGCACGGGATGATCGGCGTGCCGTGGCGCAGGGCGGTGGAGACGAAGCCGCCGCGGCCGAAGCGCTGGAGCTTGTAGCGCTCGCTGAAGGGCTTGCCGATGCCCTTGAAGCCCTCCGGCATGACCCCGACCAGCTCGCCCTGGCCCAGCAGCCGCTCGGCGTCCTCCGCGCAGGCCAGGGTGTGGCCGAGCTTGCGGGCCAGTTCGTTGACCACCGGCAGCATGAAGACGAGATCCGCCGCGAGCAGCCGCAGATGACGGTCTGCCGGATGGTTGTCGTGAACCGCGACCTGCATCATCAGGCCGTCCAGCGGGAGCGTCCCGGAGTGGTTGGCGACGATCAGCGCGCCGCCCTCCGAGGGGATGTTCTCGATGCCCTTCACCTCGACCCGGAAGTACTTCTCGTACACCGGCCGCAGCAGGGACATCAGGACCTGGTCGGTCAACTCCTCGTCGTAGCCGAAGTCGTCGACCTCGTAGTCGCCGGTGAGGCGGCGCCGCAGGAAGCTCAGGCCGCTCGCGACGCGCCGCTCCAGGCCGCCGTCGTGCTGCGGCCGCTGGGGCGGCTGTTCCTCATGCGTCACAGGAACATCATCCTGCGTGCGCGTCCTGCTGGGCAGGGGCTGGACGTCACCGCCCAGCGCGGGTTCGGTGGTCTTGCGTCGGCTCCCCGCGCCCCGGCGGCGCGGCGGCCGCTGTACGGCACTCCCACGGGACCGGTCGTCGTCGAACGGAATGACCTTGGCATCCGCCATCGTTGATGCGCTCCTCAGTTGGCGCTCTGCGTCGGGGGGTGGCCGCTGCCCGGCAGGGACAGCGCGGCGATCCGGTCGACGGCCCCCGCAAGGGCCTCCGGCGGCAGGAGCCCGGGTCCGTGGCTGCGCGCGAAGTCCGCGAAGGTCTCCGCGGTCGTGTACTTCGGCTTGAATCCGAGCGTCTCACGCATCTGGTCCGTCGCCACGACCCGGCCGTGGGTGAGCAGCCGGATCTGTTCGGGCGAGAAGTCCGTCATGCCCAGCGTACGCACCAGGGAGCCCGCCCAGGTGACCGCGGGCAGCAGCAGCGGCACCGTGGGCCGGCCGAGCCGCCTGGAGCACTGGGAGAGCAGCAGGACGCCGTCGCCGGCGATGTTGAAGGTGCCGCTGTTGAGGGTGCCCCGCTCCGGCTCGTGCGAGGCGATCCGCAGCACCTCGATCACGTCGTCCTCGTGCACGAACTGCAGCCGCGGGTCGTAGCCGAACACGGTCGGCAGGACCGGCAGCGCGAAGTAGGACGCGAGCGGCGTGTCGGCCGTGGGCCCCAGGATGTTCGCGAACCGCAGCACACACACGGCCACATCCGGCCGCCGCCGCGCGAAGCCCCGTACATACCCCTCGACCTCGACGGTGTCCTTGGCGAAGCCGCCGCTCGGCAGGGACTTGGGCGGGGTCGTCTCGGTGAACACCGCGGGGTCACGGGGCGCGGACCCGTACACGTTCGTACTGGACTTCACGACGAGCCGCTTCACGGTCGGCGACTTCTGGCAGGCGCCGAGCAGCTGCATCGTGCCGATGACGTTGGTTTCCTTGATCGCCGTCCGGCTTCCGCTGCCGAGCCCGGTCGCGCTCACATCCATGTGGACGACCGTGTCGGCACCCGTCTCGGCGAGCACGCGCGCGATGGTGGGCTGCCGGATGTCGGCCTGGATGAAGTCGGCACCACCCAGGTGGTGCTCGGGGGGCACCGCGTCCACGGCGACGACCCGGTCCACCTGCGGGTCACGCTGGATCCGTCGTACGAACCGGCCCCCAAGCCTGCGGGCCACTCCGGTCACGAGCACGACCTTGCCCAAGATCTGCGCCTTCCTTCCAGCCCATCCGGTAACCCGTAGCCTGCCGTGTTCCCCGTGTGCGGCCAACTTAGCGGGTGGATGTTGCGCTGTGATGACCACCCAATGCACGAAGTGACGACATCCACAGGCGTACGAACAGACCAAGCCATGTGAAACGCGTGCGTACGCACGGGCCTTGCGTAAGGTCCCGTGCGCTTCTGGGAGCTTCTGTGAACTCCAAACGCGTGTGGCCCCCCACCGGTTGCGGTGGGGGGCCACAGAACACGCTCCTGGAGCGTCGCCTACTTCTTGTTGCGACGCTGAACGCGCGTGCGCTTGAGCAGCTTGCGGTGCTTCTTCTTGGCCATCCGCTTGCGCCGCTTCTTGATAACAGAGCCCACGACTACCCTCGCTCACTTCTCATCACTCGGTGCTGGGCGCCATGGGCCCATACGACCTACGAGGGGTCAGCCTACCCGCCCGAGCGCTGAGGTCGTAATCGAGGGTGCCGGGGGAGATCCAGAAGAGCCCTGAGGATCCCCCCGCGGATCGCCGTCAGGCGGTTTCCACCCCCACGTAGCTCTCGCGGAGGTACTCGTGAACCGCGTTCTCGGGGACGCGGAAGGACCGCCCCACCCTGATCGCGGGCAGATGACCGCTGTGCACCAAGCGGTACACGGTCATCTTCGACACTCGCATCACCGAGGCGACCTCCGCCACGGTAAGGAACTGAACCTCGCTCAGAGGCCTCTGCTCAGCAGCCATGACACACCTGAACCTTCCGCACTCGACGGCCACCGGCTTCCCCTTCCGGTGACTCTTCGTCGCTGCGTGCTCACTCCCCAATGTAGGGGCGGGTGATGCGAGTGGGGAAGAGGTGCACCCATCACATGCCCATCACTGGCCTACTGTGACAGACACGCTCGATTGAGTACGTAGCGGGTAAGCGGCCGGTAGTAATCAGACCGCACAGCGTCATCAAGTGGAACGACGACGGACACGGACCCCTCGGCCTCTCCCACGAAGAGCGCGGGGTCGTCCGTATCGGCGAGCCCAATGGCCTCGAACCCCAGCTGACCTGCTCCGCAGACCCACCCGTGGTCCCCGACGACCAGCTCGGGAAGCAGCCCGCCGGCCTCGGCCGCCGCGGCCAGCGCGGTACGAACCGGGAGCGGTGAATGCGTGTGTGCGCCGGTCGCACAACCGGGGCGAGAGGTGCCGGGTTCCCGCACCAGCGCGACTCCTTGTACGTAGTCAAGGTTGTACGTGCGTAGACCGAACCGGGTCGTTATGTCGACACAGTGACCATGCGCCGGTGTGAGGACGGTACATCCCGCCGCCGACAGCGCGTCCGCCAAGGCGGCGTAGAAGCCGAGCAGCCGGTGCGGATGACCGGTGCCGAGGAGCACAGGGGCGCTGCGCTGCGCGGCCGCGGCCAGACGGTCCGCGAAGGCATCCAGAGCGGCCAGGGTTCGCTCCGGATCGATCACGTCATGACCGGAGACATGCCGCGGATCGGCCGAAACCCCACACTTGTCCGCCATCAACTCGATCAGATCCCGCTGTGCCCATGTCCATTCGGGATCGAGCCCGATCAGCACACGGGGGTCGCCGGCGGCGAACAGCCGATAGCTGCGCAGGCTCTCCTCCCGGGAGGTGGCCACGGGCCCGGCGAGACGGGCGGCCAGGAGATGGGCCCGCAGGGCTCCGGTGCTCAACACACATCGATGGTGGCGGACGGGCCCGGCCAGGGGCATGCGAACGCGTAAACACCGCACAGTTGGCGTAACGGCTCTCGTGACACTGGTGACAGAACAGGGACACAACAGCCCACAACCGTCGAAGCGGCTCCCTGGTCTCACTCTGCGTGGACGGCAACGACCAACCGTCCGCACCTCATTGGCCAACACATCACCAGGGGGAACACCATGAACCTGTCCCGTCGCGCCACGACCGCCGCCGCACTCACCGTGCTGGCCCTCGGCGGCACGGTCGCCGCCACCGCTCCGGCCTCGGCGACCACCACCGCCAGGGCGGCAGCCGCGTCCTACAACGGCGCCTGCGGCACCGGCTACAAGGTCATCGACTCCACCCCGGTCGGCAACTCCGGCAAGGTGTTCCTGACCTGGAACGAGTCGACCGGCAAGAACTGCGCTGTGACCATCCGCAACACCCCGGGCGCGAAGATCCACATGGAGGTCTCCCTCGGTGCCCTCGACAGCGGCCAGCCGACCGGCAGGGACTCCGGCCGGTACACGAGCTACGCCGGCCCGGTCTACGTCAACGGCCGTGGCCACTGCGTCGCATGGAGCGGCACCATCGGCACCGCCTCGGCCGGCGACTCGGGCCACTGCAGCTGACGTACCAGGGGTACCGCTGAACCGCCCTCGCTGCGGGCGGGGGCGCCGCCGCCGTAGCTGCGGGCAATCGTGCCGCCAAGGGCGGCACCCGTCCCAAAGAGAGCGGCACCCTGCAAAGCGCGGGCCAGCGACACCGCACGAAGGCGGACCGGCACCCTCCTACGCCAGCAACCCCCGCAACGGAAAAACGGCCCGCCGAGTAGCCAGCACCGCCTGATCCAGCCGGTCCGCAGGGTCGTACCCCGCCTCCCAGGAGGGGTACGACACCGGCCACCGCCCATCAGTCATCCGCGCCGGCGCCAACTGCCGCGTCCGCGCGAACACCTCCTGCCGCCACCCCTCCGGGATCACGGCCTCCGGCGCGATCTCCCGCCCCGACGCGATCCCCACCAGATGCGTCCACGACCGCGGCACGACCTCGACCACCGCGTAACCACCACCACCCAGCGCAACCCACTTCCCGTCGGCGTACTCGTGCGCAAGCGAATGGCAGGCGACCTGCACGGCCCGCTGCGCGTCCAGCGACACCGCCAGATGCGCCAGCGGATCCTCGAAGTGCGTGTCGGCCCCGTGCTGCGTCACCAGCACCTGCGGCCGGAAGTCGGCGATCAGTTCCGGTACGACGGCATGGAAGGCCCGCAGCCACCCGGCATCCCCGGTCCCGGCCGGCAGCGCCACATTGACCGCCGAGCCCTCGGCCGAGTCGGCCCCCGTCTCCTCCGGCCACCCGGTCTGCGGAAACAACGTCCGCGGATGCTCGTGCAGCGAGATCGTCAGCACCCGCGGGTCCTCCCAGAAGGCCGCCTGCACACCGTCCCCGTGATGCACGTCCACATCGATGTACGCGACCCTCTCGGCGCCCAGCTCCAGCAGCCGGGCGATGGCCAGCGCGGCGTCGTTGTAGATGCAGAACCCCGAGGCGGTCCCCGGCATCGCATGATGCAGCCCGCCCGCGAAGTTCACCGCGTGCAGCGCGTCCCCCCGCCACACCGCCTCCGCGGCCCCCACCGACTGCCCCGCGATCAGCGCGGACACCTCGTGCATCCCGGCGAAGGCGGGATCGTCCATCGTGCCCAGCCCGTACGCCCCGTCCGCCGCCTCCGGATCCGCCGAAGCCGCCTTCACCGCGTCGACGTAGTCCTCCCGGTGGACGAGCCGCAGGGTCGACTCCCCGGCGGGCTTCGCCGCCACCACCCCGACCTCCTTGTCGAGCCCGAAGGCATCGACAAGACGCCTGGTCAGGGCCAGCCGGACCGGATCCATCGGATGGTCCGGACCGAAGTCATAGCCCGTTACTGCCTCGTCCCACATCAGCTGTGCGCGGCCGCTCATGCCCGCCACCGTATCGGTCCGGTTGAGGAGCGAACGACCTGGCGTAGACCACGGTCACCAGCACCAACACCATCGGGACCGCCATGGCCCCGCGGTAGCTCCACGCATCCCCCAGCGCGCCCACCAACGGCGAGCCGATCAGAAAGCCGACGTAGTTGAACACATTCAGCCGCGCGACGGCCGCATCGGACGCATGCGGGAACAACCGCCCGGCCGCAGCAAAGGTCTGCGGCACCAGCACACACAGCCCCAGCCCCAGCAGCGTGAACCCGAGCATCCCCACCCACGCCCCCGGCGCGACGGCCACCACCGCGAACCCCAGCGCCGCCACCAGCGCCCCCAGCCGCACGACCGCCACCGCCCCGAACCGCCGTACCCCCAGGTCCCCGAGCGACCGCCCCAGCAGCGTGGTCACCATGTACACGTTGTACGGCACGGTCGACAGCTGCTCCGAACTCCCGAGCACGTCCTTCAGATACTTGGCACTCCAGTTGGAGACGGTCGAGTCCCCGATGTACGCGAAGGTCATCACCAGACACAGCGGCAGCAGCAGCTTGAAGACGACGGACTGCCCCTGCGCCTGGCCCTCCCCCTCTTCCGGTACGTCGACGGAGGCACCGGAGTCGACGTACCACCGGCTCCCGACCAGTGTGGCCGGCAACAGCACCGCGACGACCGGGAGATAAGACACCCACAGCGCCAGATGCCAGTGTGCCCCTACCCAGGCCAGCGAGGCCCCCACGATCCCGCCCAGGCTGAACGCCGCATGGAAGCTGAGCATGATGCTGCGCCCGTACGCCCGCTGCAGACTCACCCCGAGCATGTTCATCGAGGCGTCGAGCCCGCCCACCGCCAGCCCGAAGGCCCCCAGCGCGATCCCCAGCTCGGCCAGGTGATCGCCGGACCCGACACCGAGGAGCGCCAGGAGCACGACGGGCTGCAGGCACCGCAGCAGCAGTCCGGGCCGTATCCGCTTGACCAGCTGCTCGGTCGTCACACTCCCGACGCCGGCCAGGATCGGCACGGCGGCCAGGAAGACGGGCAGCAGCGCGTCGGAGACTCCGTACCGGTCCTGAATGGCCGGGATACGGGTCACCAGAAGGGCGAAGGTGGCGCCCTGAGCAAGGAAGCTGAACGCCAAAGAGGCCCTACCGCGCCGCAGCACATCTGTCATGGCGGCGAGCGTAGGGCCCCGGGCTACCTGTGGGTAGATCAAGCCAAAGATGAATTTCCCTC
The DNA here is from genome assembly GCF_044465725.1 of Streptomyces sp. NPDC049541. Lineage (NCBI taxonomy): Bacteria > Bacillati > Actinomycetota > Actinomycetes > Kitasatosporales > Streptomycetaceae > Streptomyces > Streptomyces sp. NPDC049541. The sequence continues at coordinate 1,588 of NZ_JBITLY010000016.1, read as the reverse complement.
AGCTTTACCTTCGCTGTCAGGCGGCGACTGCGACGGAATCCCGAGCGACCGCTTCCTCGGCCTCCACCTCGGCGCGGAGCATCTCCTCCATCGGCCCGGCGGCCAGCCCACCGCTGACGAGGAAGGTCAGCACCATCACACCGGCCATCACGACGCCACCGAGCCAGACCATGGTGTCCACGGGGATGGTGTACGCCCCCACGATCCGCGCCACGCACTCGGCGAGCAGCGCCACGCCCCAGACCACGGAGAACGTCCGCTCCTTGCGCAGGAAGTCGGCCGATGCGGCAGCCCGGCCCGAGGCAAGGCGCTGCCACGCGGCCTCCTTCTTGGGGTCGCCCTTCACCAGGAAGGGCTTCATCCCGGCGGTCATCATCGGCCGGCCGAGCGCCACCGAGACCAGGATGCCGATACCGACGGTGCTGCTGACCGCACTGTCCTTGGCGAGCATCAGCCGCGGGTCACCGGAGACGAAGCTCAGCAGCAGCGAGACCACGTTCACCACGAGGATCAACCCCGCCAGCCCGTTGATCCTGCGCTCCTTCACCACGCTCCAGACGGTCCGCACCGCCGGGACGACGCTGCTCCAGGCGAGCGCCGCGAAGGTGCTCATCCCGAAGGCGTCCTTGAACAGGTAGTACGAACCGAGCGGGACCGCCACATCCACGATCAGCGGGCGGAGGTTGTCGAGCGCGCTGGGAATCTGGTTGCTGTTCTGGCCCTGGGACACCGTGTTCGTCGTCATGCCCTCAGCTTCCCGCCCGGCGCCCGGTCGCCAGTAGAAACGATCGTCCGGAGCTCGGCATGACAAATGTCAGCCGCCCAGCGATGCCGACGTCATACGAGCAGGTCAGCCAACTCCCCGAGATCACCGAAGAGTTGCGTGGCCCCGACGAGCCGCCCGGCCGGCGTCATGGCGGTGAACCCATACACATCCATCCCGGCCGCCACAGCCGCCTGCACCCCCAGCGGACTGTCCTCGACGACCACACAACGCTCCGGCGCGACCCCCATCCGCTCGGCGGCGTAGAGGAACAGGTCCGGCGCCGGCTTACCCCGCCCCACGTCCTGCGAACTGAAGATCCGCCCGTCATCGAACCACCGGTCCAGCCCGGTCTTCCGATGCCCCACCCGAATCCGCTCATGACTCCCGGAGGACGCGACACAGTACGGCACCCCGTCCGCGGCCAGCTTCTCCACGACACCGACGGCCCCGGCAACCGGCTCCAACTCCCGCTCGAACGCCTCGAAGACCCGGGCATGGAAGACGTCGTCGAAGTCCTCCGGAAGCCGCTGTCCCGTCCGCTCCTCGATCAGGTCATGGATCCGGTGCATGGCAGAGCCCATGTAGTCGCGAAGGGAGTCCTCGTAGGAGGTCTCGTGCCCCAGCTCGGTGAGGTAGGCGGCCAGGAGCCGGTTGGAGATGGGCTCGCTGTCGACGAGGACACCGTCGTTGTCGAAGATCACGAGGTCATAGCGCATAACTCGAGCCTAAACGCAGAAAACCCCCGCACCGAATGGTGCGGGGGTTTTCTCAATAATTGTTCGGCGGCGTCCTACTCTCCCACAGGGTCCCCCCTGCAGTACC
>NZ_JBITLY010000015.1:42416-178522 GCF_044465725.1 Streptomyces sp. NPDC049541 | reverse complement strand
GCGCCTTGCAGCCGCCCCGAGCGGGGTCATGAGGGGTCCCCCCGCTCGGGCGAAGCCGAGAGTGGGGGAGCGTGCAGCTGCAAGGCGGAGGAGGCTGTGACGTCAGCCGCGGCCGCGGCGGGCGACGCGGAGCGATGGGGCCCCTCCCGCTCGAGCGAATTCGAGAGTGGGGGAGAGTGACGACAACGCCGCTGGGGTCCCCCACGCCCTTGATGTAGTGGGGGAGTGCGTGCCAGGGCCCGCGACGCCGAGCTGATCCAAACGACAGGGCCTGGCTAGGCCGCCGGCCCCGAGCTTGCGAGTGCCTCCGACAGTTCCACCGCCACCTGCTGCAGCACCGGAACGATCTTCTCCGTCGCCGCCTCCGTGACCCGGCCCGCCGGGCCCGAGATCGAAATGGCGGCCGCGGTGGGGGAGTTGGGCACGGAGACGGCGAGGCAGCGCACCCCCATCTCCTGCTCGTTGTCGTCGACCGCGTAGCCGTCCCGGCGCACGTCCTCGAGGGCGGCCAGGAAGCCCTCCGGCGTGGTGATCGTCCTGTCCGTGGCGGCGGGCATGCCGGTGCGGGAGAGCAGGGCGCGCACCTCGTCGTCCGGGGTGTTCGCGAGCAGCGCCTTGCCGACGCCCGTGGAGTGCGGCAGCACCCGGCGGCCCACCTCGGTGAACATCCGCATCGAGTGCTTGGACGGCACCTGGGCCACGTAGACGATCTCGTCGCCGTCGAGCAGCGCCATGTTCGCCGTCTCGCCGGTCTCCTCCACCAGGCGGGCCAGATAGGGCCGCGCCCAGGTGCCGAGCAGTCGGGCGGCGGACTCGCCGAGACGGATCAGGCGCGGACCGAGCGCATACCGTCGGTTGGCCTGCTGGCGGACGTATCCGCAGGCCACGAGCGTGCGCATCAGCCGGTGAATGGTGGGCAGCGGCAGCCCGCTGCTCGCGGAGAGCTCGCTCAGCCCCACCTCGCCGCCCGCGTCCGCCATCCGTTCCAGCAGATCGAAGGCGCGCTCGAGGGACTGGACGCCACCGCCGTTGGACTTGGCGGCGTCTACTGCGGGGGCGTCGCTGGCGCTGGACGTCGGCACGGCGCGTTCCTTTCGGGGCTGGCGGGAAGAGCAGAAGCCTACCCGCCGGTCGGTTGACTCCCTGCTTGTGCATAGCTACGTTCTGCTTGCTGGAATTCTAATTCCGCTTTGTGGAAACGTCCAGAGTGGATGCAGGGAGTGCACTGTGGAGAAGTGTGCCCTTGACGGCGCGGAAGCGGGAGTGAAGACTCCTTCAACAGAAAGTTGAATTCCGTTACGCGGAAGTAAATCGCGTGGAAGTCATCGCGGCGGCTGAGAGGGGTCCGGGTGTCCGACACAGAGCTGGTGCTGCGCTCGACGCGCGTCATCACACCCGAGGGAACGCGTCCCGCCACGGTCACGGTCGCCGGCGGCAGGATCACGGCCGTGCTCCCGTACGAGGTCGCCGTACCCGCCGGTGCCCGCCTGGAGGACTTCGCCGACGACGTCCTGCTGCCCGGCCTGGTCGACACGCACGTGCACGTCAACGATCCCGGACGCACCGAGTGGGAGGGCTTCTGGACCGCCACCCGCGCTGCGGCGGCCGGCGGCATCACCACCCTCGTCGACATGCCGCTCAACTCCATCCCGCCGACCACGACGGTCGACAACCTCCGTACGAAGCAGGCGGTCGCCGCCGACAAGGCGCACATCGACGTCGGCTTCTGGGGCGGCGCCCTGCCCGACAACGTCAAGGACCTGCGCCCACTGCACGAGTCCGGGGTCTTCGGCTTCAAGGCGTTCCTGTCGCCGTCCGGGGTGGACGAGTTCCCGCACCTCGACCACGACCAGCTCGCCCAGTCCCTGGCCGAGATCGCCTCCTTCGGCGGTCTGCTGATCGTGCACGCCGAGGACCCGCACCACCTGGACGCGGCCCCGCAGCACGGCGGCCCCAAGTACGCCGACTTCCTCGCCTCCCGCCCGCGCGACGCCGAGGACACGGCGATCGCCCAGCTCATCGCCCAGGCGAAGCGTCTGGGCGCGCGCGTGCACGTCCTGCACCTGTCATCGAGCGACGCGCTCCCGCTGATCGCCGAGGCGAAGGCCGAGGGTGTGCGCATCACGGTCGAGACCTGCCCCCACTATCTGACCTTGACGGCCGAGGAAGTGCCGGACGGCGCAAGCGAGTTCAAGTGCTGTCCGCCCATCCGGGAGGCCGCCAACCAGGACCTGCTGTGGCAGGCGCTGGCGGACGGCACCATCGACTGCGTGGTCACCGACCACTCCCCGTCCACGGCCGACCTCAAGACGGACGACTTCGCGACCGCCTGGGGCGGCATCTCCGGCCTCCAGCTGAGCCTGGCCGCGGTGTGGACCGAGGCGCGCAGGCGCGGGCACGGCCTGGAGGACGTGGTCCGCTGGATGTCCGCGCGCACGGCGGAACTGGTGGGCCTGGACACCCGCAAGGGAGCCATCGAGGCCGGCCGCGACGCCGACTTCGCGGTCCTCGCACCCGACGAGACCTTCACCGTGGACCCGGCGGCCCTCCAGCACCGCAACCGCGTGACGGCGTACGCGGGCAAGACGCTGTACGGCGTCGTGAAGTCGACCTGGCTGCGCGGCGAACGCATCGTCGCGGACGGCGAGTTCACCGGGCCGAAGGGACGGCTGCTCACCCGCGACCACTGAACGACCCTCCCGCACCCGCAGCGGCCGACATCGAAAGGACGACCTGATCACCGTGACGGCGCAGCATCAATCCCGTTTGGCCAGTTTCACCGGCGACGCGAACCCGTACGGAGGCGGTGACCCGTACGCCGACTACCGCACCGCCGACTTCCCCTTCACCCAGTACGCCAACCTCGCCGACCGGCGCCTCGGGGCCGGAGTGATCGCCGCCAACGACGAGTTCTTCGCGCAGCGCGAGAACCTGCTGGTGCCCGAGCGGGCCGAGTTCGACCCCGAGCACTTCGGGCACAAGGGCAAGATCATGGACGGCTGGGAGACCCGCCGCCGCCGCGGCGCCTCCGCCGACCACCCGTGGCCCACGGCCGAGGACCACGACTGGGCGCTGGTCCGGCTGGGAGCGCCGGGTGTCGTACGCGGGATCGTGGTCGACACGGCCCACTTCCGCGGCAACTACCCGCAGGCGGTCTCGGTCGAGGCCACCTCGGTACCCGGCTCCCCGTCCCCGGAGGAGCTCCTGGGCGGCGACGTGAAGTGGACGACCCTCGTCCCGCGCACCCCGGCCGGCGGCCACGCGGCCAACGGCTTCGCCGTCTCGGCCGAACAGCGCTTCACCCATCTGCGGGTCAACCAGCACCCCGACGGCGGCATCGCGCGCCTGCGCGTGTACGGCGAGGTCGTTCCGGACCCCGAGTGGCTGGCGACCCTGGGCACCTTCGACGTCGTCGCCCTGGAGAACGGCGGCCAGGCCGAGGACGCCTCCAACCTCTTCTACTCCCCGGCCACGAACACCATCCAGCCGGGCCGCTCCCGCAAGATGGACGACGGCTGGGAGACCCGTCGCCGCCGCGACCAGGGCAACGACTGGATCCGCTACCGCCTGGTGGCCCAGTCGCAGATCCGTGCGATCGAGATCGACACGGCGTATCTGAAGGGGAACAGCGCGGGGTGGGCCGCGGTGTCGGTGAAGGACGGTGAGGACGGCGACTGGCGCGAGATCCTGCCGCGCACCCGCCTGCAGCCCGACACCAACCACCGCTTCGTCCTGCCGAGCCCGGCGGTCGGCACCCACGCGCGCGTGGACATCTTCCCGGACGGGGGGATCTCGCGGCTGCGGCTGTACGGCTCCCTGACGGAAGCCGGCGCCACGGCGCTGGCGGCCCGTCACCAGGAACTGGGCGGCTGACGCAGACTCTTCCTCGCCGGAGGGGCTGGTTTTTCAGCCCGTCCGGCGTTTGAGGACGAGGCCGTTCAGGCCGAAGCGGGGGTATGGGGGCGGCAGCCCCCAGGGTCGGGACGGGAAGGGGCGGCGGGGGCGAAGACCTCTCCGGACCAGGCCGGAACCTTTTCCTCCACCTCCCGCGTTCTCCCCACGTGACACTTCAGCAAGAGATCGTCGGCAACGCCATGCAGATGGCGGTCGTCAACCTGAGCCCCGGCCAGACCGTCTACTGCGAGGCGGGCAAGTTCCTGTTCAAGACGGTGAACGTGACCATGGAGACCCGCCTCTCCGGTCCGTCGAACAGCGGCGGGCAGTCCCAGGGCGGCGGTGGCGGCGGCATGGGCGGCATGCTGCGCCAGGCCATGGGCACGGCCATGCAGGTCGGCCAGCGCATGCTCGCGGGCGAGTCGATGGCGTTCCAGTACTTCAGCGCACAGGGCGGCGAGGGCACCGTCGGCTTCGCGGGCGTGCTCCCGGGTGAGATGCGCGCCCTGGAACTGGACGGCACGCGCGCGTGGTTCGCCGAGAAGGACGCCTTCGTGGCCGCCGAGTCCACCGTCGACTTCGGCATCGCCTTCCAGGGCGGCCGCACCGGCATGAGCGGCGGCGAGGGCTTCATCCTGGAGAAGTTCACCGGGCACGGCACGGTGATCATCGCGGGCGCCGGCAACTTCATCGACCTGAACCCGGCCGACTTCGGTGGCCGCATCGAGGTCGACACGGGCTGCGTCGTCGCCTTCGAGGAGGGCATCCAGTACGGCGTCCAGCGCGTCGGCGGCCTCAACCGCCAGGGGATCATGAACGCCGTCTTCGGCGGCGAGGGCCTGTCCCTGGCGACCCTGGAGGGCAACGGCCGGGTGATCCTGCAGTCCCTCACCATCGAGAGCCTGGCGAACGCCCTGAAGAAGGCCCAGGGCGGCGACAAGCAGGGCCCGACGGGCGGACTGTTCTCCACGAACGCCGGATGACGAACGCCGGATGACGCACGCCGGGTGAGGCGCCCTGCGGCCGACCGATGAGTTGCGGGCGCCGGTGGGGTCTGAGGTGATGACAACAGACCCCGCACCAGGAAGCAGGCACCCACCATGGGCAAGCTCGTCTCCACGATCTTCGTCACCCTCGACGGCGTCTACCAGGCCCCCGGCGGCCCCCAGGAGGACACCCGGGGCGGCTTCGAGCACGGCGGCTGGAGTTTCGTCTACGGCGACGAGGACTTCGGCCGGTTCGTCGGCGAGGTCTTCGAGCGCCCCGCCGCGTTCCTCCTCGGCCGCCGCACGTACGACATCTTCGCCGCCTACTGGCCGAAGGTGACCGACCCCGCCAACCGCATCGCCGCCCAGCTGAACGCGCTGCCGAAGTACGTCCCGTCGTCCACCCTCAGCGACCCCGCCTGGTCCGGCACGACGGTGATCGGCGGAGACCTCGCCAAGGAGGTCTCCGCCCTCAAGGAGCGCACCGACGGCGAGCTCCAGGTGCACGGCAGCGGCGCCCTCGTCCAGTCGCTGCTGGACCTCGGCCTCCTCGACACCGTCCACCTGGTGACGTTCCCGGTGGTGCTCGGCACCGGCCTCCGTCTCTTCAGGGAGGGCGCCGTACCGACCAAGTTCCGCCGCACCGGCGGCCGTACCACCCCCGCCGGGGTCTCCATCCAGACGTACGACGTGGCCGGACGGCCCGACTACGGCTCGTACGAGCTCCCGGAAAACGCCTAGCCCGAGATCAGCCGCGCCGGTACGGTGATCGCTCCCCGTGGAGCCGCCGATGTCTCCGCACATCCGTCGGAGACCGGGAGAGCCGCCCCATGTCGTCGATCGCCGTACCGCGCCCGCTCACGCCCCGCCGGGCCTGGCTCACCGATCTGCCCGTGCTGCTCGTGGCGGTCGTGTGGGGCGCGAGCTATCTCGCCGCCAAGGACATCACCACCGGCCGGACGGTGCTCGCCGTGCTGGTACTGCGCTTCACCGTGGTCCTGCCCGCGCTCGCCCTCGTCGCGCGGCGCTCCCTGTGCGGCCTCACCGCCGCCCAGTGGCGCGGCGCCGCCCTGCTCGGGCTGATCCTCGGCGGGATCTTCCTGCTGGAGACGTACGGCGTCGTCCACACCTCGGCGACCAACGCCGGCCTCATCATCAGCCTCACCATGATCTTCACCCCGCTCGCCGAGGCCGCCGTCACCCGCGTCCGGCCCCCGCGGGCGTTCCTCGCGGCGGCCGGACTCTCCGTGCTCGGCGTCGTCCTGCTCACCCAGGGCGGCGGCTTCACCCGCCCCTCCCTCGGCGACCTGCTGATGCTGCTCGCCGCCCTCGCCCGCACCGTGCACGTCCTGGCCATGTCCCGCATCAAGGCCGTCCAGGGCGCCGACGCACTGTCGCTCACCACGGTCCAGCTGGGCGCCGCCGTCGCGGTGTTCGCGGTCCTGTCCTTCGGCGCCGACGCCACACCGTGGGCCACGGCGGCCGGCTTCGGGGCGCGCGAGTGGGCCGGGCTGCTGTTCCTGTCCGTGTGCTGCACACTGTTCGCGTTCTTCGTGCAGATGTGGGCCGTGCGCCGGACCTCCCCCTCGCGGGTCAGCCTGCTGCTCGGCACCGAGCCCCTGTGGGCCGCCGCGGCCGGCATCGTGCTCGGCGGGGAACGGCTCGGAGCCCTCGGTCTGACGGGCGGTGCGCTGGTGCTTGTGGGGACCGCGTGGGGACGCAGGAGCGCAGGTTAACGTCCGGAAAACTCATCGGACTTGACGGGAAATTCTCCGGACTTGACATTGACATGCCACTGTCTACGCGCGTCATCATGAGGGCATGACATCCCCCACACGCACCACTCGCATCGGTGCCGCAGCCGCCCTGCTGTCCGCCCTCCTCGTGGGCGGCGCCGTCACCGCCACCCCGGCGTCCGCCGCGGTCGGCAGCATCTGCTACAGCGCCCTGCCCTCCCAGGCGTACGACACCCTCGACCTGATCGCACAGGGCGGGCCGTACCCGTACTCGCAGGACGGCACCGTCTTCTCGAACCGTGAACATGTCCTGCCCAGCGAGCCGTCCGGGTACTACCACGAGTACACGGTCATCACCCCCGGCTCCTCCACGCGCGGTGCCCGCCGCATCGTGACCGGTGAGGAGACCCAGGAGGACTACTACACCTCGGACCACTACGCCACGTTCAACCTGATCGACTTCGGCTGCTGAGCGACTTCCCCCGCTCGGTCGCTCCGAGGGAGCGGTGCGCCGGAAGTCCGGTCGGCGCTCATCCGGACTTCCGGCTCTCCGCGGCGGCGAACAGCGCGAGCGCCAGCACCACCAGGGCGACGCTCACGTAGACCCCGTAGCCGTCGAGCAAGCCGAGCCGTTGCACCAGACCCACATGCCAGTGGGTGAACTCGTGCACCAGGCCCAGCACGCCCTGCACCAGGGCGATGAATCCGAGGAGCTCCAGCAACTGCTTCACACTCCGACCCTCGCCCCGCGGACCCCCCACAGACATCGGCCGCGGGGCGAGTCGTGACTGCCGGAAGTCCACCGTCCGGTGGCGGCGCGCGCCGAAAGTCTCCAGTGGTGCAACTTTGGTCGGGGATCCTCCGTGCGGAGGGGTGACGGCACGCCGCACTGCGTAGATTTGTCGACCGTGAGGGATGACAAGCCGACACCGGCCGCGGGGGTCATCGGCCGCAGATGGCTGTTCCCGTCGGCCCTGCTGCACGAGATCGACCCCGACGCCGGGCGGCCCGGGCGGCCCCGGCGCACCGTGCGGGACTGGATCGTCGACTTCACCTGCTTCCTGCTCGCCGTGGCCATCGGTCTGGCGGCCGCGGACACCCTGCACCACGACACGCACACCCCGCACGCCCTCGCCGTCGTCGACCAGCTGCTCGGTGCGCTGTCCTGCGCCGCGGTGTGGGCGCGCCGCCGCTGGCCGCTCGGGCTGGCCGTCGCGATGATCCCCGTCGGCCTCCTGTCGAACACGGCGGGCGGCGCCGGGATGGTCGCCGTCTTCACCCTCGCCGTGCACCGGCCCTTCCGGTACGTCGCGTGGATCGGCGGCATCTCCCTCGCGCTGATTCCGCTGTTCTTCTGGCTGCGCCCGGACCCCGACCTGCCGTACGCGGGGGCGGTCGCGTTCGCGGAGCTGTTCAGCCTCGCCGTCATCGGCTGGGGCATGTTCGTACGGTCCAAGCGTCAGCTGATGGTGAGCCTGCGCGACCGCGCCCGGCGTGCCGAGACGGAGGCGCAGCTGCGCGCCGAGCAGGCGCAGCGGCTGGCCCGCGAGGCCATCGCCCGCGAGATGCACGACGTCCTCGCACACCGGCTGACCCTGCTGAGCGTGCACGCGGGTGCCCTGGAGTTCCGGCCCGACGCACCCCGGGAGGAGGTCGCACGGGCGGCCGGCGTCATCCGGGAGAGCGCGCACGAGGCCCTCCAGGACCTGCGGGAGATCATCGGCGTCCTGCGGGCGGGCGAGCCCGACGACGCGGGCCGCCCGCAGCCGACGCTCGCCGCGCTGGACGGGCTGGTCGCCGAGTGCCGCGAGGCCGGCATGAAGGTCACGCTCGCAAGCCGCGTCACCGACCCCGCCGCAGTCCCCTCCTCCGTCGGCCGCACCGCGTACCGCATCGCCCAGGAGGCCCTGACCAACGCCCGCAAACACGCCCCCGGCACCGAGGTCACCGTCTCCGTCACGGGCGCCCCGGGCGAGGGCCTCGTCGTGGACGTACGCAATCCCGCCCCGGAGGGGGAGGTGCCCGCGGTGCCCGGCTCCGGGCAGGGGCTGATCGGGCTGACGGAACGGGCCACCCTGACCGGTGGCCGGCTGGAGCACGGGCCGGAGCCGGACGGCGGGTTCCGGGTGCGGGCCTGGCTGCCCTGGGGATGACGCGACCCGGGCGCGGCGGCCCCGCCCACCGTGATTACGTAAGGCCCATGACTGCGATCAGACTGCTCCTCGTCGACGACGACCCCCTGGTGCGGGCCGGGCTGTCCCTGATGATGGGCGGCGCCGAGGACATCGAGATCGTCGGCGAGGCCGCCGACGGCGCCGAGGTCGAGGAACTCGTCGACCGCACCCGCCCGGACGTGGTCCTCATGGACATCCGGATGCCGTCGGTGGACGGCCTGACGGCCACCGAGCGGCTGCGGGGCCGCAAGGACGCCCCGCAGGTCGTGGTCCTCACCACCTTCCACGCCGACGAACAGGTACTGCGCGCCCTGCGCGCGGGTGCCGCCGGGTTCGTCCTGAAGGACACCCCGCCCGCCGAGATCGTCGACGCCGTGCGCCGGGTCGCGGTGGGCGACCCCGTGCTGTCGCCCACCGTCACACGGCAGTTGATGGAGCACGCCGCGGGCTCCGGGGCCGACACCCGGCGCACGCACGCGCGCGTGCGCATCGACGCCCTCAACGACCGCGAACGCGAGGTCGCCGTCGCGGTCGGCCGCGGCCTGTCCAACGCCGAGATCGCCGCCACGCTCTTCATGAGCGTCGCCACCGTCAAGACCCATGTCTCCCGCATCCTGGCCAAGCTCGACCTCAACAACCGTGTGCAGGTCGCCCTGTTGGCGTACGACGCGGGCCTCCTGGAGGAGTCGGACGGGGGCGGGGACGGGCACTGAGTGCTCCGCGGGACGTGCCGGTCGATCGGTTGCGGCGTCCTCGTGGCGTGTCGCGCCCCGCGGGATCCGTCCGGCGGACGGGCACTGACGGCGTCCGCCGTGCGTTGTCGGTGCACCGGGGGGATTCCGGGCGGGGGACGGGGCGGGACGGGGAGAGCATGGCGGACTTGATCGACCTGGGGGAGTTCGGCGACGGGTTCCGCGAGGACCCGCATCCCGTGTACGCGCACCTGCGTGAGCGCGGGCCGGTGCACCGGGTGCGGCTGCCCCCGCCCGACCAGCACCACGTGACCTGGCTCGTCGTCGGCCACGAGGAGGCGCGCACGGCGCTCGCCGACCCGCGGCTGGCCAAGGACAGCAGCAGGATCGGCATGCTGTTCCTCGACGAGGAGCTGATCGGCAAGCACCTGCTGGCTTCCGACCCGCCCCAGCACACACGCCTGCGGGGCCTGGTCTCCCGGGCCTTCACCATGCGCCGCGTGGAGGAACTGCGGCCCAGGATCCAGGAGATCACCGACCAACTGCTCGACGCGATGCTGCCGCACGGCCGCGCCGACCTGGTGGACTCCTTGGCGTATCCGCTGCCGATCACCGTCATCTGCGAGCTGCTCGGCGTACCGGAGTTGGACCGCGGTGAGTTCCGCAAGATGTCCTCGGAGGCGGTCGCGCCGACCGACGCGGACCTCGAACACAACGCGTTCACGCGGCTCGCCGAGTACCTCACCGAGCTGATCGAGGACAAGCGGTGCTCCGGGCCGAGCGGCGACCTGCTCAGCGACCTGATCCGCACCACCGCCGAGGACGGCGACCGGCTCTCCCCGGGCGAACTGCGCGGCATGGCCTTCATCCTGCTCATCGCCGGGCACGAGACGACGGTCAACCTGATCGGCAACGCGGTCCACGCCCTGCTCACCCACCCGGACCAACTCGCCGCCCTGCGCGCCGACTTGAGCCTCGTCGACGGCGTGGTCGAGGAGACGCTGCGCTACGAAGGGCCGGTGGAGAACGCCACGTTCCGGTTCGCCGCCGAACCCCTGGAGATCGGCGGCACCCGGGTCGAGAAGGGCGACTTCGTGATGGTCGGCCTCAGCGCCGCGGACCGCGACGGACTGCGCTACCCCGCCCCGGACCGCTTCGACATCCACCGCGACACCCGCGGCCACCTGGCCTTCGGCCACGGCATCCACTACTGCCTCGGCGCCCCCCTGGCCCGCCTCGAGGCCCGCACAGCGATCCGCACCCTCCTGCGACGCGCCCCCGGCCTGACCCTCGACGCCCGGCCCGGCAACTGGCTCCCCGGCATGCTGATGCGCGGGGTGCGCAGCCTGCCGGTGCGCTGGTAGAACACCGATCCGGACGTTTTCAGGGGGCATGCGTGCTGCGCACCGCGGAGATCACCGCCGAGCTGACCGGACTGTTCGGCGGCGACGACTTCCACCATCTGCACTGGAGTTCCAAGCTCGAGTTCAGCGTGGACTGCTTCATCTGCGAGCGGACCGGCCGCACCACGGTCTACGAGCGCGGCGCCGAACGGGCGCTGTGCTCGGGCAGCCGCAGCGGTTTGCGCAGTCACTACACCGCGGGCCGGATCGCCGCGTACGACACGACCTCCGGTTCCGAGCGGCTCGCGCTGCGGGCCCTGGTGGACTTCTGGTGGGCCCCCTTCGAGGACGTGAGGGACAGCAGACGGGGAACGGCGCCCACCAGCCACCCCTGGGTGCGTCTGAACCTGCGCTACCACTGCCCGAAGACCAAGGAGTCGGGCACGAACGGCATCCAGACCAATCTGTCCCGGCCGCACGAACTGAGATGCGCCCACTGCGAGTCCCTCATGGCGACGGACACCGCGGCGCCCGCGATACGCCTGCTCACCTGAAGGCGGACTCCGCCCGGCCCGGGATTTCCGCGAGTGCCACCTGTCTGCGTTCCCGTCGGGAGACCTCGCAGGCCTCGGCGATGCGCTACGCGTGCAGGGCTTCGCGGCCGTCGCAGGGATTGGCCAGCTGTCGTCGGCCTGGTCCTCGGAGCGCGGTGGTTCACCTGAAGGCGGACTCCGCCCGGCCCGGGATTTCCGCGAGTGCCACCTGTCTGCGTTCCCGTCGGGAGACCTCGCAGGCCTCGGCGATGCGTAGCGCCTGGAGGGCTTCGCGGCCGTCGCAGGGGTTGGGGCGCTGGCCGAGGACCACCTCGACGAACGCGGCCAGCTCGGCCTCGTAGGCGGGCCCGAAGCGCTCCAGGAAGCCGGACCACGGCTTGTCCGCGGCCGGTGGCCCGGTCGGCTCCGTGGAAGCGATCGGCGTGCGGTCGTCCAGGCCGACGACGATCTGGTCCAGTTCCCCGGCCAGCTCCATGCGGACGTCGTAGCCGGCGCCGTTCAGCCGCGTCGCCGTGGCCGTGGCGAGAGTGCCGTCGTCGAGCGTGAGCAGCGCGGCCCCCGTGTCCACGTCACCCGCCTCCCGGAACATCGGCGGCCCCGCGTCGGACCCGGCCGCGTACACCTCGACGACCTCGTGCCCCGTCACCCAGCGCAGCGCGTCGAAGTCGTGGATCATCGCGTCCCGGTACAGCCCGCCGGACAGCCGCAACCACCCCGGCGCGGGAGGCACCTGGTCGGACGTCACCGCCCGTACGGTGTGCAGCCGCCCGAGCCGGCCCGCGAGCACCGCGTTGCGCGCGCCCGTGTAGCCCGCGTCGAAGCGGCGCTGGAAGCCCATCTGCAGAATCGTCCCGGCCGCCTCGACCTCGCCGATGGCATGCAGGGTGCCGGGCAGATCCAGCGCTATGGGCTTCTCGCAGAACACCGGGAGCCCCGAGCGTGCTGCCCGACCGATCAGTTCGGCGTGGGCCGACGTCGCCGTCGTGATCACCACGGCGTCCACGCCCCACTTGAAGATCTCGTCGACCCCCGGCGCGGCCGTCTCCCCGAGGCGGAGCGCGAGCTCCTGGGCCCGCGCCGGATCCACATCCGTGAGGATCAGCGACCCCACGTCGCGGTTGCGGCTGAGCGTCTTCGCATGAATGGTGCCGATCCGGCCCGTACCGATGACCCCGATGCGCATGAAAACAAAGTGAGGGTTCAGTGCGTACGCTGTCAATGCATATGTCCGGACAATCGAACTACACAACTTCCCGTCAACAACTCGTGGAGCTACGCTCGCCCCGTGCCGAAACCAGAAGTGGACCCGACCGCGTCGCTCCAGCTCAGTGTGGACCGGAGCTCTCCGGTGCCGTTGTACTTCCAGCTGTCCCAGCAGCTCGAAGCGGCGATCGAGCACGGAGCGCTCACCCCCGGCAGCCTGCTGGGCAACGAGATCGAGCTCGCCGCCCGGCTCGGCCTGTCCAGGCCCACAGTCCGCCAGGCCATCCAGTCGCTCGTCGAGAAGGGCCTCCTGGTCCGCCGCCGCGGCGTGGGCACTCAGGTGGTGCACAGCCAGGTCAAGCGCCCCCTGGAACTCTCCAGCCTCTACGACGACCTGGAGGCGGCCGGCCAGCGTCCCGCCACCAAGGTGCTCGTCAACGCGCTCGTACCCGCGACCGCCGAGGTCGCCGCGGCCCTCAACGTGGCCGAGGGCAGCGACGTCCACCGCGTGGAGCGCCTGCGGCTGGCGCACGGTGAGCCGATGGCCCACCTGTGCAACTTCATCCCGCCCGGCCTGCTCGACCTGGACACCGCACAGCTGGAGGCCACCGGCCTCTACCGCATGATGCGCGCCGCCGGGATCACCCTGCACAGCGCCCGCCAGACGATCGGCGCCCGCGCCGCCACGGCCGCCGAGGCCGACCGCCTCGCCGAGACCGAGGGCGCCCCCCTGCTCACCATGCAGCGTGTCACCTTCGACGACACGGGCCGCGCGGTCGAGTACGGCACCCACACCTACCGCCCGACGCGCTACTCGTTCGAGTTCCAGTTGCTCGTACGGTCCTGAGGTGCCGGGGGCGGGGCCGGCCCCGGTTCGTCGCAATGTCAGGACAAACCGGTTGGGTCTGCGGCCTTCGCCACACACGGCGCCCCCCTGTGCTCCCCCGCACAGCACCCTTACCCACGGTGAGGCAGAATCGGGCCTTGATGAGCACCTACGGCAACTTCACCGCCCCCATAGGGTCCAGGCGTGCGCCCGCGCTCCGTACCGTCGGCACCCGGGAGCGCCGCTCCCACCTGACCGCACCCCGCGTGCCCACGGTCGGCATCGACATCGGCGGCACAAAAGTGATGGCGGGCGTCGTCGACGCCGACGGCAACATCCTGGAGAAGCTCCGCGCGGAGACCCCGGACAAGTCCAAGAGCCCCAAGGTCGTCGAGGACACCATCGTCGAACTGGTCCTCGACCTCTCCGACCGGCACGACGTGCACGCGGTGGGCATCGGCGCGGCCGGCTGGGTCGACGCCGACCGCAACCGCATCCTGTTCGCCCCGCACCTGTCCTGGCGCAACGAACCGCTGCGCGACCGCCTCGCCGGCCGCCTGGCCGTACCGGTCCTGGTCGACAACGACGCGAACTCCGCCGCCTGGGCCGAGTGGCGCTTCGGCGCCGGCCGCGGCGAGGACCACCTCGTCATGATCACGCTGGGCACCGGCATCGGCGGCGCGATCCTGGAGGACGGCCAGGTCAAGCGCGGCAAGTACGGCGTCGCGGGTGAGTTCGGCCATATGCAGGTCGTGCCCGGCGGCCACCGCTGCCCGTGCGGCAACCGCGGCTGCTGGGAGCAGTACAGCTCCGGCAACGCGCTGGTCCGCGAGGCCAAGGAACTGGCCGCCGCCGACTCCCCGGTGGCGTACGGGATCATCGAGCACGTCAAGGGCAACATCGCCGACATCACCGGCCCCATGATCACCGAGCTGGCCCGCGAGGGCGACGCGATGTGCATCGAACTGCTGCAGGACATCGGGCAGTGGCTCGGCGTCGGCATCGCCAACCTGGCGGCCGCCCTGGACCCGTCCTGCTTCGTGATCGGCGGTGGCGTCTCGGCCGCCGACGACCTGCTGATCGGCCCCGCCCGGGACGCTTTCAAGCGTCAGCTCACCGGCCGCGGCTACCGCCCCGAGGCCCGTATCGCGCGCGCCCAGCTCGGCCCCGAGGCCGGCATGGTCGGCGCCGCCGACCTCGCCCGGCTGGTCGCCCGCCGCTTCCGCCGCGCCAACCGGCGCCGGGTCGAGCGGCACGAGCGCTACGAGCGGTACCTGGAGACCCGCCGCTCCGCCCGGGACAGCGCATGACCGCCTCGCTGCCGCGTCAGGCCCTGCCCCCGGACGAGCCGTCCCGGCCGCCCGAGGACCGCCGGCACAAGATCCGCCGCCGGGCGCTCACCCTGCTCATCATCGTGCTGCTCATCGGCGTACCGGCCGGCTATCTGGTGATCTCCGCCAACCAGAGCCGCGACAGCGGCAAGGACAAGGAGGCCAAGTACGCGGCGACCGGTCTGACCAAGGGCTGGCCGTCCCAGGTGCAGCGCCGCCTCTACCAGGTGCCGATGCCCCACCCGTCGGGCAAGGTCGCGAGCTACGAGACGAACAACTGGAAGACCAGCCGTCTCTACGTCCAGTTCCAGACCCCCCTGCGCAACCTCGACGTCTTCCTGCACGACATGGGCGTCACCCGCGCCGATCTCAAGCGGGGCGACATCACCATCAGCGCCCGGGACCAGAAGATCACCGGCTGGGACTTCACCAGCCCGGGCCCCTGGTACGGCCTGGTCCACGAGCAGAAGGCACCCAAGCCCACCCAGTACGTCATGATGAGCCTGGGGAACAGGAACAACCCGTTCTTCTACGTCGTCTCCCGCACGGTTCCGTGACGCGGCCGGCCTCGGCGCGCCCGCCGGAGCCGATTGTCAGACCCCGCCCGTAGAGTCGAAGACGTCTGATCCGACTCATGGGACGGGAGGTGACAGGTCGTATGCGCGACATGGTTGCGGTGGCCGCGCGAGCGGAGGAGCGGGAGCAGGGCGCGGGGGAGTCCGTGCCCGTCCGGCTCGCGGCCGTCTTCCTGCCCGCCCCGCTGCCGCGGGACGGCCGGATCGCCTTCTGGGATCCCGAGGGCGGCCCCCTGACCTCCGGCGACACCGAGCTCACGGTCGTACGACCGCACGGCGCGGGAGTACGGCGCAGGACCGCCCCCGCGCTCTGTCTCCCCGTCGTCGAGGCGCTGCCCCACCTCGTCCGCGCCCGCCGCGACCCGGCCGCCCACCCCGCCACCGCCTGCTGGGGCGCGGCCGCACTGCACGCACTGCGGCTCGTCGCCCGCGGACGCCTGCTGCCCGGCCTGACGCCCACCGGTCACGACGCCTGGCGGGCAGGCCCCCTGGACCCGGACGACATCGCGCACATCCGGTCGGTCGCCGCCGCCCTGCCGCACGAGGGCCATGCGGTCCCGCTGCCCGGTCCGGGCCCGCTCAGGCTGCCCGAGCCGGAGGCGCTGATGCGCTCCTTCCTGGACGCGGTCGCCGACACCCTCCCGCGCACCCCCGCCGCACCGCACGCCTCCGGCAGGCCCTTCGCCGACCGTCGCCCCCAGCGCCTGCCCGAAGCCCACGACTGGGCCGCCGAGGTCGCCGCCGGCATGGACGCGGGCGTGCGGATCTCCCTCCGCCTCGACCTGTCGGCGTACGAGCTGTTCGACCGGGACGATGCCGTGCGCACCGCGGGCGCCGCGATCGTCCAGGTGCACAGCCTCGCCGACCCCACGCTGATCACCGACGCGGCAGCCCTGTGGGCGGGCGAGGCGGACGCGGCGTTCGGCCCGCGCGCACGCGTGGACGCGGCCCTCGCCGTGCGGCGCGCGGCCCGCATCTGGCCTCCCCTGGACCGGCTCTCCGAGCAGGACGTGCCCGACGTCCTGCCGCTGTACGACGAGGAGCTGGGCGAACTGCTCGGCGTGGCGGCGACCCGGCTCGCGGCCGCCGGGGTCGCCGTGCACTGGCCCCGGGACCTCGCCCAGGACCTGAGCGCGGCCGCGGTGGTACGGCCCGCGCCGGGCTCCGCGACCGACGGCACCGGCTTCTTCGAGAGCGAGGAACTCCTGCAGTTCCGCTGGCAGTTGGCGCTCGGCGGCGACCCGCTCAGCGAGGCCGAGATGGACGCCCTGGCCGAGGCGCACCGCCCGGTGGTGCGGCTGCGGGACCGCTGGGTCCTGGTCGACCCCGCCCTGGTCCGCAAGGCCCGCAAGCGCGAACTGGGCCTGCTCGACCCGGTGGACGCGCTCTCGGTCGCGCTCAGCGGCAGCGCGGACGTCGACGGCGAGACGGTCGAGGCGGTACCGGTCGGCGCCCTGGCGGCCCTGCGTGACCGTCTGACCGCCGGGGTACGTCCCGCCGAACCGCCCCCGGAGCTGCACGCCACCCTCCGCGACTACCAGCTCCGGGGCCTGGCCTGGCTGGACCTCATGACCTCCCTAGGCCTCGGGGGCTGCCTCGCCGACGACATGGGGCTCGGCAAGACGATCACGCTCATCGCGCTGCACCTCAAGCGCGCCCGCAGCGAGCCGACCCTGGTCGTCTGCCCGGCCTCCCTGCTCGGCAACTGGCAGCGGGAGATCACCCGGTTCGCGCCCGGCGTCCCCGTCCGCCGCTTCCACGGCCCGGACCGCACCCTGGACGACCTGACCGACGGCTTCGTCCTGACCACCTACGGCACGATGCGGACGACGGCACCGCGGCTGGCCGAGCAGCGCTGGGGCATGGTCGTCGCGGACGAGGCGCAGCACGTCAAGAACCCGTACTCGGCGACGGCGAAGGCCCTGCGCACCATCCCGTCCCCGGCGCGGGTCGCCCTCACCGGCACGCCCGTCGAGAACAACCTCTCCGAACTCTGGGCCCTGCTCGACTGGACGACACCCGGACTCCTCGGCCCCCTGAAGTCCTTCCGCGCCCGGCACGCGCGCGCCGTGGAGAACGGCGAGGACGAGGAGGCGGTGACCCGCCTCGCCCGTCTCGTGCGCCCCTTCCTGCTGCGCCGCAAGAAGTCCGACCCCGGCATCGTCCCGGAGCTGCCGCCCAAGACGGAGACGGACCACCCGGTGCCGCTCACCCGCGAACAGGCCGCCCTCTACGAGGCGGTGGTGCGGGAGTCCATGCTGGCCATCGAGACCTCGGACGGCATCGCGCGCCGGGGCCTGGTGCTCAAGCTGCTCGGCGCGCTGAAGCAGATCTGCAACCACCCTGCGCTGTATCTCAAGGAGGAGGCCGTCCAGGGCGAACGGCTGCTCGCGCGCTCCGGCAAACTCGCCCTCCTGGACGAGCTGTTGGACACCCTGCTCGCGGAGGACGGCTCGGCGCTGGTGTTCACCCAGTACGTGGGGATGGCCCGCCTGATCACCGCGCACCTGGCCTCCCGGGCGGTCCCGGTGGACCTGCTCCACGGCGGCACACCGGTCCCGGAGCGCGAACGCATGGTGGACCGCTTCCAGAGCGGCGCGACCCCGGTCCTGGTGCTGTCCCTGAAGGCGGCCGGCACCGGCCTGAACCTGACCCGCGCGGGCCATGTCATCCACTTCGACCGCTGGTGGAACCCGGCGGTCGAGGAACAGGCCACCGACCGCGCCTATCGCATCGGGCAGACCCAGCCGGTCCAGGTCCACCGCCTCATCACCGAAGGCACGGTCGAGGACCGCATCGCCGACATGCTGGAGTCCAAGCGGGCGTTGGCCGACGCCATCCTCGGCTCCGGCGAGGCGGCCCTCACCGAACTGACCGACCGCGAACTCACCGACCTGGTCACCCTCCGGAGGCCGACATGACCCCGGGCCCGGCCGACGAGGCCCGCCGGGCACTGAGGGAGGCACGGCAACGGGAGAGGTCCGGCGCCCGAGGACCGGAGCAGGGGAGCGCCGCGGGCCACGAACCCGCATCCGAGCGGGACGCGGACCAGGAGCCGGCGACGCAGAAGCCCCCCGGGCACGAGCAGGCCCCGCAGGGCAGCGAGGCAAGGCCCGCCGACGCCGCCCGCGCGGCGCTGCGCCGCGTCGCCCCCGGCCCTCTGCCGGACGACGCCGCCGCGCCCGGCGACCCACCAGGCAGTGACGCGGCAGCGACCGCGGAGCGCGAGGGTGAGGCTCCGAGTTCCGGGCTGCCGGGAGCGGACGGTGGGGTGCCGGGTGCCGGCGTGAGGTCTCAGGGCGAGGGAGCCGACCCTGCGGGTGCGCGGCCCGCTGATGTCGCGCGTGAGGCGTTGCGCGCCGCGCGGGCGGAGATGCGCCAGGCCCAGGTGGATGCCGAGCGGTCCGCAGGCGCGCGGCGGGCGGCCTCGGCGGGCGGCGTACGTCGCGGCGGCGCGCCTCGAGGGGCTGCCGGTGTCCAGGCGCGGGACCTGAAGGGGCTGCTTGCCGACGCCTTCCCCATGCCTGCCTCGGCGAGCGGGCCGGCGGAGAGCCCGGACGACAACCCCCGTGCGAGGGAGCGGAGTTCGAACCCCCGGACACACGTGTCCGGTCACGGCCCGCAAGCAGCCGCGGCCACTGAGCACTTCGTCGAAGCCGAGGGCCCCGGCACCCCCGGCTCCACCCCACCCCTCTTCCCCGGCGAATCCCCGACCGGACCCACGGCCCCCCGCGGCCACTCCATGGCCGCCCCCGGCCGCGACAGCGAACTGCGCCGTACCTTCCCCGCATTCCCGGCCCGACCCTCCCGTTCCCCGGCCTCCCCGGGGTCTCCCGCCGACACCCGGTTCGCGGAGACGTGGTGGGGCAATGCCTGGGTCACGGCCTTGGAAGAGGGGGCGCTGGACGCCAAGCGGCTGGCGCGTGGCCGCGCTTATGCCGAGCAGGGCCATGTGGACGCCATCACGGTGACGCCCGGACTCGTGCTCGCGTATGTGCAGGGCAGCCGCCCGCGCCCGTACCGCGTACAGGTGCGGCTGCGCACGCTGGACGACGCCGACTGGGCGCGGTTCCTGGACGCCGCCGCCGAGCGGCCCGGGCACATCGCGGCGCTGCTCGACAAGGAGCTGCCCCAGGGCCTCGTCGACTGCGGAGTGCCGCTGCTGCCGGGCCCGCGCGACCTCGACCCGCGCTGCAGCTGCCCCGATCGCGGCCACCCCTGCAAACACGCCGCCGCCCTCTGCTACCAGACGGCACGCCTCCTCGACGCCGACCCGTTCGTACTGCTCCTGCTGCGCGGCCGCGGGGAGCGCGAGCTGTTGGACGCCCTCTCCCGCCTGAGCGCCACACGCGCGGCCCGCGCCGCCCAGGAGCAGGAACCAGCCCCGCTCCCCGGCGTGCGCGCGACCGAAGCCGTCCTGTCCCGCCGACTACCGCCGCTCCCCGCCCCGTTGCCCGTCCCGCCGCACCCCGAGCAGCCCCCGGTCTACCCGGCGGCCCCGGGCGGCCCCGACCCCTTCGCGCTGGACCAGCTGGCGACCGACGCCGCCGCCCGCGCCCACGCGCTGCTCAGCACCGGCCGCGACCCGGTGGCGGAGCTGACGCTGTGGCAGGACGCCGTCCGGCTCGCCGCCGCCCGCCCCGGCTCCGGCCTCACGGCAGGCACCCGCGCGCTCTACGCCTCGCTCGCCGCGGCCGCCGGGCGCACACCGGCCGAGCTGGCCCGAGCGGTCGCGGCCTGGCGGCAGGGCGGCATCGAAGGCCTCGCCGTCCTGGAGGAACCCTGGGACCCGCCCGCGGGACGCTTCGACCGCGCCCGCCCCCTCCTCCTCGCCGCCGACCTCCCCGCCTTCAGACCCTGGCGCAACCACCTCACCCACCCCCGCGGCCATGTCCAGCTCCGCCTCGGCCGCGACGGCCTGTGGTACGCCTACGAGTCGGAGCCGGGCCACGACGACTGGTGGCCCCGCGGCACCCCGGACCTCGACCCGGTCGGCGCCCTCACGGGCCTGGGCACACCGAACGACCTCTGAGCGCAGGCCGCACCCGCAGCCTCGACTGCCGTGCGGACGCGAGGTGTACGGCCCACGGCAGTCCTGCCGTCACAGGGCACGGTGGGAGACGGTGAGCAGGTAGGTGCCGTAGAAGAGGGAGACGACGGCCAGGGAGCTGAGCAGGATGACCAGGGTACGCAGGCTGCTGCGCGCCAGATGCCGGGCGAGCGGGATCAGCAGCGGGAAGGCCGGCAGCAGGAACCTCGGCTTGCTGCTGAAGAAGTGGGTGCCGCCGACCGCCATCACGATGAGCACCGCACAGTAGGCCAGCAGGGGCAGGGGCATCCGGTTCAGGAGGCAGAAGACGAACAGCAGCAGGTAGCCGAGGACGATCGCGGCGGTGGCGTAGACGGCGAGGACGTCGTGACCGACGACCAGGTGCTTGAACTCGTGAGCGGTGAAGCGGCCGAAGTCGAACCGCGAGCCCCACAGGCTCTGTACGTGGAAGTAGCCGAGCGGGCTGTGGGTCCGCAGTCCCACCCAGCCGATGTAGCCCAGCCATCCGAGGGGCGCCACCGCGGCGGCCGCCCAGGCGCGTGGCGCGGTGGGCGCACCGGAGCGGCGCAGCTGCCACAGATGGGCGACGGCGCCGGTGACGACGGCGGCCGCCACGGCGAGGCCGTTCGGGCGACACAGCCCGGCCAGCACCGCGAGCGTCCCCGCGGTCAGCCAGCGGCGGGTCAGCACCGCGTAGAGCGCCCAGGCCGCGAAGGCGGTCATGACGGGCTCGGTGTACGCCATCGTCAGGATGATCGCGTGCGGCAGCAGCGCCCACAGCGCCACGAGGAGGATCCCGATGCGTCGTCCGTGCAGCAGCTCGCCGACCGCGTACACGCCCCAGGCGGCCGCCAGGGCGGCCGTCCATGCGATGAGCAGCGCCACGTTGACCGGGCCGATCGGCAGCACCGTGTTCACCGCGTGGATCAGGCCCGGGAAGAGGGGGAAGAACGCCAGGTCGTTGTAGATGACGCCGTGCTTGGCGGGGACGATCAGGCCGTAGCCGAACTGCGAGATGTGCCAGTACCAGTGGCCGTCCCATTCCAGGCCGGCCACGGTCCGCGGGTGTCTGCCGAGGTGGATCGACCACAGGGTCGCCATGATCACCCCGGTCAGCCGCACGGAGACGAACAACGTCAGTGCCGGCAGGGCCTTTCCCAGCTCGATGCGCCACCGCGGCTGCTGAGGCGGTGGATCGAGTCTCGGCGCGAACCGGCGCATGAGCGTGTTGCTCGTCTGAGTGGGGCTGTCGCCCATTTCGACCTCCTTCGCTGCCCTGCATGAGGGAGCGGCGGGACGCCTGGTTCCATCGCCGAGAAATCTCTTACTTCGTGAGAATCGGTGAAATTCACGGTGAGAACGGGCGGTGACCTGGAGGGGGCCCGCGTATCACCTGCGCATGAATTCCAGGTGGGCCCGCATGGACGAGCGGGGTGGCCGGAACCAGTAAGGTTCCGGCCACCCCGCTCGTTTCAAGGGCGAGTTGTGCGTCGGCTTACGGCCGTTCCGCCGCCAGCAGCGCCGGAAACGCCTCGTGCAGGGCCTCGCGCCAGTCGCGGATCGGCTCGATCCCGGCGGCCGCCCAGCGGTCGTGCCCGAGGACGCTGTACGCCGGCCGGGGGGCCGGGCGGACGAAGGCGGCGCTGGTGGTGGGGCGGACCCGCTCCGGGTCCGCGCCGAGCAGCCGGAAGATCTCCCGGGTGAGGCCGAACCAGGTGGTCTCGCCGCCGCTGGTGCCGTGGTAGATCCCCGCCGGGGCGGTACCCGCGAGCGCGGACTGCCCGAGGCGGACCAGCCGGTCGGCGAGGTCGACGGTCCAGGTGGGCTGGCCGCGCTGGTCGTCGACCACGTCGAGGGTGTCCTTGACGCCCTCCAGCTTGATCATCGTGCGGACGAAATTGCCGCCGCCCGCCCCGTACAGCCACGCCGTGCGCACCACGTAGCCCGCGTCCGGGAGCGCGGTCAGCACCGCCTGCTCGCCGGCCAGCTTGGTGCGGCCGTAGGCACTGCGGGGAGCCGTCGGGTCGTCCTCCGCGTACGGAGAGGCGCCGTCGCCCGCGAAGACGTAGTCCGTGGAGACCTGCAGCAGCCTGGCGCCGGTCTTGGCGCAGGCCGCGGCCAGGTTCCGGGGACCGTCGCCGTTGATCCGCAGCGCCTCGGCCTCCTGGGTCTCCGCGTCGTCGACGGCGGTCCAGGCGGCACAGTTGACCACCACGTCCGGCTGGTGTTCCGCGACGGCCCCGTGCACCGCCTCCGGGTCCGTGATGTCCAGGTCCCCCCGGGTCAGGCCGACGCTCGGCACTCCGTCGGCCGCCAGCCGGGCCAGGAAGTCCTTGCCGAGCATCCCGCCGGCACCGGTGATCAGCCAGGTGGAGGTCACAGCGCGGCCCGCTCCTTCAGGGGCTCCCACCAGGCGCGGTTCTCGCGGTACCAGGCGACGGTCTCCGCGAGACCGGTGGCGAAGTCCTTGTGGGGTTCGTAGCCGAGCTCCTCGCGGATCTTCGTGCAGTCCACGGAGTAGCGGCGGTCGTGGCCCTTGCGGTCGGCGACGTACTCGACGCTGGTGTCCCAGTCGGCGCCGCAGGCCTCCAGCAGCAGCCCGGTGAGCTCCTTGTTGGAGAGCTCGGTGCCGCCGCCGATGTTGTAGACCTCGCCCGGGCGGCCCTTGGTGCGCACCAGCTCGATGCCCTGGATGTGGTCGTCGATGTGCAGCCAGTCGCGGACGTTGCCGCCGTCGCCGTACAGCGGGACCTTCTTGCCGTCGAGCAGGTTGGTGATGAAGAGGGGGATGACCTTCTCGGGGAAGTGGTGGTGCCCGTAGTTGTTGGAGCAGCGGGTCACCCGCACGTCGAGGCCGTGGGTGCGGTGGTACGACAGCGCGATCAGGTCGCTGGACGCCTTCGCCGAGGAATACGGGGAGTTGGGCTGCAGCGGGTGCGTCTCGGGCCAGGAGCCCTCGTCGATGGAGCCGTAGACCTCGTCGGTGGAGATGTGCACGAAGGTCTTGATGCCGGCCCGGTGCGCGGCGTCGATCAGGGTGTGCGTGCCGACGACGTTGGTGCGGACGAACTCCGCGCCGCCGTCGATGGAGCGGTCCACGTGCGACTCGGCGGCGAAGTGCACCACCTCGTCGTGCTCGGCCATCAGCTTGCCGACCAGTTCGGGGTCGCAGATGTCGCCCTGCACGAAGGCGAAGCCGGGGTGGGCGCGCACCTCGTCGAGGTTGGCCGGGTTGCCCGCGTAGGTGAGCTTGTCCAGGACGGTTATCGCCACGTCCCCGGGCCCCTCGGGGCCGAGCAGCGTACGGACGTAGTGGGAGCCGATGAAACCGGCACCGCCGGTCACCAGGATTCGCGTGGTCATGAAGAGATCTGCACCTTGCTGTGGTCGCCGAGGACGAGTCGGTGGGCTGCGGGATTGCGGGGCGCGGGGGTGACCTGGACGTCGCGGCCGATGAGCGAGGTCTCGATCCGCCGTACGCCGGTGATGGAGGAGTCGCGCAGGACGATGGAGTACTCGATCTCGCTGTCGTCGATACGGACGCCCTCGGAGATGGAGGTGAAGGGGCCGACGTACGAGTCGCTGATCACCGAACCGGGGCCGATGATCGCGGGGCCGACGATGCGCGAGCCGCGGACCTCGGCACCGGCCTCGACGCGCACGCGACCGATGATCTCGCTGGACTCGTCGACCGTGCCCTGGACGCTCGGCTCGACGGTCTCCAGGACGGAGCGGTTGACCTCCAGCATGTCGGCGACGTTCCCGGTGTCCTTCCAGTAGCCGGAGATCGTCGTCGAGCGGACGTCCTTGTGCTGGTCGATCAGCCACTGGATGGCGTGGGTGATCTCCAGCTCGCCGCGCCAGGAGGGCTCGATGCTGCGGACGGCCTCATGGATCGCGGGGGTGAACAGGTACACGCCGACCAGCGCGAGATCGCTCTTGGGCTGCTTGGGCTTCTCCTCCAGGCCCTTGACCCGGCCGTTCTCGTCGAGCTCGGCGACACCGAACGACGTCGGGTTGGGCACCTGGGTCAGCAGGATCTGGGCGTCGGGGTGCTCCGTACGGAACTCGTCGACGAGGCCCGTGATGCCGCCGACGATGAAGTTGTCGCCGAGGTACATGACGAAGTCGTCGTCGCCCAGGAACTCGCGCGCGATGAGCACCGCGTGCGCGAGGCCGAGCGGCTTGTCCTGGGGGATGTACGTGACGTCGATGCCGAGCTTCGAGCCGTCACCGACGGCCTCCCGGATCTCCTCGGCGGTGTCGCCGACGATGATTCCGACATCCGTGATGCCGGCGTCGGCGATCGCCTCCAGCCCGTAGAACAGGACGGGCTTGTTGGCGACGGGCACCAGCTGCTTGGCCGATGTGTGGGTTATCGGACGCAGGCGAGTGCCCGAGCCACCTGAGAGAACGAGAGCCTTCATGCGGCGCATCCTAACCGGGCTCCGGGGCAAGCACCGCTCCGTGCGTTTCATCACAGTTGGCCAAACCATCGTGTGGACTTTGTGATCTGTTTGTGGCCGCAGCCGCCGCTTGACGTGACCACGGTGTGACCGCCAACGCGTTAGCCTTGTCCGTCAGCCAGCGGCGGTGTACGCCGTGTCATGACGTCATGACTCCCCAGTGACTTAAGCGGAAGAAGAGACATGCCCATCAAGGTGAGCGTGGTGATCCCGGTCTACAACCCGGGCAAGTACATCGAGGACTGCATAGCCTCTCTTCTGCGCCAGAGCCTGCCGGACGACGAGTACGAAGCGATCTTCGTCGACGACGGCTCCACCGACGAGACGCCCGAGCGCCTGGACCGGCTCGCCGCCGAGTACCCCCACATGCACGTCATCCACCAGGAGGGCTCCGGCTGGTCCGGCAAGCCGCGCAACGTCGGCATCGCCGCCGCCAAGGGTGAGTTCATCCAGTTCGTGGACAACGACGACTGGCTGGGCGACGAAGCCCTCGAACGCATGTACAACTACGGCGTGGAGAACGGCGCCGATGTGATCGTCGGCAAGATGGCCGGAAAGGGCCGCCCGGTCCCGCTGGAGCTGTTCCGCAAGAACCGCCCGCACGCGAACGTCGAGAACGCCCCGCTGATCGACAGCCTTACCCCGCACAAGATGTTCCGCAAGGCGTTCCTGGACAAGTACGACCTCCGCTTCATGGAGGGGCGCCGGCGCCTGGAGGACCACGTCTTCGTCGCCGAGGCCTATCTGCGGGCCGAGAACGTCTCCGTGCTCAGCGACTACCTGTGCTACTACCACGTCAAGCGCGAGGACGCGTCCAACGCGGGCTTCCAGCGCTTCGACCCGGTCGGCTACTTCAAGAACCTGCGCGAGGCCCTCGACGTCGTCGAGAAGCTCACCGAGCCCGGCCCGCTGCGTGACCGGCTGTTCCGCCGCTGGCTGCGCAACGAGATGGTCGAGCGCATGCGCGGGCAGCGTCTGCTGAAGCTGCCGGAGGACTACCGCAAGGAGCTGTTCGACGAGATCCACAAGGTGGTCGTCGAGCGCTTCGGGCCCGGCGTCGCGGCCGGTCTGCAGCCCACGCAGCAGATCGTCGCCGGCCTGATCGCGGCGAACCGGCTCGCCGACGTCGAGGAGTTCGCCCAGTGGGAGTCGGGGATCAAGCCCTCCGGCACCCTGGAGAACCTCGGCTGGGAGGACGGCAAGCTGTCGATCGGCTTCACCGCCGAGTACAAGTCGGCCGGCGAGCCCATCACCTTCCGTGCCGACGGCGACAAGGACCTGCTCGTCCCGCCGCTGCCGCAGACCAGCCTGGACGCCATCGCCCTGCTCGGCGCGGACACCTCCGCCCCGCTCGGCAAGTCCAAGGTGGACCTCGTCGTGCGTGAGCGCGCGACGGCCGCGGAGTTCTTCCAGCCCGTGGACTTCACCCGGGAGAAGGTCGCCGTGGCGGGCCGGGACGGGTACTTCCGGCAGGTGCTGCACGCCACCTCGCGCATCGACCCGCTGGCGGCGGCGAACGGCGGCGGACTGGACGCGGGCATCTGGGACGTCCTCATCCGTATCCACTCCTGCGGGTGGACCAAGGAGACCCGCCTCGGTTCCGTACGCAGTGAGGCGGCCGGGCACGGACGGCGCGCTGCCGTGGTGGGCTCCCCGGCGCACGTGGTCCTGCCGTACTGGACCGACCCGCACGGCAACCTCTCGCTCGACGTCGACCGGAAGACCAACCGGATCTCGTACGAGTTCGCCGGTCACACCGCCGCCGACGTCACCGTGACAACGGACCCCGACCGCCTCACCGTTGCGCTGCCCTTCCACGTCCAGGGCGAGAGTGAGGCAGCCGTGAAGCTGACGCACGTCGCGACCAGCCGTTCGGTCGAGCTTCCCGCCACCGTGGCCGCCCGCACGACCGGCGATGCCGAGTTGAGCGCTGGCCTCACGCCTGGTGAACTGGAGGGCGGCCCGTGGCGGCTGGAGATGATCCTGCCGTCGGCCGGCGCCGGCAAGCCGGTGGCCCTGCCGCTGGTCCTCGATGTCTCCGCGAGCGGTGGTGCCGAGGTCAAGCCGCTCGCGGCCGCGGCCGCCGACCTGGTGGCCAAGGCCCCCGGACGGCCCAAGCCGGCCGCTCGCCCGGCAAAGCGGACATTCCTGCGCCGTGCGGCGGGCAGGCTCCGTCGGGCTCTGAAGAAGTAACCGAACCACGCGAACTAGGATCGATACGTGCGACCACTGGGCATTGACGGCGCTTGGGTACTGGAGCCCAAGGTCTTCCCCGACGACCGCGGCAGCTTTCACGAGTGGTTCCGCGGCGCCGAATTCCGCGAGGCGACCGGCCAGGACCTCAACCTGGCCCAGGCCAACTGCTCCGTCTCCAAGCGGGGCACCCTGCGCGGCATCCACTTCGCCGACGTCCCGCCGAGCCAGGCCAAGTACGTCAAGTGCGTGCGCGGCGCGGTCATCGACGTCATCGTCGACATCCGGGTCGGCTCACCGACGTACAAGCAGTGGGAAGCCGTCCGGCTCGACGACCAGACCCATCACGCCGTCTATTTGTCAGAGGGCCTCGGCCACGCCTTCTTCGCCCTGACGGACGACGCGACGGTGATCTACCTCTGCTCCGAGGGTTACGCCCCCGAGCGTGAGCACGGCGTCCATCCGCTCGACCCTGACCTCGCCATCCAGTGGCCGGACGGCATCGAGCCGCTGCTGTCCCCGAAGGACGAGCAGGCGCCGACGCTCGCCGAGGCGGAGGCCCGGGGACTGCTGCCGCGGTATGAGGACTGCGTCACATACCGCCGGTCCCTCCGGACCGTTGACGGCTCCTGACCTCTGGTGACGGCCCTTCCGTGAAATCAAGAAAGAGGTATGGGCTTTGTCCCATTAGCGTTTCTTAGGGAACGCGGAAGGGTCCGCAACCCTCCTCCTGGGTGACGGAAAAACCACGGGCAAGGAAACCGGGGACTGAGTGGCATGGGTTTGACCAGCGAGACGACTGTGTACGTGATGGCGGCCGTGGCCGCCATTTGTGTGGCGCTGTTGGTCTGGCTGTGGCCACGGCTGGCCAAGCAGGGCGTCTGGCAGGTGCTGGGACGGCTGGTGGCGGTCGGAGTGGCCCAGGTGACGATCATCGCCGCCTTCGCGTGCTGGCTGAACTCGTCCTACCAGTTCTTCGGATCGTGGGGTGAGCTCTTCGGCAACGTCGACACCGCTCCCGTCGGTGTCACCCAGGCGGGTGGAAACAACGACGGCGGGGCCATTTCCGGCATCTCCGCGAAGGGCTCCCTCATACAGCCCAACGGTGACGAGCAATTGAACCGGGTCAGCGGACTGCCCACCGGTCCCGCGGCGGTGAACGGGCGGGTCGAGTCCGTGAAGGTCATCGGCCGCCGCACCGGCGTCGTCGACCCGGCCTTCGTGTACCTGCCGCCGCAGTACTTCCAGAAGGCGTACCACCGGCAGCGCTTCCCGGTGATCGTGGCGCTCAGCGGCTACCCCGGCTCCATCTTCAACCTCGCGCAGTACCTGCGGGTGTCACAGACCGCCGGTGAGCTGCAGAAGAGCGGCCAGATGCAGCCGACCATCATGGTGATGATCCGGCCGACGATCGCTCCGCCGCGCGACACCGAGTGCGTGAACGTGCCGGGCGGACCGCAGACCGAGACGTTCCTGGCGAAGGACCTGCCGGACGCTCTGAAGGCCACGTACCGGGTGGGCCACGACGCCACCGCCTGGGGCGTCATGGGTTACTCCTCCGGCGGCACCTGCGCCCTGCAGCTGACGATGCGCAACCCGCACGTGTACACGACGGCCGGTGCCCTGTCGCCCGACTACAAGATCAAGGACGACGCCACGACCGGCAACCTCTTCGGCAGTGGGCTGGGCCGCGTCAACCGGATCAACGGGCACGACCTGATGTGGCGGCTCAAGCACCTTCCCGCACCCCAGGTCTCCGTCCTGGTCGCCGACAGCAAGCACGGTGAGAAGGGTTACCCCGAGACGCTGGCCTTCATCAAGGCGGTCAAGGCACCCATGCGCGTCGTGTCGATCCTGCCCGAGAACGGCAGCCACAACTTCCCGACCTGGGTACGGGAGATGCCGGCCACCCTGAAGTGGATGAACCAGCAGCTGACCTTCCCCCAGGACGTCGTGCCCCGGCACGTCCCGAAGCCGAAGCCGGGCCACACCACGGTGCGTGCCTCGGGCCAGGAGCCCTCGGAGGCCCCCACCAGGCGCAGGTGACGCAAGGTCCTTCCTCTCACCCTACGAACCGTAGGGTGAGAGGTCGGTGAGAAGAAGCCTGCCCCTCCAGCGCTTACCTACATGTTGTAGTAGTCAGACCCGAGTGGCTGAACACGCGTGGGTGCTGCCCCATTGCGGCGAGGCAGAGGGGGTCGGGTGATGGAGCTTCCCGGGAGTGCCGGGACGGACCTGATGACGCCGCCTCCCACCCGGGCCGCAGTGCCCGGGGTCCAGGAGGCCGGCCCCCAGCGGTGGCATCGTGGGATGACGCTGGTGGCCACGATCAGCCTGTTCATCGGGACACGGGACGCCTGGACCGCCGCGATCGCATCCCGCCCGGCCGTCGCCGCGACGATCTCCGCCTGCTACGCCTCGATCCTGATCTGTGCCGTGTGCGCCCTCTGCGTGCGCACCCGGAGGGCGCTCGTCCGGGTGGACGCGGCGGTGCTGTTGACCGCTGTGGCGCTGGTGACCTGCGGCTACCTGCTCGACCACGCGGGCAGCGACGAAGGCGTGCTGACCGCCCAGGCCGCGAACCAGATCCTGCACGGCCGTCCGGTCTACGGCCAGTCCTGGCCGTGGCTCTTCGACAGCGCACGCGTCGGGCTCACCAAGACCATGTCCGGCGGCGCCGACTACACCTACGGCTATCCGCCGCTGACGGCCCTGCTCGCCGCCCCGGTGCACGCCGTCGTCCATTCGGCGGCGACCGCCACGCTGGTGACCACCGGCGCACTCCTGGCCTCCTCGGTCCTGCTGTGGCTCCTGCTGCCGGCACCCTGGCGGTCGGCGGCCACCGCGGTCTGCCTCGGCTTCGGCTTCCTGCCCCAGTACGCCTACGCCGGCTACCCGGCGATCACGGCCCTCGCCCTCCTCGTCCCCGTGGTGGTGCGCTGGCCCGCCACCGGCGCGGGAGGCCAACTGGGAGGCAGGGGAGTGTTGCGGGCGGCCTGTCTGGGCGCGGCCTGCGCCACCCAGCAACTCGCCTGGTTCCTCACGCCGTTCCTCCTGATCGGCCTGTACGCCGTCAGACGCGGCGAACTCGGCCCGCGGCGGGCACTCGCCGTCACCGCCCGGTACGCAGGCACGGCCGCACTCGCCTGGGCCGCCGTCAACGCCTACTTCGCCGTCCAGCAGTTCTCCGCCTGGCTGCACGGTCTGCTGCTGCCGCTGGACCAGAAGGCGATCCTGCACGGCCAGGGCCTGATGGGCATCTCCTACTACTTCACCGCGGGCAGCAGCCGCCTCGACTACTACTCCTACGGCAGCCTGCTGCTCCTGCTCGGCCTGCTGGCCGCCACACTGCTGTTC
This sequence comes from Streptomyces sp. NPDC049541, assembly GCF_044465725.1. Classification (NCBI taxonomy): domain Bacteria; kingdom Bacillati; phylum Actinomycetota; class Actinomycetes; order Kitasatosporales; family Streptomycetaceae; genus Streptomyces; species Streptomyces sp. NPDC049541. The sequence continues at coordinate 148,142 of NZ_JBITLY010000015.1, read as the reverse complement.
GTCCGGCGCCTCGGCCCCGCCATCACAGTGCTGCCCTGGTGCGCGTTCTATCTGGCCACGCGCTCCCAGGACGGCTACTTCCTGATGATGACCCCGCTGTGGCTCGCGGCCGTCGCCACCGTCCCGGCCACCGCGTTCGCCACCGCCTGGCAGCCGCGTCTGCCGGGTGCCTTCGGCCACCGCGAGAAGGGCGCCGTGGTCGCGGGCCTGCTGCTGCCCGCCCTCGCCTGTGTGACGGTCGCCGCCGCAAGCCCACCGCCCCTGCGCATGAGCCTCGCCCCCCGCTACGCCACCCACCACTCGGCCGCGGGCGTCACCGCCGTCGACGTACGGGCCGTCAACACCACGGGCACGGCCCTCGCCCCGCACTTCGCCAGCCGCACCGGGCAGGGCGCCTCCAACTGGTGGACCATCACCTCAGGCCCGGCCACCCTGGCGCCGCATGCCTCCGCCGCATACGTCGTCGAACCTCCGGGAGGCTTCCGCGCCCTCCCGAACGGCACGCATGCACGCACCTACCTCATCGCCGTCACCGGCACCCCGATGACGATCACCACGGCTTCCATCCCGCCCGCACCGCCGTCGAAGCGGTGACCGGAAGACGCCGCGGCCCTCATCCTCGATGCGCCACCGCCCCGAGCCTGAGCGGAACTTGAAGACGTTGGAAGAATGCCGGTGGTCAACCGGGGTACGTGCGTGCTTGCCGGACAACGGACCGGCACTGGCACAGCAGACCGACCGGGAGGGGCGCATGATGGCGACGACGACCGTGCAGACCGCGGAGCGTACGGTTGATCTTCCGGAGGTGGCGGACCCGTCCAAGGTCGCGCCGAAGGACGCACGGGAACTGTCGAAGCTGTTCTTCGACCAACTGGCGGTGCTGGAGGAGGGGACGCCCGAGTTCCAGTACGCGCGCAACACGCTGATCGAGATGAACATGTCCCTGGTCCGCTACGCAGCCGCACGGTTCCGCAGTCGGGGTCCGGAGGAGATGGAGGACATCGTCCAGGTCGGCATGATCGGACTGATCAAGGCCATCGACCGGTTCGAGCTCTCCCGCGAGGTGGAGTTCACCTCCTTCGCCGTCCCTTACATCGTCGGCGAGATCAAGCGGTTCTTCCGCGACACCTCCTGGGCTGTCCACGTCCCCCGGCGGTTGCAGGAGGCCCGCGTCCAACTGGCCCGCGCCAACGAGGAACTGCGCAGCCGACTGGGACGGACGCCGACCACCAAAGAACTGTCCGAGCTGATGAGCCTGTCCGAGGAGGAGGTCGTCGAGGCCCAACTGGCCTCCAACGGCTACAACTCGGCCTCTCTCGACGCGGCGATCAGCGGCAGTGAGGACGGCGAGGCCGCGCTGGCCGACTTCATCGGCGACGAGGACGCCGCCCTCGAACTGGTCGAGGACTTCCACGCCCTCGTCCCGATGATCGCCGAACTCGACGAACGCGACCGCAAGATCATCCACTGGCGCTTCGTCGAGGAACTCACCCAGGCCCAGATCGGCGAACGCCTCGGCATCTCCCAGATGCACGTCTCGCGCCTGATCACGCGTCTCCTGGGGCGCCTGCGCGAAGGCATGCTGAGCACCGCCTGAGGGGGAGACGTCTGGCGCTGGGGTGCCTGCGGGTGGCGCCGATTCGCGGAGCGCTGCGCAGCAGAAAAGGGCCTTTCCGGGTGACGCCCGGAAAGGCCCTTCCGTATTCACAGTGCACCCAGCGAATTCAACGCGTCCCTCGGCGGTCAAGCGGTCGTTGCCGCTGTCGCGACAATCGGCTCGTGCCCCGGTTTTACCCTCATAAACAAGGCAGCGTTGGGGCATGACGGCCACATTGCAGGGAATTCGGGTGCCAGGAGGTTGATAAACATGGTTCCCTTGCTGCTCGTTCTTCTTCTCGCGCTGATCCTTTTCGGCGCCGGCTTCGCCATCAAGGTCCTCTGGTGGGTCGCCGTCGCCGTCCTGGTGCTGTGGCTTCTCGGCTTCGTCATGCGCTCCACCACTTCCGGGGGTGGTCGCGGCCGTTGGTACCGATGGTGATCTGACCCTTGGATGCGCCTGTTCGCAGGGCCCGGCCGATATGACGGCCGGGCCCTGCCCGCATGCTGAAAAGGGGGCGGGGGCGACTGGTCGCCCGTGACCCGAGTCGCGGCTATGTCACGCAGATGCCGACGATGCAGGTGTCGTCGTCCGTGTCCGACCTGCTGTAGGTCAGCAGCCGGTCGAGCTGTTGGTCCAGGGTCTTCGGCGCGGTACGGGCCGTCGTCAGCAGATGGGTCAGGGACTCCTCCACGGACCGGTCCCGACGCTCGATGAGCCCGTCGGTGTACATCAGCAGCACGTCCTCCGGCGCGAACTGCAGCTCGGCCTCGTCGTAGACGGCTTCGGGCAGTGCGCCCAGCAGCAGGCCTTTGACCAACGGCAGCGGGGTCGCTTCCCGCCCGCGGACCAGCACGGGCGGGAGATGGCCCGCCCGTGCCCAGCGCAGGCTGCGCTGTTCGGGGTCGTACAGGGCGCACACCGCGGTGGCGGTGACCCCTCCGGTCAAGTGGTGCGCCACGATGTTCAGCCAGGACAGCAGCTGCCCCGGCCCGGCCCCCGTCACGGCGAGGCCACGCAACGCGTTGCGCAGAACGACCATGCTGGTGGCGGCCTCGATACCGTGGCCCGCGACATCGCCCACGCACAGCAGCACCAGCCCGGACGGCAGCACCACGGCGTCGTACCAGTCGCCGCCCACCAGATGCTCGGTCTCCGCCGGCCGGTAGCGCACCGCGACCTCCAGGCCCGGCACCGTCAGGGGGGCCTGCGCGGGCGGCATGATGGCGTGCTGCAACTGCAGGGTCAGACGGTTGCGTTCGGTCGCCTGCCGCTCGGTGTGGACGAGCTGGTCCCGGGTGGCGGCGAGCGCCACCTCCGTCCAGTGCTGGGCGGAGATGTCCTGGTACGCGCCCCGCACGACGAAGAGCCGGCCGTCGGCGTCGAGGGCCGGTTCGGCGACCACCCGGATGTGCCGGGTCACACCGTCGGGGCGTTGCAGCCGAAAGGCCGCGGAGGCCGGCCGGCGGTGGTGCAGCAGCGTCCGCAGGAATCGGCCGAGGGCCACCGCGTCGTCCGGGTGCGCGTGCGCGGGCAGCTCCTCCAGGGGTACGGGCGTGCTCGTCGGGGACCGGCCGTAGAGGTGGAACAGCTGGTCGTTCCAGGTGATCTCACCGGTGAGCAGATTCTCCTCGAAGCCGCCGACACGGCCCAGACGTTGGGCGTGCTGGAGCAGGCTCGCCAGCCGCGCCGTCTCGTCCTCGATGCGCCAGATCAGCAGCACGCTGCTGCCGTGCCGGCTGATGCTGATGTCCGCGACTGCCGACAGCGGCACCTGGTCGACGAGCGGTGTAAGCCGCATCCGGCGGCTGCGGAACGGCTCGCCGGTGGCGTAGACCCGCTCGACCCGCTGGTACAGCTCGCTCTCGCCGGCGGCCATGGGGTACGCCTCGAGCAACAGCGCTCCGCTGACCACCGCGCGCGGCCGGCCGGCCGGGTCCAGGAAGCGGCTGTTGACGTGCTGGATGCGGAAGTCCACCAGCTGGCCGGAGTCGTCGAGGTGCGGCACCAGCACCAGGGCGGGGTCGTGCAGTCCATCGGCCAGGTCCATCAGCTCGGCGGCGTCCGGGAGGATCCGCGGGTGCTGGCCGGGGTACTGGCTGAGCGTGGACGTCTCCAGGGTGTGCGCGCACAGCTCGGCCAGGGCTTGGACCTGTCGGACGATCTGCGGCGGCTGCGGCTCCAGCGGCCCGGGCCAGGCGATCTCCAGGACGCCGTGGATGCGGCCCCCCGTGCCGGCGGGCACCGCGACCCGGCCGCCGGCCGGATGCAGGTGCCGGCCGATGGTGGGCAGCCCGGTGTCGGCGAGCGACTCGAACCACTGATCGGTGCGCTCGGTCAGTCCTCGGCGCGCCACGGTCGCCACGTCCGGGGGGACGTAACGCCACCGGACGGCCTCGGCGGGGGAGAAGCCGGCGCTTCCGCTGAGGGTGAGCGAGCCGTCCCCGCCCGCGCTCCACACGGCCACGGCGACAGCGCCGAGCGGGCGCAGGGCATGCTCCAGCAGGGCGTCGGCGACCTCCTGGGTGTCGTTCGCGGCCAGCGCGCCGCTCTCCGCTGCCCGCAGTCGCAGGGCGGTGTCCTGGCGCGCGGGCGTCTCGACGGCGGTGCTCAGGAAGGCGTCCGCGATCTCCGACACCCCGTCGCGGGCGGCCTGGTTGATGACGTCCACCGCGAACTCCAGTGGCGTCACGTTCGCCTGCGCGGTCAGCTCCGCGAGCTGCCGGGCGGCTTGCGCCGGACCGCAGCCCAGCCGCTCGACCAGGATGCCCTTGGCCAGCTCGATCAGCGCCCGGCCCTCCGCCTCCGCATGCGCGGTACGGACCTCGCGGCGCAGCCGTTCCACCGTGGCGGCCAGCCTGCCGACGGGGGAGGTGGGGGAGACGCCCGCGAGATCCAGGGGGGCGGTGCCCGGCTCCGCGCCGTCCCGTTCACGTGGCTGCTCGGGCGTCTTCACGATCTGCACGCTCCTCGGCTGGACGACGCGGGGACGCGGGTCGCGCCGCGCCGGGCTGCACCCGCCCCGTCGGCGGGCGGCACCGGCGCGCTCACGCGGACAGCCAGCGTCGGACGCAGGCGATGAGGTCGCCGGTGTCGACAGGCTTGGTGACGTAGTCACTGGCGCCGGAGGACAGGGACTTCTCCCGGTCGCCGGGCATCGCCTTGGCGGTGACGGCGATGATCGGCAGCTCGGCGTACTGCGGCAGCTTGCGGATCTCGGCGGTGGCTGTGTAGCCGTCCATCTCCGGCATCATCACGTCCATCAGCACCAGTGCGATGTCGGGGTTGGCGAGCAGTGTGTCGATGCCCTTGCGTCCGTTCTCCGCCTGCAGCACTCGGAAGCCGTACAACTCCAGGATCCCGCTGAGCGCGAACAGGTTGCGTGCGTCGTCGTCGACGACCAGGACCGTACGGCCCCGGAAGCTGTCGTCCACCGACGGTGCGAGGTCCTGCGGGTCCTCGACCAGGACAAGGGAGAGCACGTCCCCGGGTGCCTCGGCGGCCAGGTGCAGGGCGATGCGCTCGCGCAGTTCGTCCAGGCTGGACAGGAACTCCAGGGACCCGTCGTCGCGGTGGGAGCGCAGCGCTTCGGCCCGTGCCACCTCCGGCCGGTGACTGCTGTGAATGAGCACCGGGACGCTCGCCAGCCCCGAGTCGCCCTCGAGCGCCCGCAGAAACCGGGCCGCCTCCCCGTCGGGCATGTCCAGGTCCAGTACGACGCAGTGGCAGGCCTCGGTGGCCAGCGCGCCCGCTGCCTCCTGCGCTCCGACGGCGGTGATGACGTCCACCGCCGGCAGCGGGGAACCGTCGTCCGGGCTGTGCCGGGCCACGTCCGCGACCACGCTCTCGGCGACCAGGGTCAGCAGCCCGCGCGGCCGTTCCTCCACCACCAGGAGCCGGCGCGGCCGCTGTTCGGGAACGGTCGGCTGCGGCGAAGCGGTGATCCGGCCCGCGGCGGCGGCCGATGCGAGCTCGGCCGGTTCCTTCGGGCTGATCCGGGTGGGCCGACCGGCGTCGAGCAGCTCTTCGAAGTCCTTCCGGGCCACCGGCAGGTACAGCGTGAAGGTGCTGCCCCGACCGGGCGTGCTGTCCACCGCCACGGCGCCGCCGAGCAGATGCGCGATCTCCCGGCTGATGGACAGTCCGAGGCCGGTTCCGCCGTACTTCCGGCTCGTCGTGCCGTCCGCCTGCTGGAACGCCCCGAAGATCGACTCCAGGTGCTGCTTCGGAATGCCGATTCCGGTGTCCCGCACCCGGAACGCCACGACGGCACCGCCACGCACGACCTCCTGCGGCACCTCTTCGTCCGTGGCGGGCTCGATGGCCAGCTCGACGCCGCCCTGCTCGGTGAACTTCACCGCGTTGGACAGCAGATTGCGCAACACCTGCCGCAGCCGGGAGTCATCGGTGAGCAGGTCGGCGGGCGCGCCTGCCGTGGTGGTGACCGCGAACTCCAGCCCCTTGTGGGTCGTCATGGGCCGGAAGGTGGCCTCGACGTACTCGATGAGCCGGCGCAGCGGCACCCGCTCCGGGGTGACGTCCATCTTGCCCGCCTCGACCTTCGACAGGTCGAGGATGTCGTTGATCAGCTGGAGCAGGTCGCTGCCCGCGGAGTGGATGATCCCCGCGTACTCGACCTGCTTCGGGGTGAGGTTGCGCGAGGGGTTCTGGGCGAGCAGCTGGGCGAGGATGAGCAGGCTGTTGAGCGGGGTGCGCAGCTCGTGGCTCATGTTGGCCAGGAACTCCGACTTGTACTTCGAGGCCAGCGACAACTGCTGGGCGCGGGTCTCGAGTTCCTGCCGGGTCTGCTCGATCTGCAGGTTCTTCGCCTCGATGTCGTGGTTCTGCGTGGCGAGCAGTGAGGCCTTCTCCTCCAGTTCGGCGTTGGAGCGCTGCAGCTCGTCCTGCTGGGCCTGCAACTCCGCCGAACGGGCCTGCAGTTCGACGGTGAGCCGCTGCGACTCCTCCAGCAGCTCGTCGGTGCGGGCGTTGGCCACGATCGTGTTGACGTTGACGCCGAGCGTCTCGCGCAGCTGTTCCAGGAAGTCCCGGTGGACGGGCGTGAAGGCGGTGACCGAGGCCAGCTCGATGACGCCGAGGACCTGGTCCTCGAAGAGGATCGGCAGCAGGATCAGCGCGGTCGGCACCGCCTGGCCGAGCCCGGACGAGATGGTGACGTAGCCCGACGGCAGCTCGTCGACGGTGATGGTACGACGGCTGCGCGCGGCCTGGCCGACCAGCGAGCGGCCGAAGGGGAAACGCGTGGGGAGCTCGTCGTCGTCGGGCCTGCCGTAGGAGCCGACAAGCCGCAGCTCCGGGCCGCGCTCACCGTCCTCGGCGAGGTAGAAGGCGCCGTACTGGGCCGACACCAGCGGCGTCAGCTCCTCCATGATCAGCTCGGCCACCACCGGCAGGTCCCGGTGGCCCTGCATCAGGCCGGCGATGCGTGCCAGGTTGGTCTTGAGCCAGTCCTGCTGCTGGTTGGCCCGGGTGGTCTCGCGCAGCGACTCCACCATCGAGTTGATGTTGTCCTTGAGTTCGGCGACCTCGCCGGAGGCCTCCACCGTGATCGAGCGGGTCAGGTCGCCCTCGGCCACGGCGCTGGCCACGGCTCCGATGGCCCGTACCTGACGGGTCAGGTTGCCGGCCAGCTCGTTGACGTTCTCCGTGAGCCGCTTCCAGGTGCCCGAGACGCCCTCCACCTCGGCCTGGCCGCCCAGGCGTCCTTCGGTGCCGACCTCGCGGGCGACGCGGGTGACCTCGTCGGCGAAGGCGGAGAGCTGGTCCACCATCGTGTTGATGGTCGTCTTCAGCTCGAGGATCTCGCCGCGTGCGTCCACGTCGATCTTCTTCGACAGGTCGCCCCTGGCCACGGCGGTCGTCACCAGAGCGATGTTGCGCACCTGACCGGTCAGGTTGTTCGCCATGGAGTTGACGTTGTCGGTGAGGTCCTTCCAGGTGCCGGCCACGTTCGGCACGTGGGCCTGGCCGCCGAGGCGTCCCTCGGTGCCGACGTCACGGGCGACCCGGGTGACTTCGTCGGCGAACGCGGACAGGGTGTCGACCATCGTGTTGATCACATCGGCCAGTGCGGCGACCTCGCCCTCGGCCTGGACCGTGATCTTGCGGGACAGGTCGCCCCGTGCGACGGCGGTGGCGACCTGGGCGATGGAGCGCACCTGGTCGGTCAGGTTCGACGCCATCACGTTCACGTTGTCGGTGAGGGCCTTCCAGGTGCCCGAGACGCCCTTGACGTCGGCCTGGCCGCCGAGGCGTCCTTCGGTGCCGACTTCGCGGGCGACGCGGGTGACTTCGTCGGCGAAGGCGGAGAGCTGGTCGACCATCGTGTTGATGGTGTTCTTGAGTTCGAGGATCTCGCCGCGGGCGTCGACGGTGATCTTCTGGGACAGGTCGCCCTTGGCCACCGCCGTCGCCACCTGGGCCACGTTGCGGACCTGGGCGGTGAGGTTGCCCGCCATGAAGTTGACCGAGTCGGTCAGGTCCCGCCAGGTGCCCTTGACGCCCTTGACGTCGGCCTGGCCGCCGAGGCGTCCTTCGGTGCCGACTTCGCGGGCGACGCGGGTGACTTCGTCGGCGAAGGCGGAGAGCTGGTCGACCATCGTGTTGATGGTGTTCTTGAGTTCGAGGATCTCGCCGCGGGCGTCGACGGTGATCTTCTGGGACAGGTCGCCCTTGGCCACCGCGGTGGTCACCTGGGCGACGTTGCGGACCTGGGCGGTGAGGTTGCCCGCCATGAAGTTGACCGAGTCGGTGAGGTCCCGCCACACCCCCGCGACACCGGGCACCTTGGCCTGGCCGCCGAGGCGTCCTTCGGTGCCGACCTCGCGGGCGACGCGGGTGACCTCGTCGGCGAAGGCGGAGAGCTGGTCCACCATCGTGTTGACGGTTTCCTTCAGCTGCAGGATCTCGCCGCGCGCGGGCACGTCGATCTTCTGCGACAGGTCGCCCTTGGCCACGGCAGTGGCCACCTGGGCGATGTCCCGGACCTGGGTGGTCAGGTTCCCGGCCATCGCGTTGACCGAGTCGGTCAGGTCGGCCCAGGTTCCGGAGACCCCCGGCACCTCCGCCTGCCCGCCGAGCGTGCCCTCGGTGCCGACTTCCCGGGCCACCCGGGTGACTTCGGAGGTGAACACGGACAGTTGGTCGACCATGCCGTTGAACACGCTCGCGATATCGCCCATGAGACCGTCGGCGTCCTCCGGCAGACGTGTCCCGAAGTCGCCGTCCCGCACGGCCGTCAGCCCCGCGAGGAGCTGTCCGAGCTCCCCGTCGCTCGGTCCGGCGTCGATGAGCTCGGTCCTGTCGCTGGTCATGCGCACCCTCGTCCCGCTCCCCTGGAGCCCTCGGCAGTGAAGACTCAAACACCCCGGCGGGCCGCGATGGGCCCGTAAACGCTCTGCATTCCCTCACCTCACGGCGTTGGGCGAGGAGAAAATACGCCGCAGGCTAACCCACGCGGTACCCGCCGAACAAAGCCTCCGGCCGCTGCTCACCCGGGAAGAAATCCGCCGCGAAAAGCCATGCATGACACCGGAACCATGGGGTACTCGCAGTGGTTTTGGTGACGGCCCGCCGACGGGTCGGCGGGCCCTTGGCGAGTGGTGTTCTCGGCCTGGAGTGCCTTGAACAGCTCGCCACCGTGACGGCCGGACCGAGTGCGGACGACACCCGTGTCTTGCTGCGCACCGGCGACCCGACGCCGAGCTGTGATCAGCGGCCGATGTAGAAGCGGATCGTGGTACCCGCCTCACTGGTGTGGACGCGCACGAGGTCGGCGACATGGTTGACGAAGAGCAGGCCCCGTCCGCCGGGCCGTTCGGGTGGCGGGGGGCGCCGGCCGGCCAGTGGATCGGTGAGCCGGCCCCCGTCCTGCACCTCGCAGACGACCTGCTCGCCCTCCACCCAGATCCGCAGCGTGCCACCACCGGCCCCATGAACGACGCTGTTGGTGGTCAGCTCAGCCACCGCCAGCTGGAGATCCTCCAGCCGTGCCCCTTCCAACCCGAGCCGCTCGCCCTGCCGTACGGCAAACTCACGTACCGTCGGCAACTGGCCACTGCCCTCGAAGCTCGTCTCCTGGGCGGCGGGCGGCACGGGCAGAGCCTGGTTGTACCGGGCGACGACCGCCTCGGGGCTGTACGCAACCGAAGCCGTCTCGCTCCCCTCGGCGACCACCACCGGGTGGGTGGCCCAAGCGTCCTTCAGCACCGTCTCGTCGAGCCCGTCGACGTCGTACGGGCACAGAATCGTGACCGCACGCCCGGTGAACGCCTCGTTGATCAGCGCCTCGTGCTGCACGCACGCGGGGTACTCCACTGCGCTGCGGCCGGGCCAGATCGGCTCACCGATGATGCGCACCCGGCCACTGGTATGGGCATCGGCGAACCGGCGCAGCACTCCGGGAATGATCCGCCCCGGGTTCCGGCCGGCCTGCGTCATGTCCTCGAAGTGAACCCGACGGGCCTGGTCACCGAGCTGGTCCTGGATCAGCTGGAGTCGGTCCGGCGGTGCGGCGACCGCAACGGGTTCCTCCCTGGCCAGCCCCTCGAGAACGAAGGGCACTGTACCTGTCACGTACTGCTGGTCCCCGCTGTAGAACAGCGCCGGATGCACAAACTTCTGAGGATCGGGGGCGGTGCCGGTCATGCGGCCACCTCGATCCCGCCCAGGCTGGGCCAGAACAAGTCCAGAATGCGCGGTACCTGGGGCGGTGGTTGCTCAAGGACGAGCAGACGATCCCCACTCAGTGACCGCGCGGCCATCGCCAGATCCGTCACCCCGGCCACGTCGATGAACGTCAGCTGGGACATCTCGACGTACAGGCAGCTCTCGCTCCGCCGTGACAGCTGGCCGAGGGCTTCCTGCCACATCGGCCGCGTACTCACGCCGACCTCGCCTTTCGCATACACGCCCGGGCGCTCCAGCAGCGGACGTACTTCCAACCGAGCCCCGCCGTGTGACGGCGCGGCGCGGTGTCCCTCCGGATCGAGTGGGACATCCACGCTCTTCCCCTCACCATGCCCGAATCGCCCCTCGACGGCGTGCACCCGCACGAGTACAGCCGCTGTCCATCTATACCAGGCGTATGACGACGATATCGCGCAGAGGTTGCGGGGGTCGGAGGTCGCTCCGGGCCGCAACGTGGCCACCGCCGAGCGGTGGTATGTGAAGCCCGATGTAAAGGATCTTCGCGAGGCAGCCACAACGTGGGACGGCTTGCACGGGGATGCCACCCAGGTACGTGAGAAATCGTGAGATGTGGGAGCGTGAGTCGGGTGAGTGAGAGTACGTCCAACACCCTGCAATACCGCTTTGACGGGCCAGAAGACGCCCCGGTCCTCATCCTCGGGCCCTCGCTCGGTACCACCTGGCACATGTGGGACCGCCAGGTGCCCGAGCTGGCGAAGCAGTGGCGCGTCTTCCGCTTCGACCTGCCGGGGCACGGCGGCGCGCCCGCGTACCCGGTGGGCTCGGTGGGCGAACTCGCCTCGCGGCTGCTGGCCACGCTCGACGGGCTCGGCGTGCAGCGCTTCGGCTACACGGGCTGTGCGCTCGGCGGCGCGATCGGTCTCGAGCTGGCCCTGCGCCGCCCCGAGCGGCTCGCCTCGCTCGTGGTGATCGCCGCCTCGCCCCGCTTCGGCACGGCCGACGAGTTCCGCCAGCGCGGGGTGATAGTGCGGACGAACGGGCTCGACCCCATCGCCCGTACCTCCCCCGACCGCTGGTTCACCGGCGGGTTCGCCGCCGCGCAGCCCGCGATCACCGACTGGGCCGTGCAGATGGTCCGCACCACGGACCCCGGCTGCTACATCGCCGCCTGTGAGGCCCTTGCCGCGTTCGACGTACGGCCCGAACTCGGCCGCGTCGGCGTGCCCACCCTCGTGCTCGTCGGCTCGGAGGACAAGGTCACCGGTCCCGCCGAGGCCCGCACCCTGGTCGCCGGCATACCCGACGCGCGCCTCGCGGTCGTCCCCGGCGCCTCCCACCTGGTGCCGGTCGAGCAGCCCGCCGCCGTCACCGACCTGCTGGTCCGGCACTTCTCCACCGCCTGGCAGCCCGGCTACGTCGAGTCGTCCACGGGGCAGATCGCCATCCCGGCGACCCCCGCCAAGCCCGTACTCGCCCCGCCCCCGCAGCCCCACCAGCCCGCACCGATCGCCGAGATAGCCCCCGCCGCCGTCGAGCCCCCGCCGGTGAACGGACGTCCCGACCCCTACGACACCGGCATCAAGGTGCGCCGTGAGGTGCTCGGCGACGCACACGTCGACCGGGTGCTGGCGCAGGCGGACGAGTTCTCCGGGGACTTCCAGGAGTTCGTCACCCGCTATGGGTGGGGTGAGATCTGGGACCGCCCCGGTCTCGACCGGCGTGCCCGCAGCTGCGTGACCCTGGCCAGCCTGGTCGCGGGCGGCCACCTGGAGGAGCTCGCCGTCCACACCCGAGCCGCCCTGCGCAACGGCCTCACCCCGAACGAGATAAAGGAAGTGCTGATGCAGTCGGCCGTCTACTGCGGCCTGCCGGCGGCGAACAGCGCGTTCAAGGTGGCCCAGCAGGTCATAAGAGAGGAAACGACCCCCACCGAGTGATCGTCAGCCGGGCAGCGAGAGCACCCGTCCCAGCCGCCCGAGCAGCCCGCGAACGGGGCAGGATGGGAGCCATGAAGCTCACGAAGAAGTCGCACGCCTGCGTACGTCTCGAGAAGGACGGGCGCACGCTCGTCCTCGACCCCGGCGTGTTCAGCGAGCAGGACGCCGCACTCGGCGCGGAGGCGATCCTCGTCACGCACGAGCATCCCGACCACTTCGACGAGGGCCGGCTGCGAGCGGCTCTGGAGGCCGATCCGGCGGCCGAGATCTGGACCCTCGCCTCGGTCGCGGAGCAGATCTCGGCCGCCTTCCCGGGCCGTGTGCACACCGTCGGCCACGGCGACACGTTCACCGCCGCGGGCTTCGACATCCAGGTCCACGGCGAGCTGCACGCCGTCATCCACCCGGACATCCCGCGCATCACGAACGTCGGCTACCTCGTCGACGGCGGCAAGGTCTTCCACCCCGGCGACGCCCTCACCGTCCCCGACCACCCGGTCGAGACGCTGATGCTCCCGGTCATGGCCCCCTGGAACAAGATCTCCGAGGTCATCGAGTACGTCCGCGAGGTCAAACCGCAGCGTGCCTACGACATCCACGACGCCCTGCTCACGGACCTCGCCCGCCCGATCTACGACCGCCAGATCGGTGCCCTCGGCGGCGCGGAGCACCTGCGGCTGACGCCCGGAGAGTCGGCGGAGGTCTGAGGACGGGATGCACAGCGGGCGGGCCGGCCGCGTTGTCAGACCGGCCCGGTAGGTTGTGAGGCATGCGCATTGCGACCTGGAACGTGAACTCGATCACCGCCCGCCTGCCGAGGCTCCTGGCCTGGCTGGAGAGCAGCGGCACGGACGTGCTCTGCCTCCAGGAGGCCAAGCTGGCCGAGGAGCAGTTCCCGTTCGACGAACTGCGCGACCTCGGCTACGAGGCGGCGGTGAACGCGACCGGCCGTTGGAACGGCGTGGCGGTGCTCTCCCGCGTCGGCCTCAAGGAAGTGGTCAAGGGCCTGCCCGGCGACCCCGGCTACGACGGCGCCCCGGAGCCCCGGGCCATCTCGGCGACCTGCGGCCCGGTCCGCGTCTGGTCGGTGTACGTGCCGAACGGCCGCGAGGTGGACCACCCCCACTACGCCTACAAGCTCCAGTGGTTCGAGGCCCTCAAGGCCGCCGTCGCCGGCGACGCGGCCGGCAGCCGCCCCTTCGCCGTGCTCGGCGACTACAACGTGGCCCCGACGGACGACGACGTCTACGACGTGGCCGCCTTCGAGGGCCTCACCCATGTCACCCCCGCCGAGCGCGCCGCCCTGGCGTCCCTCCGCGAGGCCGGCCTCTCGGACGTGGTCCCCCGCCCCCTGAAGTACGAGCACCCCTTCACGTACTGGGACTACCGCCAACTCTGCTTCCCCAAGAACCGCGGCATGCGCATCGACCTGGTCTACGGCAACGCCCCCTTCGCCAAGTCAGTCAAGGACGCCTACGTCGACCGCGAGGAACGCAAGGGCAAGGGCGCCTCGGACCACGCGCCGGTGGTGGTGGACCTGGACGTGTAGCCACCGGGCTGCGAAATCAGCCCGTCGGGCGTGCACGGACAAGGCCGGGCTCGCCCACATCAGCCCGTCCGGCGTGCATGGAAAGGTCAGCTCAGCCACATCAGCCCGTCGGGCGTGCATGGAAAGGTCAGCTCAGCCACATCAGCCCGTCGGGCGTGCATGGACAAGGTCAGCTCAGCCACATCAGCCCGTCGGGCGTGCACGGACAAGGCCGGGCTCAGCCACATCAGCCCGTCCGGCGTTTGAGGACGAGGCCGTTCAGGCCGAAGCGGGGGGCTGGGGGCGGCAGCCCCCAGGGCGGTCACGGCACCAGAGCGCGCAGATCCACGGATCGGGCCATCGCGGCGAGCCCTGCATCCCCCGGATGCAGATGATCCCCACTGTCATACGCAGCCAGCATCCGCCCCGGACGCCCCGGATCCCGCACCACCGCATCGAAGTCGAGCACCGCATCGAACACCCCGGCCCCCCGGATCCACGCGTTCACCGCGGAGCGCTCCGCATCGACGGCAGCCGTGCACCGCACCTCCCCCTCGCAGGGCAGGATCGTGCCGACCAGCATCCGCAGGCCCCGCGCATGCCCCCGGTCCGCGATCTCCCGCAACCCGGCGACGACCTGCTGCGCCGTCGCCTGCCCCCGCAGGTCGTTCACGCCCTCGAAGACGACCGCCGTACGCACCGAGGTCTGGGCGAGGACATCGCGGTCGAACCGGCTCAGAGCGCTGACCCCGGCCATGTCCGTGGAGACCCCGTCACCGGGATACCGGTCGGTGACCACACGGTTCCCGGAGATCCCCTGGTTGAGCACCCCATAGTGCGGGACCCCACGCTGCTTCAGCAGCCGTGCCGCCAGCACATCGGGCCACCGCCGGTTCGCGCCCGTCGTGGACCTGTCCCCGTCGGTGATCGAGTCCCCGAGCAGCACCACCGACCCCGGCCCTCCGCCCACGTCCACTCCGGTCAGCAACGGCCACCTGGACAGGGTCGTGGTGTACGCCGCCCCAGAGCCCTCCGCCGTATGGTCGCCCGCCGTGCTCACATACGAACGCTGCACCGCCAGCTGGTGCACGGGCGCCGCGGCGACCGGCCCGGGCAGATGGAAACTCACCAGCAGATTGGCGTCCGCGGGCACCACGAAGCCGAGCGGATCGCTGAACGCCTGGGCCCCGGCCGGGATCTCGACCCCCGCCCCGCCCCGGAACGACAGCGGCACCGGCACTCCCCGCGCCGTGGCCCCCTCCTTCTGCACGGCCACCGTCGCGCCACCGATCCGTACCGGCGCCGCCGCGAACGTGTTGTCGAACCGCAGCCGCACCCGCGAGCCGCCCACCGACGTGTGCACGACCAGCCGTACCGTCCGGTCGCTCCACGGCCCCACGGCCCGGACACCGGAGGTGGCGGCCGCCCAACTGCCGGTCCAGCCCGTGCCCGAGGACCGCACGGCCACGGCGAAGACATGCAGACCCGCAGCACGCGGCAACTGCACCGAAGCCACCTGGCGCCCCCGGACCAGCGGCACGGTCACCACGTACAGCCGTGCCTGCTCGGCGAGTTGACCGACGGGTGTGTTGATGTGCGGCAGCGCCACCGCCTTCGTGGCGAGCGGGCCGGCGCGCCAGTCGGAAGCGGTCAGTGCGTACGAGGAGCGGGTGCCGTCCCGGTACGAGACCGAGCCCGTGCCGCTCGCGCCGGCCCCGCCCGTGCCCGCCACCAGGAAGGCGAGGGCGTCGCCGCGCCCGCCGACCCGCACGGACTGTCCCGCGGCGAGCACGTTGTCCGGCTCGCCCGGCAGCCGCCGAGGCCAGGTCAGCCGGGCACCCTGCACGGTGAGGGCACGGTCGGGCGTCCAGCCCGCGGCCGTCAGGTCCTGTGCCGACAGGGAACCGCCGTAGCCGTCGAGGTTCGCCTGCCCCGGACGGGCATCGTCGCTGACGGCAACGTTGTCGAAGAGCCGCTCCAGCGGCTGTGGTTGTGCCCCGTCGCCGGCAGCGGCTCCTGCCGGCACGACAGGCGCCAGGAAGGCGAACGAGACGATGGCAACCGCGAATCCCCGCACACGTCGACGCACGGCCGACTCCTCCCGCTCACCGGTGGGACGAAAGACGCATCGCGAAGCTAGAGAGACGTGAGGGGCCCGTCAACGAGCCATGCACGGAGTCGGAGCGAAATAGCCCCGAAGTGACGGCCCGCGCGCCTGTGGTGCGCATGCCGGTGCGAATGACACGCTGGGAGGTATGAAGATCCCTTTTCTGGGCCACCGGCATGAAAAGCACGGCATCCCCGACCCGGAGGGCATCGCCGAACTCCTCTCCGAGTGCGAACTGCTCCGCTCGCAGGCGTCCCAGGAGGGCGTCCAACTCGATGACTCCGCAGCCTCGTTGGAGGCACTCGACCAGCTGCTGCCGCGCTGGCGGGACGACCCCGAGGTGCTGCACTGGCTCGGCAACGACGCCGGGCTCTATCTGGGCACGGTCATCGTGCGCACCGTGCCCGGCGCCGCCTGGAAGCTCTGGCCGGACGGCCAGCCCGTCGTGCGGCTCGCCTCGGGCCGCGAGTTCGACGTCGTGACCTCCGGGCACGAGTGGGCGGCCGGCGGGGTGCCCGAGCTCTCGCAGCTGTACGCCGAGGTCGCGGAGACATGAGCGGAGCGGCCGACCTAAGATCGACGTAAATACGGCTTATGCCCGAAAAGTGCGTGTCGTGACGTAAGTCAACTCGTGTCCGGATAGTTTGCGGCAACCACGACACAGCTGAGAGTGAGTAGGGCTGCGAATGGCCGTCGATCCGCTGATCGAGCTGCATGACGTCAACGAGTACTACGGGGAGTTGCATGTCCTGCACCAGTCGTTCGACCTGTTCGCTCCCAGGACCGTCCTGCAGAACGTCTCGACCGGGCAGACCAGGGTCCGCCGGCGCAAGGCGGAGGAAGCCGACAGGCACTCCCGCCGGCTCCTCGGCCATCGCCCGCGCCCTCGCCATGGCGCCCAAGGCGCTCCTGTTCGGCGAGCCCACCTCCACCCTCGACCCCGAGATGATCAACGAGGTCCTCGAGGTCATGCGGCAGCCGGCCCGCGACGGCGTGACGACGGTCGTCGTCACCCACGAGACGGGCTTCGCCCGCTCTGCCGCCAACCGTGTCCTCCTCATGTCCGACGGCCGCGTCGTCGAGGGCCGCGCCCCGGAGGAGTTCTTCACCGGCCCGCACGGCGAGCGCGCCGAAGACTTCCTGTCCAAGATCCTCAAGCACTGAGCGACAGAGCCATGCCCGGCCGGCGGCAGCCGGAGATCACTGCTTGCGCAGGGGAATCGACACGTACGACGGGTCGTTCGCCGGCGAGGAGAAGGTCAGCTGAGCGCCGGACGGGTTGTGCTCGATGTAGAGCGGGTCGACCGTGTCGACGACCAGGGCCAGCCGGTGCCCTGCCGGGACGTCGTAGGCCGTGGAGAACAGATCCAGGTCGAGACCGAACGGCTTTCCGGGCGTGCGCCCGTGGAAGGTGTACGGCGCGTTGCTGACCAGCTTGCCGAGGCCGAGCGGCCCCACGTCGTAGAGATAGGCGACGAGGGTGCCGCTCTCCTTGGTCGGGGTGACCGTGGTGTGCAGCCGGGCCGTACCGCGGATCTGCTGGATGTCGGCGTACCTCTCCGACTGCCAGACGGCGGCCCAGCGGCGGGGGAGCAGGGGGATCGAGGCCATCGGGGGCAGTTGGGCGAACTGGTCGAGGATGCTCGACAGGAAGACGATTCCGCCGTCGGCCCCGGAGTCGACGTTCGTGTGGATCGTGGTAGTGCCGGCGAGCGCGATCTTCCGGTCCGTGGCGGCGACGGACTTCCAGTCCGGGTAGCCCTCGTAGCCGCCCGTGGTGCGGGGCTTGAGCTGGACCGGCTCCTCGCGGTTGATGCCGTTGTCCACGCCCTTGAGGTAGTGGCCGAACCAGCGCTCGGTGTCCGTCCACACATCGTTGGGCAGTCCGAACAGGCCGGTCAGCTCGGCGGTGGCGTGGTCGCCGGGGCGGAGCTCCAGTCTCTTCGGGCCGGTCAGCTTCTCGTAGAAGTCCGCGCACTGGTTGGGCGCGAAGACCGTGTCGCCCCACGCGTTGGCCAGCATGACCGCTGCGCCGTTCTTGTTCAGCTGATCCACATATGTTGCGGCCGAACGTTTCTTCCCCCAATTGATCATGTCCTGTTCCTTGGACAGGTTGGAGGCGTAGAAGTTGTCGAAGATCTGCCGGAGTTCGGGGCTCTGCCGGCCGGTGACCAGGCTCGCGCCGTCCAGCACGGCGCCGGCCTGGACGTGCTGGGTGCGGCCGGAGTAGATCGAGTCGATCAGATCGGCCCAGCCGCTGAGGGCGGCGACCGCCCTGATCCGCTTGTCGTGCGCGGCGGCGATCAGACTGATGCCGGCGCCGTACGAGACCCCCGCCATGCCGATGTGGGCCGAGTCGGCCGGGGTGTTGGCGAGCGCCCAGTCGATGACCTTGGAGGCGTCGGCTATGTCCGGTGGCCCGGCCACTTCTATCTCCCCGCCGGACTGCCAGAAGCCCCGCACGTTGTAACTGACCACGACGTAGCCGGAGTCGGCGAGCTTCTGGGCCTGGGCGAGGTACTCGACCTGGGGCAGGCCCCAGCTCGTGGGGAGCACCAGCAGCGGGTAGCGGTGCGTGCCGTCGGCGCCCGCGGGCATGAGGACGTTCGCCTTGAGGACGGTGCCGCCGTCGCCGGCGATGTCGACGAAGCGGACGGCGTCCGCGGCCTGTGCGGCGGGGGCGAGCCCGAGGGCGCTACCGGCGATCAGCGTCGCGGAGACGGCGCCGACGGCGGTCGTGCGCAGGGCCTTGCGATGGGTTCCCACGGGTCACTCCTCACTCGTGTCAGTGCAAAGTGACCAGACGGTAACCTCGCACCTTTACCAGAGGTAACCCGTCGGTAAGTTACGTGCCAGTAACGATTGTTGTCATGTGAATGAATTCAGGAGGCGCGGTGGGAGTTGCGGGGAGCGGGGGGTGCCGGCAGGGGTGCCTGTGCCGCGCGGGTCACGTCCGCGACGAGCTCGGCGACGTCCGGGCCGTACGCCTGTGAGTTGACCACCTTCAGCAGCAGGACGAACGTGTTGTTGCCGTACTTGCGGGCCAGTCGCTCGTGGTTGCGGGCGAGGTAGCGGGTCGCGGCCTGGTTGGTGATCGCGGTCTGCCCGCTGAACAGGAAGACGGGGCGGGTCAGGCCGGGCTGACCGGCCGTCAGCCGTGCCAGCAGCACATATTCGGACAGGCCCTTCTCCATGCGGTAGCGCTCGCTGCCGATCTGGAACGCCAGCCGGTCCGGGCCCGGCTCCGGGTCCGTGTTGACCCGCACCCCGGGCAGCATGGCGTGCAGGTGGGCGGCCATGCGCCGGTTCGAGCCCGGCCCTCCGACGCAGAACTCGGTCCGCTCGCCGAAGCCCTGCCGGGCCGCGTCCTGGGTGATCACCTCGGCATGTGCGCCGCAGTCCTTGATGAGCGCGGCCAGTTCCAGCAGCGCGAACACGTCGTAGCGGTGCACCGCGAGATCGGGACTGCCGGC
Source organism: Streptomyces sp. NPDC049541 (assembly GCF_044465725.1). Lineage (NCBI taxonomy): Bacteria > Bacillati > Actinomycetota > Actinomycetes > Kitasatosporales > Streptomycetaceae > Streptomyces > Streptomyces sp. NPDC049541. Next base: position 128,830 of record NZ_JBITLY010000015.1, on the reverse strand, counting down.
ATCGCGGTTGACGACGAGCAGCGACTCGGAGTGGTCGGGGAGCCCGAAGAACGCCTGCTTGCGGCGGAGTTTCCGCTTCCACAGACAGGTACGGGCCAGCCAGCCGAGCGCGGCACTGATGCCGGCCGCCACCACGCCCAGGACGATGTTGCGCACGTCGTCGTTCATGGGCGCGCATGCTAGCGGGCCGACATGACTGGTACGTACCGGTGTTCGATCCGTGGCATTCGTATGACAGCAGCGGGAAAGGGGCTGTTGGGGCCCCGGATGATGCGGTTACGCTGCGCGGACGCCCCTGACTGGAGGTACGGATGCGTCGCCCTGTCGCGCGGAAACTCTCGGTCCTGGCGGTCTCGGCCGCCGTGGTGTCGGTGGGGGCGGCAGCACCGCCGGCCACCGCGACGACACCGCAGAAGGTGCCCGTCGCCGTCGGCTACGGCGGCGCCGTCGCAAGCGTCGACGCGGACGCCTCCGCCGCCGGCATCGAGGTCCTGAAGAAGGGCGGCAACGCGGTCGACGCGGCCGTCGCCACCGCGGCCGCGCTCGGCGTCACCGAGCCCTACTCCTCCGGGATCGGCGGCGGCGGCTACTTCGTCTACTACGACGCCAAGACCCGCACGGTGCACACGATCGACGGCCGCGAGACCGCGCCGCTGACCGCCGACTCCCACCTCTTCGTGGAGAACGGCAAACCCCTCGCCTTCGCCGACGCCGTCAGCAGCGGCCTGAGCGTCGGCACCCCGGGCACGCCCGCCACCTGGCAGACCGCGCTCGACCACTGGGGCAGCAGAAGACTCGGCACGGTGCTGGGGCCCGCCGAGCGGATCGCCCGCGACGGCTTCACCGTCGACGACACCTTCCGCTCGCAGACCGCCGCCAACGAGACCCGGTTCCGCTACTTCCCCGACACGGCCAAGCTGTTCCTGCCGGGCGGACAGCTCCCGGTGGTCGGCTCCACCTTCAAGAACCCCGAACTTGCCAAGACCTACGAGGAGCTGGGCAGCAAGGGCGTCGGCGCGATCTACCACGGCGACCTCGGTGACGACATCGTCCGCACGGTGAACCACCCGCCCGTGGACCCGGCCTCGGGCTGGAACGCCCGCCCCGGCAAGCTGGCCGACAAGGACCTCGCGGCCTACCGCGCCAGACTCCAGGCGCCCACGAAGACCTCGTACCGCGGACTCGGCGTCTACTCCATCGCACCCTCGTCCTCCGGCGGCACGACCGTCGGAGAAGCCCTCAACATCCTGGAGAACACGGACCTCTCGAAGGCGAGTGAGGTCCAGTACCTGCACCACTACATCGAGGCCAGCCGGATCGCCTTCGCGGACCGCGGGCGCTGGGTCGGCGACCCCGCCTTCGAGGACGTACCGACGAAGGAACTGCTCTCGCAGAAGTACGCCGACTCGCGGGCGTGCCTCATCAAGGACAACGCGGTGCTGACCAGCCCGGTGGCGCCCGGGGATCCGCGCCGTCCGGCCGCGTGCGCCTCCGGCGGTACGGCGGCCCCCACGACGTACGAGGGTGAGAACACCACGCACCTCACCGTGGCCGACAAGTGGGGCAACGTCGTGTCCTACACGCTGACCATCGAGCAGACCGGCGGCAGTGCGATCACCGTGCCCGGGCGTGGGTTCATCCTCAACAACGAGCTGACGGACTTCTCCTTCGCCCCGGCGAACCCGGCCGTGCACGACCCGAACCTGCCGGGGCCGGGCAAGCGGCCGCGGTCGTCGATCTCGCCGACGATCGTGCTCGACAAGCACAACAAGCCGGTGGTGGCGCTCGGTTCGCCCGGTGGGGCGACGATCATCACCACCGTGCTCCAGGTGCTGACCGAGTTCCTCGACCGTCATCTGCCGCTGGTCGACGCGATCGCGGCGCCGCGCGCCAGTCAGCGGAATGCCGCGCAGACGGAGCTGGAGCCGGCGCTCTACAACGACACCGGTGCCGGGAGTTTGCGGGCGCAGCTTGAGGCCATTGGGCACTCGTTCAAGTTGAACCCGGAGATCGGGGCGGCTACGGGTGTTCAGCGGTTGCCTGGCGGGAAGTGGTTGGCGGCGGCTGAGACGGTCCGTAGGGGCGGTGGGTCGGCGCAGGTGGTTGACCCGGCGCCGTAGTCGTCTGCGGGTGCGTGGGGGCTGGTCGCGCAGTTCCCCGCGCCCCTCAGAACCAGGCCCGTCACAGCTCCGGGGCGATCGGCAGGTCCTCCGTCTGGAAGGCCAGCCGGCCCTCCTCCACATTCACCGTCACATGGCCGCCCTCTGCCACCCGGCCGTCCAGCAGCAGTCGCGACAGCTGGTTGTCGACCTCGCGCTGGATGGTGCGGCGCAGGGGGCGGGCGCCGTATTCGGGCTGGTAGCCGTGTTCGGCGAGCCAGTCGACGGCCGGGGCCGTGAACTCGACCGTGACGCCCTGCGCCTGCAGCAGGCGGCGGGTCCGCTCCAGCAACAGGGCGGTGATCTGCCGCAGTTGGTCGCCGGTGAGCTGGCGGAAGACGACGATCTCGTCGATGCGGTTGAGGAACTCGGGGCGGAAGTGCTCGCGCAGCGGACGCAGGATCTGTTCGCGGCGGGCCTCCTCGTCGGCGTCGGCACCGCCCGCCCCGAAGCCGATGCCGGCGCCGCGCCGGGTGATCGCCTCGGAGCCCAGGTTGCTCGTCATCACGATGACCGTGTTGGTGAAGTCGACGGTCCGGCCCTGGGAGTCGGTGAGACGGCCGTCGTCGAGGACCTGGAGCAGGATGTTGAAGACGTCCGGGTGGGCCTTCTCCACCTCGTCGAGGAGCAGGAGCGAGTACGGGTGGCGGCGCACGACCTCGGTGAGCTGGCCCGCCTCCTCGTGGCCCACGTAGCCGGGCGGGGCGCCGACCAGGCGGCTGACGGTGTGGCGTTCCTGGTACTCGCTCATGTCCAGGCGCACCATGCGCTCCTCGCTGCCGAAGAGGGCCTCCGCGAGGGCGCGTGCCAGTTCCGTCTTGCCGACGCCGGTCGGGCCGAGGAAGAGGAAGCTGCCGATCGGCCGGTCGGGGCTGGCGAGTCCGGCGCGGGAGCGCATGACGGCCTCGGCGACCACGGCGACGGCCTCGTCCTGCCCGACGACCCGCTCATGGAGGTGCTGCTCCAGGCCGAGCAGCTTCTCCTTCTCCTCCTGGGTGAGGCTGGCGACCGGGATGCCCGTCTGCCGGGACACCACCTCGGCGATCGCCTCGGCGGTCACCTCCAGCTGCCCCTCGTCGGCCTCGTCGCCGCCCGTGGTGTCCGCGATGCGCTTCCTCAACTCGACGATGCGGTCGCGCAGCTGGGTTGCCCGCTCGTACTGCTCGTCGGCGACCGCCTGGTCCTTGTCGCAGGTCAGCTGCTCGACCTCGCGCTCCAGGGCCCGTACGTCGGTGCCTTTCGTGCGGGCCCGCAGCCGTACCCGCGCGCCGGCCTGGTCGATGAGGTCGATGGCCTTGTCGGGCAGCCTGCGGTCGGTGAGATAGCGGTCGGACAGCTCGACGGCGGCCACCAGGGCCTCGTCGGTGTAGCGGACCTGGTGGTGGGCCTCGTAGCGGTCGCGCAGACCCCGCAGGATCTCGATCGTGTCCGGTACGGAGGGTTCGGGCACCAGGATCGGCTGGAAGCGGCGGGCCAGTGCCGCGTCCTTCTCGATCCGGCGGAACTCCTCCAGGGTGGTGGCGCCGACGATGTGGAGCTCGCCGCGGGCGAGCGCCGGCTTGAGGATGTTGCCGGCGTCCATCGCCCCGCCCTCGCCGCCTCCACCCGCGCCGACGACCGTGTGCAGCTCGTCGATGAAGACGATCAACTGGTCGGAATGCGTGCGGATTTCGCCGACGATGTTGTTGAGGCGTTCCTCGAAGTCACCGCGGTAGCGGGTGCCCGCGACCACACCGGTGAGGTCCAGGGCGACCACCCGCCGCCCGATCAGTACGTCGGGCACGTCACCGTCGGCGATGCGCTGGGCGAGACCCTCCACGATGGCGGTCTTGCCGACGCCCGCGTCACCGATCAGCACCGGGTTGTTCTTGCCGCGCCGCGACAGCACCTCGATGGTCTGCTCGATCTCGTCCTCCCGGCCGATCACCGGGTCGATACGGCCCTCGCGGGCCAGCTCGGTGAGGTCGCGGCCGTACTTGTCAAGGGTGGGCGTGCCGGTGGCGCGCGTGTGCTCGGTACGGGTCTGCGTGGCGTCCGGCGCCTCGGGCGGCAGCCCGGTGGGCGCGAATCGGGCCGAGTTGAGGATGTGCCCGGCCGCCGAGTCGGGGTTCGCCGCCAGGGCGCTGAGCACGTGCTCGGGGCCGATGTAACCGGCGCCGCTGGCCCGTGCCAGGTCGTGGGCGTCGAGCAGGGCCCGCTTGACGGCGGGGGTGAGGGAGAGCGAGGTGGGGGGCGGCGCCTCCTCCGCCGTGTGCTGGACCGGGCCGGAGCGTTCGTCGATCTCGGACGCCAGCGAGTCGGGATCCGCGCCGGCCCGGCTGAGCAGACTCCGGGTCGGCTCGCTGGCCAGCGCGGCCCGCAGCAGATGCTGGGTGTCCAGGTCCCGGCTGCCGTGCTCGGCCGCGTACTGGGCGGCGCCGCGGACCAGTTCCCGGGCGGGCTGACTGAGCAGCCTCCCTATGTCGATCTGCCGGGGGCCCGGGCGCGGGCCGCCGAAGAAGCGGGCGAGGAATTCTCCGAAGGGGTCGTAGCCCTCAGGACCACTGAAGCCGCTGGTCATGGCCTTCCGTTCCGGCGTCCCGGCGGGCGGACCGGGACGCGCTCGCTGATCGACGTGCCGGCCCGTGCGGGTGCCCCAACAGGGCCCGGTCACACCACCTTCGCACGACCGCCGGAAGGGGGCATGTCCAGAAGCGCGGGGAGCCGACCCCCGGGCAGTACGACTTCGGCCCGGCGTGCGTGATGAGGAGCGGGGCGCGGGACGCCATGAGGCGGCGCAACCGCTCCGTCACCCGCAGGGCCGAGTCGCCCCACCGGGTCTTGGTCATGGGCCGGTCGGCGGGCGAAGCCGTGGATCCTCCGGGTCGGCGGCCACCGTCCCGCGGAGAACCCTGTGCCCGTCGGCGCCGGGACGGCCGCGGGTGAGGTTCCCGCGAGCGTGCCGTCCGGCAGCAGGGGGCCTTGCGAGGCCGGAGTCAGTTCTCCGACTTCCGCTCGGTGAGGATCCGCGGCCCGGAGTCCGTGATCGCCACCGTGTGCTCCACATGGGCCGCGCGGGAGCCGTCGTTCGTGCGCAGGGTCCAGCCGTCCGCCGCCGCGTGGTAGCCGTCCCGGCCGCCCGCGATGAGCATCGGTTCGATGGCGAGGGCCATGCCGTGGCGCAGGGGCAGGCCACGCCCCGGGCGGCCCTCGTTGGGGACCCCGGGGTCCTCGTGCATACGGCGCCCGATGCCATGGCCGCCGAAGCCGTCGGGGATGCCGTAGCCCGCCGTGCGGCACACCGTGCCGATCGCATGGGCGATGTCGCCGATGCGGTTGCCGACCACCGCCGCCTCGATGGCCGCCGCCAGGGCCCGCTCCGCCGTCTCGATCAGCCGGACGTCCGCCGGGCGCGGCTCGCCCACCACGAAACTGGTCGCCGAGTCGCCGACCCAGCCGCCCAGTTCGGCACCGCAGTCGATGGAGACCAGGTCGCCGTCGCGCAGCCGGTAGCCGGTCGGGATGCCGTGCACGATCGCGTCGTTCACCGAGGCGCAGATGACGGCTGGAAAGGGGACGGGGGCGAAGGAGGGACGGTATCCGAGGAAGGGCGAGGACGCCCCTGCCCCGCGCAGCACCCCGCGGGCCACCTCGTCCAGCTCCAGCAGGGAAACGCCCACGTCGGCGGCGTTCCGTACGGCCGTCAGGGCGCGCCCGACCACCTGCCCCGCCTCGTACATGGCGTCGATCGATGTGTCTGTCTTCAGCTCCACCATGCCAATTACTATACCGGTATTAGAATGACGGCATGGTGCGCACCCCTCTCACCCCCGAAGAACGCGAACGCGGCGAGCGGCTCGGACGGCTGCTCCGCGAGGCCCGCGGCGGGCGGAGCATGACCGATGTCGCGGCGGACGCCGGGATCTCCGCGGAGACCCTGCGGAAGATCGAGACGGGCCGGGCCCCGACGCCGGCCTTCTTCACGGTCGCCGCGCTGGCCCGCGCGCTCGGGCTGTCCATGGACGAACTCGCAGGGGCCTGCGCGCCGGTCGCGGTGTGAGTCCGGCAAGAGTCGCCCCCGCGCACGTCACGTTCCGGTGCCCGGGGCGTACTCTGCGTCCCGTCGGAAAACTTCTCGTAGCGCTCCCGTAACACGGCTCGTGTTGTCTAACGGACCGGAGTGCTCCGGTCTGGCGGGAGTTGGGCGATGGCTGTGGATCAACTCCCGGGCCGGGTGCGGGAGTTCGTGAACTACCTGAACGGCCTGCTGGCGCGCCTCGACCAGGGCGGCGGCTGGTGCGCCGTCTTCTGGCAGCGGGACCCCGACGGGATGCGGGCCTGCCTCGCAGGGCGTGAAGTGCCGCCCTGGGACGTGGTGGAAGCGCTGCTGCAGGACCTCGCCGCGCAGTACGGTCCGGCTGCCGCCGCCCAGGAGCAGGAGCGGGTCCGCGGGCTGCACACCGCCGCGCTGGCGGCGCACGACGCCCGGCCCGGCGGCCGGGAGGCGCTCGGTGACCGGCTCGACGTCATGCTCCGCGAGCAGCGCTACGCCGCCGAACGCCAGGCGGAACTGGGCCGCCGGCTCGCCTCCGCCACCACCCGGCAGGAGTCCGACGCCCTCCGCCTCGACCTGGCCTGGGCCCGCGACGACCACGAACGGGCCACCGCCCGCTGCGCCGAACTCCGGGCCCGGATGGCCGACTTGGACAGCCGCACGGCAGACAGCAGGGCGGCGGCCATCCGCCGGGCCCGCACCGCGGAAGGCGCGTTCTACCGCATCGACAGGGAGTTCCCCCCGGACGAGCCACCACCCACGGACGGTGACGAGGCCCACGGCCAGGCCTTCCCGCACCAGCGCGGCCCCTATGACGCCGGTCCCGCAGACGGACCACGGGACCGGTTCGCTGCGGGCACCTCGGGCGGAGGCGCCCCTGCGTGGGCCCGGAGCGGTCCGTACGACCGCGTCGCCGCGGAGGGGCAGCAGGGCGGCCCGCATGAGGCGGCCGCTGCCCCCGGTGCGGGTGCGGCGGGGTCGTACCGGCGCGCCCTCGCACAGGGGCAGCCGAGCGACCCCTACGAGGTGGCTGCCTCCGGTGCGGCGCCGGCGTACGACTCGTACCGCCCCGCGGGGGCGGCACGGCCCCGTGGCCCGTTCGAGGCGGCGCGTCCTGTCTCGTACGACGGCGGCTCGCCCGAGCAGCACCACGCGCACGCCACCCCCTCCGACGCGGCACAGCCCGCCCCTGAACCCCCCGCTCCCAAGCAGCGCAAGCGCCGTCGAGGCAGCGCCCGGTTCGCCGGGATGGTCGAGGCGGAGGCCGCCCCCGTCGCCGTACCGCAGACCGTCGAGCCGGTCCTGCCCGCTCCGAAGGCCACCGGTCGTACCCCGCGCGGCGCGCGGTTCGCGGGGGCCGCCGAGGTGGCGGAGCGGCCGCAGCAGCCGCAGCCCGAGCCCCTGGACACGGCGGGGCCGCAGGAAGTCGCCGGTGCCGTCGAGCGGCTCGTGCGGTTGCGTCAGGAGGGGCGTAGTGGCGAGGCGCACGCCCTGCTCGTCGACGCCGCCCACTGGCCCGCCGCCCGCTTCCCGCTGCTCGCCGCGGAACTTCAGCGCGCCGGGCTCGGCGCCGACTGGGCGACCCTGCTGTGGGAGGCCGCCTCGCTGCCCGCCGAGCGGCTCGTGGCCGCAGCGGACGCCCTGGTCGCGGCCGGGCGCGGCGACGACGGCGAGCAGATCCTGCGGCAGGGCGTCGCCCGGCCCGCCACCGAGATCGGGCAGGCCGTACTGGCACTGTCCGGCGGGGGACGCGATCGCGAGGTGCGTGCGCTGCTCGACGCATACGTCCGTGTCCGCACCCCCGAGGAGGCGGCCCGCAGCGCCGAGCCCGACCCGCGGACCCTCGTACCGCTCCTGCTGGAGGCCGCGCGGGGCGTCTCCGAAGAGCGACACTGGGATCTGGTGCACGCCCTCCGGGTCGCCGGCTTCACCGCCTGACACACCTCCGCCACCCCTCCCACCGGCCCCTTCGCTCCTCCACAGGAGTGCGAAACGTGATCGACTCCGCGGGTTAACGGCGATGGTCTTGGCAAGGCTCTCCCGGAGGCTTACGTTCATCCCTCTACGGCCTGTTCTACGGGCGTAGAGGCTCTGACGACCCGCCGAAGGAGCAGCTCATGGCCAACGTCGTTCGTGCCGCTCTGGTCCAGGCCACCTGGACCGGCGACACCGAGTCCATGGTGGCGAAACACGAGGAGCACGCCCGCGAGGCGGCCCGACAGGGTGCGAAGATCATCGGGTTCCAGGAGGTCTTCAACGCTCCCTACTTCTGCCAGGTCCAGGAACCCGAGCACTACCGCTGGGCCGAGCCGGTGCCCGAGGGGCCGACCGTACGTCGTATGCAGGACCTCGCCCGGGAAACCGGCATGGTGATCGTCGTGCCGGTCTTCGAGGTCGAGCAGTCCGGCTTCTACTACAACACCGCCGCCGTGATCGACGCCGACGGCACCTTCCTCGGCAAGTACCGCAAGCACCACATCCCGCAGGTCAAGGGCTTCTGGGAGAAGTACTACTTCAAGCCCGGCAATGTGGGGTGGCCGGTCTTCGACACCGCCGTCGGGAAGGTGGGCGTCTACATCTGCTACGACCGCCACTTCCCCGAAGGCTGGCGCCAACTCGGGCTCAACGGCGCCCAGTTGGTCTACAACCCCTCCGCCACCCACCGCGGTCTCTCCTCCTACCTCTGGCGGCTCGAGCAGCCCGCCGCGGCCGTCGCCAACGAGTACTTCGTCGCCGCGATCAACCGGGTCGGCGTCGAGGAGTACGGCGACAACGACTTCTACGGGACCTCGTACTTCGTCGACCCGCGCGGCCAGTTCGTCGGTGACACCGCGAGCGACAAGACCGAGGAGCTCCTCGTCCGCGACCTCGACTTCGACCTGATCGAGGAAGTGCGGCAGCAATGGGCGTTCTACCGTGACCGACGACCCGACGCCTACGAAGGACTGGTACAGCCGTGACCGACCTCTACGCCCGCCACAAGTCGGTACTGCCCGACTGGCTCGCCCTCTACTACGAGGACCCGCTGGAGATCACGCACGGCGAGGGCCGGCACGTCTGGGACTCCGACGGCAACAAGTACCTCGACTTCTTCGGCGGCATCCTCACCACGATGACCGCGCACGCGCTGCCCGAGGTCACCAAGGCGGTCAGCGAGCAGGCCGGGCGGATCCTGCACTCCTCCACGCTCTACCTGAACCGCCCGATGGTCGAACTCGCCGAGCGCATCGCCCAGTTGAGCGGCATCCCGGACGCCCGCGTCTTCTTCACCACCTCCGGGACGGAGGCCAACGACACCGCCCTGCTGCTCGCCACCACCTACCGGCAGAGCAACACCGTCCTGGCGATGCGCAACAGCTACCACGGCCGCTCCTTCAGCGCGGTCGGCATCACCGGCAACCGCGGCTGGTCGCCCACCTCGCTGTCACCTCTCCAGACGCTGTACGTCCACGGGGGTGTGCGGACCCGCGGTCCCTACGCCGGGCTGAGCGACGACGACTTCATCGCGGCCTGCGTGGACGACCTCAAGGACCTGCTCGGCCACACCCGCCCGCCCGCCGCGCTGATCGCCGAGCCCATCCAGGGCGTCGGCGGCTTCACCTCCGGCCCTGACGGCCTCTACGCGGCCTTCCGCGAGGTCCTCGCCGAGCGCGGCATCCTGTGGATCGCCGACGAGGTGCAGACCGGCTGGGGCCGCACCGGCGACCACTTCTGGGGCTGGCAAGCGCACGGGCAGAGCGGCCCGCCGGACATCCTCACCTTCGCCAAGGGCATCGGCAACGGCAGCTCCATCGGCGGTGTCGTCGCCCGCGCCGAGATCATGAACTGCCTGGACGCCAACAGCATCTCCACCTTCGGTGGCACCCAGATCACCATGGCCGCGGGCCTCGCCAACCTCACCTATCTGCTGGAACACGACCTCCAGGGCAACGCCCGGCGAGTCGGCGGGCTGCTCATCGAGCGGCTGCGGGCCGTCGCCGCCCAGGTCCCGCACGTACGGGAGGTGCGCGGCCGCGGCCTGATGCTCGGTATCGAGCTGGTGAAGCCGGGCACCGACGAGGCCGACCCGGACGCCGCGTCCGCCGTCCTCGAGGCGACCCGCGCGGACGGGCTGCTCATCGGCAAGGGGGGCGGCCACAACACCAGCGCCCTGCGCATCGCCCCGCCCCTGTCCCTGACGGTCGCGGAGGCCGAGGAGGGCGCCGCGATCCTCGAACGCGCTCTGAGGAGCCTCACGCAGTAGTGGACTGAGCAAGGGAAGACCGCCATGACCACCTTCGGGATCCCCGAACCCGCCCTGTCGGTGCGCCAGGTGCTGACCCTGGAACGGGTCCTCGCAGGGGAGCCCGAGGTGGTGGCCGGTGCGGCCCAGCTCGACCGTCCGGTGCGCTGGGTGCATGTCGCCGAGGCACCCGACGTGGGCGTCATGCTCAGCGGCGGCGAGATGGTGCTCACCACCGGGGTGCTGCTCGCCGGCGACGAGGAGAAACAGGCCGAGTACATCCAGTCCCTGCACCGCGCGGAGGCCGCGGCCGTCGTGCTCGGCCTCGGGCGGGCGTTCCCCTCCCCGCCGGACGTGATGCGCCGGGCCGCCGAGCGGTGCGGGCTGCCGATGGTCGTCCTGCACCGCCCCTTCCCCTTCGCGGAGCTGACGGAGGAGGTGCAGGCCCGGCTGGTCCGGCGGAAGTTCGCCGCCGTGAGCCTCTCGGAGTCCGTCCGCACGGCGCTCACCGGGCTCATCACCGCGGGCGCCCCGCTGCAACGGCTCCTCGACGAGATCGCCCAGCACAGCGCCTGCCCGGTCGTCGTCACCAACCTCGCGCACCGCGTCCTCGCCACCGCGGGGGAGCGGCCCGCGGTGGACGACGTGCTGCGCGACTGGGAGCGCATCGCCCGGCAGGCCGGCGGCAGCGAGGGCGACGGCTGGATCCGCGCCGAACTCGGCGGGCGCGGCGAACGCTGGGGACAGATCATGCTGTGCGGCTACCGAGGCGACACCGCCACCGGACGCCTGCTCGCCGACCGGGCCGCCGAGTCCCTCGTCCTGCACCGCATGCTCGGCGGCAACTCGGCCCACACCTGGGAAGAGCAGTCCGCGCAGAGCCTGCTCACCGACCTGGTCAGCGGGGTCGTACCGGCGAGGCAACTGTTGCCACGCGCGCGTGCCGCAGGACTCCCGGTCAACCGCCGCACCTTCGTGCCGCTGGTCGTGCGGGACGGTGAACCGGCCCAACTCGACCGCGTGCTACGGATGCTGGGGCTGCCCGGTCTCGTCGCCGAGCTGGCCGACACGGCCACCGCGGTCCTGCTCAGCCTCGCCCGCGATCAGGACGCCGAGGCGCTCGCCACCCACTTCGCGGCAAGGCTGCGTACGGAATCGGGGTCGACGAAGGCGGTGGTGGCCGCCGCCGACCCGCGCACCGCCTGGGACGACGTGCCCGCCGGACTGCGCGAGGCCCAGCACGTCGCCGACGCCGTCGCCGACTCCGCGGCCGGCCTCGACCTCCCGGCCGTCGTACGCCTCAGGGACGTACATCTGCGGGGTCTGATCCGGCTGCTGCGGGACGATCCGCATGTGCAGTCGTTCGCGGAACGGGAGCTGGACGGGCTGCTGTGCGCGGCCGACGAGGACCTGCTGTCCGTGCTGCGCACCTATCTCGCCACGGGCCGCAACAAGTCCCGCACCGCCCAGCTCCACCACGTCTCCCGGCCCGCCCTGTACCGCCGCCTTGAAGCCATACAGGGCCGCCTCGGTGTGGACCTCGACGACTTCGAGCAGGCCGCCTCGGTGCACATCGCGCTCCTCGCGCACGACGCGCAACAGGGCTGAAACATGCCACGACCTGGGAAAACGGCGGTGAAACATGGGCTCGGAAAAGGGTGACACCGTGGCACGCGCAAGGCCCGCAGACGTGACAGCGTGCAACTCAAAGCCGGTTTTCGGACTTCCTAGTCTTCTCGCACACCGAGCGACCGGAGGTCCCGATGAGCAGAGTGATTCGTGCCGCCCTCTTCCAGACCGCGTGGACGGGCGACAAGGAGTCGATGATCCAGGTACACGAGCAGGCGGCCCGGGACGCGGCCGCGCAGGGTGCTCAGGTCCTGTGCTTCCAGGAGCTGTTCTACGGGCCCTACTTCTGCCAGGTCCAGGACAAGGCGTTCTACGAGTACGCGGAGGCGATCCCGGACGGCCCGATCGTCAAGCGCTTCCAGGCCCTCGCCAAGGAACTGGGCATCGTCCTGATCCTGCCCATGTACGAGGAGGAGCAGCCCGGCGTCCTCTACAACACGGCCGCGGTGATCGACGCGGACGGCTCGTACCTCGGCAAGTACCGCAAGCACCACATCCCCCAGGTCCCGGGCTTCTGGGAGAAGTTCTACTTCCGCCCCGGCAACCTCGGCTGGCCGGTCTTCGACACCAAGGTCGGGAAGATCGGCGTCTACATCTGCTACGACCGCCACTTCCCGGAGGGCTGGCGGGCCTTGGGCCTTGCGGGTGCCGAGATCGTCTTCAACCCGTCGGCCACCTCCCGCGGACTGTCCGCCTACCTCTGGCAGCTGGAGCAGCCGGCGGCGGCCGTCGCCAACGAGTACTTCGTCGGCGCGATCAACCGGGTCGGCGTCGAGGAGCTGGGCGACAACGACTTCTACGGGACGACGTACTTCGTCGACCCGGAGGCCCAGTTCGTGGGCGAGGTGGCGAGCGACAAGGAGACCGAACTGGTCGTGCGCGACCTGGACCTGGCCAAGCTCCGCGAGGTCCGCGACCGCTGGCAGTTCTTCCGGGACCGCCGTCCCGACGCGTACGCACCGCTGACCGCTCCCTGACCGACGCCGTGAGCCTCCGTGGGCCCGGTGTACGGGGACCGGGCCTGCGGGGCACAAGGGGCTTTCAGCACCGTCCGTCATAAGGAGAGGGAGAATGAGCAGCCGTACCGTCATCCGTGGTGGCCTCGTCATCACGGCGTCCGACGAACTCCATGCCGACGTCCTGATCGAGGACGGCCGCATCGCCGCCCTCGCCGCGTCCGGCACCCCCGCCGCCGAGGCCTGGACCGCCGAGCGGACCATAGACGCCACCGGGAAGTACGTCATCCCGGGCGGCGTCGACGCCCACACCCACATGGAGCTGCCGTTCGGCGGCACCTTCGCCTCCGACACCTTCGAGACCGGCACCCGGGCGGCCGCCTGGGGCGGTACGACCACGATCGTCGACTTCGCGGTGCAGAGCGTCGGCCACTCCCTGCGTGAGGGCCTCGACGCCTGGCACGCCAAGGCGGAGGGTAACTGCGCGATCGACTACGCCTTCCACATGATCGTCTCCGATGTGAACCAGGAGACGCTCAAGGAGATGGACCTCCTCGTCGAGGAAGGCGTCACCTCCTTCAAGCAGTTCATGGCCTACCCCGGCGTCTTCTACTCCGACGACGGCCAGATCCTGCGCGCCATGCAGCGCTCCGCCGAGAACGGCGGCCTGATCATGATGCACGCCGAGAACGGCATCGCGATCGACGTGCTGGTCGAGCAGGCGCTGGCCCGCGGCGAGACCGACCCCCGCTACCACGGCGAGGTCCGCAAGGCGCTGCTGGAGGCCGAGGCCACCCACCGCGCCATCAAACTCGCCCAGGTCGCGGGCGCCCCGCTCTACGTCGTGCACGTCTCGGCCATGGAGGCAGTGGCCGAGCTGGCACGCGCGCGTGACGAGGGGCTCCCCGTCTTCGGCGAGACCTGCCCGCAGTACCTGTTCCTGTCCACCGACAACCTCGCCGAGCCGGACTTCGAGGGTTCGAAGTACGTGTGCAGCACCCCGCTCCGCCCCAAGGAGCACCAGGCCAAGCTGTGGCAGGGGCTCAGGACCAATGACCTCCAGGTGGTCTCCACCGATCACTGCCCCTTCTGCTTCGTGGGCCAGAAGGAGCTCGGCCGGGGCGACTTCTCCAAGATCCCCAACGGTCTCCCCGGCGTCGAGAACCGCATGGACCTGCTCCACCAGGCCGTCGTCGAGGGCCACATCTCCCGCCGCCGCTGGATCGAGATCGCCTGCGCCACCCCGGCCCGGATGTTCGGCATGTACCCGAAGAAGGGCACGATCGCGCCCGGCGCGGACGCGGACGTCGTCATCTACGACCCGAACGCCGAGCAGGTCATGTCCGTCGAGACGCACCACATGAACGTCGACTACTCGGCCTACGAGGGCAAGCGCACCACCGGCCGGGTCGAGACGGTCCTCTCGCGCGGCGAAGTCGTCATCAACGAGCGGGAGTACACCGGACACGCCGGGCACGGCGTCTACACCCCGCGCTCCACCTGTCAGTACCTCAACTAGGAGTGGCGCCCATGGACTTCGGACTCGTCCTGCAGACCGACCCGCCGGCCTCGAAGGTCGTCAGCCTGATGAAGCGGGCGGAGCGCAACGGCTTCACCTACGGCTGGACCTTCGACTCCGCCGTGCTGTGGCAGGAACCGTTCGTGATCTACAGTCAGATCCTGTCGAACACCACCAAGTTGACGGTCGGCCCGATGGTCACCAACCCGGGCACCCGCACCTGGGAGGTCACCGCCTCCACCTTCGCCACCCTCAACGACATGTTCGGCAACCGCACCGTGTGCGGCATCGGCCGCGGCGACTCCGCGATGCGCGTGGCGGGCCGCAAGCCCAACACCCTGGCCCGGATCAGCGAGGCCATGAAGGTCATCCGGGCGCTGGGCCGCGGCGAGGAGGCCGACCTCGGCGGCACGGTGATCAAGTTCCCGTGGATCAAGCCGGGCGCAGAACTCCCCGTATGGATGGCGGCGTACGGTCCCAAGGCCCTGAAGATGACCGGCGAGGAGGCCGACGGTTTCATCCTGCAGCTCGCCGACCTCTACCTCACCGAGTACATGGTGAAGGCGGTCAAGGACGCGGCGGTCGCGGCCGGCCGGGACCCCTCCGACGTCAAGATCTGCGTGGCCGCCCCCGCCTATGTCACCGAGGACGACTCGCCCGAGGCGCTCGCCCACGCACTCGACCAGTGCCGCTGGTTCGGCGGGATGGTCGGCAACCACGTCGCCGACCTGGTCTCCAAGTACGGCGAGCACTCCGCCCAGGTCCCCGAGGAGCTCACCGACTACATCAAGGCCCGTGAGGGGTACGACTACTCCCACCACGGGCGCGCCGACAACCCGGACACCCAGTTCGTACCCGACGAGATCGTCGACCGGTTCTGCATCGTCGGCCCGGTCGAGAAGCACATCGAGAAGCTGAACGCGCTGCGCGAGCTGGGCGTCGACCAGTTCGCCGTCTACGACATGCACGACGCGCAGGAGACCGTGATCGACGCGTACGGCGCGAAGGTCATCCCGGCCGTCAACTCCTGACCCCTACCGCTCGGTTCACCCTCCCCATCCCCCCACTCCAGTTCTCCCCTCCCCACCTCCCCGGGGAGGGGACCGGAGACCCGCACGGCCTTTCCGGACCCACCCTTCATTGATTGGCCTGCCCATGACCGACACCGCTCCCACGGCCATACCGCCGACAGCCCAAGTCACCCTCGCCGACGGGCGGGTGGAGATCGCCCCCGGGTCCCCGCTGCCCAGCGGCCCGTACGCCAACGAGGACCTGCTCCCGGTTCCGGTCGAGAAGCGCACCTGGACCACGTACAACTTCTCCGCCCTGTGGGTCGGCATGGCCCACAACACGGCCTCCTGGACCCTCGCCTCCGGTCTGATCGCCGTCGGCATGGACTGGAAGCAGGCGGTGCTCACCATCGCCCTGGCCAATGTGATCGTGCTGATCCCGATGCTGCTCACCGGGCACGCGGGACCGAAGTACGGCATCCCCTTCCCGGTCTTCGCCCGCGCCTCCTTCGGTATCCGGGGCGCCAACCTCCCGGCCGTCGTCCGGGCGCTGGTGGCGTGCGGCTGGTTCGGCATCCAGACCTGGATCGGCGGTGAGGCGATCTACTTCCTCGCCGGGAAGCTGATCGGCAACGGCTGGTCCGACGCCGGGAAGGTCGGCGGGTACGCCTGGACGATGTGGCTGTCGTTCGCGATCTTCTGGGTGATCCAGGTCGCCATCATCTACCGGGGCATGGAGACGATCCGCCGCTTCGAGAACTGGGCGGCGCCCTTCGTCATCGTCGGCGCGCTGGTGATGCTGATCTGGATGAGCAACAAGGCCGGCGGTTTCGGCCCGCTGCTCGACCAGCCCTCCAAGCTCGGCTGGGGCGGCGGCTTCTGGAAGCTGTTCTGGCCGTCCCTCATGGGCATGATCGGCTTCTGGTCCACGCTGTCGCTGAACATCCCGGACTTCACCCGCTACGGGAAGTCGCAGAAGGCGCAGACCTGGGGACAGGCGCTCGGTCTGCCCACCACCATGACGCTCTTCGCGCTGCTGTCCGTGCTGGTCACCTCCGGTTCGCAGGCCGTGTACGGGCAGACGGTCTGGGACCCGGTCCAGCTCGCCGCCAAGACGGACAACGTCTTCGGCCTGCTGTACGCGCTGGTGACCGTGCTGGTGGCGACCCTGTCCGTGAACATCGCGGCCAACCTGGTCTCGCCGGCCTTCGACTTCTCCAACATCGCGCCACGCAAGGTCAGTTTCCGCGCCGGTGCGCTCGCCACCTGTGTCATCGGCGTGCTGATCTTCCCGTGGAAGCTGTACTCCGACCCGCAGGGCTACATCTTCACCTGGCTCGGCCTGGTCGGCGGACTGCTCGGCACGGTCGCCGGCATCCTCATCGCCGACTACTGGATCCTGCGCCGCGGCAAGCTGGACCTGGTCGACCTGTACCGCGCGGGCGGCCGCTACTGGTACGAGGGCGGCTGGAACTGGCGGGCCGTCGTCGCCTTCGTGGCTGGCGGTGTCCTCGCGATCGGCGGCGCCAGCTTCAAGCCGCTGATCGACGGGCGGCCCATCCCGGCGCTTGAACCGCTCGCCGACTACGGCTGGGCGGTCGGCCTCGGCACCTCGATGGTGGTGTACGTGGTGCTGATGCTGCTGCGCGGGAAGGACCGCCTGGAGGCCTGAGCCTGCGCCCCTGCTTCGCCCTCGAAGGGCAGCCGGTCCTACTGGCTGCCCTTCAGCGCGGTCACGGCGTCCCGCGCCGCCTCGATCGCACCCTTGTTGATCTCGTCCGTGCCGGGCGCCTTCTTCGTCTCGAAGTCGCTGCCGTTGTACGTGACGACCACCAGCACGTTGGAGACCTGGGCGAACACCATGCCCTCGCGGGTCTGCTGCTTGTCCTCGGTGGTGAGGTTGACGACGGAGTAGGCCTGGTCACCCAGCCCGGGAACGGCCCCTCCGCCGCTCTTGTCCGTGATTCGCTGCTTATAGGTGCTCTGTGCCGCTTCGTCGGAGTTCATGACTTCGAAGGAGACGTCGAGCCACCGGTAGTCGTAGCCCTTGAGTGCGTTCCAGGAGCAGGTGCGGCGCAGTTTCGCGTCCGTCGACTGGATTTCCTTGCCCGCCGTCTTCGCGCCCGGGACGAGCGCCTTGAGCGTCTTCTCGGCCATGCTGCCGCACGGTGCCGGGGAGGCGGCGTACGTCTTGGTCTGCGCGGTCGAGGAAGGGGCCGAGGCCGACTGGCTGCCGGTCTGCGGTGCCTCCTTGTGCTCGGCGGTCGTCGTCGCCGCGGGGCCGGACGTCAGTGCCCAGCCCGCCGCGGCCAGCACGACGACCGGGGACAGACGAGCGGTCAGAGCGAGCGGCAGAGGAAAATCGCGCACGGCACACTTTTCGGTGGGGGACGGTGTGCGGAGGGGGTCCGCACTGCGGACGGGGCGCCAGTCTCACATGAGTACCTGTGAGACGGAAGTGTCAACTCGCTCCGTGGCCGCACGGTTACTGTTCGGTCAGCATCGCCGGGCATCCGTCACGGCCGGCCGACGGTGACGAGGGATCAGGAATGCGCTCGACGCCGAGCGCACCAGCAGCCCCACGGTGTGGCTGCGCGTGGTCTGGCGCGGCAAGCTCGCCACGCTCTACCCGCTCCGCGAGACCACCGCCCTGCTCCTCCTGGGCGGCGCGATCGCCGTGGTCCTGCAGCGCGCCGGGTCCCGGCTCGGCGGTGCCGACATGGAGACGGAACAGCGCGGTCTCCAGGCCCTCGCGGCCCACGGCGAGGAAGGACGTGACGACCAGGACCCCCGCGCCCATGCCGAGCGCGCTGGTGACCTTCTCCTTGATCTCGCCGGAGAGGCTGCGGGCCGAGCGGCGCATCGAGAACACCATCGCGGTGACGAACGCGACCGCGATCAGGCTGAGCGTGCCGCCGAAGGCCTCCTGGGCGGTCGCGGACAGGGACGCGGCGGTGAAGGTGAGGACCGCCCCGAAGCTCATGGCGAGCGCGACCGCCGCGAGGACGCCCGTCCACACCTGGAGCAACCGGGAGCGGGCGCCGGCCCGCACGAGGGTCGCGACGAGGATGGAGACGATGAGCCCGGCTTCGAGTCCTTCCCGCAGCCCGATCAGGAAGCTCGGAAACGCGTCATCCCCCATGCGGTCCTCTTAGCATAGGCATGCCTAACCAAACGCGGACCATCATGGCCTGGGGTATGCAATCAGTCAGTCGCGGGAGGGTAATTCCGAGGCCAAAATCCTGCTCTGCCCCGATGACGTCGGTGACGACGGGGTCAGCGGGACGCCGTCTGGTGGATACCGGGGACGTCCAGTTCGTCGGCGCTGAGGAACTGGTTGTACGCGGTGACGTTCGTGAAGAAGATCGGGATGGGAAGGGTGAGCCCCGGCGGCAGCGGCGGCGGCATGCTCGGGGTGAACGTGACGGGGAGCAGGCCGAGGAGGTTCCCGCTGAGGACCTTGGTCAGCAGGACCACGGGCCGCCCGGTGGCCACCGTGGTGCTGGAGGGGGCGTCCGTCTCCAGCGTGCCCTGGCAGGGATACCAGGGGCCGGGGGCGGACGGGTCCACGCGGCCGATTCCGGGGATGCCCATGTCGAGCAGGGGCAGCCGGAGACCGGGCAGGCCGTGGAAGGGTGGAGCGGGCGGCGGGGGCTGGTTGCGGCCGCATCCGGGGGCGAGGAGAGGGGCCGTCTGGCGCAGGCTCGCGATGTCGACCCGGTACGCGGTGAAGACCAGGACCTCCTGCGGGCCGTACACCGTCGGCACCTCGGTGATGCCGTGGTAGGTCAGGCCGGTGAGCACCAGCAGAGGGGTGACGACCCGGAAGGGCTGGGCGGCGGTGCGCACGCGGTACGCGGCGGCATCGACACCCAGCCTGAGGGAGATCAAGGGCTGCGGAAGGCACCAGCGTGAGTGCTCACCCCCGTCGGAGCCGGCGCCCAGATCGATGTGCAGCGGCAGCAGGGACAGCGGCCCGTCCATCCGTCCGTCGGCGGGCAGGGGCGGGATGTCCAGACGCAGCACGGACGGCGGGACCCTGCCGTCGGACCCGCTCGGCTTCTTGTCCGACGGGCCCGGCCCAGGGGCGTGGTGGGGCTTACCGCCCTGCGGCCGGTCGGTGGGGCGGGCCGGCCCCGACGTCTCACCGCCGTGCCGGGCGGCCGAGTCCTTGTCGTGTCCGTCGCCTTCGTCGTGTGCACCGTGCAGGCCGAGCAGGTCGGAGACCGAGCCGAGAAGGCCCGCTCCGGATGAAGGAGCGGGGGCGGGCTTGACGGAGGCGTGCCCGCGTCCCGGCCTGTGTTCGCCGTGCGTCTCGGTACGCGGCTTCGGCACAAGAGGGACGAGGGGTCGGTGCGGGCCGCCGTCCCCCGCGGAGCCCGAGCCCGGGACACGGCCGCCGGTGCCTCGGGCGGGAGGCACCGCCCCGCCCAGCAGCCCGTCGAGCAGAGAGCAGACGGTCAGCTGCGGCGCAGTCCTGTCGTCGACGGTGCTCCCGAGCACGCTGGGCGGATCGGCGCGGCTCGGCACCACCCGCGGGAGGTGCGCAGGGGCGGGTTGCAGCCCGCCGGTCAGCAGCGCCCCGATCGGCAGTACACCGAGCGCCCGCATACGGCTGGTGCGCCAGGTCAGACCGTTCGGGCGCGGGGTGCCGCCGGCCTGTCCGCCGCCGACCGCATGACCTCCGCCGCCTCCCCAGCCGTCCGGTTCACCGGAGCCACCGGCTCCACCGCCGCCCGAACCGCCGGAATCATCAGGGCCGCCCGGACCGCCCGGACCGTCCGGGTCCGCCGGGCCGTCCGGACCTCCGGAGCGGTCCGAGCCGTTCCCGCGACGCCAGTCGGGCCAGATCGGCGGCCGGACCGGAGGCCTCGCGTACGGCACCCAGCTCACCGCCATCGCGCCGCCGGTGATGCCCAGCAGAAAACCGATCAGGAAGCCGCCGAAATTGGAGAGCACCAGCGAGGCGACCGCGAGCACCAGCGTCGCGATGCCCGCGAAGACCCGGTGCCCGGGGGACAGCCACAGGCTGAGCGCGAGGACCACCAGGAAGATCCCCATGAGCGACCCCGCCACCCCGGCGACGCCTTCATGCATCATGATCGGCAACGGCGCGAACGGGATGGAGAGGATCTCGACCCCGGACAGCAGCGTCCACAGCCCGGCCCAGAACGGACGGCTGCGCCGCCAGTCACGGAAGGCGCTCCACCATCCGCGCCGCTCCCCGTCAGCCTCTCCCTTCCTCCTGCCTCCGAGATGCAGCCACGCACTACTCACTTCGATCCCCCGGAGTGTGGTGGTGCCCGTGATCCGCGTCGTCCTCATCAGAGGAGTGGTGACCGGCGTCGTCCCCATCAGAGGAGTGGTGACCCGCATGATCCTCGTCCGAGGAGTGGTGACCTCCGTGACCGGCACCGGAGGAGCCGTGACCGTCGTGCTCCGCACCGGAAGAGTCGTCGTCCCCCTGATCCGCATCAGCGTCGAAGCACGGGTTCGAGCCGACCTGCACGCTCAGGTGGAGCCCCGGCAACCGGAACGTCGCCGCACTCACCGAACGGGTCTGCTGCCGCAGGTTGTCGATGCGTACCGTGTCGGCCTGCTCGCCGAAGCCGCCGGGCGCGCCGTGCACGCCGGGCACACCCTGAACGGTCGCGGCGTCCTGACCGATGTTGATGTTGTGGAAGAGCGCGTCGCCCTTCAGGTCGTGGCTGTCGGCGACGAGCCGGTCCGCGTGCGCGGGGTTCCCGCCGCTGCCCGAGGTCAGCCGCAGGGTGACGGGCCCGAACAGGGGCACGTCCTGTACGACGGACTGGCACAGGTCGTACAGGTCCGCGGACCGGATGCCGGAAAGCGCTTCCGGGTACGAGGCGTGAGCGCCGCGGTCCAGCACACCGAACTGGACGAACCCCTGCCCGTCGAGCGTGCTGGCCGAGATCTGGAAGCTCTCGCCGGAAACCGTGAACGAGTTGGGCGACACCCCGAAGGACGCGGCCAGGGCGCCACGCGCCACCGCCGTGCACAGCCCTGCGGACGCCAGCAAAGTGGGCACCATGGCCACGGCCAGGCGCCTCCATCGGGTGTGGCCCGTGAGACGTGTGCTCACGGTGGTCTGGGTGGCACTGTCGGCGTTGCTCGTCATCCCTCTCCCCGTCAGACAATCCGGGCGGGCCCATCAACGGGCCGAGAAGCCCCAAATTCCCGAGTCTCGGGCGGTACGCATCGCCAACTGCGGGGGGACCCGCGGGTGACTCCGAGAATCAGTGGGGGGACCCCAATGGACGGACGCATTCACCCGCGTGGCTCAGGAGGGGAGGGGGAGGCTGTTCAGTAGCAGGGCTTGTCTCCGGCCTTCACGCTCAGGCGCAGGCCCGTGAGCCGGAAGGTCGCCGCGGTCACCTCTCGGGTCGACTGCCGCAGATGGTCGATGCGGACGCTGTCGGCCGACTGCCCGAACAGTCCCGCCAGGTCACCGGAGCCGCCCTTGAAGGTCGAGGCATCCTGGCCGATGACGATGTTGTGGAACTCCGCGTCGCCACCCAGCTCGTCGGTATGGACGACGAGATGGTCCGCGTGCGCGGGCCTGCCGCCCCCGCCGGCGCCGATCCGCAGGGTGGTCTCGCCGACGACGGGGAGCTTGACGACCATCGACTGGCACAGGTTGTACAGGTCGGCCGAGTCGATCCCGGCGATGGCTTCCGGATACGTCGTGGACTTCGACCGGTCCGTCGAGACGTACTGGGTGAAGCCCGTGCCCACCAGCCGGTCGGCGGAGATCTTGAGGTTCTGTCCGGAGATCGTCATGGACTGTGCCGTGACCGCGAGCGAGACGGGGAGGATGCCGCTGCCGATCCCCACCAGGAGCAGCGCGGACACCACCAGCGTCGGCACCATCACCCAGGCGAGCCGAGTCCACCGGGTGTGCCCGTCGGGGCGGGCACCGGGCTCAGGGAACGACGTCATCACTGCCTCCCCGGCTCGAGCGGGGCCGAGCGGGGGCGGGAACCACCTGCGCCGCCGGCTGCGGCCGTCGGGCCGCAGCCTCATTGCAACCTGTGGTGTGCAGGTCGGCAACCGGAACCGGCTCGCGGTGCTCGACCCGGGGTGGGCAGGGGCAGTGCGTCCCACGTGCTCTTTCTCCTCAGGTTTCAGCTGAGGTTGGATGGGGTCGGCCCAGGCCCGCAGACAACGAGGTCAGACATGCATTTCACCACTCGTCCCACCCTCCAGGGCACCTTCGGGATGGTGTCCTCCACCCACTGGCTGGCCTCGCAGTCGGCGATGGCCGTCCTGGAGGACGGCGGCAACGCGTACGACGCCGCCGTGGCCGGGGCGTTCGTGCTGCACGTCGTCGAGCCGCACCTCAACGGGCCGGCCGGCGAGGTGCCGATCCTGCTCGCCCCGGCGGGCGGCGAGGTGCGGGTGCTGTGCGGCCAGGGCGTCGCACCCGCCGGAGCGACGGTCGCGCACTACCGCGGACTCGGGCTGGAACTCGTCCCGGGCACCGGACCGCTCGCGGCCGCCGTGCCCGGCGCGTTCGACGCCTGGATGCTCCTGCTGCGCGACCACGGCACCAAACCCCTCGCCGACGTCCTCAAGTACGCCATCGGGTACGCCGAACACGGCCACGCGCCCGTGGAGAACGTCGGCGCGACCGTCGAGTCGGTACGGCAGCTGTTCGAGACGGAATGGACCTCCTCGGCGGAGGTCTACCTGCCGGGCGGCAGGGCCCCGCGCCCCGGTGAGCTGCTGCGCAACCCCGCCCTCGCCGCCACCTGGAAGCGACTGCTCGCCGAGGTCGCCGGTGCGGGGGACCGGGTCGCGCAGATCGAGGCGGCGCGGGAGGTCTGGCGTTCCGGGTTCATCGCCAAGGCCCTGATACGGCAGGCGCAACGCCCCACCATGGACACCAGCGGCGCACGCCACACCGGCACCCTCACGGCCGCCGACCTCGCCGGCTGGTCCGCGACCTACGAGACCCCGGCGACGTACGACTGGAACGGCTGGACCCTGTGCAAGGCCGGCCCGTGGAGCCAGGGCCCGGCCTTCCTCCAGCAGCTCGCCCTGCTCCCGCCCGAGCTGCCCGAGTACGGGTCCGCCGACTACGTCCACCTGCTGATCGAGGGCTCCAAGCTCGCCATGGCGGACCGGGAGGCCTGGTACGGGGACGCCGCCGAGGTCCCGCTCGACGAGCTGCTGTCGGCGGACTACAACGCGGCCCGGCGCGACCTCGTCGGCGACAAGGCCTCGTACGAGCTGCGTCCCGGCAGCCCCGGCGGGCGGACCCCGCGGCTGAGCGGGCACGCGTGCGTGGTCGTCACCGACGACCCCGGGTTCAACCCGATGGGCGCAGGGGAGCCGACGGTCGCCAAGCCGACCACGTCCCCGGTGCCGGGCGAGCCGCGCGCGCGTGCCGGTGAACCCGAGGTGCGCGCCGACGGCGCGACCCGTGGGGACACCTGCCACCTCGACGTCGTCGACCGCTGGGGCAACCTGGTCGCGGCCACGCCCAGCGGTGGCTGGCTGCAGTCCAACCCCGTCGTGCCCGAGCTGGGGTTCCCGCTCGGCACCCGGCTGCAGATGACCTGGCTGGAGGAGGGCCTGCCGAACTCGCTGACCCCCGGTCGTCGCCCCCGCACCACCCTCACACCCTCCATCGCCCTGCGCGACGGGGTGCCGGTCATGGCGTTCGGCACGCCCGGGGGCGACCAGCAGGACCAGTGGCAGCTGCACTTCTTCCTGGCCGTCGCCCTGCGCGCCCAGGTCCGCGGCGGTCTCGACCTGCAGGGTGCCATCGACGCCCCGAACTGGCACAACGACAGCTTCCCTGGGTCGTTCTACCCGCGCGGCATGCGGCCGGGAAGCGTGACGGTCGAGTCCCGCACGGACCCCGGCGTCGTCGAGGAGCTGCGGCGCCGCGGGCACGACGTGACCATCGGTGACCCCTGGTCGGAGGGCCGGCTGTGCGCGGTCGCCCGGGACCCGGAGACCGGCATCCTGTCCGCGGCCGCGAACCCGCGGGGCATGCAGGGGTATGCGGTGGGTCGCTGACCGCGCACACCGGGCGCTGACCGCGCGCGCCGAGTTCACGCCGATTCCACCGCGGGTCCACCGGCACGGTGGGGATTGTCAGTGGCGCGTGCTCTCATGGAGCCATGATCGAAGACAAGGAAACCATCGACGAGTTTCTCGCCCGCCACTCGGCCGACGTGGAGGAGGCGGTCCGCAAGGCCGCCGCGGCCGAGATCATGCCCCGCTTCCGCCGGCTCGCCGCCCACGAGATCGACCAGAAGGCCGGACCGCACGACCTGGTGACCGACGCCGACCGCCTCGCCGAGCAGTACCTCACGGACGCCCTCGGCGCGCTGCTGCCCGGATCGGTCGTGGTCGGCGAGGAGGCGGTGCACGCCGTCCCGGTGACGTACGAGGCGCTGCAGGGCGACGCCCCGGTCTGGATCGTCGACCCGGTCGACGGGACACGGCAGTTCGTGCGCGGCGAAGCCGGCTTCTGCACGCTGGTCGCCCTGGCGCACCGCGGGGTTCTGCTCGCCTCCTGGACCTACGCACCGGCTCGCGACCAAATGGCCACCGCCATCAGGGGCCAGGGCGCCTTCCTCGACGGCGAGCGGCTGTCCGCAGGCTCGCCCATACCCGGCCGCGACCTCCAAGTGGCCACCTCCCACCCGGACTACACGACCGACGAGCAGAAGCGCGCCCTGCTCGGCCTGCGGACCGACGGCATCGAGTTCCGCTCCTGCGGCTCGGCGGGACTGGAGTATCTCGCCATAGCCCGCGGCCGGTTGGACGCCGTCGCCTTCTCCTGGGAGGCGGCGTGGGACCACGCGGCGGGCATCCTGCTGGTCGAGGAGGCGGGCGGCGCCCACCGCACGCTCACAGGGGAACCGTTCCGCATAACCGGCGGCAACGCCCTCCCCTTCACGACGGCCCGCGACGCCGAGACCGCGGAGAGGGTGGTGGCACTCCTGCGACAAGGATCGGCCTGACCCCCAGGGGCGGTCCTCGTTCCCTGCCCCCAGCGCTGTCAGGCCCCCGGCATATCCTGATCCTCAATGGCCGTCGGCTGACGAAGGGGTGCCGTCGATGCTCGATGCTGTCGTGGTGGGTGCGGGGCCGAACGGACTGACGGCCGCCGTGGAACTGGCCCGCCGCGGTTTCTCCGTGGCGGTGTTCGAGGCCCGTGACACCGTCGGCGGAGGAGCCCGCACCGAAGAGCTGACCCTGCCCGGCTTCCGGCACGATCCGTGCTCCGCGGCCCACCCCCTCGCCATCAACTCCCCGGTGTTCCGCACCATGCCCCTGGAGCGGTACGGCCTGGAGTGGCTGCACGCCGAGTTGCCCATGGCGCACCCCTTCACCGACGGCACCGCGGCCGTGCTGTCCCGCTCGGTCGCCGAGACGGCCGCGTCCTTCGGCCCGCGGGACGCGGGCGCCTACCGCAGGCTGGTCGCGCCCTTCCTCCCCAGGTGGGACACCCTGGCCCGCGACTTCATGTCCCTGCCGCTCACCGCCCTCCCGCGCGACCCGGTGACCCTCGCCCGCTTCGGCCTGGTCGGCCTGCCCCCGTCCACCTGGCTGACCCGCCGTTTCCGGGACGAGCAGGCCAAGACCCTGTTCGCGGGCCTCGTCGCCCACGTCATGGCCCCGCTCAACGGCTTCGCCACGGGCGCCATCGGCCTGGTCTTCGCCCTGGCCGCACACGCCCGCGGCTGGCCCGTGGCGCGCGGCGGCTCCCAGTCCATCTCCGACGCGCTCACCGCGTACCTCAAGGACCTGGGTGGCCTGGTCCACACGGACTACGAGGTCAAGCGCCTCGACGACCTGCCGCCCGCCCGCGCCTACGTCTTCGACACCTCACCCACCGCCCTGGCCCGTATCGCGGGCTTCGGCCGCTACTACGAGGGCTACAAGTACGGCCCCGGGGTCTTCAAGGTGGACTACGCGCTGGACGGCCCGGTGCCGTGGACCGCCGAGGAGGCCCGCGCCGCCGGCACCGTGCAGATCGGCGCGGACAGCGCGGAGATCGGCGCCGCCCTGACCGCGGCCTCCCGGGAGGGCAGAGCCCCCGACAGACCCTTCATGATCACGGTCCAGCCCGGCGTCGTCGACCCCACCCGCGCCCCCGAGGGCAAACAGGTCTTCTGGGCCTACGGCCACGTCCCCAGCGGCTGGACGGGAGACCTCACGGACGCCATGGAACGCCAACTGGAGCGCTTCGCACCCGGTTTCCGCGACCGCGTCCTCGCCCGCGCCACCGCAGGGCCGCCCGAAATCGCCGCCCGCAACGCCAACTACATCGGCGGCGACATCGCCTCCGGCGCGGTCTCCGGACTCCAGATCCTGCTGCGCCCCAAGCTCTCCCTGTCCCCATACAGCACACCCCACCCGGCCGTCTTCATCTGCTCCTCGGCCACCCCACCGGGCCCGGGGGTACACGGCATGTCGGGGCACAACGCGGCGAAGGCGGTCTGGAGGAGGCTGAGACAGACATGACGCCGACCATCACGCTCGCCAAGGGCGACATCACCCGCGAGAGCGCCGACGCGATCGTCAACGCCGCGAACTCCTCCCTGCTCGGCGGCGGAGGAGTCGACGGCGCCATCCACCGCCGCGGCGGCCCCGCGATCCTCGAGGAGTGCCGCACACTCCGCGCCTCGCGGTACGGCAAAGGCCTGCCCACCGGCCAGGCGGTCGCCACCACCGCGGGTGACCTGGACGCACGCTGGGTGATCCACACGGTGGGCCCGGTCTGGCAGGTCGGCGGCGGCGATGCCTCGCTTCTTGCCTCCTGTTACCGGGAGTCCCTGCGCGTGGCGGACGAGCTGGGTGCACGAACGGTCGCGTTCCCGGCGATCTCCACCGGCGTCTATCGGTGGCCGATGGAGGATGCGGCTCGTATCGCCGTGGAGACGGTACGGAACACACCGACAGGTGTCGAGGAAGTGCGGTTCGTCCTCTTCGACGACCGGGCGTACGAGGCGTTCGCCAAGCAGCTCGGCTGAGGAGGCGTGGGCGGGCGGTTCTGTACCGGCGGACGGGGCGTTGTCACGCGGGGGCGCCGAGCGGCGGGCGCTCGAGCACACGGGGCCTGTACTCGACCAGCTGGATGCGGCCGTCGAAGGTGCGGTGCTCGATCATCTCCAGGGCGACGTCCGGATAGCCGTCGTAAATGCGTTCTTCGCCCGTGGTCCCGGTGATCACCGGGAACATCACGACCCGGAAGCGGTCGACGAGTCCGGCGCGCAGCAGGGACCGGCACAGGCTGAGGCTGCCGATCGTGCTGAGGAGCCCCGAGCCACTCGACTTCATGGCGCGGACCGCCTCGACGGCGTCGTCGCGGACGAGCGTGGAGTTGGCCCATGTCAGTGGCTCCTCGAGCGAGGAGGAGAACACCACCTTGGACGCTTGCGTGAGCTCGTCGACGGATGCCTCTTCCTCGGGCCTGAACTCGTCCTGGCCCTTCGGCACCTCGCCCGCGGCGAAGCCGGACATCAGGCGGTAGGTGTTCGCTCCCATCAGATAGGTGGCCTCCGGCTGCTCGCCGAGCCATGCGAGGTACTCCGGGCCCTCCAGGCCCCAGAACCCGGGCCAGCCCTCTCCCGATGCGTAGCCGTCGAGGGAGGTGATGAAGTCGACGAGAAGTTCCGACATGGCAGTGTCCTTTCCTGGGGTGTCAGGAGCTTGGACCGGCCGGGAGCCGCAAACTCATCGGCCGCAGCCGTGGAGCAACAAGAGAACCCACGGCTGCGGCTGGGCCACGACCAGGATGAGCCCTGGAAGCTCTGCTGCTTCCGCGTCTCCTGGAAGACTCCTAGAAGAACAGGATGCGGAAGCGGCCGCCGCGGAAGATGTAGCGGGCGTAGAAGCCGCTCGCCGTGGCGACGAGGACGCTGAGCAGGAAGCCGCCGAAGTCGCCGTCCGCCAGTCCCTTCACCGCGGCGACGGCCCCGCCCACCGTCACCAGGCACCAGAAGCCGCCGAAGATCGCCCGGGAGGCGGTCTCCCGCGCGCCCAGCCGCTGTGCGGGCGGCCGTACCGGCATCGCCGGAGGCCCGAAGGCTCCCGCCGGTGCCGTCGGCGCGGGTCCCGCCGACACGAACGGCGATGCCGTCGGCCTCGGCGGCGCGGAGGGCGCCGGCGGCGCGCCTGCCGGCATCGGCGGCACCGGCGCGGGCCGGTTGTGGTAGCCCAGCGTCTGGAACAGGTCCGGCCGGGGCTGGATCGACGTACGGTGGCCGCAGCCCCGGCAGCGGGGGCCGAGCTCCAGCTTGTTGTGCTGTCGGCAGTCGGGGCGCAGACAGGTCGGCTGTCCGGGCCGGGCGTCGGTGGGTCCGTATGCGGTGTCGTCGGTCATGGCCGTGCCCCTCTTCCTACTCACCGTCGTCCGGGGTGCCGCCGGCCCCGGACCGCGTCGCGCCGAACGCGGCGGCGAGCAGGTAGAGCACCGCTCCCGCCGGGATGATGAAGACGGCGACCGGGAAGTAGTACGTGCCCGAGGTCTGCTTGGCGACGTAGACGCCGTAGACCAGCAGGAACGCGCCGCCGAGGACCGACCAGGACCGGTCCTTCACGGTGATGTCGGGCAGCATCAGCCCGCAGACGAGAAGTACGATCCCCGAGATCACGGAGAAGACTTCGTGGACACCCCAATGCATGGTTGGTCCCCCCTTGTCAGACGTTGGTAACTGCACTGCACGGACGTCAGAACTGGCCCTTGTACTTCTCGATCACCGAGCCCAGTGAGTCGTCCGGACGAAAGCTGCACTCGTAGCGGATGGCGGGCAGCGCGAGCGGGCTGCCGAAGCCGCCGAGTCCCTTGGACGTGGCGATGTCGACCAGAGCCTGTGACTCTGTCGCCTGGTCCTCGTTCAAGAAGTCCTTGCAGGTCGAGGAGCCGGTCAGGCCCGCGTCCGCGCCGCCGCCCAGGACCGCCGGAACGGCCTTGAACACGATGAAGACCAGCGCCAGGACGACCAGGGCGATCACCACGTAGCGACCGACCGGGCTGTTGTGGGTGACGTCTCCCTCGTAGGTGTCACCCTGGTGCTGGTGGGTGACATCGCCTTCGTAGATCGAACCGGCTCCGTTGACCACGCGGTTCTGGTCGCCGTAGGTGTCGCGCCGGTCGCCGATCTGGGCGTCGCCGTCACGGCCGATGCTGATCGCGTTCACCCCCGTGCCGCCCGGCCGCTCGGCCTTCGCCCCGCGCACCGCCTCGGCGAGCCTTCGCCGGAAGTCCTCGTCCTCCTCGACGGCCTGTCTCAGCAGGTACTCGACGAGGGAGTTGTTGCGCGGGTCGCGTGCGAAGTCGTCCCACTGCCCTCCGTTGCCGCCACGGCGCAGCCGGTCCGCGACCAGATCGGCCAGCAGCCGCGTCGCCACCCCCTGCGCGACCTGCCCCGCGCCCGCGGCCGCCGATGTCATGTGCTGTGTCAGGACGCGGACAGCCTCGGCTGCCATGTCGCTCACGTGCATGGGTCCCCAGCCCTTTCCCCCGATGAGTGTGCGCCGGCCGTCGGACATGTCGGTCCGTCATGGGACGGAACGGCCAGAAGGCGCATACCGAAGGAGAGGAATGTAGCGCTCCGAAAGATGTGAAGGATGGGTGAAGTTGTTGAGCTTTACGTAAGAGAGACATGTAACGGAACAGATAGGCATGGGTCATATGCCATGTATGTCAGGGGATTCCATGTGAAGTCGGTCGATCCCGTCGACCCGAACCGCCGGAGACGCACCGACCGAGTCACCAACTACCCATCGAAGAAAGGGAGTTCGGGCAGATCGGCATCGAACTCCGTGTCCCGCCAAGTGGCGATGAGGACGCGGCCCTTGGGAGCGCGGAAGGTCGCTCGACGCAGGGGCGCGCGAGCGGCTCCTGCGCCCGCGCAAGGCCGGCTGTTCGCGCCCTCCCGCCAGGTTCAACCGCGCGTGAGGGTGAAACGACCGGCGGGCCTGCGAGGCATTCGCCGCGCAGGCCCGCCGGGGCCGACAGTCGTCGATCCGTGATGCTCAGCCGTCGATGCGGTGCGTGCTCCAGAAGGAGGTCAGGTCCGTGCTCGTGGCGGCCTGCGCGGCCGCCTTGAACTCGGCCGTGGTCGAGACGCCGTACCAGTGCGAAGTGGCGTAGTCCTTGAGCAACTTGGTCATCGCCGTGTCACCGAGCAGCCGCCGCAGGTCGTGCAGGGCGCACTTGCCGTAGCCGTAGACGACGGTGGAGTAGCGGGACGAGTGGGCGTCCCAGTAGGCCATGGAGTTGGTGATCTTCTCCGCGGAGGAGGCCCAGGAGACGCTGTTCCAGCAGTTGCTGCCGGTCTTGCCGAGGGCCAGGTCGGTGGC
Source organism: Streptomyces sp. NPDC049541 (assembly GCF_044465725.1). Lineage (NCBI taxonomy): Bacteria > Bacillati > Actinomycetota > Actinomycetes > Kitasatosporales > Streptomycetaceae > Streptomyces > Streptomyces sp. NPDC049541. Next base: position 97,951 of record NZ_JBITLY010000015.1, on the reverse strand, counting down.
GTAGTCGGTGAACGCCTCGTCCAGCCAGGGGCTGTTGTACTCGTCGTCGCCGACGATGCCGTACCACCACTGGTGGCCGATCTCGTGGGTGAGCGCGGTGGTGCTGACCAGGTCGAGGACGAACCCGGGGTACTCCATGCCGCCGAACCAGTAGTTGTTGTCGATGACCGCGTCCAACTCGCCGTAGGGGTACGCCCCGAAGCGTGCCGCATGGGCGTCCACGGCCGACTTGGCGGTGGAGAGCATCGACTGGGCGTCGGAGGAGCTGATGCCCGAGACGGAGTAGATGTTGATCGCGGTCCCGGCGGCCGAGGTGCCGGAGATCTTGCTGAACGGTCCGGCCGCCCAGGCGAAGTCACGCACCTTGGAGGCGGTCGCGGTGGTGACGGTACGGCCGCTGGAGCCCGGGGTGTCGGTCGAGGTACCGGTGGCCGGGACCAGCAGGGTGCTCGGGTGGTCCAGGGTCACCTTGAAGTCGGCGGCCAGGGAGTAGAAGGACTCGCCGTTGTTGGTGTACGGGTCCAGGTGCCAGCCCGAGCCGTCCTTCACGGCGAGGACGGGCAGCGCGTTGCCGATGTTGTTGAAGGCCCCGTCGTGGCCGAACCGGTCGGCGCCGCTCGGCACGGTGATGCCGAGGTCGAAGCCGATCGTGGCGGACTGCCCCTGCGCCAGCGGCGTCGGCAGGGTGATCTGCAGGGCCGTGCAGGCGACGGACAGGGAACCGGCCGTACCGCCGGTGACGTTGGTGACCGTGATCGGCATGGCGTCGCAGGTGCCGTGGTAGTTGTCCCACAGCCTCAGGTACACCTCGCTCAGCGCGGTCGAGGAGGCGTTGGTGAAGGTCGCGCTCTCGTGGCCGGTCCACACCGTGCCGCTGGTGTTGCTGCTGAGGCTGACGGTGTACGAGGGCGTGGCGGGCGTGCGCGTGGAGTCCGCCGGCGGGGTGCTGCCCCCGGACGTGTCGAGGGCGATGTCGTCGAGGACGAAGCTGGTCTGCAGGCTGGAGTCCTCGGCGCCGGTGAAGGAGAGGCTCACGGTCTGCCCCGCGAACGCCGAGACGTCGAGGGTCTTCTTCACGTACCCGGTGTTCTTGTCGAGGTTCGAGTACGTCGCCAGTGTCGTGCTGCCGATCTTCGCCGTCAGCTTGTCGTACGCGATCGACGAGGTCGTCTCGGCGGTGTCGATGTGGAGCCAGAAGGAGAGCGTGGCGGTGCTGCACCCGGAGGGGATCGTGACGCTCTGGGAGAGGGTGTCGGTGTGGGTGCCGCCCGTGCCGTCCAGCCAGGCGTAGCTGGTGCCGCCGTGGGCGGTCTGGCCGGAACGGCTGGTGATGACGCTCGTCGAGGACTGGGTCCACGGCGAAGTGCCGCTCTCGAAGCCGCCGTTGGTGACCACCTGGGCCGGGGTGCATGCCGCCGCGGTCGACGGGGCGGCTGCGGCAGGGGCGGCTGGAAGGGAGATGGCGGCCAGCGCGGCGACTGCCAGTGCGCGCAGGGCGATGGATCTGTGGGGGGTCTTTCTCACGCGAAACTCCTTTGCGGCGGCCGGGATTCCGGCCTGCTCGGTGCCGCCCCGCCGGCTGGGGTGCGCCTGCGGACGGCAGTGGGCTGCGTGGATCGGTGGTGCGACCGCTGTAGCGTGGCAGATTTGTCGAGGGCATGCCACGAGAAGGGGGTAAAGCGGGTTGGGGTGATCGCCGGGAAATCGGCGCCGAGGGGAGGAGCATGGGCTTCAGTGGCGGCAGCCTTCGCCCGCCGACAAGAGGGCCGGCTGGTTGTGGCACGGGTCGCAGTGAACGGCGTGGAGCTCCACCGGGGACGAGGACGACCTCGCGGCACTGCGCCGTCCTCGACCACCACCGCCTCGCCGACTGCACCAGGGCCCGCCGTGCTGTCGAAGAGCACGGTGGGCCCGCCGTGGTTCGCCACGATCGTCTGCAGGCTGTCCGCCGCCCTGTCGCAGGTGCGGACGCGCGCCCGAGGGGCGGTCCGCCGGTCTCCGTGACCCTTGGCTCTACGGGGCTGTCAGGTCTGCGCGGTCAGTCACCGTCGCCGAAGACCGCGTGCCCGTGTTGCCCCTGCTCGCCCTGGGCGACCTCGATGCCCGCGTGCAGATCGGTGGCCGCGTCCAGCACGGCTGTCGCCGATACGGCCACGCAGGCCAGGAGCAGACAGGCCAGGGCGCGGGGGAGCAGGCGGGCGGCGGGCGCGGGAGTGGTCAGCAGGGCGGTGACACGGCGGGGGACCGGGCCCGCCGTGGCCGTCAGCGACAGACGGGGGCGCGCGGAGGAGCCCGCGGCACGGGCCGCGAGGGCGGCGCGGCCGACGGCCCGGGCGGTGAGCGCGCGATCGCCCGTCGCCTGCGCCGCGGACTCGTCGGCCCAGCGCTCCAGGGCGTACGAGAGGGGGGCGCGCAGGCCCCGCAGGGCGGGGTGCAACGCGAGGGCGAACTCCGCGGCCGCGAGGAAGACGTGGTGGCGGCAGTTGAGGTGGGCGCGCTCATGGGCGAACAGCACCTCGCGTTCGCCGGCGCTGAGGGCGCGCAGCATCCCCGTCGTCACCACGATGCGGCCGGGCCGCCCGGGCAGGGCGTAGGCCTCGGGCCGGTCGTCGTGCCGCACGCAGAGGTCGCCGGCGCTCGCCCCGCTGCGGAACTGCCGGTGCGCGGCGCGCAGTTCGTGCCAGTGGCGGCGGGCCCGGTCGAGGACCAGGACGCCGAGACCGGTCAGCGCGAGGGCGGCCAGGACCGCGGCCGGGAGAGTGGCGGGCGAGCCGTCGCCCAGCAGATGCGGGGAGAGATGCGCCGCCTCGGCGACGAGAGAGAGGTGCAGGGCGCCGGCCAGGGCGAGCATGCCCAGTGCCGCAGTGCTGGAGAGGGCGAGGACCAGCGCGAGAGCCGTCAGCGCCCAGGCGGCCGTCCGGGGCCGCAACTGCTCGGCGCCACGCCGGGCCACGGGCACGGCGAGGAACGGCATGAGCAGCGGAAGCCACACGGCGTAGATCACGGGATTCCTCCAGGGGCCGCCGGATCGTCGTCGACCAGCCTACGTGCCGCAGCCGACGACAAGATCGACAAGGTGCTGTTCACACGCTGTCCTCACCGCCCTCCGGGCCGCCCTCCAGGAGCGTGCGCAGGAGCTGTTCGTCCTCCGGGCTCAGGTCGGAGACGAAGCGGGCGAGGACGGTGCCGCGGTCCTCGTCCTTGTCGAGTTCGGCGTGCATACGGCGGGCCGTGAGACCGGGGGAGTCCTGGGCCGGGGCGTAGGCGTAGCCACGGCCGGAGCGTGCGCGGGTGACCGCGCCCTTGGCGTGCAGTCGTGTGAGGATCGTGGTCACCGTGGTGCGGGCGAGGCCGCCGCCGAGCTCCAGTTGGACGGCGCCGGGCGTGAGCGGCCCGTCGGCGGCCCACAGTGCGGCCAGCACGCTCGCCTCGAGCTCGCCGGCCGGCCGTCGGTCGGTGCGCCCGTCGACCGGGCCGTCGGCCGGCTCGTCAATCTGCCCCTGGGGCATGGGAACACTCCTCGGCTCTGATTCGTCTACAGTTCAGTAGACGGTCTACATGACTGTAGTCGCTAGGTGCGGGTCCGCGCCCGCTTCGTTCCCAGTATGAGAGGGGTCGCCTCCGTGGCAGCTGCCCAGTTCGCCGTCGCCCAAGCGGTGAACGTCCTGGATGCCGGATCCCTGCTGTCCGCCTTCGGTGCGTTCGGCATCGCGGTCGTCATGTTCGCCGAGACCGGTCTTCTGGTCGGTTTCTTCCTGCCCGGCGACTCGCTGCTGTTCACGGCCGGGCTGCTGTGCGTCCCTGGCGTCCATGGATCCGTACACCTGTCACTTCCGCAGGTGCTGGCCGCCGCCGTGGCCGGCGCACTGCTCGGGGCCCAGACGGGGTACTGGCTCGGGCGGCGCGGTGGCCGCGCGCTGCTGGCCCGCAGCCGTGCGAAGAAGCTGCACGAGGGCGCGGCGCGGGCCGAGGAACTGCTCGCGCGCTACGGGCATGCCAAGGCGGTGGTCCTGGCCCGCTTCGTGCCGGTCGTGCGCACCGTGCTGAACCCGCTGGCCGGAGCGCTCGACGTGCCGGTGCGGGTGTTCACCCTGTGGCAGGTGATCGGTGGCCTTGTCTGGACGGTCGGACTGGTGCTGGGCGGTTACGCGCTGGGTTCCTCGGTGCCGAACGTCGACCGCTACCTGCTGCCGCTGGTCGCGCTCGTGGTCGTCATCTCCCTGACCCCGATCGCTCTCGAAGCCCGGCGCGCCCGTGCCCGCCGCGCCTCCCAGGGGGCCTCCTCGTGACCGGCCTCGCCTTCGGTGGCGCCTCGGTGGACGGCGGCGCGTACAGCTGGATCACCGGCCTCGCCCGCCACACTCCGCATGCCGTGAACACCGTGATCGCCGTCTGGTCCGACTACGGCCTCGCGGTGTTCGGCGCGCTGATGCTCGCCGCGTGGTGGTGGGCCCGCGGTGCGGGGACGGCGCGGATGGTCCGGGCGCTGGCTGCGCCGGTGGTCGTGGTGGTCTGTTACGTGCTCGATGTGCTGGTCAAGTCGGCCGTCGCCGAGCGCAGACCGTGCCGGACGCTGCACACCGTGACGGTCGAGGCGTGCCCGGCCGCGGGCGACTGGTCGTTCCCCAGCAACCATGCGGTGATCGCCGGGGCCGCCGCGGCTGCCTTGTGGCTCGTACACCGGCGCCTCGGCCGGATCGCGGCCCTGGCCGCCGTCCTCATGGCGGCCTCCCGGGTCTGGATCGGCGTGCACTATCCGCACGACGTGATCGTGGGCCTGGCATTCGGCGCGGCCCTGGCCTGGCCCCTCACTCTCCTGGCGGACCGCGCCGCCCCTTTTGTCACACACGTGGCCGCCACCCGGCTCAGGCCGCTGGTGACGGCTTCATGACCGGGCGCGAGGGGGAGGGGGACGAGCGGGGCGGGGGTGCGGTTGGGGGTGGCGGCGGTGCTGGGCGTGTGCCTGGGCGCGCTGGAGGGGCTGCTGGGCCTGGCGGAAGTGCCGGGAACGGCGGAGGGGCTGCTGGGCCTGGTGGAAGTGCCGGGAACGGCGGAGGGGCTGCGGGGCCTGGTGGAAGTGCCGGGAGCGGGGGAGGGGCTGCGGGGCCTGGTGGAAGTGCCGGGAGCGGGGGAGGGGCTGCGGGGCCTGGCGGAAGTGCCGGGAGCGGCGGAGGGGCTGCGGGGCCTGGCGGAAGTGCCGGGAGCGGCGGAGGGGCTGCGGGGCCTGGCGGAAGTGCCGGGAGCGGCGGAGGGGCTGCGGGGCATGGTGGAAGTGCCGGGAGCGGGGGAGGGGCTGCTGGGCCTGGCGTAGGCGCCGGGAACGGCGAAAAGCAAGCTGGGTCTGGTGGTGGGGCCGGGCCCGGCGGGCCTGCTGCTGGGCCGGGTGGTGACGGTGAGCGGGGCGGGCGTGCTGCCGGATCCGGTGGAGGCGGAGGGACTGGGCGGGGAGCACGGGGCCAGGCCGAGGAAGGGCGGCGGTCGGCGGTGCAGGGTGCGCGGGCACGCGACCCTGCCGGGCGGCCGCGCAGGGACCCGAGCGGACGAGGGGCGAGCGGCAGCCGGAGTGGGCAAGGGCCGGGTGGAACCAGCCAAGGCCCGACCGTGAGCCGGACGGGGCAAGGGCCAGCCGTGCCCCGGGCCGGGCTAGGCCCAGCTGTGAACCGGGCCGGGCGAGCGCCGGTGCTGCTTGCCGTCGTCTGCGCGCTGCTGTTCACCGGCCTCGCGACCGCGGTGGGACTGCGCCACGGCGCGCCCCTGCCGGGGGACCCTGCGGCCCATGCGTGGGGACTTGCGCACCGACCCCCGGAAGCGGTGGCGCTCGCCCGCGGGATCACGGCGACGGGGACGGGGCCCTGGCCGTACGTACTCGTCGTGATCGCCGGCTTTCTCGCGGGGCGCACCGCGCGTGAGCGGCTCCGGATCGCCGTCGTCCTCCTGGTCGTGCTGGTCGCCGGGCAACTGGTCCGCACCGGGATGATGGAACTCCTCGCGCGGGCCCGCCCGGCCCCTGCCGAGTGGGCGACGCAGGCGTCCGGCTTCGCGTTCCCCTCCGGCCACGCCACCACTTCGGCGCTCACCGCGGGCCTGCTGTGCTGGGCGACGACTCGTGGCGCCCGCGTGGATCTCGCCCGCACGAGCTGCACCCTCGCGGTGTGCTGGGCGGTGGCCGTCGGCCTGACCCGCGTGTACCTCGGAGTGCACTGGGCGAGCGACGTCATCGGCGGCTGGCTGTTCGCCGTCGTGTGGCTGAGCCTGTGGTGGTGGGGCTGGGCCCGGCGGCTGCCCGTGGAGTCGACGGGGCGGGATCGGCCCGGGGCGCCCGGCACGGGCACGGCGCTGGACTCGCCCACCGCACCTTTGCCCCCGGAGGCTTCCGGACCGCGTCCGCCCACGAAAGCCCGCGGCTGGCCCCCGTCTTCGGACGCTCCTGGCTCGTCTCCCTCTTCGCGCGCCCCGGGGCCTCTGACCGGAGACCGTCACGACCATCTCCTCGACGCGAACGTGTGAATCCACGCCGGTCAGCGGCTGCTGGAACAACCGCCCTCCGTCGGCGCGCTCACCCAGGTCGCTGAAGGCGTGGCCGGTCGGGGCGGCCGGCAGTGCGTCACCGCCTCCGGTCACGGATCGAGCCCCGTCCGCCTGTGTGAGCCCGTCCCCGGCGCAGAGCAGGCGGCCACCATCGTCACGTCCTGGACGCCGTGATGCCGCCCTTCACCTACGCACTGCTCCCGCTGGTGTCAGACGCGCGCTGCGTCACCGTCGGGACGATGACCGACCATGCCCCCCCGGTGGAGCGCGGTGGCCTCCGAGGAACGCTTCGGCAGCGCGGGTCGGCCGGCCGAACTCGCCCGGCTGGGCGCGTCGTTGGACGCCTCCCGACCGTATCCGCGCGGCGCTGCGGCACGAGCGGCAGCTGACCGACGAGCTCTCGCACGAGCTGCGCCAGCTGGACGGGTACCGCTCGCGTCCCCGCACGGCGGCCGAGACAAGTGCGGTGCACGAGACGATCGCCGAGGCCGCCCAGTCGACGCGCACCATCTGCGACACCCTCTGAACGGCGCCCGAGAAGACGCGACCACGGCCGCTCCCGGCACCTCCCCGGTCCTGCCCACGCTGCGCCGCCTCGCCGTACAAGCGGATCCCCCGAGCAGCTGACGGTCACGGTCGAGGCGCCCGGTGTCGCCGAGGGCACGGATGGACGGCTGCAGGCCGGCGTACAGGACGCACTCCTCGAACGGATCGTCAGCCCACTGCCGGCCAACGCCCTCCGGTGCGCGAGTCGAGCGTCACCCTGTGCGCGGACCGCGAAGGCGGCGGCGTACGCATCTGCGTCACGGACGACGGACGCGGCGGAGCGGGCCTCGGGCTGCCGCTGGCACGACGCCTGGCCCGCTCCGCGGGGGTGCGAGGCCTCCCACGACCCCGAACTCACCCCCGGTGCGCCCTTCGTGACCGGCCTGCCGTCCGGCTGAAGCCGTCCGCAGGCTGCCGCCCACGCGTGTGTACGTACCCCATCAGCCCGCGCAGTAGGGCCGGCAGCACCACCGACGAACCCTCACAGGGCTCTCGAACGGACCAGCCCCGCCAGCACCAGCAGCCCCGGCACCAGCGGCAGCCACACGGTCAGCAACCGGTAGCCGAGCACGGCCGACACGCTCACCGAGGCCGGGGCGCCGGCCGTGGTCAGCGCCCAGGCGAGCGCGGCGTCCAGGGAGCCGAGGCCGCCGGGGGTCGGCAGCAGGACGGCGGCGCTGCTCGCGGCGAGGTAGGCGAGCGCGATGCGCCCCACGGGCAGCGGTACGTCCAGGGCGCGGACGACGGCGATGACCACCGCCGTGTGCAGGGCGGCGAAGGCCAGCGAGCCGCCCCACAGGGCCGCCGCGCGGCGGGGGCTCTCGTGCACGGCACGTACGTCGGCCGCCGCGCAGGCGAGCGCCCGCCGCAGCCGCGTCCGCCGTACGAGCAGGACGGCCACGGGCACCGCCGCCGCTGCCGCCAGCGTGCCCACCAGCAGCCTCGGTCCGGCCACCGACGGCAGCCGCAGCACGCCGGGACAGGCGAGGGCGAGCACCGCCATCAGGGCGATCCGGACGACGGCTCCGGCGGTGGACTTGACCGCGAGGGCCGTGGCCGCCCGGCCGGGTGTCAGACCGCTGCGCATCAGGAACCGCAGATTGACCGCGCCCGCGCCGAGCCCGGCAGGCAGCAGATGGTTTGCCGCGGAGGCCGCGAACTGCACCGTCAGCAGACGGCGCGTGGGCAGCGCCTCGCGTACCGCGCCCTGTTGCGCGAGCGCCGCGCTTGCCCAGGTCAGCAGGGTGAGCAGGGCTGCCAGCAGCAGCCAGCCGGGGTCGGCGACGGACAGACGGTCGATGCCCGAGCGCAGGACGGGCCAATGCAGGGCGGCGAGGCCGATGGCGGCGGCGGTGAGGACGAGTGCGGCCGCGGTCTGCCACGGCGCGAAGCGATCCGCGGGCTGTGCAGAGGTGCGGCTCCGCCGCGGGGTCGGGACGGGTCGTTCTCCGTCGGCGGCTTCGTCGTGGCCGGTCGCTCCCCCACTCTCGGCTGCGCTCGAGCCGGGGGACCCCCATCGCGGCGGAGCCGCAGATCGATACAGCCCGGCGCCCTCTGGGGAGGCTGCCGAACCGCTCCGGATCTCGCCAAGGGCGCTCGACCTGTCGGCGGCCAGGGAGGCGGCGACCTCGGCGTTCATGCGTGCTGCCCCTGTACGGACGTGGTCATCCTTGACCGCCCTTCCCCACCGCGCCGGGAGAGAGATACGCATAACCGCCCGTCAGGCGGTGTGGCTGCCAAGTGCGGGCGTAGGACGGCGGGTGGCCAGGATGAGCGGTGAGAACGACGACCGGCATCCGGCGGCCGGTTCGCGCGAGTTCCGCAGGGGTGGTGTTGGCGTCGTGGCCGCCGGTGTGGACGGAGGCGCAGCCTGCGGCGAAGGCGACCGGCACGGAATCGCCCCCGGTGACCAGACACGGTGGGTCCACGCCGAGACGGCGCAGGTCCGCGGCGGTGCGGCCCCAGACACGGTGGTCGGCGGTGGTTCTGGACACGGCGCGCTCCAACACGTCGAACTGCACGGCCAGATGGCCTGCGAGACCCACGGCCACCACTGTCGCCGCCAGCGTTCGCCGGCGCCCGCTCGGTGCGGTGACCAGGCGGGCCAGGGCGTCCGCGACCGGGATCGCGAACAGGGCGTAGGCGGGCAGCAGGAAACGGGGGGCGGCATAGCCGATCAGGAAGAGGTACGGCACGGCCGCGCTCGCCGCACAGGCCAGCGGCAGCAGCGTGAGGGTCGTACGGCGGGTCCGTGCGGCGATGACCAGCGCGGCGGCGGCGAGCAGCGGCAGGGCTAACCACCAGGCGATCACCGGCGGGCTCGCGATCGCCCCGGTGCATGGGCGGCACAGGGCGCGTCCGCCGAGGCTGCGGAGCTGGTCGACGACGGCGTTGTGCAGGCCCAGGCCGCCCTGGATGCGGGAGGCGGCGGCCAGCCGGGCGCCGACGCCGCCGTAGTCGACGTACGCCTCGACGATCCACTCGGTGGCCCCCGCCGCAAGGCCGGTGACCAGGGCCAGGAGCAGCCGAAGATGGCGTCGGGGGCGGACGGACAGCACGAGCGCGAGCAGCGGGAGTGTGACCCAGACGGCGTCCGTGGGCCGCATCCACGCCATCAGCGCCGTGCCCGCGGCCACGCCCCAGAGGGCGCCGCGCCGGGTGCGGTCGGACCGGGCGTGCAGGAAGAAGCCCACCGTGGCCGACCCGCCCACGGCCACCCAGTAGTTGGGCATGGCCTGCGGGCCGTAGAAGAGGGTGATCCACAGCGAGGCGAACAGGGCGCCGCCGGCCGCGATCACCCGTACCGGGAACAGGCCCCGCCAGGCTCGCAGGGCCCAGTACAGGCCGAGGCCGGACAGGACCGCCAGGTACACCCGCAGCAGCGCGGTGGACGACGACCAGGAGGCGACGGGAGCCACCAGCAGGGTGATGCCGCGGGCGCGCGGTGCGCTGAAGAAGGCCGCCGGGGCGTGGGTGCTCACCTGGCTGACGTACACCGTCTCGTCCCAGCCCAGGCCCATTCCGGGCCGCACCAGGGCGAGTTGGAGCAGTGTGAAGGCGGCCGCCACCGCTGCGAGCCACCACTCGCCCGTGGAACGCCACGGCGGCCGGGTGGTCGCCGACGGCCCCTGCTGGGTGGCGCGGGTCGGAGTGGCGTTGGAGGTCCTCGTCATCGTTCACCCATCCGGTCCTACGAGTTGTAGGGTTGATCTCACCCTACAGGCTGTAGGTCGGGGTGGGATCGGGGACGGGTAAGGGGCGGGTGCGACTTGGTGACCGCCGGACCCTACGCACCGTAAGGTGGTGGCCATGGCAGGCACGACTCCTCGCGGCAGGGGCGAGCGACGCAGCCCCGGCGAGCTGGAGAGCGCGGTCCTCGCCACCCTGTGGGCGACGGACCGGGCGCTCACCCCGGCCGAGATCCAGACCGACCTCGGTGGCGACCTCGCCTACAACACCGTGCACACGATCCTTCGGCGCCTGCACGACAAGAGCCTCGTCCTGCGGGACGCCGACGGCCGGCGCGGCGCCTACCGCCCGGCGAAGAACGCCGCACAGATGACCGCCGAGGCCATGCACCAGGCCCTGGACCGCGGCCCCGACCCGATCGCCGCCCTCCAGCAGTTCGTCACGGGCCTGAGCCCTGCGGAGGAAGCAGCGCTGCGGGCACTCCTCGACGAGAGCGGTGCGTGAGGCGGCGGCCGCAGCCGCAGTGGCAACGGGGAGCCCCGGGAGAGGGAGGCGCGTGCCCGGGGTGGAGGGAGCGGTTTTTGTCGGGGCCCGGCTGAGGCGTGGGGTCTTGCTGCAGGTCAAGGAGGTGGGGCGGGCCGACAGGGGCGCTGGTGCATGCTCCGGCCGGACGGGGGCGGGTGCTTGCCCCGGCCGACGGGACCGAGTGCCGGGCAGGCGTTTGCCCGGAGTGAGCGCGGGCGGGCGATGTGGAGTGCGGACAGCGGGTGCGAGCTGTCCCGTCTGGGCAGCTACGCCGGCCCGTTCGTCCGGTCCGCCGTGCTCCCGTCTCAGCGCAGCCCGGCCGTCGTTCTCCGTGCCCCCGCCACGACCCCTACCGCCAGGCAGCCCAACACCATCGCCAGAGCCCCGAACCCGTACGTCAGGGTCGCTGCGGCCGCGACCCCCGCCACCAGCAACGGACCGCCCGCATCGCCCAGTTCGCGGCCCAGTTCCGCCGCGCCCGTCGTCTGGCCGAGCCGTTCCTGCGGGGTCGCCGAGGCCAGGGTCGCGAAGCCCAGTGGGGTGATCAGGCCGGTGCCGGTGCCGATGAGGGCGGCGGCGAGCAGGATGCCGGTCAGGCCGGGCAGCATCGCGCAGGCCAGGCCGGTTGCCGCGAGCAGCAGCCCGGCGGTGAGCCCGGCGCCCGCGCTGAGCCGCCCCGCGTCCAAGGCTCGGCCGGCACGGGGCTGTACGACCGCCGCGCACCCCGCCAGCACCGACACCGCGGCGCCCGTCGCCACCGTCCCGAGCCCGGCCACCGCACCGGACACCGGCAGAAAGCCCACCCCGGCCGAGAGCGCGGCCGTGGCCCCCGCGAGCGCGGACGTCGGCACGAGAAACGCCGGGTCCGTCAGCCGTCGCGACAGGTCCAGCAGGGTCTGCCGGGTGCGGGGGAGTGGCGCCACGACGGGCACGGCGACCAGTGTCCACACCGCGACGGCGGCACCGAGCACCGCCAGTACGGCGAACAGCAGCCGCAGCCCGCCCGCCCACACCAGCACCCCGCCGAGCAGCGGTCCCAGTGTGTAGCCGACGGACTTGCAGAAGCCGTAACTCCCGAAGACCCGCCCGTGTCTGACCGCCGGATTGAGCCGGGCCACCAGCGCGGACGCGGCCGGCGAGAACGCGGACGCCGCCGCCCCCTGCCCGAGCCGCGCGGCCCACAGCCACCCCGGGCTGTCCGCGAGGACGTACACCGCGGACGCGGCGGCGAACGCCACCAGCCCGCCGAGCAGCACCGGCCGCGCCCCCACCCGGTCGGCCACGGTGCCGAACACCGGCTTCAGCACGACCTCCGCCCCGTCGTAGAGCGCCAGCAGACCGCCCAGGACGAGCAGCGAGGAGACCGCACCCTTTCCGGCACCCCCGAGGTTCGCGGCGATACCGTGCGCCCCGAAGGCGGTGGTGAACCCCGCCGCGTACAGCGGCCACATCGGTCGCTGCCGTCCACGGTCCATGCAGGGCAGCGTACCCATCACCCACCGTGCCAAGGAGAGGGTGATCCGGACCGCTCCAGCCCACACCACCTTGATGTCGGATTCTCGCCAGCCTCGGTCCCGCCCATCGCCGATGCTGGACGCATGCAGAACGGGATGCACACCGACCGAGAGCGCTGCGTACGCGCCGTCCAGTCCAAGGACGCCCGCTTCGACGGATGGTTCTTCACGGCGGTCCTGACCACCCGCATCTACTGCCGGCCCAGCTGCCCGGTCGTACCGCCCAAGCCCGAGAACATGACCTTCTACCCGAGCGCCGCAGCCTGCCAGCAGGCCGGATTCCGGGCCTGCAAGCGCTGCCGTCCCGACACCAGCCCGGGCTCCCCGGAGTGGAACCAGCGCGCCGACCTCGTGGCCCGCGCGATGCGTCTGATCGCCGACGGCGTCGTGGACCGCGACGGTGTCCCCGGACTCGCCGCCCGTCTCGGCTACAGCACCCGCCAGATCGAACGCCAGCTGCTCGCCGAACTCGGCGCCGGACCCCTGGCCCTGGCCCGCGCCCAACGCGCCCAGACGGCCCGCCTGTTGATCGAGACGACCCCGCTCCCGATGGCGGAGATCGCCTTCGCCGCCGGCTTCTCCTCGATCCGCACCTTCAACGACACCGTGCGCGAGGTCTTCGCGCTCTCCCCGAGCGAGCTGCGGGCCAGGCTGCCGAAGAAGAACGCCCCCGCGGCCCCCGGAGCCCTCACCCTCCGCCTGCCCTTCCGCGCCCCCCTCAACCCCGACAACCTCTTCGGCCACCTCGCCGCGACGGCCGTACCCGGCGTGGAGGAGTGGCGCGAGGGCGCCTACCGCCGCACCCTCCGCCTCCCCTACGGCCACGGCATCGCGACCCTGGCCCCCGAACCCGACCACATCGCCTGCCGCCTCACCCTCAGCGACCTGCGCGACCTGCCCGTCGCCATCAGCCGCTGCCGCCGGATGCTCGACCTGGACGCCGACCCGGTCGCGATCGACGACCAGCTCCGCACGGACCCGCTGCTCGCGCCGCTGGTGGACAAGGCCCCCGGCCGGCGGGTCCCGCGCACGGTCGACGAGGCGGAGTTCGCCGTACGGGCCGTACTCGGCCAGCAGGTCTCCACGGCCGCCGCCCGCACCCACGCCTCCCGCCTGGTCATGGCACACGGCGACCTCGTCGACGACCCCGAGGGCGGCCTCACCCATCTCTTCCCCACCCCCGAGGCGCTCGCCGCACTCGACCCCGAGTCCCTGGCCATGCCCCGCACCCGCCGCACCACCTTCACCACCCTGGTACGCCAACTCGCCGACGGAACCGTCCACTTGGGCCCGGAGAGCGACTGGCCCGAGACCCGAGCCCGGCTCCTCGCCCTCCCCGGTTTCGGCCCCTGGACCGTCGACGTCATCGCCATGCGGGCCCTTGGCGACCCCGACGCCTTCCTCCCCACCGACCTCGGCATCCGCCGCGCCGCACAGGAACTGGGCCTCCCGTCCACTCCGGCGGCCCTCACCGCCCGCGCGGCGGCCTGGCGCCCCTGGCGGGCGTACGCCGTCCAGTACCTGTGGGCGACCGACAGTCACCCCATCAACTTCCTTCCCGTATAAGGACGTTCGCGATGAGTTCCGTGAAGCACCACACCGTGATCGACAGCCCGTACGGCCCCCTCACCCTCGTGGCCGACGACGGCATCCTGTGCGGCCTCTACATGACCGAACAGCGCCACCGCCCACCGGAGGAGTCCTTCGGCGCCCGGGACGAGAGCCTCTTCGCAGAGGCGGAGGACCAGCTGGAGGCCTATTTCGCAGGCGACTTGAAGGAGTTCACCCTCGAACTCCACCTGCACGGAACCCCGTTCCAGCGCACGGTGTGGGACCAGCTCCGCGAGATCCCCTACGGCGAGACGCGCTCCTACGGCGAACTGGCCGCGGCCCTCGGCAACCCGTCCGCCTCCCGCGCGGTCGGCCTCGCCAACGGCAGGAACCCGATCGGCATCATCGTCCCCTGCCACCGAGTCGTCGGCGCGAACGGCGGCCTGACGGGCTACGGCGGCGGCCTGGACCGCAAGCAGCGCCTGCTGGACCTCGAGAGCGGAACGGTCGCCCTGATCAGGTAGGAACCTGACCCCTGATCAGTTCTCGGGGTGCGGTGGGGGGTTACTCGGGGAAGCTCCCGGATGATCGGGGCTGCCGGGGCGCATGAGACTCGTGGGCGGGCCGGGCGTTCGCCGGTCCTACCGTCACCCTGGGAGAGCCCTGCCGTGAACCGCACCCTGCGTCATACCCGTTGGTCCGCCGTGGCAGCCGCCGGCGCCGTGCTGGCCGCCCTGGCCGTGAGTGTGGCCGCCCCCGCCTCCGCCGCGACACCGGCCACGGCGGCGACCAGCACGCCGCTGCCCGTGCTCGATCCGGTCAAGCTCAGGGCGGCCATCGGTGGCCTGCCCAGCGCGGACGTCACCGGCGCGCTGCTGCGGATCACCGGCAGGGCCGGCCACTGGTGGGGCACCTCGGGCGTGGGCGACCTGGAGACCGGCCAGGGCGTCCCACGGAACGGACACTTCCGGATCGGCAGCATCTCCAAGGTCTTCACCGCGACCGTCGTGCTCCAACTCGCCGCCGAGCACCGGATCGACCTGGACACACCCGTCCAGCACTACCTGCCGGGCGTTCTGCCCGCGGAGCTGCCGCCGGTCACGGTGGGCCAGCTGCTCAACCACACCAGCGGTCTGCCGCGCGCGGCCGACAGCCCGGACTTCGGCGACGGCAGCCCCGAATGGTTCGCCGCCAACCGTCTGAAGAGCTTCACGCCGCAGCAGGTGATCGACCTGATGGCCGGTCAGCCGATGCAGTTCACGCCCGGCACCGCGCAGCAGTACAACGGCATGAACTACTACGTCGCCGGCGTGCTGATCGAGAAGACCACCGGGCACACCTTCGCCCACGAGGTGCAGTCCCGGATCACCCGCCCCCTCGGCCTGCACGACACCTACGTCCCCGACGCGGACGACCCGACCCTGCCCGGCCCGCACTCGCACGGCTATCTGATGGCCAAGTCCGCGGACGGCACCAGGCACCCGGTGGACGTCACCGAGCAGAGCCCCTGGCCGTGGGCCGAGGGCGGCATGATCTCCACCCCCGCCGACCTCGACCGCTTCATCACCCAGCTGTTCCGCGGCCGACTCCTTCCGCCCACCCAGCAGGCCGAGCTCTTCGCGGTTCCCGACGTCCCCAGTCACCACAGCAGCCAGTGCCGCACCCAGTCGGACGCGGGCCGGGCCTGCATGACCATGGGCCTGATGCGGGTCAAGACCTCCAACGGCGTCGTGGTCTGGGGCAAGACCGGCTCCCGCCCTGGCTGTACCAGTGGTGTCTTCGCCACCAGCGACCTCTCCCGCAAGATCGTCTACTCCCTCGACCCCGACAACCTCGACGGCACGGAGATGCGCTACATCCAGCAGATCGCCGCAGCCTCCTTCGGCACCATCGTCCCGGCCGGGAGCTGACACGGCTTTTCGTGCCCGCACGGGACGGCGACCTCGGCCTCAGCCGCGGCTCTCCGCGCTCAGCCGGCCCAGGAGTTCGGGCAGCGCGGTGCCGATGGGCTCCCGTACGACTTCGTCCGCGAGGTCGTCGTACGGCGTCGCCTCGGCGTTGACGATGACGAGCCGTGCGCCGTTGTCGGCGGCGACGCCGGCGAGTCCGGCCGCGGGCTGCACCTGCAGGCTGGTGCCGACGGCGATGAACACGGAACAGGCCTTGGTGATGGCGAGAGCCTCACCGAGGACCACCGGGTCGAGGCGCTCGCCGAACATCACGGTCGCCGACTTGAGAATGCCCCCGCACTCCAGGCACGCCGGGTCGTCCTCCCCGGCCTCGACCCGGGCGAGCGCGTCCTCCATCGGACCGCGCGCATGACAACCGGTGCACACGAAACTCCGTGCGGAACCGTGCAGTTCGAGCACCTTGCGGGCGGGCAACCCGGCGAGCTGATGCAGTCCGTCGACGTTCTGCGTGATCACCCGCACGGGCACCCCGGACCGCTCCAGCTCCGCCACGGCCCGGTGCCCGGCGTTGGGTTCGGCCTGCAGCGTGCGGTTCTTGCGCCGCATCTGCCAGGACCGCCGCCGGATCTCCGGATCACCCATGTAGTACTCGTACGTCACGAGCTTCTCGGCCTCGGGATCCTTCCGCCACAGCCCGTTGGGGCCACGGTAGTCGGGGATCCCGGAGTCCGTGGAGATACCGGCACCGCTGAGGATCGCGACGAGGGGCTTGCTCATGGCACCGAGGGTAGGACGGGGGGCCGGGTGGGGCGAACGGATATTCGTGCGCGCTCTGGGGTGCTAGTTTCCCGCCATGGCCAAGGTCACCGTCTCGCTCGATGCCGAACTCGTCGTGGAAGTCATGGTCCTTGCGGGCGTCGGCAGCCCGCAGGCCGCCGTCGAGCTCGTCGTCCGCGACTACATCGAGCGCGGCCACCGGACCGAAGCCCGCATCGCCGCACGGGACGAGGGGCTGCGCGAGGTGGACGCCAAGCCCCGCGACCCCGAGGGGTGAGCCGGTGCCCGGTCAGGCCACCCGCTGCCCGTTCTCCAGCTCGGCCGTGCCCGAGCCCTCCGCCAGGACGTCCAGGGCGACCCGGACGCGGTGGCCGAGGGTGCCCAGCAGGTAGTCGTCGAGTTCCTCGCGGGGGACGAGGCGCCAGGAGAGCAGCTCCTCCTCCTGCAGACGGATCGCCTTGAGGTCGTCCTCGTCGAGGACACCGCCGTCGTACAGATAGGCCACCAGCGGCGGCCAGCTCGGCTTGTACACCCAGTCGACCGCGAGCAGCCGGCCCGGTTCGCGGTCGAGACCGATCTCCTCGAGCGTCTCGCGGCGGGCCCCCTGGCGCGGGGTCTCGCCGCCGTCGGACTCGATCGTGCCGCCCGGCAGCGCCCAGCCCTCACGGTAGTTGGGCTCGACGAGCAGCACCCGGCCCTCGGCGTCGCGGAAGAGAGCGGCGGCCCCGGCGAGAATCCGGGGCAGGCCGGCGAGGTACGTGGCGAAGTCTGGCGTGGAGGTCATCCAGGAAGGGTAACCAGCTCCAGGCTCGGCCTTCGGCTAGCTCTCCGCCTCCGCCAGCTGCACCGTCCGCTGCGCCAGCTCGCTGATCCGCACCCCGTCGAAGCCGAACACCGCACTGCGGACCGTGTCCTGCAGCGGCTCCTTCCACTGCGCCGGAATCGCCTCCGCACCGGTCAGTACGCCCGCCACCGAGCCGGCCGTCGCCCCGTTGGAGTCGGTGTCCAGGCCGCCGCGGACGGTCAGCGTGATGGTGCGGGTGAAGTCGCCGTCGCCGTACAGAAGCCCTGCGGTGAGCACTGCGGCGTTCGGGATGGTGTGGATCCAGCCGAGCCCGGCGGTCTCCTCGGCCACCGTCGTGAGCGTGTCCTCCCAGGTCATGCGCGTGTCGTGAAGGGAGACGACCCGCCGCACGGTACGGGCGAGCCGGCTGCTCGCCGGGATGACGGCCAGTGCCTGGTCGACCGCGTGCCGCACGGTGGGCGCGGTGAACGCCGCCGCGATCAGCGCCGCCGCCCACATCGCGCCGTACACGCCGTTGCCCGTGTGCGACAGCACCGCGTCCCGGCGGGCCAGGGAGGCGGCACGGCGCGGCACGCCCGGGCAGGTCCAGCCGTAGATGTCGGCGCGGATCAGGGCGCCGATCCACTCCTGGTACGGGTTGTCGTACGTGGCCGTCAGCGGCGGCTTCAGCCCGTTGGCCAGGTTTCGGTAGGTGGCCCGCTCCGCCGTGAAGGTCTGCAGATACGGCAGCCGCAGCAGCCACAGCTCGCCGACCTGCTCGGTGCTGAAGTCGAAGCCGTGCGTCTCCAGGAGGTCCAGGCCGAGGATCGCGTAGTCGACGTCGTCGTCGCGGCAGCTGCCGTGGATCCGGCCGCGCACGCACTGGCGCCACTCGGGGCGCAGCTCGAAGCCGTCGCTCTCGTCGGCGGGCTCGGGAAGATAGTCGGTGAGGGGCAGCGCGGCGGCCTGCCGCAGATAGCGGTCGATACGGTCCCGCGTCCACAGGTCGCCCTGCTCGACCGGCTTGCCGAGCATGTTGCCCGAGATCCGGCCCAGCCAGCCCCCGAGGATGCGGTCCGCGAGCTCTGACTCAGTGCCCACAGGGGTCATAGCAGAAGGCTTACCCAATTTGGGCGGAGGCTGCGCGGCGTTCGGCAGGGGACGCGCAGCGGGCCCTCAGCAGGCTCCCACCGGCGTCCCAGGCTCCGGTCACGGAATGACGGCGGGGGCCTCCCCCGGTTAAGGTCGCAGCGGCGCGACTGGCCTTGACGTGCGCGAGGCCCGGAGAGCAAGGGGAAACAGGTGACACAGCGCGTGCTCATCGCCGCGGACAAGTTCAAGGGGTCGCTGACGGCCGTGCAGGTCGCCGAGCGGGTGACGGCCGGGCTGCGCCGGGTCGTGCCGGAGCTCCAGGTGGAGTCGCTGCCCGTGGCCGACGGGGGTGACGGGACCGTGGACGCGGCGGTCGCGGCCGGTTTCGAGCGGCGCGAGGTGCGCGTCGCCGGGCCCCTGGGCGACGAGGTGACGGCGGCCTTCGCACTGCGTGCGGGCACGGCGGTCGTGGAGATGGCCGAGGCGAGCGGGCTGCAGCGGCTGCCGGCGGGTGTCTTCGCACCGCTCACGGCTTCGACGTACGGCTCCGGTGAGCTGCTGCGGGCCGCGCTGGATGCGGGCGCGCGCACGATCGTCTTCGGCGTGGGTGGCAGCGCGACCACCGACGGCGGCGCCGGGATGCTCTCGGCGCTCGGCGCACGGTTCCTGGACGCGGAGGGCGAGCCGGTTCCCCCGGGCGGCGGCGGACTGAGCGAGCTCGCCTCCGCCGATCTGTCCGGCCTGGACCCGCGCCTCGCCTCCGTCGAACTGGTCCTGGCCAGCGACGTCGACAACCCGCTGACCGGCCCGAAGGGCGCACCCGCCGTCTACGGCCCGCAGAAGGGCGCCGCCCCGGACGATGTGGAGGCCCTGGACACGTCCCTCGCGCACTACGCGAAGGTGCTGGAGGAAGCGGTCGGGGCGAAGGCGGCGGAATTCGCCGCATCGCCGGGGGCGGGTGCGGCGGGTGGCATCGGCTATGGCGCGCTGCTCCTCGGTGCCGCCTTCCGCCCCGGCATCGAGGTGATGCTCGACGTGCTCGGCTTCGCGCCGGCGCTGGAGTGGGCGGACCTGGTGATCACGGGGGAGGGCTCGCTGGACGAGCAGACCCTGCACGGCAAGGCGCCCGCGGGGGTCGCGGCGGCCGCGCGTGCCGCGGACAAGGAGGTCGTCGCGGTGTGCGGGAGGTTGGCGTTGCCGCCGGACGCGCTGGGGCGGGCGGGGATCCGGCGGGCGTACCCGCTGACCTCCGTCGAGCCGGACGTGGCGAAGTGCATCGCGGACGCCGGGCCGATCCTGGAGCGGGTGGCGGAGCAGATCGGCCGGGACTTCCTCACCTGAGACCAGGCTTTTTTCGCCCCCACCGCCCCTTCCCGTCCCGACCCGGGAGCCAGTCCCCGGACCCCCGCTCCTCAAACGCCGGAGGGGCTGGATTCGGCTCAGCCACCTCAGCCCGTCCGGCGTTTGAGGACGAGGCCGTTCAGGCCGAAGCGGCGGTCTGGGGGCGGAGCCCCCAGTCGGCGCCCATACGAAGGGCCCCGAACCCAATGGGTTCGGGGCCCTTCGCCGTCGTACAAGCGCCGCTACGGCTACGGCACCTGCGCCGCCCGCGCCTCGCGCCGGTTGTCGCGGAAGTTGTTCACCCGGCGAGCCGTGGCGAACAGGGGGATCACCGCACCGGTGACCAGCTGGAGCGCGCACCCCGTCTGGAGGAGCAGCTGGCCGCTCGGGGCGTCGAACGCCCAGGCCGCCAGGAGGCCCATCGACACGACGATCCAGGACAGCATCGCCACCGCGAGGCGGCCCCGCGGCTTCGGGTACTCGACCCGGCTCACCATCAGCCAGGCCGTGCCCAGGATCGCCAGCAGGGTCGCCACGAAGGGCAGCTCCAGCAGGACGATCGAGACGACCGTCAGCGCGCCGAACGGTGACGGCATGCCCTGGAACATGCCGTTCGGGACGGTCACGCAGGAGAATCTCGCCAGTCGCAGTACCACGGCCAGGAGCACCACGATTGCCCCGACCGCGGCCACCCGCTGATGTGCGTCGTCCGCGACCATGCCGTAGACGAGGACGAAGTACGCCGGCGCCAGACCGAAGCTGATCAGGTCCGACAGGTTGTCCAGCTCCGCGCCCATGGGGGAGGAGCGCAGCTTGCGTGCCACCAGGCCGTCGAACAGGTCGAAGACCGCCGCGCACAGCATCAGGATGACCGCGGTGGCCGCGCTGTGGCGGGCCATGCCGGTCTCCTGGTCGCCGGTGAGGTGCGGGATCAGGATCCCGGTGGTGGTGAAGTACACCGCCATGAAGCCGCACGTGGCGTTGCCCAGGGTGAGGGTGTCCGCTATTGAGAGGCGGAGAGAGAGGGGCATCTCCTCCTCTTCGTCCACCTCGTCGGCCTCGGGCACCCAGCCCGCCTGGGTATCAGGATCAATCACGGTCAATGCGAGTCACCCCAGCCACGGTCTTCTGGCCGACCTCGACCGCGACGTCCACGCCCTCGGGCAGATAGATGTCGACGCGCGAGCCGAAGCGGATCAGACCGATGCGGTCCCCCTGCTCGACCTTCGTCCCCTGCGGGATGTACGGCACGATGCGGCGGGCCACCGCGCCGGCGATCTGGATCATCTCGATGTCGCCGAGTTCGGTGTCGAAATGCCAGACTACGCGCTCGTTGTTCTCGCTCTCCTTGTTGAACGCCGGAACGAACCCGCCGGGGATGTGCTCGACCGACGTCACCTCGCCGGAGAGCGGCGCGCGGTTGACGTGGACGTTGAGCGGGCTCATGAAGATCGCGACGCGGGTACGGCCGTCCTTCCACGGCATGATGCTCTGCACCACACCGTCGGCGGGCGAGATGACCCGGCCCGGGGCGATCTCGCGCTCGGGGTCGCGGAAGAACCACAGCATGCCCGCCGCGAGTGCGGTGGCGGGTACGGCCACGGCCTTGGCGACGCCGGAGCGGCGCGCACGGGCCAGGCTGAGGGCTGCGGTGGCGACGGTCGGCAGAAGCCACGGCGATGCTCCGCGCGCGAGGCGTACGCCGGCCCGGCTGTCGCGTGGTGCAGAGGTTTGGCTGTGGGGCATGGATGACCTTCGTAGCGGATGATGCCGCGCTGTAACGGGGGACGGCGGCTTTTCCGGGATGGTACCGGTCGCGGACCGCAACTGGGCAAGCCAGGAAGCCGAGTCGGCGGCCGAAGAGTGCTGACGGGGTGTGATCTTCTTCTCCAAGAAAACACCCCGTATCCGGACATCTAGCCCTGGAACCGATACTCTTCGAGCAGCCTGCGACCGATGATCATTTTTTGGATCTCGGCCGTACCTTCACCGATCAGCAACATCGGGGCCTCGCGGTAGAGGCGCTCGATCTCGTACTCCTTGGAGAAGCCGTAGCCGCCGTGGATCCGGAACGCGTCCTCCACGACCTCCTTGCAGTACTCGGAGGCGAGGTACTTCGCCATACCGGCCTCAAGGTCGTTTCGCTCCCCTGAGTCCTTTTTGCGTGCCGCGTTGACCATCATGGCATGCGCGGCCTCGACCTTGGTAGCCATCTCGGCCAGCTTGAACTGGATGGCCTGGTGCTGGGCGATCGGCTTGCCGAAAGTGTGACGCTGCTGGGCGTACTGGACGCCGAGCTCGAACGCACGCTGAGCGACGCCACAGCCACGCGCCGCCACGTTCACCCGGCCGACCTCCACGCCGTCCATCATTTGGTAAAAACCCCGGCCGGTCTCGCCACCGAGCACGCGGTTGGCCGGAATTCGCAGGCCGTCCATGATGAGTTCGGTGGTGTCGACGCCCTTGTAGCCCATCTTGTCGATCTTCCCGGGGATGGTGAGGCCGGGGCGGACCTCTCCGAAGCCGGGCTCCTTCTCGACCAGGAAGGTCGTCATCGACTTGTGGGGCGCGGTGCCCTCGGGGTGTCCTTCATCACTTCGGACCAGTACGGCGACCAGACTTGACGTTCCGCCGTTGGTCAGCCACATCTTCTGGCCGTTGAGGACGTACTCGTCGCCGTCCTTGACCGCCTTGGAGGTGATGGCGGACACGTCCGAGCCGAGGCCCGGCTCCGACATCGAGAAGGCGCCGCGGATGTCGCCGGCCGCCATGCGCGGCAGGAAGTGGTCCTTCTGCTCCTGCGTGCCGTGCTGCTTGAGCATGTACGCCACGATGAAGTGGGTGTTGATGATGCCGGACACCGACATCCAGCCGCGGGCGATCTCCTCGACGCACAGGGCATAGGTGAGGAGCGACTCGCCCAGGCCCCCGTACTCCTCGGGGATCATCAGGCCGAACAGGCCGAGTTCCTTGAGGCCGTCGACGATCTGCTGCGGGTACTCGTCGCGGTGCTCCAGCTCGGTGGCGACCGGGATGATCTCCTTGTCCACGAAGTCGCGGACGGTGGAGAGGATCTCCTGCTGGATGTCGGTCAGACCGGCGGTCTGGGCGAGGCGTGCCATCGGGCTCAGCCCTCCTGAAGTTCCGGGCGGCCGGGCTGCTCGCCGCCGCGTTCCTTGATGTACGTCTCGGTCGGCACCATCACCTTGCGGCGGAACACGCAGACCAGCGTGCCGTCCTGCTTGTAGCCCTTGGTCTCGACGTAGACGATGCCGCGGTCGTTCTTCGACTTCGACGGCCACTTGTCGAGGACGGTCGTCTGGCCGTAGATCGTGTCACCGTGGAAGGTCGGCGCCACGTGCCTGAGCGACTCGATCTCCAGGTTGGCGATCGCCTTGCCGGAGATGTCCGGGACGGACATGCCGAGCAGCAGGGAGTAGATGTAGTTCCCGACGACGACGTTCTTGCCGAAGTCCGTCGTCTTCTCCGCATAGTTGGTGTCCATGTGGAGCGGGTGGTGGTTCATGGTGAGGAGACAGAACAGGTGGTCGTCGTACTCCGTGACCGTCTTGCCCGGCCAGTGCTTGTACGTCGCCCCGACCTCGAACTCCTCGTAGGTGCGTCCGAACTGCATCGCGCTCAGGCCTCCGGGATCTCGAACTTCGACGTGCGCTGCATACCGGCCGCACGTCCCTTGCCGGAGATGACCAGCGCCATCTTGCGGCTGGCCTCGTCGATCATCTCGTCGCCGAGCATCGCGGAGCCCTTCTTGCCGCCCGCCTCGGACGTGTAGTAGTCGTACGCGTCCAGGATCAGCTCGGCGTGGTCGTAGTCCTCCTGGGAGGGCGAGAAGATCTCGTTGGACGCCTCGACCTGGCCCGGGTGCAGCACCCACTTGCCGTCGAAGCCGAGCGCGGCGGCGCGCTGGGCGACCTCGCGGTAGCCGTCGATGTTGCGGATCTGCAGGTAGGGGCCGTCGATCGCCTGGAGGTTGTTGGCGCGGGCGGCCATCAGGATCTTCATCAGGATGTAGTGGTAGGCGTCCGCCGGGTAGCCGGGCGGCTGCTCGCCCACGACCAGCGACTTCATGTTGATCGAGGCCATGAAGTCGGCCGGGCCGAAGATGATCGTCTCGACGCGCTGGGAGGCCGTCGCGATCTCGTTGACGTTGTTGAGGCCCTGGGCGTTCTCGATCTGCGCCTCGATGCCGATCTTGCCGACCTCGAAGCCCATCGTCTTCTCGATCTGCGTCAGCAGCAGGTCCAGGGCGACGATCTGCTGGGCGGTCTGCACCTTCGGCAGCATGATGCAGTCGAGGTTCTGGCCGGCTCCCTCGACGACCGTGACGACGTCGCGGTACGTCCACTCGGTCGTCCAGTCGTTGACGCGCACGACCCTCGTCTTGCCGGTCCAGTCGCCCTCGTTGAGGAACTTGACGATGGTGTGCCGCGCCTCGGGCTTGGCGAGCGGGGCGCACGCGTCCTCGAGGTCGAGGAAGACCTGGTCGGCCGGGAGGCCCTGCGCCTTCTCCAGGAAGCGGGGGTTGCTTCCCGGGACCGCGAGGCAGGAGCGTCGCGGACGCAGACGGTTGACGGGCGTGGTCATGCGGGGACCTCCAGGGGGTCGAGCTTGTTCGCTTTCCGGATCTCGTCGACGATGCGGCCGATGATCCCGGTGATGTCGAAGTCCTTCGGGGTGAAGACCGCGGCCACTCCGGCGGCCCGCAGCTGTTCGGCGTCGCCATTGGGGATGATGCCACCGGCGATCACCGGTATATCTGTGGCACCGGCCACACGGAGCCGTTCCAGCACGTCCGGGACGAGTTGGGCGTGCGAGCCGGAGAGGATCGACAGGCCGACCGCGTGCACGTCCTCGGCGAGGGCCGCGTCCACGATCTGCTCGGGGGTGAGCCGGATGCCCTGGTAGACCACCTCGAAGCCGGCGTCACGGGCCCGCACGGCGATCTGCTCGGCGCCGTTGGAGTGCCCGTCCAGGCCCGGCTTGCCGACCAGGAAGCGCAGCTTGCCGACGCCGAGGTCGCGGGCGGTGGCGTCCACCTTTCGGCGCACGTCGCTCAGCGCCGAGCCCTCCGCCGCGGCGACCGCGACCGGGGCGGACGAGACACCCGTCGGCGCCCGGAACTCGCCGAACACCTCGCGCAGGGCCCCGGCCCACTCGCCGGTGGTGACTCCGGCGCGGGCGCACTCCAGGGTGGCCTCCATGAGGTTGTCGGTGCCCTTGGCGGCCTCCTTCAGCCTCTCCAGCGCCTTGCAGGGGCGCGGGTGGTTGAAGGGCGGCTGGTAACGGGTGTCGCGCCAGTGCTGCAGCGAGGCGATGACCTGGGCCTCGACCGCCGGATCGACTGTCTGGATGGCTGTGTCGAGGTCCGCGGTGAGGGGATTGGGCTCGGTCGTCTCGAAGATGTTGACGCCGACGATCTTCTCCTCACCGGACTCGATACGGGCGCGCCGCTCGGCGTGCGAGGAGACGAGCTGCGACTTGAGGTAGCCGGACTCGACGGCGGCCATCGCGCCGCCCATCTCCTGGATCCGCTCGATCTCGGCGAGGGACTCCTCGACGAGCCCCGCGACCTTCGCCTCGATGACGTGCGAGCCCTCGAAGATGTCCTCGTACTCCAGCAGGTCGCTCTCGTGCGCCAGGACCTGCTGGATGCGCAGCGACCACTGCTGGTCCCAGGGACGGGGGAGGCCCAACGCCTCGTTCCAGGCGGGGAGTTGGACGGCACGCGCGCGTGCGTCCTTGGAGAGGGTCACGGCCAGCATCTCCAGCACGATCCGCTGGACGTTGTTCTCCGGCTGCGCCTCGGTCAGACCCAGGGAGTTGACCTGGACGCCGTAGCGGAAGCGGCGGTGCTTGGGGTTCTGGATGCCGTAGCGCTCAAGTGTGATCTTGTCCCAGATCCGCCCGAAGGCGCGCATCTTGCACATCTCCTCGATGAACCGGACGCCCGCGTTCACGAAGAAGGAGATACGGCCGACGACGTCGCCCATGCGCTCCTGCGGCACCTGTCCGGAGTCCCGGACGGCGTCCAGGACCGCGATCGCCGTGGACATCGCGTACGCGATCTCCTGGACCGGTGTGGCGCCCGCCTCCTGCAGGTGGTAGCTGCAGATGTTGATCGGGTTCCACTTCGGCAGGTGGGAGACCGTGTACGCGATCATGTCCGTCGTCAGACGGAGGCTCGGCCCCGGCGGGAAGACGTGCGTGCCGCGGGACAGGTACTCCTTGACGATGTCGTTCTGGGTCGTGCCCTGGAGCTGGGTGATGTCCGCACCCTGCTCCTCGGCGACGACCTGGTAGAGCGCCAGCAGCCACATGGCGGTGGCGTTGATCGTCATCGAGGTGTTCATCTGCTCCAGGGGGATGTCCTGGAACAGCCGGCGCATGTCACCGAGGTGCGCGACCGGCACTCCGACCCGGCCGACCTCGCCGCGGGCGAGGATGTGGTCGGAGTCGTAGCCGGTCTGCGTGGGCAGGTCGAACGCGACCGACAGGCCCGTCTGCCCCTTGGCGAGGTTGCGCCGGTACAGCTCGTTGGACGCCTCGGCCGTGGAGTGACCGGCGTACGTGCGCATGAGCCACGGCCGGTCCTTCTTCCTTGCCCCGTCGGCGTTCTGACGCTCAGTCATCTATGACCCCGGGTGTCTCAGATGTTGCGGAAGCGGTTGATGGCGTCGATGTGCTTGGCGCGCATCTCCTCGTCGCGCACGCCGAGGCCCTCCTCGGGGGCGAGGCACAGCACGCCGACCTTGCCCTGGTGGAGGTTGCGGTGCACGTCGTACGCGGCCTGCCCGGTCTCCTCCAGGGAGTAGGTCTTCGACAGCGTCGGGTGGATCTTGCCCTTCGCGATGAGCCGGTTGGCCTCCCAGGCCTCGCGGTAGTTGGCGAAGTGCGAGCCGATGATCCGCTTCAGGGACATCCACAGGTAGCGGTTGTCGTACTCGTGCATGTAGCCCGAGGTCGAGGCGCAGGTGGTGATGGTGCCGCCCTTGCGGGTGACGAACACGGAGGCGCCGAAGGTCTCGCGGCCGGGGTGCTCGAAGACGATGTCGATGTCCTCGCCGCCGGTCAGTTCGCGGATGCGCTTGCCGAAGCGCTTCCACTCCTTCGGGTCCTGGGTGTTCTCGTCCTTCCAGAACTTGTAGCCCTCGGCGTTGCGGTCGATGATCGCCTCGGCGCCCATCGAGCGGCAGATCTCCGCCTTCTGCGGGCTGGAGACGACACAGATCGGATTGGCGCCGCCCGCGAGCGCGAACTGCGTGGCGTACGAGCCGAGGCCACCGCTCGCGCCCCAGATCAGGACGTTGTCGCCCTGCTTCATGCCGGCGCCGTTGCGGGAGACCAGCTGGCGGTAGGCGGTCGAGTTGACCAGGCCGGGGGCGGCGGCCTCCTCCCAGCTGAGGTGGTCCGGCTTCGGCATCAGCTGGTTGGACTTGACGAGCGCGATCTCGGCGAGGCCGCCGAAGTTCGTCTCGAAGCCCCAGATGCGCTGCTCGGGGTCGAGCATGGTGTCGTTGTGGCCGTCCGACGACTCGAGTTCGACGGACAGGCAGTGCGCGACGACCTCGTCACCGGGCTTCCAGGCGTTGACGCCCGGGCCGGTGCGCAGGACGACGCCCGCGAGGTCGGAGCCGATGATGTGGTACGGCAGGTCGTGGCGCTTGGTCAGCTCCGACAGCCTGCCGTAGCGCTCCAGGAACCCGAAGGTCGACAGGGGCTCGAAGATCGAGGTCCACACGGAGTTGTAGTTGACCGAGGAGGCCATGACAGCCACCAGGGCCTCGCCCGGGCCGAGCTCCGGCAGCGGAACCTCGTCCAGGTGGATCGACTTGCGCGGGTCCTTGTCGCGGGTCTCCAGGCCCGCGAACATCTCCGTCTCGTCCTTGTGCACGGTGATCGCGCGGTACGACTCGGGGAGCGGCAGGGCGGCGAAGTCGGCCGGCGTCGATTCCGGCGACTGGATCGCGTCCAGGATGTCCTTGGTGGTCACGGTGTTGCCTCCGGCGATACGCGTCCTGAGGGAGGGACGCTGAGGGTTACGTCGGTGCCGTCGGTTCGGCGGTCATGCTGTGCGGCAGCGCTTTGTGGCGCGGGAGGTTGCCTGTGACGCAGGCGTCCGGGCGCGCAAGCCATGGGCTTGAGGGGACAGCCGGCGTGCGCTAGGTCTCTGCACGCCGGCCGCCCGGACTCCTTCAACGTATGACACCGCGTGTCACCTTGCAAGGCACTGAGTGCCAGAGATTGCCCTCAGGTGAAATCTTTACGTAACAAATGAGCGATGATCGATCGAACGGGCGCTGAAAGCTGTTTGAAAAGGGCCCCTGACATGCCAAAACGGCCACCCCGGAGGGTGGCCGTCGTCACAAAGGGGGGACGGGTCTCAGCGTTCCTTGAGCGCCTGCTCGATGGTCCGCATGACCTCGTCCAGCGGGGCGTCGGTGCGGGCGACGGTGACCAGGACCTCGCCCTGGGTGGAGACGGCCGCGGGAGCCGGCGGCTTGTTCGCCGGCGTGCTGCGCCCCGCCCCGATGCCCGTCCCGAACGTCTTGCGCACGATCGCGAAGGCGTGGTCCAGCTGCGCCTCCACATCGCCCTGCCCGCCGGCCCGCAGCCAGCGTCTGAGGACGTGGTTGTGGGCGGTGACCACGGCGGACGCGGCGACCTCCGCGAGCAGCGGGTCGTCGTTGGCGTCGTCGTCGTGCGCGTGCTCGTCGAAGTGGCCGAGGAGATAGCGGGTGAAGAGACGCTCGTAACGCGCCACCGAGGCGATCTCCGCCTCGCGCAGGGTGGGTACCTCGCGGGTGAGCTTGTAGCGGGCGACCGAGATCTCCGGCCGTGCCGCGTACATCCGCATGACTTCCTTGATGCCGCGGCACACCGTGTCGAGCGGGTGCTCATGCGCGGGAGCCGCGTTGAGCACGGCCTCCGCACGGATCAACGTGTCGTCATGGTCGGGGAAGATCGCCTCTTCCTTGGAGCGGAAGTGGCGGAAGAAGGTGCGGCGCGCGACCCCGGCAGCGGCCGCGATCTCGTCGACGGTGGTCGCCTCGTACCCCTTGGTCGCGAACAGCTCCATCGCCGCGGCCGCCAGTTCGCGGCGCATCTTGAGCCGCTGGGCGGCCGCGCGACTGCCTGCGGCACTTTCCGGCGCGTCGGGCGTGGCTGGTGTACGTGAGGACTTGGCGGGCTGGGACATGACCCGAACGTACTGCATGTGCGCAGCTTGTTGCGCATGTACGGGGGTTACCCCGCCCGGTGCGGGCGGGGGTCCTCCGGCGGGGCCGAGCAGTCCGCCCCAGTCCGTCTCGCCTCTGAACCAGTCGCCGGCGCCGTCAGCGGCGGGCATATTCGCGGAAGCCACGGCCCGTCTTGCGGCCGAGGCAGCCCGCGGCCACCAGGTGCTCCAGGAGCGGCGCGGGGGCCAGGCCCGGGTCGCGGAACTCGCGGTGCAGGACCTTCTCGATCGCCAGGGAGACGTCGAGCCCGACGACGTCCAGGAGCTCGAACGGGCCCATCGGGTAGCCGCCACCCAGCTTCATCGCCGCGTCGATGTCGTCAAGAGACGCATAGTGTTCCTGCACCATCTTGATCGCGTTGTTGAGGTACGGGAAGAGCAGCGCGTTCACGATGAAGCCCGCACGGTCGCCACAGTCGACGGCGTGCTTCTTGATCCGTCCACACACCTCACGGACCGTCGCGTGGACGTCCTCGGCCGTGAGCACCGTACGGACGACCTCGACCAGCTTCATCGCCGGCGCCGGGTTGAAGAAGTGCATGCCGATCACGTCCTGCGGGCGCGAGGTGGCGCGGGCGCAGGCGACGACGGGCAGCGAGGAGGTGGTGGTGGCCAGGACCGCGCCCGGCTTGCAGACCTTGTCCAGCGCCTGGAACAGCTGCCGCTTGATCTCCAGGTCCTCGGCGACGGCCTCGACGGCCAGGTCGACGTCGGCGAAGGACTCGTAGGAACCGGCGGCGGTGATCCGGTCGAGGGTCTGCGCGGCCGCCTCGGCGGTCATCCGGCCCTTGTCGACGGAGCGTGAGAGCGACTTGCCGATACGGGCCTTGGCGGCCTGGGCCTTCTCCTCGCTGCGGGCGGCGAGGACGACCTCGTACCCGGCCTTGGCGAAGACCTCGGCGATACCGGAGGCCATGGTGCCGGAGCCGGCGACACCGACGGAGCGGACCTCGCGGCCCGGGGTGAGGGCGGCGCCGTCCAGGGGCGTCAGCGCGTCCCGCACGACGGTGGCGCTGCCGGGGGCCTCGTAGGTGTAGAAGCCGCGGCCGGACTTGCGGCCGGTCAGGCCCGCCTCGCTGAGCTGCTTGAGGATCGGGGCGGGCGCGTGCAGCCGGTCGTGGGACTCGGCGTACATGGCCTCCAGGACCGTGCGGGCGGTGTCGACACCGATCAGGTCGAGCAGCGCGAGCGGGCCCATCGGCAGACCGCAGCCGAGCCGCATCGCGGCGTCGATGTCCTCGCGGGAGGCGTACTTGGCCTCGTACATCGCGGCGGCCTGGTTGAGGTAGCCGAACAGCAGCCCGTCGGCGACGAACCCGGGCCGGTCGCCGACCGCCACGGGCTCCTTGCCGAGGTCGAGGGCGAGGTTGGTGACGGCGGTGACGGCGGTCGGCGCGGTGAGGACCGAGGAGACGACCTCGACGAGCTTCATCGCCGGCGCCGGGTTGAAGAAGTGCAGGCCGAGCACGCGCTCCGGACGGGCCGAGTCGGCGGCGAGACGGGTCACGGACAGGGCGTTCGTGCCGGTCGCCAGGATCGTCTCCGGGCGCACGATCCCGTCGAGCTCGCGGAAGATCTGGTGCTTGATCTCGTACGACTCCGGAGCCACCTCGATGACGAGGTCGGCGTCGGCCGCGGCGCGCAGATCGGTGGAGGTGGTCACGCGGGCGAGGACTTCGGTGCGCTCCTGCTCGGTCAGCCGGCCCTTCTCCACGGCGCGGGCGGTGGCCGCCTCCAGGGTGGCGAGGGCCTTGGCGGCCGCGGCCTCGCTGATGTCGATGCCGACGACCTCGCGGCCGGCCTTGGCGAGGACCTCGGTGATACCGGTGCCCATGGTGCCGAGGCCGACGACGGCAATGGTCGTGAGCGAAGCGGAAGGGGTGTGGGACAGGGGAGTGGCCATCGCGGGACTCCAGGCATGAGGGTGACGACTGGGAGAGCGCCCGGGTGCGCCGAGGGCAGGCCGGCCGAAGCCGGACCCGGCGCACCGGGTGCATGAAGGAATGCGGGTGTTGCCGGGCTGCAAGCGCACACGCCCGGTGCCGTCGCCTCGGGCGTGCACACGCCTGGAGCGAACGGTGGGAAATCCGACCGGCCCTGTCCCGTGGCCGGGTCGTGCTGCGGTACCTGATGTACCGAACCGACTTTCCCCCACTGCCTCAAGGGCGTGGGAGGTGCCCCCACTCACGGCAGCTGCGTCACCAGGCCGCCGCAAGCGGATGCGAGTGGGTAACTCGCTCGTCTGAGCTTAACCGGCGGGTAACGAGCGCGCCAGTCCCCGTGTTTGTGATGTACGTCCCGAGAGATCGGCGTCCCCTCTAATCTTCGGTGTCATGGACGAAGAGTTGCGATCGCTCACGGAGCGTTTACGGGCGGAGTCGGGGGCGACGGCCGAGTACGACCGTCTCGTCGCCACCGAGGACCCGGACGAGCTGGCGCGGGTGCTCACCGAGCCCGGGCAGCCGCTGTGGGCCCGGGAGCTGGCGGCGTTCCGGCTGGGGCTCGCGGGTGACCGGCGTGCCTTCGAGTCCCTCGTCCTGTTTCTCAACCACCGCGATCCGCAGCGCTGCGCCTCCGCCGCCTACGCCCTCGCCCGCCTCGACGACCCGCGCACCGCGCGCGCGGCGGCCGCCCTCGCCACCAACGAACTCCGCGTCGCCTACGCCCTGCACCCCGTCCGGCTCCTTGCCCAGCTGCGCGCCCCCGAGTCCGTGCCCGCGCTGATCACCACCCTGCAGCGCAGGCTCGGCCCGCACGACCCCTACCGCCGGGTGGCGCTCGCCTGTGTGGAGGGCCTCGGTGACCTGGAGGACGCCCGCGCCAGACCGGTGCTCAACGAGGCACTGGCCCACCCGGCCCTGGCCGAGGCGGCGGTGCGGGCGCTGGCCCGGATCCCGAGGCAGAGGTGAGGCGGCGTCAGCCGGCGAGTTCCCTGACGTACCGCACCTCCGGCACCTCGACCCTGTCCACCTCGAAGGGTTCCTCGGCGCCGTCCGGGCGGAAGCCCGACCGCTCGTAGAAGCGGCGGGCGCGCGCGTTCTCCTTGAGCACCCACAGGTACATACGCGCGTGCCCGGCGGCCGTGCACCGCCGTACCGACTCCTCGATCAGTGCCCGTCCGATGCCCACGCCGTACGACTCGGGGGCCACGTACAGCGCGTACAACTCGAGCTCCGCGGTGCGCACTTCACCGGCCCGGTACGGGCCGTGGCAGGCCCAGCCGACGATCTCCCCGTCCTGCTCGGCGACCAGGTTCACCACCTCGGCGCTGCGCTCCAGGAAATGGGTGCGGCGGCGCTCGGCGTCCTCCGGCACGCTCATCGTGTCGAGGTAGGACTGCGGGATGATCCCCCGGTAGGCCGTCTGCCAGCCGCCGACGCGGATCTGTGCCACGCGCTCGCAGTCCGCCAGGGTCATTTCACGGACCAGGAGACCGCTCACCCGTCCACCACCGCGAAGGCCTCGATCTCCATCAGGAACTCGGGCCGGACGAGTGCGGCGACCTGTACGGCGGAGGCGGCGGGGAGGCGGTCGTCAGGTATGTGGGCGGCGCGGGCCGCGCGGATCGCGGGCAGGTCTGCCGTGTCCGTGACGAAGTAGGTGAGTTTGACGACGTCGTCGAAGGTCGCCCCCGCGGCGGCCAGACAGCGGCGGAGGTTCTCGAAGACCTGGCGGGCCTGGGCCTCGGGATCGCCCTCGCCGACAAGCCTGCCCTCCTCGTCCAGGGCGAGCTGGCCGGCGATCGCGACGAAACGGCCCGTGCCCATGACGACGTGGCTGTACTGCGCGGCGGGGAAGACCCCGTCGGGGGCGGTGATCCTGGTCAGCTCACTCATGCGTCCATCGTGGACGATGGGTGTGACAACGCCCCCGACGGGACCTCACCTTCGGGTCGTGCTCAGCCGCGGAAGCCGATCAGCGCATGCAGCGTGGCGCCGCTGTCGGACCCCGACGCCGCCTTGGTGCTCATCGGCGCCTTGGAGCTCAGCGGCTTGGGGTCGGGCGTCTTCGGGCACACCGCGTCGATCGGGCCGCCGCCGCGCGGCACCGTGCCGTCGGACAGATATGCCGCCAGGTACCTGTCCAGGCAGGCGTTCCCGCTCAGCGTGATGCCGTGGTTGCCGCCGCCCTGCTCGACCACGAAGCTCGAGCCGGCCAGCAGGCGGTGGACCGTCGCGCCGCCCTCGTACGGGGTGGCCGCGTCGTCGGTCGCCTGGAACAGCAGCACCGGCGGCAGCTTGTCGTTGGCGACGCGCACCGGCTTCAGCGAGTCCGTCGGCCAGAACGCGCACGGCGCGTTGTACCAGGCGTTGTTCCAGGTCATGAACGGCGCCTTCTCGTACACCGCCCAGTTGTCCTTGCGCCACTGGTTCCAGTCGCGCGGCCAGGAGGCGTCACGGCACTGCACCGAGGCGTAGACGCTGTAGCCGTTGTCCCCGGACGCGTCGACGGCGCCGACGCTCCGGTACACCTCGACCAGCGGGTCGGGGTTCTTGTCGTTCACGTACGCCGCGAACGCCTCGGCCAGACCCGGCCAGTAGCCGTTGTAGTAGCCGCCGGGGACGAACGTGTCCTCCAGCTCGGAGGCCCCTACCTTGCCGCCGGCCGGCTTCTTGGCGACCGCCTTGCGCATCGCGTACCACTTGGCCTCGACCTTGGCCGGGTCGGTGCCGAGTCCGTACGTCGAGTCGTACTTGGCGATCCAGGCCATCAGGGCCTTGTGACGGGCGTCGAAGGCGGAGTCCTGCGCGAGGTTGTCGTCGTACCAGACGCCGGTCGGGTCGACGATCGAGTCCAGGACCAGGCGCTTCACGCGCTGCGGGAAGAGCTTGGCGTAGACGGCGCCCAGGTAGGTGCCGTACGAGTAGCCGAAGTAGCTGGTCTGCCGGGAGCCCAGGGCCGCGCGGATCGAGTCCATGTCCTGGACGGCCTGAATCGTGTCGATGTACGGCAGCAGGCTCGCGTACTTCGTTCCGCAGGCGGCGGCGAAGGACCTGGCGCGGTCGAGGTTGGTCTTCTCCAGGGCCGGTGTGCTCGGCACGGTGTCCGGGCGCACCGGGTTGAAGTGGCCCGGCTCGCAGTCGAGGGCGGGCTTGCTCTTGCCGACCCCGCGCGGGTCGAAGCCGATGACGTCGTACTGGGCCGCGACGGCCTTGGGCAGGGAGTTCGCGACGAATCCGGCGAGCGTGAGACCGCTGCCGCCGGGACCGCCGGGGTTGACCAGCAGCGGGCCCTGGCTCTTCGGCGCGGTGTGCTTCACGCGCGAGAGCGCGAGCGTGATCTGCTTCCCCTGCGGGTCCCCGTGGTCGAGCGGCACGTCGAGCGATGCGCACTGGAGCGTCGGATAGGTCGTGGTGCCGCAGTTCTTCCAGGTGAGTTCCGCGGCAGGAGCGGTTCGCGGGGACTGCACGGTGCTCGCCCCGGCGGGCAGGGCCGGGAAGCCCCCGGCCACGACGACGGCGGCACCGCACAGCACCGCTGCGCGTTTCCTCATGAAGTCCTCCCAGGACGGAGGGTTTCGGACCGTGATTCCCACGGTCCTCGCCGCATCGTCCCGGAAAGCCGCCTCCGAAGAACTCGTTCCGGCAAGACTTGACCCGATTGGGTCGCGGGATGCGCTCGTATGCTCTCAAATGAGCGTGAGTTGGGTCGGTTCGGACACCGTCGGCTCGGGTGTCTCGGGCGGCCGGATCCGCTGTGGCATCCCCGCGCGCGTGGGGCCGATCCCGTACTCCTGTGCCAGCTCGTGGACCTGACGGGTGATCCGGCGCTGGTACCACTTCGGGGCGTAGGCGCCGTCCGCGTACAGGCGCTCGTAGCGGCGCACCAGGTACGGGTGGTGCCGGCCCAGCCAGGCCATGAACCACTCGCGGGCGCCGGGGCGCAGGTGCAGCACCAGCGGGGTGACGGAGGTGGCCCCGGAGGCCGCGATCGCCCGCACGGTGGCGCGCAGTTGGGCCGGCCGGTCGCTCAGGAACGGGATCACCGGGGCCATCAGGACGCCGCATCCGATGCCGTGCTCGGCGAGGGTGCGGACCACGTCCAGGCGCCGCTCCGGGGCGGGCGTGCCCGGCTCCACCGTGCGCCACAGCTCGGTGTCGGTGAAGCCCACCGACACCGAGATGCCGACGTCCGTCACCTGGGCCGACTGCACCAGCAGATCCAGGTCGCGCAGGATCAGTGTGCCCTTCGTCAGGATCGAGAAGGGGTTGGCGTGGTCGCGCAGGGCGGACAGGATGCCCGGCATCAGGCGGTAGCGGCCCTCGGCGCGCTGGTAGCAGTCGACGTTCGTGCCCATCGCGATGTGCTCGCCCTGCCAGCGGCGTGAGCCGAGCTGGCGGCGCAGCAGCTCCGGGGCGTTCACCTTGACCACGATCTGCGAGTCGAAGTCGAGCCCCGAGTCGAGGTCCAGATAGGTGTGCGTCTTGCGGGCGAAGCAGTACACGCACGCGTGCGAGCAGCCGCGGTACGGATTCACCGTCCACTCGAAGGGCATCCGCGAGACGCCCGGCACCCGGTTGATGATCGAGCGGGCCCGCACCTCGTGGAAGGTGATGCCCCGGAACTCGGGCGTGTCGAAGGTACGGCTGACCACCGCGTCCGCGCCGAACAGCGCGGCGTCCGCCGCCCGGCTGTGCCCGCCGGACTCCACTGTGAGGTTCTCCCACCGCATGACGCCTCCTCGGTAGCGCTGCCCCGAGTGAAACACGTGTTCGATTTCCCGTGCAAGGCCTGTTTCCGCTCGCTCCACGAGCCCCCGGGGGGCGTCCTCGGGCACCCCGATTTGGGCGGCCGTGGGCGGGGGTGGTTGGCTTGCCCCAACCCCGAGAGCAGCAAGTCCTGGAGGAAACCGATGGCGCAGGTCGAGGCCACTACCGAGCGGGTCGTCGCGGCAGACGCGGAGAGGGTGTTCGACGCCCTCGCCGACTACAGCGGCACGCGCGCGAGGCTGCTGCCCGAGCACTTCAGCGAGTACGAGGTGCGCGAGGGCGGCGACGGCGAGGGCACCCTCGTCCACTGGAAGCTCCAGGCCACCAGCAAGCGGGTGCGCGACTGCCTCCTGGAGGTCAGCGAGCCCACCGACGGCGAGCTCGTCGAGAAGGACCGCAACTCCTCCATGGTCACCACCTGGCGGGTCACCCCGGCGGGTGAGGGCAAGTCCCGCGTCGTCGTGACCACTGTCTGGAACGGCGCCGGCGGCATCGGCGGCTTCTTCGAGAAGACCTTCGCGCCCAAGGGCCTCGGCCGGATCTACGACGCCGTGCTCGCCAAGCTCGCCACCGAGGTCGAGAAGTAAGCACCGGCCGCTCGGGGGCCGTTGACGCCCCTCACCGGATCGAGTGGATCTCCCCGCGCCGCACCGGTCCGCCGTAACTCGTCGCGCTTGCCCGTAGTTGCCGCCTTGAGCGGGATTGTGTGGCAGCGCGGCGAGGGGAGCGGTACGTGAGCGGGACGACGGTGCAGGGCGAGCTGCGGGGCGAACCCGACGTGGCGCCCCCGCAGGCCCCCGCCGCAGCGGCCGCATCGGCCGACCCGGTCGCACTGAGCCCGCGCCGGGTGCGGTTGGTCTTCCTCGGGCTGATGCTGGCGCTGCTGCTCGCCGCCCTGGAGCAGATGATCGTCGCCACCGCGCTTCCGAAGATCGTCGGCGAGCTGCACGGCCTGGACCGGATGTCCTGGGCGATCACCGCCTACCTCCTGACGGCCACCGTGGGCCTCCCGGTCTACGGCAAGCTCGGCGACCTGCTCGGCCGCAAGGGTGTCTTCCAGTTCGCCATCGTCGTCTTCGTGATCGGCGCCGCGCTCGCGGGCCGGGCGCAGAGCATGGACCAGCTGATCGCCTTCCGTGCGGTCCAGGGCGTCGGTGCGGGCGGACTCATGATCGGTGTGCAGGCGATCATCGCGGACATCGTGCCGCCCCGCAGGCGCGGACGGTTCATGGGGCTGATCGGCGCCGCCTTCGGCCTGGCGTCCGTGGCCGGCCCCCTGCTGGGCGGGTACTTCACCGACCACCTCTCGTGGCGCTGGTGCTTCTACTTCAACGTCCCCTTCGGCCTGGTCACCCTGGCCGTCGTCACCGTCGTACTGAAACTCCCCAAGCCGCAGGCCAAGGCGCGGTTCGACGTGCTGGGCGCTGTGCTGCTCGCCGCCGCGTCCACCTGCCTCGTACTGCTGACCAGTTGGGGCGGCACCGAGTACGCCTGGGACTCGCGGACGATCCTCGGTCTCGGCGCGGGAGCGGCGGCCGCCACCGTCCTCTTCCTCGTCGTCGAGCACGTCGCCGTCGAACCCCTCATCCCGCTGCGGCTGTTCAGGGACTCCGTCTTCAACGTCACCGCTCTGGTGGGCCTGGTGATCGGCGTCGCGCTGTTCGGCGCCGCCAGCTATCTGCCGACCTTTCTGCAGATGGTCGACGGGGCCTCCGCCACCGAGTCGGGTCTGCTGATGCTGCCCATGATGGGTGGCATCGTCGGCGCCTCGATCGTCTCCGGGCAGCTCATCAGCCACACCGGGCGCTACAAGATCTATCCCGTCCTCGGCAGCGCCGTCTCCGTCGTCGGCATGTGGCTGCTCTCCCGCCTCCAGGTCGACACGCCCCGACTGCACTACAGCCTCTGGATGGCCGTGCTCGGCGCCGGCATCGGCATGGTGATGCCGGTCCTGATCCTCGCCGTGCAGAACTCCGTGCGCCCCGCCGATCTCGGCACCGCCACCAGCGCCAACAACTACTTCCGGCAGATCGGCGGCAGCGTCGGCGCCGCGGTCTTCGGCACCCTCTTCGCCGGCCGGCTCACCGACGCCCTCGAAAATCGGCTGCCCACGCGCGCGGGTGCACAGCTTCCCGACCCGCAGTCCATCACCCCGCAGCTCGTCCACGCCCTGCCCGCGCCGCTCCGCGACGACTACATCCGCGCGTACGCCGACGCCATGCCCCGGATCTTCCTCTACCTGGTGCCGGTGCTCGCCCTGGGCCTGCTCATCGCGTTCTTCCTCAAGGAGAAACCCCTGGTGTCCCACAACACCTCCGAAACGGAACCGGCAACCGCGACCGGCCAGGTGCCGCACGCCAGGTCGCCGTACGCCTCCGGAGTCCCCGTCTGCGGCACGGTGCAGCACCCCGACGGGACCGTCGTCCCGCGCGCCGCGCTCACGCTCATCGACGCCACCGGACAGCAGATCGGACGCGGCGCCAGCGGCGAGGACGGGCGGTACGCGCTGTCCACGCCCGGCACCGGGGCGTACGTCCTGATCGCCGCCGCGGGCGGCCACCAGCCGCAGGCCGTCTCCATCACCGTCGGCGAGCGCCCCGTGGAGCTGGACGTCGTCCTCGGCGGCGCCGGACGCCTCGCCGGCGGCGTGCTCACCGCCGACGGCACCCCCGTGCGGGACGCCACCGTCACACTCACCGACGTGCGCGGCGAGGTCGTCGCCACCACCCGCAGCGGACGCGAGGGCGGCTACGTCATCACCGAGCTGGTCGCGGGCGAGTACACCCTCGCCGCGAGCGCACCCGGGTTCCGCCCGGCCGCGCTCCCCGTCACCGTCCAGGCCGCCCGGGAGACCCGCCAGGACGTCGAACTCGCGGGCGGCGCCGTGCTGCGCGGCACCGTGCGCACCAGCGGCGGGAGGCCGGTCGAGGACGCGCGCGTGACCCTGCTCGACGCGGCGGGCAATGTGGTGGACACGCTGACCACCGGCCTCGACGGAACGTTCCGGTTCGTCGACCTGTCCTCCGGCGAGTACACCGTCATCGCGGCCGGTTACCCGCCGGTCGCCACCGTGCTCCGGGTCGCGGGAGGCGGACGGACCGAGCGGGATCTGCAGCTGGGCCACGAAGACTGACGTGGTGTCATACGCTCCGGCGCGCGCCCCGGGGCGCGAGGGCCGTTCCGTTGCATCAATTCCCGTATTGCCGCACATCACCACCGCGCTGAGCCGTACGGTGGAGTAGGCGGCACAGATCTTGCGGAGCCGTGGGGAGAGAGGGCCTGGGCCATGGACAATGGCACCGACCGTGGCACCGAGAGGGACACGCCTCCCAGCCGCGGAGCTGGGACCGGCGCGGCTACGGAGTCCGCAGCGGCCGGCCGCATCCCGCTGGCCGTGGTCGTGGTGGACCGTGACGGCCTCGTCTCCCACTGGAGCAGGGGCGCGGGCCGGCTCTTCGGAGTCCCCAAGGACGACGCGATAGGACGCGCCGCGCTGGACCTGCTGCCCGTCTCCGGCGCACTGCCCGAGGACGAGGACATCAGCGTGTACGGGGCATACGGCGCGTACGACGGACTCGGCCCCGACCTGGGGTCCTCGCTCGACGGCGGGCTGTCCTACCCGGCCGCGGGCCGCGCCCGCCTCACCGTCCCCGAATCCGACGGCGCCGACGCGCGCGTGGACGTGCTGTGGTGGGCGTACCCCCTGGTGGGCCCGGGGCGCGAGCGGCTGCTGGTGCTCGCCGCCGACACGGCCGGACTCCGCCAGGACGAACCCGACGGCGGCGAAGGGGATCTGGCCTTCGAGCGGATCGCACCCGGCTTCGCCCTGCACACGGACTTCCCCGGCGCCGAGGAGCTGGCCCGCAGGCTGCCCGAGATCCTGCCCAGCATGAGCGTCGACGAAAGCGCCCGCATCGTCGCGCAGGTCCTGGAACTGGGCTATCCGGTCCTGGAGTTCAGCCAGAACGACCGGGTGCCCGTCACCCCCGACTGGGGCGTCCCGCGTCGCATCGAGCGCAAGGCCCGGCGCGAGCGGGCCGCGCGGGCGGCGGCCGAGGGACGGCCGGTACCGCACGAACTCGCCGACGACACCGAGGACCTCGAGTACGCCGCCGTACGCGAGCGCCTGGAGTTCCTCAACGAGGTCAGCGGGAGGATCGGCACCTCGCTGGACCTGGCCACGACCATCATCGAGGTCAGCAAGGCCGTCGTCCCGCGCTTCACGGACGTCGCCGGCACCTATCTGCGCGAACAGGTCGTCGCCGGCGAGGGCTTCCCGGACGGTGTGCCGGACACGACCACGATGTGGCACCGCGTCGCCCTCGAGCACACCGACGAACCCGGCCGCTGGGACGACGTCGTACCGGTCGGCGAGGCCATGCCCTTCCCGGCGCACACGCCGTTCTTCCAGTGCATGACCAGCGGCGAGCCCGTCCTGGTGCCGCGCATCAGCGAGGAGATGGGCCATGCCATCGCCTCGCAGTTCGAGAAGCGGGACATCCGGCCGCTCATCACCAACCGCTCCATGCTGATCGTGCCCCTGAAGGCACGCAACGTGGTCCTCGGCTTCATGATCCTGCTGCGCCACCCGGAGCGCGTCGAGTTCAACGACATGGACCGGGTCACCGGCGCCGAGCTCGCCGCCCGCGCGGGCCTCGTGCTCGACAACGCGCGCATGTACACGTACCAGGAGTCCGTCGCCGAGACCCTCCAGGACAGCATGCTGCCGCACATCCCGCCGCGCATGGCGGGCTGCGACATCGCCACCCGCTATCTGCCGGGCACGCTCCTCGGCCGGGTCGGCGGCGACTGGTTCGACTCCGTGAAGCTGCCCGGCGCCCGCACCGCGCTGGTCGTCGGCGACGTCATGGGGCACGGCCTCAACTCGGCCGCCATGATGGGCCAGTTGCGTACGGCCGTGCAGACCATGGCAGCCCTCGACCTGCCGCCCGCCCAGCTCCTGCGCAACCTCGACGACCTCGCCCAGCGCCTCGGCGACACCTATCTCGCGACCTGTCTGTACGCCGTCTACGACCCGATCGCGAGCGAACTGCACATCGCCAACGCGGGACACATCCCACCCGTGCTGGTCCGCGCCGAGGACGGCCGCAGCGAGCTGCTCGACCTGCCGACCGGTGCACCCATCGGCGTCGGCGGAGTGCCCTTCGAAGCGGTACGCGTGCGCGTGGAGCCCGGCGACCGCATCGTGATGTGCACCGACGGACTGGTCGAGGTGCGCGGCGAGGACATCGGGGTCGGCCTCGCGGCCCTCAGCGAGTCCGCCGCCCACCCGGCCGCCTCCATGGACGACGCCTGCGACTCCATCATCCGCGCCCTCGCCGCGACGTTTGCGGAAGCGGGCCGCGGCGGCCGCAAGGACGACGTGGCCCTGCTGATGGCCCGCCTCAACGGCATCGAGCCGGACGACGTCGCCGAGTGGCGGCTCGCCCTCGACCCGATCGAGGTCGGCCGCGCGCGTACCGTCGTCCGCGAACAGCTCCACGAGTGGGGGCTCGCCAAACTCGTCCCCACCGCCGAACTGCTGGTCAGCGAACTCGTCACCAACGCCGTACGGCACTCCCACAGCCGCCCCGTCGAACTGCGGCTCGTCCGCGGCGACACCCTGCTGTGCGAAGTGGACGACGACGACCACGACCTGCCGACCCTGCGCAGCGCCGGCCC
This sequence comes from Streptomyces sp. NPDC049541, assembly GCF_044465725.1. Classification (NCBI taxonomy): domain Bacteria; kingdom Bacillati; phylum Actinomycetota; class Actinomycetes; order Kitasatosporales; family Streptomycetaceae; genus Streptomyces; species Streptomyces sp. NPDC049541. Next base: position 56,546 of record NZ_JBITLY010000015.1, on the reverse strand, counting down.
CGAGGAGGAGTCCGGACGCGGACTGCGCGTGGTCAGCGCCCTCGCCCGGGAGTGGGGCACCAGCCGTACGAAGGCGGGCAAGACCGTCTGGTTCGAACTGACCTTGCCCCGCCGCTGACCGCACGACAAGCGCCTGCTGACGGCTCATCGGGCGGGTGAGAGGGCGCCCGGGGGCGTACGCCCCTCGAATGCGGAGTGAAGGAATGCGCCGCGCGCTTGTAGCCGTTACCGGGGCGCGATAGACCGTACTGGCCCGTCAGTTGAACGGGCCAGTACGTCGCACCCTGGGGAGTCGGTCATGAGCGTGACGAGTCGGTACCGCGAGGCCTGGGAGGGCTTCTGGCGTGCAGCCCCGGAGGAACAGGGGGCCGTGTTCTGGGACGCGGAGCCCGCCCTGACCGTCGGCATGCACCTGGGACTGTTCGAACCGCACCTCGCCGATCGCGGCCTGGCGCTGGTGGACCTCGGCTGCGGCAACGGCACCCAGACCCGTTTCCTCGCCGACCGCTTCGGGCGAGTGATCGGCGCGGATCTGTCCGCTGCCGCCGTCGCCCACGCCCAGCACGCCGACCCCGCCGGACAGGCGACGTACCGGGTGCTGGACGCCGTCGAGAAGAGCGAGACGGAGACGCTGCACGCCGAGATCGGCGACGCCAACGTCTATGTGCGCGGCGTTCTGCACCAGGCCGAACCGGACGACCGGCAGCCCATGGTGGACGGGATCGCCGCGCTGGTCGGGGAGCGCGGCCGGGTCTTCCTCGTCGAACTCTCCGAGGCCGCCAAGCCCGTCCTGCTGGGCCTGGCGCAGAGCCCCACCGGACCCCCGGCCAAGCTCGCACCGATCTTCCAGCACGGCATCGCCCCCGGCGAAGTCGCCGACGACGCCGTGCCGGCGTATCTGCGCACGGCCGGCCTCACCGTCCTGGCGAGCGGCGAGCTCCCGCTGACCACCACGGAGTTCGATGCCGACGGCAACCGGATCGTGCTGCCGTCGAAGTGGCTGGTGGCGGGGCGCACGAGCTGAGGGCATGATCTTGAAGCGTCTCCGCCCGTCCCGACGCGCCTGTTCCGCCGTGCGCTCCGGCCTGTGCTTCCTGGCCGGTTTCGCCCGCGGCGCGTAACGTGGCGCTCCATGAAGATCCTGATCAGCGCCGACATGGAGGGTGCCACGGGGGTGACCTGGCCGGCCGATGTGCTGCCGGGGACACCGCAGTGGGAGCGGTGCCGCTCGATGTTCACCTCGGACGTCAACGCCGCCGTGCTGGGGTTCTTCGACGGCGGGGCGGACGAGGTCCTCGTCAACGAGGCCCACTGGACCATGCGCAACCTGCTCCTCGAGCAGCTCGACGAGCGGACGGAGATGCTCACCGGGCGGCACAAGTCCCTCTCCATGGTCGAGGGGGTGCAGCACGGGGACGTGGACGGGATCGCCTTCGTGGGCTATCACGCCGGGGCCGGGATGGAGGGCGTCCTCGCCCACACCTACCTCGCCAACTCGATCACCGGGGTATGGCTGAACGACGTACGCGCCAGTGAGGGCCTGCTCAACGCGCATGTCGTCGCCGAGTACGGGGTGCCGGTCATCCTGGTCACCGGCGACGACGTGGCCTGCGAGGACGCCCTCGGGTATGCGCCCGAGGCGCTGAAGGTCGCCGTCAAGGACCATGTGTCGCGGTACGCGGCCGTGTGCCGTACGCCGGCCAGGACCGCGTCCGACATCCGGGCCGCCGCCAAGGAGGCGGCCCAGCTGGCGGTCCGTCACCAACCCGTCCAGGCAGGGCCGTTCACCCTCGCGCTCGAGTTCGACGCCGAGCATCTCGCCATGGCCGCCACCGTCGTGCCCGGCGTCGGCCGGATCGGGGAGCGGAAGGTGGCGTACACCAGCGAGACGATGTACGAGGGGATCCGTACCTTCAAGGCGGTCACCACGATCGTCTCGGCCGCCGTGGAGGAGCAGTATGGCTGACCAGCAGGCCCTGGAAGAGGTCGTCCGTTTCACCTCCGACCTCATCCGTATCGACACCACCAACCGCGGCGGCGGCGACTGCCAGGAGCGGCCCGCCGCCGAGTACGCCGCCGAGCAGCTGGCCGGGGCCGGACTCGAACCCGTGATGCTGGAGCGCACCAAGGGGCGCACGAATGTCGTCGCGCGCCTGGAGGGGACCGACCCGTCCGCCGACGCGCTGCTCCTCCACGGTCATCTGGACGTCGTACCCGCCCGGGCCGAGGACTGGACCGTCCATCCCTTCTCCGGAGAGATCCGCGACGGGGTGGTGTGGGGGCGCGGCGCCGTCGACATGAAGAACATGGACGCCATGATCCTGGCCGTGCTGCGGAGCTGGGCGCGCCAGGGCGTGCGGCCACGGCGTGACATCGTCGTCGCGTTCACCGCCGACGAGGAGGACAGCGCGCAGGACGGTTCCGGGTTCCTCGCCGATCAGCACCCCGGGCTGTTCGAGGGGTGCACCGAGGGCGTCAGCGAGTCGGGGGCCTTCACCTTCCACGACGGCAGCGGACGGCAGATCTACCCGATCGCGGCCGGTGAGCGCGGCACGGCCTGGCTGAAGCTCACCGCGCGCGGGCGCGCCGGGCACGGCTCCAAGGTGAACAAGGAGAACGCGGTCACCCGTCTCGCCGCCGCGATCACCCGCATCGGCGAGCACGAATGGCCGCTGCGGCCGACTCCGACCGTGTGGGCCGCGCTGTCGGAACTGGCCACGCTCTACGGCCTCGACGCCGGCCTGGACGACATCGACCGTCTGCTCGAAAAGCTCGGCCCGGCAGCGAAGCTCGTCGAGTCGACCGTCCGCAACAGCGCCAACCCGACCATGCTGGAAGCGGGTTACAAGCTCAACGTGATCCCCGGTGAAGCGGTCGCGTATGTCGACGGGCGGTATCTGTACGGCGGCGAGGACGAGTTCCGCACGACCCTTGACCAGCTCACCGGGCCCGACGTGGAGTGGGAGTTCCACCACCGTGAGGTCGCCCTCCAGGCGCCGGTGGACTCGCCGACGTACGCGAAGATGCGTGCCGCCGTCGAGGAGTTCGCGCCCGAGGGGCATGTGGTGCCGTACTGCATGTCGGGCGGCACGGACGCCAAGCAGTTCTCGCGGCTCGGCATCACCGGGTACGGCTTCACGCCGCTGAGGCTCCCGGAGGGCTACGACTACCAGGCCATGTTCCACGGGGTCGACGAGCGGGTCCCGGTCGAGGCGCTGCACTTCGGTGTCCGCGTCCTCGACCGCTTCCTGCGGACGGCCTAGGCGAGTTGGGGGAGAACGTGCAGAGACTGCCGTACGGTTCCTGGCCCTCGCCCATCGACGCGGCGCTCGCCGCCGCGCACGACGGGCGACCCGAGTACGTGGGCTTCGTGGGCGACGAGGCGTGGTGGACCGAGCCACGCCCCACCGAGGGCGGCCGCCGCACCCTGGTGCGGCGCCGCGCCGACGGCGAGGAGGAGCCGCTGCTGCCCGCGCCATGGGACGTCCGCAGCCGCGTCATCGAGTACGGCGGACAGCCCTGGGCCGGGACGGTCGTGGCCGGACGGCCGCTCGTGGTGTTCGTGAACTTCGCCGACCAGCGGCTCTACCGGTACGAGCCAGGGAGCGACCCGCGGCCCCTCACGCCCGTCTCGCCCGTGGGCGGCGGACTGCGCTGGGTGGAGCCCCAGTTGCAGGTCGAACGCGGTGAAGTGTGGTGCGTTCTGGAGGAGTTCACCGGCGACGGACCCACCGATGTGCGGCGCGTCCTGGCCGCGGTGCCGCTGGACGGATCGGCGGTCCAGGACCGGGATGCCGTTCGCGAACTCACCGACGACCGGCACCGGTTCGTCACCGGTCCCCGCCTCTCGCCCGACGGGCGCAGCGCGGTGTGGCTCGCCTGGGACCATCCGCGGATGCCGTGGGACGGCACGGAACTGGTCCTGGCCCAGGTCGCCGAGGACGGGACCCTGCGGGAGACACGCACGCTCGCCGGCGGTCCGGACGAATCGATCGCCCAGGCGGACTGGGCCCCCGACGGCTCCCTCCTCTACGCGAGCGACCGCACCGGCTGGTGGAACCTCTACCGCGACGGAGTCCCCCTCTGCCCACGCGAGGAGGAGTTCGGCGGGCCGCTGTGGAAGCTCGGACAGCGCTGGTTCGCCCCGCTGGACAGCGGACTGATCGCCGTGGTGCACGGCCGCGGCGCCACCGCGCTCGGCGTCCTCGACCCGGAGACCGGCGAGGTCGTCGACGCGGCCGGCCCCTGGACCGAGTTCGCGCCCACGCTCGCGGTGCACGGCGAGCGCGTCGTCACCGTCGGAGCCAGCCCGCGCAGCGCCTACGAGGTGGTGGAGCTCGACACCCGGGCCGGCCGGGCCCGTGTGATCGGCGCCGAGCACCAGGACGCGGTCGACCCCGCGTACTACCCCGAACCGCAGATCCGCACCTTCACCGGGCCCGCGGGACGCGACATCCACGCGCACATCTATCCGCCGCACAACCCGGGCTGCGTCTCGCCCGGCGACGAGCTGCCGCCGTACGTGGTCTGGGTGCACGGCGGCCCCACCAGCCGGGCGCCGCTCGTGCTGGACCTGGAGATCGCCTACTTCACCTCCCGGGGCATCGGCGTCGCCGAGGTCAACTACGGCGGCTCGACCGGGCACGGGCGCGAGTACCGCAACCGGCTGCGCGAGCAGTGGGGCGTGGTCGACGTCGAGGACTGCGCGGCCGTCGCGCTCGCCCTCGCTGACGAGGGCACCGCCGACCGCGGGCGGCTCGCGATCCGGGGTGGCAGCGCGGGCGGCTGGACCTCGGCCGCCTCCCTCGCCGCCACCGACGTCTACGCCTGCGGCACGATCCTCTACCCCATCCTCGACCTGGCCGGCTGGGGCTCGGGGGAGACCCACGACTTCGAGTCGCAGTACCTGGAAACCCTGGTCGGACCGCTCGCCGAGGTGCCCGGCCGGTACGCGGAGCGCTCGCCCGCCGAGCACGCCGACCGCATCACCGCCCCCTTCCTGCTGCTGCAGGGCCTGGACGACGTGATCTGCCCGCCCGCCCAGTGCGAACGGTTCCTGGAGCGGATGGAGGGCCGGCGGGTGCCGCACGCGTACCTCACCTTCGAGGGTGAGGGGCACGGGTTCCGGCGGGCGGAGACCATGATCCGGGTCCTGGAGTCCGAACTCTCCCTCTACGCCCAGGTCTTCGGGCTGAATCAGCGCGGCGTCCCCACACTGGAGCTGACCAAGTGAGAGAACTCCTGCGTCCGTCCCGGCTCGCCCCAGGTGCCCGCGTGGCCGTCGTCGCGCCGAGCGGTCCGGTGCCGGAGGAACGGGTGCAGGCCGGGCTGGACGTGCTGCGGGGCTGGGACCTCGACCCGCTGGTGGCACCCCATGTGCTGGACCGGCACGCCGAGTTCGACTACCTGGCGGGCACGGACGCCGAACGGGCCGCCGATCTGCAGGCCGCCTGGTGCGACCCCTCGGTGGACGCGGTGCTGTGCGCGCGGGGCGGGTACGGGGCGCAGCGGATGGTCGACCTGCTCGACTGGGACGCGATGCGGGCCGCCGGACCCAAGGTGTTCGTGGGCTTCAGCGACATCACGGTGCTGCACCAGGCGTTCGCCAACCGGCTGGGCCTGGTCACCCTGCACGGACCGGCGGCCGCCGGCATCGACTTCATCAAGCACGCCCGGGCGCAGGAACACCTCAGAGCCACCCTGTTCGCCCCGGAGCGGGTCCGCACCCTCGTCTCCACCGGCACCGCTCTGGTTGCGGGGTGGGCCCGGGGCGTCACGCTGGGCGGATGTCTGAGCATGCTCACCTCCGACCTCGGGACGCCGCACGCCCACGACGGTGCCCGCGGTGGGCTGCTGCTGATCGAGGACGTCGGCGAACGGCCGTACCGCATCGACCGGATGCTGACCCAGCTGCTGCGCACCGGATGGCTCGACGGCGTCACCGGGTTCGCGCTGGGTTCCTGGGCGAAGTGCGGTCCCTACGAGGAAGTGCGCGCCGTCCTCGTGGACCGGCTCGGGGACCTCGGCGTGCCCGTCGTCGAGGAGTTCGGATTCGGGCACTGCGAGGGCGCGTTGACCATCCCCTTCGGTGTGACCGCCGAACTCGACGCCGATACGGGCACCTTGACGCTCGACGAGCCCGCCCTTCTCTGAACCGAACGGACGATCGCCTTCACTGAATATCCGTCAAGAGCACTCGTCTGGGCGATTGACCACGTATGACACGTGTCACACCATGACAAGCGGTGGTTACTTACTGGTCGGTAAGCAGGGCTGTCCTGAGTGTGGAGGTCTCAGTGTCCCGACGCGTGTTCAGATCCCGGGCTCCGCTCGCTCTCGCCCTGGGCGCGGCGCTCGCCGCGCCCCAGGCACTCACCGCTCCCGTGTCCGCAGCAGGCCAATACAGCGTCACAGCACTGAAGTTCTCCGTCCAGGCCGGCGGCCGCCGCTGCGCGGTCGACGCCGACCTCTACCGCCCGGCGGGCGTCGACAGCTCGCACCGGGCCCCGGCCGTGCTCGCCACGAACGGCTTCGGCGGCAGCAAGTCCGACGGCACCACCGACGCCATCGGCAAGGCCCTCGCCGCGCGGGGCTATGTGTCCCTGATCTACTCCGGGCTCGGTTTCGGTCGCTCCGGCTGTCTGATCTCGCTCGACGACCCCGGCATCGACGGCACCGCCGCCTCCCGGCTGATCGACTTCCTCGGCGGCAGACGCGCCGCCGACGACGGCACCAGGGCCGACTTCGTCACCCTCGACGGGGCGGGCGACCCACGGATCGGCATGATCGGCGGCTCGTACGGCGGCGCCATCCAGCTCGCCACGGCCGCCGTCGACCGCCGGGTGGACGCGCTGATCCCCCTGATCACCTGGAACGACCTCGCCTACGCGCTGGACCCGAACAACGCCGGAGGCACCGTCCCCGGCGCGTTCAAATGGCAGTGGACCAACGGGTTCTACCTCCTCGGCGAGGGCCAGACGCTGACCCAGCCGAACCTCGACCCGTCCCGGATCAACTCCCTCACCTGTCTGCACTTCGTCACCCGGGCCTGCGCCACCATCCGCACCCTGAACTCCGGCAGCTACCGCCCGGTCCCCACCGCCGCGATGCTCGCCTACGCCCGCAGCGTCTCCCCGGCGTCGTACCTGAACCGGGTCCAGGCGCCCACCCTGCTGATCCAGGGGCAGGCCGACAGCCTCTTCAACCTCAACGAGGCGACGGCGACGTACAAGACGCTCAAGGCCCAGGGCACACCCGCCGCGATGATCTGGCAGTCCTGGGGGCACAGCGGCGGCATGGTGGACGGTGAACTCAACCTCACCCAGGGCAACTTGGACACCAGTTATGTCGGCAGGCGGATCATGTCCTGGTTCGACCACTACCTCCGGGGGCGGCACACCGACACCGGACCGGCCTTCGCCTACCACCGCGACTGGATCACCGACCCCGCCCACGCATACGCCACCGCCGACCACCTGCCCGCCCTCAGCCGGAAGCTGTATCTCTCCGGGGACGGCAAACTCGTCGACAACGGCAAGAAGGTGGCCCCCGGCAGCCGTACGTACGCCAACCAGCTGACCCCCACGAGCCATTCGGAGACCTCGCTGGCCGCGCTCGGCGGGCTGCCGGACCCGGCGCCGTTCGACACCGAGGGCACCTACCTCGCCTGGACCAGCGAACCGCTCGCCCGCAGCACCGACGTGGTCGGCGCGCCGCGGGCCACGCTCAGGGTCGATTCCCCGCAGGCCGCGAAGGCCCAGGACTCCGCCAACGCCGCCGACCGGCTCGTCCTGTTCGCCAAGCTGTACGACGTCGCGCCCGACGGCACCAAGACGCTGGTGCACCGGCTGGTCGCACCGGTACGGGTGCCGGACGTGACCAAGAGCTTCACCGTGAGCCTGCCGGGCATCGTGCACCGGTACCAGAGGAGGCACCGGCTGCAGTTCGTGATCGCGGCGAGCGACGACGCCTACTTCGGCAACCGCGGGATCAAGGCGGTCACCGTGGCGAGCGCGCCCGGGAACACCGGGGTGCTGGAGCTGCCCGTGCTCGGCGGGTGAGGCGTCTCACCGGCAGTCCTCACCGTGCGTAAGGGGGGCTTCGGGCGCATCCTTGGGGTATGACCCCGAAGACCTCCGAGCCGGGTGCCAGGCGCAGCGGCGAGCGGGGCCCGGCGGTGACGCCCCGCCGGGTGGCCGTCCTGCTGCTCGCCGTCTTCGCCCTGATCTTCATCTTCCAGAACACCCGGCACATCAGGATCCGCCTCCTGATCCCCGAGGTCACCATGCCTCTGTCGACGGCCCTGCTCGTCGGGGCGGCGATCGGCTCGTTCTTCGGGGCGTATTTCATGAGGCGGAAGCCCTAGACCGCCGTAGGGTGGCGTGATGCCGCACACCGCATCCCGTTATCTCGCCGAAGGCCCCCGCGTGGGGATACGTCACTTCACCTACGAGGACGGTGCCGAGTTCACCGCCCGCGCCCGTGAGAGCAAGGATCTGCACCACCCCTGGCTGTTCCCGCCGGACACCGCGAGCGCCTACACCGCCTACGCGGGCCGGCTGATCGAGGACCCGACCAAGGCCGGGTTCCTCGTCTGCGAGAAGGACGGCGAGCAGGGGGCCGGGGCCATCGCCGGGTACATCAACATCAACAACATCGTCGAGGGCGGCTTCCAGTGCGGCGCGCTCGGCTACGGCGCCTTCGCGCACGCCGCCGGGCGCGGGCTGATGCGGGAGGGGCTCGACCTGGTGGTGGGGTACGCCTTCGGGCCGATGCGGCTGCACCGGCTGGAGATCAACGCGCAACCGCAGAACGCGGCGTCGATCGCGCTGGCGCGCGCGTGTGGATTTCGGCTCGAAGGGTTCTCGCCGAAGATGATCTTTATTGACGGGGACTGGCGGGATCATGAGCGGTGGGCGATCACTGCAGAGATGCGGGGCGCTTCGCTGTGATCGCAGCGACTGGGTAGTGCCACGAGGGAGTGTCGGTTGGCTGCTGCGCCGTTGTGGCTTGTCGCGCTCACGCGGCGGAGCCGCATATCGATACAGCCCCGCGCCCCTCTGGGGCGCGCGGCAGCTGCCCTTTGCGGAATCCTGACCGGTAGGGCCCCTGGTCAGGTCACCGATGAGCGGCTTCCATGGTGATCGTGACGAGCATTCGGCGTGAGGTACTGACGTTGCCCGCCGCGGAGTTGGGGCCGGACAATCCCCTGCCCCCGTTGCGGCTGCTGCACGAGGTGCACCGCATCGAGGACCGGGACCGGGACGAGCTGCCGCGGGAGATGGCCCGGCAGGTCGGCTACGGGCCCTTGCGCAGTCTGCTGCCGGTGCGGGTCCGGGACGGGTACGGGCGGGTGCGTGAACCCCGCGAGTTCGACACCCTCGTGATCGAGAACGGCAAGCTGCGCGCCACCGTGCTGCCCGGCCTCGGCGGCCGTGTCGCCTCCCTGCTGCACAAGCCGACCGGCCGTGAACTCCTGTACCGGAACCCGGTGTTCCAGCCCGCTGACTTCGCCCTCAACGGCGCCTGGTTCTCCGGCGGCATCGAATGGAACTTCGGCGCCACCGGCCACACCGCCCTCTCCTGTTCCCCGCTCCACGCCGCCCGCGTCCCCGCCCCCGACGGCGGCGAGATGCTCCGGCTGTGGGAGTGGGAGCGGCTGCGCGACCTTCCCTTCCAGGTCGACCTGTGGCTGCCGGAGGGCTCCGACTTCCTGTACGTCGGTGTGCGCGTCCGCAACCCGCACGAGCGGCCCGTGCCGGTCTACTGGTGGTCCAACATCGCCGTACCGGAGGAGCGCCGGCTGTCGGCGCCCGCGGAGGAGGCCTGGCAGTTCGGGTACGAGCGGCGCCTGCGGAAGGTGCCCGCACCGTCGTGTGACGAGGTGCAGCAACTCCCTTACGCCGCGGACTACTTCTACGACCTGCCGGATGAGCAGCGACGCTGGATCGCCGCCCTCGACGAGGACGGTCACGGCCTGGTGCAGACCTCCACCGACCTGCTGCGCGGACGCAAACTGTTCGTCTGGGGGAAGGGACCCGGCGGACGCCGCTGGCAGCAGTGGCTCACCGAACCCGGCACGGGCGGCTACTCGGAGATCCAGGCCGGGCTCGCCCGCACCCAGCTGGAGCACGTACGGCTGGAACCGGAGAGCGAGGTGTCGTGGCTGGAGGCCTACGGTCCGCTCAGCTCCTCGGAGGCCGCCGACGAAGTGGAGGCGCGTCTCGAAGCCGCCCTCCCGCGCGCCGAGGTCGACGCCGCCCACGCCGCCTGGAAGCCGCACGCCGACACCGAACCCGGCGAGATCCTCGCCGTCGGCTCCGGCTGGGGCGCGCTCGAAGTGCTGCGCGCCGACTGGAAGCTGCCCGGCACGCCCTTCGACGAGGACACGCTCGGCGAGGCCCAGGAACCCTGGCTGCAGCTGCTGCGGACCGGTGTCTTCCCGGAGCCGCGCCGGGTGCGGCCCCCCGGTGAGACGCTGGTCGCCCCGCACTGGCGCGACATGCTCGAGACCGCGCCCGCGACCCCGCTCACCGAGTACCACCTCGGCGTCGCCCAGTGGCACGCCGGTGACCGGGCGCAGGCGGTGCGCAGCTGGGAGCGGGCCCTCGAACTCGCCCCGTCGCTCTGGCCGTTGCTGCGCTGCCTCGCCGTCGCCGACCAGGAGAGCGGCAACCACGAACGGGCCGCGGACCGGTATGCCGAAGCCTTCGACGACCTGTGCCATGAGCGGCGCGACGGCGGGGAACAGTGGACGGCGGCCACGGCCGCGCTGGGCCGCGAGACGATCGAGGCACTGCTCGCCGTACGCCGCACCGCGCAGGCACGAGAGGTCTGGGAGCGGCTGCACCCCGCCACCCGGGAGCGCGGCCGGTTCCGGTTGATCGAGGCGGGGCTGCTGCTCGCGGAAGGGCGGCGGGAGGAGGCCCTGGACATCTTCCGGGCGGGCTTCGAGGCCGCCGACCTGCGGGAGGGAGCGGAGGCGATCAGCCGCCTGTGGTCGAGACTGACCGACGAACCGCTCCCGGCCCACTACGACTTCCGTATGCGGCCTGAGCCGTAGGCTCTACACGTTGCGGTCCACGTACTCGTACACCATGCCGTCCGGGTGCATCGCGATCAGGTTGCGGCCGCCTGGTGTCGGCACCGGACCCGCGACGATGTGTGCGCCGAGCTGGGTCAGCACCCGGTGGGTTTCCTCGACGTCCTTGACGGCGATCGTCGCGGAGATCTTGCGCAGCACCTCCAGTTCGGCCTCGGGCCCGCTCATCAGCAGGAAGCAGCCGACCGCGGCCACCTGGACGCCGCCGCGTTCGAAGCGCTGGGCTCTGCCGCCCGCCAGCCGTTCGTAGAAGGGGACCGCGGTCTCCAGGTCGTCGACGCAGATACGCAGCGTGGCTCCCAGAATGTCCATGCGCAGAGCCTAGTTGGGGCGGCCGGGCCAGGAGATCACTTCCGATCGTTTCGGTGATCGTCCTCGGCCCGGCCGCCCCGGGGCGTGGATCAGCCCATCGCCTTGCGTATGACGTCACGCGTGCGGTCGATGACGGCCGCGACCGGGCCCACCGCCACGTTCTTCAGGGCGGTGTCGGTGCCCGGGTGCGGACGCGTGGGCGCCAGCGCCTCGGCCGCCTGCACCGCGCGGGCCAGGGTCTCCAGCCTGTCGCGGTCGGCGACCCGGCTGAAGTGGGCGAACTCGTACCGCTCCTCGTTGTCCGCGTGGGCGAGCACGTCCTGGCGCAGGGCCGCGAACTGGTCCAGGAACTCCGGCGAGTCCGGGTCCATGTCGTCCAGCCGGGACAGGGCCGCCTTGGCCTTCTCCTCCTCCTCGATCCGGTCCTTGACGACCAGCTCGCCGCCGTCGATGTGCTTGCGGGCGAAGGGGTGGACGACCTCTTCCTCGGCCGTCTCGTGCACCGCGAGCAGCCGGACGAGGTCGTGGAAGTGCCGCTTGCGGTCCGCGCCCTTGGTGTTCGCCACCTCGTCGAACAGTTCTCGGATCCGGATGTGCTGCCCCTTGAGCAGCTCCACCACATCGGTGCGCTCGGTCATCCTGCAACTCCTGTAGAGGGGTCGGTGAGGGTTTTGGTCGTGCGGTCGTGCGTGCGCCGGGTACCCGGCGGCCAAGGGCTGACGCACCGCTTTCCGGCCGTGACGGACCGCGTTATCCGTACGCCCGTACGGGTACTCGGCGGCCATGGAAGGCTTGGATCATCTGGAGCATTTGGACAGGCACCTGGTCGACGAGCTGGCGCAGGTGGCGCGCGAGACCGTGCGCGACGAACTGCGCGAACAGACTCGCAAGCAGCGGCGTAGGGCGATGCTGTACGCCGTGTCCGGAGCCGTCGCCCTGTACGCGGGCGCGGCCCTCGCGCTCACCATCGGACTGGCCCTCGCCATCGGCCTGCCCGACTGGGCCGCCGCACTGATCACCGCGGTGATCCTCGGCGTCGTCGCCTACGTCCTGCGTGGCGCGGCCCGCCCCTCCGCGTCCCGGGCCACGCCGGAACGGGAGGCGGAGCTGGCCACCGCGAGCCAGGGCGACCCCGTCGTCGGCGGCCGGGCGCCCGCCGCGCCGCCGAGCGGCCTCGGAGCGCCGTACCCGCCGATGCCACCGGTCGCACCGGGCGGTCTGGGCGGGGCGGCGGGCGCACCCGCCGCGGGCGAACCGGGCGGTTCGGGCACGCCGGCGCCGTGCCAGGACGACATCGATCCCGAGCAGCCGCACCACCGGGGGTGACTCATGGTCCGCAAGCGGTGGGGCGTGCCCGTGCCGGGGGGCCGTAGAGCCGTCGTCGTGACCGGGGCCAGCGGCGGCGTGGGCCGGGCCGCGGCCCTGGCCTTCGCCGCCCGCGGTGACCGGGTCGCCCTGCTGGCCCGCGGACGTGAGGGCCTCGCCGCGGCGGCCGACGAGGTGCAGCGCGCCGGCGGCGAGGCGCTCGTCGTCTCCGTCGACATGGCCGACGCCAAGGCGGTCGACGACGCCGCCCAGCAGGTCGTCGACACGTTCGGGCACATCGACGTGTGGGTCAACAACGCCTTCGCCGGGGTGTTCGCGCCGTTCACCGAGATCACCCCCGACGAGTTCCGCCGGGTGACCGAAGTGACGTACCTGGGCTGTGTGTTCGGCACCCGGGCCGCGCTGCACCACATGCTGCCGCGCGACCGAGGCACGATCGTGCAGGTGGGCTCCGCCCTCGCCTACCGCGGGATTCCGCTGCAGTCGGCGTACTGCGGGGCCAAGCACGCGATCCAGGGGTTCAACGAGTCGCTGCGCTGCGAGCTGCTGCACAGCGGCACCGGGGTCCGTACGACGATGGTGCAGATGCCCGCCCTCAACACCCCGCAGTTCGACTGGGTGTTGAGCCGCATGCCGGGGCGGGCCCGGCCCGTGGCGCCGGTGTTCCAGCCGGAGGTCGCGGCCCGCGCGATCGTGCACGCGGCCTCGCACGGGCGGCGGCGCGAGTACTGGGTCGGAAGCTCCACGGTGGCCACCCTGATCGCCAACGCGGTGGTTCCCGGACTGCTCGACCGCTATCTCGCCCGCACCGGCTTCGACGCCCAGCAGGACGAGGGCGAGCACGGTGAACTCGGAAACCTGTGGGCCCCGGCGGACGGACCGCACGGACGGGACTTCGGGGCGCACGGGCGGTTCGACGAGGAGTCCCGGCCGGACAGTGCGCAGGAGTGGATCTCCCGGAACCGCGGCCGGGTGGGCACGGCGCTCACCGTCGGCGCCGGCGCCCTGGCCGCACGAAAACTGACCCGCCTCGTCCGCCGTTAGGGCATCAGCCGGCCCGGTACTCCTGACCTCGTCGGTCCGCAGGGTCAGTCCGTGGCCGGGGCCGGACGTCGGGCGCACGGTGCTCCCTTCGGATCGAGCGTGCCGTCGAAGAACATGTTCGTGCGCCGTTGGGGCATCAGCCGGCCCGGTACTCCTCGACCTCGTCGGTCCGCAGGGTCAGTCCGTGGCCGGGGCCGGACGTCGGGCGCACGGTGCTCCCTTCGGATCGAGCGTGCCGTCGAAGAACATGCTCGTGCGCCGTTGGGACATCAGCCGGCCCGGTACTCCTCGACCTCGTCGGTCCGCAGGGTCAGTCCGTGGCCGGGGCCGGACGTCGGGCGCACGGT
>NZ_JBITLY010000015.1:0-42318 GCF_044465725.1 Streptomyces sp. NPDC049541 | reverse complement strand
GTGCGCCGTTGGGACATCAGCCGGCCCGGTACTCCTCGACCTCGTCGGTCCGCAGGGTCAGTCCGTGGCCGGGGCCGGACGTCGGGCGCACGGTGCGTCCCTTCGGATCGAGCGTGCCGTCGAAGAACATGTTCGTGCGCCGTTGGGACATCAGCCGGCCCGGTACTCCTCGACCTCGTCGGTCCGCAGGGTCAGTCCGTGGCCGGGGCCGGACGTCGGGCGCACGGTGCCTCCCGTCGGGTCCAGTGCGCCGTCGAAGAACATGTCCTCGATGCGTACGTGGTCGTGGAACCACTCCATGTGGCGGAGGTTGGGGAGCGAGGCGGCCGCCGCGGCGTGGGCGTGGGGGGCGCAGTGGGTGGAGACCTCGAGGCCGTGGGCCTGGGCGAGCGCGGCGGCGCGCAGGAACTCCGTGATGCCGCCGCAGCGCGTCGCGTCGATCTGCAGGCAGTCGACCGCGCCCGCCGCGATCATGCGGGCGAAGTAGGGCAGGTCGTAGCCGTACTCGCCGGCCGTCACATCGCACACCAGCGCGTCACGGACCAGGCGCAGACCCGTCAGGTCGTCCGAGGAGACCGGCTCCTCGAACCAGCCGACGCCGTGATCGGCCAGGGCGCGGCCGACGCGGACGGCCTGCTTGCGGGTGTAGGCGCCGTTCGCGTCGACGTACAACTCGGCCTCAGGACCGATCACTTGGCGTGCCGCGTGGACCCGGGCCAGGTCCCGGGGGACCGCCCGACCCCAGCCCTCCCCGATCTTTATCTTCACGCGAGGGATGTGCTGCCCGTGTACCCAGCCGTTCAGCTGCGCTGCCAGATGCGTGTCGTGGTACGTGGTGAAGCCGCCGCTGCCGTACACCGGGACGCGCTCGTGGCACACGCCGAGCAGCCGGGCCAGCGGGAGTTCGAGGAGGCGGGCCTTGAGGTCCCACAGGGCGATGTCCACCGCGGAGATCGCACCCGCGGCGATCCCGGGGCGGCCCGCGTTGCGGACCGAGCGGCACATCGCCTCGTGCAGGGACGGGACGTCGAGGGCGGAGCGGCCCTCGACCAGCGGGGCGAGCTGGCCGCGCACGAAATCGCCGACCGCCGACGGGCCGTACGTCCAGCCCGTTCCCGTCTCGTCGCCCGTCGTCACCTCGGCGATCACCATGGTCGTGGAGTCCCAGGCCAGCGTGCCGTCGGCCTCGGGGGCGTCGGTCGGCACCGTGTAGACGGAGACGACGGGGCGGTGGAGTTTCATCGCGGATCCCTCAGGACTGCTGCAGCTGCGGCAGCACCTTCGTACGGTAGAAGTCGAAGAACCCGCGCTGGTCGGGCCCGATCTGGTTGACGTAGACCCGGTCGAAGCCCGCGTCGGCGAAGGCCTGCAGGGCCGAGACGTGTTCGTCGACGTCGTCCCCGCACACCGCCTTCTCGCGCACCATCTCCTCGGTGACCAGCGGGGCCAGCTGCTCGAAATGGCTCGGTGAGGGCAGGATCTGGCCCATCTCGCCCGGCAGGAACTGGTTGAACCAGCGCTGGTGCACCGTGCGCACGGCCTCGTCGCGGTCGGTGCCGTAGCAGAGCTTGGCGCCGCCGATCACCGGCTTGCCGCCGCCACCGCCCTTGCGGAACTGCTCGACCATCGAGGCGTCCGGCATCATCGTGATGTAGCCGTCGCCGACCCGTCCCGCGAGCTGCGTCGCCGCCGGGCCGAAGCCGGAGATGTCGATCGGGACGGGCTCGTCCGGGATCGTGTACAGGCGGGCGTTCTCCACCGTGTAGTGGGTGCCGTGGTGGCTGACCTCCTCGCCGGTGAACAGCCGGCGCATGATCTGCACGGCCTCCTCCAGCATCTCCATGCGGATGTGCGCGGGCGGCCAGACGTGCCCGAGGATGTGCTCGTTGAGGGCCTCGCCGGTGCCCACCCCGAGCCGGAAGCGGCCGTTCAGCATCACCGCCGAGGTGGCCGCCGCCTGTGCGACCACCGCCGGGTGGATGCGCACGGTGGGGCAGGTGACCGCCGTCTCGACCGGCAGCGACACCGCCTCCGAGAGCGCGCCGATCACGGACCACACGAACGGGCTCTGGCCCTGCGTGTCGTTCCACGGGTGGTAGTGGTCCGAGATCCACAGCGACCGGAATCCGGCCTGCTCCGCCATCCTCGCCTGTTCGACGAGTTCCGCGGGACCGAACTCCTCGCAGGAGAGGAAGTAGCCGTACTCGGGCATGGGGGACACCTCCGGGAGGCACTGGGTGACGGGTGACCGGTCCGCTCCGGGTACCCGGCGCCCGCGGCGGAAACCGGTGGACGTTTGGGGGCCTTGACCAGGGGGACGCGGAAGGCTCCGCACGACGTACGCGACAGCGCCGGAGGCGAATGTGAGTCGACCCCGCATCGTGATCGTCGGTGCCGGATTCGCCGGGTACCGGACGGCCCGCGTCCTGTCCCGGCTGATGCGGCACAAGGCCGACGTCACCCTGCTGAACCCGACCGACTACTTCCTGTACTTGCCCCTGCTGCCCCAGGTCGCCGCGGGGATCCTGGAACCCCGCCGGGTGTCCGTGTCCCTCTCCGGCACCCTGCCGCACGTCCGGCTGGTGCTCGGCGAGGCCGACTCCGTCGACCTCGACGGGCAGCGCGTGCACTACACCGACCCCGAGGGCGGGGGCGGCACGCTGGAGTACGACCGGCTGGTGCTCGCCGTCGGCAGCGTCAACAAGCTGCTGCCGATCCCGGGCGTGGCCGAGTACGCACACGGCTTCCGGGGACTGCCCGAGGCGCTGTACCTGCGCGATCACGTCACCCGGCAGGTGGAACTCGCCGCCGCCGCGGACGACCCGAAGAGCTGCGCCGCGCGGTGCACCTTCGTGGTGGTGGGCGCCGGATACACCGGCACGGAGGTCGCCGCGCACGGGCAGATGTACACCGACGCACAGGTGCGCAAGCACCCGCTCCGGCAGGGGATACGCCCTCGCTGGATGCTGCTCGACGTCGCGCCGCGCGTCCTGCCCGAGATGGACGAACGGCTCTCGCGGACCGCCGACCGGGTACTGCGGCAGCGAGGGGTCGACGTCCGCATGGGGACCTCCGTGAAGGAGGCCACGCCGGGCGGGGTCCTGCTGACCGACGGCGAGTTCGTCGACACCCGCACGCTGGTGTGGTGCGTGGGCGTACGGCCCGATCCGCTCGTCGAGTCCACCGGGCAGCCGTTGGAACGCGGCCGGCTCCTCGTCGACCCGCACCTCCAAGTGCCGGGCCGGCCCGAGGTGTTCGCGTGCGGTGACGCGGCCGCGGTGCCGGACCTCAACAACCCGGGGTCGTACACGCCGATGACCGCGCAGCACGCCTGGCGGCACGGCAAGGTCGCGGCGCAGAACGTCGCCGCGTCCCTGGGAGTCGGTGAACGGCGCGCCTACCGCCACCGAGACCTGGGCTTCGTCGTCGACCTGGGCGGCACGAAGGCCGCCGCCAACCCGCTCGGCGTCCCCCTGCCCGGCCCGCTGGCGGGCGCCGTCACCCGCGGCTACCACCTCGCCGCGATGCCCGGCAACCGCGTGCGCGTGGCCGCGGACTGGCTCCTGGACGCCGTACTCCCACGCCAGGCGGTCCAGTTGGGCCTCGTCCGCTCCTGGTCGGTCCCCCTGGACACCTCCTCACCGGAACTGGCCCGCGTACCGGGCCGCCCGGAACCCCGTTCGCCGGCCGCGGCCGCCTCGGGGCCGGGCGCGGCCACGGAGGCCGACACGAGCAGTCAAAGCGCGGCGCCCGCGGAGCAGACCACCGAGCCCGCCAAGAACCAGTCGGGCGGTGAACCCGCCAAGAACCAGCCGGGCGGCGAGCCCGCCAAGGGGCAGCCGGGCGGTGAACCCGCCAAGAACCAGCCGGGCGGCGAGCCCGCCAAGGGGCAGGTGGGCTCCGAGTCGGCTGGGGAGCAGACCGGCGGGGGGTCGGCCAAGGCTCCTGGTCCTGTGAAGCGACGTACCGACACCCCCGCGGAAGGAGACTCATGAATACCGACGAACTCGCCGAACTCGCCCAGCAGTTGCGGGTGGACAGTGTGCGTGCAGCCGACGCCGCGGGGTCCGGGCATCCGACGTCCTCGATGTCCGCCGCGGAGCTGATGGCCGTACTGTTCGCGCACCACTTCCGCTACGACTTCGACCGGCCCGCCCACCCCGGCAACGACCGTTTCGTGCTCTCCAAGGGGCACGCCTCGCCGCTTCTCTACGCCGCCTACAAGGCGGCCGGAGCCATCGAGGACGGCGAGCTGCTCACCTTCCGCAAGCTGGGCAGCCGCCTCGAGGGGCATCCGACGCCGCGCAGGCTGCCCTGGGTCGAGACGGCCACCGGGTCGCTCGGCCAGGGGCTGCCCGTCGGCGTCGGCATCGCGCTGGCCGGCAAGCGGCTGGACCGGGGCGGGTACCGGGTGTGGGTGCTGTGCGGGGACAGCGAGCTGGCCGAGGGGTCGATCTGGGAGGCCGCCGAGCAGGCGGCGTACGAGCATCTGGACAACCTCACGGCGATCGTCGACGTGAACCGGCTGGGACAGCGGGGTCCTACCCGGCACGGGCACGACCTCGACGCCTACGCCCGCCGCTTCCAGGCGTTCGGCTGGCACACCATCGAGGTGGACGGGCACGACGTCGATGCCGTCGACCGCGCGTACGGCGAGGCCCTCTCGACCACCGGGCAGCCGACCGTGATCCTCGCCCGCACCCTCAAGGGCAAGGGCGTCAGCGCCGCCCAGGACCGCGAGGGCCTGCACGGCAAGCCGATCAAGGACGCCGAAGAGGCGATCGCCGAACTCGGCGGCCTCCGCGACCTGCGCGTCCACGTCCACGAGCCGACCGCCACCCGCATGCTGCACGCCGTACGCGCCGGGCACCTCGAACTGCCCCGCTGGGAGAAGGGCACCCCCGAGGAGGGGGTCGCCACCCGCGACGCCTACGGGCAGGCGCTCACCGCCCTCGGCACCGGGCGCAGCGACATCGTGGCCCTCGACGGCGAGGTCGGCGACTCCACCCGGACCGAGCTGTTCGCCAAGGAACACCCCGACCGGTACTTCGAGTGCTACATCGCCGAACAGCAGATGGTCGCCGCCGCGGTGGGCCTCGCGTCCCGCGGCTGGGTGCCGTACGCCGGCACCTTCGCGGCCTTCCTGACCCGCGCGTACGACTTCATCCGCATGGCGTCCGTCAGCGGCGCCGGCATCAACCTCGTCGGCTCGCACGCGGGCGTCGCCATCGGCCAGGACGGCCCGTCCCAGATGGGCCTGGAGGACCTGGCGATGATGCGGGCGGTGCACGGCTCGACCGTGCTGTACCCGTGCGACGCCAACCAGACCGCGCAGCTCGTCGCCGCGATGGCCGGCTGCGAGGGCATCCGGTACCTGCGCACCTCGCGCGGCGCGAGCCAGGTGATCTACGGCCCGGACGAGGAGTTCCCCATCGGGGGCAGCAAGGTGCTGCGCTCCTCCCCGCACGACCGGCTGACCCTCGTCGCGGCCGGCGTCACCGTGGCCGAGGCGCTGGCCGCCGCCGACGCGCTGGAGCGGGACGGCATCCAGGCCCGCGTCATCGACCTCTACTCGGTCAAGCCCGTCGACCGGCACACCCTGCGCTGCGCCGCCGAGGACACCGGCTGCCTGGTCACCGTGGAGGACCACCACGAGGAGGGCGGCCTCGGCGACGCCGTCCTGGACGCCTTCCTCGACGGGCGGCCGGTACCGCGGCTGGTGCGTCTGGCCGTCCGTACGATGCCGGGCTCGGCCGCCCCGGACCAGCAGCTGCACGCCGCGGGCATCGACGCCGAGTCGATCGCGGCGGCCGGGAAGCTGCTGGTGGAGGAGGCGGTCGTGCGGTGAGCGACGACGTACGCACCGTGCGCGCAGGGCGCCGCACCGTGGAGGTCCACCGGGCCGACAAGGTGCTGTTCCCCGGCGACCGCGACGGTGACGGCCGTGTGAAGGAGTACACGAAGGGCGATCTCGTCGAGTACTACCGCTCCGCGGCCCCGCTCATGCTGCCCCATCTGCGTGGCCGCCCGCTGATGCTGGAACGGCATCCGGACGGCCTGGACGGCCCGCGCTTCATGCAGAAGAACACCCCGGAGAACTACCCGGAGTGGATCAGCCGCGTCGAGGTGCCCAAGGAGGGCGGCACCGTCTGCCACACCGTGTGCGACGACTCCGCCACCCTCCTCTACCTCGCCGACCAGGCCAGCCTCACCCTGCACCGCTGGCTGTCCCGGGTCGGCCGGCTCGACCGGCCCGACCGGATGGTCTTCGACCTGGACCCGGCCGGTGACGACTTCCCGGCGGTGCGCGCGGCGGCCGTCCTGCTCGGGGAACTCCTCGACGAGCTGGAGCTTCCCTCGGGGCTGATGACCACCGGCTCGCGAGGGCTGCACGTCGTCGTGCCCCTCAATGGCCGGCACGACTTCGACGAGGTCCGCGAGTTCGCCCGCGACGTCGCCGACACCCTCGCCGAAGCCCACCCCGACCGGCTCACCACCGCCGCCCGCAAGAAGGAGCGCGGCGACCGCCTCTACCTCGACGTGGGCCGCAACGCCTACGCCCAGACCGCGGTCGCGCCCCTCACCGTGCGCGCCCGCCCCGGCGCCCCCGTGGCCACCCCCATCACCTGGGACCAGCTGGACGACCCGGACCTGTCCGCCCGCCGCTGGACCATCGCCGACGCCGTCGAGCAGGCCCGCACCGATCCCTGGGCGGGGATCATGAGCCGCGGCCGCGCCCTGGGACCGGCGCGGCGCAGGCTCGACGCGTTGCGTACCTCCTGAAGGTTTGGCCACCGATATTGCGGCCACCCGGTCGCAGAGGTGGCCATGGCTGACACAAAAGACACCAGAGATTCGCAGAGTCCACGGAATACCGACAAAGAGAGTACGGCGGACAAGCGGCCGAACCCCATGGAGGTGCTGCGCCAGGCGCGCACGCAGCTCGCGGAGCTGACCGGCATGTCTGCCGAGAGCGTCTCGTCCTTCGAACAGACGGAGGACGGCTGGTCCCTGGAGGTCGAGGTCCTCGAACTGGCCCGCGTGCCGGACACGATGAGCCTGATGGCGAGCTATCAGGTCGATCTGGACCCCGAGGGACAACTCACCGGCTACCGGCGCGTCCGCCGTTACGAACGCGGGCGGGCCGACGCACACAGGTCCGGCGGCCGCTAGGCCGCCTTCCCGGAACTTACCCAGACAAAGGAGGCGCGGCAGGCATGACCGTTGTCCCGGCACAGCAGAGCGGCGGCGGAGGCGGCTCCAGTGGCCTTTATGACGTTCTGGAGCTCGTCCTCGACAGGGGGCTCGTGATCGACGCGTTCGTACGGGTCTCCCTGGTCGGCATCGAGATCCTCAAGATCGACGTACGTGTCGTCGTGGCGAGCGTCGACACCTATCTGCGCTTCGCCGAGGCGTGCAACCGCCTCGACCTGGAGGCAGGACCGCGCAAGGACCCCGGTCTCCCCGACCTCGTCGGCGAGATCACCGAGTCCGGGGCGCGCGGCAAGTCCAAGGGCGCGCTCTCCGGAGCGGCGGAGACCATCTCCGACGCCTTCCAGCAGGCACGTGGCGAGGGCCGCGAGCGGGAGACCGAGTCCCGGCCGCGCGCCCGCAAGGCCACGTCCTCGCGCAGGAAGGAGGAACAGGAGTGAGCACCTACGTCTACGGCATCACCGCGAGTTCGCATCCCGCGCTCCCCGAGGGCCTGACCGGCGTCGGCGACCCGCCCCGCCCGGTGCGCGTCCTGAAGGAGGGCGATCTGGCGGCCGTCGTGAGCGACGCCCCCGAGGGGTTGCGGCCCAAGCGCAAGGACCTGCTCGCCCACCAGAGCGTGCTCGCCGAGGCGGGCGCGGCGGGCCCGGTGCTGCCCATGCGGTTCGGCAGTGTGGCCCCGGACGACGACACGGTCACCGGCGTGCTCGCCGAACGCGCCGACCACTACAAGGAGCGGCTGCGCGCCCTGGAGGGCAAGGTCGAGTACAACGTCAAGGCCACCCACCAGGAAGAGGCCGTCCTGCACCGCGTGATGTCCGAGAACGCGGAGCTCCGCGCCATGGCCGAGGCCAACCGGCAGGCGGGCGGCGGCAGCTACGAAGAGCGGCTGCGGCTCGGCGAGATGGTCGCCGCCGCGGTCAAGGCCCGGGAGGCCGAGGACGCGGCCCAGCTGCAGAGGGCCCTGGAACCGGCCGCCGCCGCCGTCAGCGCGGGCCCCGAGTCCACCGGCTGGCTGCTCAACGTCTCGTACCTCGTGGAGCGTGACTCCGCCGAGTCGTTCCTGGCGGAGGTGGAGCAGGTCCGCAAGAGCCATCCGCACATCGAGCTGCGCGTCAACGGCCCGCTGCCGCCGTACAGCTTCGTCGAGCCCGGCCCCGCAGAGCACGCGGGCAGCTCCGCCGGCCCGGGCAGCGCTCAGGAGTGAGGCCGTGGGACTGATCAAGGAGCTGGTCCTGTTGCCCTTCGCCCCGGTACGCGGCAGTGCGTGGGTGATCGGACAGGTGCTGCACGAGGCGGAACGGATCTACTACGACCCCGTCACGGTCAGGGCGGAACTCGCCCGGCTCGAGGAGCGACTGGAGGCGGGCGAGATCGACGAGGAGGAGTTCGACCGACAGGAGGACGAACTTCTGGACCGGCTGGACATCGGTCTGCGCGGCGGCGCGGCCACGGGCAAGGGGACGGCAGGATGAATCGAGTGGGACTCGGCCTCGCGGTAGGGGCCGGATACGTCCTCGGACGTACGAAGAAGATGAAAATGGCCTTCGCCGTCGGCAGCCTGGTGGCCGGCAAGCGGATGCATCTGAGCCCGCGGGCGCTCGCGGATCTGGTGTCCCAGCAGCTGCAGAACAATCCGCAGCTCAAGGAGATCGGTGACCAGCTGCGCGAGGACCTGCGCGGCGTCGGCAAGGCGGCCTCGGGCGCCATGGTGGAGCGGCAGATCGACGCCCTCGCCGACCGCCTCCACGGACGTACCGCCCAGGTCCGCGACCAGCTCTCGGGTGCGACGGACCGGGCGAAGGGTCTCGTCGACGACGAGGAGGACGAGACTCAGGAGGACGAGAACGAGGAGTCCGCAGAGGCTGAGGGGGAGGACTCGCGGGACGAGTACGACGACGAGGAGCCGGCGGACGAGGAGCGGGACGTCGACGAACCGGAGGGCGAGGAGGAGCCCGGGTCCGAGGAGGCCGAAGGCGGTCCGGCGCGGAAGACCGCGAAGAAGGCCGCCAAGAAGGCCCCGGCCAAGAGGACGGCCGCGAAGAGGTCTCCGGCGAAGAAGGCGCCGGCCAAGAAGGCCGCGTCGAAGCAGGCGACGGCGAAGAAGTCCGCCGCCAAGAGGACGGCCGCCCGCAAGACGGCCTCCGCAAGGGGCGGATCCGGCGACACCCGGGCCCGCCGGCCGAAGGGAGGCGGTGAGCGATGACCGAGACACTCGGCTCCGCGACCTCCGCCGCGCGCGGTGCGAAGGACGCGACCGGCCCACTGACCGACGTGGCCCACAGCGAGGCCGCCGACCGGCTCAAGGCCGAAGTGCAGGAGTACGTGGCCGCACAGGCCACCCGGCTGCTGACCGGCTTCGGCCGCAAGCTCGGCGAGACCACCGTCAAGCTGAACGACATCGCCGAGGGGAACAGCCCCGGTTTCGCCAAGCTCGCGCTCGACGGCGGCCGCAAGCTCGCCGAGGGCAAGGGCCCCCTGCGCGCCGCGCTGGAGACCGGCGCCGGCCGGGCCAAGGACAACGTGGTCGAGGCCTTCAAGAACCTCGGCGGCGGCAAGGGGAAGCGCAAGGGCGGGGCCGGCAACAAGCCGACGGTCATCATCGAGTCCGTCGACGTCGGCGTCTCCAAGCGCACCGCCTACGACCAGTGGACCCAGTACCAGGACTTCAGCACCTTCGCGAAGGGCGTCAAGAGCGCGAACCGCGCCGACGACACCGAGTCCGACTGGCAGCTCAAGGTCTTCTGGTCCAACCGCAGCTGGAAGGCGAAGACCACCGAGCAGGTGCCGGACGAGAAGATCTCCTGGACCTCGGAGGGCGGCAAGGGCACCACCAAGGGCGTCGTCTCCTTCCACCGGCTCGACGACAACCTCACGCGCGTCCTGCTGGTCATCGAGTACTACCCCAAGGGCCTGTTCGAGAAGACCGGCAACCTCTGGCGCGCCCAGGGCCGCAGGGCCCGGCTCGACCTCAAGAACTTCGTCCGGTTCATCACCCTCAAGGGCGAGGCCGAGGACGGCTGGCGCGGCGAGATCAGCGACGGCGAGGTCGTCCGCAGCCACGAGGACGCGATCGCCGAGGAGGAGAACGGCGAGGAGCAGAACGGCGGGGAGGAGAACGACGAGGAGACCGGCGAGTACGAGGAAGAGGACGAGCCCCGAGGGGAGGAAGAGGAGTTCGACGAGGAGGAAGAGGAAGAAGGCGAAGAAGAGCCCGAGGACGAGTACGAGGACGAAGAGCCCGAGGACGAAGAGGACGAGGGCGAGGACGAGTACGAGGAAGAGCCGGAACCCGAGTACGAGCCCGCCCACAGCGGGAGCCGTCGATGACCATGGCCGGCCGGCTGCCCGAGCCCTACGGATCCAACGGCGGGGCGAACCTCGCCGACATCCTCGAGCGCGTGCTCGACAAGGGCATCGTGATCGCCGGTGACATCCGCATCAACCTGCTCGACATCGAACTCCTCACCGTCAAACTCCGTCTGATCGTGGCCTCGGTCGACAAGGCGAAGGAGATGGGCATCGACTGGTGGGAGGACGACCCCGCGTTGTCCTCCGGTGCCCGCCGCAAGGAACTCGCGCGGGAGAACGCCGAGTTGCGCGAGCGCCTCGCTCAACTGGAGAACGGCCGCCTCGAAGAGGGCCGTGCCGTGCGCGAAGAGGAGGAGGCCCCATGACCGGACTGCGGTACGTCTACGCCGTCTGCCGTCCCTTCGGCGCTCCGTTGCAGTCCCAGCTGAAAGGCGTGGCGGGTGATCCGCCCAGAGTGCTCACCCACCACGGCCTGATCGCCGTGGTCAGTCATGTGCCGGAGCGGGACTTCGCGGAGGAGCCGCTCCGCAGGCGTCTGGAGGACCTGGACTGGCTGACGGAGACGGCGCGGGCCCACCAGAGCGTGATCGACGCGCTCACCGTCGTCACCACCCCGCTGCCGCTGCGGCTCGGGACCGTCTTCCGGGACGACAGCGGTGTCCGGGTGATGATGGAGGCGCGTGAGGACGACTTCCGGCGCACCCTCGACCGGCTGGAGGGGCGGGTGGAATGGGGCGTCAAGGTGTACGCCGAACCCCAGCCGGAGGAATCCGCCGCGCCCGCGCAGAAGGCGCTCTCGGGCCGGGACTATCTGCGACA
Organism: Streptomyces sp. NPDC049541; assembly: GCF_044465725.1. Taxonomy (NCBI): domain Bacteria; kingdom Bacillati; phylum Actinomycetota; class Actinomycetes; order Kitasatosporales; family Streptomycetaceae; genus Streptomyces; species Streptomyces sp. NPDC049541. The sequence goes on along the minus strand of NZ_JBITLY010000015.1, from coordinate 30,975 downwards.
GCGGCGCATGAGCGTCCGTGCGAGCGAGGACATGTGGAAGCAGACGGAGGAGTTCGCCGAGCACCTGCACGCGGCGCTTTCCGCGTATGCCGATGACTCCCGATTGCATGCTCCGCAGAATCCCGCCCTGTCCGGAGCCTCCGGCCGGAATGTTCTCAACGCGGCCTATCTGGTGTCCCGCCGCGATTCCGAGGAATTCGTGGAGCTGGTGGACCGGAGCAAGGACGAAACAAAGCTGAGCAGCCCTGCGATACGAGTCGAACTCACCGGGCCGTGGGCTGCCTATTCCTTTGCGGGGGAAGAGTCGTGACGGTTGTCGAACGTCGTGAGATCGCCCTGGTGGACCTGCTGGACCGGCTGCTCGCCGGCGGGGTCGTCATCACCGGGGACATCACCCTGCGCATCGCGGACGTCGACCTGGTGCGCATCGACCTGAACGCGCTGATCAGCTCGGTCAACGAGCAGGTTCCGTCACCCTGGGGGGAGCTCACATGACCCAGCACCGCAACCGGCTGGACCTGGAACCCGACACCGTCGAGCGCGACCTCGTCAAACTCGTGCTGACCGTGGTCGAGCTGCTGCGCCAGCTCATGGAGCGGCAGGCGCTGCGCCGCTTCGACACCGGGGACCTCAGCGAGGAGCAGGAGGAGCGGATCGGGCTCACGCTCATGCTGCTCGACGACCGTATGACCGAGCTGCGTGAGCGCTACGGACTGCGGCCCGAGGACCTTAATCTGGACCTCGGGCCGCTCGGACCGTTGCTTCCCAGGAACTGACTACCAGCTGGAGCTGACTACCAGCGGTACCAGCGACCCCTGCCCCCGGCCGCTGTCGTGCCGCGCACCAGGAATCCCAGCAGCCACAGCACGATAACCGCCAGTGCAACCCACCACAGTACCTTCAGGGCAAATCCCGCGCCGAAAAGAATCAGTGCGAGAAGCAGTACGAGCAGAACAGCAACCATAATTCGAACCTCCTGTGTTCCGGGTATCCCGAAAAAGGAGATTCAGGCGCCTTTTCGGCACAGAATCTCTCCGTGCAGCACACTGAACCAGCCGTCCTCCTGTGCGCCCCACTCCCGCCAGGCCTCCGATACGGCCCGCAGTTGCTCGCTGGTGGCGTGCCCGCCCTCGGTGGCCCGCTCGGCGTAGGCCGAGGCGAGGGTCCGGTCCGCCCACAGTCCGCTCCACCAGGCCCGCTCCTGCGGTGTGGAGAACGTCCACGTGCCGGCGGTGGTGGTGACGTCGGTCAGGCCCGCCCGCAGCGCCCAGGACTTCAGCCGCCGCCCGGCGTCCGGCTCACCGCCGTTGGCGCGGGCCACCCTGCGGTACAGGTCCAGCCAGTCGTCCATGCCCTGGGACGCGGGATACCAGGCCATGGCCGCGTAGTCCGAATCGCGGACGGCGATCAGCCCACCCGGCTTCGTCACCCGCACCATCTCGCGCAGCGCCTGCACCGGGTCGCCGACGTGCTGCAGCACCTGGTGCGCGTGGACCACGCAGAACGTGTCGTCGGGGTGGTCCAGGGCGTGTACGTCCGCGACCGTGAAGTCGACGTTCGTCAGGCCCCGTTCGGCGGCCGTGGCCCGGGCCTGCTCCAGGATCCCCGGCGCATGGTCGACGCCGGTGACATGCCCGTCGGGGACCAGGGCCGCCAGGTCGGCGGTGATCGTGCCCGGGCCGCAGCCGATGTCCAGGATCTTCATGTGGGGCTTCAGCGACCCGAGCAGGTAGGCCGCGGAGTTGGCGGCGGTCCGCCAGGTGTGGGAGCGCAGCACCGACTCGTGGTGCCCGTGCGTGTAGACGGCGGTCTCCTGCGGCTTCGACATGGCTGAACTCCCCTGTTCGACGGCTTGCCGGTACGCATCACCGTACGCGCGCATGTCGAATAATGAGACCCGCGTTTTGCCATATGGACTGACTGGGGGTCAGTTGTCGGTGAGGGGGCGGTACACGGTGAGCGCCTCGGGGAGCTTCTCCAGCGTCACTTCGCCCTCCGCCTCGGTGACTTCGCCGTCATGCGCGAGGAGCGTGCCGGGGGCGACGCCCTTCAGGTGCAGCCGGCCCACCTGGACCGCCGCGTGGACGGGGGAGCGGGTCAACGGGCCCGCCAGGGCCGCCGCGAGCAGCCGCAGCGCGGGACGGCGGCCGCCGTGCACCACCCGTACGTCGAGCTGACCGTCCGCGAGGTCGAGCCGGCGGCCGGGCGCCAGGCCCATCCGGTGGTAGGTGCCGTTGCCCGCGAACAGCAGCCACAGCGGGCGTGTCTGGCCGCCGAACTCGGCCTCCAGCGGGTGCCGGCCCGTGCGCAGGACGCGCAGGGCCGCGAGCACCCCGGCCGGCCAGCCGCCGATCCGGCCCGACCAGCGGTCCCGTACCCGCACCAGCTCCGGGTAGACGCCCAGGCTGCAGGTGTTGAGGAAGACGCCCTGCTGCCCGCCGCAGACGAACCGGCCCACGTCCACGCGCACCCCCTCGCCCTGCTGGACGGCCCGGCTCAGATCGCGGATGTCCTCCACCCCCAGGTCGTAGGCGAAGTGGTTCAGGGTGCCGCCGGGCAGCACCGCGAGGGGCAGGTCGTGGCGCAGGGCGACCTCGGCGGCCGCGTTGACCGTGCCGTCTCCGCCGCACACGCCGAGCACCCGGGCGTGGGCCGCGGCCTTCTCCAACTCGGCGCGCAGGTCGGCCGGCCGGCACTCGACGACCTCGGCGGCCGGCAGGCTGTCTCGCAGGGCGCGCACCCGGTCGGCGGTGCCCGAGCCGTTGTTGGCCACCACCACCAGGCCCTCGCCGTCGGGCAGCGCCGGGACCTCGGCGCGGGGCCGGGCGGGCGGGACGAGCTGGGCGCGGGTCGGCACCAGACCCCGTACGGCGTAGGCGGCGCCCACGCCCAGGACGGCTCCCGCGAGCACGTCGCTCGGGAAGTGCACCCCCGTGTACACGCGGGAGAGCGCCACGGACCAGGCGACCGGGGCCACCGCCGCACCCCAGGCCGGTGACTCCAGTGCGACGCCGGCCGCGAACGCCGCCGCCGACGCGGAGTGCCCGGAGGGGAACGAGGTCGTGATCGGCTGGCGCTTCAGCTGCCGCACCAGCGGCACCGGATCCAGCACCGGCCGGGGGCGGCGCACCGAGCGCTTGCCGAGCGTGTTGATGGTCAGGGAGGCGAGGCTGAGCGAGGCGAGGCCGCGCGCGGCGGCCCGGCGGGCCCGCGGGGTACGGCTCGCCGCCATGGCGGCCGCCGCCGCGAACCACAGCACACCGTGGTTCGCGCTCCGGCTCAGCCGGGGCAGCACACGCTCGGCGGCAGGCCAGTTCCGCTCGGCGGCGAACTCGAAGAGACGGCAGTCGAGGGCGAGAAGCCGGCTGCGCAGCGGGTGCGGGCCGGGCTTCGGGACGGTGAGGTCGACGTCGGGGCTCATGGAGTGCCGGGTACCCTGAAGTGCCCGTTCCTTGTCCCACGGGCGGTGATCGACACCCGGAGGGCCCTGTATGCGTCTGCTCCTCATACGCCACGGCCAGACCCCCTCGAACGTCGGGTTCCTGCTCGACACCGCCGTACCGGGCCCGGGTCTGACCGCACTCGGCGAGCAGCAGGCCGCCGCCCTTCCCGAGGCGCTCGCCGACGAGGACATCGAGGCCCTGTACGCCTCCACCCTGGTTCGTACGCAGCTCACCGCCGCCCCGCTGGCCGCCGCCCGCGGCCTCGACGTCCTGGTCCGCGACGGCATCCGGGAGCTGACCGCGGGCGACCTGGAGATGCTGCCCGGCGACACCGAACAGGGCGCGCTCTACATGAAGACCGTGTTCGCGTGGGCGGCCGGGGACACCGAGCTGCGGATGCCCGGCGGCGAGAGCGGCGCCGAGGCGCTCGCCCGGTACGACGCCGTCGTCGCCGAGGCCGCACGCAGCGGCGCCGCGACGGTCGCCATGGTCAGCCACGGCGCGGCGATCCGCATGTGGACCGCGGCCCGCGCCGACAACGTCGACGTCCCCTTCGCCGCCGCCCGCCCCCTCGACAACACCGGTGTGGTGATCCTGGAGGGTTCGCCCACCGACGGCTGGAAGGCCCTGTCGTGGGCGGGCGCCGTGGTGGCCCCGTCGGGCGAGGGGGGACCCGCGGGCCGTCCGCTCGACGACACCGCATAAGCGTTTGCCGGACGCCCGGCCCGGCCCGCAGAATGCCTCCTCATGGGACATCTGGAAGCCGCGCACCTCGAGTACTACCTCCCCGACGGGAGGGCGCTGCTCGGCGATGTGTCCTTCCGGGTGGGGGAAGGGGCCGTCGTGGCCCTCGTCGGACCGAACGGCGCCGGCAAGACCACCCTGCTGCGGCTGATCTCCGGCGAGCTGAAACCACACGGCGGGAGCGTCACCGTCAGCGGCGGCCTCGGCGTGATGCGGCAGTTCGTGGGGTCCGTTCGGGACGAGACGACCGTACGGGACCTGCTGGTGTCCGTGGCGCCGCCCCGGATCCGGGAGGCCGCGCAGGCCGTCGACAGGGCCGAGCACGGCATCATGACCGTCGACGACGAGGCGGCCCAGTTGCAGTACGCCCAGGCCCTCGCCGACTGGGCGGAGGCGCGCGGGTACGAGGCGGAGACGCTGTGGGACATGTGCACCACGGCCGCGCTCGGGGTGCCGTACGAGAAGGCGCAGTTCCGGCAGGTGCGCACGCTGTCCGGCGGTGAGCAGAAGCGGCTCGTCCTTGAGGCGCTGCTGCGCGGCACCGACGAGGTGCTGCTGCTCGACGAGCCCGACAACTACCTCGACGTGCCCGGCAAGCGCTGGCTGGAGGAGCGGCTGAAGGAGACCCGAAAGACGGTCCTCTTCGTCTCCCACGACCGTGAGCTCCTCGCCCGCGCCGCGGAGAAGATCGTGTCGGTGGAGCCCTCGCCCGCGGGCGCCGACGCCTGGGTGCACGGCGGCGGCTTCGCCACCTACCACGACGCCCGGCGCGAACGCTTCGCCCGCTTCGAGGAGCTTCGCCGCCGCTGGGACGAGAAGCACGCCCAGCTGAAGAAGCTGGTGCTGAGCCTCCGTCAGGCGGCGTCCATCAGCCACGAGTTGGCGTCCCGCTACCAGGCGGCGCAGACCCGCCTGCGCAAGTTCGAGGAGGCGGGCCCGCCGCCGGAGCCGCCGCGTGAGCAGGACATCACGATGCGCCTCAAGGGCGGCCGCACCGGCGTAAGGGCCGTCACCTGCAAGGGACTCGAGCTGACCGGTCTGATGAAGCCCTTCGACCTGGAGGTCTTCTACGGCGAGCGGGTCGCCGTCCTCGGCTCCAACGGCTCCGGCAAGTCGCACTTCCTGCGGCTGCTGGCCGGCGAGGAGGTGGCGCACACGGGGGAGTGGAAGCTCGGGGCGCGGGTCGTGCCCGGGCACTTCGCCCAGACGCACGCCCACCCCGAGCTGCAGGGCCGCAAGCTGCTGGACATCCTGTGGGAGGAGCACTCCCAGGACCGGGGCGCCGCGATGTCACGCCTGCGGCGCTACGAGCTGACGGGCCAGGCCGAGCAGACGTTCGACCGCCTGTCCGGTGGGCAGCAGGCCCGGTTCCAGATCCTGCTGCTCGAACTGGAGGGCGTCACGGCTCTGCTGCTGGACGAGCCGACCGACAACCTGGACCTGGAGTCCGCCGAGGCGCTGCAGGAGGGGCTGGAGGCCTTCGACGGTACGGTGCTTTCGGTCACGCATGACCGCTGGTTCGCCCGGTCCTTCGACCGGTATCTCGTCTTCGGCAGCGACGGTCGTGTGCGGGAGACCGCCGAGCCGGTGTGGGACGAGCGGCGTGTGGAGCGGGCTCGGTAGTTCGTGGCCGGGGGTGGGGGGGGGGGGGGGGGGGGGGGGGGGGGGGCGGGGCGCCGGCGCCGGGGGCGGGGGGCGGGGGGGGGGGGGGGGGCGGGGGGGGGGGGGGGGCGGGGGGGGGGGGGCGGGGGCGCGGCGCCCCCCCCCCCCCCCCCCCCCCCCCCCCCCCCCCCCCCCCCCCCACCCCCGTTCGGCCCTCAAGGGGCCTTGTCCTCAAACGCCGGACGGGCTGGTTGTGCCGGCCGGGGCTGAGAAGTGCTCCTACGTCCAGCGCAGCAGCGCGCCCAAGCCTCCCGCCGGGATCTGGCCCCCCGTCGCCTCCGCCGCCGGGGCCACCGACAGGGCCGGGGCGCCCGTCGTCACCGCCGAGCGGATCAGGGCGTCGTCCGCGCGGGCCGGCCAGGAGTGCTGTTCGCCGAGGGTCTTCAGGTCCGTGCGGCGGACCGCCAGCTGGTCGGGATCCTCACCGATCCACACCTCGCGGTGCGCGTCGGGGCCGTCGGGACGGATCAGCAGCTCGTCGATGCGGTGCTCGCGGGCGGCCTCGACCAGGGCGGGCACGCCCTCCACGGCCCCGGAGCGCCCCTCGGGGCCCGGTTCGCGAGCCGCCAGGAACCGTTCCAGCTCCCGTTCGGCCCGCTGCCGTACATGCTCGGTGCGGGCCTGCTCGACATCCTCGTCGAGCAGCCTGCTCCCGGCGCCGTGCGGGGCTTCGACGACCATGTCCTGAAGCCGCCGGGGCAGCCGGTCGTGCACCGCCCGCTTCTCCCGCTCCTCACCCACGAGAACCAGCAGGTCGGCGCGGGTCTCCTCCTGGCACACGACGAGCGCGTCGGCGATCTCGGCCGCGTTGTGCTCCCAGGTGTTCTCCACCTTCAGCTGGAAGTGCCGCACCGACCAGTCACCCGTGCTCGTACGGTGGACCGGCCACTGCCGCCCGCTGACCGTGCCGGCCTCCTGTTCGCCCAGCGAGGTGCGCAGCTCGAAGTCCGCGCCCTTGCGGTCGATGTACGCCACCACACAGGCCGGGTCCTCACCGGCCAGCTCCAGCAGGGGCGCGGCGTGCGGCAGCGGCGCCCAGTGCGCGCTGTCCCGCTGCGGGGGCCGGGCCAGCGGCGGGTCCAGCACCACCTCGCCCTCGCGGGCGAACAGGGCTCGCCCGTGGGGCTCGGAGGAGTGCTGCAGCCCGTCGAGTGCCTCCTGGACGGCCTGGCACGTCGCCTGGTCCGCCCCCTGCCGATCGAGGTCGCGGGCCAGTGCCACGGCCGTGAGATGTCGTTCGTGGGGCGTGTCCTCCGTGTGCCGGGAAGTGTCGACGTACACGGAGGCCCAGGGGCCCGGATGTTCGTAGAGTGGATGCAGAAAAGCGAGATCCATGATTCCCTCCCGGATGCCGCTTGGGACTGGTGCTGACCGGGCGGGTACCCGGACCGCATGGACGAACACGACGAGCGGGGTGCCACCATGACCGGAGTCGACCCCAGCCGGCTGGACGACCAGCAGCTCATGAAGGAGCTGGAGACGATCCACCGCACGCGCCACGACACGCTGCTGTACGGCTCGACGGACGCGCTGCGGGCCCACAACGATCGCATGGCCCAGCTGGAGGGCGAGTACCTGCGCCGCAACCCGCGGCGCATGGTGGCCGCGGGCCGCACCCGTGAAGGCGCACGGGACCGCCGGTGCGGGGAGTCGGCGACCCCCTGAAGCACGGCGCGTCCTCAGTGGCGTACCGGTGGCCGGTCCCAATGCCGGTGCGCCGCTATCGCCTCGACGAACGCCTGTACGAACTCGGTGTCCGGGGTGCCCGGTGACGTGTCCGTCACCACGCCCCGGTCGGACACCGTGCGCCGGTCCCCGGTGGCCAGCCGCAGGCCCTCGGGTCCCAGGGCGGACAGGACGTCCACGCCCGAGCCGAGCGCGCCCACGGGCTTGCCGTGCCGGTAGGCGTCCCGCACGAAGCGCAGCGCGTCCGGATCCGTGGGCGGTGCCCCGTTCGATCCGCCGGGCAGCAGGACCGCGTCGTACAGCACGGAGGCCACGGTCGGCAGCGCACGGTCGACCACGTACGACCCGCCGTCGGCGCCCCTGACCGTGCCGCCCGTCGGCGCGAGCGCCTCGACGACCGCGCCCTCGGCGGCCAGCGCCTCCCGTACGGAGGTCACCTGCTCGGCGGCCACGCCGTCGGTGACCAGGACCGCGATCTGCCGGGTGCGGATCGAGCCGTCGCCGCGCAGCGACTCGAGGCTGAGCGCGGGTGAGGCGAGCTTGTACGCCCCCGGTTCGGCGCCGTCCGGCTCCGGCACCCCGATGCCGCGCGCCACCTCGCGGGCCAGCTCGCCGTCCACCTTGGCCAGTTCCTCGACGGTCCGGGCCCGGACGGTCATCGCGTCGACCTTGCCCAGCTCGAACCGGAAGGCCGCCACGATGTGCTGCTTCTCCCAGTCCGTCATGCTGTGGAAGAACATCGCGGGCTGGCTGTAGTGGTCCTTGAAGCTCTCGCTGCGCTTACGGATCTTGGCGCCGTCGACACGCTCCGCATGGTGCGTGTAGGCGTTGGCGTCCACCCCGGCATGGGCGGGGCAGCCGCCGCCGAGGGAGTTCGGGAAGTAGTTCGTGCCCCGGTGGATCGCGCTCTGGTGGTAGCCGTCGCGCTGGTTGGTGCGCACGGGCGCCACCGGCCGGTTGACCGGGAGCAGCGCGAAGTTGGGGCCGCCCAGGCGGATCAACTGCGTGTCCAGATAGGAGAAGTTGCGGGCCTGCAGCAGAGGGTCGTTGGTGAAGTCGATGCCCGGGACGACATTCGCCGTGTGGAAGGCGACCTGCTCGGTCTCCGCGAAGAAGTTCTCCGGGTTGCGGTTGAGGACCATCCGGCCGATCGGCCGGACCGGCACCTGCTCCTCCGGGATGAGCTTCGTGGCGTCCAGCAGGTCGAAGTCGAAGGCGAACTCGTCTTCCTCCGGCACCAGTTGGACACCCAGTTCCCACTCCGGGTACTCGCCGGCCTCGATCGCGTCCCACAGGTCGCCCCGGTTGAAGTCCGGGTTGCGGCCCTGGCACTCCTGCGCCTCGTCCCACACCAGCGAGTGCACGCCGAGCTTCGGCTTCCAGTGGAACTTCACGAAGGTGCCGCGCCCCTCGGCGTTCACGAACCGGAAGGTGTGCACGCCGAAGCCCTGCATCATGCGGTAGCTGCGCGGGATCGCCCGGTCCGACATCAGCCACATGATCGCGTGCAGCGTCTCGGGCTGCAGCGACACGAAGTCCCAGAGCGTGTCATGGGCGGAGGCGCCCGTCGGGATGTCGTTGTGCGGCTCCGGCTTCACCGCGTGCACGAAGTCGGGGAACTTGATGCCGTCCTGGATGAAGAAGACCGGGAAGTTGTTCCCGACCAGGTCGTAGTTGCCCTCCGACGTGTAGAACTTGGTCGCGAAGCCACGCACGTCCCGCACGGTGTCCGCCGAGCCACGCGGCCCCTGCACGGTCGAGAACCGCACGAAGACCGGTGTCCGCACGGAGGGGTCCTGCAGAAAGGCCGCGCGGGTGAACTCCGCGCAGGACTCGTACGGCTCGAAGTAGCCGTACGCGCCCGCGCCCCGCGCGTGCACGACCCGTTCGGGGATGCGCTCGTGGTCGAAGTGGGTCAGCTTCTCCCGGAAGTGGAAGTCCTCCATCAGCGTCGGACCGCGCTCGCCGGCGGCCAGCGAGTCGTCGGTGTGGTCGACCTGGACTCCCTGGTCGGTGGTGAGCGGACCGCCCGCCGGGTCGTCGGCGTGGAAGGAGGCGCGCTGCTCCTGCTTCCGGTCGGCGGGGGAGCCCATCAGCCGGCCCCCTCGGCGAACACATGCAGGAAGGCGTCGCAGAACGCCTTCAGGTCGTCCGGCTTGCGACTGGTCACCAGCTTGCCGGCGCCGTTGTCGTCGATCTTCACCTGCTCGTCGACCCAGGTGCCGCCCGCGTTGCGGATGTCGGTCTTCAGGCTCGGCCACGAGGTCAGCTCACGGCCCCGTACGACGTCCGCCTCGACCAGCGTCCACGGGGCATGGCAGATCGCGGCCACGGGCCGGCCCTGCTCGAAGAAGTCCCGCACGAACGCTACGGCCTTCTCGTCGATGCGCAGGAAGTCGGGGTTGGCCACACCGCCCGGCAGGACCAGTGCGCCGAAGGAGGCGGCCGAGGTCTCGCCCACCACCTCGTCCACGGGGAAGGTGTCCGCCTTGTCGAGGTGGTCGAAGGCCTGGACACGGCCGGACCTGGTCGACACCAGCACGGGCTCGTGGCCCGCGTCCTTCGCCGCCTGCCACGGATCGGTGAGCTCGATCTGCTCGACACCCTCGGGTGCGGTCAGGAATGCGATACGCATGATGGTTCAACGTCCTTTCCCAGCACGCCAGCCGGCCTCGTCGGAGATGGCGCGCTTCTTGTTGCGGCGGCCCGCGCGCACACAGCGCACGAGCTCCTCGGCGTACGGCAGCACCACACAGGTGCCGATCGCGGCGGCGATGCCCGCGAGGTAGCCGCGGGACAGCGGGCGGCGGCGCGGCACCAGACGCCAGGCGTCGGCGCGGCCCGCCCCGCCGCGCAGCAGTGCCTTGACCTGGTCGGCATGCAGACACATCAGCGCGGACAGCGCGCCGTACGGCAGCGACTCCAGGAAGCTGTGGATGTGCTGCTCCAGCGGGGTGACCTCACGGTCGCTCTTCACCGCCGTACGCACGTCCCACAGCGCGGTCGCCTCATGTATCGCGGCGCCGCCCAACTGCACCGTCAGCAGCAGCGGGTTGACCTCGAAGCGCAAGGTCAGCGCGATGGGGATGCCGACCTCCGCCATCATCAGCGTGGGGGCACCTCCCACGCCCTTAAGGCAGTGGGGGAGGATCAACGACTCCTTGGTGCCCGCCGTGTCCTCGATGCGGCTGCGCCGGTGCATCACCCAGCCGGCGAGACCGGGCACGAACCAGCCGGGCAGCAGCCCGTACAGCAGATAGCGGGTGGTCACGTCACCGACGTCGACGGTGACTCCGGTGGCGCTGATCTCGGCGGCCTGGTCCCGGCTCATGCGCTGCCCCGGCCGTCCGGCACGGCAAGGCTGATCTCGGCGAGCGCCGAGTCCGGGTCCTGCACCGCGGCCAGATCACCGAGGCTCACCATCCCGACCGGCAGCCCGTCCTCCACGACCGGCAGCCGGCGGACGGCGTGCGCGCGCATGAGCGCCACCGCGGCCGAGACGGGATCGTCCGGGCCGACCAGCACCGGATCGGGGGTGCACACGGACTGGGCGCTCACCGTCAGCGGATCGACGCCGTCCGCCACCGCCCGCACCGTGATGTCACGATCGGTGAGGACTCCTACGACCTGCTGCCCGTCGGCCACCAGCACATCTCCGATGCCCTGCGACCGCATCAGCTGCGCCGCCTCGACGAGTGACGCGTCCGGGCGGACGGCGACCACGCCCGGTGTCATGACCTCCCTGACGAAATCCGCGCTCGCTGCCATCACTGTGGGTCCTTCCTCCGTTCCCGGCCCGGGGCCGTCGTCGGGGTGACGCCGCCCGCAGTACCCCTGGGCCCGGGGCCTATGCGCCGTGGCGGACCCTCGTACTCGGGCGACCGCAGGATCCGGCCGCGTGCGGGTCTACGCCCGTCGCTCGCGGCCCTCCCCGGCGAGGGCCTCCGCCAGCTCCTGGACGGTGCCGTAGCGCGCCGAGCGGGGCAGCCGCTCCACGGGCTCGATCAGGGCGTCGGGCGCGTACGCACGGCGCAGCGCCCGGACGAGTTCGCGGGGGCCCGCGGGGAACACGTGGCGGTTCAGGTGCCGGGCCAGTTCCGTGCGGACCGCGGCCAGGGACGCGCGGGAGCGTCCCGGCGCGATCGGACCGCCCGCGACCTCCGGGTCGTCGTCGGCGGTGGGCTCCGGGTCGTGCCATTCCTCGGTCCGCGTGGGGTGCCCGGACCGGAGCAGACCCTGGAGTTCGTGTTTCATCTCTTCGTCGCGGTGGACGCTCAGCCGGTCACTGCCTCGCTGCATGACTCCCTCCAGATCTTCGGGGGTGGGCTCCGCGTACCCGAAGACCGGCGGCCGACACAGGGTTTGCGGCCTGAAAGCCGGGAACCCGACACCCGCCCTCCACGCACATCCTCGGGGAGGAATCGGCCATGGCACTCCTTGCCGTGATCATCCCGCTTCTCATGCTCGGCATGGTGCTTGCACTCGGCCGTTACGAGGAGTTCCTGCTGCCCGTGAAGAAGGCCGACCCGCGCGATGACGCGCCGGTCGGCCCACTGGGTGCGACGGTGCCACTCCCGGTCCTGCAGGTCCCGCGACGTCCGGTCCGAGTGGTTGCTTCAGGAACGAGTGCACTCAGGACCGCGCGCCGCAAGCGCCGCCGCCACCCTTCCCCGCACTCTCCTCGCTGACCCTCAGCCCCGCCGTCCGGCCGCCTCCAGGAGGGCCTCCAGCTGCCGCAGCGGCTCCGCGCCGGCGATCCGCAGCACGACCGTGTCCGCGCCGGCCGCCGCAAGCTCGCCGATCCGTTCGGCGGCCTGCGAGGCGGTACCCGCGACGGTGAACACCTCGTCCCGAGGGCGGCCGAGCCAGTCGGCGTGCCCCTCGATGTGCGGCTGCAGGGCACGGGCCACCTCGTCGGCGTCGTCGCCGACGGAGGCGAAGGCGAGGACCGTCAGGGTGTGGTCGGGCGCCGCGCCGCCCTTGGCGATCAGCGCGCGGGCGTTCTCCAGGTCACCGGGTCCATGGCCCTCGGTGATCACGGTGCCGTCCGCGACCCGGCCGGACAGTTCGAGGGATCGGGGCCGTACGACACCGGCGACCACCGGAGGCACCTCGGCCGGCGGATGCACCAACTCGACGCCCTCCAGGCGGACCTCACGTCCAGCCAGCTCCACCCGCTGCCCGCGCAACAGCGTGCGCACCGAGGTGATCGTCTCCTCCAGCAGGGCGAGCGGCGAGCGCGGCGCGACGCCCACCTGGGCCATCCACTCCCGCACCCCGTGCCCGATCCCGGCCACCAGCCGCCCCGGGAACACCCGTGCCAGCGTGGCCAGTTCCATCGCCAGCAGGGCCGGGTTGCGCAGCGGGGCGGGCGCGATGCCGAGGCCCACCCGGATGCGCTCCGTCGCTCCGAGGGCGACCGCCGCCGCCGACACTCCGCCGTTCCACCCGAGGTCCTCGACCACCCACAGGTCGTCCACCCCGAGAGCCTCGGCCCGCCGCGCGAACCCGGGCAGCTCTTCCGGCGCCCAGGCGCGGTCGTACATCACACCGATCCGTACATTCGTCATGCCCGGAACCTATGTGCCGGTGACATGGCGATCAACGGCGTTCCCCAGCAGCGGAGTCCGACGGGGCTACTGCTTGTCCTTCCCCGGCAGGAACTCCTGCACCTTCGCCTTCAGACCCTGCTTGATCATGGAGCCGCGGTCCGCGTCCCCCTTCAGGATCGAGGCGGCCGTGGCCTCCATCTGCTCCCAGGTGGCGTGCGGCGGGATCGGCGGGACCGCCGGGTCGGTCAGGAACTCGATCACCGCGGGGCGGTCCGCCTCCAGGCCGGCCCGCCAGCCCGCCTCGACGTCCTCGGGCTTCTCCACCCGGATGCCGGTCAGACCCAGCGAACGGGCGAACGCGGCGTACTGCACGTCCGGGATCTCCTGCGAGGGCAGGAAGGACGGAGCGCCCTCCATGGCCCGCATCTCCCAGGTCACCTGGTTGAGGTCGTGGTTGTTGAACACGGCCACGACCAGCCGCGGGTCCTCCCACAGGTCGCGGTACTTGGCCGCCGTGATCAGCTCCGCCATGCCGTTCATCTGCATCGCACCGTCCCCGACCAGCGCGATCGCGGGCCGGTCCGGGTGTGCGAACTTCGCGCCGATCGCATACGGCACCCCGCAGCCCATCGTCGCGAGCGTGCCGGACAGCGAGGAGCGCATGCCCGGCTTCATCGTCAGATGGCGTGCGTACCAGTTGGCCGCCGAGCCCGAGTCGGAGCTGACGATCGCGTCGGCGGGCAGCAGCGGGTCCAGCGCATGGGCGACGTACTCCGGGTTGATCGGATCGGCCGACAGCTCCGCCCGCCGTGCCATCACCTCACGCCAGCGCGTCACGTTCGCGCACACCTGGTCGTACCACTCGCTCCCGCGGTCCTCACTCAGCAGCGGGATCAGCGCCTGCAGGGTCGCCTTCGCGTCGCCGACGAGATTCACCTCGTACGGATAACGCATGCCGACCATGTGCGGGTCGATGTCGATCTGCACTCCGCGCGCCTTGCCGAACTCTGGCATGAACTGCGTGTACGGGAAGGAGGAACCGATGGTCAGCAGGGTGTCGCAGTCCCGCATCAGCTCGTACGAGGGGCGGGTGCCGAGCAGGCCGATCGAGCCGGTGACATAAGGGAGTTCGTCGCTGAGGACGTCCTTGCCGAGCAGTGCCTTGGCCACGCCCGCCTTCAGAAGTCCGGCGATCCGCTCGACCTCGGCGCGTGCCCCGGCGGCGCCCTGGCCGACCAGGATCGCCACCTTGTCACCGGAGTTGAGGATCTCGGCCGCCTGCTGGACCGATTCCTCGGACGGAACCGACGTCCAGGAGCTGCGGCCCAGGCTGGAGGGCACCATCTTGAACTCGTGCGTGGGCGCGGAGTAGTCCAGCTCCTGGACGTCGCCGGGAATGATGATCGCCGTGGGGGCGCGGCGCGCGTACGCGGTGCGGATCGCGCGGTCGATCACGTTCGGGAGCTGCTCGGGGACCGTCACCGTCTCCACGAAGTCCGAGGCGACGTCCTTGAACAGGGTGTGCAGGTCGACCTCCTGCTGGTACGAGCCTCCCATCGCCGTGCGGTGCGTCTGGCCGACGATGGCAAGGACCGGTACATGGTCCAGCTTGGCGTCGTAGAGGCCGTTGAGCAGGTGGATCGCACCGGGTCCCGAGGTCGCCGCGCACACTCCGAGACGGCCGCTGAACTTGGCGTAGCCGACCGCCTCGAACGCGGACATCTCCTCGTGCCGGGACTGGACGAAACGCGGCTTGTTCTCGGCCCGGCCCCAGGCGGCCAGCAGGCCGTTGATGCCGTCGCCCGGGTAGCCGAAGACATGGTCCACGCCCCACTCGCGCAGTCGTTGCAGGACGTGGTCGGAGACCTTGGTGCTCATGTGTCGACCTCCCGGGTCGTGACGTGATCGGACAGCTGTCGTCTGCGGGCCGAGTCACCCGGTGGGCCTCCGGAAAACATACGGCGGTGTTTGCGGCCGGGGGCGGGGGGCAGGCGCAGTCCAGTGCTTCGGACAGGAGGCACGTCCGTGGGGGAACGGCCCCTGAGCCGCCCAGGTCGCGCCTGTCTCGAACGTGCGGCCGCACTCCCACGGTGACCGTCCACCCCAGAGCACCTTCAAGGGAGTTGCGACGCACCATGCCCACCAAAGTGAGCGCGAAGCACCACCCGCACGACGACGCCCCCGACACCGCCGACGCCTTCCGCAAGCTCGCCAAGCTCCCCCCGGGCCAGCAGCGCGACACGCTGCGCGAGCAGGTCGTCGAGGCCTGGCTGCCGATGGCCGAACGTCTCGCCGGACGCTTCCGCAGCCGCGGCGAGAGCTTCGAGGACCTGCGTCAGGTCGCCGCCCTCGGCCTGGTCAAGGCCGTCGACCGGTACAACCCGGAACTCGGCAACGCCTTCGAGAGCTACGCCGTGCCCACCATCACCGGTGAGATCAAGCGGCACTTCCGCGACCACATGTGGACCCTGCACGTACCGCGCCGGGTCCAGGACCTGCGCAACCGCGTCCGGTTCGCCAGCCAGGACCTCTCCCAGACCATCTCGGGCCGCAGGCCCACGGTCGCGGAGATCGCCGAGCACGCCAACATGAGCGAGGAGGACGTCCTGGTCGGACTGGAGGCGCTGGAGAGCTTCACCGCGCTCTCCCTCGACGCCGAACTGCCCGGCAGCGAGGACGGCTACTCGTTGAGCGACGCCCTCGGCTCGCCCGACCCCGCGCTGGACACGGTCGTGGACCGCGAGTCCGTGAAGCCGCGGCTGGCCGCGCTGCCCGAGCGGGAGCGGGCCATCCTGTACATGCGGTTCTTCGGCGACATGACGCAGAGCCGGATCGCCGAGCAGCTCGGCATCTCCCAGATGCATGTGTCACGGCTGATCAGCCGCTGCTGCACCCGGATGCGGGACCAGATCATGCACGAGGCCGCATAGCCAGTGCCAGATGGCGCGCCATCAGGTCCATCGCCTGTGCCTCCGCCATCGAGAACGCCAGCCGGGGCCCGCACCGGAACAACGTGAGCACGCCCCGCACGGTGTCCCCGTCCTTCAGCGGCACGCACAGCAGAGAAGTGGCGTTCGCTGCTACGAGGACGGGGGCGCCGGTCGCGGTCCTGCCGAACGCATCCGGGTCCGGAGGGCGGATCTGCAGGGCCGGGGACCCGGTCCTGGCGGTCTCGACGACCAGGGGGCAGTCGGCCGGATCCTGCCCCTGGAGCGCGGCCGCGTCCCCGTCCGGCGGGGCCAGTACGGCAGTGCGCGACAGGCCGTCCGCCTCCGCGTCGGCGATCACCCAGTCGGCGAACCTGCCGTGCAGGACCCGCGCCGCCGCCTGCAGGGCGCCCTGCCGGTCGGTGGTGAGCAGCGCCGTGGTCATCGCGTCCAGGAGGTCCATCACGGCCGCGTGCCGGGTCGTCTCGTCGAGGTCCGGCAGCTGTCGCACGGGCAGGTCCGCCGGTGCGGCCGGGGCGCCGGGTCCGCCGGGCTGCAGGACCACCAGGACCGTCGTGCGGGGCTCGCCGCTCGGGCGTACCGCCACCAGCGTGGCATGCACCGGGACGGACGGCTGCTGCTGGAGGCGGACGGTGAGACTGCGGTCGCCCTCGCCGCGGGCCACCGCCGCGGCCTGCGAACGGAACGCGACCCGGTCGGCGTGAACCAGGAAACCGGTCAGCGGGCGGCCGGTGGCATAACCGGCCCGCACACCGGTGAAGGCGGTCGCCGCGCCGTTCAGCCGCCGTACCACCGTCTCCTTGTCGACCAGCGCGACCGGCAGCGGGAGGCGCTGGAACACGGTGCGCAGCAGCTGCTGCTCCTGACGGTCCGCCGAGGCGCGGGTGCGGACCGGTCCTGCTTCCGAGAGCCGCTCGTACCGGGGCCACAACTGGCCGACCACATGGTCCAGTTCGAAGATGGCCGCGTCCAGCACCGTGGGCAGGTCCCCACTCGACACGGACCGCGCCGTCTTCAGCTCCGCGACGCGGCGCACAAAATCCGCAAGGTCTTCACCGAACTCGTCCGTCTGCGTCATGCGACGAAATTAGCGCGACTCCCGTTCGGGGCCACCGTTTTCGGACCGGGCGAGGGGGAAGGCGGGCGGGGGAGAGGAGGAGTGCACCATGCCGGACACCGGGCCTCACACCCGTCGTTGGGGAACGGAGGCGACCGAACCCGCCCTTCCCGGGCGGCGGCTGTCGCAACTGGTCGAGGAGGCCGCACGCTGCACCGTCGAGTGCTGTGGAGCGAGCGGAATGGTGGTCGAGGGCGGCAACGAGCGTCCCGCGGCCGTCACCCATCCCGACCTCGCCCCGCTCGTCGCCGTGCAGCTGCGCTCCGGGGACGGGCCCATCCCGGCCGCCCTGGAACGCGGGGAGCCCGCCCGCTGCTCCGATCTGCTGCGCGAGGACCGCTGGCCCGACTACCGGGCCCTCGCGCTCGACTCCGGGGTGCGCTCCAGCGTGACACTGCCCTTCCGGCGCTCCGGCCTTTCGGTGACGCTGAGCCTCTACAGCTTCCGGCCCGGCGCCCTGGAGGACGCCCCGCACGGGCCCGCCCGGGCGCTCGGCGACCTCGCCACGACCTGTCTGGTCCGCGACCGCTCCTACCGCGCCGCGCTCACGGAACTCGACCAGCTCGGCACCGCCCTGCGCTCCCGTCCCCTCGTCGACCAGGCCTGCGGCATCGTCATGCACGTACTGGGCTGCGACGCCGACGCCGCGTTCGGGGTGCTGCGCCGCCTCTCACAGGGCAGCAACCGCAAGCTGTCCGACGTGGCGGCGGCGGTGGTCGAACGGCGGGGGCGGGGGCTGGAGAGGGAGCTGGCCGCGCTGCTGAACTGAGTCCCGTGCACCGGGCTCCTGGGCCCTGGGCGAGGCGGCGGGCCGTGTCACCCGCTCGGCCGTCCCTGTAGCGCGAATGGGGCTCGGCCGCGCGCGCCTGGCCGCCGCACGGGCTGTGATGGGCTATGGGGCACGACTCCGTGCTCCTGAGAAGTCACCGTCGAAGGAGCCCTCCCCATGCCTCGCACCGCCCGTGTCCTGTCCGTCGCAGCCCTGGCCGGTGCCACCCTCGGCTTCGCCTCGGCCGCCTACGCGGACTCGGCCGCAGAGGCCGGCCCGAGAAGCGTCTCCCCGGGCGGCAGCGTCACCGTCTCGGTCGCCTGCGAAGCCACCGGCGGACGGCCGCCCGCCACCCTCGACGCCGTCTCACAGACCCACGCCAGGAGCGGGAACCCCGCGAGGGTCGACGGCACCTGCGCGGCGGCGCCCGGGACCAAGGGCAAGACATGGAGCGACGCTTCCCGTGTGCACCGCGGCGACGGCAGCGACGGTGCCGTGCCCGGTGACAGCGGGAGCGACGGCGGTGCGGCCGGCGACAGCGGCGGCGGGCGCGGTGACGACGGCGGAGGTGGCGGCGGACGCGGGGACAACGGCGGCGGTGAGGGCGCCGATCTCGGCGGCGGTGCTGTCGGCGGCGGCGATGTCGGGGACGGCGGCGGCCATGACCAAGGCAAGCCCTGCACCGAGCCGAACTCCGACGCCTGCGGCGGCGCGGGCCTGCAGAACGGGCGCGAGCACGACCCGCAGAACGGCTTGCAGCACGGGGTGGAGGCCGGTGCGGGCGGCACCTTCTCCGACTCCGTGCCCGCCCTCGTCGCCGGCGGCCTCCTGATCGCCTGCGCACTGGGCGCCGCCACCTACCGGTTGTGGCCGAAGGACTCCGTCTGGGACCGCTGACCCGCCGGGCGCCCGACGTAACCCGTGCGCACTGGGATGCGACAGCGGCACTCTGGGTACTCGGAGCACGGCGACGGACACGGCACAGGACTGCGCGGAGGCACGCATGCGGCGGACGGACCCGGAAGGCCACGGCCCCGTCCGCTACGGGCCGCCGCTGCCCGAGGACGGGCTGCCCGTGCCGCCCGAGCTCACCGCCGTGCTCGCCGCGGCCGCCGCACGGGCCGACGGGGAGCCGGTCGGTGGCGGACCCGAGCTGATCGAGGCCGCGTGCGGCTACTGGGAGCGGCGCGGCCTGTCCGGCGCCCCCGACCGCGTGGCCGCAGGCCCCGGCGCCCCCGCCCTGCTGCTGGCGCTGACCGCCGCACTCGGCGGTGACGTCCTGGTGCCGAGGCCCTGCGCGGCCTGGTGGGCGCCGTACGCACGCCTGTTGGGCAGGCCCGTCTTCCATGTGGCGACGCCCGCCGAGTGCGGTGGCGTCCCGGATCCGTACGCTCTCCTGGAGACCGTGCGCAGGGTGCGCGCCGAGGGCGGTGACCCGCGGCTGCTCGTGCTGTCGGTCGCCGACGACCCGACGGCCACGGTCGCCCCGCCCGAGTTCCTGCACGAGTGCGTGGAGGCCGCCGCCGGGGAGGGACTGCACCTGGTCAGCGACGAGACCTGGCGCGACACCCTGCACGCTCGGCACGAGACCGTGCTGCTCAGCCCCGCCGAGATGCTGCCCGACCGGGTCACCGTCGTCACCGACCTGGCGGGCGCGCTGCTGCCGCCCGGCTGGCCGGCCGCGGTGGCCCGCTTCCCGGAGGGCGAAACGGGCGGTGACCTCCACGCGCGCGTGCTCGACGTGCTCACCGCGCTCGGCGCCCGCATCGCCGGCCCCCTCGCCGCCCCGGCCGCCTACGCGCTCGGGGAGCCGGAGCCGGTCACCGCGCGCGTGGCGGCAGCCGTGCGCCTGCACGCGCGCGTGGCCGCCGCCCTGCACGCGGCGGTCGTCGCGGCGGGCGCCCTGTCCCGCCCCCCGCAGGCCGGCCGCCACCTCTACGCCGACCTCGGCCCGCTGCGCTCCGCACTCTCCGAGCACGGCGTCGGCGACGCACAGGAACTGGAGGACTTCCTCGCCGCCCGGCTCGGCATGCCCGCACCGGGCGGCCACCGCTTCGGCGACGAACTCGGCGCCCTGCGCGTCCGTCTGTCCACCGGCCCGCTGCTGGGCCGCACGGACGAGGAACGCGCGGAATGTCTCACATCACCCACGCCGTTGGAACTGCCACATGTGCAACGCGCGTTGAGCCATGTGAAGTCGGTCTTCGACGATCTCCGCGACGACGCTCAGCGATGGGAGCCTCCTCGATGACGCAACAGTCCGAGTCGACCACCACCACGAGCACGAGCACGACCACCCGGGAAGTCGACGGGACGGCGTCCGGGCCAAGGTTGGCCCCTGCCCTTCCGCCGCTCGCCGAACCCCGCCCGCTGGGCGAGCGCCGGGTGTGGCCGCGCACCTTCCACGACCGCCTGACCGCCCCGCTGCCCGGCCTGAAAGCCATGGCACGCTTCGCCCGGGAGGGCTCCATCCGCCCTGGGCGCGAGGGCCTGGCCGACATCCCCCGGCTCCCCTTCGAACCCGCTCCGCTGCCCCGCGTCGACGCCCGTACCGTCGCCGTCTCCTGGGCGGGACACGCCAGTTGGGTCATCCGGATCGGCGGTCTGACCGTCCTCACCGACCCCGTATGGTCCCGCCGCATCCTCGGCACGCCCGCCCGTATCACCCCGGTCGGAGTCCCCTGGGAGTCCCTGCCGCCCGTCGACGCGGTCGTCATCAGCCACAACCACTACGACCACCTGGACGCCCCCACCCTGCGCCGACTCCCGCGCACCACCCCGGTGTTCGTCCCGGCAGGCCTCGCCCGCTGGTTCCACCGCCGCCGCTTCACCAACGTCACCGAACTGGACTGGTGGGAGGCGGCCGAACTCGGCGGCGTCCGCTTCGACTTCGTCCCCGCCCACCACTGGTCTAAGCGCACCCTCACCGACGCCTGCCACTCCCTGTGGGGCGGCTGGGTCCTGACGGCCCCCGACGGCCGGCGCGTCTACTTCGCGGGCGACACGGGATACGGCCACTGGTTCTCCCGGATCGGCGAACGCCACCCGGGCATCGACCTCGCCCTCCTCCCCATCGGCGCCTACGACCCCCGCTGGTGGCTCAGCGACGTCCACTGCGACCCGGAGGAGGCGGTACGGGCGGCCCAGGACCTGGGAGCACAGAGGATGGCCCCCATGCACTGGGGCACGTTCGTACTGTCGGCGGAGCCGGTACTCGAGCCGCTCACGCGGGTGCGAACGGCTTGGGAGAAGGCAGGCTTGGCCCGCGAGAACCTGTGGGATCTGCCGGTAGGGGGAGCGCGGGTACTGACCGACTAGGGGTGCCCGGAGCTACCCAGGGGCGCGGGGCCGTATCGATATGCGGCTCCGCCGCGTGAGCGCGACAAGCCACAATCAACCCGCGCCCCGCAACGTACCCTCACCCGGCAGACCGAACCCGTTTCCACACACTCGGCACCACACTGATCACCACGGTCAACACAACCGCCGCCACCACGCCTTCCCAAGGCTCCGGGAACAGGGACCCACCCAGAATCCCAATCACTTGGTACGTCGCAGCCCAAGCCAGGCACGCCGGCAAGTTGCCCCGCGCAAACCGCCGCAACGGCCACTCGGCCACCAGACAGGCCAACATCACCGGAATCCGCCCGGCCGGCACCAGCCGGGAAAGCACCAGCACCGCAACCCCGTGCTCCGCCAACTTCGACTGCGCCTGCGCAAGCCGCTCCTCCGGCGCCCGCGACCGAATCGCCTTCAGCCACCGCGACCCGTTCTTCGACCGCATCCCGCGCCGCCCGAGCCAGTACAGCGCCGCATCCCCGAGGAACGCCGCCAGCGACGCCGTCACGAACACCAGCGCCAACGCGAACGGCGCCGTCTGGTGAAAGGCCACTACGGCCGCCGAACTCACCAGCGCCCCCGTGGGAATCACCGGCACCAGCGCCCCGAACAGCACCAGCAGAAACAGCGACGGATAGCCGATCGCCCGCTGGGTCGACTCCGGAGGCACGATCGCCGCCGTAGCGGCAAGCCAGGTCACCGAGCGACCTCCAGGCGCACGCTCTCCCCGTGCCCGAGCCGGTGCACCTCGACATCCGGCGCGTGCTCCGCCGCGAGGCGCACGAACTCGTCCCCGGGCGCGTGGAATTCATGGGGGCGCACGGCGTCCATCCCGATCGGCCAGTACGTGCCGTAGTGCACCGGCACCGCGCTGCGCGGGGCCAGCCGGGCCAGCGCCTGGGCCGCCCGGCCCGCATCCAGATGGCCGGTGCCGAGGTAGGGCCCCCAGCCGCCCACCGGCAACAGCGCCACGTCGACCGGCCCGACCTCCTGCTCCATCGCGTCGAACAGCCCCGTGTCCCCGGCGAAGTACGTCCGCGCCTCGCCCTCGATCACATAGCCCAGAGCGGGCGAGCGATGCGGCCCGAGCGGCAGCCGCCGCCCGTCGTGCCATGCGGGAACGGCCCGTACGACCACGTCACCGAACGTCACCCGGTCCCCGGGCGCCACCTCGCTCACCGTGAGATGGCTGAGCCGGCGCAGTCCCGGCACGGCCCGGGGCGCGCCCCGGGGCACCAGCAGGCGGGTACCCTCGGCGAGCCGCTCCAGCGACGGAACATGCAGGTGGTCGGCGTGCAGATGGGACACCAGCGCCACATCCGCACGCCAGGCGCCGGGCGGCGGCAGCGCCCCGCGACGGCGGCGGAGATGGGCGAGACGGCGCGCGAACAGCGGGTCCGTGAGCAGCCGTACGCCCGAGTCCGCGACCGTACAGGTCGCGTGACCCCACCAGGTGATCTCCACCGGCACCTCATTGCCTCCTTCGCGCGACTCCCCGAAGCCTACGGGCAGGAGTAGGGTCGGCGCCGAAACCCGGAGGTGAGGGGGACGCCATGGGACCGGTGCGGGTCACGGCGATCGCGAGTCTGACGCCGCTGCAGGAGCTGGACGACGATCCCTTCCTGGTGGACTCGCGCAGCCAGCACGCGATGTGCGCACGCTGGGCCGCCGAGCGGGGCTACATCGTCAGCCGGGAGCTGCTGGTGCGGGGACTGCGGCCCGACCACAGTGTGCTGTGGGACGGCGTCCGGCCGGGGACGGACCTGTTCGTGGCGCCCAGCCGCCGGGTGCTGGAGAGCGCGCTGTCGTCCGCCGAGGAGTTCACCGCGGAGTGCGCCCGGCGCGGGGTGCGGGTGGAGACGGTCGGGTTCGAGGAGCCCTGCTACGACGCTCAGATGAAGGCCCGGGTGCACCGGCGGCTGTCGATGCCGACGGCCGGCTACGACGGGCGCTGAGCCTCCGCTCCCGGTGACGGACCGCATTGTCCGACCCGTGTGACAGTCTGAAGTACAGGCCCGCACCGACGACGGGTCCGGACGTGAGGTGGGCTGGGCGTGCGTGGCGGGCGATGGCGGCGGGCCGCCAGTCAGACGGGGCGGAGCGTCGCGGTGTGGGCGGTCTCCACGGTCACCATGCTCGTGCTCGCGGGGATCCTGCCGGACTTCCGCCTGCAGTCCGCCGACGGCGAGAGCGCCACCCACATCGCCGTCACCGCCGCGTTCGGCGCCGGCGCGTTCGGTGTGCTGTCCGCCCTGGTCTGGCCGCTGCTGGTGCGGCTGTTGCTGCTCGTGCCGGCGCTGGTGCTGGGAGTGCTCGTCTTCGTCCTGAACGGGTCGCTGCTGCTGGTCGCCCTGCGGCTCAATCCGGCCAGCAGCGCCGAGGCGGCCCCGGAGACGGCCGTGGTGGTGGCCGCCGTGATGTCCGCCGTGGCCTCCGCGACCGGCGCCGCCCTGGCCGTGCGCGACGACGACGCCTACCGGCGGCGCCTCTACCGCCTCGCCGACCGCCGCCGCAGACGTCTGCCGCCCGGCCCGTCCGCCCCCGGCACGGTCTTCCTGCAACTCGACGGCGTCGGCCACGACGTCCTGCTGGCCGCGGTCGGCAAGGGCGTGATGCCCACCGTCGCCCAGTGGCTGGGGACCACCCACCGGCTCACGCCCTGGCGCACCGACTGGTCCAGCCAGACCGGCGCCAGCCAGCTCGGCATCCTGCACGGCAGCAACCACGACGTCCCGGCGTTCCGCTGGTACGAGAAGGACACCCGCGAGGTGATGGTCTGCAACCGGCCGACCAGCGCCGCCGAACTCCAGCGCCGGGCCGTCGAGCGCACCGGCGACGGCGGCCTGCTCACCGCCGACGGCGCGAGCCGCGGCAACCTCTTCGGCGGCGGCGCCGACGAGCAGGCCCTGGTGCTGTCGATCGCCACCCGCCGCCGCGGCCGGGAGAACCGGTCCAGGGCCGGCTACTTCGCGTACTTCTCCGACCCGGCCAACGCCGTGCGCACCGCCATGTCCTTCGTCGCCGAAGTCGGCCGCGAGATGGGCGAGTCCACCCGGGCCCGGATCAGGAGGCAGCGCCCGCGCGTCTCACGCGGCGGCCTCTACCCCTTCGTCCGCGCCTTCGCGACCGTGGTCGAACGCGACGTCGTCGTCGCCGCGGTGATGGGCGACATGCTCGCCGGACGCACCGCCGTCTACGCCGACCTGGTGGCGTACGACGAAGTGGCGCACCACTCCGGGCCGACGAGCCGCGACGCGGAGAAGGTCCTCGAACGCCTGGACCGAGCCCTCGCGCTGATCGCGAACGTCGCCGAGCACGCCCCGCGGCCGTACCGCATCGTCGTCCTGTCCGACCACGGCCAGAGCCCCGGCGAGACCTTCCGCGCCCGCTACGGCCTCGGTCTCGGCGATCTGGTGCGGGCGGGCTGCGGGCTGCCCGTGCCGCGCAGGGCGCAGCGCACCCACAGCGGGGCCGAGGCCCGCGCCGCCGTGCGTGCCGCGCTGCGCAGACCCGTGGAGGAAGGCGGCGAGCGGCACCGCCCCTCCCGCCGCTCGGAGCCGCTCGTACTGGCCTCCGGCAACCTCGGCCTGGTCTCCTTCCCGGACGTGCCGCACCGGATGAGCAAGGAGGAGATCGACGCCCGCCACCCCGCCCTGCTGACCACGCTCGCCAACCATCCGGGCGTCGGCTTCCTGCTCGTCCGCAGCGAGGAGCACGGCGGGGTGGTGCTGGGCGCGTACGGCGCGGAGATACCCCTCGGCCAACTCGACGACAGACCGGGCCCGTTGGAGGCGTTCGGCCCCGGTGCCGCCGACGCCGTGCGCCGCACCCACTCCTTCCCGCACACCGCCGACATCATGGTCAACTCCTTCCACGACCCGGCCGACGGCGAGGTCCTCGCCTTCGAGGAACAGATCGGCTCGCACGGCGGGCTGGGCGGCGCGCAGAGCAGACCGTTCCTGCTGTCCCCGCTCGTCTTCTCGGCGCCCCTCGAGGACGGCGAGGAGCTGACCGGCGCCGAGCAGGTCCACCGGGTACTGCGCCGCTGGCTGCGCGAGACGGACGGCCCTCAGGTGCCGGTCACCGACGAGGACGAGGCAGAGCGGGCCGCCTGAAATTCGGCTGCGCCGCCGGGGCCGTACGCACACACTGTTCGAGTCGCAAACCGCTCGAACACCCCGAAGGGACGCCTCTTGCAGGCTGCCGTGTCCGTCACTCCCGCCCGTATCCCCGAACTGCTTCTCGGCCTCGCCACCGTTCGGCCGGTCTTCATCTGGGGCGCCCCCGGCATCGGAAAGTCCTCCCTGGTGCGGGACTTCGCCGGGTCGCTGGGTCTGGAGTGCGTGAGCCTGCTCGGCACCCAGCTCGCGCCGGAGGACCTGATCGGCGTTCCGCAGATCCGCGACGGACGGTCGGTGTTCTGCCCGCCGGAGGCGATCGCCCGCGACGAGCCGTACTGCCTGTTCCTGGACGAGCTCAACGCGGCCACCCCGGACGTCCAGAAGGCCTTCTACTCCCTGATCCTCGACCGCCGGATCGGCAACTACGAGCTGCCGAAGGGATCGATCGTCATCGGCGCCGGCAACCGGGCCACCGACAACGCGCTCGCCCGGCCCGTCGCCTCCGCCCTCGTCAACCGTCTCGCCCACGTCCATCTGGAGGCCTCCGCCAAGGACTGGCTGACCTGGGCGGCGAACAACGACATCCACCCGTGGATCCTCGACCACCTCACCGACCGGCCCGACCACCTGTGGTCCAGGCCGCCGAAGACCGAGGAGCCCTTCTCCACGCCCCGCTCCTGGCACATGCTCTCCGACGCGCTGCACTCCTTCGGCCAGGGCCTCGACGAGGAGACGCTGAAGGTCCTCGCGCACGGCACGCTGACGCCCGCGCACGCCATGGCCTTCTGCGGCTACGTCAAGATCGTGCGCAGCCAGTTCGGCATCGAGGCGATCATCAAGGGCGACGCCCGCTGGCCGAACCGCATCGAGGACCGCGACCTGCTCTACTACCTCGCCGAGTCCTTCCGCGGCCGCCTGATCAAGGAACTCCCGGTCAGCAAGGAGCACATGTCGGCGAACGGCCGGCAGACCGCGTACCGCGCCAAGTCGCTGCTGGTGCAGCTCGCCGAGATCTCCGTCGAGGTCGCCCAGACCGTCATCGCCTCCGACACCGACGGCAACCCCGTCCTGCCCTCGTGGTTCCTCATCGAGGCCGCCCGGGACATGCCCCGGCTGGTGGAGGCGCGGCGGTGAGCCGTACCAGGGGCAAGGGGCAGAAGAAGCGGGACCTCGCGGCCGAGGCGTTCGCCGAGGGGATGGCGCTGGTGAAGGCGAACCCGGCCCTCGCGGCCGTGGAGTTCGACGTCTGCCGCGACGAGGAGTGCAAGATCGCGCCCCGCGACGGGCTCGTGGTCGTCGACTCCGACGCCGACCTGCACGTCCATCCGCACCGGCTCGCCGAACCCGCCGCCTGGGCCTGGGCCCTCGCCCACGCCGTCCTGCACCTCGGCTTCGGACACGTCCCGGCGGCCAAGGGCGAGCGCACCCAGCCGGACCGCCACGAGCTCGCCGCACGCTGCGTCGTCGTCAACCGCTTCCTGCTGAACTTCACCATCGGCGAGACCCCCGAGGGCCTGCCCGCCTCCTACCCCGACGGCGACGAGGAGCAACTCGCCGCGCGCTGGCGGCGGGACGGGCTCCCGCCCGCGTACGAGCGCTGCGGCACGGCCGGCGGCGAGCCCGACCAGCTGCTCCTGACCTGGCACGGATATTACAGCCGGCCCCCGGACCACCAGCTGGCGTTCGCCACCGCCCTGACCCGGACCGTGTCCGCAGCGATGGACATGGCCGGTGGTCGCCGCGACTCCCTCAGCGGGGAAGTCACCCCGCAGCGCCCCTGGGAGCGGGCCCTGAGCTGGTTCATCTCCTCCTACCCGCTGCTCGGCGGCATCGCGGCAGGCATCACCCTCGTCGCCGACGCCGAACTCGCCCGCGCGCACGGCATCTCCGTGGCCGCGGTGAACGCCGACGCCGGCGAGATCTACATCAACCCGCTGCGCCGCTTCGACGACGAGGAATGGCGGTTCATCCTGGCCCACGAGATGCTGCACGCCGCCCTGCGCCACGGCGACCGCTGCGGCACCCGCGACCACTACCTCTTCAACATCGCCTGCGACTACGTGATCAACGGCTGGCTGCAGGAGATGCAGGTCGGCACCATGCCGGAGGGCCTTCTGCACGACCCGGCCCTCACCGGCCTGTCCTCCGAGGAGGTCTACGACCGTCTCGCCGGCGACCTGCGCCGCATGCGCCGTCTGTCCACCCTGCGCGGCAAGGGCAGCGGCGACATGCTCGGCGGCCCGCTGGGCCCGCCCGGCGCGTACGTCGACCTCGACGAGTTCTACCGCCGGGGCCTGAGCCAGGGCCTGGACCTGCACCAGCAGCAGGGGCGCGGTTTCCTCCCCGGCGGCCTGGTCGAGGAGATCCGCACCCTCAGCCACCCGCCCCTGCCCTGGGACGCCCGACTGGCCCGCTGGTTCGACGAGTTCGTGCCGAGCCCACAGCCCGTACGGACCTACGCGCGCCCTTCGCGCCGCCAGTCCTCGACCCCCGACATCCCGCGCGCCGGCCGCTACTTCCCGCCCGAGGAGATCGCCCGGTGCACCTTCGGCGTCGTCCTGGACACCTCCGGATCCATGGACCGCACCCTCCTCGGCAAGGCCCTCGGCGCCATCGCCTCCTACGCCGAGGCCCGCGACGTCCCGGCCGCCCGTGTGATCTTCTGCGACACGGCCCCGCACGACGCGGGCTTCGTGCCGGTCACGGAGATCGCCGGCCGGGTCCGCGTCCACGGCCGCGGCGGTACGGTCCTGCAGCTCGGGATCGACCTCCTGCACCGCGCGGACGACTTCCCGCCGGGCGCGCCCGTCCTCGTCATCACGGACGGCTGGTGCGACGTCCTGCGGGTGCGGCGCGAGCACGCGTATCTGATCCCGCAGGGGGCGCGGCTGCCGTTCACCGCGCGTGGGCCGGTGTTCCGGGTGCAGTGAGCCGGAATGTGATCGGATGGTCTCGTAAAGGAACAGCCAGAATTCGAAGGGATTCATCGTGGCAACCACGCGCTCCGCACACACCGTCTGGGAAGGCAACCTGCTCGAGGGCAACGGTGTCGTCTCCTTCGACTCCTCCGGTGCCATCGCCGAGCAGCCCGTCACCTGGGCCTCGCGCTCCCAGGACGCGAACGGGAAGACCAGCCCGGAGGAGCTGATCGCCGCCGCCCACTCCAGCTGCTTCTCCATGGCGCTGTCGCACGCCCTGGCCGGCGCCGGCACCCCGCCCACCAAGCTGATCACCTCGGCCGACGTGAATTTCCAGCCGGGTGAGGGGATCACCGGCATCCACCTGACCGTCGAGGGCACGGTCCCCGGCATCGACAACGACGCCTTCGTCGCCGCCGCCGAGGACGCCAAGAAGAACTGCCCGGTCAGCCAGGCCCTCACCGGCACGACGATCACCCTGTCGGCCAAGCTGGCCTGACACCCACCCGCGTCCCTGACGTCGTTCGGTGCCGCGCCCCCGGGACAGGGGGCGCGGCACCGTCGTTTCCGGGTACCCGAAGTACGCGGCATTGACAACAGAGCACTCAAGTTTTGTGCTGGTGTGTGAGGAGTGCCCTGGCGGAAGGGGACGGAGATGGCACGTGCGGTCGGGATCGATCTGGGGACCACGAACTCGGTGGTGGCCGTGCTGGAGGGCGGCGAACCCACCGTCGTCGCGAATGCGGAGGGGGCCAGGACCACACCGTCGGTCGTGGCCTTCGCCAAGAACGGCGAGGTGCTCGTCGGGGAGGTCGCGAAACGGCAGGCCGTGACCAACGTGGAGCGGACCGCCCGCTCCGTGAAGCGGCACATGGGCGACGCGAGCTGGCGCTTTCCCGAGCAGGGCTCCGTGGACGGCACCCGCTACCGGGCGCAGGAACTGTCCGCGCGGGTGCTGCAGAAGCTGAAGCGGGACGCGGAGTCCTACCTCGGCGAGGACGTCACGGACGCGGTGATCACCGTACCGGCGTACTTCGACGACTCCCAGCGGCAGGCCACCAAGGAAGCCGGGGAGATCGCCGGCCTGAAGGTCCTGCGGATCATCAACGAGCCCACGGCCGCCGCCCTCGCCTACGGCCTCGACCGCGGCGAGGAGCAGACCGTGCTGGTCTTCGACCTCGGCGGCGGCACCTTCGACGTGTCGCTCCTGGAGATCGGCGACGGCGTCATCGAGGTCAAGGCGACCAACGGCGACACCCACCTGGGTGGCGACGACTGGGACCAGCGGATCGTCGAGCACCTGGTGAAGAAGTTCAAGGGGCAGTACGGCATCGACCTCGCGGGCGACAAGATGGCCGTGCAGCGGCTGCGAGAGGGCGCCGAGAAGGCCAAGATCGAGCTGTCCAGCTCGTCCGAGACGACGATCAACCTCCCCTACATCACCGCCTCCGCCGAGGGGCCGCTGCACCTCGACGAGAAGATGACCCGCGCCCAGTTCCAGGAGCTCACCGCCGACCTCCTCGACCGCTGCA
Organism: Streptomyces sp. NPDC049541; assembly: GCF_044465725.1. Lineage (NCBI taxonomy): Bacteria > Bacillati > Actinomycetota > Actinomycetes > Kitasatosporales > Streptomycetaceae > Streptomyces > Streptomyces sp. NPDC049541. The sequence goes on along the minus strand of NZ_JBITLY010000015.1, from coordinate 1,144 downwards.
AGACCCCCTTCCACCAGGCGGTCAAGGACGCCGGCATCAAACTGTCCGCGGTCGACCACGTCATCCTCGTCGGCGGCTCCACCCGGATGCCCGCGGTCACCGACCTGGTCAAGGAACTCACCGGCAAGGACCCGCACAAGGGCGTCAACCCCGACGAGGTCGTGGCCGTCGGCGCGGCCCTCCAGGCGGGCGTCATCCGCGGCGACGTCAAGGACGTCCTGCTCCTCGACGTCACCCCGCTGTCCCTCGGCATCGAGACCAAGGGCGGCATCATGACGAAGCTCATCGAGCGCAACACGACGATCCCGACCCGGCGTTCGGAGATCTTCACCACCGCCACCGACAACCAGCCCTCGGTGGGCATCCAGGTCTACCAGGGCGAACGCGAGATCGCCGCATACAACAAGAAGCTGGGCGTCTTCGATCTCACGGGGCTGCCCCCGGCCCCGCGCGGCGTCCCGCAGATCGAGGTCGCCTTCGACATCGACGCCAACGGCATCATGCATGTCTCGGCCAAGGACCTCGCCACCGGACGCGAACAGAAGATGACCGTCACCGGCGGCTCCGCGCTCCCCAAGGACGACATCGACCGCATGATGCGGGAGGCCGAGCAGTACGCCGAGGAGGACCGCAAGCGCCGCGAGGCCGCCGAGACCCGCAACCAGGCCGAACAACTCGTCTACCAGACCGAGAAGTTCATCCGGGAGAACGAGGAGCGGATCCCCGCCGACACCAAGTCGGAGGTGGAGACGGCGGCCACGGAACTCAAGGGCCTGCTGGAACGCAACGCGGACACCAACGAGCTGCGCACCGGCGTCGAGAAACTCGCCACCGTCAGCCAGAAGATGGGCCAGGCCATGTACGCCCAGGCCGACCAGGGCGCCTCCGCCGGCGGCACCGAACAGCACACCTCACCGCAGGACGAGGAGGGCGTGGTCGACGCCGAGATCGTCGACGAGGACCGCGACACCAAGGGCGGCGCGGCCTAGGTGTATTGACCCGCAGCGGCGTTGTCGTCACTCTCCCCCACTCTCGAATTCGCTCGAGCGGGAGGGGCCCCCATCGCTCCGCGTCGCCCGCCGCGGCCGCGGCTGATGTCACAGCCTCCTCCGCCTTGCAGCTGCACGCTCCCCCACTCTCGGCT